>CAVVNG010000009.1:0-100373 GCA_963749545.1 uncultured Solirubrobacterales bacterium
GGGGGCGTCTGCGTCCGGGATCGGACACTGTTGCTTTCGGACTCGGCGTGCTTGCTCGCGGGCGGCTGCTTGGCTTGCAGTGGCCGGTGCCTGCTCAGCTCGAGCGATAATGCGCAGGTGTGACGAGATCCCCTACTTTGCCCGCATTGGGGGGACACGACGCGGGAGCCGCGGTTCTCCCGCCGCGTGTTGAAAGCGGAACTCCAGGGCTCGGCCACGGCGGCACCTGCGTGGTGTCGCTGCTATCCGGTGACCGCGTATAGCTGCCATTGATCGGGGACGCCCTTGAGGGTGCGGGTGCCGCGGTCCTCGAAGCGGAGGCCGGAGCCGGCGACGAGGTCTTTGACGGTGCGCGAGACGAGCACCTCTCCGGCTGCGGCGAGCGCGACGAGGCGCGCACCGGTGTGGACGGCGATCCCGCTGATGTCTCCGTCTCGGCGCTCGCACTCGCCGGTGTGGAGCCCGGCTCTGAGGCTGACACCCGTCTCTTGTGCCGCCTCGACGGTTGCGAGCGCGCAGCGGATCCCGCGGGCCGGGCCGTCGAAGGTAGCGAGGAAGCCGTCTCCGATCGTCTTTATCTCCTCGCCGCCGAACCGCCGCAGCTGCTGGCGCACGAGCTGGTGGTGGCCGGCGAGCAGCTCGCTCCAGCGCCGGTCACCGAGCGCGGCGGCCTGCACTGTCGAGTCGACGATGTCGGTGAACATCACGGTCGCGAGCACCCGGTCGGGCTGGCGCTCGCCGCGCCGGCCGGTGACGAACTCCTCGATATGGTCGAGAATCGTGTCTGTGTCCCCGGTGAGCGGGGAGTGCTCGCCCTCCAGCTCCACGAGCTGCGCACCGGGGATCCGCCCGGCCATGTAGCGCGCTCCCTCGATCGGTGCGATCGCGTCGCGATCGCGATGCAGGATCAAAGTCGGTACCGAGATCGATGGGAGGACCGCGCGGACGTCAATGTCGACGACCATGCGTATGAGCGCGATCACCGCTCCGGGGCTCGCGCCCTCCCGCTCGAGCTGAACCGCCGCGGACGTAACAGGGGTCGAAGCCATCGCCGTCGGCAGTTACCCTCGGGTCGTGAACACGGTGCGCCAGATCAACGTTCCCGGTGATGCGAGCGGTTCGGGCCTCGGTTACATAGTTGATGCCGCACCGGCCGCCCCCGATCAGGATGCCCTGGCGCTGATCGAGCAGGGCGCGGTGCATCGCCGTAGTGCGGTGCTAGAGCGCGCCTTCTCGGTGCTCGCGGATTTGGAGCGAGATGCCCTACAAGGACGCTGAGCGTCAGCGGGCGGCCAAGGCTGAGCACGCACGTCGGCGTCGGGCCGCGGACGTGGAACCCTCGCGTGGAACTCTGCGGCCGCTGTTGACCCAGGAACTGCGCATGCGAACCGCGGCGGACGTGCTGTGTGTCATCGAAGGTCAGGTAGCTGTGGTGCTAGCTGATGATGAGTTGGGGAGCGCCGAGCGGGCGCGGGTCATCGCGACGCTGGCGCGCGTGAGCTTGCGCGCGATCGAGGCGGCCGACCTCGCGGGGGTGTCGAGGCGATCGAGGCCGTGCTGTCCGAGCGGCGGCTGGCGGCGCGCTCGTGAGGCGTCGGCGCCGGCCCGTTGACTACTCGGCGCTAACGGCGTCGGAGCGCGTTGCGCTGGTGCTACGCGCGCAGGCGCGAGGCGACCACGATGACGCTCGCCGCCTCCTCCGGGAGGCGCCGACCGCCGCCTATCGGATCACCGACCCGCGGGTGACCGATCGCCTCGATGACGCCCACCGCCTGGTCTCGTGGGCGCTGGCGGTAGAACGTCCCGCGCTCGCCGACGCAGCGACGGTCGAGGTGATGCTCACGATATTGCCGCGCTGGGTGGGGTTGGCGGCCGAGGCGGCATCCTGGCACGTCTACAAGGCGCTCACCGCCGAGGGTGTACCGATCAGCGATGACGAGGTTGACGGTCTGCTCGAGGCGGCGCACGACGCGGTCCGCGAGCGCTTCGACGCCTTGCTGGACGCGCTCCAACAGCGTGCGCGCCGTTGCGTGCGCAGCGTCCTCGAGACGTGGTCGGCGATCGATCAGGTCTCGCGCGAGCTGTTTGGCGTTGACGGCGAGACGCTAGCCGCCGCAATGCTGCCTGCCGCGTTGCGCACGACCGTCACGATCGATGTCGCACCGGACCCTCAAGCCGTGGCAGCGATCGTGACGATGTTGCTCGCCAAGCTCGGACCGGAGGCCGAGCCATGAGACGCGTCGACCGGCTCGAGTCGCTGCGGATGGCGGACAATCGGGCTGAAGACTGCCGCCCAGTGGATTGGGGCCGCCTCCTTCGGGCAGCAGCCGGACGCGGCGGCATGCGGCGAGCAAAAAGCGGTTGACGAATCCATTGGCGAGTTCGACGACGGTTAGTCCATACCGCGAGGTCATCCGCCGTTCCTTGGGGTTCGTTGGTGGTCACGCACCCGTTTCATCCGCTGTTTGGGCAGCGGCTGGCGATCTTGCTTCCTGTACGTCTTTCGCTTCGCGGGTCAAGCGGTTGACGAATCCATTGGCGAGTTCGACGACGGTTAGTCCATACCGCGAGGTCATCCGCCGTTCCTTGGGGTTCGTTGGTGGTCACGCACCCGTTTCATCCGCTGTTTGGGCAGCGGCTGGCGATCTTGCTTCCTGTACGTCTTTCGCTTCGCGGGTCCCGGCCATCACGCCGCCCTCGGGCCGCTCGTGTCAGGCGAGCAGTGAGTCATCGTGTGGTCATATCCCTCGAAGCGCGACGGCTCGCCGTCGGCCTCGGCGGCTTCAAGTCGGTCGAGCTCGTCCAGGACGCGGGCGAGAGCTGTGCCGCGCGGGCGCGATCCCCCCTCGATCTCGGCGAGGTGAGTGGTGCTGATCCCCGTCCGGATCGCGAGCGACAGGCGGGTGACGCCGAGGCGCCGGCGCCGGGCGCGAATGTCGGTGGTGGCTGCAGTACTCATCGTGCCCGCGACTATCCCCCGCGCGATGTTTTCATCCAACGCGACATCCACGGCTCCTAGAACGACGAAGACCCCGCGATTTGCAGGGCCTTCGTGAGTACCGCTACCGGGATTCGAACCCGGGTTTCCGCCGTGAGAGGGCGGCGTCCTAGTCCCCTAGACGATAGCGGCGAGGAGGAATTGGTCGGCGCTGGAAACGGTCGGCCGGTGGCGGACCGCTCAGTGCCGCTGGCAAGGGTAGCGGCTCGCGGTTGGAGTCCGCCGCGGCGCCTCCCACGCGCACATCGCAGTTGCTAACTTCCTCCACTCCGCGGCTGTGGCGGAATTGGTCTACGCGCACGGTTCAGGTCCGTGTGGGCGCAAGCCCTTGGGGGTTCGAGTCCCTCCAGCCGCACTGGTCATGAGGTGACGCATGCGCGGGAAGGCGCCGGCAGGGGACCCCCACCAATCATGAGGTGACGCATGCGTCGGGAGGCGCCGGCAGGACCCGTTCATGGCATACCCGTGGTGGTGAGTTTCGGCATCATGGCCCGATGCCCGACGTCCTGATCTATGCCGACACGATCCGCTCGGCCGACATGCGCCATGAGCTGCCGCTGGTCGTGCCCGACCCGTTCCTGTACGCCGAGGTGGGCGGCGCCTGCCACGCCGTGGTCAGTTCGCTCGAGCAGCGGCGAATCGCCGAACTCGACCCGACGATCACGCTGCACGCACTCGAGGAGTTCGGGATCGATGAGCTGCTGGCCGGCGGCGCCGAGCGCCACGGCATAGAGCTCGAGGTGATGGTCCGCGCGGGCCTGGCGCTCGCGCCGGAAGCCCCGCGCGTGCCCTACGACTTTCCGCTCGAGCTGGCCGATCGTCTCCGCGCGGCCGGCGTTGCCCTCGAGCCCGACCATAGCCTGTTCGAGAGCCGCCGGCGCGTGAAGACCGAGGCCGAGCTCACCGGTATCCGCCGCGCCCAGGCCGCGGCCGAGGCGGGCATGCGCGCGGTGCGGGAGCTCCTCCGGGCGGCCCAGCCGGAGGCCGGCGGGCTGCGTGTCGGTGCGGAGGCATTGACCTCTGAACGGCTGCGCGATGCGATGCGCGCTGCAATCGTCGCCGCCGATGCCAGCGCCGACCACTTCGTCGTCGCGCACGGCGCCCAGACGGCGGTCGGCCACGAGCTTGGGTTCGGCCCGATCGCCCCGGGCGAGCCCGTGGTCATCGACGTATGGCCGCGTGACAACCGCTCGGCCTGCTTTGCCGACATGACGAGGACGTTCGTGGTCGGCGAGATCCCCGACGAGCTTCGTCGCTATCACGAGCTCAGCCTCGAGGCGCTCGAGCGCTCGCGCGCGGCAATCCGCGACGGGGTCGCGGGAGCGGACGTGTACGGGCTCGCCTGCGAGCCGTTCGAACGGGCTGAGGTGCCGACGCAACGGACCAAGCGTCCCGGCGAGGTGCTCGAGTCCGGGTTCTTTCATTCGCTCGGCCACGGCGTTGGACTCGAGGTGCACGAATCGCCGCTGCTCGGTCGCGCGCCGGACAGATTGGTCGCGGGCGATGTGGTGGCAGTCGAGCCGGGGTGCTACCGCCCGGGCTTCGGCGGCTGCCGGCTCGAGGACCTCGTGCACGTGACCGTGGACGGCGGCGAGGTCCTCACGGACTTTCCGTACGACCTCGAACCCTGAGTCAGCTGTTCCAGCGCTCCAGCACCTCGGTCTCGCGCTCGAACCCGAACGTGCTGATCGCTCCCGCCGACAGGGCCAGCCGCGACCCGCCGGCGGCTTCGAGTTCGATCCAGCGGGCGGCCGTCACTCTCAGGATGTGGCCGTGGGCGAAGGCGATCGTGTCGCCGCCCGCCTGCCGCGCGCGCTCGAGTACGCGGTCCGCGCGCCGGGCGACGTCGGCGGGCATCTCTCCCCCGGGGCAGCCCATCGTCCACAGGCTCCAGTCGGGCCGCTGCTCGTGGATCTGCTCCGTGGTCAGCCCCTCGTAGTCGCCGTAGTCCCACTCGTGGAGGTCGTTGACGATCTCGGCACGGTCGAGAAGCCCGGCCAGCTCACAGGTCTGGCGAGCCCGCAGCAGCGGGCTGCAGAGAACCAGCGCGAACTCGCGGCCGGCGAGCTGGACCCCCACCAGCTTGGCCCGTTCCCGGCCCGACTCGATCAGGGGGAGGTCGGTGCGGCCGGTGTGCCGGCCGTTGACGCTCCATTCGGTCTCGCCGTGGCGGACGACCGTTACGGAGAAGCCGCTCACCGCTCGAGCTCCGACGTCGTCGCCGGGACGGGCGGAGGGTCGAGTTCGTGGGCGGCGAGCAGAGCCGCTCCGAGCACGCCCGAGCGGACGCCGTGGCGCGCCACGCGGATTGTCGTCTGCGTGCCCAGTCCGGGAAGCACGTACTCGCGTGCCACGCGTTCGGCCGGGCGCAGCAGCAGATCGCCCGCGCGCGCCGCGCCGCCGCCAATCACGACCTCCTCGGGGTCGAAGGTGTTGATCGCATTGGCGATGCCGACGCCAAGGCGCTGCCCCCACACGTCGAGGATCCGCGCGGCCTCCGCATCGCCCGCCTGAGCGGCGTCGACCGCCTCGACGCCCAGCACCGGCTTGCCCTGGTGGTGGAGGCGACCGAGTGCCGAGTCGGGATGCTGTTTGGCCACCTCGGTGGCCAAACGGTCCAGCGCATGGCCCGAGGCTTCGTACTCGAGTGAGCCGCGCTGCGGGAACGAGCCATGGCGTGGCACCGAGTCGCTCGACAGGTCGACTCCGACCAGCGTATGCCCGAGCTCCCCGGCGCCGCCGGTCGCCCCGCGATAGATGCGGCCGCCGAGCACCAGGCCACCCCCCACGCCGGTCCCCACCGTGATCATGACCAGGTCGCGCGCGACGAGCTGCATCTGCTCATCGTGGGCTTCGGCAAGCGCCGCCACGGTGGCGTCGTTGTCGACGAACACGGGGACGCCGATCCGTTCGGACAACACCTCGCGGAGGCGGACGTCGGCCAGAGGAATGTTTACCGACGACACGACGCGCCCGGTGCGGAAGTCGACGATCGAAGGGACGCCGATGCCCACGGCCTCCAGGTTGTCGACCTTCACGCCCTCAATCACCGCGACCAGCTGATCCATCAGCGCCGCCGTATTGCTGCAGTCGGTCGGCTGCAGGACGGACTCACTCAACTCGCGGTCCTGCAGCCAGGCAACCGCGACCTTGGTGCCGCCCAGATCGACCCCCACGACGCTCATAGCCGTGCCGCCGCCGCCTGATCCAGCAGCAGGATGACGTGGTCGGCAAACGTCGGCACCATCGACGAGGGCAGATGCGGGGTGGGCTTGGCGTCACGCCCGAACGCAGCGGCGAGAGGCCCCGCCTTGGCCTCACCCGAGGCGAGGAAGACGACCTTTTCGGCCCAACTCAGGGCCGAAAAGGTGAAGCTGATCCGCGGCACGTAGGGCTCGTGTCCGGCCTGATCGACACCGATCACGAGCCGTGAGCGCTCCTCGAGTGTCGGTTGGTCGGGGAACAGCGAGAGGGTGTGGCCGTCGGGCCCGATCCCGAGCAGGAGGATGTCGAACCGGGGCGGCCCCGCGTCGCGCAGCGTTCGCTCGTATGCCTCGGCCGCGGCGGCGTGGCCCAGCTCGCCCTCCATGCGGTGCAGAATCGGCTGGTTGCCCTCGCCGAGCGGGCCGAGCAGCGACTCGTTGACCATCCGGTAGTTGGAGCGCGGATCATCGGGCGGCACGGCGCGCTCGTCGCCGAACCAGAACGTGGTGGCGGCGAGGTCGACATCGTTGGCCTGCACCGCGCCGACAAGCTCTCCGTACGCCGCCTTCGGCGTCGAGCCGCCGGAGAGCACGATATGGCCGCCCCCAGCAGCGGGACCGAGGAGCATCGCCGCACACGCGCGCGCGGGAGCCTCGACGACTTCGATCTCGACGCTCACTGGCCGCAGAACTCCAGGGAGGCGTTGAGGGCCGGGCCGAAGGTGGGATCGCGAAGCAGCGCCTGGCGGACGCCCTCACCGAGGATGCCGCCCTCACCCCGGGAGGCGCCCATCACGCGCCAGGTGCGTTCCTGGCCGCGGGGCGCGCGCTCGCGCGCGGTCAGCCCGCCGCGACCTCGGTCCAGGGAGAGCGAGAAGCCCGTCTCGCAGGACACGGTGACGCCGGCGAGGCCCGGTGCCTCCTGGTCGACCGTTTCCAGCACGATCTCGACCTCCCCCTCGTCTCGTTGCGCAACGCCACGAAGCCCAACCCGTCCGTACGGTTCGAGCGGTCTCGGCGCCCAGTTCAGCCGCGACGCCAACCAGCCGGCCAGCAACAGCGCGCTGGCGTTGGAATCGGATCGGTGGCGGACCGAGACGCCGTCCAGCCTCCGCAGGGACGCCAGGCGATCGGGCGGGTCAAAGCTTGCGGCCAGGCGTTCGCGCCACGGGGTCGTGCGCAGCCAGGCCAGGTCAACGACGTAGGCGTCCTGGAGGTCACTGAGCGCACGCGTCAGTCCGGACGACGGATCGGGCACGTCGTCGGAGTCGAGAAGCATTACGTCGATCATCTTCTTGAGGACCTCGACGGCCTGATCGTGGCCATGCGGCGACCACAGCACGGTCGGCAGCTCGCTCGCCAGCACCGGATCGACGATCGTGTCGAGAGCCGGCAGATGCGAGGGCCCGATATCGATCTCGACCTGTTCGTGCATGACCCCGAGCCCCGACTTGGGCTCCTCGTAGCTCATCACGGCAGTGGCGTCGATCGTCTCACGCCCCTCCTCGACCGCGCATAGAAGCGTACGCGAGGCGCTGTAGCGGCCCACGCGTTCGAGTCGGTTGGCGATTTCGCCCTTCCAGGGGCGATCGACGACGACCACGAGATTGAGGACCCGAGCGGGCGCGAGCGCCTGGTTGGCGGCGTGCCGCTCGCGCACGAGCTCACGAAGCGCCGCCTCGATCGCGTCGGGGTTGGTGTCGCGCTCTGACCAGACGTCCTCGCTCACGGGTCACAGCCGCCGCCAGCGGCGACCCATATCGAGCAGCACGTTGGCTTCAGCCGGGCCCGCTGAGCCAGCCTCATACTGCGGGATCGGTGACTCGGTGTCCTCATGCCACGCGGTCAGGATCGGATCGATGATCCCCCACAGAGCCTCGATCTCGTCGTTGCGGGTGAACAGCGTGGCGTCGCCCCGCATCGCGTCGAGAATCAACCGCTCGTAGGCCTCGGGCGACTCGGACATGAATGCGGTGCCGTAGCGGAACTCCATGTTGACCGGCCGGATCCGCATTGTCGGGCCGGGGATCTTGGCCCCCAGCGAGACCGACACGCCCTCGTCGGGCTGGACGGTGAGGATGATCTGGTTGGGCTGGACGCCCACGGATCCGTCGCTCTTGAACGCGAGATGGGGCACCGGCTTCAGCGTTACGGCGATCTCCGTGACCTTGCGCGACAGCTGCTTGCCGGTTCGCAGATAGAACGGCACGCCGGCCCAGCGCCAGTTCGAGATGTGCAGGCGCAGGGCGGCATATGTCTCCGTGCGTGAGCCGGGCGCCACACCCTCCTCCTCGCGGTAGCCCTCGACCGGGTGCCCGGCCACCTTTCCGGCCGCGTACTGGGCTCGGACGGCCATCAGCGGCACGTCCGCCACCCGCGGCGGCACGATCGCCTCGAGCACCTTCAGCTTCTCATCGCGCAGCCGGTTGGCCTCGAACGACGAGGGCGGCTCCATGGTCAGCAGGGCGAGGAGCTGGAGCATGTGGTTCTGGACAAGGTCGCGCAGGGCTCCGGCGCCTTCGTAGTAGCCGGCACGACCGCCGATCCCGATGTCCTCGGCCGCGGTGATCTGCACGTTGTCGATGAAGTTGCGATTCCAGACGGGCTCGAACAGGGCGTTGGCGAACCGCAGCGCCATCAGGTTCTGGACCGTCTCTTTGCCCAGGTAGTGGTCGATCCGAAACACCTGCGACTCGTCGAACACGCTCAGCACCCTGGCGTTCAGCTCGCGAGCCGAGGCGAGGTCGTACCCGAACGGCTTCTCGATCACGATCCGCGCGCTGCCCTTGGCACACTGGTCGAGCCGGGCCGCGCCGAGCTTCTGGGCGATGACGGGGAAGAACTGGGGAGCGGTGGACAGGTAGAAGACCCGGTCGAGCTCGTGACCCGCGGTCTGTTCGAACTCGTCGATGACCTTGGAGATTTCGGTGTAGACGTTGTCGTCGTCGAACGAGCCTGGGACGTAACGCATGTTTCCGATCAGCGTCTCGAGAACGTCCGGGTCGGGCTTGCGCCGGCAGAAGCGGGCGATCGACTCCCGGGCCATGGCCTGGAAGTCCTCGTGCTCCTGCTCGCGCCGCGCCACACCCACGAGCTCGAACCGTTCGGGCAGGGCGCCTTCGTGAGCCAGGTTGTACAGCGCCGGCAGAAGCTTGCGGTGGGCGAGATCGCCGGTGGCGCCAAAGATGACCAGCGCCGTCGGGTGGACCGGTAGGCGCTCGAGTCCCTCTACGAGGGGATTTTCAGCCGACTGATCCTCGAGCGTCGTAGCCATGTGCGCGTACGGACCTTAGCCCGCTCCAAGTAATGCCGAGATTCGCTGGCCGAGAGAGCGTACCGCCGCCGTGGTGCTCATCGTCCAACCAGCTCGCGTCCGATTTGTGCGACCCGTTCCGCGGTGATGCCGAAGTGCTCGTACACCTCCTTGGCCGGCCCCGATTCGCCAAACGTGTGCATGCCGACGAATCGTCCGTCCGGACCAATCCATCGGTCCCAGCCGAGCCGGCACGCCGCCTCGACCCCGATCCGCGCTGTGCAGGCGCGCGGCAGCACCTGCTGGCGGTAGGACTCATCGGCCTCGGCAAAGGTATCCATGCACGGCATGCTGACCACGCGGACACGGACTCCGTCTAGGGCGTCCGCGGCTTCCAGGCACAGCGACACCTCGGAGCCGGTGCCGATGAGGATGAGCTCGGGATCGCCGCCGTCGGTGTCGCGCAGGACGTAGGCGCCTCGCTCGATCGCGTCGTCGGGGATCGCGTTCGGGTCGAGGATGGGCAGGTTCTGGCGTGAGAGCGCGAACGCCGTCGGGTCCTCGTTCGAACGGAGAGCAAACCGCCAGCCGAGCGCGGTTTCGTTGGCGTCAGCGGGGCGGACGACGTTCAGCCGCGGCATCGCCCGTAGCGCGGCCAGCTGCTCGATCGGCTGATGCGTGGGACCGTCCTCCCCGAGCCCGATCGAGTCGTGGGTCCACACCCAGATCGACGGCAGCTTCATCAGCGCCGAGATCCGGACCGCCCCGCGCATGTAGTCGGAGAAGGTCAGGAACGTCGCGCCGAAGACCCGGAAGCCATGCAGGCCGAGGCCGTTGACGATCGCTCCCATCCCGTGCTCGCGGACGCCGAAGCGCAGGTTGCGTGCGCCGTAGTTGTCCTTCTCGACGTCGCCCCCCTCGTCGATGTCGGTGTTCGTCGAGGTGGCCAGGTCGGCCGAGCCGCCGATCAGCTGCGGGATCTTCTTGGCTGCCCAGTTGATCGCGCGCTCGGACGCCTTGCGCGTGGCGATCGGCTTGTCGGTGGGATCGAAGCGTGGGACGTCCCGATCCCAGCCCTCAGGCATGCCGCCGGCGGCGATCATCTCCAGCAGCGACGCTTTGTCGGGGAAGGCCTGCTTGAAGGCCTCGAATCGGGCCTGCCACTCGGACTCCATCTCGCGACCGCGGTCGCGCGAGCGACGGCAGTGGGCCAGGGCCTCCTCGGGCACATAGAAGTGCTTGTCGGGGTCCCAGCCGTACGCCTCCTTGGTCAGGCGAACCTCGTCCTCACCCAGCGCCGATCCGTGCGCGGCCGAGGTGTCCTGTTTATGCGGGCTGCCGTACCCGATGTGAGAGCGCACGATGATCAGCGACGGGCGGTCAGTCACCGCCATGGCGTTGCGAGTGGCCCGCTCGAGCGTCTCCAGCGACAGGTCCTCGCCGACGTTCTGGACGTGCCATTCGTACGCGTCGTACCGCTTGGCCACGTCCTCGGTGAAGACAACGCTGGTGGGGCTGGCCAGCTGGATCTTGTTGTCGTCGTAGAAGGCGATCAGCCGCCCCAGGCCGAGGTGACCGGCAAGCGATGAGGCCTCCGATGCCACGCCCTCCTGCATATCTCCGTCGGAGGCGATGGTGAACGTGAAGTGATCCACGATCTCGTGTCCGTCCTCGTTGATGCGGGCCGCGAGCATCCGCTCGCCCAGCGCCAGGCCGACCGACATCGAGATCCCCTGGCCAAGCGGTCCAGTCGTCGCCTCGATGCCCGGCGAGTACTTGCGTTCGGGATGGCCAGCGGTGGGATAGCCAACCTGGCGGAAGTGCTGGATGTCGTCCAGCGTCATCGGATACCCGGTCAGGTACAGCATCGAGTAGAGCAACATCGACGCGTGGCCGGCCGAGAGCACGAAGCGGTCGCGGTTGATCCAGTCAGGGTCGCTCGGGTTATGGCGCATGACGCGCGTGTACAGCACGTAGGCGAGCGGCGCGAGGCCCATCGGCGCGCCGGGATGGCCCGAGTTGGCCTTCTGCACCGCGTCCATCGCGAGCGTGCGAATGGTGTCCACGCACAGCTCATCCAGTGTGGTCGTGTCAGTCGCGGTCATGGGCTCGTAAGGGTGCGGACTGACGTGGCCACCGTGCTCAGCATAGACAGAACTCCCGGGTCGTAAATGGAACTGGGTGCAGGCAGTATTCGATCAACCAAACAGAACTCCGTATCGCTCGTACTCCTCGACGGGCACCGTTCTGAGCTCCGCCACCGCCTCGCCCAGCGGGGCCAGCTCGATCCTGGTCGCGTGGAGCGCGGCCATCATCCCCCACTGCTCCTGATGGGCGGCGTCGATCGCGGCCAGCCCGAGCCGCGTGGCCAGCACGCGATCGAAGGCCGTGGGTGTCCCGCCACGCTGGATGTGGCCGAGCACCGTGGCCCGGGTCTCGAACCCGGTGCGCTTCTCGATCTCGGTCTCCAGGCGCTGACCGATGCCGCCGAGCCTGGGATGGCCGAACTCATCGAGTTCGCCCTCGGCGAGCATCATCGTTCCCTTCTGGGGAATTGCCCCCTCGGCGGCGACGACGATCGAGAACGGCCGGCCGCGGTCGTGCCGGCGGCGAATCAAGCGGCACACCCCGTCGATGTCGAACGGGATCTCAGGGATGAGGATCACGTCGGCCCCACCGGCGATCCCCGAGTGCAGCGCAATCCATCCGGCGTGCCGCCCCATCACCTCGACGACGAGAATTCGGTGGTGGCTCTCGGCGGTCGTGTGCAGCCGGTCGATGGCCTCAGTGGCCACGTGCAATGCGGTGTCGAAGCCGAACGTCACGTCCGTCGCGCCGAGGTCGTTGTCGATCGTCTTGGGAACGCCGATCACGTGGACACCGTCGTCGTACAACCGCTTGGCGGCGCCCAGCGTGTCCTCACCGCCGATGGCGATCAAGCCATCGACCCGGTGGTGCTCGAGCGACTCGCGGACCCGTGCGACGCCGTCCTCGCGCTTGAACGGATTCGTTCGCGAGCTGCCCAGGATCGTCCCGCCGCGCGGCAGGATGCCACGCGTGGACTCGATCGTCAGCTCCATCGTGGCGTCCTCAAGCACCCCCCGCCAGCCGTCGCGGAATCCGATCAGCTCATCGCCGTAGGCGTCGATCCCCTTGCGGACGACCGCCCGGATGACCGCGTTGAGGCCAGGGCAATCGCCACCTCCCGTGAGCAGACCGATACGCATTCGCCCGCAATCCTACGCACGGCTGGGTCCCCAGTTGCTACGGATTTGTAGGATCAGGCCGTAATGAAGCCAACGGGCCATCACCAGCGGTGGATCGGGCTCGGGGCGATCGCAGCGCTGGCCGGGACCAGTGCCGTGGCCCAGCGGCGCCATAGCAGGCGCGTCGCCGCGGATCCCGAGCAGGCGGTGCTGAGCGACCCGCCCAGGGGCAAACCGTTCGCAGTCCGCTCGGCCGACGGCACGCAAATTCACGGCGAGGAGTTCGGGGCCCCGGATGGCAGGACGGTCGTGCTCGCGCACGGCTGGACGGAGACGCTGGCCTACTGGATCTACGTGACCCAGCGGCTGAGCGAGAGGGGCTTCCGGGTCATCGCCTACGACCTCCGCGGCCACGGGCAGAGCGAGCCGGCGTCTCGCGGCGACTACGCGCTCGCGCGATTCGGAGAGGATCTCGAGGCTGTTCTCGAAGCGTGTCTGCCCGGGAATGAGCGGGCGATCGTCGGCGGCCACTCCCTCGGCGCGATGTCGATCGCCGCCTGGGCCGAGCACCACGACGTGGAGCGGCGGGCCGCCGCGGCGGCGCTGCTCAACACCGGCGTTGGCGAGCTGCTGGCCCAACAACTGCTGATCCCCCTGCCGGCAGTGGCCCAGATGCTCAACCGTGTCCTACCGCCGGAGAACGTGCTCGGGTCGCGCGCCCCTCTCCCGCGCTATTCGACGCCCGTGGGGTACGAGATGCTCCGCTACATCGCGTTCGGCCCCGCCGCCACGCCGGCCCAGATCGCGTTCTACGAGCGGATGCTGATCGCCACCCCGCCGGACGTCCGGGGCAACGTGGGGATCGCGCTCTCGGAGATGGACCTCTACCACGCGTTGCCGCGGCTAACCGTCCCGACGCTGGTCATCGCCGGCGCCGACGATCGCCTGACGCCGCCCTCGCACGCCACCCGGATCGCCGAGTCGCTGCCCAACCTCCATCGCCTGATCGTTCTGCCGAACACCGGTCACATGGGTCCGCTCGAGCGTCCGCAAGAGATCACCGAGGCCCTGACCGAGCTCACGGACCGGGTCGCGGCCGGCGCCGCCGGCGCCACCATTTCCTAGTCGTCACGTTGGCGGCGCGCCCGAGCGCTCGCCGTGACAGAGTTCAGAGTGGTGAGCGTCCGTCCAGCCTCCCAGCTTCGTTGCCATGTCTTGCAGGAGGATCCAGATCTGGCCGAGGGGATGCCTGATGCCCGGCGCGAGCGGGTGCGATCGACGCGCTGACCGCACCCGAGGTCCGGATTCCCGCCGGCCCCTGGCCCGCCGAGGGCTCCCCGCAGGCCAACGCCGAGGTCGGGCTGCTGGTTTTCAAGGGGCTGATGCTACGCCGCGTCGGGGTCGAGGGTCGCTACGGCGCCGAGCTGGTCGGCGAGTGCGACATCGTCAAACCTGGTCAGGGCGAGGAGCGCCCCTCCCCCACCCTGTCCTTCACCACCGGCTGGTCGGTGATCGAGCCAACGCGCATGGCGATTCTCGACAGCGAGTTCGCCCGCCAGATGATGGATTACCAGGAGTTGGTCGGCCGACTGGTGGGCCGGGCGGTATCGCGCTGCCGGAACCTGGCCGTGAACATGGCCATCGTTCACCAGGCCCGCGTCGACGTGCGCCTGCACATGCTGTTCTGGCACCTGGCCGGCCGCTGGGGTCGGGTGCGCAGCGATGGCACCCTGCTCCCGGTTCGCCTCACCCACGCAGTCCTGGCCGACCTCGTGGCCGCCCGCCGTCCCACCGTGACCAGCGCCCTCTCGGAACTGACTCGCCTCGGCGTGGTCCGCTTAACGGATGACGGCTGGCTGCTGGCCGGCGAGCCTCCCGGCGAGCTGCTCGACGTCGGCTCGTTGGGCTAGCCTCTGCCGTCTAGACAAGAACGGTAGACAAGCTGCACATTGATCCGTACATCGTCTTGGGCAGCGCCATCGTCGGCTTGCTCGTCGGGATGACGGGCGCCGGAGGCGGCGCGTTGATGACCCCGATGCTGATTCTGCTCTTCGGGGTCAAGCCATCGACCGCCATCTCGAGTGACCTGGTGGCCGCGGTCGTGATGCGACCGATCGGCGCGGCTGTGCACCTGCGCGCCGGCACGGTCAACTTGAAACTCGTGCGGTGGATGGTGATCGGCTCGGTGCCCGCAGCCTTCGGTGGCGCCTACCTGCTCCACCTGATGGGGAATTCGAAGTCCGCCCAGACGAACATCGAGACGGCCCTGGGGGCCGCCCTGCTGATCGGTGCCGGAGCGATGGTGCTGCGGTTCGTTCTCGACCGCACGAGCGGGCAGCAGCGCCTGGCGCGTCTCGGCGACATCGTCCCGCGGCCGGCGGCCACCGTGATCATCGGAGTGATCGGAGGGCTGATCGTCGGCATGACCTCGGTGGGATCGGGCTCACTGATGATCGTGCTGCTGCTGTTCCTGTACCCGACCATTGGCGCCAATCAGCTCGTAGGCACCGACCTGACCCAGGCCGTGCCGCTTACTCTGGCGGCGGCCCTCGGGGCCATCGCCTTCGGCCACGTCGAACTGAGCGTGACTGGGTCGCTGATCATCGGCAGCGTTCCGGCTGTGTTCGTCGGCGCGATGCTGTCCTCGACCGTGCCCGATCGGTACGTCAGGCCAGCGATCGCCTTCGTTATCTTCGCCTCGGGCCTCAAGTACGTCGGTCTCTCGACCACAGCGCTCGGGTGGACCCTGTGCGCGGTCCTGCTGGCCGCCGGCGTGTTCTGGCTCCTCTACGCGCGGCCCTGGCGGCGCAGCGCCGCAGCGCAGTCAGGCCAGGCTTAGAGCCCCGCCACTAGGTCAGGACCCGCTCCAGCCACGCGCCGACCGCGGTGGCGATCTCGCCTCCCGCCGTCCGCAGGCTGTGGTCGCCGGGAACCGCGACGACCTGGCGATTCGGGCCCTCGGGCGGCATCCCGAACGGGTCGCGCTGGCCCTGGATCACGAGGACCGGGACGGTCACCAGCTCGAGCTCGGGCAGCCGGTTCGGCGCCGGCTTGGCGCCGGCTCGGCGTCCGGGCGGCGCCAGCGGGAAGGCGAGGCACAGGACCCCGTGGGCGCCGCACGCCTCGGCCGTGCGGCAGGCCACCCGCGCCCCCGACGAGCGGCCGCCGGTGATGAATGGAAGGTCGGCCAGCAGTTCCGCGCGAAGGTGAGCCGCCACGGCGACCCAGGCCGCGTCGAGCTGGTGCGCGGGCGCCGGCGATCGCCGCCCGGCGACGCGATACGGCTGCTCGACGAGCGCCACCGACAATCCTGCTTCCTGCGCCGCCCTGCTGGCCGCCTGGAGGTCCTTGGCCCCCACGCCGCCACCGGCACCGTGACCGAGGATCAGCGCGGCGCGCGGTCGCCCCGCGGGCGTGAGGTGGATGCGGGCCGGGCCTGAGGGGGTCTCAATCTCGGTGGTGCTTGCGGCGGGCGAAGACGTTGTCACCGGTCCTCAACGTAACACTCGCCGCTCGGCTCACAGCAACTCACCGATCAGCTGCGCCGCCCGCGCCGCCCCGTCGCTTCGCACCGGGCGGTAGTCCACCTCGCGCCCGATCTCTGACGCGATCGCCGCCGCGATCGCGTCGGGCGTGGCGTCAGCGAAATCCATGTGCCGCCCAGCGCCATGGCGCTCCAGGCGGTGGCGAACGTGGAAGCGCTGCTCGAAGTGGTGACCGAGCGGGATGTAGATGAACGGCCGCTGGTTCGCCGTCAGCTCCATCGTCGTCGTGAGGCCGCCCTGCACGATGGCGAGGTCGCCCGCGGCCAGGTGGCGGTACAGGTCGGGCACGTAGCTGTGGACCTCGAGCCCTTCGGCCGTCGGCAGCGTCCGCGGATCGATCCGGGGCCCGGCGACCACGATCATCCGCAAGGACGGCACCAGCGTCTTGGCGGCAGCGAAGCTGGCCACGACCCGCTCCAGCAGCACCGTGCCGACACCCGACCCGCCGACGGTCACCAGGCAAACCTGCTCGTCGGTCCCATACCCGAGCTCCCGCCGAATCACGGACCGATCCGCGACCGCCACCGGGCTAAAGCCGGTCACATAGCCGGCGAAGCTGAAGTGCTCCTCGGTCCAATCGCGGATCGCCGGCAGCCCGGGCCCGAAGCTGTCGGGGACGATGTCGTCGGGCTCGCCGACGAAGATCGCGCGATCGCGGACCCGCGGGTAGCGGGCGATGTGCTCAATCATCTCGGCGTTGTAATCCGCGGTAAGGAAGCGTTCGTGCTCGCCACCGTCGGCCATCGGCAGGTGGCCGACGAAATCGGTCAGCCACGCGTAGGCGGCCGTCTTGAGCTCAGGATTCTCGTGGAGGAAGTAGTCGACATCCCACGCCTCGTCGGCGATCCACAGGTCGTATTGCTCGCGACGGACGGCGTCGAGGAAGACCATGAAGTTGGCCGTGAGGATCTCGTCCATCCGGCGCAGCACCTGAAAGACGTGCAGATCGTGGCCCTGCGACTCCGCCTGCACGTGCTGAGACTCGCTGGCCAACTGGAGGCTGGCGGGATGGATTCGCTCGCCCCGGCTCTCGAGCACCGCGGTGACTGGGTCTTGCGCCAGCCAGTCGATCTCCAGGTCGGGATGAAGCTTGCGCATTTCGTCGGCGATCGCCATGTCCCGCCGCACATGGCCGAGGCCGATCGGCGAGGAAACGTAGAGAGCTCGCTTCGGACGCGAGTTCGCGCGTGCCCAGTGACGCATCTGGGGCGGCGGCGTGTCGAGGAAATCGCGCAGCACAAGGTTGACGTACACCGGATCGCGGGCCTGCGGGCAGTGTCCCGAGCCCCTGAGGCTGACCAGAGCGCCACCCGTGAGCTTGGCCACCTCCGCACCGACGGCGTGCGGGACGACCCCGTCGTCCTCGCCGTGAATGACCAGGACCGGACAGCTCACCCGTGCGCACAGCTCGCGCGTGCGCGCGGCGCTCAGGCCGAGCACGTGGCCGGTGATGAGCGTCTCGGCGTCGGTCTCGCAGCCCCACCGCACGCAGTCCTCCGTCTGCTTGGTGGAATGCGGTTCGTTGAACACCTGGCCAAAGAAGAACTCGAGGAATCCGATCCAGTCGCGGCGCCACGAGTGCGCGTTGTAGCGGCGCCACCCTTCGTCGATCCCGAGGTCCGTGTCAAAGCCGCTGGCCGCCTCATGCTCCGGGCCTTGCGCCTCGAGCTCGAGGAACGGACCAACCAGGACCAGGCCCTGTACCCGATCGGGGTGATCCCCGGCCAGGATCAGCGCCCTCTGCGCGCCCAGCGATAGCCCGACGATCACCGCCCGGTCGATGCCCGCGGCATCCATCACGGCGAGCGCGTCAGCCGCGAACTCGTCCTCGAAATAGGCGGCGGGCTCGGTGGGACGATCCGACTCGCCATTGCCCCGCGGGTCGAAGGTCAGAACCTGGTGGCGCCGAGCGAGATCGGGTATCTGCATCTTCCAGCAGCGCGAGTGGACTATCGACCAGGTCGGCAGGAGCATGACGACGGGCTCACCGCTGCCGTAGCCCTCCCAGTGGACGCGGACACCATCTCGCTCGACCAGCCCCTCGCGGTCGGGGTAGCAGGCGCGACGTTGCTCGCGCCTGCTCCCGGAACCGACCGCGATGCTCACCGGAGTCTCCATGCAGCGTTGATGATTCTCCACCCTTCCGGCATGCGGATCAGGTGCAGCAGATCAACGCAGCGGTGGCATGGACAGCGCGAACGGCTGTTTCGTCGTCGCTCATCTCACGGCCTGGCTTCGAACACCAGGTTGAACGGAGTCTCGGCCGCGCGGCGGAACCGGGTCAGGCCGCCCGCCTGGACGACGTCCCGGATCCGGGCCTCGCCCGCCTGCGCGCCGAGGGCCAGGCCGACCTCCTGGGACAGCGACGCCGGCGTGCACAGGAGCGTCGAGAAACCGTAGTAGGCACGCCCCACCGGATTGAGGTTGTCCTCGACCCGGTCACCGGCGTTGGGCTCGACGATCATCCACGTGCCATCGGACTTCAGCGTGCTCCGGACATGGCGGGCGGCACCCACCGGATCGCCCATATCGTGCAGGCAGTCGAACATCGTCACGAGGTCATATTCGCTGCCCCCGTACGCCGCAGCCGGCTCGATCAGGAAGCTCACCCGGTCACTGACCCCTGCTTCCTTGGCCCGCGCGCGGGCCGTCTCGATCGATCCGCCATGGTAGTCCGAGCCCACGAACGTGGAGTTCGGAAAGGCCTGGGCCATGAGAATCGTCGAGGCTCCGTGGCCGCAGCCGACGTCGGCGACCAGCCCTCCGCGCTCCAGCTTCTCGACGACCCCGTCGAGCGCCGGAAGCCAGGCCGAGATCAGGTTGGCGTTGTACCCGGGCCGGAAGAATCGCTCGCAACCATCGTGGACATCGTGGACGTGCTCATGCCATCCGAAGCCGTCTCCGTTGCGGGCCTTCTCGACGATCTTGGGCGAGTCCAGCACCGACCCGATTGCAACCTGAAAGAAGCCCGGCAGGTACGCGGGGCTATCGGGATCGGTGAGGGCGATCGTCTGCTCGGGCGGGAGGGTGTAACGACCGCTCTCCGGGTCGTAGGCCACGTACCCGCCGGCCGCCTGGGCATTGAGCCATTCACGGACATAGCGCTCGGCGGCACCGGTGCGCTCGGCCAGCTCCGCCGGTGAGAGTCCGTTCGTTCCGGCCAGCGCTCGGTAAAGGCCAAGCTTGTCGCCCATGACGACCAGCGCGGCGTTGAGGGTGGCGCCGACCTCGTCGACGGCACGGAACACGAACTGCTGAAGCTTCTCGCCGTCCACTTCGACCGGCTGTTCGATGGTGCTCATTGGTCCTCCTGGGGTGGTTTCGGCCAGGCTATGTTCAGGCCCCCCCGGCTCGCTTCCGGGGGGCACCTAGTCTTTTCCGGCCGGGATTACCCAGTGCCGGGCCCTAGAATCGCGCCATGCTGGTCGGGCGTGACCAGGAGCGGCGCGAGATCGAGCTGGCGTTCTCGCGGGCCCGCGCCGGCGCCAGCGCGGTCCTGGCACTGGTTGGGGAGGCGGGCATCGGCAAGACGGCGCTGCTCGACTGGGCCGCCGAGCAGGCGGAGGGAATGCAGCTGCTGCGTGCACGCGGCGTCGAGTCCGAGGCCGAGATCCCGTTCGCTTCGCTGCTCGAGCTGATTCGCCCGGCGCTGGCTTCGCTCGACAAGATCCCCGTGCCGCAGGGCGTCGCCCTGGAAGCCGCGCTGGCCTTGCGGCCCGGGCAGGCACAGGAGCGCTTTGCCGTCGGCGCGGCGACACTGAGCCTGCTCGCGGCGTACGCCGAGCAGGGGCCAATCGCGATCCTCATCGACGACGCCCACTGGCTCGACAGCTCGAGCGCTCAGGCGTTGCTGTTCGCGGTTCGACGCCTGGTGGCCGATCCGATCGCCGTTCTCATGGCCGTCCGCGAGGGAGAGCCGTCGCTGCTGGACGGAGCCGATCTACCCACTCTCTCAATCGGCGGTCTGACCACCGACGAGGCCGCCACCCTCCTCGACGGGCTGGCACCCGATCTGGTCGGCCGGCTCCACGGAGCCACGGCGGGGAACCCGTTGGCCCTCCTCGAGCTCGCCCCAGACGTGCAGGATCTCGCGTTGGCGCCTGACGGCGCCCCGGTCATGGTTTCGACCCGGATCTCGCGCTCGTTCTTGCGCCGCGCCGGCACGCTCGATGACCCGGCCCGGCGGGCTCTTGTCCTGGCTGCCACGAGCGACGGCGGCGACCTGGCCGTGCTCGAGCGGGCGGCGGTGACGCTCGGGATCGATCTGTCCGCGCTCGCGGTGGCCGAGAACGCCGGGTTGCTGACGATCCGCGCCGGCACCCTCGAGTTCCGCCACCCGCTGGCCCGGTCTGCGCTGTATGCCGACGCGCCGGTGGCCGAGCGGCGCCAATCGCATCGCGCTCTGGCCGCCGCGCTCCCAGACCGAGACGTCGATCGCCGTGCCTGGCATCTCGCCGCCGCGGCCGTTGGCACCGATGAGTCAGCGTCGGCCGCCCTCGAGCAGGCCGGCCTGCGCAGCCAAAGTCGGAGCGCCTACGCCACGGCGACGGCGGCGTTCGAGCGCGCGGGGCGTCTGGCCGACGACTCCGAGCGCCGCGCCCGGCTGCTCCTCCAGGCGGCGCAGGCGGGATGGCTGGCCGGGCTCGCCGATCACGCAGTGTCGCTGCTCTCGGAAGCGCGGGCCACGACCGGCGACGCCGAAACGACCGTCGAGGTCGATCGCCTGGCCGGCCACATCGCCACGCTCCGCGGCCCCGTCATGCGGGGACACGAGATCCTCACCACCGCGGCCGAGCGAACCGACGGCGTGCGTGCGGCCGAGATGCTCGCCGAGGCCGCCCTGGCCTGCTTCTACGCGGGCAAGCCTCGAGAGATGGTCGCTGTGGCGGAGTTGGCGCGTTCACGCCTGCCCGCCGACGCCACGGTCCGCGCCCGCTTCATGTCGGCGACCGCATTCGGCATGGCCCGCGTGCTCGGGGGTGACGCCGCGGCAGGCGCCGAGTCGATCCACGAGGCGGTCGCCCTGGCCGAGTCCTCCGCCGAGCTCCGCAACGATCTCCAGCTTCTTGCCTGGCTTGCCGTTGGGCCGATCTTTCTGCGCGAGTCCGCGGCGGGGCGGGGCTTGCTCGACCACGCGATCGCCACTGCGCGCGCACGTGCCGCCGTCGGCGCGCTGCCGTTCGTTCTCAGCCTGGTGGCTCGCGACCACGCGACGACCGACCGCTGGACGGTGGCCGAGACCGCTTACCGCGAAGCGATCGACCTGGCCCGCGAGAGCGACCAGCAGACGGCCCTCGCCTTCGCCCTGTCGGGGCTGGCCTGGCTGCAGGCGCGCCGCGGACGCGAGGAGGAGTGTCGTGCCCATGTGGCCGAGGCGCTGGCGCTGTGCGAGCAACTCGGCACGCGGCTGCATCAGGTGTGGGCCAGCTCGGCGCTCGGTGACCTGGCCCTGGGCCTCGGAGATGCGGCCGGCGCCGCCGCGCAGTTCGAGATCCAACAACAGCTCCTCGGGGAACTTGGCATCACCGACGTCGATTTGATGCCGGGAGCCGAACTCGTCGATGCCTACCTGCGTCTCGGCTGTGTCGATGACGCCCACCGGATCGGCGTCGACTACCAGGCCGCGGCGAGGGCCAAGGGCCAGCCGTGGTCGCTCGCCCGCGCGCTGCGCTCTCAGGGCCTGCTGGCCGTCAATGGAGACATCGCCGAGCACTTTGACCAGGCGCTCGCCTACCACGAGCAAACGCTCGATGCCTTCGAAACCGCACGCACCAGGCTGGCCTACGGCGAGCGTCTGCGGCGAGCCCGCAACCGGGTCCTGGCCCGCGAGCAGCTTCGCAGGGCGGTCGAGACGTTCGAGCGCCTTGGCGCTCGACCGTGGGCCGAGCGCGCCCGCGCCGAGCTCGCGGCCACCGGCGCGACACTTCGCCGCCGCGACCCGAGCACCGTCGACGAGTTGACGCCGCAAGAGATGCAGATCGCGCTCGCGCTGGCGGGAGGCAAGACCACGCGCGAGACGGCCGCCGCCCTGTTCCTCAGCCCGAAGACGATCGAATACCACCTCCGGCACGTGTACGACAAGCTCGGGATCCACTCCCGCGAGGAGCTGGCGCGCAAGCTTTCCGCACAGTTGGACGCCGCGAGCTGACTCAATCCGGGCGGCGATGCGCGGCCTGGTGGGGGGCGAGACGCCGCAACGGGCGTCCCGCCCCCCGCCTCATGCCAGCGCCCTCTCCCGCGACCCGCGGCTGACCAGCGCGAACCCGCCAGCCAACAGACCGAGCGCCCCGATCACGAGCGCGATGATCGTCAGCGTCGACGTCCCCCCACCGCCGAGCGAGCTGTCGACGTCGATCGTCGGGGCGGGTGCCGCCGACGATTCGGGGCCGGACCAGTCGACGATCGACCCATCGGAGTAGGTCTGCTGGACACCGAACGTGTACGTCTTGGCCGATGAGGGTTGGGCCAGGAACTGGAACAGCGAGTCCTCGCCTGTCGGCGTCCTCCCGCCCGTCCAGGTCACCCTCGTGACGACGGCGCTGTCACCCGAGCCCGTCTGCGCGACGTGCATGTGCCACCCGGGGGGAGGCGGCACGAACGAGTCAATCCCGAAACCGCTCGGCACGGTCAGAACGATCCGGTTGGTTGTCAACCCGCTCTTCTCCGTCGGCACCGCGAGGCTGTAGAGCTGCAGCTTGCCCGACAGCGACACCGCCGGACTGACGCGGGCGTGCGCCGAGGCGACCGCCGGAGCGATCGCCATCAGCGCCAGTACCGCCCCGACCACGCCCAAGCGGGTCGGCAACGCATGCTTGTTTCTCACCGTTGAGTTCTCCTCTGATTTACCTGAGCCAGCACAAACCGTGCGCGCCGTGGCCACGGATGACCGGCGCGCTCTCCAGATCGTCTAGCTCGGCGGGCCTCGGCCTGACCTGCCCTCAGCGAGGGGTGAGAGCCGGGGAAGGAGGGCATCGTGCGGCCGGACGGGCCGGCGAGAGCGCGAGGCGCGGGCATTGAGCACACCAATCGTCCGCTGCGCGATCTCATCGAGCACCCAACGAGCGCCATGGAAGAGCGTGGCCAAGACCAGCCCCACGCACGCTGAGACGGGGATCGCCCACCACCCGCCATAGCCGAAGATGCCGACGACTCCGCCGGGGTGGCCGGTGGCGAACAGGCCCTCGAGGGACTCCTGGGCAACGTAGATCCCGACCAGGCACGCCGAACAGACGACCCACAGGCCGGCCAGCGAGAGGGTGTATCGGGGCAGCGATCGCTGCCCCCGCAACGCCGACCCCAGCGCCCACAGGAAGCCGCCCGCGGCCAGGCCGATCGACAGCACAATCCACGGCACCACCGAGTGGAGGTACGAATGGCCCTGGCGCGCGAGCTCGAGCTCGGCGTTCCCGCCGAAAGCCAGCATGTAGCGCAGTTGATGGACGATCAAAGCCGCCGCCGGGACCACCGCGCCGCGTCCGAGGCAGCGGATCGCGGCTCGGCCATCCGCACGAGCGCCCTTCGTCTGTCGAACCGCCCAGCCGCCTAGAGGACCCACAGCGTGGCCAGCATATCGGCCGTGCTCTGCCCTACTCCGTGCGCACGATGGGCGGCAACTCGTAGCCGCCGTCGAACACGGCCTCGTCAGGCTCGTACATACGCAGGATGGGACGGAAGGCGCCGTCCGGAGTCGGGAGCCAGTTGGCCCGCTGTTCGGGATCGTCCGGCTCCTCGCGCTGCATCACGATCGTCAGCGACCCGTCGGCGGCGCGGTGCAGCCCGCGAGTCCTGTCGCCGATCGAGTAACGGTCGATCGGATTCTCGACCAGGAAATAGTGCGGGGTGTTGTACATCGTCACGGACCAGAAGGCCCGACACGGAGGCGGGCTGGCGAAGCGCAGCTGGTAGCGGTTGGCGCCCTCGAGGGTGTGGCCGTCGGGGTCGGTGTTGACCATGGCGTAGGCCGCCTCGTAGCCGTGGTTCCCCCACAATCCCCCGCGCGCTGCCGCAGCGCGCAGGAGGTAGCGATCGGGAGTGTCGGGCAGCTTCCAGCGATCGTCGTCGATCGTCCCGATCTCGAACCAGTCCAGGTTGTAATCGAAGGCGTGGTAGGTGAGGCTCCAGCCGTTCTCGTGCGGCGCCGAGTCGTGGCTCAGCGCGTGCTCGAGCCTTTCCCTCCCCATCTTCAGGCCGTTGCGCGCGGCTGCCACCACGGCTGAGCTCGCGTCGGTGAAGGGCGATTCCTCGGCGAACAGCCCCAGTGCAGCGAAGCGCTGCTGGTATTGGAGGTCGCGCTCGGCCGGCGGGAACGCCCGCATCCACGCCCGCATCCGCTCGAAGAACACCAGGTCATCGGGCACGCTGGAATCGATCTCGGGGAGACCGCGCGCCGCTGCGGTGTCCGTCAGCGAGAGCCCACTCTGCACCTCGCGGACGTTCGGCATGTCGGACTCGCCATCGACCGCGATCCGGCCAACGATCGTCGCCACCCGGGTGGGAAAGCGAATCACCGTGGCACCCTCCGGCGCCGCCCCGTCCCAGTCAGGCGCCACGAGCAGAAACGAGCCTGGCTCCGTGCCCGTGGCGCGATGGCCGACGTAGGCGAAGTTGTTCGTCCAGGCGTCGACGAACTGGAGCACGTAGTAGCGGCCGTGCGTGCCCGGGACCTCGAGGCGCACCGGACCGCCGCTCACGTCGACGTTGGCGATCGAGTACAGCGTGTCGTTGTTGATCGAGACGAACGTGGCCTCTGGTCCGGCCAGCGAGCCGGCGTGGCTGAACGCGTTGAATGGCGACGGGGCCAGATCGCCGATCCCCTCGCGGTCGAACCGATCGACCTGCTCGAGGTCGAATACGAGCGGGAAGCCGTAGATGAACGCCTCCGCTGCCAGTGCCGTCAGATCCTCGGCCGACGCCGGACCTCCACCGATGCTCGTCTGCATCACCTCTCCTTGTGCGGATCTACGCCGGACAACCCGATCTCTGCCGCCCGCTGACCCATATTCATAGTCCAATCGGCGTGCTGGTGGTCACGTAACCGAGATGAGGCACGGGTATATGATCGCCGCCCGTCCATCGCAGTCAGAACACCTGGGGAGCTTTGCTTATGAGGAGGACCACCGGTCGCCCGCTGGTGGGCGTCCCAGCGCTCGCCGCGGCGATTCTCTGCACGGTGCTCGTGGGCACGGCCGTTGCGGCAAGCAACAAGATCAGCAGAATTGGCGTGCCGGCGCACGCCAAGGTCAAACAGCGGTTCTCGATCACCGTCAAGGGCCACGCAGCGCACCGGGTGACGATGTACGTGTTCTTCGACGCCTTCGCGTGCAAGAGCAATCCGGCCGCCGAGTACAAGAGGCATGCCTACGGACTCTTCGGCCCGGTCAAGAAGGGGAACTTCAACCTACTTGTCAAGCCCCCTGCGAAGCTGCCGGGTCAGGCGATCAAGATCCACGTCTGCGCGTATCTGGTCAAAGCGTCCGCGCCGAGAAACCCCAGCTCCGGAGTTCTCGCGCACCGTTACGCGAGCTTCCGAGTCCACAAATAAACTGGTTGCGTGAGGGAACCGACCGCCGCGGAGATCGAGCGCTATCGACGCGATGGCTTTCTGATCGTCGAGACCTTTCTGGACCAGAGCGAGCTGGAACGGGTGCGCGAGCGGTTCGCGCGCGTCTTCGAGCATGAATGGGAGACCGGCCTCCAGCCCGACGAGGTCAATTACGTGCCCGGTGTCACCGCCCCCGATCTGACCCGCCAGATGTGCAACGTGTGGAAGTCGGACCGGGTGCTGGCCGGCGTCACCCTTTCGCAGCACGTCGGAGGGTTTTCGGCCCGCGTGGCGGAGTTGCCCGGTGTCCGGCTCGCCCAGGACAATGCGATCTGGAAGCCCCCGTCGGGGAAGGCCCTCCTGTGCCATCAGGACGCGGCCTACCTGGACTATCTCGATCCGCCGAACATGACCACATGCTGGATGGCGCTCGACGACACGGTGGCCGACACGGGAACGATCTACTACGTGCGGGGGTCGCACCGGTGGCCGCACGCGCCGCTTGGTGGCACGTTTCACGCTCCCGACGACTGGCTCGGACACGTGCGAAGCTCGATTCCGCCCGGCACCGAGCTCGAGCTGGTGCCGATCGAGGTGCCGGCGGGCGGCGCGGCCATCCACGACGGCTGGACCTTCCACGGCAGCCCCCCGAACGAGCGCGCCGACGCGCAGCGGCGATCGATCATCAGCCACATGATCTCGACCAACACCCGGTGGAACCCGGAGCACAACCACCCCATCTACTCCCGCTACCGCCGGCCGGGCGAGACCGAGATCGACGAGGCATTTTTCCCGATCGTCTGGCGTGATGGTTATCGCACACCGTGGGTGGATGACTACGCGCTGAGCACCGCGGCGGCCTGAGCCCTCAGTCGTCGGATGACCATCCCAGCGCGCGGCGCCGCGCCCGCGACAGCTTGCTGACGATCAGGTCGTATGAGTCCTCGACCATGTCGGCGACCATCTCATCCGGCAACGATCCGTCGATGATCACGGTGTTCCAGTGCCGCTTGTTCAGGTGGTATCCCGGGATCACTGCCGCATGCGCATCGCGCAGCTGCTCGGCCAGGGACGGCTCGCACTTGAGACTGACCCGGAGCGGGATCTCAGCCAGCCGCGTCAGCGCGAAGATCCGGCCCGCCACCTTGAACACTGAGTTCTCGGGACCGAACGGGAACGTCTCCTGCGCTCCCGGAAACGACAGGCAGTGATCGCGTAGCTCCTCGGGGCTCATCGCCAGCCTCAGGCTCGGCGCAGGACGTACTTGGCGAAGATCCCATCGGAGCTGAGCTCGGATCGCTCGATGGCAAACCCGGCCCGCTCGATCATCGGCTCGAGCAGCCCAGGTGAACGTCGAATGCTCGTCGCGAACTTGCTCCTCAAGCTCGCCCCGCGTCCAGCCGCCGACCGCGCTGCACCCGGCGGACGAACACCAGGCCTCGATGCGCTCCTCGGCCTCGGCGGGCTCGAAGCTGAACGCGACGTCCCACAGGCGGAGCACGCCGCCCGGGCGGAGCAACTGGTGGATTCGCTGCAGCGCGAGGGCCTTCCAGAAGTCGGACGGCGGCCAGCTCGTCGAGCCGCCAACCACGCCTCACGTCTGACCGCGGACCGATCTGCACGAACGGACATGCTGCCATCTGCTGGTTCAATGTCCCGTGACCCCGCAGAAGGAGGAGTTGGATGATCGAGCGAATCGAGGCGATCCGCCTATGACTGGTAAAGCTGACTTCACCGAAGAGGAATGGAAACTCGTTCTGGAGGGGCCGCCCAGCGCCGGCATGATCGTCGTGACCGCTGGGCGTGGCGGAACCATCCGCGAGACGTTCGCCATCGCCAAGGCATATGCCGAGGCGCGCCAGCAGCACGGCGAGAGCGAGCTCCTCGACGAAATCGTGGCCGCCAAGCCCGCCATGGACCACACGCGGTACCACTCGTATGACGAGCTCAAGCAGAACGGTCTCAAGCATCTGAGCGACGCGGCGGAGCTGCTTTCCCGCAAGGCGAGTCCAGACGAGGTCGACGACTACCGCCGGTTCGTCCTCAATCTGGCCGACCGGGTGGCCAACGCCCATCGCGAGGGAGGCGCGGCGGTCAGCGATCCCGAGCGTGCGGCGATCGGTGAGATCTCGACGGCGCTAGGTCATTCCGATTCCGGCCAACCGCCCGCGTAACCCAGAGTCTTCAGCGTGCCGACGATCTGCTCGCGCACATCGCGCGGGCTGATCGTGCCGTCGGCCTCGACATCGGACCGCGTGATCGGGATTCGCACACACGCCGGCTCGACGATGCTCGCGTGCACGTAGCCGAGAACCTTCCGAAGCGCATCGTGGGCATCCGCTCCGCCGGTCGGCGCGGCGGGGCCGGCCGCGTTGATCCACGCCACCGGCTTTTGATACGTGCACCCGTCGCCCACCGTCCACTCGAGCAGGTTCTTGAACGATCCGGGCAGGGCGCCGGCGTACTCGGGCGTGCAGAACAGCAGCGCGTCGGCAGCTCGGATCGCGCTCCTGAGCTCCGCCACCGCCGGGTCGACGGGCTGCCCCTCGACGTCGTCGTCGGGGTTGAAGTGAGGCAGCCGTCCCATCCCGTCGTAGATCGCGGTCGTCATCCCGTCCGGCGTCACTGCGGCCGCGGTGCGCAGCACGGCAGAATTGGTCGAGCCACCCCGCAGGCTGCCGGAAATCAGGAGGATGTGGAAGTTCGGCATGATCGAAAGTCTGACGGGCGGCGCCGAGGCGACAGGAGCGAGTGAACATTTGACCACCCCACAACCGCGTCGATCATCACCCGGGTGGCCGCCGGATCTGCCGGTCAGGCAGGTCCGCATTGCCCGCCCGACCGATCAGCTCGATCGGGTCGTGTCCTTCTACACGGAGGGGCTGGGGCTCATAGAGCTGTTCAGGTTTTCCGACCACGACGACTACACCGGAGTGATGCTCGGACTTCCCGGAGCCGACTATCACCTCGAGTTCACCTCCCACCCCAACGGCAGCCCGGGCACCGCCCCGAGCCGGGACAACCTCCTCGTGCTCTATCTCGGCAGCGAAAGTGAGGTTCGCGCCGCCGCTCAGCGCCTCGAGTCCCTCGGACACGATGCCGTCGAGGCAGAGAACCCGTGGTGGCCAGAGAACGGCGGGATCACGATTGAAGACCCAGACGGGTGGCGCATCGTCCTCATGCCCGCGCCCGTCTTCTAACTGCGCTTTAGGCAACGCGGTAGCGTTGCCGCGATTGCGGATCGGCGTCCACGGGGCTCGCTGGTGGACGCTCACAACTCGAGGAGAACTCTTGTTTCGCAAGATCGCTGTGTACACGGCCGTGTCGATGGTCGCGCTCGCCGGCGTCGCGCTGGCGGCGGCGTCGGGCGGGTACTCCGGGAAGACCAGCCAGAAGCTTGCCATCAGCCTGAAGGTCAATCACGCGAAGATCACCAAGGTCAGGTTCACGGCGAGGTACCGCGGCACGTGCGGCGGCAACGGCGTCGGTGGCCTGATCACGACGTTCACCGGTCACATTGCCGTCAATAAGCACGGCACCTTCAACGCCAAGGCGCGCCCCAACTCGGCCTCGGTCCTGAAGATCAAGGGTCGCTTCAAGGGAAGGACCGTCAAGGGCTCGTTCACCAGCTCGGTGACCGAGGGCGGGATTCACGGCAGCCACACGTGCTCGACCGCCAAGATCACGTTCACGGCCAAGCACAAGTAGCGACTCAGGCGGACGACCTGACCGCGACGGGGATGTGGGCGGTGACGCCGCGCGAAGGCGTCACCGCCGGATGGCTCAGCTCAGCTTGAAGATGAAGTCGTACTCCTTGCCGCCGTCGCGCGCGCGCAGGATCATCTGACCGCGATCGTCGCGATACGCGCCGGTGCCGCCGGTAATCGACAGCACGCTGTTGCGGTTGTCGTAGTAGGGACCCTGGACCGTGATCTGGCCGTGCTTGAGGAAGGTCGTCCACAGGCACTCCCAGATGTGCTGCTTGGGAGCGATCCGCGTGCAGAAGCCCTCGTCGTGCCCGACCTTCCTGGTGTTCTTGCTGTTGAACACCGGGTTGTTGAAGGTCAGGATATTCCCCTTCACGTCCTTGCCGCCGCCCGTCGGGATCTCCTTGTCGGTGATCGCGTGCTCGATCACATGGATCGTCGTGCCGGCGGCGTGGGCACGAGCGGGTTTGGCCGAGCTCGTCGTGGCGACCACGGCTCCAGCGGCCAGCGCCGCCGAAGCTGCGATGGCCAGGCCGCGGCGGTGGGGTCTGCCGTGCTGCAAGGCTCTCACCTCTCCTAGTGGACTCCGAGAACGGCGGCGATCTTACGCCCGATGCCGCCAAGCCCTGAAGGCCACTTCGGCCAGAACGCGTGGCCGCTTTACGCCTTCACGGCGATCGCAGGGGGGATCGAACCCTGACGACCTTGCTCACGGCGAGTGGAGTCCATCTGTCGCCGCTGAGCAGCGCGACCCGTGCGCGCACGCTTCCGGGCCGATTGAGCATGAACTTCGCTTGCGAGAGGTGGTCAAGGCGCTTGCGGGCGACGGTCCACCAGCCGAAACGATCGCGGAGGCGGAGCTGCAACGCGACGCGCGCATATGGGTCCGCCGGTACCACGCTCACCGTGACGATGCCACGCGAGGCCCGGACGTGCAGTTTCCTATCGCTGACCAGCAGCCGGCGTGTTTCGCTGAGATCGGGGCCCGCCGCGGCGCGATAGCGCGCCGTGTGCGCGGCGACCACGGTGGCGGCCCACGTTCCATCCGCGGCGGGCGTGGCCGTCGTGACCGTCACGAAGCCCGAACCGGTATTGCGCTGCACGCGAACCGGGTTCCGTGGGTCAACCGTGCGTCCCCCCAGCTGGACCGTGCTGTTGACCAGAACGGCGGCGGGTGGCAAGGGTGCGAGGGTAACGTTTCGCACGTCGACCTCACCGAGCATGCCTCGGTGCACCGTGCAGTGATACGCGTAGGTTCCGGTGGCGGCGAAGGGGTGCGAGAACCGGCGACCGTCGAACAGGTCGCCGGAATCGAACTGCCCGAGGTCGGCCGTCACCGTGTGGCGCCGGCCACTGTTGTTCGTCCAGAGGACGGTGTCGCCACGCAGCGCGTCGAGCGTGTCTGGCGCGAAGGCCTGGAACTCGACCTTGACCCGGAGCGTGGCGGCGCTCGCGCCCTGCACCGGCAGCGCGAGCCCGAGCATGGCCAACGCTCCGACGGCGGCTCGCCTGATCACCGCGAGACCTGGTAGATGCCGATCATTCCGCGCATCATGTGGTCCTCGACGTGGCAGTGGTAGAGCCAGGTCCCCGGGTCGTGCTCCCGCCAGCGGATCCGGTAGCTCTCCGCCGGTCCCACCGTCTGGGTGTCACGAGGCACACCGCCGGGCCCGATCCACCGGTGGCCGTGGACGTGGAAGGTGTGGAAGTCGGAGCCCATCGCCATCACATCCCACTGCACGGTCTGCCCCACCTTCGATCGGAACACCGGGGTGTTGCCGACGAACGCGCGCCCGTCGATGGCCATGAAGCTCTTGCCGAATGGCGAGAACACGACCTCGAACTCGCGGTCCGGCGCCCGCTCGTGACGGCCGAGAATCGAGAGCATCCCGAACATCCCACCCCTGATCGAGTCATCCATCGAGGGCGAGTGATCGTGGTACGGCCAGACTCCGACGGAGTCGGGCCCGGCGCGCAGGCGATAGGTGTAGCTCCGGCCGTACTTCACATCGGCATCCCGTCCCGAGAATCCCGGAACGTAGGCGCCGTCGGAGCTGGGCGCGTAATGGACGCCGTGAAAGTGCATCGAATGCGGCGCGTGGCGCAGGTTGTCGAGGTTCTTGAAGTGGACACGCAGCAGGTCGCCGACTCGCGCGTGGATCAGCGGACCGGGGATCAGAAGCCCATCCGCATTTGCGCGCGTGGCGTTGGCCTCGGGGCGCCGCCAGTGGGCGCTGTAGCGGCGGTAGACGACGGTGGGAAAGATCGCCTCGGTGGGATCGACGGGCACGCCCATGATCGCGTCGTGACCGTTGGGCGCGATGTTCCACCATGTCGGGACCGCCGCGACCCACACGTCGCGCACCTTCGCCTGTGCCACAGGGGCGCTGACCGCTGCGAGGGCGCCGGTCAAAGCCAGCGCCCTCGCCGTACCTCGGACCCCCAACGGCCGGCCCTACCGAACCTTCAATCTGGCCCCGATCGCCGCAACGGCGGTGACCGACAGGCCGATTGCCCCGGCTGCCAGCTTGCGATGTCTCATACGGCCCCTTTCCTGTGCGCTGTGGAAGCGGCGTCTGCCCCCACTCCCGCGACGCCGCGCCGCGCACGCTAGGCCTCACCCCGAATCCGACCAATGGGGTCTGGACCCCATATCGGGCGGCGTTGGCCGGTGGCCCGGATCGCCGTGGTCAGCGACGCTCGGGCGCGCTCGCCACAGCTGAGATGATCAGGGCCCGGAACCCGCCTGGAGGTCACTCGATGTCGCACACAGCCTCGATACCGCACACGCATTACCTGCCGGACAGGGACGTGCACTACACGTGGGACACGGGCAACGCGGCCGTGCTCGCTGTCGACTCCGGGGACACGGTCGTTCTCTGGACGCGCGATGTCAGTGACAATCAGATCCAACCCGGGTCCGATGCAAATGCCCTCGTCACCCTGGACGTGGCGCGGTTCTACCCGCTGACGGGGCCCATCGCAGTCAACGGCGCCGAGCCGGGTGACACCCTGAAGATCGACATCCTCGATGTCCACACACAGGGCTGGGGATGGACGGGCCTGCTCCCGGGAGAGGGCCTGCTGCCCGATGAGTTCCCCGACCCCTATTTGCGAACGTTCGACCTGTCCCACGGCGACGTCGCCTACCTACGCGACGACATCGCCATCCCGCTCGAGCCCTATTTCGGAACCATGGGGGTGTGCCCGGCCGGCGCAACCGCGCAGGACGTGATGCCGCCCGGCACGTTCGGGGGAAACATGGACATCCGCCAGCTCGTGCGGGGCTCGACCTTGTTTCTCCCGGTGCAGGTCGAGCAGGCGCTGTTCTCCTGCGGCGATGCCCACGCCGCCCAGGGCGACGGGGAGGTTTGCGTGACCGGGATCGAGTCGCCGATGTTCGCCTCGCTGCGCTTCACGCTCGAGAAGGGGCGTCCGCTCCCCGGTCCGCAGTTCCGCACCCCCGCCCCGCTGACTCCGCGCGTCGACTCGGCGCCGTTCTACGCCACGACAGGCGTGCGCGGCGACCTGTACGCGGCCTCACAGGATGCCGTGCGGGCGATGATCGATCACCTGGTGAGCACCTACGACCTCAGCCGGGAGGACGCCTACGTGCTCTGCAGTCTCGCCGTCGACCTCAAGATCTCCGAGATCGTGGACGCGGGACAGTACATCGTCAGCGCGCTGCTCCCGGAGGCGATCTTCTCGAGCTAGTGGCTGCCCTGAGTGGCGGACGGTCCTGCGCTTGAACCTGCGGCTCTCCCTGCACGGTCACGGCCGTCCCATTTTGGCCCAGGAGCGGATGCTCATCGCAGCACGAAGCCGGTTCCCAAGGGATCGCGGGGGTCGAGGAGAAACCGGTGCTCGCCGGTGCGGAACGCCGTTCCCTCGACCTCCGTGAGGAGCCCGCCCGCCGAATGGCCGATTGCGCGAGCATGGAACGTGGTGTTGACGATGGAGTCAGCGCGCCAGGTCTCGCCCTCGCTCACCGCCCCGTCGGCAAGCAGCAGTGCCGTGCGGGCAGATGTGGCCGAGCCGGTGGGCGAACGATCGACCTCCCCGTCGGCGAAGATCGCCACGGTCCGCTGGTGTCGCGGCCCGACCTCCTCGTACAGCACCGTGCCGTAGATACCCGACAACCGATCGTCGCCGCGGTGGCGGGCGACCGGGCTGCCTTCGAGGTCCCGCTTGATCGTGCGGCCGAGGGCGATCAGGTCGGGCAAATGCTCCGGCGCGATTGGCAATCCCCAGCGCTCGGCCGGAGCGAATGCGTAGATCGCGCCGCCGAAGGCGACGTCGACCTCTCCCCCACCCGCCGGCACGCCGCGGGCGATGACGAACGCTGGAACGTTCCGAAAGGCGACGCTCTGCACCGTGCAGCCGCGGACGCGAACCGCAGCCACCACGCGGCCCGACGGGACATCGATCGTCACGGGCACCTCCCCGTCGACGAGGCCCGCCACCCGACCAGATTCGACCGCCCACGCTCCGAGCGCGATCGTCCCGTGTCCGCACGCCGTCGAGTAGCCGTCCTTGTGCCAGAAGAGCACACCGAAATCCGCACCGTCGTCGTCCGCGGGAACGAGAAACCCGCCGTACATGTCGGCGTGGCCGCGCGGCTCGTGGCACAACAAGCGGCGAACGCTGTCGACCGCAGCGGAGCGGGCGGCATAGTCGCGTCGGTCACCGACGGTCGCTCCGGGGATGTCGAGCACGCCCTCCCGGACGATCCGAAACGGCTCACCGGCGGTGTGGTAGTCGGTTGTTTCGATCTCCACGGGCCTTAGTCTCTCGCAACGGCGTAGGACCAATTGCCGATGGACACGATGGCCACGGTCCAGCAGGATGACGGGTATGGCGCGGCTGGTCGGAATCAATCACGTGGCGCTCGAGGTCGAGGACATCGACGAAGCGCTGAGCTGGTACGGGCGCTTCTTCGAGTTCGAGCTGCGCGGACGCCACGGGCGCAGGATGGCCTTCATCGACATAGGTGACCAGTTCATCGCGCTCGCCTCGGGCCGTACGCAACCCCACGACACCTCACGCCATCTCGGAGTGGTCGTTGATGACAAGGAGGCCGTCCGCGCGGCGATGCTCCAGGATGGGATCAAGGTCCAGCGCTCGGGCTCGCTCGACGTCAACGACCCGTGGGGCAACCACCTCCAGATCGTCGACTACCGCGATATCCAGTTCACCAAGACGCCCGGCGTACTGCGGGGCATGCGGCTCGGCGACATGGACAAGAGCGAGTCGGCGCAGCGGGAGCTGCGCGACAAGGGCCTCGCCGGCTGATCACCGGCGGCTATCCGGGGCAGCCACTCATCTGCACCGGATGGTGCACGTCCTGCTCGCTCCTGCCGCTCGGACTGTCGTCGAAACCCCCGGGGCTGGCGGTACCCTGCAGCCGTGGCCGAGGGCGTCTGGCGATTCGGGGTCTTGGGGCCGCTCGTCCTCGAGCGCCAGGGTCAATCGGTCCCACTTCCGAGTGGCCGTCAGCGTTCCCTCCTCGCCCTGTTTCTGATGGCGGGCGGAGTCCCGCTTTCTCGCGATCGGCTCATCGACGAGCTGTGGGGCGAGCGCCAGGTGGCGAGTGCCGTTTCGGCCTTGCACGTCCACCTGTCCAAGTTGAGGGACCTGCTCGGTGACCTGCTTGTGCGCGAGGCCGCCGGGTACTACGTGCGCGCCGAGGAAATCGAGCTCGACTGCTGGAGCTTCGACGCGCTGGTGGACCGGGCCAGGGCCAACCCCGCCGAGGCCCGAGAGATGCTGCACGAGGCCCTCGGCCTCGTCCGCGGCGACCCGTTGTGCGACGTGGCGTGCGAGGGAAGCGTCGCCCAGTGGCGGCGCGCGCTCGAGGAGAAGCAGCTTCAAGCCCTTCTGCTGCGCGTCGACGCCGATGTTGGCGCCGGTGCAGCCGGCGAGCTCGTGGCCGAGCTCGAGTCGCTGGTGTCGGCGCACCCGTTCGAGGAGCGGCTGTGGGGTCAGCTCATGCTGGCGCTGTACAGATCGGGACGCCAGGCCGATGCGCTCGATGCGTTTGCTCGCGCGCGCCGCGGCTTCGCGACCGAGCTGGGATTGGAGCCCAGCGAGCAGCTCGTGCGTCTGCACGCCCAGATGCTCGAACACGACAGTTCGCTCATGACACCGGCCGGCGATGCCCGGACCGAGCCTGGGCCGATCGCCGCCGAGGAACCCGCGGTCGACCAGTCGGCCCGTGCACCGAAGGCCTCGAGCATCCCCGCCGCGGTCACAAAGCTCATCGGACGCGAGCCGGAGCTGGCGGTGCTCCAGGCGTTGCTGGCCGACCACGATGTCCGCGTGGTCACCCTGATCGGAGCCGGAGGCGTGGGAAAGACGCGTCTCGCCCTGGAACTCGCGCGCCGCATCGAGGCCGGCTACCGAGATGGTGCCGTGCTGGTGCGGCTCGAGCGGTTGACCGGGCCGGCCCTGGTTGCGGCGGAGATCGCCACCGCGCTCGGCGAGAGCGCGGGCATGGAGGCGCCGAGCGCCGACGGCCTCGGGCGCTATCTGCGCGACCGGGATCTGCTGTTGGTCGTGGACAACTTCGAACATCTGCTTTCGGCGGCCGTCCTGGTCTCCGAGCTGCTCGAGTCTGCGCCGGGGCTGCGGATGGTCGTCTCGAGCCGGCGGGCACTACGGATTCGGGGTGAGCGATTGTTCGTGGTCGAGCCGCTCGAGCTGCCCAGCGGAGGGTCCGAGGAGGCGATCGCCGAGAGCCCGGCGGTCCAGCTGTTCGTCGACCGAGCCCTCGCCGCCGACCCCGAGCTGGGCCTGGACGAGGATGACTATCGGGCGGTGGCCGAGATCTGCCGCGCTCTGGACGGCCTGCCCCTGGCGATCGAGCTTGCCGCGTCCCGATGTCACCTGCTGACCGTGGCGCAGATCCACGAACAGCTCTCTCGACCGTTGTCGATCGGCGAGCGGGCGCTGCGAGACCTTCCCGATCGGCAGCAGACGCTCCGGGCCACGATCGACTGGAGCTATGAGCTGCTGACGCCTCCCGCTCAGGAGGTGCTTCGTGCCGCCAGCGTCTTTCTCGGCGGATTCACGATGGCGGCACTCGAGGGGGTGTCCGGGCGAATGCCGGAGGCCGAGCTGTCGGAGCTACAGGAGGCGAGCCTCGTGCGCCGCCAGGCCGCGGATCGCAGCCGTTTCGAGCTCCTCGAGCTGGTCCGCGCCTTTGCTCTCGAGCGGTGCCTCGAGAGCGGCGAAGCAGCGGATGTCCGCACCCGTCACCGGCGGTACTTCGCCGAGCTGCTCGAGCCGGTCAGTGCCGCATTCAATCGCGGGGGCGCGACGGGCGAGCTGTCGGGCCCACTGCGTGCCGATCACGCCAACCTGCGCGCGGCCTTCGCCGACGCCGTCGAGGCGGGAGACCAGGAGTCGGCCACTGGAATTGCCCTCGGCCTGCGGCCGATGTGGATCGCCGGCAACCTCCGGCAGGAGAGCGGGGAGGTGGCCGAGCGCCTGTTGGGCCGTTTTTCGATCCCAGGCGAGCAGGAGATGGCGCTGCTGCCCAGCGTGGCCGCGCTCGAGCACCCGGCGGCGACATGGCAGCGGCGCTTCGCCGAGCGGGCAGCCGAGCTGGGCGATCAGGAGGCGCTCGGGGTCGCCACCACGCAGCTGTTCGCCGAGGCGATCAACGCGCGCGACCGCGATGAGATGACCCGCCTACGCCCGATCCTGGTCTCCCTGATCGCCCCGGAAACCAGCACCGCGTGCTTGGCTGGGTCCATTACTCGCTGTTTGGCGAGGCGTACGTCGACGCTCGCTACGAGTCAGCCTACGAACACGCGAGTCGATGCGCGGAGTGCGCCACCGAGATCGGGCACAACTACATGCTGGCCTGCGCGCTGCAGGCGCGCCTGCTGTCCGGGTCTGCGGCGAGCGGCGAGATCCCCCAGCCCGAGCTCGCCGAGGTCGTCGAGCTCGCTCTCGGGCACGGAGTGCACTCGGTCGCCGTCGCCGCGCTGTGGTTCGTTGCCCGCTACGCGGTCGCCGGCGACCGCGACAGCGCACTCCGGTGGCTGGCACTGGCCGAACGGATCTCCAGGGATCTCGATACGGCGCCGTCGCTCGAGGAGGTGTTGCGCGACGAGACGATGGCCGCCCTCGAGATCACCGACCTCGCCCCGCTGGTCGCGGCGACCCCGGCCTTTGACCCCACCACGGCGCTGGGTGAGGCGGTCACGTGGGTGGCGTCGCGGAGCCCGTCCGAGATCGCGCCGCGTGACCATGTGCACCGGATCAGCTTGACCTAACGCACATCCTCCCGGAGGGGTCGCGATCCTAACTAAGCTCGCCGTAACGCGGCTGGCTTGACACCTTCGCGTCCCCCCTTCTAGATTGGCGACCCTTATAAACCCAGGGAAGAGGGGTTGGAGATGGGTCGTACCCGCGCTGTCGCCTCCAGCAGGGATCTGCGAGGCACCTCGTCGTTTCAACAATCCGCCGCCTGGTGGCGACGCGCGCTCACCGGGGGTGTGCTGGTCGTCACCGCCGCGCTGACCCTGGCGGCGTGTGGGAGCTCCAGCAGCGGGAGCGGAAGCGGAGGCGCGGCGTCCGGGTCGCTGACGCAGCCGGGGCTCTACGGCAAGCTGCCGCCTCCCGGCACGGCCACGCACGGCGGGACGATCACCTACGGGCAGCTGAACGGCAACACCCCGAACTACATCTTCCCGATCGTACCCTCGGGGAACGCGAGCACGTTCAACTATCAGTGGCAGCAGGTCATGTGGCTGCCCCTCTACAACAACTTCCCCTACGGCAGCGAACCGGGAATCAACTACGGGCTCAGCGTGGCGGACAAGCCCACGTTTAGCAACGGCGACAAGACGGTCACGATCCCGCTCAAGCACAACTACAAGTGGAATGACGGCAAGCCGGTCGACGCCCAGGACGTGCTCTTCGACGTCGCGCTGATCAAGGCCGCCGTCGGCGAGAGCGCGGCCAACTGGGGCTCGTTCACGCCGGGCTACTTCCCCGACAGCTTGGCCAGCATCTCGGCTCCGAACCAGTACACCGTCGTGATGCATCTCAAGCGGGCCTTCAACCCAGGCTTCTTCCTCAACAGCACACTGGCCCTCAATCTGTACCCGCTCCCGAGCACGGTCTGGAACGTCGCCTCGGCCAACGGCCCCCACCTCGACTGGAACGTCCCGGCCAACGCCAAGAAGATCTACGACTACCTCGGCAAGGTCGGCGGCCAGGTGGGCAACTACGGCTCCAACCCGCTGTGGAAAACGGCCGACGGGCCGTTCGTGCTGACGAGCTTCAGCCCCGTCACTGCCTCATGGACGATGAAGGCCAACCCGACGTTCGGCGGCACGCCCAAGCCGTACATCAGCTCGCTCCAGGGGGTCACGTACACCGGGATCACGCCGATGCTCAACGCCATGCGGACCGGCAGCCTCGACGTTGGGCAGGTTGACTTTTCCCAGCTCGCCGACGTCGGCAGCCTCAAGTCCCAGGGCTACAGCGTGTTCGGGCTGCCGGACTTCGGCTGGGCCGGCGTGATCTGGAACTTCAAGAACACCGTCAACCATTTCGACAAGATCATCGCCCAGCTCTACTTCCGTCAGGTAATGGCCATGCTGGTCAACGAGCCGGCCATCATCCAGGGCATCTACCACGGCGCTGCCGGCCTCGCCTATGGACCGATTCCGTCGGTGCCGAAGACGCCATACGTGCCGTCCAACGCGGTCAACCCGCCATATCCCTATAACCCGGCCAAGGCGGTCTCGATTCTGAAGGCCCACGGCTGGCATGTCGTCCCAGGCGGCCAGACGACGTGCGCCAATCCGGGGACCGGCCCCAACCAATGCGGCGCCGGGATCCCCAAGGGGACGCCGATCTCCTTCCCGTGGGCCACCGAAACGGCCGCCGCCGGACCCTACGTCTCGCTCACCGACGAGGCGGTCACCTCCGAGGCCAAGCAGGCAGCCGGGATCAACGTCCAGCTGTTTCAGAAGACGTTCAACTACATCGCCAGCAACTACAACAACGCCGATCCGTCGGTGGCCAAGTACACGAACGACTGGGCGGTCGAGAACTTCAGCGGATACACGGACAACCCATATCCGACCCAGAACTCGATCTTCAACACCGGCGGCTCGTTCAACAGCGGCACGTACAGCGATCCGAAGATGGACCAGCTGATTCATAACTCGGTGTTCGGATCCAATCCGAACGCGGTGACCAAGGAGGCGTCGTACGAGACGACCGCCCTGCCGGCGCTGTTCCTTCCCAACTACGACCTCATCTTCGCCGCCGCCAAGCGGGTCGGGGGATCCCCAAACTCCTACGTTGCCCTGACGCAGTACGGACTGTGGCCGCAGTTCTGGTGGGTTAATAAGAAGTAGGCAGGCGACCCAGCACGGCCCGCGCCCGCAGCAATGCTCGGATACATCATCCGCCGGATCCTCATCGCGATCATCATCACGATCGGGATCGCGGCGATCACGTTCGAGCTCCTGCACCTGATCTCCGGTAGCCCGGTCCACCAGGTGCTTGGCCGCAGCGCCAGACCGGCCCAGGTCGCGGCCTGGAACAAGCAGCACGGGTACGACCGGCCGCTCGTGGCCCAGTTCCTGACCTACCTGGGCCACCTCGGCCGCCTCGATTTCGGCTACTCCTACAAGCAGGGGCAGAGCGTGGCCCAGCTGTTCAAGGAGAACGCCGGGCGCAGCATCTACCTGTCGGGGTCGGCACTGGTGCTGTCACTGCTCATCGCCATGCCGCTCGGGATCCTGCAGGCGGTCAAGCGCAACAGCGTCGGCGACTACGCATTGACCACGCTGACCTTCGTGCTCTATGCGATGCCGCCGTTCTTCCTCGGCATCATCCTCATCGATGTCTTCGCGCTGCACCTGAACATCTTTCCGCCGCTGGTCCCGTCATCGCTCACCAGCACCGGAGCGGCGATCACCCATCCGCGCGATTACTTCCTCCCCATCCTAACGCTGACCCTGGTCAACATCGCGTCGTTCTCGCGCTACATGCGCTCCTCGGCGCTCGACAATCTGGCCCAGGACTACATTCGCCTCGCCCGGGCCAAGGGCCTGTCGCAGCGGGCCGTGCTCTACCGCCACTTGTTGCGCAACGCGTGTCTGCCGATGATCACGCTCGTCGGCCTCTCGATCCCCGATCTCCTGGCCGGCAACCTGCTCGTCGAGGTCCTGTTCAACATCCAGGGACTGGGCTTGCTGTTCTACAACGCGCTGCAGAGCGGCGACTACCCGATCCTCCTGGCTTACACGATCCTTGGCGGCATTCTTACCGTGTTGGGGAACCTGATGGCCGATATCGCCGTGACCGTCGCGGACCCAAGGGTGAGGATTTGACCGACACCGAGGACCGCGTCAAGCCGTTTTACGAAGCGGCCGAGGCGCCACTCAGCCACGCCGACCTGCTCTCGACGACGGCCGAGGGCGGCGACGTCCAGGCCATCGCCAGCGGCTGGCGGCTGGCCATACGCGAGTTCGCCGACAACAAGGTCGCGGTCCTCGGCGTCGGCATCCTCGTCTTCTTCGTGCTCTTCTGCTTTCTCGGGCCGCTCGTCTACCACACCAACCAGAGCCTCACCCAGCCGCTCAAGGCCAACCTGCCGCCGGGTGCGGCCACGCCGCTCGGGGGCACCGCGGGACCCCTGGGGACCGACGAGCACGGGTTCGACGAGCTCGGGCGAATCATGGCCGGAGGCCAGACGGCGCTCGAGATCGGCTTCTTCGCGGCGCTGATCTCGATCGTCATCGGAACGCTGTACGGCGCGGTGTCCGGCCTCTCGGGCCGCGCTGTCGACGGGATCATGATGCGCTTCGTCGACATCGTCTACTCGATTCCGTTTCTGTTCATCGTGCTTGTGCTGGCCACGAAGTTCAGCGCCACCGTCCTGGAGGAGAGCCTGCTGCTCGGCTTCTTCTCCTGGCTCGTGCCTGCCCGGCTGATGCGTGGCGAGGTGTTGACCCTGCGCGAGCGAGATTTCGTGTTGGCGGCCAGAGTGATGGGCAGCGGGCGGCCCCGGCTGGTCTACCGGCATCTGATTCCCAATGCTCTCTCGGTGACGATTGTCAACGTGACGTTCCTCATCGCCGACTCGATCCTCGCCCTCGCGTTCCTTGGGTTCCTCGGCTTCGGATTGCAATACCCGGCGGCCTCGTGGGGCGACATGCTCGGAAACGCCGACACCTATATCTCCAACGGGCAGTGGTGGCTCGTCTATCCGGTCGGGTTCTGTCTCGTTGCGGTGGTAATGGCCTTCAATCTCATCGGCGACGGGCTGCGAGACGCTCTCGACGTGCGGCTGAGGCGGCGGTGACGGTGGCGACCGACAACGCTCGCGCCCTCGAGGTCACGAACCTCAGCACTCACATCAAGCTCACCCGCTCGACCGTTCAGGCCGTTGGGAACGTCGACCTGGCCATCGACGTCGGCGAGACCCTCGGCCTCGTCGGCGAGTCGGGCTCCGGCAAGTCGATGCTCGGGCTGTCGATCCTCGGCCTGCTCCCGAGGGGCGGCGAGATTATCGGGGGCTCGGTGACGCTCGGCGGGCGCGAGCTCGTCGGACTCCGCGATGCCGAGCTTCAGAAGCTGCGCGGCAACGAGGTCGCAATGATCTTCCAGGACTCGCAGTCCTCGCTCAACCCGACGAAGAAGATCGGTGAGCAGGTGGCCGAGCCGGTACGCCGTCACCGCAACGCGTCGAAGAAGGAAGCGCGCGACCGCGCGCTCGAGGTGCTCGAGCTGGTCGGGCTGCCGCGACCGAAGGAACGGCTCGAGCAGTACCCGCATCACCTCTCCGGCGGGCTGCGCCAGCGGGTGATGATCGCGATCGCGCTCGCCTGCGAGCCCAAGGTCCTGCTCGCCGACGAACCGACCACCGCCCTCGACGTGACGATCCAGGCCCAGATCCTCGCGCTGCTCGACGACCTCGAGGAGCGCCTGGGCATGGCGACACTGCTCGTGACGCACGACATGGGCGTCGTGGCCGGCCGATCCGACCGGATCAGCGTCATGTACGCCGGCCGGATCGTCGAGAGCGCCGCCACCGAAGACATCTTCGGCGCCATGCGACATCCGTACACGCAGGCGCTGCTCGGCTCGATCCCGCGGCTCGATCAGGACAGCCGCAAGGCACTCGTGAGCATCCGCGGTCTCCCCCCCGACCTCACCCATCTTCCCACCGGTTGCCGCTTCGCGCCACGCTGTCCTCGCGCCACCGAGGAGTGCGTCGCGGAGGAGCCGCCGCTGACCGGGCGCGACCCCGCCCACCTCTTCGCCTGCTGGCACCCCGTCGACGGCCCGGCCGAACAACCCAAGATCTTCGTCGAGCCCGCCTTGGAGGCCGCCTCGGAGGCGAGCAGCAACGGCGCCCTGCTCGAGATCGCCGATGTCGTGCGCGAGTACCCCGTCACGCAGGGGGCAATCCTCCAGCGCAAGGTCAACTCGGTCAAGGCCGTCTCGGGTGTGTCGTTGAAAGTTGGCGCGGGCGAGGCGCTGGGCCTGGTCGGCGAGTCGGGATGCGGCAAGACAACCCTCGGCAAGCTGATCGTCGGCATCGAAAAACCGGATGCGGGCCGGGTGGCGCTGGACGGACGCGAGGTGTTCCGGCTGCGCGGCAAGGCCCTGCGCACGGCGCGCCGCGACCTCCAGATGATGTTCCAGGACCCCTACGCGTCGCTCGATCCGCGCATGCGGGTGCAGACCCTGCTGCGCGAGCCGTTGGTCATCCAGAAGATCGGATCGCACAAGGAGCAGGACCAGAAGATCCGGCAGCTGCTCGATGAGGTTGGCCTTCCCCAGAACGCACTCGAGCGATATCCGCACGAATTCTCGGGCGGTCAGCGACAGCGGATCGCGCTGGCGAGGGCGCTGATGCTCGAACCGAAGGTGATCGTCGCCGACGAGCCGGTGAGCGCCCTCGACGTGTCGATCCGCTCGCAGGTGCTCAACCTCATGAAGCGCCTCCAGGCGGAGCACCAGCGCGCCTCGGTCGTGATCTCGCATGACCTGGCGGTCGTGAAGTACCTGGCCGACCGGATCGCCGTCATGTACCTCGGCAAGGTGGTCGAACTCGGGACCGGCGAGGACATCTACCGGCGGGCGGCGCACCCATACACCGACGCATTGATCAAGACGATCCCGTTGCCAGATCCAGCCGCCGAGCGCGCGAAGACCGAGGTCGGAATCCGCGGCGAGCTGCCAAGTCCGATCTATCCGCCCTCCGGGTGCCGCTTCAGGACGCGCTGCCCGCGGGCCCAGGCCGTTTGCGCCGAGCAGGAGCCCCCGTTGCGCCGATTCGGACCGACCCACGAGGCGGCCTGCCATTTCCCGCTTCAGGAGCCCGAGGACACCGAGCCGGCCGGCGCGCTCGCGGCCGACGCGTGAGCTACGCCTCGATCCCCATCGCGTCGAGGATGAAGGCCTGGACATCGGCCTCATAGCGGAGCTGGGCGCTGCGGCCGGACGGTCCGCTGTGGGCGCCAACGCCGAGTTCGGGCCGGAACAGCAGGCGTGACTCAGCGGTGTCCGTCGCCCGCAGTCGCGCCACCCACTTGGCCGGCTCGTGGATCCCCACTCTGGCATCGTGCACAGCACCGGTCACCAACAGCGCCGGCCGGAGACCGGCCGGCGGATTGTCATAGGGCGAATACGACCGCATGACCGCGTAGTCGGAGGGGTTGCGTGGATCACCCCACTCGTCCCACTCGGCGACGGTCAGCGGGATCGAGGGGTCGAGCATCGTGTTGACGCAGTCGACGAATGGGACCTCGGCGACCACCGCGTGCCAGCGGTCCGGCCGCATCGAGTACACGGCGCCCTGGAGCAGCCCGCCCGCTGACCCCCCGCGGGTCACGATCCGGTCGCCGTCCACCAGCGCCGCCCCCCCGCTGCCGGCGAGCCAGTCGGCCACGGCGATGTGATCGGTGAACGTCGTCGGCTTGGCCTGCAGCCGGCCCTGGAACCACCACCGCCGCCCGCACTCGCCGCCACCGCGGATGTGCGCGATCGCGTAGACGACGCCGCGCTCGAGCAGCGAGGGCAGGCTGCGGTCGAACTCCGGATCGATGCAGTCCTCATACGCGCCGTACCCGTAGAGCAAGCATGGGGCACTCCCGTCTAGCGGGACGTCCCGGTGGTGGGCGAGCGTGACCGGGATCGACGTGCCGTCCAGCGCCGGGGCGCTGACGCGCTCGGTGCGGTAGGACGCCGAGTCGTATCCGGCCACCTCTCTGCGCTTGAGAAGCTTCCTCGACCCGGTGCGGAGATCGAGCTGATACCAGGCCTGTGGCTCGATCAGGGACTCCTCGACGATAATCACGGTGCCGCGGTCGTAGTCCTCGGCGTGGTCCACCCGGATCGAACCCGCGACCAGGCTCGACGGGACCTCGCGGATGCTGCCGCCGTCGTGATCGGTGACGATCAGAAGCGGCTCACCGCCGCGGCGGACGGTCAGCACCAGATGGTCGGCCAGGGCATCGCAGCGCAGGAGTCTGGTGTCATCCCTGACCGGCGCAATCGCCGGGCAGCTGACGGGCTGCCAGCTCGCGCGCCCGTGCCGCCCGAGCGGCGCCTTCATCAGCGTGAACTCCTCGGCCCCGGAATCCGTGACGACGTACAGGCTGCCCGGATCATCGCCGGCTCCCCGGGCGTGATCGATCCGGTACTCGGTGCCGCGGTGCCGGGGCTCGACGAGAACCGGGGCCTCCAGCGGACGCTCCAGATCGATGACCCTGACCTCGGTCGTGTCGCGGGAGGCGGACGTGATGATCGCCAGCTGCCCGCTCCGCGAGCCCTCCAGCGTCAGCTCGAAACGCTGATCGCGCTCCTCGAACACGAGCACGTCGGCGCCGGCCGTGGTCCCCACCGCATGGCGCCACACCTGGAACGGCCGGTGCAGCCCGTCGGGCACCAGATAGAAGAGGTGCTCGGCAGCGGCGCTCCACGCCACTCCCGGGTAACTGGGCGCGATGACCTCGGGCAGATCCTCCCCCGTTCGCAAATCCCGGATGCGCAGCTCGTAGATCTCGGCACCGCTCCGGTCGACCGACCAGGCGAGCAGGCTGCCGTCCCGGCTTGGCTCGCGGGCGCCGATGTCGGCGAATCCCGTCTCCGCGGCGAGGAGGTTCTCGTCCAGGAGGAGCTGCTCGGTTGCGTCGTCGCCTCGCGAGCGCAGAAACTGCCGGTTGTCGCTTCCCTCCGGCATCCTCGTGCGATAGGTGAATTCGCCTACCGGCCAGCTCACCGAGTCCTCGGGTCCCGCGGGGATGCGGCCGGCCGCCTCGGCCGTCAGACGCTTGGCCAGCCCGTCCAGATGCCGGCTCTGGGCGTCGTAGTAGGCGCGCTCCGACGCCAGGTAGTCGTGGAGCGGCCGCTCATCAGGGTCGCGCATCCACGCGAAGTCGTCGGCGACCGTCTCGCCGTGCAGCTCGCGGACGGACGGCACGCTGGGCGCCACCGGGGTGTGATATTTACCGCTGCTCAATGCGCTCCCAGCCGGCCGGTGGTCCGCAGCAGCTGCAGTACCGGTTCGACCGGCAGGCCGTACGAGGTGTTGCCGTCGCGCCCGCTGACCGTGGGCGCGGTCAGCATGCTATTCAGGACCGCCTCCTCTGTCGCCTCGACCACGGCGGCGAAGAACGGGTCAAGAGCCCATCCGCTCAGCGCCACAGCGCGCTCGTGGCGCGAGCCGGTCTCCCGCCCCGCTCCGTCGCTCCGTCGGGCACGCAAGCCGGTCGCCACGGCCAGGAATATCTCGCCGCTGCTGTGAGTTGCGGTGGAGCCGGTCCTGGCCAGGCCGAGGCCGGCCCGTCGGGCCAGCCGGGCGCATGCAGCAGAGTCGAGCGGACCATCGGTCACGACGAGCACGATGCACGAACCCGCCGGAGGTGGGTGGGCCGCGGGCTCATCGCCTTCGTCCGGCAGCAGGCGGCCGATCGGCACTCCGTCCACCGTCAGCCGCTCGCGCCCGCCGAAGTTGGAGAGCAGAATCACCCCGACGACATGCCCGGACGGGGTCAACCGCGATGCCGTCCCGATACCGCCCTTGAAGCCCAGGCAGCTCATACCCGTCCCGGCCCCGACCGCACCTTCTGCCGGCGCGGTCCCACCCACCGAGGCCCTCGCCGCCACCAGGGCGGCGCCGACGTCCCCGGCGCTGACCTGCATGCGGCGCGCGTCGTTGAGGAAGCTGTCGTCGCATTCAGCGACGATCGGGATGATCACATCGTCGACGCCGATCGCCGGATCCTCGGCGATCAAGAGCTCGCAGGCGGCGTCGTACACCCGACCCAGCTGCATCGTCGAGGTCAGGAACACCGGCGTCTCGGCCAGGCCCCATTCGGCAGCGGCCAGAAACCCGGTGCACTCGCCCGCGCCGTTGAGGACAGCTCCACCGGCCGGAACCGGACTGCGGAACAGGTTCCCCCCCAGGTCGACGACCGTGACGCCGGTGCGGGCCACCCCGCGACCGGCCGGCGGGGGCTGCTCGTCCCGCCACACGGTGGCGTGGCCCACGCCAACACCGGGCACGTCAATGACCGAACCGGTCGGGCCGCTGGGCAGCATCCCGATCTTGATCCCGAGGTCAGCTGCACGCGCCATGGGCTGATCATTACGCACCGCCGATGACGACGCCGTCTCGGGATCACTCCGCCCCCAACCTGACCGGCATGCCGGTGGTCTGGCACCCCGACGGCCTGCGCCATGAGCCGGAGGGCGAGGTCTGGCTCGGCGTATGGGAGACCGGCACCGAGGTCCCGGATCGAGCGACCGTGCTGCTCCAGACGCTCACGTCCGCCGGCGGGCGACTGACCCCCACGACCGCCCACGACGACGCCGCGATCCTCGCCGTCCATGACGCCGCGCTCGTCGAGCACCTGGCCACCGTGTGGTCGGACTGGGACGCGGCCGGCTATCCCTCCGACCACGGCCGTTGGCGTGTCGTGCCGTACATCTTTCCCACGGAAGGGCTCCTATCCGGGTTGCCGCTGCGCTCGCCGACCGCCATTCATGGACGACTCGGCAGGTTCTGCTACGACACCATGACGCTGATCGGGCCCGGCACGTGGGAGGCGGTGCGGGCAGCCGCGGACACCGCCCTGACAGCGGCGGAGCTCGTGGCCGGCGGGGCGCGAACCGCGTACGCGCTCTGCCGTCCCCCCGGCCACCACGCCGGCCCATCTGCCTACGGGGGGTCGTGCTATCTCAACAACGCGGCGATCGCCGCACAGGCGCTCCGCCAGTCGGGGGCAGCCCGGGTCGCGGTCCTCGACATCGACGCCCACCATGGCAACGGCACGCAGGCGATCTTCTACGCTCGCAGCGACGTGTTCGTCGGCAACGTTCACGTCGATCCCGGCGCGGGGTGGTTCCCGCATTACGTCGGGCACGCCGGCGAGACTGGAATCGGAGCGGGGCTCGGCGCCAATCGCAACCTGCCGCTGGCGCCGGGGAGCGGGGACCTCGAGTGGCTGGGGGCGGTGGACACTCTCTGCGGTGAGGTCCGCGCTCGCGACGCCGACGCGCTGGTCGTCTCTCTCGGACTGGACGCGTCCGCATCCGATCCTGAGAGCCCGCTGCAGGTCAGCCCGGATGCCTACCGGGAGGCGGGAGAGCGGATCGGCTCGCTGGCCCCGACGGTCGTCGTGCAGGAGGGCGGGTATGACCTGCCCACCCTCGGCTCGCTCGCCGTCGCCGCGCTCTCGGGCTTCCTTCGCGGCGCCCACAGCGCCCCTTGACCGGGCTGGCGGCGGTTATCTAGGGTGCCCCGGGCAATGCCCGGTCGTCCTTCGTGGAACAGTAACCCGGTCGTCGTCACTGTCGCTCCCACCGGAGCCGACGTGTTTCGCGCCAACAACCCCAACATCCCCTACACGCCGGCGGAGATCGTACAGTCGAGCCTCGAGGCGGCGCAGGCGGGAGCAACGGTGGTGCATCTCCACGTGCGCGAGGATGATGGGACACCGAGCGGGCGCCCGGAGCTCTTCCAGGACGTGATCTCGCGCCTGCGCCGGGGCAGTCGGCTGATCACGATGGTGTCCACGGGCGGCGCCAACGACATGTCGATTGACGAGCGCACGACCGGCCTCGAGGCGCAACCCGATCTTTCGGGAGTGGAGTCGGGGTCGATGAACTTCGGCGATGACGTGTTCATCACCCCGCCGCCCGCCGCCCGCGGAATCATCGAGCGTGCGACGCAGGCTGGGATCGGGCTCGAGGTCGAGGCGTTTGATGTCGGTCACGTGGTCAGCGCCGTCCGCTGGTTCGAGCAGGGTGTGATCCCGGAGCCGATGCGAATCAACCTCGTGTTCGGAGTGCAGGGCGGGATCGATGCCTCGCCCGAGGCACTGAGCGCGATGCTCCGTCCCCTCCCGCCGGAGGCCTTCTGGACGGTGACGTGCGTGGGTCGCCATCATCCGAGAATGCTCGCGCTGGCACTCCTCCACGGCGCTCCAGGCATCAGAACCGGCCTCGAGGATGCGGTGTACGTCAGCCGAGGGGTGCTCGCTCCCTCAAACGCCGCGCTCGTCCACGCCGCCGTGGAACTGGCGCACGCGGTCGGTCGTGAGGTGGCGACGCAGCAGGAGACCACCGCGCTCCTCGGACTCTCGGCGCACTCATGAGCCCTCGAGCGGTCCGCGTCATCGACAACGATTGGATCGAGCTGTCCGACGGTACGCGCGTGGCCATCCGCCTGTGGCTGCCCGAGGACGCCGGGAGCCGGCCCGTGTCGACGATTCTCGACTCGGTCCCCTACCGCAAGAGCGACGGTACCGCTGTCGGCGACGCCGCCTGGGGCACGTATTTCGCCGCGCATGGATTCGCCTACGCCCGGGTCGACCTACGAGGCAGCGGCGACTCCTCGGGGATCCTCGAGGACGAGTACACCGAGCAGGAGCAGCGCGACACCGAGCAGGTCATCGCCTGGCTGGCGCAGCGCCCATGGTGCACCGGAGCGGTGGGGATGATCGGCATTTCGTGGGGCGGTTTCGCCGCACTGCAGATGGCGGCCCGGAACCCGGCCCACCTGCGCGGGGTGATTCCGATCCACGCCAGCGACGATCGCTACGCCGATGACGTCCACTACATCGGCGGCTGCGTATCGGCAATGGACATGGCCCAGTGGGCGACCTCGATGCTCGCCTACCTGAACCAGCCGTCCGACCCGCAGGTCGTCGGCGCGGGTTGGCGAGAGGCCTGGCTCGAGCGGATGAACGGCGCCAAGCCGTTCATCGAGCCGTGGCTTGGCCATCAACGGCGCGACGACTACTGGCGGCACGGGTCCGCCTGCGAGGACTACAGCACCATCCAGTGCCCCGTGTTCGCGGTGGGCGGCTGGGCCGACGGCTACAGGGACATGGTGTTGCGGATCGTCGAGCATGTCCGGGGTCCGGTCCGCGGCCTCATCGGCCCGTGGAGCCATACCGATCCGGCGGCCGGCGCCCCGGGCCCGGCCATCGGCTTCCTCCAAGAATGCGTGCGGTTCTTCGCCGCCAGCCTGGACGGGGCCGACAACGGCTTCTTCGACGAGCCGCGACTGATCAGCTACATGCAGGAGCCTGTTACGCCCACCGGATCGTACGCGGAGCGTCCCGGCCGATGGGTGGCAGACCCATCGTGGCCGTCCCCCGCGGTACAGGCGTGGACGCACACGCTCGGCGCGCACTCGCTGCAACCGCCGGCCGCCGGCGAGCAGGCAACCGTGGCGCGGAGTCTGCGCAGCCCTCAGGCCACCGGCCTCGACAGCGGTGTTTGGTGCGGTGATGGCAGTCCGGCCGACTTCGGGCTCGACCAGCGCTTCGATGACGGCGCGTCGCTGTGTTGGGACACCTCGCCGCTGGCCGAGCGAGTCGAGCTCCTGGGCAAGGCCGAGGCGCAGCTCGAGCTCAGTGCCGACCGTCCCTGGGCGCTCGTCGCCGTGCGAGTGTGTGACGTTGCTCCTGACGGCAGCTCCACTCTGGTCGCGCGCGGGCTGCTCAATCTGAGCCGCCGCGAGGGACACGACCGCAGCGTCCCGATGCCCCTGAACGAGCCGGTCCTCGTGCGCGTGCCGCTCCAGGCAACCGCCTACGCAATCCCGGCCGGACACCGGATCCGGCTCGCCGTCTCCAACGCCTACTGGCCGATGGCCTGGCCATCCCCCGAGGCCTGCACGCTGACCGTCTTGTGCGGTCCGCGGAGCGGGCTGTCGCTGCCCCGACGCGGCCAGAGCGACCTCGACGCGCGACTGCGGCCCTTCGAGGCGCCCGAGAACGGCACGCCGCTGGCCACCGAAAGGACCATGGTGCGGGCCGGCGGGCGACATGTCCGGCGCGATCTGGCCGGCGGAGCGATCGAGGTCGAGTTCGACTGGCACCCCTCCCGCACCCGCATCTCGGCCACCGACACCGAGATGGGCGAGGAAAACGTCACGACATATCGCATCGTCGACGGCGACCCGCTGTCGGCGACCGTGATCTGCAACGTCGAGGTGACGCTGTCGCGGCCGGGGTGGAACACCCGGACCCTGGCGGCGTGCACCATGACCTGCGACGCCGAGCACTTCATCGTCACGACCACGCTCGACGCCTTCGAGGACAACGTCCGCGTCCACACGCGCACGTGGACACATCACCTTCCCCGCGACGGGGGGTGAGCGTTCACCTCAGCGCGAGATCAGCGACGCCCTCAAGCAGGCGGTCCACGTCGGTCTCATCGTTGTAAAGCACGAGGCTGGCGCGCACAGCCCCTCCCCTGTCGCGCAATCCGAGCCGGCCCATCAGCTCGTAGGCGTAGTTATCACCGTCCCAGACCGCGACATTCCGGCGCCCAAGCGCCTCGGCCACCTGCCTGGGGGTGTGGCCGTCGAGGACGAACGCGACGGTCGAGGTGCGTCGGCGCGGCGCGCCGAGCAGGCGAACGCCGTCGATCGTCGCGAGGCCGGTCACGAGCCGCTCGAGCAATCGTGCCAAGTGCTCCTCGATGGCGGTGAAGGCGGCGGTGACCCGCTCGCGACGCGGGCCCGGGATGTCGGTGAGGGCGGCGATCCAGTCGACCGCCGCGGTGACGCCGGCCAGCAGTTCGATCGGCGGCGTGCCGCGCTCGAAGCGGCCGGGTACCTCGGTAGGAGCCGGAACGAGCTTGGCCGGGTGCAGCCGCCCGAGCAGCTCCGGGTCCGCGACGACCGTCCCGGTGTGGGGACCGAACAGCTTGTAGGTGGAGCAGGTGTAGAAGTCGGCACCGAGCGCCCCGACCTCGGTGGGCGTGTGCGGGGTCGCATGGACGCCATCGACGTACGTCAGCGCCCCGGCCGCGTGGGCACGATCCGCGATCGCGCGGACGTCGGGTCGGGTTCCGATCAGGTTCGACGCCGCTGTCACCGCGACGAGCCGCGTGCGGTCGCTGATCACGCCGTCGAAAGCCTCGGCGAGAAGCTCACCGGTGGCCGCGTCGACCTCGGCCCAGCGAACCTCCGCGCCGGCGCGCCGCGCCGCCCACACCCAGGGCCGGATGTTGGCGTCGTGGTCCAGCGAGGTGACCACGACCTCGTCGCCGGGCCGCCACTCGGAGGACAGCGTGTCGGCCACGTGGAATGTCAGCGTGGTCATGTTCGGACCGAGCACCACGCCGTCCGCCGTGCCTCCGACCAGATCGGCGATCGCCCGTCGCGCTGCCCTCACAGTCTCGACGCTGCGCACGCTCTGCGCGAACGCCCCGCCCAGGTTTGACATCGCGTACCGAAGCCCGTCCCCCACAGCGTCGATCACGCCGATCGGTGCGTGGGTTCCGCCGGCGCCGTCCAGCGCGGCGACGCCGCCGGCCAGGGCGGGAAACTCGGCGCGGATGCTCTCGATCGAGCGGGCCAGCGTCACGGCCGCTCCTCAGCGCGGGGACACGATTCTGTCGACGTCGAGCCGCCGCCGGAGTCGCTGGTGATCGACCTGGCTCAGGCCGTGCTCGGATAGCCACTCCGACGCGCCACCGAATCGTTCATCGATGAGTTCGAAGACCCGCCACATGGTTGCCGGAACCGGCGCGTGCGTCTGTGGATCGTGTCCCTCGAGCTCGGCACGATAGGTCGGAGAGCTGACGAGGCGCTGCATGATCGCCTCGATCCGGTCCCGCGTCGCCACGTAGTCGGCGACGATCAGCTCGCGGTCGGCTCCGACTGCGTCCAGTGCGAGCGCAACCACCACGCCGGTGCGGTCCTTCCCGGCGGCACAATGCAGCAGCACGGCGCCGTCGGCGCGAGCGATCGTGCGGATCGAAGCGACGATCGAATCGGGACGACGGTTGAGGTAGCTCATGTACACCCGGACCGCGGGATCCTCGTTCTGGTGTTCGCCCGCGTCGGCCACGGCCCAGGGGTTGACCGTCTCGAGGTCGAGATCGGTGTTGCCGCCCGACTCCGGGTACAGCGAGCGGTGCTCGATCCTCACCCGCGGCTCGGCCATCATCGGCCCGGGTCCTTCCAGCTCTATCTCGACCTCGGTGCGCAGGTCGAGCACGACCTCTAGACCTTCCCCGTCGACGAGCAGGCGTACGTCTCGCGGGCTCAACCCCTGCAGGTTGTCCGAGCGGAGCAGAACGCCTGGCACGACCGCGCGCGCGTTGGCGGCACCGTCCAGCGCCAGCCAGCGTGAATATGAGGGCTTGGTAGCGACCCCTCCATCATCCCAGGCAACACGCGTCAACCTGCGAACGACCGGTTACCGTCGCCGAGGTGGCCGGCACGGCGGTCGACCCGGGCTTGCCTTCCGCGCGATAAAGGGGCTAGAGTTTGGACCAATAAGCCCATTTTGTTGGATTGGAGGGGTGCCTCTGTGAGCAGACAGGTGAACTTCGGGTTTGTGGCCTCGGCTGCGGACGCCCCGGGCACGTCCGATGCGACGCTGTACCGGACGCTCCTGGACGACGTCGAGTATCACGCCGAGCTCGGCTTCGGCACCGTCTGGTTGATCGAGCACCACTTCAGCGACTACTTCCCCACGCCGAGCCCGCTCGTTCTCGGCAGCCACATCGCCGGGCGCTTCCCGGAGCTGTCAATCGGGACCTGCGTCTTGGTCCTCCCCTGGTATGAGCCGCTTCGGCTCGCCGGCGAGATCGCGATGTTGAGCCTGCTCACCGAGCAGCCGCTGCATCTTGGGTTGGGCCGCGGTACGGCAAAGTACGAGTTCGACGCATTCGGACTCCCCATGGGCGGCAGCCGGGAGCGCTTCCGGGAGGTCTACGGAGTGATTTCGAAGGCACTTGCCGGAGAGCGATTCAGTTACGAGGGCAACCAGATCACGGTGCCCAAGGCGGTTGGAGTAAGGCCGCGGGTGGCGGGCGTCACGACCGACCGGATCAACTTCTATGGCGCGATCGGGAGTCCCGGAAGCGCGTCGGTGATGGCCGAGATGGGGTTGCCGCCCCTGTGCACGACGATCGGGGACTTCTTGACCCAGGCGGAAATCCTCACCACGTGGGACGAGGTCGCCCGAACCAACGGATTCGCCACCGACGTCACCAAACCGATCATGATCAACTGCATCATCGCCGACACCGACGAGGAGGCCATCGATCAGGCTCAGCTGTACATACCCATGTTCATGCAAGCTCAGATCGACCACTACACCCCAGACGAGACGAACTGGGAGGAGCTCCCCGACTATCGCCCATGGAAGGGCCAGTTCGCGGGGATGAAGGCGAAGACCGATCCTGCCAACATCCCAGCCTGGAGCGATTACCAGCTGGTCGGCTCACCCGACACGGTGGCCGATCGCATCCAGCATTACATGGACGTGGGCTTCAACCATCTGTTCCTCCATACCGCCACCCCTGGCGTGCCGCATGAGGTGCGGCGCGAATGGACGAGGCGGTTCGCGCTCGAGGTCGCGCCCCGGTTCGACTCGATCGATCAGGGTCGGGTCCGGGCGAGCCTCTCGAGCACGCGGTAGAGCCGTGACGGACGCGCTGATACAGACGATCAGCGCGGCTCTGGGAGACAAGGCGGAGGAGCTGGCGCCGTCGTCGGCCGAGCTGCTGGCCGCGTCCGTGGCCTCCGATCGCCCCAACGCTCACCTGCTTCCGGTTCCCGAGGCGCGCCGCAACTTCGACTCGGATTACGCCGAGGCCGGAACGGGCGAGGAGGTGGCCGCGGTCTGTGACCACCGGGTGGCCGTCGAGGACGGAGAGATCACGGTTCGCTCGTTCCGTCCGGCGACGGGGATCCTACCCGCGGTCGTCTACTTCCACGGCGGCGGGTGGCTGCTGGGCGGTGTCGACTCACATCAGGCGGTATGTCGCGCGCTCGCCAATGCGTCGGGCGCTGCCGTGTTGAGCGTCGACTACCGCCGTGGTCCCGAGGCACGGTTCCCGACCGCCGTGCAGGACAGCTATGCCGCCACGTGCTGGGTGCACGAGCACGCTGCCGAGCTGTCGGTTGACAATCGGCTGATCGCCGTGGCCGGGGACAGCGCCGGAGGCAACCTCGCCACGGCCGTTTCGCTCCTCGCCCGCGATCGCGGCGGGCCACGGCTGGCGATGCAGGTCCTCGCCTACCCGGTGACCACGACCGATCTGGACGTCGGGTTCGACGACAGCTATGAGGGGTTCTTCCTCTATCGCGACGAGCTCGAGTGGCATCAGGACAATTATCTCGCCTCGCCCGCTCATCGGACCGATCCACTCGTCTCGCCGCTCGAGCACGCTCGCCTCGAAGAGCTCCCGCGCGCGCTCCTCATCACGGCGCAGTGCGACCCGTTGCACCGCCAGGGCGAGCTGTACGCAGCTGCACTCGAGCGCGCCGGCGTCCCCACCGAGCACCGACAGTACGCGGGCATGGTCCACGGCTTCTTCGCGCTGCCGACGGTCTTCACGGAGGGCGCCGAGGCGGTCGCGCTCGCCGGTGAGGGCCTGCGGGACAGCTTCACGACGCTCGCCGGAGCGGCCGGATGACGAACGCGATCACGCTCGACGGACGCACGGCGGTGGTCACCGGCGCCAGCCGTGGCGCCGGGCGAGGCATCGCCACGGTGTTTTCGCAGGCCGGCGCCAACGTGATCCTGTTCGCCCGTACGAAGTATGCCCTCGACGCGCTCGCCGAGTCGCTATCCCCCGAGCGGACGGTCGCGGTGGCTGGCGACGTGACCGTCCCCGAGGACGTGAGGCGCGCGATCACCACGGCCCAGGAGCAATTCGGACGGCTCGACGTGTTCTGCCACAACGCGGGCATCTACCCCGATACGCCGCTCGACCAGATCAGTCTGGAGGAGTGGCACCACGTCATCGATACCAATCTGACCAGCACGTTCATCGCGGTGAAGGAGTGCCTGCCGGTGATGCGCAGCCAGAACTACGGCCGGATCGTCCTCATCTCGTCGATCACTGGGTCGCGGACCGGCTACCCCGGGCTGGCTTCCTACTCCGCCAGCAAGGCGGGAATGCTGGGGTTCATGCGCACTGCGGCGGTTGAGCTCGCGCCGTTCATGATCACGATCAACGGGATCGAGCCAGGCAGCGTCAGAACCGAGGGACTCGATGACCGACGTGACCGAGACAGCCGCGTCGAGTCAGGGACGCGGCCGTCTTGAGCTGGATGAGCTGCGAGCACGCGCACAGTCCGGCGAGATCGAGACCGTAGTGTGCGCGATGCCCGATCTGTGGGGCCGCCTGGTGGGCAAGCGGATGACCGCCAGGAGCTTCCTGGAAACCGCACTTGGGGCCGAGGGGTTGCACGGATCGCTGTACCTGTTCGTGGTCGACATGGACATGGACCCGCGCCCCGGCTATGAACTGACCGACTGGCAGGACGGGTTCCGCGACTGCCGGTTCGTCCCCGACCTCGGCACCTTGCGCGTCGTCCCCTGGCTGCAGCGCACGGCGATCGTGATCTGCGATCCGGCCGAGGAGACAGGTGAGCTCGTTGAGATCGCACCGCGCGTGATCCTCAAACGCCAGCTCGAGCGGTATCGCACGGCGGGGATGACGCTCAAGTGCGCCACAGAGCTCGAGTTCTACCTCTACACCGACAGCTACCGCAGCGCCTGGGAGCGCCGATACCGCGATCTCACCCCGGTGTCCTACTACCGCTCGGACTACCACATCCTGCAGTCGACAAAAGACGACTGGTTCCTCCAGCGCGTACGCGAAGCGATGAACGCTGCCGCCATCGAGATCGAGTTCTCGAAGTCGGAATGGGGGCTCGGCCAGCAGGAGGCGAACCTGCGCTACACCGACGCCCTCGAAATGGCCGACCGCCACGCGCTGTACAAGAACGGAATCAAGGAGTTGACGGCGCTCGAGGGCATGGCCGCCAGCTTCATGGCCAAGCCCCGGATCGACGACATCGGCTCGTCCTGTCATGTCCATCTCAGCATCTGGGACGAGCACGGCGAGCGGCCGATGCTCCCCGGAGATGGCGAGCGCGACATCGGCGACTTCTTCCGCCACTTCATCGCCGGGCAGGTCGCCCATGGCCCCGAGCTCAGCGTCCTGCTCGCCCCCAACATCAACTCCTACAAGCGGTTTCAACTCAACCAATTTGCCGGGATGAGCTTCACCTGGGGCCTCGACAACCGCACCTGCGGCCTGCGCGTCGTCGGCGAGGGGCCCTCGATGCGGCTCGAGAGCCGCATCCCGGGAGCGGATGCCAACCCCTACCTGGTTATCGCTGGGCTGGCCGCTGCCGGCCTCGCCGGCATCGAGGGCCAGCTCGCGTGTCCGGAGCCGCTCGCCGTGAACGCCGCCGAGTATGCCGACGCTCCACGCATGGCCGGATCGCTCGCCGAAGCCATCGCGCTGTTCGAAGCCGGCACCCTCCCGCGTCAGGCATTCGGTGACGCCGCCCGCGCGCACCTGATCAACTTCTTCCGCCAGGAGCTCGACGCCTTCAATCACGAGACGGTCACCGACTGGGAGCTGATCCGTTACTTCGAACGGATCTGAACGGCTATCTGGGGCGCGACGCGCGGCCGCGGCGCGGCGGTCTGGCCAATTCGCCAAGCGCGACCCGGGTCCCTTCGATGTGCGCGGTCATGGCTCGCCTGGCCGCCTGTGCGTCGCGCCCCTCGATGGCCGCGAGGATCTCCGCGTGGTACTCGTTGGCGCTGGGATGCAGCGCCGAGAAGACTCTGCCCACCGGGAGGAACATCGCCGCACGAGCATCCTCGACCGCCTTGACCAGCAGCGGGTTGCCGGTGGCAAGCGCGATCCGGCGGTGGAACTCCGCGTCGGCGGCGAAGAACCTCGAGGGTGGGGAGGCATCGGTCGCATCCTCGGGGTCGGCGGCGAGCACGTTCAGCGCGTCGAGCGCGCTTCTGAGGTGGCCGAGGTCGGTCTTGCTGCGCTGCTGCGCGGCCAGCTGGGCGGCGGCCGGCTCGACGGCAAGACGGTAATCGAACACGTTCTCGAGCTCAGCCAGGCGGTGACGAAGCAGCTGGCGAAGCTCGCCGGCGCTCGCCGTTGGTCCGAGCACAACCGGACCCCCGGCGCGTCCACGCCGGATCTCGACCATGCGCTCGCCCTGGAGGACGCGCATCGCCTCGCGGACGGTGGTGCGGGACACCCCGAGCTGGCCGGCGAGCTCACGCTCGGGCGGGAGCCGTGCCCCGGGCAGGAACCGCCCGACCTGGATCGCCCGTCTGACTTGCTCCACCACGAGCTCATAGCTCGCGGGAGCCCGGATCTCTGCCATCTTGTGCCGTGTCTCGTGGCCGGACATCGGTCAGTGCGACCGTACCACAGCGTTCCGTCGCCGCTGTGGAGTCCTTGCCCGGTTCGCGTAAATGGGCAACCATATGGACCAAAAGGCCGTTTGACTGATGGAGGTGCGAGGCGTGGATGACACTGGGCGCGTGGCAATAGTTACCGGCGGCGCCGGCGGGATTGGCCAAGCCATCAACCGACGCCTGGCCCAGGCCGGCTGGCAGGTGTTGGCGGGCGACCTGCCCGCTGCCCTCGCCGAGAATGACCCGAGTGGCGATGCGATCACCGCTGCGGAACTCGACGTGACCGACCGAGCCAGCGTCGAGCGGTTCGTTGCTGCCTCCCGCGACCTCGGGGTGATCGGTGGTGTGGTCAACTGTGCGGGCGTCGTCAAGTTCACCCCGATGTCAGGGTTCGACGACGCCGACGCCTCACAACTCTGGGAGGTCAACGTCGCGGGCACCGCGCGCGTCTCCTCGGCCGCCGTGGCTCGAATGAACGCCGGCGGCGCGATCGTCAACATCTCAAGCGTCACCGGCTATATCGGCCGCCTGACGGGCGCCTCGCTCTACGGTGCCAGCAAGGCTGGCTTGGTCGCCTTCACGCGCTATCTGGCGGCCGAGCTTGCCCCGAAGGAGATCCGGGTCAACGGCGTCGCCCCGGGCTACATCGCCGTGCCCATGAGCCCGGCGATGCACGCTGTCTCGGGAGGCGAGGAGGAGGTGGTCAAGCAGGTCCCGAGCGGGCGCCTGGGCGGGACGGATGAGATCGCCGAGATCGTCGAGTTCCTGCTCTCGCCGCGCAGCTCATACATCAACGGCGAGACGATCCTCGCCGACGGTGGCGTGCGGGCGGCCTAACTGGCCGCGGCGGACCGCACCGCTGGCGAGCTCAGCCCTCCGCCGCTCCGGCAGTCGAAACCAGGCATCGACCGTTGCCGCCGGCGACCCGAGGCCCCGATCGTTGCGGGCCTCCGAACCCCGACCGGATCGCAACGGCAAGCGACCCCCGGGGCCGGGTCGCCACCGCCACCGCCCGCGGCGGCCGGGCGCTCGATGGAAAACGTGACAAACAGCCGTCCGCCGGCCGACCTCGGCGACATAAGCCCCTGGGCGGTGCTTACGTGTACAACGTTGCCGCACGGCGGGAGGTTTGTCACCTTTCCACCCCCTACGAAGCGGGCGCGAGGGCGACGAACCTGGCCAAACGGCCGGCACCGCCCACCCGCGCGAACGACCGAACCCCACGCTCTCACCTCTCCCAACGCGCGTCGGGCGCCCCGGAACCCGCCGGCAAAAGTTCACGAGACCCACACAGGCGCGATCCGCCGCGCAGAACCCGGCCGCCCCCTTCCCCAGCAAGCCGTCCCCCAGGCAACTCGCGACCCCAGACCAGCCGCCTGGACGCGACCCATCTCCCAAGATGTCGCACGCACCCCGCCACCCGGGGCGATGCTCAAACGAACTGCGCTCATCTGGCTATAGCGACGCTTATCGACCGTCGCAACGGTCGCACTCACGGAAGTCTCGCCAGCCACCCGCCATCAACGATCACATCGGTCCCGGTGATGAAGCTCGCCTGCTCGGACAGCAGGTACAGGCAGGCCTGCGCCACGTCTTCGGCCGTCCCGAGCCGGCGCAACGGCGTGCGCTGCATCATTCGCACGCGGCGCTCGGGGTTCCCGTCGTAGATCGGCGCGAGCATCGGCGTGTCGATCGCCCCCGGGCAGATGGTGTTCGAGCGCACCCCATCGCCCCCCAGCGCCATGGCCAGCCCGCGCGACAGGCTGACCAGGCCGGCCTTGGACACCTGGTAGGCATCCATCGGGTCGTCGTCCATACCACGCAGCCCGGCCACGCTCGAGATGTGCACCATCGCGCCGCGCCGGCTCCGCAGCGCCGGGCCACACGCGCGCGCAAACCGCATCGCGGCCGTGAGGTTGACCGCCAGCACCCGATCCCACACCTCGTCGGGAATCTCGAGCACCGAGCAGTCGCGCCCGAACTGCGCCACCCCGGCCGCGTTGACGAGGAAGTCGAGGTGTTCATGGCGACTGAGCGCCTCGGCAACCGCCGCGCCCGGCAGGTCGGGGTCGGTCACGTCGCCGCGGAGCAGCGCGCAGCCGACGGGCAATCCAGTTGACGGCTCCTGCAGGTCGACGGCGAGGACGGCCGCCCCCTCGGCGGCCAGCCCGCGCGCGATCGCCAGGCCGGAGCCACTGCCAGCCCCGGTTACGATCGCCACGCGGTTCTCGAAACGCACCACGCGTCGGCGGTCAGGAATAGTCGACGGCCATGGCGTATCGGGGATCGCGGTGTAGATCCCAGTAGCGCGTGCGCAAGTCGCTGGTCACGGGTCCGGGTCGGCCCTCGCCGACCGGCTTGTCGTCGAGCGTCGTGACCGGCATCACGCCACCGGCCGTGCTGGTGAAGAAGAGCTCCCTCGCCCGGTACAGGTCGTCGACCGCCAGGTCGCTGACGCTGACCGGCAGCCCCGCCTCCCGGGCAAGCTCGATCACCGTCTTGCGGGTGATGCCCTCGAGCACGCCGACGTCGGGAGTCCGCAGCGTGTCATCAACGAGGGCAAACACGTTGAAGCCCGGGCCTTCGGTGACCAGGCCGTTGCCGTCGGTAAGGATCGCCAGCCAGGCATCGCGATCGTAGGCCTCGAACAGCGCCCGCACGAGGTCCCCCCAATGGAAGTTCTTCACTCTCGGGTCGACCGAGCTCGGCTGGATGCGAGTCGTCTCGCGCGCGACCACGGCCCGCGTGCCGATGTCCTGCTGCTCGGGCCGCACGATCCAGACGTAGGGGATGGCATATGCGTAGAAGCGCGGCGTCCACTTGCGCGGATCGCGCTCGCCCGGAATCGGCACCCCGCGGGTGACGATCGTCTCGACGTAGGCCTCGCGGAGGCCCGAGCGCCGGACCACCTCGAACAGGATCTGCTTGATCTCGTCGTTGGAGAACGGGGACGAGAGCCGAATCCGCTTCAGCCCGGCCTGAAAGCGGGCAAGATGGTCGTCGAGCCGAAAGAACCGCCCGTCCCACACTCCGACCACGTCGTAGGTCAAATCGGAGCGAACGAAACCCGCGTCCAGGATGGGAATGCGAGCCTCCGCGATCGGCGTGTACTCGCCCTCGATCCAGGCACAGCCCGCCGCGTACGGATTGTCGGTCGAGGCCGGCACGGGGGCGCCGGGGCTCGACGACGTAGCTGCTCTCATGTGATCACCTCCGGCTCGAAAACGGGGTCAGTCCATGAACGCGCCGCCGTTGACCGCAACGGACTCTCCGGTCACGAAACCAGCGTCCTCGCTGACCAGGAACCCGACGACGCGGGCAACATCCTCGGGCTGCTCGACCCGCCCCATCGGCGTGTCGGCGACCCACATGTCCAGTACCTCGGCCTGCGTCACGCCTCGCAGCGCCGACTCCCATTCCAGCTCGCGCTCCTGCATCGGCGTCGCGACGTACCCCGGACACACGGCATTGACCCTGATGCCGTCGGCCGCCAGCTCGAATGCCATTGCCTGAGTCAGGCCGACGACGCCAAACTTGGACGCAACGTAGTCGGCGAGGTAGGGAACCCTGCCCTGCTTGCCGGCCATTGAGGCGACGTTCACGATCACGCCGGCACGCCCTGAGCTCCGCATCACCCGGGCGGCGGCCTGGCCGCACAGAAACACGCCCTTGAGGTTCACGTCCAGCGTGCGGTCCAGATCCGCCTCAGCTACGTCGATGAACGGACCCATCTTGGAGATGCCGGCGCACGAGACCCAGACGTCGAGTGAGCCGTGCCGGGCGACCACCCGCTCGGCGAGCCGATTGGCGGCGGCTCCGTCGGTGACGTCGAACGGCTCACTCCAGCTCGGATCCAGCTCGCGTGCGACGGCGTCGGCGGCATCCCCGTCGAGGTCGGTGACAACCACGCCGAGACCGCGCCGCGAGAGCTCGCGCGCGATCGCGCGCCCGATGCCCGAGCCAGCTCCGGTGACGATCGCGATCCGGTCACTCATGACCAGTCACCCCCGGCCAGTCGATGTGAGATCGGGCGCAGCGTGGGCTCGAGCTCTCGATAGATCGCGTACAGCTCCTCGTAGCGTGCACGCTGGTCTCGATCGGGCTCGATCGGCGGCGCCAGCTGGATCAGCGGCTCGATCGAACCCCAGTCGGCGACGGCACCGATGCCGACGCCGGCGGCCATCGCTGCCGCGAACGAGGCGCCCGGGTGCGCGATCACCGGCGACAGCTCGACACCGAGAACGTCGGCGAGGATCTGCTTCCACAGCGTCGAGCGAGCGCCTCCGTTGGTCACGCGCGCGCGCCCCAGCGGCAGCCCCAGCTCGACGAACACATCCATGTGATGGCGGAATCCATAGGCCACAGCTTCGAGCACGGAGCGAAACAACTCGCCTCGGCTATGCCCGAGGTGAAGCCCGACGAGCGCGCCGCGCAGCTCGGGATCGTGCAGCGGCGACTTTTCGCCCAGAAAGTAGGGAAGGCACACGATCCCTCCTGAACCGGGCGGTGTGGCCGCCGCCTCCCTGTCGAGGTCCGTCAGCGACGCGCCGGTAATGGCTTGCAGCCAGCGCACGAGACTCCCACTGCTGGCCATGCACCCGTTCGGCAACCAGAGCCCTGTGGGATGTGCATCCAGGTACAGACGCTCGTCGACCAGCGGCGTCCGACTGACCAGGAGGATGTCACCCGCCCCACCGAGCTTCACGAGCCAGTCACCCTCGGCCAGCAGTCCGGCTCCGTAGGCCGAGCTCACATGATCGGCTCCGCCGACGACGACGGGCGTTCCTGGCCGCAGTCCCGTCTCCGCGGCCGCCTCCGTGCTGACCTCGCCGACCACCGTGCCGGGCATCTTCACCGCCGGAAACAGCTCGGCGGGGGTGTCGGTGCGCTCGAGCGCCTCGGAGAGCGGCTCTCCCTCGAGGGTGAACAGGCCGCTCTCGATCGCCCAGTTCTGCTCGACGTGGGGCTCAGCCCCCAGGCGGCGCGCGACCCAGTCATACGAGCCGGTAACCATGGCCGTGTCGTTGAACAGATCCGGCTCGTAGCGTCTCAGCCAGCGAAGCGTCGGCGCCACCGACTGCTGGGAAAGCACCGAGCCGGTGAGCCCGAGGAGGTCGATTCCCTCCAGCGCCGTCGAGAGCTCTTCGATCTCCCGGGTCGCGCGGGCGTCGTTCTGGAGGATCGCGCTGCGCAGGGGCCGCCCGCTGCCATCGAGCGCCAACACCGCCGGCACCATGCCGGCCGCGGCAACCGCGTCGATCTCGCCGGCGTCGCGGTCGCTCTGCGCGAGCAGCGTTGGCACCAGCCCGCAGATCGCCTGCCACCATTCGTCCGGATCGGCCTCCGCCCAGCCCGGCTGCCGGGACTCGAGCGCCACACCTGCCTGGGCGGTGCTGAGGACGCCTTCGTCCGGGTCGACCAGTGCGGCCTTCACGGCCGAGGAGCCGATGTCGATCCCCAGCAGCATCAGCTCACGGCGCTTCCGCTGCGCGCCGCATCGACAAAGCGCATCGCGCGCTCAGGGTCGACGGGGTTCCATGTATGTCCGTCGACCTTGAGGTCACTGCCGACAATGCAACCGTCGGCGATCTGAAGGTAGCCCGCGATCGTGTCCGAGCGGGCACCGGTATTGAGCAGGACCGGAATGTCGGCCGGCACCGCGGCGCGGACCTCCTCGAGCACCGCACGACCCGGATCGGCGCCCGCCATCGCCCCCGAGACGAGGATCGTGTCGGCGAGGCTCGACACGGCGGCCGAGCGCGCCGCCTCGCCGGGGCCGCGCCTGCCGATCGGTGAGGCAAATTCAGGTGTGATGTTCATCATGATGGCCAGCTCGTCCGCGTGGAGGCGCCGGCGCTCGCGCAGCACGTGTGCCGCCTCACCCTGCCACAGACCCATGTCCGATTCCCAGGCTCCGGTCAGGACCTCGCGCATGAAGCTCGCCTCGGTGGCCACGGCGACCGCGAGCGCACACTTTGCGTCCCACAGGAAGTCGACACCGAACGGGCGCTCGCGCGGCGCGCACTCGGTCACGACGCGCGCCATCACCGCCGCTGACTCGGGACCGGCCTGGAGCTCGTAGGGCCGGTCGCCCTCGTTGCAGAACAGGAACCCGTCGAAGTCGGCGGCGAGCAGCGCCTCGAGATCACGCTGGACCGCGCCGACCAGCCCGCCCACGCCAGCCGCCGTGTCGTATAGCGGAGTCCCCGGCAATGGCGGTACGTGCACCATGGCGATGAGCGGCTTCTGGCCGGCAAAGATCCGCCGGAACCGCTCGCTCACGAGTCCTCCTCGTCAGAGACCAAAATCGCTTCCACGCCGGCGTAGCCCATTGGGAGATGGATCTTCCATCAAATCCCGGTTGGCGGCAAGACGAGCCGCCGGGTCACGGCGGCTGGCAGTAGCCGTGCGAGACGAAGGCCGGGGAGCACTCGACACCGTGGGGATCGACGAAGGCGCCGGTTGAGTTCGTGAACGTCGTGGTTGTGCCATTCGCGTACGTGGTTGCGGTATTCGGTACGTAGCCCCGCTTCACGCACTTCCCTCTCGTTGCGTTGTAGCTCCGGCTCACGACCGTCCCGGGCGGGCAGGCCGCCGAGCTGGAACGCGCAGAGGTTGCGCCCCTTGGGCTGGAACGCGCAGAGGTTTCGGTCGTCGTGCTGGACGTGGATGACGCCACGGTCATCGTCCGTGCCGGTGCCCTCAGGGTCCTGACCACGGTCATCGTGTGAGCAGGCACGGTCACCGCGGCCGACCCGGTGTGCATCGATGAGGTGAGCCCTCCGGCCAGGGCTGCGGCGCCCGCGCCGACCAGCACCACTGCAACGGCACCAGCAACGACGATTCGTTTCGACATCGTCCTGAAACGGCGAGTGTTAGTGGATCTTCCCGGAGAGGATCTCTTTGACGAGCTCGATGATGTGCGAGAGGTGCACGTCCCCCCTCTGCCCGGTCACGCCGGCAGAGACCATCAGCTTGAGCCCGGCCCGCTTGTCGGTGCCGTTGCCGTAAGCGCTGAAGTGATCTGCGACGGGTTCGCCCTTACACGCCGGCCCGAACTTCGCCCCGCCCTGGCCCGGCCGGTCGTTGTGCTTGTTGCACTTGCCGAGATCGCTGTGCTTGATCTCACCGCGCACGAAAAAGAGGTGCTTGTTCGTTTCGCCGAAGTCATCTCCATTCTTCGCCGCACTCGACTTCGCGTCGGACTTGGCCGTGTCCCAGATCTTCTTGACGTACGGGATGATCTGGACTTCGAACGTCGTGTGATAGTGGCCGTGGTGCGTGCCCTTGCCGGTGAACTCGCAGAGGTTGCCGATCTTCTTGCGGAAGTCGAGACTGCCGGTCTGGGCAAGCTTGGCCATCGCGCTCCGCGAGAGGTGGGCGCACTTCGGGATGTGGGCGTGGCCCTTCGCGGGAGCCGCAGAAGGCGATAACACCAGGGCCATCGCCAGCAACGTCATCAGCGAGGCCAGAGCACCGGCCCGCGCTTTGAGCCGACGCCGAGCCACCCAGACGGAGCCCCCTGGCCTCATCGCGACCGACTGTACCACCGCACCGCGCCACTCCAAGTGCGCCCGCCGTGATTCCAGGCTCTTTTAGGAACCCTTCATGTCTAGCCGCGCGACGCGCGGCAAAGCGTTTTGGCGACTTCCAGCCCCACTTCCAGCCCCACCTCCTCGCGCGCGACGCGCTCACGGTGTAGTGAGGTAGGTCTTCTCCACTCCCGCGACCAGCGAGTAGTACGTGTCGACCATGTTGCCCACATACAGCGTGCCCGCCTGGGTCAACAGCTGATACGCGTCAAGCCTGTCGTAGCCGTAATCGGTGACTATCCAGTCGATCAGCTCCCTGTAGGCGATTCGCGCCGCGTCCTCCATCGGCCGCGCGCTGCCCACCACCATCAGGCGGTCGGAGGATTCGATCCGCGGCCAGGCAATTGCCTGGCCTTTGACCACGTCAAACGTGAGCGTGGCCTTAGCGCTGATCTCCAATGCGACACCACACAGCTCGCCGTCGCCCTGATTGGCGTGCGCGTCCCCGGTGAAAAAGAGGGCGCCCGGCACAGCCACGGGCAGATACACCGTATGGCCGGGGGCGGTATCGCGGACATCCATGTTGCCACCATGAGCATGGGGAGTCAGCGCCGAGATGGCCTCGAGGCGGGGAGCCGTACCGATCGTCCCGAGGAACGGGCGCCACGGTATCCGGAGCCGATCGCCACAGGTCAATTTGCCGTCGGCGATGGCGTAGAAGTACAACCGTTCGGGCAGCGCTTCGTGCAGCATCGCGGTGGTACCGGTGCCCGTCAGGCCGCCAAAGAACGGGACGAAACAGCTGACCGCCCAATCGCGAGTCGCTTCGATGGCGTCGATCCGAACGGCAAGCGTGTCGCCTGGCTCCGCGCCCTCCACGTAAATCGGCCCGGTCTGCGGGTTCAGGCGCTCGTCCAGGACCCGGCTGGGCAGATCCTCGGGTCCTTGAATCCGCCCCGTGAACGCGTCTTCCGTGTATACAACGATGGTCTCGCCCGGAGCGACCGACGCGATGGGTTCGAGATACGGCGAAAAGACATACGAGTACTCACCGGGTTGGACGATCTCCCGCGGTCCGGAGTCGCTACTCAATGGGTCACCTCCGATGGGCTGGGGTCAGGGCTCGAGCAAGCGTCGCGCCGCCGGCGCTGAGCCGGCAACGCTGGAACGCTACCTAGTGGGCTCGACCCAAACGTTTCGCCGGGAATGGCGAGACGCGGCCGCCCCGGGGAGAGGTTGCTCCAAGGAGGCTCGCCTCGGCGCGCGGTGGCCGTGGCGGTGTCGCGACTTGGTCGCGGCGGCTCGCCCGCAGGCGCTTCACCAGCAGCACCGGCCCAACAACAGCCGCCACCAGGACGCCGCCGACCGCGGCCGGCACTGCGACGACCGCGAGGACGACGAGCGTCAGCGCGATGAAGGGCAGGGCAAACGGAAACAGGATCGTCGTGATCATCCCGAGCCCGACCAGGAGATCCGAGATCTCCTCCAGTAGCTGAGAACCTGAAGGTCGCGTGGATGGTGAGGACATGGTGGCTTCTCCTTCCTGCGCGGCGACCCCGCGTCAAATCCGGTTGTCTCATCGCCGCCGTTCGGCAGCTCTGCCTCTATGACGGGCTAGAGGCCAGCGATGTGACACCACCACCACCTCTCGGCGGCGAGAGCCGGTGGAGATGGGGGCACACGTTGCGATTGCACGCCGGGTTGGACGATCTCCCGCGGTTCAGAGTCGCAGTCAACGCTCCCTTCCGCGCCGGTCACCCCCGATTGGGTAGCCAACCCGCCCGTATCACAAAATCTCGCCACGGCGACACGTTGCTTGTGATCGGATCGAAGGCGCGGAGACCGGCCGTTTCCGCATAACCGAGGGGTTGTCGTGATCATCACTGGGGTAAGCGTCCGTCGGGTTCAACGCGCCCAGGAGCAATACCGGCGCGGGGGAGCGCCCCGTATCGCCCTGAGCGTCGCCATCATCTCGTCGCTCTCGGTGGCGGTGGCCTCCATGCTCGGCCCAGCTTCCGCATTGGCACGGCAGCCGTTACACGTTCTCGTTGGTCATGCCGGCTTGCCGCCACACGTCACCAACAGCCTTCTTGCCCGGACGCGCCCAGCCCCAATGCCGCGCCTCTCGCATCGGCTCGCTCACCTCGACCGAAACCGCACCCACCTGACGAACGTTCCGCCATCAACGTCTTCACCCTCCCAGCACCCTGGCGCGCTCGCCTCACTCCCCCCGCGCTTAGCCCCCGCGAGTGCATCCTCCACCAGCTCGCTGACGGCCTTCCCCATCTCGGCGCAGGGCTATTTGCCACTTCAGTCCTACGACCGGCAGGTCGGCAGGCTCTATGCCGGCGAGCCGGGCGGCCAGTTCATCGATTCGTGCACGGCAACAGTGGTTGGGCCAAACGTCCTTGTCACGGCCGCCCATTGCGTTTGGGACGCGACTTCGCGCCAGTTCGACAAGTGGTTCGTGTTCGCCCCCAAGCAATACGGCACCAAGTTCCCAGAGGGAACTTGGCATGGCCGAACGGCGTACATCTATTCCTCCTACGAATCGACGCAATCCGCATCGGTCGATTACGCATTCCTGACGATCAGCCCCGTCAACGGCAGGCAGATCGGCAACGTTCTCGGCTGGGCCGGGATGCTCGCTAACTCAAATGTTCGCCAGATATTCTCCGAAGGCTATCCCGCCAGCGGCCGTTTCGCCAGCCGGTGCAGCAACACTGACTTTCCGTCCTGCTATGTGTGGTATTGCCTGGCGCCACTAGGGGCATCTGGTAAAGATCCCGCCACCAACAGATCAGAGCTGGTGATGGGGTGTAACAGCGGTCACGGAGCAAGCGGTGGCCCATGGTTCGAATCGTATGCAAAGAGTCTGTACGTAGCCTCTAATACGTCCGAGGGCCAATTTGCCACCCCCGACGTTGGCCACTACATCAACCAAATCGGACCTTACTATGACAATGCCACGTTGTCGCTTCGTTCCTATGCGATAAGCCACCCCTAGCACAGCGACAGAGACCGTCAAGTCGAATGAGCGGACTCGTACCGTGCCGCTTGGACCACCGCCGCGAGCGCCTTGGCGGCGGTCCGGGCTCGCGAGGGGTGTAACCGCGCGTAGCTGAGCACGAGTCGTCTGACCGATCGCGGCGGGTCTGACAGGAAGCCCTCCACGCTCTCCAGCTTGACACGAGCTAGCTCCGCGGCCCGCTCCAAGGCTTCGCGGTCGAGGTCGTCCGGCAGCCGCAGGACCAGATGCATACCGGCTGAGGCGCCCTCGACAGAGCTGTGGGGGATCTCGCCGGCGAGGCCTGCTCGCAGCGCGGCGCGCCGGCGTCTGTACTCGGACCGGGCTTTGACCAGATGGCGTTCGAACGCACCCGAGACGACGACACGTGCGAAGGCCAGCTGATTGAGACTGGGCGAGCCAGCATCCAAGGCCCATTTCATGCTCGAGGCCGTATCGATCAGGACGTCAGGGACAACCAGCCAGCCGAGTCGGAGCCCAGGCGCGAACGTCTTCGACGCGCTCCCCAGGTAGAGAACGCGATCGGGGAAGGCGCCCTGGAGGGCGGCCATCGGCTCGGCGTCGTATCGGAACTCGGCGTCGTAGTCATCCTCGATCAGAAAGCGCCCCGGGCTCGACAGCCAAGCCGCCAGCGTTTCGCGACGCGCTTTGGTCATGACCGAGCCGGTGGGGAACTGGTGCGCGGGCGTTGCCAGCGCCGCTTCGGCGTCGCTCGACAGCAGTCGCTCGGTTCGCAGACCGTCAAGGTCGACCTCGATTCCCTCTACGCGCAAGCCGGCGCGGCGGGCACAGCGTCTCACCTCGTTGGCGCACGGCTCCTCGATGGCCAGTAACCCGGCCCCGTGTTCGACCAGCGTTTGGCAAGCAACATCCATCGCCTGGACGGTTCCCTGGCAGATGATGATCTGCTCGTGGCTGGCGATGAGTCCGCGCGTGCGACCGAGGAAGTCGGCGAGCGCTGCGCGAAGCTCGCGCTCTCCGCGGGGATCGCCGTAGTCGAAGGCGCTCAGGGGCGCCGTCTGGACGGTGTCGAGCAGCGCGCGCTTCCAAGCTCCGCGGGGCAGCAACGACAGGTCGGGGCTGAGCATCGTGAAATCGACGCGGACCTTTGTCCTGCCCGGGGGCCGCGAAGTGGGAACCGGACGGACGGCGGCAACCCGCGGCACGGAACGAGTCTGCGTGAGCAGATACCCCTGGGCGACGAGATGAGCGTAGGCGGCCGTGACCACGCCTCGGGAGACGCCCAGCTCAGCGGCGAGCGTACGTGATGCTGGGAGGTTGCTCCCTTCCTTCAACGAGCCCCGCAGGATTGCGGACGAGATTTGTGTCGCGAGCTGGTCCGACAACGGCACCCGCTGGCCGCGATCGAGTGTGACCAACAGTTCGACCGGATGGCTTGGGCTCGTCATTTCGCATCACATCTATCAGACGCCGCCGGGCGCCACCGTCGGATGTGTGACTCTCGACCGCCAGGTCGGTCGGCGGCCCAGACGCCGCTCCTGGACCTCCTCGTTCGCCACTCTCTGGCCCTTTCTATAGACGCAGGGCAGCACTACTGTCGGACCCGCCAGCGGGCCACCAAGACGCGGCCTCAACGCGAGACCGAGAGAGTCCTGTGACCTTCATCATCGGCGAACCTTGCATCGACAACATGGACCAATCTTGCCTCGAGGTGTGCCCCGTCGAGTGCATCATCACAACTGCGCGGATGCTCGTCATCGATCCAGATGACTGCATCGACTGCGGGTCGTGCGTGCGTGCCTGTCCGGTTAGTGCGATTGTTGCCGACACGGATGTCCCCGACCCGTGGCAGCCCTTCGTGGCCATCAATACCGCGATTCTCGAGGGCGTGGGGACTGTCGACGCGCTCGTGGCCGAATACCTCTCGACGGCGCAGGCTCGCCACGGATGAGCGGATGCTCGGCTCTGGACCGCTGATTCGTCGGGCCACTGGCTCTGTCGCGGTCTCGCCCGCTCGTATTGAATGCACGGCCACGCAATGGATCACGACGAAGACGAGGTGAGCCGCGCGCGCGGCGACCGGGTCAGCCGCGCCCCTGCCGCGGGGAGGCTGCGAACCCTTCGCGTCGGCGAGCGCGACGTTAGGACGACCTGCCCGCGCGACTGCTATGACGCCTGCGGCGCGATAGCCCGTGTGTCCGACGGCCGCATCGTCCACGTGCGCGGCGATCCGGCGCACCCGGTGAGTCGTGGCCGTCTGTGTCGGAAATGCACCCTCGCCTACAACGGCGTATTTCTCGATCCGGCGGCGAGGCTGACTGCACCGCTCGTCCGCAGCGGACCAAAGGGTTCCGGTGAGTTCACGCAGACCACGTGGGAGGACGCCACCAGCCTGATCGCCGAGCGGCTCACGGAGACCGCGCATGAGCACGGCGGTCATGCCATCACGTACATGCATTACACGGGCACCTTCTCGCTGCTGGCGTACTTCTTTCCGATGCGGCTCATGCGCCGCCTCGGCGCGACGGAGGTGGCCCCGGACACAATCTGCAATGACGCCGGCCACACGGCATTGACGTATGTCTACGGGACCTCGCTCGACGGCTTCGATCCGCGCACCGCCGAGAACGCCGCATGCATTCTTGTCTGGGGAGCGAACCCATCAGCCTCGGCGCCACACCAGCATGAGCACTGGCTGACCGAGGCACCGGGCCGCGTCATCGTCGTTGACCCGCTTCGCACCGAGACGGCGGAACAGGCTGATCTGCACCTGCAGCCGTTTCCCGGAAGCGATGCCGCGCTCGCGTTTGGGATCGTGCACGTGCTGGCACGGGACGGATTGGTCGATGAGGCGTTTCTGGCCCAGCACGCCCTCGGTTGGCCGGAGCTTCGCCCGATTGCCGAGGCCTGCACCCCGGAGTGGACGGAGGAGCGGACCGGGGTTCCCGCGGCGAAGATCGAGCGAGCCGCTGGCCTGTACGGCGCCGGCCCCTCATTGCTCTGGATCGGGCAAGGGCTTCAGCGCCAGCCCACCGGTGGCAACATCGTCCGGAGCGTGGCGATGCTTCCTGCCGTGACGGGCAATCTCGGACGCCGCGGCGGCGGGTTTCTCTACCTGAACGGGTTCGCCAACCGGGGGGTCGATGAAGCTGATCTCAGCGGGGAGCACGCGTACCCCGACACCCCGCCGCCAATCTCGCACATGGACCTGGTCGGGCATCTGCGGGACCCGGCACGCTCGCGTGCGCTGGTGTGCTGGAACGTGAATCCCGCCGCGTCGTGTCCCGATCAGGCTCGCCTGCGGAGCGGACTCGAGCGTGACGACCTCTTCACGGTCGTCGCCGACATCTTCCCGACCGATACGGTCGATCTCGCCGACGTCGTTCTGCCGGCGGCCAGCTGGCTGGAGTTCGACGACCTGGTCGTCCCCTACTTCCACCGAGCGCTGTCGGCCCAGGTCAGGGCGGCCGAGCCGCCCGGTGATGCGCTGCCCAACAGCGAGATCTTCCGGCGTGTGGCGGAGGCGATGGGCTGGGACGATCCTGCCCTCCACGAGTCTGACTCAGCGTTGATCGAGCGTGTCCTCGCGGCGTCGGGAACGGGGCTCGACTTCGCCGCTCTTGCCGAGCGGGGCACCGTGTGGACGCCGGCCGAAGATGTTCACATTCAGTTCTCCGAGTTGGAGTTCCCGACGCCAAGCGGTCGCGTGGAGCTTGCCTGCAACGCTGCCGCCATCGCGGGCCACGGTCGCCTGCCGCGCCCACATGCCGACCCTCGTCCGACGGGTGGAAAGCTCCGCGTGCTCTCGCCCGCATCACCGTGGTCGCTCAACGCGAGCTTCTCAAACGACGCCAAGGTGGCACGGCAGGCGGGCGAGCTGACGCTGTCACTCGGCCCCGACGACGCCGCCAGGCTCGGCCTGGTCGATGGACAGCTCGCCCAAGTCGCTAGTGAGGCGGGCAGCCTGCGGGTGCCCGTTCGGATTGACGAGAGCCTGCCCGCCGGTGTCGCTGTCATGCCCAAGGGCCGCTGGCCCAAGCACGAGCGGCAGAGTGCGAACGTGAACGCCCTCACCCTGGCTCGTCATAGCGACATGGGCGCCAGTACGAGCATCCACGGCCTCGAGGTACACGTCGCTCCGCTCGGCCAGCGACCGGCCGACGCCGCGTTGGACCTCTCGTTCTCCAGATCACTGGACCTGTGAGGGGCGGCGCGGCCCGCGTAGGCTGACGGCTGCCGCGCGGCGGCGGTCATCGATGCTGACGAGACGAGGTGAGCATGGACTTAGAGGCGATACACGGCATGACGCTGCAGGAGATCTATGGGCCACGTCCCGTCGAGTACCTCGGCGTCTGGGAGGTGAACGGCTGGTCACTGCGCGCGTACGGGATCGCGTTCAATCGAGAAACGGTGAGGCGCGAGCTGGTCGTCGCCGCACTCGAGATCGCCGGCGACCCCCTGCCCCCGGTGGATGACCCGCGGTCGAGCGGTGCTGGCTTCGTCACCTTGCACGACTCCGAAGACGGCTGCTACGTGCTCGTGGACTGGTGGGTACAGATCGAGATGCACGAGGCGATCTACTATTCGCCGATCGATGACCCAGCCGATCTGACCAGGATGGATACGCCCGTCGTCGCCTGCGTCTATGAGCTGGGGGTCATCGACCACGAGAGGCGGCTCTGGCTCGAACAGGTTCGAGCCCGGCCCGAAATCGTCCGTGAGGGCACTGGGCCCACCGATATTTCCGGCTATCTCGATGCCCCCGAGCTGTCCGGAGCGATCTGATGGAATCGGGATCCGACAGATGAACTGCGCGATGAACATCGCCGACGCGGACCTCCCGGAGGTGCCGCTCGACCCGGTGATCCAGAAGGTCCTGGACGGCGAACCGAAGATCCGGCATCTGATCATCGACAGGTCGCCCGACGGGAAGGTCGAGCGCGGGTTGTGGGAGCTCTCGACCGGCACCATCACCGATGAGGAATACGACGAGATGTTCGTGATCATCAAGGGGCGTGCCACCGTGGAGTTCGAGGGTGGCCCGACGATCGAGATCGGGCCCGGCGACGTCGGCCTGCTCGAGGACGGTGCCAGCACGATCTGGCGGGTTCATGAGACCATCCGCAAGGCCTACCAGATCACCTACACCCGACCTCCACGCTGGTAGCTCCTGTGACCATCCGCATCGCCAAGTCGACCTGTCAGCTCGATTGCCCGGACGCGTGCGGGCTGCTCCTGGAGATCGACGAGGAGAGCGGGCGCGTCGTCTCGCTCAAGGGGAATCCGGAGCATCCATTCACCGGCAGCGGCATCTGTGGAAAGGTCAATCGCTCGCTGGACGGGATCTACGGGCCCGGGCGGCTTGTCCATCCATTGATCCGGACCGGCGGCAAGGGCGAGGGCCGCTTCCAGCGTGCGTCTTGGGACGATGCCCTCGACCTCATCGCGGAGCGCTTCCGTTCCGCGATCGATGACTACGGTGCCGAGTCCGTGCTTCCGCTGTACTTCAGCGGAACCATGGGGCATGTGCAGAGCTGGGTGTTCGGGCCTCGGCTGTTCGCGCATCTGGGCGCGTCTCGCCTGGATCCAAACATGTGTGACGGCGCCGCGCAGGCGGCCAACCAATACCTGCTCGGGGGCTCGGTCGGGTTCGATCCCGAGGACATCGTGGAGGCGAGGGTTGTGATCCTGTGGGGGATCAACACGCTCACCGCGAACATGCATCACTGGCGGTTCATCCGAGAGGCGCAACGTCGCGGCGCTCACCTGGTTGCCATCGATCCGATTCGCACCGACACGGCGGCGAAGTGCGATCAGCACATCGCGCCGCTGCCTGGCACTGACGGCGCGCTCGCGCTCGGGTTGATGCGCACGATCATCGATGAAGGTGCTGTCGACGACGATTGGGCGGAGCGCCACACCGTCGGATGGGAGCAGCTGCGCGAGCGGCTTGAAGAGTGGCCGGTGTCACGGGCGGCCGCGGTAACCGAACTCGACGAGATTGTCATTCGCGACCTTGGGCGGCGCATCGCGCATACTCGCCCCACCGCGCTGCGGGTCGGACTCGGGCTGCAGCGCACCGGCGGAGGTGGGGCGTCGATCCGGGCCATCATGGCGCTCCCGGCCCTCACCGGCGACTGGCGCTACGTCGGCGGTGGGGCACTCAACCAAACCATCGGCCACTTTCCCTACGCCTGGCCCAGGTACGTCCGGCCGAGCTGGATGTCCGCGCCGCCCGCTCGCACGATCAACATCTCTCGCGTCGGCGAGGCGCTCACCGAGTTGGATGACCCCCCAATCACCGCGACGCTGGTGTGGAACTTCAACCCGGTGGCGAGCAATCCGAACCAGAACCGAGTCGTTCGCGGATTCGAGCGCGAGGATCTGTTCGTCGCGGTGATCGAGCAGCGTCTCACCGATACGACCGACTACGCCGACGTCGTGCTTCCCGCCGCCTCGCATTTCGAGCAGCTGGACATTGTCGACGCCTACGGACACAACTACCTGGGCTGGAACCCCCCGGCAGCAGCGCCATACGGAGAGAGCCTTTCCAACGCCGAGATCCTGCGTCGTCTCGGCCGTCGCCTCGGAATCACCGACGAGCGCGTCCTCGGCACTGAGCTCGAACTCATCGAGGAGTTCCTCGACACGCCGGCCTGTCGGGAGCGTGGAATCACGACTGAGCGGCTACGCGAGCAAGGCTTCGTCCGTGCGGCCGGCTTCGACGCCGGGACGGCACCGTTCGCCGAAGGTGGCTTCCCCACGCCGTCCGGCAAGGTTGAGCTGTGGTCCGAGGCCGCGAAGAAGGACGGCGTGGATCCGCTGGTCGGCTACACGCCTCCAGTGGAGGTCACGGATGGCGAACTCGCGAAGCGTTTCCCATTCGTCCTGATCACCCCGGCAACCCGGTTCTTCCTCAACTCGACGTTTGCGTCGTTGCCTTGGCACCGCGACAAGGCCGGCGCCATCAGAGTCCTCCTCCACCCCGACGATGCCAGGGCGCGCGGCATCGTGACGGGCGCTCAGGTTCGAGTCTTCAACGATCGAGGTGCCTTCGTCGGGGAAGCCTGGGTGAGTGATGCTGCTCGCCCCGGAGTGGCGATGGCGCCGAAGCAGTACTGGCGCCGGTTCTCACCGGGACAGGCGACGCCCAACGTGACAACGCCTGAGGTCGATGCGGACATGGCCGGCGCGCCGACCTTCCACGACAACCGCGTCGAGATCGTCGCCGTCGACAGCAGTTGAGATGCGGGCGCTCGTGGGCGTCTGCGCGGTACTGCCGTTCATCTTGCTCGGTGCAGGTGCGCCAGTCGCCACGGCGGCTGATCCAGCCACCTGGGGGGTGCAACGCACGCCGAACCCCACCGGGGCAGAGGACAGCGTCCTCTCGGGCGTGTCGTGCCCGTCGCGGCGGGCCTGTACCGCCGTCGGACACAGCACGAATTCCGCCGGTGTCGGTGTGCCTCTGGCCGAGCGGTGGGATAACACGCGCTGGTCGATAGAGCGCGTCCCCAGGCCCGCTGACGCCAAGACCACCTTGCTGTTCGACGTCTCGTGCCTGTCGCCGACGGCCTGCGTCGCGGTCGGCAGCGTGACCAACAGCGCGCGCTACACCGTGCCCCTGGTGGAGCGGTGGCGGGGTGCCCGCTGGGAGATTCAGCGAACCCCCAAACTCGGGCCAGGCGCCGGTCGTGTCAGCTACCTTGGCGCCGTGTCGTGCCGATCGCCCAGGTCCTGCGTTGCCGTCGGCTCTACCGGCAACGCCGCCGGTACGGCCGGGGTCACGCTCAGCGAGCGGTACAACGGAGTCGCCTGGACCGTCCAGCACACCCCCCACCCCACCGCGATGCGGGTCGGCTTCCTCTCAGGCGTGTCCTGCGCGTCATCGAACTCATGCGTCGCGGTCGGGTTCTTCATCGATCGTGCCGGGGCCGGGAGGCCGCTGGCCGAGCGCTGGAACGGCGCCCGCTGGTCGATCGAGCAGGTCCAAACGCCTCGGGCCGCGACCATCTTGCAACTCGTGGGCGTCTCGTGCACCCGCCAGGGTCCGTGCATAGCGGCCGGGTTCTTCACCATCGTCACCGGCATCGAGGTGATGCTGGCCGAGCGCTGGAACGGCATTCGCTGGAAGGTCCAGCGGTCGCTTTATCCGTCCGGGGCCACGGGCGTCGAGTTCGGCGGCGTGTCGTGTACCTCGCCGAACTACTGCGCCGCGGTCGGGTTCTTCGGCAACCCCGCCGGTTTCGATGAGATGCTGGTCGAGCGGTGGGACGGGACGAACTGGGCCATACAGCCAACACCATCGCCGCGCGGCGCGACTAGCGACTCGCTCGCCGGCATTTGGTGCTCGTCACGCAATGCCTGCACCGCAGTGGGAAGCTTCATCGGCCGCGGAGGCACGGAAAGGACCCTGGCCGAGCGATACACATAGCGGAACACTCGACCGGGAACAGTCAATTGCGGCAAGAATCGGCCGCCGGTTCCACGCCCTGGCCGTCGCCGGAGCAGCGCTGCGCGTTTCGCTAGCTTCAGAGCCAATGGGTGAGGTGACGCCAACCGTGTACGCGTGGGCCGGTGGCCGGGATGCGTTCGCGCGCTGGCTGAACAGGTTCTACGACCTCGTCGAGCTCGAGGCACCCGCTATCGCGGCGCTGTTCGGTGGGAAGGTCAGCGAGCAGCATCGTGTCCACGTGACCGATTGGTGGACGGAGGTCATGGGCGGCCCGGCGGTTTACACCGAGCAGCGAGGAGGCTACGAGCGCATGCTCGGCCGCCACGAGAACCTGGCCATCACACGCGAGCAGAGGCTGGAGTTCGTCACGCTGCTCAGCCGTGCGGCCGACGACGTGGGCTTGCCGTCCGATCCGGAGTTCCGTGCCGCAATCATGGGCTACGCGGAGTGGGGTACGCGCCTGGCCATGCACAACTCGCAACCGGGCGCGCGGACCGTCGCGCACGCACCGGTGCCACGCTGGGGGTGGGGAGTCGCCCCGCCATTCCAACCCGACCCCGGCGAAGACACTTGACCGCCGTCCGACGCCCACGACGATCCGCGCGCGGGACCGGCCTCGGCCCCGTCAGAGCTGGATCACGTAGCGAACGAATCCGCTGTTGACGGCGACCTTGTCGTACAGCCGCCGAGCGGTCGCGTTCGACTCGTGCGTGAGCCAATACACCCGGCGGCAGCGACGCGCGCGCGCGGCGTCCACGACGCCCGCGATCAGCGCTCGACCGACTCCCTGACCGCGGGCCTCGGGGGCCGTGAACAGATCTTGGAGGTAACAGACGTCGTCCGTGGTCGTGCTCGCGTGCATGAGGAAGTGGGTGATCCCGACCAGACGCCCGTCGACCTTCGCTCCCAGCGCGTGCATGACTTCGTCTGCCTGGAACGCCGCCCAGGCGCGGTCGTACCCTGCCGGCTCGATGCTCGTCTCATAGAACTCCAGATAGCCGCGGAACAGCACCTCCCACTCGGGGCGGTCCTGCGGGACGAGCTTCGAGATGCTGACCGTCAACGCTTCGCGTGCTCGCCGTAGGCCCCGTCAGGGAGCCAGCACTCCAGCTTCTTCGAGCTCATCCCCATGATCGTGATTCTTCCAGACGGCGGCCGGCCCGGTTCGACCTTGTCGATGACCGCGCGGCAACCTCGCGGATGAACTCACCGGCGGCTTCGAACGCGTCGGCGGCCTCGGGGAGGAACGACCAGAACAGTTGGAACGCGTGCGCCTGCACCGGGTAGAGCTCCAACCGGAGATCGACTCCTTGCGCCCGCGCGCGGACCGCCAGCGCCTCGGCGTCAGCCAGGCGGGCATCGCCCGTCGCCGCCTGAACCAGCATCGGCGGCAGGCCGGTGATATCGGCCACCAGCGGATCGACGACAGGATCGTCGGCCGGATGACCGTTCAGGTATGCGTCGGCACAGGAAATCATCTCGGCCTCAGTGGCCATCGGAGCCCTGATCTGCCCGCCGGCAGCCGCGAGGTCGGTGTGGCGCAGCGTGAGGTCCAACCACGGACAGAACAGGACTGCACCGCCAGGAGCCGGCTCGCGTTCTCGCTTCAACGTCAGCAGCAGCGACATCACCAGGCCTCCGCCGGCGGAGTCCCCGGCCACCGTGACGCTGTCGGCGGGAACGCCCTGCTCGAGCAGCCATCTGTATGCGCTGAGCGCGTCCTCGAGGGCCGCGGGGAACGGATGCTCGGGCGCCAGAGCGTAATCGGGCACGAGCACGCCGGTGTGTGCCGCGGCGCCCAGCGCCCCCGCATGCGGCTGGTATCCGAACGCCGACCCGACGATGTACGCCCCGCCGTGCAGGAATAGAACCGTGGGCTCGGGTTGATCGGCCGGCGACACGACGAGTGACGGCACCCCACCGGCTGTGACGGGCCGCACGCGGGTCCCGGTCGGGGGCGCGAATTCGGCTTGCAGCTGCTCGAACGCGGCTCGCGCCTCGTGCAGGCCCCCGTCTCGCGCCACCAGCCCCGACAGAGGCTCGAGGAGCCTGGCGACACGTCCGATCAGCTCGCCGCCGACGGCCAGCGTCGCCGAGACCGCCTCATCGACGTCGCGCAGCAGATTGCGGGCTCGATCCAGTAGCGCCTCCCCGGCCACTGTGAGCTCGACGCGATGTGTGGATCGCCGCAGCAGCTCACACCCCACGAGCTCCTCGAGGCCCCGGATCTGCCGGCTGAGCGCCGGCTGGGAGACGTAGAGCCGATCCGCGGCGCGTCCGAAGTTGAGTTCTTCAGCGACGGCTACGAACGCACGCAGATGACGTAGCTCGATGCCGTCGGGCGCCTGCGGGAAAGGGAGCAGATGTCCGCGTTTCTCCACGAGCCAAGTATGGCCTTTCGCGCGCGCGCCGGTGATGCCGATCGTGCACAACTGCCTTGCGCGATCGGCCTTTCCCTTTCGTCCGCAGCGCTGCCACCCTGCGGCACATGACGCTGGTTGCAGATCTGAGGTTGCGCTTCGGCGGCGCCCGGCTCCCGGCACGCGCTTACCTCCCCCTTCCGTCGGCGGCCGACTCCGACGGGGCGCCGCTGGTGCTGTGGCTGGCCGGCAGGAGGACCGGCGACGTGCTTTGCCGCGAGCTCAGCGCCGCTGCCAGCGCCGTGGTGGTGGAGGTCGGAACATGCGCCGGCAGCCAGCATGAGGTGGCGGCGCTCGGTTGGGCGGTGGAGCACGCTCGCGAGCTCGGAGCTCATCCGGGCCGGCTCGTCGTCGCCGGTCAGCTTGCCGGCGCGGGACGTGCGGCCCGCCTGGCGGTCGACGTACGCGACACCCGCTGGCCGACCGTGCGCAGACAGTTGCTCGTACGCCCCGAGTTCTCCTCTCCCCACCCGGCTCCGGATCGGGTCGCCGGCACCGCGCCGGCCACGATCATCACCACCAGCTCGCGCCGGGACGTCGGCAGTCGCTATGCATCCACACTGCGCGACGCGGGCGTCGACGTGCAGGAGGTGGTCAGCGATCCTTGGCGAGCGCCACCGCTGGGCGAACTAGCGCGAGCACTCCAATGAGCGTCATGCCGGCGGCCACGCATGCCCGCGCGCTCGACGAGGACCTCGAGCATCATCGTATTGCGCTGACCCGGCACTGCGGTCACATTCTCGGGTCGCGCTCAGATGCCGAGGACGCGGTCCAGGAGACACTGCTGCGCGCCTGGCGGGGCTACGCACGTTTCGAGGGACGCTCCGGGCTGGGTTCGTGGTTGCACCGGATCGCAGCCAACGTTTGCTTCGACATGCTCAATGCTCGCTCCCGCCGCGCGGTGCCCGTCGATCCCGAATCACTCCAGGACACCTCGTTCGATCCGGGCGTCGAGGCCGATCCCGCCGACCAGGTGCTGACCCGCGAGACCTTCCGGCTTGCGCTGCTCATGGCGCTCGAGCGGCTGCCGGCACGCCAGCGGGCCGCGCTGATACTGCGCGAAGCCCTGTGCTGGAAAACAGACGAGATCGCGGAGCTGCTCGAGACCAGCGACGCTGCGGTCAACAGCGCCCTTCAGCGGGCTCGCGCCTCGCTTGAGTCAATCGGTTCCGGCGACGATGCCGCGCTGCGTGCCCGCAGCGATGACTCGGCGGGCCGCCTGCTGGCCTCGTGCCTCGTCGCGCTTGACCCGACACCGTAGGGTGTCGCCGACATGGAGCGTACCTTGGCCGTCCCTGCCGTTGCCGCCGATGCCGCGGCTGTGACCGAGCTCGTCGTGGCTTACGAGTCCTCGCTCTATGGCCAGAGCGCGTTCTCGCAGACCGATCTCGAGGATGAGTGGTCCGAGCTCGACCTCCAGCGTGACGCGTGCGTTGTCCGCGACGGCGAGCTCATCGTCGCCTATGCCGCGGTCCGCGATCGAGGCGAACCGTGGCGCGTCGAGGCCTATGTCCACCCCGACGCGCGCGGACACGGGATCGGGAAGAGGCTCGCCACCAGACTCGAGGAGGACGCGGCGCGGCGCGGCGTACGCAGGATGCAAAACAGCGTCCTGGAAGCCGACTCCGCCGGCCGCGAACTTCTTGAGTCGCTCGGCTACCGGGCGGTGCGCGTCTTCCGCGAGCTGCGCGTCGAGCTCGAGGCGAAGCCACCCGCGCCCAAGTGGCCTGAGGGGCTGCGTGTCGTCGCGTTCGATCCCGAGCGAGACGCAGTCGAATTTCACGCCGCGCACGAGGAGGCGTTCGCCGATCACTGGGACTACACGCCACGCGACCTCGAGTCGTGGTCGAAGAGCCACCTCCGGGGCGAGCGTTTCGACCCGACGCTGTGGTGCGTCGTTCGCGCCGCGGACGAGCTTGCCGCCGGGACGATCTCCACGGGCGAAACGTACGGTGGCGGCTGGATCCATGTGCTCTTTACGCGTCGTCCGTGGCGCAGGCGCGGGGTGGGTGCGGCGCTGCTGCGCGACTCGTTTGGACGCTTCTGGGAGCGTGACGAGCACAGCATCGGGCTCGGCGTCGACGCGGCGAACACGACCGGTGCGTTCCGCCTTTACGAACGCGCTGGGATGGCACCCGTGCTTGGCTGGGTGGTCTATGAGAAGGAGCTCAGCGATGGCGCGTAGCCGCGGCCCGCGGGGGGCACGAGGGGTTGGGTCGCGGTCCTGAGCACCGAAAACTTTGCGCGCCTCCCCGGCGGGCCGCAGCCGTCGGGTAACGAAATCGTTGTTGGACAGCCCGCGGCACACGCCCAGCCTCTCCTTCTCCAGCCCCGCCGTTCCGAAGCTGCCCGCCCGGGTCGGATCCCGTCCGGCCCGGGTAGCACGATATGCGTTGGTGGGCGCCGTAGCGCTAACAGCGGGCCTACGGGAACCGCCACTACGGCGCTCACCCTCAACGCCCGGCCCGCCGCACGCCAATCGACTCAGGAAGCGGACCTGATGCGCCCGGCGTGATCGCCGCATTCCCCACGGCCTCTGGGAGAACTCGTTGTGGGGGGCGATGAGTTCCTGATTCGCACGAGGTCCACATGACATGACGACGACCACACGCACACTTGAAACCGCCGACGCCGACATCGCCTACGACATCCACGGCCCGCTGCCCACCGCAGACCGGCGCCCGCCGCTTTTCATGATCGGTCAGCCGATGACCGCCAGCGGTTTCGCCACGCTGGCGTCGTACTTCCCCGATCGGACGGTGGTCACCTATGACCCGCGCGGCCTCGGTCGCAGCACCCGCACAGACGCCCGGGTCGACCACACGCCCACGGTTCAAGCGAGCGATGTGCACGCCGTAATCGAGGCGCTCGGCGCTGGTCCGGTCGAGATGTTCGCGAGCAGCGGGGGCGCGGTGACTGCGCTCGCGCTCGTGGCGGCGTATCCCGACGACGTGGTCACCGTGGTGGCACACGAGCCGCCGCTCATCCCGGTCCTCCCCGACTCCGCGGCGGCTGAGCGGGCCCTGGCCGCGGTGCGCGACGCGTACGAGGCCGGGGGGTCGGGTGCCGGCATGGCGGCCTTCATCGCGATGACGTCGTGGCAGGGCGAGTTCACCGACCAGTACTTCGCCCAGCCCGCGGCGGATCCCGCCGCATTCGGGATGCCGACCGAGGACGACGGCTCCCGCGACGATTCCCTGCTCTCGGACCGGTCCTCGGCCATCACCAGCTATCACCCCGAGATAGATTCGCTGGCCGCGGCGCCGACTCGCATCGTGATCGCCGTGGGCGAGGAGTCCGACAGCAGGTTCACCGGACGCACGTCGGTGGCCACGGCCGAGCTGCTCGGTCAGCACGCGACCGTGTTCCCGAGTCACCACGGCGGGTTCGTCGGCGGCGAGTCCGGATATGCCGGGCAGCCCGAAGCCTTCGCGCGCAAACTTCGCGAGGTCCTCGACGAGGACAATCGACCTCGGTGAGGTGCACCCAGATCGTCCGCTCGATCTACAGTGGCTCGGGTGCCTTCCGTCCTCACGCCCCAGAAGCAGGATTTCCCGCGCTGGTATCAGGAGGTAATTGCCAAAGCGCAGCTGGCCGAGAACGGGCCCATACGAGGCACGATGGTGATCCGGCCGTGGGGGTACGCAATCTGGGAACGGCTGCAGGCGGGCATCGATCAGCGGATCAAGGCCGCGGGCGCCAACAACGCGTATTTCCCCCTGCTCATCCCCGAGGGCTACCTGCGCCGTGAGGCCGATCACGTGGAGGGGTTCAGTCCTGAGCTGGCGGTCGTCACCCACGCCGGTGGGAAGGCACTCGAGGAACCGGCGGTGGTGCGACCGACAAGCGAGACGATCGTCAACTCGTCGTTTGCTCGCTGGATCTCGAGCTATCGAGATCTCCCGCTGCTGATCAACCAATGGGCGAACGTGGTGCGCTGGGAGCTGCGGCCCAGGCTGTTTCTTCGCACGTCGGAGTTCCTGTGGCAGGAGGGGCACACGGCGCACGCCACCCGCGAGGAGGCGCATGCCTACGCGCTCAGAATCCTGGAGGAGGTCTACGCGAACGCGATGATCGAGGAGCTGGCCATCCCTGTGTTCCCGGGCCGAAAGAGCGAACGAGAAAAGTTCGCCGGCGCGGAGATCTCGTGGGCCTGCGAGGGCGTCATGCGCGACGGAAAGGCGCTGCAGATGGGCACCTCGCACGAGCTGGGCCAGAACTTCGCGCGCGCGTTTGACATCCAGTTCAGCGACGACAGCGGTCAGCTGCGGTATGCCTGGCAGACCTCTTGGGGGGCATCCACGCGGCTGATCGGGGCGATGATCATGGTTCACGGCGATGATCACGGGTTGAGAGTCCCGCCCCGGCTGGCGCCAACCCAGGTGATCGTGCTGGTGGCGCGGGAAGGCGAGGGGGTCATCGACGCGGCGAACACGCTCGTGGGCGATCTTCGCCGTTGCGGTGCACGGATCGCACTGGACGACCGCCTCGAGATCTCGCTCGGTCGACGGATCATCGACCACGAGCTGCGCGGGGTGCCGGTGCGAGTTGAGCTGGGTCCCAGGGAGCTGGCGGCCGGGCAGGCCGTCGTCGTACGCCGCGCACGGGGCTCGAAGGAGACGATGACGCTGCCCGAGTTGGTGGAGGGACTACCGCGAATGCTGGAGGACGACCAGCAGGAGCTCCTGGCTCAGGCGACCGCCTTGCGCGATCAGGTGACCCAGCCGGCGGAGACGGTCGAGGACGCGAAGGAGATCGCGAGCACGGGGTTCGCTCGAATCCCGTGGCGAGCCTGCGGGCCGGGAGGCGAGGACGTGATCGCCGCATCCGGCATGTCGGTGCGCTGTCTGTTGCACGAGGACGGCCGCCCGGTCGACCGTCCTGACAGCGCTGATGTCGAGGCACTCATCGCCCGCGCTTATTGAACAGGCGTCGGCGCTCCCCCGCTGACCCACATACCCTTGCTGGGTGGCCGGGCGTGTCACAGTCCGGGCTGCTGTCCCGTCTTGTGGATGTAGGTGATCCTCGTCCAAGGAGTCGATGATGAGAGTTTTTGTGGCAGGCGCGACGGGAGCGATTGGGAGGCAGTTGGTGCCGCGTTTGGTGGCCGCGGGTCATGAGGTCACCGGGATGACGCGTAGCGAGTCAAAGCTGGCGATGCTCCGTGAGCTGGGCGCTCTGCCAGTGATGGCGGATGCGCTTGATCCCGATCAGGTGGCCGAGGCCGTGGGTAGGGCCAGGCCCGAGGTGATCGTCCACGAGCTGACCGCGATCGGTGCGCTTGACATGCGTCATTTCGATCGCGATTTCGCGCGGACGAACCGTCTGCGAGAGGAGGGAACGGACTATCTGCTCTCGGCCGGACACGCGGTCGGTGTGCGACGGTTCGTGGCCCAGGGGGTGGCGGGTTATGGCATGTACATGCGCAGCGGCGGGCCGGTCAAGAGCGAGGAGGACCCGCTCGACGCGACACCCGCGCGCGATATGCGCGAGACCCTGGCCGCGATCCGTCATCTTGAGCAGGCTGTCCTTGAGGCGGACTGGACGGAGGGGATCGTGCTGCGCTACGGCGCGTTCTACGGGCCGGGCACGTCGCTGGCGCCAGGCCAGGAGCAGTTCGAGCTGGTGCGCCGGCGCAAGTTCCCGGTGGTCGGCGATGGTGGCGGTGTGTGGTCTTTCATTCACGTCGCCGACGCGGCGGTGGCGACGGTGGCGGCGATCGAGCACGGCAGCCGCGGTGTCTACAACGTGGTCGACGATGACCCCGCCCCGGTCGCCGATTGGCTGCCGGCCCTCGCTCAGGAGCTGGGGGCCAAGAAACCGATGCGCGTGCCGCGGTTCGTCGGGCGGATGTTCGCCGGCGAGGCCGGCGTGGTGATGATGACCGAGATCCGTGGCGCCTCGAACGCGAAGGCCAAGCGCGAGTTGGGGTGGCGTCCGGCGCATTCGAGCTGGCGGCAGGGGTTCGCGGCAACAGCCGGATGACTGACTCGACCCCCGGGTCGGCGGCCTCACATCGCCGCTGAGGTCGGCGAGATGGCCCGCGCTTTCCCGCTTCAGGCCGCGAGCCGGGCGACCGGGACCTGGCGGCGGATTTCGTTGGCGCGGACTGCGAGCCCGAGGGTGCGGGCGAGCGTCATCCCGACGGCCATGATGATCAGTGTGTCGGTGATAGCGGCTGTAGTGACTTGGTGGTGGACCATCCACGTGGCGAGCGGGCGGCTGAACCACTGGGCAGCGCCGATCGAGAAACAGCTGCGCGCGGCGATCACGGCGATCCACAGTGCTGCGTAGGCGGCGCCGGCGCGAGTCATGATCCGGCCGGTCTCGGGCTCGCGGTGGATGCTCATCACACCGGCCGCGCCGAGGCCGAGCAGGACGCCGGCCACGCCGCCGCCAATCTCGAGCGCGAGACCCGTGCCGTGGGTAGCGATGGCCTCCAGGAACATGGGCACGATCGCGGCTGCCAGCAGCAGCGGTCGCAACAGCCGGAAGGTGTTGACCTTGCGCGAGCCCAGGTCCGCCTCGAGGACGGCGAACAAGACGAGTCCGTTGACGATGAGGGCTTTGGTGAGCATTGCTTTCTCGCTTTCGACGGGGCACTTGCCTCACCAATGCTGCTCATCGCGGGCCGACCTGTCATCGCCGCACGGGCCGATTTGAAGGGTGATCGTGGGTCGATCACGCGGGCGGTCTCGCCCCTTCTCTCAACCCGTGGCTCAACCTCGTCTCAACCCGGAATCAACCGGGTAAATCAAGCCTCAGGGCGATGTGCGCGAGGCCGCGGCGCCGTAGCGTCAGCAGGCGTCAACCACTCGTAAGGAGGTCCGGAGATGTCCCTTTTGACAGTCCTGGCAGCGGTCGGAATCATCGTCTACGTGATCGGGCAGCAGCTTGTTGGCAGCCCGCTGCAGGGCAAGCGTGTGGTCGTGCTGCCCATCGTCGTGACCGTGATCGGGATCGTCGACATCGGCGGCCACGGATCTCACCCTCATGCGATGGACATCGTGCTGCTGAGCGCGAGTGCGGTCATAGCCGTTGCGATCGGCGTCGGCCTCGGCGCCATGACGCGCCTCGAGCGCCGCGACGGCTCCCTGTGGGCGCAGCTCCCCAAGCGGGGTCTGTGGCTGTGGGCCGGGCTGGTCGTCAGTCGCCTGGTGATCAGCGGCATCGCCCATGCAGACGGCGCGCACGTGGCCGCCGGCACCACCGCGATCCTGCTCATCCTCGGCCTCAACCGTGCCGCCCAGGCGCTGGTGGTCGTTCCCCGCGCGATCGCGGCGGGAATCCCGTTCGCACCCGAGAAGGACGGCACCGTGTTCGGCGGCAGCTGGTTCACTCGCTCGACCGGACACGAGGGTTGAGCCACGGTGTTCAGCTGGTTGCGGCGGTCAGATCGTGGTGAGGCCGTAACTCTGCTCGCGGCGTGGCAGTGGTGGCTGCGGGCCGGCGTGTTGGTGATCGTCGCTGCGGTCGTGCTCAGAGCCGGTGGGCGTGTCGCCGGCATCGCCGAGCTGGGGATCGCCGCGGTTGCGCTTATCGGTTGGTGGGCGAGCGGCCTGCTGCCCGAGCCGTGGGCCCGGCGGTCACGGTTTGCCGGCCTGACGGTCCTCACTGCGGTCGGCGGCTTCGCCGCCGCCTCCCATCACGACACCAGCGTGCTGGCCCTGGCCATCGTCGGCATGCTGGCCGCCGGCGTTGATTTGCCGCTGGCCGAGCTGCTGGTCGTCTTCCTCGCCGGCGTGCTCGCCGTCGAGATCGCCGCAATCACCTATGGCAAGACGGATCTCGGAACGGTGCTCGGATATCCCGCGCTGCTGGCGGGGGTCGCGCTGGCGGGACGATATCGGCGCGCCTACCAGACCCAGACCGAGCAGGCGCAGGCGCTGCTCGCCGAGACCCGCCGAGCCCGATTCGAGGCCGAGCGCGCCGCCGCGTGGACCGAGCGCTCACGGATCGCGCGCGAAATCCACGACGTGCTAGCACACTCGCTCTCCGCGCTCGGGGATCCAGCTGCAGGCCACCGAGGTGACTCTGTCCGAGCGACAGGACATCGCCGGCGCGCTGCGCTCGCTCGCCAGCGCGCGCCGGCTCGTCGACGAGGGACTGACCGAGACCCGGCGCGCGGTGCGAGCCCTGCGAAGCGACGCGCCGCCCCTTCCGCAGGCGCTGGCCGCGCTGGTCGATGGCCGATCTGACGCACTGACCATCGTCGGTGATCCGTACCCGCTCAGCCCGGCCGTCGGCCTGGCACTGCTGCGCGTCGCGCAGGAGGCCATGACCAATGCGGTCAAACACGCCGACGGAAAGCCCGTGGCGATCTTGCTCGAGTACAACGACGACCGCGTCGAGTTGAGGGTCGAGAACCCGCTGGCGGACAACGCGGTGGTGGAGCATGCCGACGCCGCCGGCGGCTACGGTCTTGCCGGAATGCACGAACGGCTGCGTTTGCTCGATGGCGAGCTCCAGGCCGGACCGATGGGCGACCGCTGGGTCGTCCGGGCACGGGTGACGCGGTGAGCCACGTGGCTCCGGGACACGACGAGCGTCTGCGAGTAGTCATCGCCGACGATCAGACGGTCGTCCGCGAAGGGCTGCAGATGGTGCTCGACGTGATGCCCGACCTCGAGGTCGTCGCCACCGAGCGACTGACTCGCGAGCACCCCGAGGTGGCGATCGTCGTGCTCACCACCTACGCCGACGACGAGACGATCATCGCCGCGCTGAAGGCGGGCGCCCGCGGCTACCTGACCAAGAACGCGGACCGCCGCGAGATCTCCCAAGCCCTGCACAGTGCTGCCGCGGGCCACACGATCCTCCCACCCGAGGTCACCGCGATGCTGCTCGCCGGCGCCGCCCCGACCCAACCGGTCAGGCCGACGCTCCCCGTCGAGCTACACGACGATCTGACCGCGCGCGAAGCCGAGGTGCTGAAGCTTGTCGCCGCCGGCCTCTCCAACGGCGAGATCGCGCGGGAGCTGATCATCAGCGAGCACACCGTCAAGACCCACATCAACCATGTGTTCGCGAAAACGGGGTCGCGGGACCGGGCCCAAGCGATTTGCTACGCGCACGAGCACCAACTCGCGTAGACCGTCGGTCCCGAACACATCGCGCGATGCCTGGAAGGTGCAACTGCGTAGGCGATCCGAGCGTGTTCGACCTCTCGGCCGGATTCTGGCTGCCAGCCGCCTAATCGGCCACCGACGCCACAGTGTGCTCGACCAGGAATCGCTTCTGCTCGTCGTGCATGTTTTCCGGCAGGACACGAAACCACTCGCCGCGACGGCTGGCATCAGCGAGTGGGTGAGCGCGGAACACGAGCCCAACCGGAGAGTCAAGCCCATTCTCGTAGTGACTCGGATACTCGATGTAGCCGACCAACGGGCCCACCCGAACCGAGACGCCCAGCTCGTCATGGGCCACCCGCCGCACCGCATCAACCAGCGGCTCGGCGAAACGAACGGTCCCCCCGGGCAGGTTCCACATCCCCCGGCAAGGATCGACGTCGCGCAGGGCGAGCAGGACCCCGTCGTCATCAGAGGTGATCAGGACCTCCACCGTCAGGCGCGGGACACGACTGAAGATCCGGTCGAACTCATCCTTTGGCAGGGGCTCTGTCACGTACCGCTCATTGGTTGTTGATTTGTGAGCCCCGAGCACAGACTGGTCGAGGACTAGCACCTATAGAGTCTTGCCGATGCCGAGGCGTCGTGTGGTGGTCGATCATGTCAGCGTCGGGGTGAGTGACCTTGCTCGGAGCCGTGATTTCTATCGTCGCGTGCTGACGCCGCTCGGCTTTGCCGAGATCGGGCCGTGGCGAGAGGGTGCCGAGGAGGTCGCGTTCGGACTCGATGAGGCAGACGACTTCGCCATATCCACCGCCTATGGAACGGGTGCGCCTGTCCATGTCGCCTTCGCGGCGGACCGACGTGAGCAAGTCGATGCGTTCTATGCCGCCGCGCTCGAGGCCGGAGGTCGCGATAACGGAGCGCCGGGCCTGCGGCCGGAATATGCACAGGACTACTACAGCGCGTTCGTGCTCGATCCAGACGGTCACAACATCGAAGCAGTGCAACGTGGGCGGTGAGGACGGGGCTCGTGGCGCGAACGGCGTAGGCAGCAGACCATATTGGGGGCTCCACGCCGCGGTTCGCCGACACTTGGCGGTCGGAGTGCCGAGACTGTCTCGCCGCACTGTCATGCCGCTGACACGTCCGCGAAACCGATGACACCCACACCCGAGCTGCCGGATCCGCCCCCCGCCCAGCCTCGGGCTCGTGCGCTGGTCGGGCCCAAGGCGACGCTTAGCTGGGTGGCGATGGCCGTGCTGACCCTCGGGTCGGTGGGAGATCTCGGGGCCGCGCCCGCGACGGCCGTCCTAGGTCTCGCCTCGGTACTGCTCTACGTCGTGCCCGCGATCGTGTTCCTCCTGCCGGCGTCGCTCGTGTCGGCCGAACTTGCCTCGGGCTGGAAGGGCGGCGTCTACAACTGGGTGTCAGAGGGGATCTCTCCCAAGATGGGCTTCGTCGCCATTTGGTGTCAGTTCGCCCAGACGACCTTCTACTACCCGGCATTGCTTGCCTACATCGCGAGCACGCTGGCCTACGTGTTCGCGCCCGGCCTGGCCCACAGCGGCCTTTACACGACCCTGGTGATCATCGTCCTGTTCTGGTCGGCGGTGCTCGTCTCCGCCAGAGGGGTACTCGCCACCGGCAGGCTGGCGTCGTACGGGATCTTCATCGGAACGCTGATCCCGGGCATCCTTCTCGTCGTCCTGGCCGCGATTTTCCTCCTGCAGGGCAACGCCTCCGCCGGGCCGCTGAACGCCCACCACGTGCTCCCGCCGTGGACCGGACTGACGAGCATCGTGCTCATCGTCAACAGCTTCTTCACCTATGCCGGGGTTGAGGTCAACGCCGTCCACGTCGACGAGCTGCGCGACGCCCCGCGCGAGTTCCCCAAAGCGACCCTCCTGGCCGTGATACTGATTCTGCTCGTCTTCATCTTCCCGACGCTCGCGATCTCGGTCGCGGTCCCGGCGGCGCACATCAGCTTCACCGCGGGTGTCATGCAGGCGTTCAAGAGCCTGCTCAATCACTTCGGTCTGAGCGTGCTGACGCCCATCATCGCCGTCGGGCTGGTGGTCGCCTCGGTGAGTGGCCTGCTTGACTGGCTAACTGGTCCCTCGACCGGCCTGTTGGACATCGCTCGCGAGCGTGGCTACCTCCCACCGTACTTCCAGCAGCTCAACTCCAACGGCGTCCAACTCCACATCCTCGTCGCCCAGGGAATCGTCATCACCCTGATTGGACTGCTCTACGCCCTGGTGCCGGCAGTCTCACGTGCCTACTGGGTGTTCGCCGCCCTGGCGACAGAGGTCTACCTGATCATGTACGTCCTGATGTTCGCCGCGGCGATCAACCTGCGCCGGCGCCAGCCCCAGCACCAGCGTGGCTACCGGGCACCCGCGCTCGTGACGATCTGCGTCGTCGGGACGCTCGCCTCGGCGGCCGCCTGCCTGGTCGGCCTGCTGCCGCCGAGTCAGCTTGGACGCATAAGCACAGCGCCATACCTCCTGGCGCTGCTCGCCACAACCCTCCTCGTTGCCCTTCTCCCGCCGCTCCTGCTCCACAAGCTGCGCCGGCCGGACTGGAAGGCCGCCGACTGAATCGCCCGGGCTGCCGTGGTCGGACGTGAAGGCCGACCCCGGCGATGCTCAGTCCGCCGGTGGTGTGTGCGGTCGCCGCGTTCCGATCGAGTCCGTGCGTGCGCTCATGACTCTCGTCGCAGGCGCGCGTGGACGGTGAGGGTGGCGGGGGTCCTGGTCATTCCGAGTGGGCTCCACGTCATGCCAAGCACGCGCTGGTCGACGGTCGTCGCCGCCTCGATGCTCAGCTGGTGATCGGCCTGGTGGATCGTGGGGTCGAGCCCCAGCCGCACCCGCTCGCCGGCGACTTCAAGCACGCCTTCAACACGGAGCCGGTCCTGTCCAGCATCGCTCACGCTCATCGAGCGAAAGCGCACCTCCGGGTGATTCTCCGTGTCGAAGAAGTCGGCCGAGCGCAGGTGCTTGTCGCGCTTGCCGCTGCCCGTGTGGAGACTGGCGGCGTCGATCGTCAGCGTAATCCGGCGTTGTTCGTTCTCGTCGATCTCGAGCCAGCCGTCGAGGCGCTCGAAGTGTCCCTTGACGGTGACCAGGCCCCAGAAGTGCGGGACCTGAAACTCGGCGCTGGAAGCCGCCGGGTCGAGCCGCCAGCGCGAGGCGGCGAACTGATCCTGGGTCTGTTCGGTGATCGGGTGGGTGTTCATGGTGTCTCCTTGGGGTTGGCGTTGGCGCGGACTCGGAGCGTGTGCCGGCACGGTCCAGGCCAAGCCGCGAGGGTCAAGCGGCTGCTTGTTGGGCGAGCTGCTCATCGGTGTCGGTGTCGATAAGGGTGATTACGGGCGCCTGGCGAGGCGCGAGGGTGCGCGACCGGAGCATGGTGGTGAGCACCGCGACCCCGCCGCCGGCGCCGGCGAGCGCGAATCCCGCGGCGGGCCCGGCACGGTCCACGAGTAGGCCGGCGCACGCCGCGCCGACCGCAGCGCCGACCGCCATCGCGGTGGCGAGCCAGGCGAACGCCTCGGTCATGGTCTCAGCCGGGGCGGCGTGGTCGACCATCGCGTAGATGGTGGCTTCGGTCGGCGCGATCGTGGCGCCGGCGAGCAGCAGCACGCCCCCGAGCGCGACGACGCTGCCAGCCGCGGGAATCAGAGCCAGGTGTCCGGCGGTCAGCGCCCCGAGGACGAGCGCGAGGCCGGCGGCGGTGCGGGCTCCGCCGCCGAGGCGGGCGGCGAGCAGTCCGCCCGCGAACGACCCGACGCCCCAGAGGGCGAGCAGCGGGGCGGCTGCCGTGGTGCTGCCAAGCGTCTTGGCAGCCGCCACGACCGCGACCTCGCCCGCGCCGAGCAGCACGCCGACGGCGATCAGGACGATCACCAGCGTTCGCATCGCCGGCGCGCCCAGCGAGCCTTGGCTCGGTCGCCGTTCCGCAGGCGCCGGTCGCCAGTTGCGTGAAGCCGGTTGCGCGGCGAACGCCGTGGTCGCTAGCAGCAGGACGATCCCACCCGCCCCGAGGGCCGCGCCGGTGGACCACAGCGCACCGATGCACAGTGCGAGCGGCGGCCCGAAGATAAACGTCAGCTCGACGACGGACGTCTCGAGGGCGTAGGCGGCGCGGACGGCGCTGGGATCGGAGAGAAGGGCCGGAAGTTGGGTTCGCAGGCAGGCACCGACCGGCGGGGTGGCCAGCCCGATGCCGGCGGCGAGCGCGAGAAGGACGGCGAGCGAAGCGCCCGCCGGCTGCACCGCGATCGCCAGCAGCAGCGCAGCGGACACGCCGGCGCTGGCCAGCAGCACCGAGGTCTGCCCACGCCGATCGACGAGCTGCCCGAGCAGTGGCCCGCCGACGCCGACCGCGACCGCGTAGACGCCGCTGACCACGCCGGCCGCGGCGAACGAGCCGGTCAGGTGGTGGGCGTGGACCAGCAGCCCGATGCTGAGCATCTCCAGCGGGAGCCGCGCAAGGATCGAGGTGGCGAACAGGCGTCGGAGGGCGGCGGATGACGCTATCGAGTGCATGCCCCGATGCTAGGGTTCTACTGGTGCAGATGGAAGATCCACAATCGTGGCCTTGGACGAGACCAGTCAGCCACTAGAGCTCCTCCTCTCGGTGAGCGCGCGATGGCTCCCGGACACTCGGAAGACAGATCGAGGACCAGCTTCGGCGGGCGATCCGCGACCGTGCCCTGCGACCGGGTGCAGGGGTGCCGTCCACACGTGATCTGGCGCGCCAGCTCGCAGTTTCGCGGCGGGTCGTGGTGGACGCCTATGCCCAGCTGGCTGCCGAGGGTTATCTGAACCTTCGGCAGGGCGCCCGCCCGCGTGTCTCGGACGCGGCGGCGGTTGCGAGTGAGGCGGTGGCAGGGGTTGCGCCGGCGGCGCCGCACGCGCGGTTCGACTTCCGGCCCAGCATGCCTGACGTCTCAACGTTCCCGCGAGCGGCATGGCTGCGCTCGCTGCGCCAGGCGCTCGCGATGATCACCGACGCCGACCTCGGCTATGGCGACCCCCGAGGGGTCGAGGTGCTGCGCTCCGCTCTGGCGGACTACCTCGGTCGCGTCCGCGGCGTCGTGGCTGATCCCGAGCACATCGTCGTCACCAACGGCTACACCCAGGGCCTCGGCTTGGTGTGCCACGCCCTCGCGGCAGCCGGGGCTAAACGCATCGCGTTAGAGGACCCGAGTAACCCCGAAGACGGCCTCGTCGCCGCACACGCCGGCCTCGAGCCGGTTCCGATCGGGGTCGACGAGGCCGGAACACGGGTCGACGAACTCGAGCGCGCCGCCGCCGACGCCGTCGTGTTGACGCCCGCCCACCAGCACCCCACCGGCGTCGTGCTCACCGGCGAGCGGCGAACGGCCCTGCTGGCCTGGCTGCGCGCGCACGACACGGTCGCCATCGAGGATGACTACGACGCCGAGTACCGCTACGACCGCGCGGCCATCGGAGCCCTCCAAGGCCTCGACCCCGACCGGGTCATCTATGCCGGCTCGACGAGCAAGACCCTGGCACCCGCGCTGCGCATCGGCTGGCTAGTCGTGCCGCCGTCGCTACTGGACGCCATCAGCCACGAGAAGCTCCTCGCCGACCGCGGCACCGCCCGTATCGAGCAGTACGCCTTCGCCGACTTCCTGACCCGAGGCGAGCTGGACCGCCACCTGCGCCGCATACGAGCCCGCTACCGCAGCCGCCGTGACGCGCTAGTCGACGCGCTCACCGAAGCGCTCCCAGAGGCCGCTGTCCGCGGCGTCGCCGCCGGGCTGCACGTCACCGTCCAGCTGCCCGACGGCGTCAGCGAGCAAGCGATCCGAGAGGAGGCCCACGACCGGCGCGTTGAGCTCGAGACGATGGCCGACTACCGACCCGGCGCCCGCGAGCGTCCGCCAGTCCTCCTGCTCGGCTACGCGCAAATGCCCGAATCCGCCATCCGCGCCGGCGTTCACGAGCTCGCCAAGGCAGTGCGAGCAGCACGAGCCCGCGCATGACCGCTGTCGCTTCTCTCGATCAGGGCGGCGGCGTGAGGGTGGCTTCAATACCCTGATGACGGCGCTGCTACGAGTGGTCAGTCCACTTGTGGATCGCGTCGGCGTACGTCAGCCGCGTCGTCTGGTTGATGAGATAGCCGCACAGCCAGTGCTTGCCCACCCTCTTTGCCTTCAGGTGGACCGTATACGTGAAGTGGCTCTGGGACCTCAAGCTGGTGGTGGCGACGGACGGGGAGGCGGGGGCCTCCTGGGTGTAGGTGGGCACGCATTTCGAACTCGCCTCCAGCACGACCAGCTCGTTCACAAACTTGCCGGTGAAGCCGGAGAGCTTGAAGGTGAACTTCTTGCCGATCTTGACCGAGCTCGGGCCCTTGATCTGGACGGCGTGGCCCGCGAACCCGAGCGCCGCCGGAGCGGTGACGAGCATGATGCTGAGCCCAACGATCAATGGGCGGTGCCTACGCGTGCCGTGAGCATATACCTCGCCCAACGGCCTGATCGAAACAGTCCGCGACGACTCGTTCGGCGGTCTCGGGGAGAACGAGTATGAATTACGGACCCTCCCGTACCCACGGTGCCACGGTTGCGTGAGAGCATTTGCCCACGGCGGGCTGGGGAATCTGCGGGGGCCAGGGCCCTTGGGGCGGGCGGTCCTCCCACGACGACCGCCCGCCCCAATCCAGACCCAACTTGGATCGCCCGGCTCGCCCGTGGATGTCCAGGGCTCGGACGCATCCCGCGGTCTCTGGGGGCTTGGCGCATGGATCTCGAGCCTCCCTTTAGCCCCGGAGGCCCCCGGAAATTGAACGCCGATGGGCTGGCTGGCCCATACCACGCGACTAGCGGTGGTGATAGGACGAGTCGGGCACGTCCACGGATGGGCGAGCAAGGCGGGCGCCCCTGCCCCTAATCGTGCGCCCGCCACGGAGGCGGGCGGTCCGCAGTCAGCTGGCCGTCCGCCTCCAAACCCATCCTGAGAGCGTTAGGGATCTGGCACGAACTGGCCCCGTTGGGCACCTGATGTCCTCACAAGGGCCATGATCGGAGAGCCATGACATGACCGCGAGTCTGTCCGAAGCCAACGTGCCCGAGTGTAGGCTCGCTGCAATGCCCGGGGTAACCGCTCGACGAGAGCTGGTGGTTCACACGCGAATAGCGAACCAGCGGGCACGCCCGTCCGCCGAGACGAGCGGCACCGTGGCTTCCGCTCTGGCCGCCGGCCAGCACGAGCAGCAGTCCGGGCGGCGCCGCTCGTGCGGCGACGAAGTAGAAGTGCGGTGCCTCCCTCCGGCTCGGTCAGATGCTATGAGCCTTGTGGGCCGGCGGTGGGCTCGACGCGGCTGAGCCCCTCGAGGTCCGAGGCGTCAAGCGCGATCTCGCCAGCGGCGAGGTTTTCTTCGAGGTGCGCGACACTTGTCGTCCCGGGAATCAGCAGGATCCGCTCATCGCGGTGCAAAAGCCAGGCCAGCGCGATCTGCGAGGGCGTGGCGTCGTGCCCAGCCGCGACCGCTGCGATCTCCGGGTCGGCGGCGAGCTTGGCCGGCCCACCGGTGAACGCCGAGCCGAGGGGAAAGAACGGAACGAACGCCAGCCCGTGCTCGCTGGCGAGCTGGAGTACATCCTCTCCGCTGCGGTCGAGGATGCTGAAGGCGTTCTGCACGCAGGCCAGCTCGGTGAGCGCGATCGCTTCCTGCAGCGTTCCAACCGTCACGTTGCTTACGCCGATGAACTCGACCGCGCCCGCCTCACGGAGCTCCACCAGCGCGCCTAGCTGTTCGGCGAGCGGGACCTCGGCGCTGCCGTCCGGGTGATCGAGCATCCGCAGGTTGACAGCGATCCGCTCGACCCCCAGCGTGCGCAGGTTGTCCTGAACGCCTTGTTTGAGTTCCTCGGGGCGGTTCCAGGCCAGCCACCCACCCCGCTCGTCGCGCCGCGCGCCGACCTTGGTCACCAGTGTGAGTTTCTCCGGGTACGGCGCCAAGCTGTCGCGTATCAGCTCGTTGACCACGTCGGGTCCGTAGTACTGGGACGTGTCGATGTGGTCCACCCCCAGCTCGACAGCCCGCCGCAGCACGGCACGCGCGGCATCGGGGTCGCGCGGCGGGCCGAACACCCCGGGTCCGGCGAGCTGCATCGCGCCGAACCCCATCCTTGAAACGGTCCGGCTACCTAGCGCGGCGACCTGCGACATGCGGACTCCTTATGTGTCGTGACCGAGACAAGCACCCAGAATAGGACCCGCGGCCGGGACGACCACACCCACCGGCTGGGCGGGTTCTCGCCTGGCCGGACTTCTCGTTCGGGTCTCCCGCCGGCAGGAGCGACAGCCCCGCGGCTGGGTTCTCCGGCGGCGACGAAGCGGTTGTTTCGCTCAGTCTTCGAGCTGAGTTGTCGCGGCGTCGCTGAGCCCAAAGTCGAGACGTACCGCCGGGCTGGGACCGCGGCTTATCGAAGGCGCCCGCATCCTCACCGGTCTCCACGACGTGAGCGCCCGGGACATCTTCGGCGGCATCGACGCGATGAAGCTGCGCTCGTCCATGACCCTTTTCGCCCTGGCCGACGCCACTAACCCCGTGTTCCGCCAGTCCTCGACGCCTATTTCGGCGGCGTACCGGACGCGGCGACCGAACGGCTGCTCCAGCGAGGCTGAGCTCCTGGCTTTCGGACGGCTGCTCGATATCGTCGGACTTCTGTGAGTCTGCGGCGTGTTCATCTTCCGTTCCTCCACTCTGCTGAGGAGGCGCGGGCGATGTACGAGGGTGGCCGTGCGAATGCCGTTGCCCGTCGCTACGCCCGGCTCTGGGTTGCGGTGCTCGGCTGGGGCCTCCTTCCGCGGCGCGGGGTCGTTCTGGAGGTGCCGGGACGGAACTCGGGCGAGCTGCGGAGGTTCCCACTGGTTGAGGCGCGGATCGATCGTGAGCGGTACCTGGTCTCGATGCTCGGCGAGGAGTGCAATTGGGTCCGCAACGTCAGGGCCGCCGGCGGGGTTGTCAAGCTGCGCCATGGCGGCGTGGAGTCCGTGCAACTCGTGGAGGTACCGGTCGAGCAGCGAGCGGGCGTGATCAAGAAGTACGTCGAGCGGGCGCCTGGTGCCCGTCCCCACATTCCCGTGGACCCCAGCGCCGACCTCAGCGTCTTCGAGACGATCGCAGCGCGGTATCCCGTGTTCCGCATCACGACGCGACACCCGCAGATCTAGGTCCTACGCAACGTCGAGCCCGCGTCCTGGCAAGGGTCCTGCGAAGCACTGCAAAGGGCCACTTGCCGTGGCGGACGCGACAGTACGGGGTCGGATGAGCGCTGCGCTGTGCCGTTAGCGGCGGACGGGGCGATGCGCAAACGGTTGATGCGCTCGCCGGATCGTTTGGACCGGCAAGCAGCGACTCCTCAACGAGCGGGCGCGTTGCGTCCTCGGGAGATGCGCCGTTCCCGCGCAACGCGAGACGCCGGCGTGCCTGACCGGGAGCTACGTTCTACAAGACAGCAGGCCGGCGCTCAAAGTGCGAAGCAACAGTGCGCTCAGCCATCCGAACCCGGCCGTGACGGAGATACGCTGAAAGATGCCGCCGCGCCCGGCAGGCTCGGCGCGCCACTGAATGCCGCCCCGAAGAGCGCGAATGCGCTCGTCTTCGCGATAGCTGAGCCAGCCGAATACGAAGCCCAGCAATAGTCCCCCCTCCGAGCGGCAGACGTAGCGCAGGTCAGGGCCGCAGCAGGGATCCCGGCGAAGATCGGCAAGGCGCAGAGGTTGTGCAGCTTTCCGCTGCGAGTAGGTGCACCTGGGCGCGCATGGTCGGCACCATCCTGATCAGGAGATGAGGGCGGGAAGCCGGCCACCGGGTCGGTCACGCACAGTCCAGAACCGACCAGGCCAACGCCGACTCCGAGGATCAGCGCTGGGACGACGCGCGGCCCGACGGTCCGCCTTGGGCTCCGCGCCAGGCCGTGCGCTGCGATGCGGTAGAGCGCGCCCGTGAGCGCGAAGTTCGCACGCTGCGACCAGCCACCGTGACCGGCTGCGAGGGAACTCACTGCGTGACGCCGCCAGTCGTATCCGGCGCGTCTCGCGCCGATAACCGTGAAGCTACTCACGAACAGAGGCCCCGCAACGACCCCGCACGCGATCTCTGTCGGGACCACCAGCGCCTTGCTCTGACCCGGGGGCATGGCACAAATCCTCGGACACTCCCCATGGCGGACACGGTATCGAGACGCTCGGTACTGGCTGGTGTCTGCGTCTTGCTACTGGGGCCGCTATGCGGCTCAGACGCCTCCGGGTGGCGTGTGCTGCTGTGATCCGGGTAGGGTTGGGATCGTGAGCGTGGAGAGTGATCGAGGGGGTGGCGCGGGTTTGGTGCTGGGAGGGGGCGGGGCGCGGGGGGCGTACGCGTCCGGGGCGTTGTCGGTGCTGCTGCGCGAGCTTAAAGATCAGGTGAGGGTGATCGTCGGGACGAGCGCAGGCGCGCTGATCTCGGCGTATCTGGCGGCTAATTGGCATCGCTCTGCTGAGGATGCGATCGAGGATGGGCTGCGGTTCTGGCGCGATCTGCGGTTTGGGGACGTGTTCGCGCCGCTGATGGCGCCTGGCGGGGCGGCTCGGTTTGCGCGCTACATCGCCGAGTTTCTGCCGGTGAGCAGCCTGCACGCTCCGTCGATCCTGCACCCCGAACCACTAGCGCAGACGCTCGGCAGGCTGGTGGACTTTGACCAGCTGGGCGAGAACGTCCGCGCGCAGCGGTTGGCGCTCGGGGTGGTCGCTACCCCCGCGCACAGCAACCGCTCGGTCGTCTTTCACCAGGGCGGAATCGCGCGATACCCAGACGATCCTCTGCGCGGGATCGAGTACGTCGCGACCCCCAACGTCGGCGTAGAGCATATCCTGGCCTCTGCTGCAATCCCGGCCCTGTTCCCGGCCGTGCGCGTGACCGAGCCCGTGCCGGCGGCCGGCTGGTACTTCGACGGTGGGCCGCGGCTGAACACGCCGATCAAGCCGGCGCTGTGGTTGGGGGCCGAGCGGGTGATTGTGATCGCGCTCAATGCCGTCGCCGCGAGCCGCACGCCACCGCCCGAGCCCCAGCCGGACTTCTATGTCGGGGCTGCGCACCTGCTGCACGCCGCGCTGGGTGACCCGCTGGCCCAGGACATCCGCACGCTGGCCAACCGAAACGCGCTGATCGCGGCCCGGGTCGCTGCCGAGGATGGACATTCTGGCGGCCTCGCTGCGCGCCAAGCGCGGCAGCCGCAGCGTGGCGGGTCGGACGAGCCGGTCCACCCGGTGCCTTACATCTTCATCGCGCCCGAGGACCCCTCCGCGATCGGCGAGATCGCCCGCCGCGTCTACCGCACGCACTACAGCCGCCCCTGGAAAGCTGGTGCGCGCGATCTGTGGCTGTTGGGGCAGATCCTCGACGGCGGTGCCGACGCGATGCACGGCGAGCTGTTGAGCTACGTTTTCTTCGCCGGCGAGTTCGCCGAGGAACTGATCAAGCTCGGCCAAGCCGACGCACAACGATGGATCGACGAGCACCCGGTGGACCTCTGGCAGCTCGATCCACTGCCCGACTGGACCCAGGCGCGAACGGCGGCACAGGCGCCCTCAGCCCCGACCGGCTAGGCCGAGCAGGCACATTCCTACCGGACCCCGAGCCGGCCGAGCGCGGCCCGCGGACGGGTCACATCTTCTGCGCCAAGCTAGCCGCGCGACCTGCCAGCAGATGGGCCTGCTTCC
>CAVVNG010000010.1:0-132996 GCA_963749545.1 uncultured Solirubrobacterales bacterium
GAGCGGGAGCGACGGGACTCGAACCCGCGACCTCCGGCGTGACAGGCCGGCGCTCTAACCAACTGAGCTACGCCCCCTTTGGGGGTCTCCAAGTATGGCAAGAGAGATTCGTGCTCGTCCGCCGCAACTTTCGAGACGCTGACGAGTTTAGGAGGTCGATAAAGCTCCCGGAGGACGCACTCAACCCGGCCGTGAGTGCGTTTGGGATCAGCGACGGGGACCCACATGGGTCCTCGTCGTGGTTAAGGGTGCCTGCGGGCGAAGAGGGGTGCCGACTACCGCCCGTGCGCGGCGCCGGGCGCCGGTGGGGGCGTGGGCGAGAGCCGGAACGCCTTCCGGACGCCCTCGGGCAGGTACCAGTTCCAGCGCCCGAGGAGCTTCATCGTCGCCGGCACCAGCAGCGCGCGCACGATCGTGGCGTCGAGCAGGATGGCCGCAGACAGGCCGATGCCGAACTCCTGCAGGCCCACGAACCGGCCGGCGGTGAAGCCCGAGAAGGCGGCGATCATGATGATCGCCGCCGCCGTGATGATCCGGCCGGTGTGCTCGAGTCCATAGGCGACCGAGTGGTCGTTATCGTGGGTGGCGTCCCACTCCTCGCGCATCCGCGAGAGCAGGAAGACCTCGTAGTCCATCGACAGGCCGAACAGCACGGCGAACAGGAAGATCGGGATCCAGCCCTCGATCTGCGGCGAGCTATTGAGCCCGAGCAACGTGTGCCCCCAGCCATGCTGGAACAACATCACCAGCACCCCGTAGGTGGCGGCCACCGACAGCAGGTTCATGAACACGGCCTTGATCGGCAGCACGACTGACCGGAACGCCCGCAGTAGCAGGAAGTAGCTGATCACGAGGACGGCCGCGAGGAGCCAGGGGAAGGCACCGTACGCCTTGGACAGGAAGTCGACCCCGAACGCGGGCGCCCCGGTCACGACGACGTGCACGCTGTCGGGGAAGTGCGCATCGGGCACGTAGTGATTGCGTATCCGATCCACGAGGGTCATCGCCGTGTGGGTCCCGGAGTCGCTGTAGCCGGCGGCGCGGACCTGGGCAATCTGATCGGTTGGATCGAGCAGGCTGGCCCGGTGGGCCTGCCCGGCCGACAGAAGGGCCGGCGCCGCCACCGTGCTCGGGTCGATCTCGCGGTCCGAGCGCAGTGACCGCGCCAGGCGCACCTCGGCAGCACGCACGCTTGGCGCCAGCGCGCCACCGGGACGACCCGTATCGACGACGATCTGGTGCGGCGCCAGGGCGCCTGGCCCGAGGGTCTTCTCGAGCACGATCAAGCCGTCGGTGGCGTTGGTTCCGCTGGGAATTCCCCGGTTGTCGCCACCGGTCAGCTTCAACTGAAGGGCGGGGAACGCGATCACCAGCATTACCGCCGCCGAGCCGACCAGAACCGGGATCGGGTGGCGCATGATCATGTGAGCGAGCCGCGTCCAGAAGCCGCGGTCGCTGGCGGCTCGCCGCGCCAGCACGGACTTCGGCACGATGCGCAACGAGTTGACGCGCCGACCCAGCAGCGAGAGCAGGGCCGGCAGGAGGGTGGCGGAGGCCAGCACGCTCACGACCGGGACGAGCAGGCCTCCGATCCCCATCGAGCGGATGAAGGGCAGCGGCATGAAGGCGAGCAGGGCCAGTCCCACCGCCACGGTGAGGCCCGAGAACACGGTGGCGCGGCCGGCGGTCGCCATCGTCGTGATCAGCGCCTTGTGGGGATCGTCCTGCCGTCCGAGTTCCTCGCGGAAGCGGAACACGACGAGCATCGAATAGTCGATCGCGATCGCAATACCGATCAGCGAGACGATGTTCGTCACGTACGTGGCCATCTCGAGCATGTGGGCCACGATCCACACCCCGCCGAGGGTCGTCGGGATCGTGATTGCCGCGAATACGAGCGGAACGGCGATCCCGCCCAGCGTCGCGAACATGAAGCCGAGCACGATCAGCGCGATGGGGATGGCGATCGACTCGCCGCGCGCGAGATCTTGGTTATAGAGCGGTTGCGTGTCGTGGTTGATGGCTGGAAAGCCAGTGACGTACACCGTGGCACCGGGTATCTGCCCCACAGCCTTGCGCACCGCCGGCGTGCGGTCGGAGGCGGGCGCATTTTCCAGCGATGTGTTGACCTGGACGTAGTGGACGCCGTCGCCGGCGGGGAGCAGCGGCCCGGCCTTGCCGTTGGCCAGCACCGCGGCGGCTCGCCCGGCCGCGGCGTCCACGGCAGCGCGGTTGACGGCCCCGTTGTTCGAGCGCACGACCAGCGTGAAGGCGCCGTCGCTTCGCTCGTGGAACCGCGTGCGAAGGATGTCCAAGCCACGTTCGGCATCGGACCCCGGCACGCTGAAGCGGTTGGACAGCAGCGAGCTGAGGCTCGACGCCGCCGCCACGCCGAGCACGGCCAGGACAACCCAGGTCACCAGCACTACACGCCGATGGCGTACCACTACCTCGGTCCATTCCGCCATGTGGTTGCGATGTTAGGACGAACTGCCTACGGGCTCTGCGAAACCCATCCACCGAACACACGTTCCAGATGCATCGCCACCGCGATGGCCACATGATCGTTGTCCTGCGCGGCCGCGACCTGCACGCCCAATGGCAGGCCGCCATCGGAGAGGCCGAGCGGAACCTCGGTCACCGGGACCCCCGCCAGGTTGAAGACCGCCGCGGGCGTGAGCAGCCACGAACGCCCGACGGTGCGCCCGTGCACCGGGGCGACGCGCGGGTGCGCCGGGTGCAGCAGCACGCCGTGGCCGATCGTCTCGACGAGCTCGGAGCCCAGGTCCCGGGCGGATTGCAACAGCCGCTGGCGACGCGAACCCTTCATCCGAGGCAACCGCTCGGCGGCCAGCGTCAGCCGGGTCGGCATGGTGTGGGTGCCGCCGGGCCTGATGAGTCCTCGCCAACTCGGCGGCTCGTCCCCGGCCTGGAGCAGCAGCTCGGCCGTGGTCTGCGTGGCGCCGTCCTGAAGCGTGACCACGTAGGGCAGGGAGGCGTGACGCCACGACGGTAGGGATACCCGCCGCACCAGAGCTCCGCCGGCGGCGAGGGCTCCGACCGCGCGCTCGCGGGCATCGCGCAGCTCGCGACTCATCGACTGCAGCGAGCTGCCCTCCACGGTGACGACCGGCAGCCCCTCGATCGAGACATCGTCGGGATCGGCCAGCAGCACGTCGCGGGTCTGCGGATCGCGGCCATCGGGTCCGGCCATGATCCGGAGCAGCGGCATCAGATCCTCGCCGCGCCGAGCCATCGGCCCTGTCTGGAGCATCGCCGCCGCCTCGCCCCCACTGGGCGGGAACATGCCCGTGTTCGGCACCACACCGGGCGACGGCTTGTGGCCGAACACGCCGCAGAAGAAGGCGGGAACCCGAATCGAGCCGGCGATGTCGGCGCCGACTCCGAAGGGCGAGCCCCCACAGCCCACCGCCGCGCCCTCGCCGCCGGACGATCCGCCCGCGGTTCGGCGGGCATCGTACGGATTGGACGTGCGTCCGTACAGCCGGTTGGCCGTCTCGATCCACAGCGTCAGCTCAGAGGTGTTCGTAACGCCGAGCACGATCGCGCCGGCGTCGATCAGACGCTGAACAGCCGGGGCGGTCTCCGAGCTCCGGAAGTCTCGCCGCGCGATCAGCCCCGCCGATTGCGGCATACCCTCGACCGCGATCGACTCCTTGACCGTGAACGGGACGCCGAGCAGCGGGGGCAGGTCGTCAGCCCCCGCGTCTGCCAGGCGCTCGTCGGCACGATCCGCTTCGCGCCGGGCCGCGGCAAAGCGGTCGGCGACCACGGCGTTGACCCGCGGCGCGCAAGCCGTGTGGCGCTCGATATGCGCTTCCACAACCTCCCGAGCGCTCACCTCGCGCCGGCGGATCGCCCGCGCGAGCTCCAGCACCGACGCCTCAGTCAGCCGCCTCATGACGCGGACTCAGCAGAGCCATCAGCGTCCGCACGAACTGCTCGTAGCGCTCGGGCGGGTAGCGATCCGGGTCGGTGAGCAGCATCCGTCCCCACTCCTGTGCCAGGTCCCGGATCGCGCGGGCCGTCAGCTCGACGTCGAGGTCGGCGGGGAGATCGAGGCGAGCCATTGCCCATCTGACCATCGACTCGATCTGCTCCAGCACCTGCATTCGGTTCCTTTCGACGTGCTGGCGCACCATCGAGGGGGTGCCGGACGGCGGCAGCAGGATGATCCGCCAGGTGGCAGGCCGGCTCGCCACCCCGTCGAGGAACTTGCGCACGCCGCGGGCCAGCAGTGCCTCGGGCTGCAGGTCACCAGGATCATCCGAGACCACCCCTTCGAGCTGCTCCAGGGCATACCGTTCCTCGCGCTCGACCAGGGCGTACAGGAGCCGACCGAGGTTCGGGAAGTGGTCGTAGACCACCGGCCGGGTGACGCCCGCCTTCCTGGCGATGGCTTCGATCGAAACGCCGCTGTAGCCGCGCTCGATGATCACGCCGAGCGCCGCATCGAGCAGTTGCTCACGGCGTAGCTCGGGTGCCATCCGAGGTGCGTAGCGCCGCCGAGGCTTCGCCTCAAGCTCAGGCGGCGGGGCTGCCGGGCGGGGCGTCATCCGGCGCGCAGGCTATCTGAATAGGAGCCGCGAACTGGCCTCCCCCGTTTGCCTATCAGCCCCGAGCGCCGCGCTCGCTCGTGACCAGCGTCCGCCCCTGATCAGCGTCGGCGCCCACGGGTTCCTCGCACAACGCGGTCGAGGACATCGTCGTCCCAGCGATGCGTGCGCAGCAGGCGGTACCGCTCGGCTGCGACGCGCATATAGGCCTCGGTGTCAGTCCTTTCCCCGATCAGCTCAGCCTCGCGCAACATGACCACGACCGGTCGATACTCCTCCTCCAACCAGGCGCGGGCCGTCTCAGCTCGATTCAGGGGCTCGACTGTGTCCTGCATGGCCCGGAATCCCCACGCCTCAACGCCCTCGGCCAGCTCCGCGTAGTCCCACGGGTCCGACAGCGAGATTTCCGCTCTGGCCGCTTCGGGCAGCGGGACCCGTTCGAAGAACACACGCTCGTGGCTCTTCAGCGCGAGGTCAGTGATGTGGGTGGCACGGTCGGCATTGATCCGGGTGATCACCTCGGTCACGTACGCGTCGATGTCTGCCCGCCCCAGCGTACGCGCCACCGAGACCCGATGGTGACCATCGCGGACGAAGTGGATTTCGCCGACCCGGACGAGATCGACCGGCGGAAGGGGTTCGCCACGGCGCATCGCCGCCGCGATGCGCTCCCACCGGCTCCGCACCCTCGCAGACGTGGGGCGGAAGCGCCGATCGAAGTCGCCTCCGCGGTCGACGGTGCCGAGAATCGCGTCGAGCGCCACGACCTGCAGGCCGAGGGGGCGCTCGCTCACGAACCCGAGGGCTTCGACCACCTCCTCGTAGGGGAGGGTCACACCAACGTCGTCGGGCTCGCCCCGCAGCCGGGCGATCAGCCGCGCCGTGGCCGCGCGCCGGCGCGCACGCAGGAAGTCATGCTGCGCATCCACCCCGGGCATGCCAGTGGAGCGCGGCAGCGGCATGTGGCTGGGGCTACGGCGTGCTGGTCTGTGGCTCGGCGGGGCTGGGCTGTGGCTGGCCCGACCGGCTGCCGTTCCCGCTCCCGCCGCCGTTCTGAGAAGCAAGCAGGCTCTGTGCGGACTCGAGATCAAACAGCTGCAGGTGCTGCGAGTCGAACCACAGTTCCGCCTCCTCTCCCTGCTTGACCCGGCTCTCGGCATCGAGGCGAGCCACGACCTGGCTGCCTTCGTGCGAGTGGGGCAGGTCGGCGGCCCCGGCATCCTGGGCCAGTTCCTCCAGCTCGGAGGCCGAGACTCGCTCGGACTCGACCACGAAGTAGGCGTAGAACTCGCTGCCCATCGATTCGAGCACCTCGATCTTGGCCTTGAACGGATGACCGCGCGAGGGATCGTGGACCAGGTTGGCGTCCTCGAAGTGCTCGGGCCGCAGACCGGCGATGACGCTGCGACGGCCGCCGCCCTTGCCGGACTCGAGGCTCCTTCGCAGCTCCTCGGGGATCTCGACCTCGCCGATCGGCAGCTTGACCGTGTCGCCGTCGATCTCGCCGGGGAGGAAATTCATCGAGGGGGAGCCGATGAACCCGGCCACGAACAGGTTGTTGGGATGGTTATAGAGCTCCGCCGGGCTCCCGACCTGCTGGAGCACGCCCGCCCGCATCACCGAGATCCGGTCACCCAGGGTCATGGCCTCGGTCTGGTCGTGGGTGACGTATATCGTGGTTGTGCCCAGATGCTGCTGGATCCGCGCGATCTCGGTCCGCATCTGCACCCGCAGCTTGGCATCGAGGTTCGACAGCGGCTCGTCCATCAGGAACACGCTCGGGTTGCGCACGATCGCCCGACCCATGGCGACGCGCTGGCGCTGACCGCCGGACAGGTTGGCCGGTTTGCGATCGAGATGCTGCTCGAGATCGAGAATCCGGGCGGCCTCGCTGACCTTCTGGTTGATCTCCTCGTCGGGCACCTTGGCCAGCTTGAGCGCGAAGCCCATGTTCTCGCGTACGGTCATGTGGGGGTAGAGCGCGTAGTTCTGGAAGACCATGGCGATGTTCCGGTCCTTCGGGGCCTTGTCGTTGACCACCGCGCCACCAATCTTCAGCTCGCCGCCGGAAATGTCCTCAAGCCCGGCAACCATCCGCAGCGCCGTCGACTTGCCACAGCCCGACGGGCCGACCAGGATCATCAGTTCGCCATCGCGGACGTCGAGATCCAGGTGCTTCACGGCCTCGAAGCCGTCTGGATAGCGCTTGGTGATGTCCTGAAACTCGATCTCAGCCATAACAGCGAAGCTCCTTTGCTAACCCTTGACGGCGCCGGCGGTCAGGCCGGACACAATCCGGCGCTGGAATATGAGTACGAGGATCAAGACCGGCACGGTCACGACCATCGCCGCGGCGGCGATGTCCCCGTACGGGACGGTGAACTGGGAGATCCCGGAGAACGACGAGATGGCCGCGGGAACCGTCTGTGCCGCTGACGTCGAGGTCAGCGAGATCGCGAACACGAAGTCGTTCCAGCAGATGATGAAGACGAGGATGAACGTGGTCACGAGTCCCGGCGTGGCCAGCGGCACGATGATCCGGCGGAAGGCCTGGAAGGGGGTGGCGCCGTCAACCTGCGCCGCCTGCTCGAGCTCCCAGGGGATCTCTCTGAAGAACGCCGACAGGATGTAGATCGACAGCGGTAGGGCAAAGGTCATGTAGGGGATGATCAGTCCCGGCCACGTGTCGTAGAGCCCGATCTGGCGCCACAGGTTGTACAGCGGGCCGACGAGGGAGATCTGCGGGAACATCGCCACGCCCAGCGCTACGGCGAGGATGGCCCGCTTGCCGGGGAAGTCCAGGCGCGCGATCGCGTAGGCCGCGGCCGAGGCGAGCATCACGGCCAGGACCGTGGCGATCAGCGCGATCCCAATCGAGTTACGCAATGCGCTGGTGAACGTCCCCAGCTTGAAGATGTCGGAGTAGTTGGACAGCGTCCAGTGGTGCGGGATGAAGCTGCCGTCGGTGGCCGACGCCGAGGTCTTCAGCGACAGGAAGAGGATCCACAGGACGGGAATGAGCGAGATGACGAGGACGACAAAGATCGCCACCGACCATCCGCTGTATTGACGTGCGCGGTGACTCATGCCTCACTTCCTCCCGGGGCGGCCGCCGCTCCGAACACCTTGATGAATACAAACGCGATGATCGACACGAGGACGAAGAGCAGCACCGAGACCGCCGAGCCGAGACCCAGGTTGAGCCGGTCGAGCAGCGTCGAGTAGTTGAGCATCGAGATTGATTCGGTGCCCTGCGCGCCCTGACCAAAGATGTAGATCGTGTCGAAGATCCGGAATGCGTCGAGCGTGCGGAACAGCAGCGCGACGAGAATCGCCGGCTTCATCAGCGGCAGCGTGATCCGCACGAAGCGCTGCCAGGTGGTGGCGCCATCCACTCGCGCCGCCTCGTGGAGCTCGTCGGGCACCAGGGCCAGGCCGGCCAACAGCAGCAGCGCCATGAATGGCGTGTTCTTCCACACCTCGGCGACGATGATCGCCACGTACAGCCCGAAGGTGTGGCTCAGCGGATCGCCGGTCAGGCCGAACAGCTTGGGGATCCACCCGCTGTTGAGCGAGAACGCGAGCTGCCACGAGTAGGCCGCGACGACGGCGACGATCGCGTACGGAACCAGCGCGATGCCTCGGACGAGGCCGCGGGCGAAGATCACTCGGTGCATGATCAGGGCCAGACACATCCCGAGCACGAACTGGATCGAGACCGAGATCACAGTGATGATCACCGTGTGCAGGACGTCCTGCCACCACACCGGCGCGCTCAGGACGTGGCCGTAGTTGGCCAGGCCGATGAATTTGTTCTGCGTCGGGAAGCGGAGGTCGGCGCGCTGGAGCGAGAGGACGACGGCGTCGATGATCGGATACGCGGTGACCGCCAACATCACGATGAGCGCCGGCGCGACCAGGATCGCGGCCAGGCGGCGCTCGCCACGCGCGCGCTCGGTCAGGTGCCGGCGACGCGGTGACGTGGCTCGCGCGGGTGCTGCGACGGCGCCGGTGCTCACAGCAGTGCTCCTGAGGACAATGACAGCTTGATCTCGTTGCGCAGCGTGCTGACCACGCTGCTCGGGTCGATACTCGAGGTCGGCGAAAGCGCCTTCTGAATCGCCAGCGTGACGTCGGCGTAGGCCGGGGTCTGCGGACGCAGACCGTAGGTCTGCAGCTGGTCCTTGATCAGCTGGTGAAACGGATACGCCTTGTCAAACGCCGCGTCGCTGTAGATGCTCGCGTCCACCGGCGCCAGGCCTCCCTTGATGGCGTCGGTCTTCTGGTTGCCCGGCTGTGTCAGGCACTTGATCGCGTCGAAGGCCAGGTCGGGATGGGCGGAGTGCGACGAGACGCCGAGGTTGTAACCGCCAATCGAAACATGCGGCTTGATACCCGGGACGACCTGGGGGAAGGGCGCGTAACCCATGACCTTGGCGACCTTCGGGTTGGTGGTCTTGGCCGAGTCCCACACGAATGGGTAATTGATCTCGAACGCCGCGTTCCCCGCGTCGAACGCGACGTCAGACGGCCCTTCCTGGGCGACGTTGAGCGACGGATCGGCGGCCGGCGAGGTGGCCAGCCGATGCATGATCGACGCGGCCGTCGCGGCCGTCTTGCCGACCTCGACCTGATTATTGGAGCCGATGATCTGGCCGCCCGCCGAGTCGACGAGCGAGTTGAACCACACCGTCAGACCTTCGTACTCAGCGCCCTGCTCCTCGATGTAGTGCGGCTTGCCCTGCTTGGCCAGCGCCGCGGCCTCGGAGATCATCTGACTCCACGTCTTGGGTGGCGTCTTGATGAGGTCCTTGCGGTACCACAGCAGCTCGGTGTTCGAGTTGATCGGCACCGCCCACATCGTGTTGCCCACCGTCGCGGTCTTGGCCGGACCGGCGAGATCCTGGCTGCGGACCTGGGAGGCAATCGAGTCGGGGACGGGCAGGATCCACTTTGCCCCGGCGAACTCCGCCGTCCAGTCGACGTCCATGGCCAGGATGTCGATCGAGGTGTCGTTGGCCGCCAGCCTGCGGACCAGCTGGACACGTTGCTGGTCCGAAGCGGTGGAGAGGAAGTTGATCTTGATGTTGTACTTCCCGCCAGAGGCCTTGCTGCAGTCCGCCGCGGCCTTGGCAAACGAGCCTGACGGCTCCGGGAACACGTACCAGTTGAGGGTGACCGGACCCTTGCCTGACCCTCCGCACGCCGCGAGCAGCAACATGACCGGAATCGCCAGTAATGCAGTTCGTGCCCTTCCCAGAGCGCTCAATTCTCTCCTCCTGTCGGGGCCCGGTCCTCACCCGAGCCAATAGGGGTTCTTCCCGTCCGCGCGGTGACTAAACCACGGCGCATCGGCCGCAGATGCGGCTATCTCCCACCCGACGATTTTCCCCCCGACTCCAGGTCCGACCGACGCGGAGGCGAACGTCTGTTCGACCCGCTACGCTCCGCCGGCCGATGACATCAGCCTCGGAGAGCGCAGCTCTGGTCACCCTCCTGCGGAGCGGCAAGCGCCCCTGGCGTACGTATGCGGAGCTCGTCGAAGAGAGCGGGAGTGCGATCGCCGTCCTCGAGGAGGAGCAGGCAGGACAGACGAGCCTGTTTGCCGTGGGCGACGCGGCGGAGACTGCGGCCCAGGTCGAAGGCTGGCAGGACGCCGGACTCCAGTTGCTGACGGTCCTCGACTCGGAGTACCCGGAGAACCTGCGTGGCGTCCATGACCGTCCGCCGCTGATCTTCGTATCAGGGCGACTCGATCCGCGCGACGCTCGGGCGGTCGCTGTCGTGGGGGCCCGACGTGCGTCGCCGGCTGGCGTCAAAGCCGCCGAGGTGATCGCCAGGCACCTGGTCGAGGCGGGGTTCACCGTGTTCTCAGGCTTGGCGGCCGGGATCGACACGGCGGCCCACACTGCGGCACTCACCCGCGGTGGACGTACGGTCGCCGTGATCGGTACCGGCCTCAATCGCACCTATCCACCCCAGAACGCGGGGCTCCAGCGCCAGATCGCCGCGCGATGCGCGGTCGTGTCGCAGTTCTGGCCCGACGCTCCCCCCACTCGCCAGAGCTTTCCGATGCGCAACGCGGTGATGTCGGGGATGACACTGGCCACGGTCGTCGTCGAGGCGTCGGACACCAGCGGCGCACGGCTTCAGGCGCGCCTCGCGCTCGGGCACGGTCGCTCGGTGTTCCTGCTCGAGCCGGTGCTCCGAGAGGAGTGGGCGCGGCAGTGTGCGGCGCGCCCGGGGGCTCACGTCGTGCGCACCCCGCGCGAGATCACGACGATCATCGAGCGGCTGACCTCGCCGGACTCGCTGGTCGGCTAGCGCCATGCCGAAGGTCGCCGAGCTGACCGCCCTGTACGGCAATTTCATGCTCGCCCCTCGGCCCGGCCCCGACGTGTGCGACGTCTGTTTTAACTTCACCAACGGCTATCCGCGGTGCTACGCCTGCGGTCACGGACAGCTCTGGCTGGATGCCGTTGCGCCGATCTCCTACAGCGTGGCCCGGGAACAGCTGCATCACGCGCTGAAGGGATACAAGCGCTTGGCTGGCGAGGTCGCGCGGCGATTTGCCGTCGAACTGGCCGCCGTGCTGTGGCGTCACCTGGTCCAGCACGAGCGGTGCGTAGCCCGCGCCGCGGCCGCCGAGCACTTCGACCTCGTCACCACGGTGCCGTCGAGCGACCCCGAGCGGGATGCGTGCCATCCCCTGCGCCGGATCGTCGGAGAGCTGGTCGCCCCGACCCGCGAGCGGTATCAGCGCCTGCTCGAGCCGGGTTCGGCTGACGCGGCGACGCATGAGTTCCACCCCGGCAAATTCGCCGCCGCGCGCGAGCTCGACGGGAGCTCGGTGCTACTGATCGACGACACATGGACGACCGGCGCCAACGCCCAGAGCGCGGCCGCCGCGCTCAAGTCCGCCGGAGCCGAGCGCGTCGCCGCCATCGTGATTGGGCGCCATCTGAACCGCGAGTGGCACGAGAACGATCGCCGTCTGCGCGGGATCACGCGTCCGTTCGACTGGGATCGCTGTGCACTGTGCGCGCCGCCGGCGCGCGAGCGAAGCGTGAGGGCCTAGCTGGCGCGCTCGGCCGGCTCAGCCGCAGCAGCTGCGGCGGGCTGAGGCTCCGGCTCGTGCGGGGCGGGCTCAGGCTCGGCGGCCGCGGTGGGCTCCGGCGCGGTGGTCGCGGTGGGCTCCGGCGCGGCGGGTCGAGACATCGCGGCGAAGGGAGACATCGGAGCACCGGGCTCCTCGATGGGCTCCGCTTCCGCGGTCGCGTCGTGCTCGGTCGAGACCGGATCGTGGACGTCCGCGGGCCCCTCGTACGCTGGCTCCTCGACGGGCGGCTCGTACGTCGGCTCCGGATCGAACGCCGGTGGCGGCTCCGCAGTCGCAGTGCCCGTGGACGATGTCACCTCGTCGTGGTGATGCTCGGGCTCCTCGCCGCTGAGCGCCCCCTTGAAGTCACGCAGTCCGCGGCCAAGCGAGCGCCCAACCTCGGGCAGTCGCTTCGGCCCCAGCACCAGCAACGCGATCACGAGGATGAAGATGAGATGGGTTGGTTGAAGAATGTCGCCGACCACGTCAGACACTTTACCCGGTAAAGGGACTACCGGTTAGGGAACTCGTACAGCTTTATTACGTGGGAGCAGGCGGAATGGATCAGGACGCGATTGGCTGGGACCCCGTCGGCGCCGCGCGCGCGGCGCCGCTTCGGCCGGATCGCGGCTGGTCGCCCGGCCCGTCGCCTACTGATTTACAGTAACTTTGACCGACGGGCTCCGTGCCGGTGCGAACGGGTAGTCGCTCTCGCTCGCGGTCGCCGCCCACAGGCGGTACGTCTCGCTTCCATTGCCGCGCAGGAACGTGTAGGTACTGCGGAACGTCCCGTTGCGCGCCGTGTACAGATGGCCGATCTCGGTCGAGCCGCCCTTCCACCCGATGCGCAGGACGACCACCTCACCCGAGGGCGGTATGTAGCCGCCGCGTAGCCGCCCGGCGATCTTGATCGTGTCGCCCCAGTGGGTCCGCCGCGGGCTGAGACTCATCGTCACCGAGGCGGGCACGACCAGATGCGCGACCGTGGACAGCGAAGGCTCCACGGTCGCGTTGCCGCCAAAGTACGCGCGCACCAACCGCGACGGCCCCGGCCGCAGCCGAGCGCTCCAGCTCCCATTGGCATGGGTCGTGACCACGGCGGCGGCCTTGAATCGCTCCTTGCCGTTGTCGGGCGCTGTCAGAACCACGACCCGCTGGCGGGCCAGCCCCGTGCCCCGGGCCGTTCCTAGCCAGCCGCTTACGGTGGCGGTGGCGCCGAAGTGGATGCGTTTCGTTCGTTCTCGGATGCGGCGGGGAAGCACGAACTACGCGCTCGGTCATCCAATGGCCGTGTCTGCCGGACGCGTCACCTTGACGACTCTCGGGGATGGCATCGCGTCTCCGTGACGGTTTGCGTTTGGGCCGGGACGCGGACGCGCACACGCTATCCCGTGAATGTACCTTAATGATCCACTGCGCCGGAATCCGAACTCGCTTGCTGCCTCTTCTGGCACCGCAGATCTGCTCACGACTCGCGACGAACGAGACGGTGCTGACAGCTGGTTGACGAATGTTGAGGGTCCAGCTCGCAGGGCGGACACGGCATTCGAGTTTCCGTTCGCTGCTCTTGGCGTGGTTCATCGCCACGCAATGCAGCGCGATGGGCCCCGATTCCTCGAACGGCTAGCCGAGCTGTCGACGCCGGGATACCACTGTGGCGGCGGCGCGTCGACCGAGCACAGGATGCCGGCGACACCCGAGGGCCCGGCCGTAGCCGTTAGCCGTGATGTATTGCGTGCCCGTCGGTGGAAGGCGCATCGCTGGCCCCGAGAGCCTCACCGTCGGCGGAACGTTGTCGACGAGAATCTCCTTCGTCCAAGGCGCGGCCGACGTCCATACGCCCGCGGCATTCATCGCCCTCAGCGTGAGCGTGAAACGTGCCGTGCCCATTCGGGAGCGAAGTCCGGCGGTGTTGACCCAGTGCGTAAATGACTGATCAGGGCACTGCTGCCATGAGCGGCTGATCTGGCGCCGCCGACGGCCCGTTGAGCGTCTTCGCCACCTGCAAGGCCTGGGTCCTGCAGACTCCCGACGGATCCGTGGCGCGGAACGTGACTGGCCATTCACCCGCGTACCCAGCCCCGCTGAGACCAAAGACTGGTTCGGGGCACACGCAGGCGTCAGCGACGGGGCCCGGTTCTCCTGGGCCTTGAGTTCGATCTCGTAGACGACAAGGCTGCGCGAGACTTTTTCCGGCCAGACACGAGCGGAGGCGACACACACGATCTGCCAGCCGAAGTATGGGGATTGAACCGTGGCGACTTCCACGTGGTCGCCTAATCCCGACAATGGTCACGCTGCCGCCCTTCCAATAAAAATCTGCCACCCTGCGCCTGTGCCGTTGTTGATCGCCGGATTCCGGAGAGGTCGAACGGCGGGACCCACGCGCCGACAAGAGCGAGGCCATTGGGCGCGTTTGCTTGCCACGCAGCTCTGCTGCCTGAGTGCTGGCTTCCGTTCGTGACGAGGACTCAGCCCGTCTTACGCACAGTTAGCGGCCGGTACCTCGCGCCGTAAGCCGTCGTCCGACGAGGCGTGCATTACGCCCGCGCCTGGCGTGTCCACGTCCCGCACACCCAGACGGAGAGATCGCCGGCCTGGGCGTTCGACGAAAGCGCGAGCCCGACCAGCCATGTACTCGCGAACAGCGCGAGATACGCGATGGCGTTCACCCGAGCGTGCTGAAAGATCCGATTCACTCCCTGCCTACCTCCTGTCGGATCGGATGAGATCACACGGGCTCGTTGAGGAGAAGAGGGGCGGCTCGAAGTTTGACGCTTACGTGACAGGCCGTGACGGTTCGGTGACACGCTGTAGCTCATCCGAGCTTTCCGGGGCCGAACGGTGCGCCGGGACCGACCGGACCGCTTGGCTGCCCGCCGCCCCCACCGCCGCCGCTACTGCCCCCACTGCTGCTGCCCCCACCGCTGCTCCCGCCACCGCCGCTCCCGCCGCTGTCGTTCGTCACCGAGCTCGACTGGACGGGCTCTGCCGCGGATCCGCTGGTTGCCGGAGCCGAAGCTGCCGAGGCGGTCGTGCCGCCGTTGCCTGTCGCACTGGACCTGGCCCCGGTCGTCGAGCCACCGTTTGACGCGACGTAGGACGTCGTGGGCGCACCGGCCCCGTGGGACGCCTTATGAGTCTTATGGGTACGTCGCGCCGGCGCCCGCCGGACGGACCGACGCGGCGGCACTCGGATGCGGGCAGCGATCTCCCGACTCGCATGCGGGACGGCGCTTCCGATCCAGCGCCGCAGGCTCCCGAACTCCAGCGGGTGGCCCGGCGACTCGGCGGTCGCCAGAGTCGGAACACGGTGCCCGGACTTGTCGATCAGGAGATGGCCCAACAAGAGGCCGACTCCCGCCGCCGCCGTGATCAGACCCAATGCCACCCGGACCCGGCGCCGCCGTGCCGATGCCGACTGCGCGGTCGGCGCCTTCGACACCGCCCGGGAGACGCGGCGAGGGAATCGCGGTGCCCGATGAGGCCTCGCAACCGGACGCCGGTGCGACCCGCCGGTTTGCTCGACAGGATCGACCTCAGAGGCGCCACCGTCGAGCACGTTCGCACCCGGAGCCTGCAGGGCGTCCTGAACGGCGGCCGAATCCTCGCCCCAGAAGTCGTCGGCACTCGGGGGTGCAGTGACAGTCGCTGCAGCTTGAGTCGGTGCATCGGCCGCGGGCCCGAAGGGAACTAGGTCCTTGCGCGGGCCGATCCAATCGCGCGGGAAGCGGACGACGTTGCTCCCAGCCTCGGTTGGCTCCCTGCCGTCTCCTGAATGCGGGCCTCCCGTTTGCACGGATTTGCAGACCTTCTCTCCCTGGCCGCGACTCGATGACGTCCTCCAGGGCCGGTACTATAGCTGTTGAATTGGTTCCAGTTTGTCTCAATTGGACAAAATGAGTGTCGAGCGTACCGATATCGAGGAGTCCTTCCTGACCGTGGCCGAAGTAGCCGGGCTGCTGAAGCTGAACCAGCAAACGGTGCGCAACTGGATAGATCAAGGTTCGCTGCCGGCGCTGAAGGTCGGGCGACGGGTGCGGATCAGGCGCTCGGATTTTGAGCGTTTGCTGGCGGAAAGCTCTTTGGGTGCGGCGGCGGGATCGCGAGACGTCGGCCCCAGCGCCGAGGACTTCTGGGGGGGTGAGCCGGTTGGGCTGGCCGAGCCCGGTCCGACGAGTCCAGGTTCGGCCGATCAGACATGAGCTTTAGCGAGGACCTCGACCGGCAGCGAGCCCAGATCATGCGTCGGGTACGGGAGGCGAGCGTTGCCTGGGCGGGCGCCATGCGTAACCACAAGCTGGCTCCGCCAGATGCCGGGTTCGCCTCGCGGTTGCGGGCACTCGCGGAGGCTGCATCCACGGAGCACGTCGCGTGGGAGCATGCCCACGCGGCCGGACTCCTGTGGCGACCCGTGCCGGGGGCCGAGAGCGCCGAGCCGCCTTATGAGCTCCGACCGGGCACCGGGCGACGAGGCCCGACCGACCTCTGGGCGCAGTTCGACGTCGCGGTGCAGACGTTGAACCGGGCCATCACCCAATCCGATGCGTCCAGAGTCGCCGACGCATTCGGCGACGTGGCCCGGATCGCGGGGGCGTTGGCCGAGGCCGTCGCGAACGAGGACGAAGCCATAGCCGGCGCCGCCGCCCGCGGCGCCGCCTAGCAGCAGGTCCGCAGTAACGTCGGGAACGGCTGCTGGGGAGGAGGATGACTGTGGCGTGGGTGGGTTGTCCAACGACGATTTCGTTGCGCGGCGGTCTTGCCCGCGCTCGCTGGGTAACGAAACCGCTGTCTATTCGCCAAAACGTTGCCTCGCGCCACCGCGCCGGGAGCGTGAGGCAACGTTTTCGGCGGGCGCTGTTGTGGGACACCTGCCGCCTCCTCGACCCGCCGCCACCGGGAAGACGTGGCAAACCACTCCCCGCCGGCGCGCCGCGGTCGCATAAGCACGTGGGACGTGCTTATGCGACCGAGATTGGGGAGGTGGTTGGGGTTTTGTCACGTTTTTCATCCGCAGGGCGGGGCCAGGGTTCGCCGACGGCCCAGATCAGGCCGCGCCGGGCCGGGCCTAGTTGTCCCCGTCCCCAGCAGCCGTTCCGGACGCCCCGGCCGCCCGGGGCGCACGGACTGACCGCGCCAGCAAGGTTCGGCCAGCGGACCTCGCCCCGCGCGGACCTACCACGACCACCGCGACACCGCCACCGGGAACCACCGCCACCGCCACCGCCCGCCACCGCCACCGCCACCGCCACCGCGACCACCGCGACCACCGCGACCACCGCCACCGCGACCACCGCGACCACCGCCACCGCCAGCCACCGAACCCCAACCACAGTAGGCTCGCCCGCCTATGCCGCCCGTCCCGCGCCGTTCGATCCACCTCCCCGCGCCCGGAACCAGGCGGGCGACCGTGATCGGCGCCGGCTCGTTCGGGACCGCGGTGGCGGTCCTGCTGGCCCGAGGCGGTCTGCGAACGACGTTGCAGGCGCGAACCCCAGAGCAGGCTGAGCTGCTCAATGAGCACCATGAGAATCGGGTCTACCTGCCCGGCGTCGACCTGCCGCGAGAGCTGCGCATTGAATCGCTAGAGGCTGGCGTGGCGCGCGCCGACTACGTCTTCCTGGCCGTGCCGGCGACGCAGCTGGGCATGGCCGTCGAGCGCCTTGAGAACAGCGGACTGCCGCAGCGGGCCGCCGTGGTCAGTCTGGCCAAGGGCCTGGTCCCGCCCGTCGGCAGCCCGCCGACGCTCGTGCTCAAGCGGTGGATCGGGGCTGAGCGCACCGGCTGCGTCGGCGGCCCTGCCCACGCGCGCGAGATGGTCAGCGAGGGCGCCGCCCTGGTCGCCGCGTCAACCGAGGAGGCGCTGGCCACCGCCATCGCCGGCGTGTTCATTCGCGCCGGGGTGGTGTGCGAGGAGTCGAACGACCCGATCGGGGTCGAGCTCGCCGGCGCGGCCAAGAACGCCGCCGCGCTCGCTTCGGGCGCCACCGAAGCGCAGGGCCTGAACGCCGCCGGTGCCGCCGCCGGTCACATCTTCGCCGAGGTGTGGCGGTGGGCCGAGGCGCAGGGCGCCCGCCCGGAGTCGATGATCGGCCTGGCCGGCACCGGCGACCTGGTGGCGACCGCGCTCGCTCCCGAGAGCCGCAACCGGCGGGCTGGTGAGCTGCTCTCCCAGGGCATCAACGCAAGCGAGATCCCCGCCCGCGTGGGGCAGGCGGTGGAGGCGCTGGACTCCGTCCCCTTGCTGTCCATGGCGCTGACCGAGGCGGGGATCGACGCGCCGGTCACGCGCGCGCTGGCCCAGCTGATCAAGGGCGAACTGCCGCTCGAGCAGTGGGTCGAGGTCGTGCGCGCGACGGTGCCGCCGCCGGCTCGGTGGCGCCCCGCGGTTCGACCTGGTTTCTGGCGCCGGCTGCGCGAACGCATCCGGGCCTGGTTCGCGCGCCGTCGGCCCGACGGCAACTGAGGGCCCGACGGCAACTCGGTGGCCCTTTTCGTAAATACGACGACATTCGAGCCGCCCCCGGCGGCGCCTGACTGCGTCCTCGCTCGCTGGCGTGCCTCCCAGGTACGCCACGCTCGCTGCGTCCCCGTCAGCCACTTGAGCCGGTGACGTCTCTCGGTGTCGCCATACTTACGAAAGGAACCTCTAAGAACGCGTCTACTGAATGTTTACGATGGCTGAAGCGGGGGATGCAAGCCTGAGGGGGAACACGATTGGGAAGGGAGACAGAGCCGATGCCGCAGATCATCGTTACCGCGGATCAGGCGGGTGACAGGCAGGAGCCACCGGTGATGTTCCGCGAGCGCGTGAGTCGTGCTGACTTTGAGAGCGACCATTTCGCGGCTCAGCTCGTCGAGCGCCTCGGCTGGGCGGTGGGCGACGCAGACGACGTCAATCGAGAAACTGCAAAGCGGAATTGAGCGCCGCTGCAGAACCGGGGCGGGGTGTCCGCCACCGGCGGTACCCACGCCCCTAAAAACCCCGCCCCCTAAACACCATCACGCCTCTCGGCCAGCGTCGTGACCACGGCTTCGTACACGCCCGCGCCGTAGGGCTCGGTGCCGATGCGCACGCGCGGCCGCCCCGACACCTCATCGAGGAGCGTCGGATCGCGCTCGGACGCGTTGGCCACCAGCCAGAAGGCGCCGACAACGTCGGCGCTGTCGAGGTCCTCGCGCGAGTCGCCGACGGCGATGCACTCGGCGGGATCGAGCGCCCGCGCCCGCATGTGCCTGGCCACCGCGCGCGCCTTCGATGCCTCCGCCGGAACGAGGTGGTAGGCGTGCTGCCCGGCCCGGTCGGGGATCACGCCGTTGTCGACCAGCCGCAACCAGCCCAGCCCCGAGTCGGCCAGAGCGGCCGCGGCCTCGCCAAGGTCGACGTGGCCGCGAAACAGATGGGACACCTCGCGGTCCGACGACCAGGGCGTGTGGTACTCGAGCACTCCCGGAAGGCGCGACATCAAGAGCTCGGGCGCGCCCGAAGCAGCGATCTGGTCGTAGATCGTCCCGGCCGCATCCGAGGGCACCAGCCCCCCGGTGAGCCATTCGAGCTCCCCGTCGAGCACGAGGCCGGCGCCGAGCTCGAAGATGTACGAGGTGGCTCCGATCAGCCGGGACGCGTGGAACACGCTGTCCTGCTTGCGGCCCGAGTACGGAACGACCTCGACGTCGGCGCGCCAGCAGGCCTCGAGCGCCCGCACGGCGAGCGTCGAGAACTGGCCGTCGGCCCCGCGTAGCAGCGAGGCTCCCGGCCCGAGCAGGGTCCCGTCGAGATCGACGTACAGGCATCGCAACATGGCGCGCGACCATACTGGAGGCGATGTCAACCGTCCGAAACAGTGAGCCGTGGGCCGAGCTGCTCGAGACTGGCCGGAGCGATGAGCGGCTTGTTTTCGATGATTTTTATGGGGCGCGCTCCGCGCGCCTTGTGGGGTTGCCCGGCGATCTCAGTGTCCCGGTCAGGGCCGCGCTCGAGCGCGTTGGCATCGCCCAGCTCTATGGCCACCAGGAGCAGGCCCTGTTCGACGCCTTCGAGGGGCCGACGATCGTTACCACGGGGACCGCGTCGGGCAAGTCGCTGTGCTTTCAGCTGCCCACGCTCCAGGTTCTGAGCACCGATCGCACCGCTCGCGCTCTGTATCTCTATCCGACCAAGGCGCTGGCCCAGGATCAGGCCCGCGCGCTGCACGAGTTCGGAATGACCAAGGTAGTCCGTCCGGCGATCTACGACGGCGACACGCCGCGGCAGGAGCGCGCGGCGATCCGCAAGCGGAGCAATCTGATCCTCACCAACCCCGACATGCTTCACATCGGGATCCTGCCCCACCACCACGCGTGGGCCGACATGCTGGCCAATCTCGCGTTCGTGGTCGTCGACGAGGCGCACGTCTATCGGGGTGTATTCGGCTCGCACGTCGGCAACGTGTTGCGGCGCCTGCGCCGGGCGGCCGCGATCCACGGCGCGCAACCGCGGTTCCTGCTCGCGAGTGCGACGATCGCCAACCCAGTTGAGCTGGCGCAGCGTCTGACCGGGTTGGATGACTTCCGCCTGGTCGACAACGACACCGCGCCGCAGGCGGCGCGTCGCGTCGCCATGTGGAACCCGCCTCTGCTCGACGAGGATCTGGGGGTGCGGGGCTCGGCCCTGTACGAGGCCGCGGAGCTGTTCTCGGACCTCGTCACGGCCGGCGCCCGCACGATCTGCTTCATGAAGTCACGCAAGGGCGTCGAGCTGATCCTTCGCCATTCGCTGGATCGGATCGATGTCGAACTGGCCAAGCGGATCGCTCCCTACCGCGCCGGTTACACGCCCGCGCAGCGCCAGGACATCCAGCACCGGCTGACTTCGGGCGAGTTGCTGGGGGTGGTCGCCACCGACGCGCTCGAGCTGGGGATCGATATCGGGGAGCTCGACGCGGCGATCTGCGTCACCTTCCCGGGCACGGTGGCGAGCCTCAGGCAGATGTGGGGTCGCGCCGGCCGGCGGGGGCGCGGCCTGGCTGTCTACGTGGCCGGCGAGGACGCGCTCGATCAGTTCTTCTGCCGACACCCCGACGAGTTCCTGAGTCGGCCGGTGGAAGCGGCGATTCTCGACCCCTACAGCCGCGAGATCTACGCCGAGCACCTGTTGTGTGCGGCCCACGAGGCGCCCCTGACCGACGACGACGCGACGATCCTCGGCGAGGGGTGGCAGGCTGGCGCCGAGGAGCTTGAGCGGGCCGGGCTCCTGCGCGAGCGCGCCACCGGGTTCGTGCCGGTCCGCGCCGACGACTATCCGGCGGCGCGGGTGGCGCTTCGTTCGGCCTCGGCGGACAGCTTCGTGCTGATCGACGTCAGCTCGGGCGAGGTGATTGGGTCGGTCGAGGCCGGACGGGCCTACGGCACGATCCACGAGGGTGCGATCTACCTGCATCTCGGGCGCTCCTACAAGGTGCTCGAGCTGGATCTGGGCGGTCGGCGTGCGCTGCTCGAGCCGTTCAGTGGCGACTACTTCACGCAGACCAAGCGCGAGATCATGACGTACATCGAGCGCCTGCACGAGCGCTGCGAGGTACTCGGCGTGACGCTGTCGTTCGGCTCGATCGTCTACTCAGAGACGGTGCTCGGCTATCAGCGCAAGGGCCTGCAGGACCATGCCGTGATCGATTTTCAGACCCTCGACCTGCCCACGGTCGAGTTTCCGACTCGGGCGCTTTGGTACGAGCTAGACGAGCTCGTCGCGGGCGAGCCGTTCCCCTTCGACCAGCTTCTGGGCGCGCTGCATGCGCTCGAGCACGGCCAGATCGCCGTCCTGCCGCTCATCGCCATGTGCGACCGATGGGACATCGGGGGTCTCTCAACCAACGCACATCCGCAGACCGGCGGCCCGACGATCTTCATCTACGACGGGCATCCTGGCGGCGTCGGGATCACGCGTCGCGGCTACGACCAGTTCGAGCGGCTCGTAGACGACGCGAAGCGCCTAATCGGCGAATGTCCGTGCCGCTCGGGTTGTCCGTCCTGCGTGCAGTCGCCGAAGTGCGGCAACCTCAACGAGCCGCTCTCAAAGCGGGGCGCGCTCGAGCTGCTGAGGCGCCTCAGCGAACGGCGATCGTAGCGCTGCCGTTGATCCCCGAGGTCGTGGCCGAGACCCAACCGGTGATGTCACCGAGCTGGTTGAGGATCGAGCGGGCGACCTGCGGCGGCGACTGCTTGATGGCGACGCGGAGAATCGTCGCCAGGCCGACGCGGAAGGCCACGCTGCCCTGAGCTCCCGCCGCCGGCGCGGTGGGTGAGGCGGCGAACGCGCGCAGGCGGGCCGGCGTGGCCTTGCCCACGACTATCTGGTTGCCGACAACGCCGAGGGTGACCGTCCCGCTGGGCTGGTTGATCCCGTAGAAGCCGCCCCCGAGCTTGGAAACGCTGGTCGCGTGGCTGAACACGAGCTTCGGCGCGGTGACGAGCTTGGCCAGCGTGCTCGAGGCCGTGTTCGCGTCGGTGACCTGGGCGCGTGCCATCGTCGTGCGCAGGTCGCTGGCGAAGATCAGATTCCCGGTGAGCAGCCCGATCAGCGTGTTCACGTCGGCGCCGGTCTTCTTGCGGACCGCGGCCTCGCGGGCCTGGAACTTCGCATAGGCAACCGGGCTGGTGACCCTCTCGACCGACTCGACCCACTGCACGATGTGGGACGGGTTCTGGATGCCAGCCACCACGGGCAGCAAGCCGGCGAGCGCCGGCGTCGCCGTGCCGGTGGCAAACGGCACCTCGGCCGAGGTGAGGGAGGCTCCCGTCGTGTCGGGGTGATTCGTGTCGAGGTGATAGCTGAACGTCAGCCCCGTCGAGGCGGCGCTCACCGAGGCCCCGTACCCGCGGAAGGCTGCCACCCAGGGAACCCGGCGGGCCTTGGCCGCGGTCGGCTGGTGGAGCACCGTGGTGAGGTCGCCGAAGGTCTGGATCAGGCTGTCCTGGGGCAGCCCGGAGACCAGGCTCGAGTAGTTCGACTGCGTGAAGCCGGAGCTCTGAGCGTGGCGGTCGAGCGCCTGATCGACCGCGGCCGTTGATGGGCCGAAGACGAGCGTGGCATCGTCGACCGCGGCCGCGGGGCCGCCGTTGGAGTAGACCTTCGCCCCGTCATGCGAGGTGGATTGCGCACTCGGGTAGACCTTCTTCATCAGGTCGGCCAGCTTGGCGGAATCCTTGGTCACCCAGACGATCAGGTAGTTGTTGCTCTGAGCGCCGGTGAGAGTCGCCCCGTTGGCGCCGACCATCACGGGATTGCCGAACAGCGGCCTGATGTCGCTCTGGTAGTCGAGCCCGAGCTGGTCGAGCTTGGACATCAGAGCGGTCTCGCCGAACGTGGCGAGCGGGAAACGCGCCGCCAGCGCCTGGCCACCCTTCACGGCGGCCGACTGCGGATCGGTCTGCACGCTGAGCACGAACGGCGAATTAGCAGGGAAATACGAGAGTTCTGTGGTTACGGGATTGGCCGCCGGCGACGAGCTCGAGCCGCATCCGGCCAGCAACACGATGGCGACCGCAGCCGCCAATGCCCCGAAGTACGCGCGCCTCATACGGAAAGAGGGTAGCTGTTCGGGCCCCCTATTTTCTAGGGCATTTATCACTCGAGATCGCGGGGTCGGATCAGACCTACGAGCTCGGCGACGCCCGGCTCGAGCTGGCTCCAGGGGCGGTCGAAAGCCAGCGTCGCCAGCGCGCCGGTGGGGAATTTGCGCTGCCCCTCGCCGAGACCGGTGTCGCCGTTGGCGCCGGCGAGCCGGAGAACCAGCGTCTGGACGGCCGGGTTGTGTCCGATCAGCATCACCGAGATGGTGGCGTCCGGGACCTGTCGCAGTCGCCCGAGCAGCTCATCACCGCCGGCGCCGTACAGGCCGCTTTCGATCGACAGCTCGCCCGAAGGCCGGACGCCCTCGTAGGTCTCGATCGTGCGGCGCGCCGAGGAGCAGAGCACGAGCGCAGGCCGAATCCTCTCCCTCCGCATATGGTCGGCCAGGAGCCTGACTGCGCGCTGGCCGCGTGGCGCCAGCGGGCGATCGTGGTCGACCAGCTCGGGGTCGTCCCAGCTCGACTTGGCGTGGCGGAGTACGAACAGGTGTCGAGACCCTGGCACATCGGGGATTTTCCTCTGTGGTGCGCGAGAGCGGGTTCCCGCTCGGCTGCTGCCCACTATTCCGAGGGCGGGGGCGTTCCATTGGGCCCGGCTTGCGCTCCCAACACCTTGGCGATCTGCGCGATGAGATCGTTGGCGGCGATGGGCTTCTGAAGGAGGGGGCCGTCGATTCGCTCGGCCTCCGTTCTCGAGCGTTGGCCGCGCGAAGCCGGATGTGAAAAACAACTCGCAGATGCGGGTAGCGCTCCCGCATGTCAGCGGCGAGATCCTGCCCGAGCATCTCCGGCATGATCACGTCGGTCAGCAGAACATCGATGTGTCCGTGGCAATCGCCTGCCACTGCGAGCGCTTCGCTTCCGCTGGCGGCGGTGAGGACGCGATAGCCGGCGCGCTCGAGCATCCGCGCCGTCACGGCGCGGAGCGAAGTCATATCTTCGACGACGAGGATCGTGCTCTCGTGCGCATCCGGCTGCGCCTCGGCGGATTGCGACGGTGACATCAGGTCTGAGGTCGGGGAGGGAACGGTCGTCATCGTCGACCTTCCAGCCGCCGACCATGATGATCTGGCCCAGCGTCACTCCGATCAGCAATCCGCAGCCGGCGGCGAGGGGCGGCACGTGCTCCTCGTGGAGGACGACGACGCGGTCAGGCGCACGGCGGAGCGGATACTCGAACGCTCGGGCTACATGATCACGAGCACCAGCCGGGGCGCGCCCGCGCTGGACTTGATCGAGACGGCCGCGCGTCCGATCGACGTCCTGCTGACCGATGTCGTCATGCCCGAGACGCCGGGCCCGGAGCTCGCCGCCCAGGTGAGGTTGGGGCATCCAAACCTGCCCGTCGTGTTCATGTCCGGGTACATCGATCCGGTGATCGACACCGACCTGGTGCCCAAAGCCCCAGGCGATGGCGCGAGGGGTGGCACGGGGGAGCTCGCCTTGACAGCGGGAGTCACGTTGAAGGTTGCGCCCCTTGTCGGGATCCCGATGGCATGGGCCACCGGCAGCGCCGCTGTGGCCTGCGCAACGGCAATGACGAAAATGGCGAGCAGAGCCCGCTGGAGCCGCACGCGAGCGCAGCGGTGGCGGGCTGTTGGCGTGTCGAGGGACATGACTCGGAGACGATCGAAATTGGCCGAGGCGGGGAGTCACCTCGCTCCTACTGTCGGTGTCGTCAGCCGAGATCCGCGGAGCCTCAGTGCTACCTCAAGACTTCCTCTAGGCCGATCGGCGGGCGGCGTTTTGCCGACCGCGGGACCGGTTGAGGAGCCACGTGGCGCTGTCTCAACCGCGCTCCGAATCGCTAGCATCGCCGAACCGCGGCGAGATAGCTCAGTTGGTAGAGCACACGACTGAAAATCGTGGTGTCGTCGGTTCGATTCCGACTCTCGCCATCTATCCGGTTCCTCCCGGTCTGATCGGAAGGGCGACGCGAGAGGTGTCTTCTAACCCACGGGTAGGGCCGGATCACCGTCGAGAAACGCGAGACCCACGGCCAGGCTCGTCGCGATCACTGCGCTGCGGACGATGCAGCGGGACTTCGAGGCGACCAGTGCCGAGGTGCAATGGGTGATGGGGGCTTATCTCCTCGCGCTGGCATCGTTCATGGCGGCCGCGGGTCGGCTGGCCGATCTGTACGGGCGGCGCCGACTGGAATCGCACCCCGAGCGCGATCGCGAGCACGACCACCGGAATGTTGATCAAGAAGATCGACCGCCAGCCGGCGGTGTCCAGGGCCGCGCCCGACGCGGATCTCGTACCGCCGACTATCCTCGGCCTCCACGAGTAACGAGGAGTGATCATGGCCTTTGAAGTCGGCAAGCGTGTCGCAGCAGAATCCGAGTCAACCGACCGCCGACGCCGCTCCGGTGTCGTTGAAGAAGTGCTGCGAGGGGACCCGTCGCCTCGCTATCGGATCCGCTGGGACGACGGCCACGAGAGCATCTACACGCCCGCGAGTGGGGCCCTCCGGGCCGAACAGCGCCCCAGGCGGCAACGGCGGGCGCGAGCACCGAAACGCTGACCGACCTGAGACGCGGCGACCTCCCCGTCGCGACAGGAGAACCCAAGGCTGGGCACGGGGCGGTTGTCAGGCGGCGGCGACCGCTTGGACCAGCGCGACCCGCTGCTCGGCGACGTTTCTGGCCATCGTGGCCATGCGGACCTCGTAGTCGGGCATGAGCATGTGGAGCCCGAGTGACGGGCGGGCCGGCGCTGGTGCTTCGGCGGCCGCGATCGACGCGAGCGCCGCCTCGGTCTCGTTCCAGGCCACCAGCTCGAGACGGGCCGGACTCGAGGAGGTCGCGCAGCTCGGTCGCGGTGATGAGCCAGCTCTGGTCGGGTCGGTCCGCCCAGGGAACCGGGAAGTGGATCGGGCCCCCGGGTCCGGCCAGGAGCTCGAACATCGCCACGCGCCCGCCGGGCCGGACGACGCGCACCAGCTCGGCCACTAGGCGCTCCTTAGCCGCGATGTTCTGGGCCAGGGCCTGGGTCCACGCGATGTCGAAGCTGGCGTCGGGAAACGGCAGCGCCAGAGCGTCCCCGCAAACCGTGTGGACACGATCGGCCAGTCGGGCGCTGCGGGTCAGTCGTTCGCAGGCGGCGCTGAAGCGCCGGGTGGCGTCGAGTGCGGTGACGTCGGCGCCGTAGCGGGCGGCCAGGAATCGAGCCGGGCCACCGATGCCGGCGCCCACATCGAGCACCCGTTCGCCGCCGCGCACGCCCGCGAGTTCGGCCAGGGCCACCGTGGCCGCGCGGCCGCGGGCATGAAATTCGTCCAGCGCGGTGAGGTCGTCTACGTCGAGCGCATCGGGGTCGAGGCCGGCCTGCCGAAGCGCGTCCTCCAGCTCGTCGAGAATCTCCGGTCCGTCGTAGTAGTCAAGGCTTGTTGTTGTCATGGCACCGTTCCAGGTTGCGTGTATTCAATACAGGTAGTCTGTAGTTAATGTCCGAGAATGTCAACCCCAGACGGTCCTATGACGCGTCGGGTCGGCGCGCGCGCGCCGAGCAGACCCGCGGCGAGATCGTCAACTCGGCGCGACGGCTGTTTGAGGAGCGCGGGTATTCGCGTACGACGGTCGCCGACATCGCGCGGGCGGCGAACGTATCCCCGGAGACGATCTACAAGGCGTTCTCGTCGAAGGGCGCGTTGCTGGGCGCCGTGGTCAGAGCGTCGATACGGGGCGACGCCGACCCGACCCCGCTGCGCGAGCGGCCGGAGATCGCGGCGATCCGCAACGAGCGGGATCCTGCTCGCCAGCTGGAGATGTATGGGTCGCTGGTGGCAACCGTCAACCTTCGGCTCACCCCGCTCCTGCGGATCATGCGCGAAGCGGCGCCCGCCGAGCCCGATATTGCCCGGGAGCTCGATCGGCTCGATGTCGACCGGCTGGAGGGGATGGCCGAGTTCGGCGCGCTGTTGGCCCGCCGCGGCCACCTGCGTCCGGGAGTCTCCAGGCAGGAGGCGCGAGACGTGCTGTGGTCGCTGAACTCACCCGAGCTCTACCAGCTCCTGGTCCTGGAGCGTGGCTGGACGGCGCGGCGCTACGGCCGGTGGGTCGGGCAGGCCCTGCGAGCCATGCTGCTCCCGTGAGGCTCATGTCGTGATTCAGAGAGTCGTTCGCGAGGCGCCACCGGCCCGGATACCGCAGGTCGGGACAAGACAGCGACAGTACTCTCGCCCGGTGCGCCGTCTCGGGCCGCTGCTCTCCGACCCCAAGGTCCTGCTCGGGATCATCGTGCTCGCGGGCCTCGCGCTGCGGCTCGTCGACGCCGGCTCACGGATCAACACCGACGAGGGATACTCGTGGCTGGTCGCGTCGGCTCCGAGCGCCGGCGCGTTCCTCGCGCGGCTGGCGCGGTTCGAGAACACGCCGCCCCTGTTCTACCTGCTGCTGGTGCCGCTGCCGCTGCACAGCGAGTTCTGGCTGCGGCTGCCCTCGATCGTGGCTGGGACGCTGTCGATTCCGGTCCTGTACGCGATCGTGCGTCCGATGCTGGGAGCCCGGGCGGCGCTTCTGTCGGCGCTCGGTCTCGCCGTGGCGCCGTTTGCCGTCTCGTTCGCCGATTTCTCACGCGGCTTCATGGTCGCCGGTCTGGGGGTGCTCGTGGCCCTCCTGGGTGTGCAGCGCGTGTCGGCGGGAGCCGGCCGCCGATGGTGGTGGTGCTACGCGATCGGAGGGACCGTGGCCATGTACTCCGAGTACTACTCGGCTCTGTACCTGGTCGCGATCATCATCGCCCTCGTCGCGCTAACCGGCACGACGCGACTGCCGCGGCGGGAGCTGATCCTGTTCGGCACGCTGCCGTTCGTGCTGTTTCTCCCCTGGATTCCGGAGCTCATTCGGTCGCTCAACGACGTGAGCAAGACCAAGCTGCCGCTACCGCATAGCGGTATGTCGCCGGGGCTGATTCGGGATGCGCTCGTGCCTCTGTTCTACGGCGCGCACGGCGCCGCGGCGTCTGCGGCGGTGCGAAGCCTGCAGCTTCTCCTCCTTGTCGCGGTGCTCGCCTGGAGCTGCCTTCGACTGTGGCGACACGCATCCAGACAGGCGTTCTGGCTGCTGGCGGCGGTCATGGTCATGGTTCTCGCCCTTTACTTTGCCGTCAGCGTGGTGCATACCGACATCTTCAAATCGCGGTACATGACCACGGTGATCCCGCTCGGCGTGGCCGTGGTCGCCGGAGCGATCGCAGGTCTGCGCTGGCCGCGCGCGGTGCCGCTGGCGGCCGCGGCCCTGGCGGCATTGGCGATCGCGATCGTGGTCACCCGCGCGGCGCGCCAGTACGAGCCGGATACGCCGGCCGCCGTGGCCATTGCCCAGCACGCCGGCTACCGAGTGATTCTGACCAACAGCTCCCAGGTCGCCTTCTACGGGCGCAAGCTCGACGTGATTCTGGATCGTCCGTTCGGCATCAGCCGGGGCCGGAGGACGCCGTGCTCAACCCCGTGCGCGGTGATCGACGACGGTCGGTTCGGAGGCGTGCGGCCCGGTCCCGGTCAGCGAGTCTCGGTAGGTCCCATCGTCATCCGTTTCCCACCTCGTCCGCGTCCCTGACCGAGCGGGCGAGGGGAACTCGCCGGCCGGCGGCCAGAAAGCCGCCGGGGTAGAAGTGTTGCCTCGGGACCTCGTGGAACTCGAAGTAGGCCAGGGCGCGGTCGCGGCATAGGTCGGCGAGTGCGTGTGTCACCTGGGCATCGTCACTCACGAGCACGCCATCGGGCGCGAGATGTTCGGCGGTCAGGCTAAGGTCCGCGGTCTCGGCCTGATAGGAATGCCAGCCGTCGTAGATGAACATGTCCACGACGACCCCCTGACTCAACAGTGCAGCTAGACCTTGTTGGGAAGCTTCGATGCGCAGGTCCCACAGTGGATGCTGACCAACCAGCCATCCGGCCTTGGGATTGACATCGAATGACACCAGGCGGCCGGGATAACCATCCTCGGCGTTGCGTTCGAGGGCGCGCAACAGCAGGAGCGCGCCGAGGCCGTCATGGACACCCACCTCGATGATCAACCTGGGTCGCAGGACCCGCGCCAGCGCGTACCAGCCAAGCCTCTTCCCGAATGGCGGTCGGGATTTGGTCCACAGCCACTTACCCGCCGTCGCCGCCTGCAACCGCGTCTTCAGCGATCGATCGACCTCGGGTTCGACCACGTACCTCTGCGTCTGCTCGGGCTCACAGCTCGCCACCGTCGCCACCCATGTGGCCAACTCGTGCTCGTTGGCGATCTCGTAGGTGAAATTGTCTGGTTCTGGATCCCAGAGCACGAACGGGAGGTTGTGCCAGATGCTCGCCTGGCTGCGGTGGACCGCGTGCGCCTTGTGCAGCCAGCGCAGCCTTCTGACGGTTCGAGGATCGAGCCCGATGCGGTGCGCCAGCGCGCGCATGTGGGTTGGCCACGGTGCTCGTTCCGAGCCCGCGTTGTCATCTCCACGACTGCGCCCCAGGACATCACGTCCGGACTTCACGGGGTGATTGTCCCATTCGCGCATGCGCGCAAACATCACACTCGGATCGCTCGTCGGCACGACACCCCACGACCGACGCGGGCGCCATGCCAACATCAGCCGCCGTGGTCGACACCAATCTCACCCCGTCGCTCGCCGCCGGCTGGGCGGCCAGGCGCGTCCGGGAGCTCGCCGACAGGCTCGGGGCCGATCGCGCTCGCGACGCTCCCGTACCCCCGCTTCGCCTGCGCACGCGCGTCGGCACACCTGGGGCGAGCGACTTCACCGTCAGCGGACGCGAGTCGGCGGTGGATCTGGCCGGCGCGCTGCGCCCGGCGGGCCGGGCGCCTTGACGAGGTGGACTCGGTGCTCGATTTTGGGTGCGGACCGGGGCGCGTGCTGCCACACACCGCCTCGCTGGCTTCGTCGGCGGCGTGCGCCGGCTGTGACGTCGACACGGCGTCGATTTCCTGGGCGCGGGGGCCGGTACCCGGACATTCGCTAGGCCGTCAGTCACTATGCACCGCCGCTGCCGTGGTCCGACGAGAGCTTCGCGCTCGTGTACTCCGTATCAGTGTTCAGTCACCTCGGCGAGACGCTTCAGGACAGATGGCTGGCGGAGATTCGCCGCGTCCTGAAGCCCGGCGGAGTGGCCCTGCTCTCGACCCACGGTGGTTACGCGTTCGAGCACTTCCGAAGCGGAAGCGTCACCACGCGCTGGTGCCCTCGCGGTGCCTTCGAGCGGGCACCGCTGCGTGCGTCGGAGTGCGTGTTTGTGCCGTACCGCCGATCGATCTGGAACCGTGCCGACCTGCCCGGCATCGGCGAGCAGTACGGTCTTGCCTTCCACGGCGACGAATATGTCCACGCACGTTGGCGGCCGACCTGGACATCGTCGACATCCTTCCTCGGGCAATGACGCGATGGCAGGACATCGTCGTGGCCACGAGACCCCGCTGATCACCGCGCTCGTGCCACGACACTCATGATGTCACCGGGGTTCAGGTAGACGCTCCGATCGGCGAGCCCCATGCGCCCGAGCAGATCCGGCAGCGGGGCGGTGAGCGGAACTCCGCTGCGCCTCAGCCGGTCGGCGACGAAGCGCAGGCTCGCGCGGCGGCCGACCTTCTCGTAGCCGATCGGCTCAAAGCAGCACATGGAGAGCAGCCGCTCGAGCGTCTCCCGCGAGAAGAAGAAGTAGTGATCGGGTATCAGCTGGCGCCAGCGCTGCCTGGCGGTCCGGAACCACAGGCAGTCGACCGTGGGTGTCTCAACGACAACGACCCCGCCAGCGCGGACCAGCCCCCGAACCGTCCCGATCAGCTCCTGGGGCGAATCGAGGTGCTCGATCACGTGGAACATGGTTACGGCGTCGAACCCACCGACGGAGGGACCACGTCTTTCACCGAACCCAAAAGCACGTCGAGCCCCTTGGCCTGAGCCTGTGTGCTCGTCGCGGGATCGGGCTCGACGCCGGTGACTTGGAAACACTCACGCGCGACGCTCAGGAAAGTGCCCGTGGAGCAGCCGACATCCAACAGCGTGCCCGAGGGCACTACACCGCGCACGCGGGCCAGACGCTCCCGCTCCGCCAGCACTCGCCACGGGCGTTCAGCCTCATCGACCTCGGGGTGGACAATTTCGAGCTGCGTGCAGGCCCGGCAGCGCACCAGCGGGCCATCGAGCCGGGCCGACCGGAGCAGCACCTCGGGACCCTCGGCCCCGCACAGGTCGCAGGCCCGCATCCGTCCTAGTGTCGCGGCACTAGAAATGTCCGTGAACGCCGTTGACCGAGATATGCCGCTTGTCGTCGGGCGCGGGGCGCAGGATCATCACCTCGGCCGGGACGCGGTCGAGCAGCCACTCGAGGTCGTCGGGGCTCAGTCCGTCGGCGGAGCTCTCGCTGGCGGAGACGATCACCCGGTCGAACTGTTCCTCGTCGAGCAGCCGGCGCAGAGCATCGCGGTAGGTGCGGCCGCGCGCGATGCGAGCGTCGACGGCGATCCCCTCGGCGTTGGCGCGCTGCTCGAGAGCCTCGATCAGTGCCATGGCGCCGTCACATTGAGCGGGCAGCGGCGAGTCGATCGGCAGTGTCCGCGGCACCCGGGCGAGGAATGCGGGAATGATCGTCGCGTTCTCGGCCTTGGCCAGGCGCGCGGCGGCCTCAAACGCGCGACGCGAAATCGCCTGCCCGGTGAACGGAAGCAGGATGCGACGTACGGCGACACGGTCGTCGCGGGCCGGGCGCCGGCCGTGGGGCGGAAGCCAATATCCGATCGCCACGCCGGCCGCGAGCGCGACCAGAGCGACGACAATGGCGATCACGACCGTCATTCCCGCTCACCATTCGCTCTCCGGGCGCGGTCGGCCACGATCCGAACGTCGACGCCCGGCAGGAGCTCCATCAGCCGCTGGGGCAGCGGCGTGCGGAGCCGGCCCAGACCGCGGGTCGGGCGGCTCCGACCCATCAGCACGTACGTGGTGCGCCGGCGGCGCGCGACGTCGGCGATGGCCTCGGCAACGGTGTCCGACTCCTCGACGAGGAAATGGGCACCGAGCGTCGAGGCGAGCTGTTGCAATGCGGTCAGCGACCGCTGCTGCTCGTCGGACAGCTTGGCTCCCGGCGGGCGGATCCAGAGCAGATCGATATCGGCCCCCAGCCGCTGGGCGGACCGCCAGGCCCGGCGGACGAGGCGCTGCGCGCCCGGATATGGCTCGATGAGCGCGAGCAGCCGCTCCCCGACGGCCTGCTGCGCCTCGGCCGCGACTAGCTCCTCGCGCGATCCGAGCGGCTCGACCGTGGTCAAGCGCTTCTGCTCGACCTCCTCGGCGACCTGACGCAGGGCGACCTCGCGCAGCGCGGACAGGTTCTCGATGCGGAAGAAGTTGTTGAGCGCGGCGTCGATGCGGTTGGGCGGATAGATCTTTCCGGCGCGGAGCCGCTCGAGCAGGGTCTCGGGAGAGAGGTCGATCAGGACGATCTCGTCCGCACGCCCGAGCACCGCGTCGGGGATCGTCTCGCGCACGCGAATCCCGCTCAGCTCGGCGACCTGATCGTTGAGCGACTCGAGGTGCTGGACGTTCACCGTGGACAGCACGTCGATCCCGGCTTCGAGGACATCCTCCACGTCCTCGTAACGCTTCTCGTGTTCGACCCCGGGGGCGTTGGTATGGGCCAGCTCATCGATCAGGCACAGCTCTGGGGCGCGAGCGAGGATTGCCGGTAGGTCCATCTCCTCGAGCTCGGTTCCACGATAGGCGATCCGCCGCCGGGGGATGGTGGGGATCCCATCGGCGAGTCTGGCGGTGTCCGCGCGACCATGGGCCTCCATCAGGCCGATCACCACGTCGCGCCCTGCCTGCAGTTCGGCGTGGCCCTCGATCAGCATCCGGTACGTCTTGCCAACTCCCGCGGCCATCCCGAGGAATACGCGGTGGTGCCCCCGCCGTGCGGCTCGGTTCACCGGCGTCTCATGTTCCCAAGACGTTGTGGACAATGACGTCGATCAGGTTGATCCCGATGAAGGGAGCGATCAGTCCGCCCAGGTCGGGGAGGCTCACTAGAAGCGCTCTCTCGGCCAACCTACCCGGGAGCCACCTGCGGCCGCGACGGTCCCGGTTCCTCGGACGCGCTTTCGGCCTCGGCGACCGGCTCCTCGACCTTGCCGCGCGGCATTGCCACCAGGGCGGCGACAAAGGCGACGACCATCGCCGCGGCCATGCCCCAGATGACGGTGCGGGTGGCGTGGGCGAAATCGAGCTGGACCGCGTGGGTGATCGCCCTGCTGGCCGCGCCTCCGCTGCCCCGGCCGCTCGTCGCAGCGCCGGATGCTCCCGAGACGGCATGCGCGGTGCGGTGAGCCGCAGCGCTCGGCACCCCGAATCCGGTCAAGGTCTTGACCACCTTCGACGTCACCTGGGTGATGAGGATCGAACCGAGCACGGCCAGCCCCAGGCTGCCGCCGAAGTTGCGGACCGTCTGGGTGAGGCCGGTGACGGCGCCGTAGGCGGTGCGAGAGGCCCGGTTGAGCGCATCGGTGCTGACCGGACCCAGGACCAGACCGATGCCGACACCCGACAGCGCGAGATCGAACCATTGGGAGTTGAAGGAGAGATCGGTCAGCTTGTTGCCCCACAGATAGAAGCCCACCGCGGCGATCGCGCAGCCGGCAACGACCGTGGGCCGCGCGCCCCGGTTGTCAAGCACGCGCCCTCCGATCTGTGCGCCGATCACGAAGCCGATGAAGAACACGAGCAGCACAAATCCTGCGTTCTGAGCCGACTTGCCCAGCGCGACCTGCGCGTAGATGCTGGAGAAGAAGAACAGCGGGACGAAGCAGACCGACAGCAGCAGGAGCACGACGTTGTCGACGGCGAAGGCGCGGTTGCGGAACAGGTGCAGCGGCACGAGCGGATGGTCGATCCTGAGCTCGAAACGGGCGAACACGGCGAGAAGGAGGAGGCCGACGATCAGGCACAACCACGTTGCGGGGCTGCTCCAACCCCACACACTGGCCTGCTGGAGGCCCAGGACGGCGAGCCCCATCCCGGAGCCGATCAGCAGCGCGCCTCGCGTGTCGATCGGGCCGGGATGCGCCTCCTCGGTCGGCTTGGTGCGCAGCGTCAGCACGATCGCGATGATCGCCACCGGAACGTTGATCCAGAAGATCGACCGCCATGTCCACTGGGTCAGATAGCCGCCGGCGATCGGGCCGATGGACGTCAGGCCTCCCGAGATCGAGAAGAACGTAGCCAGCGCCTTGCCGCGCTCATTGACCGGGAAGGTGGCCACGACGGTGGCCAGCGCGGAGGGGAACAGAAATGCCGCACTGGCACCCTGGAGCACGCGGAAGAAGATGATCCACGCCTGGCCGATCGAGCCGGTCGGCGTCGCACCGCACAGGGCGGAGAAGAGCGCGAACGCGAATATCGACGGGACCAGGACGCGCCGGTGTCCCAGGACGTCGGACACGCGTCCGCCGAGTGCGAACAGCGCCGAGATCGCCAGGAGGTAGCCGTTCACGACCCACTGCGACCCGGTCGGAGACAGATGCAGGTCGTGCTGCAGGCTGGGGATGGCCAGCACGACGATCGTCTGGTCGATGAAGATCATCGCGACCGCGAAGATCATCGCCACGAGGACCATGTTCTTGTTGTTGCGTTGCATCGTGCCTCTCAGTCTGAACTCAAGCGCCGACGATCCCGTGAAAACAGTCGGCAACGTACACCTACTCTGAGCTGGGGTGTCGGCACGTAACAGGGCGGACCTCACGGCTGGGAATTTCTGCCCTTCGATCGCCTGTCCTCGCCGATGGCGATCCTCGGAGCGCTGTCGCTGCGGGCGATCGACCGATACGATCGGTGATCGTTGAACCCCGACACCGTCACATCCATTTGCCGGCTCGGGGCCCTGGAGCAGGCGGGTGCGATTTGCCGCGGCGAGCTGTCGAGCCGTGAGGTGATCGAGGCCCATCTCGCGCGGATCGAGGAGGTCAACCCGCGCGTCAATGCTCTGCACGCCGTCCTCACCGACGCCGCGCTGGCGGAGGCAGACACGGCCGATCGACGGCTGGCCGGCGGCGAGGAGGTGGGCCCGCTGCACGGCGTACCGGTGAGCATCAAGGAGAACATCGACGTCGCCGGAACCGCCACCACGTGTGGTGTGGCAGCGCTGGCCGAGAAGGTGTCAAGCACCGATGCACCCCTGGTGACCAACCTGCGCGCCGCCGGGGCGATTCCGATCTCACGCGGAAACATGCCCGACTTCGCCATGCGCTGGCACACGAGCAGCGACGTGATGGGAGCGACCCTCAATCCGTGGGATGCGGCGCGCACGCCCGGTGGCTCCAGCGGCGGCGAAGCCGTCGCGCTGGCCACGGGGATGGCCCCCCTGGGGGTGGGTAACGACATCGGCGGTTCTTTGCGATTCCCCTCGCAGTGCGTCGGCACCGCCGCGCTGCGACCAAGCCACGGCCGGATCCCGGACACCACCGCGATCATCCCCGACGACGGCCCGCCGTCCTTCCAACTCTTCAACAGCCAGGGGCCGATGGCGCGCCGCATGGAGGATGTCCGCGCGGCGTTCGCCGCGATGATCGCCCCCAACCCGACGGATCCATGGCACATCCCGGCACCGCTCTATCTGGGCCCGCCCGCGGAGCCGATCGAGGTCAGTCTGGCCATCCCCGATGACACGGATCCAGGAATCGACGCCGGCGTTCGGCGTGCCGCCGCCGTGCTCGAAGCGGCGGGCTACCGGGTGCAGGAGGCAATGCCGCCGCAGCTTGACCGGGCCGCGGAGCTCTATATCGAGATCCTGCACGAGGACGTGCGCGTCGTATGGCCCGAATGGGAGGCGCTCGCGTCTGAGACGGCTCGCCGCTCGACCAACGTCGACCTCGTCGCCACGGAGCCCCTCGACCTCACCGGCTATGCGCTGCGCTGGCAGGAACGCCGGACACTGGCTCGAGCGTGGTCGCTGTTCCAGGCGCAGGCGCCGCTCATCCTCGCGCCGATCTACACGCAGCCCCCGTTCGGACCCGACGACGACATCGACGATTCGCGGCCCGGCGTCGGGATCTACTACGGAATGCGTCTGGTGGTCGCTGTCAACCTGTTCAGCCTGCCCTCCGCCGCCGTTCCGGTCGGGCTCGACCACGACGGCATGCCACTGGGCGTCCAGATCATCGGGCCGCGCTTCCGTGAGGACATGTGCCTCGACGCGGCGGCGGCGATCGAGGCCGAGCTGGGGACTGTGACGCCGATCGAGCCTCGCGTGTAACCGCGTTGGACGGGGCCGGCCACGGCTCGTCTTGTCGGAAGGGGGTGGCTCGTCGCAGCCGGCGCCCGCCCCGGAAAACGTGTCACAACCTCCCCACCCCGCCGAACCCCGGCCGCATAAGCCCCTCCCACGTGCTTATGCGACCACAGTGCGCCGGCGTGGGGAGCTCTGTCACCTTTCCCAGCGCGTCTGAGCAGCCAATGACCAGGAATCCGGCTTCTCGCAGACTGAAATACGGAGTGTTGACGGGTTCGCGGGGTAGGATCCTGCTGAGCGGGTATCAGAGTCTCACGGTGAGCGCCCCCGCTTCAGACACGCTGAGCCGGACGTATCCCGCCGTTGCGGAGTCGGTACGCCAGGCCCGCGAGGACGTGTGCGCGCTGGCCGCCCAGGCCGGCGCCAGCACCGAGACGATCGAGGCCATCCGGCTGGCCGCGTCCGAGGCGGTTACCAACGCGGTCCTCCACGCCTACCGCGAGGAACTGGGGGCCGTCCATCTCACCGCGGCGGTCGTCTCCGACGAGATGTGGCTGCTGGTCTCCGACGAAGGGCGTGGCCTGCAGGTTCAGGCCGACCGGCCCGGTCTGGGTCTCGGCCTGGCGCTGATCGCGCAGGTCTGCGACGACTTCACGGTCGCCGCGCCGTGCTCCGGTGGCGTCGAGTTACGGATGCGGTTCAGCCTGGCGCCGACGAGAGGCGGTTCGGCTCATTCCCTCGGGTTGGTCTGCTCGGCCACGCGCCCGGCCTCGTCGCGCTTCTCGACCATCTTGTAGCCGGGCCCCACCGCGACGATCGTCTCGAGCTCGGGCAGCTCGTGACCGGGCGCGACGACGAACCGGCGCCCCGCCGACCGCACCTCGGCATAGGTTCGGGGCGTCAACAGGATCAGCTCGTTGCAGCCGAGGCGAGCACACTCGCACCGGTAGGCAACCGGTGCGTCCTCATCACCGGGCCACTGCCCGCGGGTGATGCTCTCGTTGACACCCCGAAACAGGGCCTCGTTGCGCGCCAGGCGCTGCTCGTCGACGTCATCCACGCCCGGTGCATCCTCTCACTCCGTGGCCGACGTGTGAACGCGCCCGCTACTCTCAATCGCGGCCCGTGTTGAAAACAGAACGTTGCCCCCGTCGATAGGAGAACGGATGCTCGGAAATCGAAGGATCACGATCGCGGTTCTGGTTGCGCTGACGGCGGTGATCGCCCCGGCCGCGGCGCTGCTGGCCCCCGCCGCCTCGGCGGGTTCCCGCACGGCGCGTGCCGCCGCGACGGCGACCAAGCCGGCCGCCGACTGCCAACCATTCGCGAGCAAGCCCTGCCTGCTCCCGTTCCCGAACAACCTCTTCACTCGCAAGGACAACTCGACGCCGACCGGCCTTCGCGTGCACCTGCCGCTCGCGGCCATGCCGGTCAACACGAAGGGCCAGCGGGTTGGCGTGGGGCCGTATGACCGCAACGACGGGTTCAGCCCCGGGAGCGCGGTGATCGTCCACGTCAACGGTTTCGACAATGCGCAGGCGTTCCAGAAGACCAACCCCGTGGGTCTGCTCAACATGTCGCGAGCGTTCGCCAAGCGGGCCCCGATCGTCGTGATCGACGAGCAGACCGGCAAGCGGCAGCTGATCTGGTCAGAGCTCGACGCCAACGCGACCTCACCACAGAACACCAACCTGCTGATCCACCCGGGCAAGGACTTCACCGACGGGCACACGTACATCGTTGCCCTGCGCAACCTCCGCACCGCGAGCGGCAAGGTCATCGCCGCGCCGACCTGGTTCAAGCGGCTGCGCGACAAGGGCAAGCTGCCCAGCAACGAGCGGTCACAGCGGGCCCGCTACACGCGCATCTTCAAGGCCCTGAAGCGGGCCGGGATCGCCCGCGCCAACCTGTACGAGGCCTGGGACTTCACCGTCGCTTCGCGCCAGAACCTGACCTCACGGCTGCTGGCGATCCGCAACAACGCCTTCGCTCAGCTCGGCGACCACAACCTGGCCGACGTGAAGGTCCAGGGCCGGGCGCCGAAGTTCAAGGTGACCACCATCGACCCGCCCGGCCAGAGCAACCCTGGCATCACGCGGGTCCTCGGCACGTACCAGGTTCCCTGCTACCTGAAGGTGTGCGGCCCGACCGCCACCACCGGCTTTCACTACAGCGCGAGCAAGCTCGATGCCCTGCCGACGCAGACCTCGGGCAATGTGGCCACGGCGCAGTTCGAGTGCATCATCCCGCAGTCGGCCAAGTCGCATCCGGCGCGGATCTCGCTGTATGGCCACGGCCTGCTCGGCTCGCTCGACGAGGTCGAGGCCGGCAACGTGGAGGCCATGGCCACCGAGCACAACGTCGTGTTCTGCGCCACCAACTGGTGGGGCCTGGCCGATCCCGACACGGCGTACGACGCCAGCGTCCTTGCCAACCTGAACGGGTTCGAGAACGTCGTCGATCGGCTCCAGCAGGGCGTGCTCAACTTCATGTACCTGGGCCGGGTCATGCTCCACCCCAAGGGCTTCGCGTCCAACGCGGCGTTCAAGTCCGGCGGCCGCTCGGTGCTCAACACCTCACACCTGTACTACGACGGCAACTCCCAGGGCGGAATCGAGGGTGGCCTGCTGACGGCCGTCGCACCCGACTTCACCCGTGCCGTGCTCGGTGTGTCGGGGATGAACTACGGCAACGTGCTCGTCCAGCGCAGCACGGACTTCGCTCCGTTCGGGGGCTTCCTCACAGCCAGCTATCCGGACAACTCGATGTACACGCTGACGCTCGACCTGATCCAGCAGCTGTGGGATCGGGGGGACCCCGATGGCTACGCGGAGCAGATGACCTCACACCCGCTGCCCGACACGCCGGCTCACACCGTGCTGATGCAGATCGCCTACGGCGACCATCAGGTCAGCATGTACGCCGCCGCGGTCGAGGCACGGACGATCGGTGCCTCGGCGCACGAGCCGGCGCTCGACCTGAACACCAATCGGGTGCGCGACCGCAACCTGTTCTACGGGGTCCCGGCCATCGGCCACTACCCGTTCAAGGGCTCGGCGATCGTCATCTGGGATGGCGGACCGGGCCGGGTGCAGCCGCCGCCGGTGGCCAACATCGCCCCGCAGGACACGACGACCAACCAGGATCCGCACGAGTTCGTTCGCGACTCGCCGAAGGCGCGGGTGCAGAAGTCGGACTTCCTGCGACCGAACGGTGCGGTGGTCGATGTCTGCGGCGGCAAGCCCTGCCACACGTTCAACTACCTGCCATGAGGTGAGCGCGCGGGTCGCGCTCGCCACGTGCGCCGCATTCCCCCAGCTGGCTGACGACGAGCCGCTGCTGCTCGACCAGCTCCGCGCCCGACGGGTGAGCGCGGAGCCGGTCGTCTGGGACGACCCAACCGTGGACTGGAATGCCTACGAGCTGGTCGTCGTGCGCACGACGTGGGACTACTCCTGGCGGCGGGAGGCGTTTCTCGTCTGGGTCCAGTCGCTGGCCCGCGTGTTGAACGCTGCCGAGGTGATCCGCTGGAATACCGACAAGCGGTATCTCGCCGAGCTCCCCCACGTGGTCCCGACCAGGTTCGTGGCGCCAGGCGACGCCTGGGATCCCCCGGCCGGCGAATTCGTGGTCAAACCGGCCGTGGCCTCGGGTTCGCGCGACGCGGCCCGCTACCAAACCGGCCAGCGCGCGGAGGCCCGCGCACACGCCGAGCGGCTGCTGGGCGAGGGGAGGACGCTCATGGTCCAGCCCTATCTGGGGTCGGTCGAGGACCGCGGCGAGACCGCGCTGATGTTTCTCGCCGGCGAGTACTCGCACGCCATCCGCAAGGGACAGATCCTCGGCCGCGCTCGGGCACACGCCAGCGGCCTGTACGCCGAGGAGGAGGTGATCGGGCGCGAGCCCAATCCCGCGGAGCGACGGGTCGCGGACGAGATCCTCGACTCGCTGCCGTGGCCGCGCTCCGAACTCCTCTACGCGCGCGTGGATCTGATCGCGGATGGAGCGGGCGAGCCCAAGCTGATAGAGCTCGAGCTGTCAGAGCCGTCGCTGTACCTGTCGTTCGGTGACGCGGCGGCGGCCAGGCTCGCCGAGGAGATCGTCAAGCGTCTGTAGCGATGGTTCGAGCTTCGCCGCCGCCCGAGCCACGCGCTCCTGGGCGTCGGCGGGGAGCTCGGGGATCAGCGGCAGCAGCTCGGGCCACAGGTCCTCGGCGGCGGCGACGTCGACGAGCGAGTCCCGGCGCTGGGCGGGAAGCAGCGTCATCAGACGTCCGAGCCTGTCCTTGGGCTCGAGTACGAAGGCAACGTGCAGCAGGTCGGCGTCGCTCATCTCAGCGAGTGCGGCGCGTAGCGCACGCGCACGTCATCGGCGGGCACCTCATCCAGGTAGGCGAGCTGACCAGGGTCGAGGCGGAGCAGGCGAGCCAGCTTGAGGATCTCAGCCTGGGCCGCCCGCGGTGCGGTCATCCGAGCACCTTCCGAATCGGCACCCGAAGCAGCTTCGGGATGTGCTGCAGCGCCTGGTCACCCGCCGCCGTGAGCTCAGCCGCCTGGCGGCGCCTGGCGTCCCTGATCGCCTGCGCCAGCGCCCGCTGCTGCTCTGCTGTCAGCTGGGCCAAGCCGCCCGGTGGCTTGGCCCCGAGCTCCGCCTCGAGCGCGGTCAATCCGTCCTGGGACATGTCCTGGCTCCTTCCCGCGCGGCACCGGACGGCGCCTTCCGGACCGGAAAACTACCCATGAGCGGTGATCTTGCGCAGGAACGGCAGCAGGTGGGCGAAGAAGGCGTTGTGCGGATAGGCCCCGCTGGGGTCGTTGTGCGCGTACGTGTTGTGACGGGTGACCAGCGTCAGATGGCTCATCGGAATCCCCGACTGTTTGGCCAGGGCCTGGGCGGCCTGCAGCACACGGATCCCGCCCAGGGCGGCGCCGAAGGCATAGATCCGCAGCCTCTTGGGTAGATGCCGTCCCTCCGTGGCATCGACTCCGAGCACGGACTGCGCCGGGTTCTTGATGCCATTCCCGACCGCGCCCGTGTCGAGCGTGAGGCGCTGCGGGAAGTACCACTCGGTGCCGTCGGCATTGTTGACGCCCATGCCCGAGAACATCGTGGCGAAGCGCTTGATCGGGGTCAACGCCCCGGCACCATTCCAGCCATGGATCGGGCCCTTGGCCGAAAGACCCTTGCCGAGGTGCGCCTGGGCGGCGGCGAGCTCAGGCGGCGAGGTGCCGACGTTCAGCGCGTAGCCGTACTGGCCCAGGTTGGTAACCGGGACTGGCGGCTTGAGGTCAGCCGGAAGATACGGGAACTTCTGGCCCACCGACGGCTGGTTGGGGGCGAGCAGCGCGCCGAGCGAACCGGTTACCTCGAACAGACCGGCGTAGGGAGCGGCGATCCCGCCGAACGTCAGCCACGGCGACGCGCTCGCGGCGTCCAGCTGACCAAGTTCATCGGTAGCTTGCTGCGCGGTGAAGGGGGGTCCGCTGGCGCCGTCGATGTAGATCAGGCCGGCCAGCTGATCAGCCCCCGCGTGGCCGTGGAAATTCCAGGTCGCGTATGCGGTGACCACCGAACCGCCGAGGGAGTGCCCGCCGAGGACGACCTTGCCGCCCAGCTTCCGCGCCGCGCCGATCACGGTGTGGAGATCACCGACTGCCACCCGCATGCCCCACTGCTTGGCGAACTCGACGCTCGCCTTGGGGATGAACTGGAAGTGGTGCTTGATCTTGCTGTTGGCCAGCCAGCCCAGGTAGTAGTTGAACGCCTGGGCGGCCGATTCCTTGTGCTGCTTGGCCCCGTTGACCGCGGACTGATCCTCGAGCAGGTTCTCGCGCCGCTCGACCGACCACACCTGCCAGCCCTTGGTCTCGGACACGATCCACTTGGCCAGCGGCACGAAATACGTCGAGCCGGCCGAGGTCCCCGGCTCGAGCACGAGGACGTTGTGGGCACTGCGCGGCCCGACCTTGATCACCCCGACCTTGTCGTACTTGGGCGGCGTCCCCTTGGCGGAAACACTCTTCATCCACGTCACCCTGGTCGCGGCGCTCGCCGAACCGGCAAAGGCCGCCCCGAGCAGCGCGGCGAGAGCGATCGTGAGCAGTGCCGTTCTCTTGTTCATTGCTTCCTCCGTGAGCAACCGTAGACCTTCCCCGGTCCGTGGTCCAAGCGCTTGCGGGTGTAATCGACGGCGCAGGGCGTGTAGCGCACACACCCGGGCAGATCAGAAGCGTAACGCGCCCGATCGCCGGGTGGCGCCGTGCGACCGCTGGCGCGACGGACCGTTTTCCGGTGCCACAGCGCGTCGCGGTGCCCGGTTGAATGTGTCCCTCAGCGCGCGCGAGCGTCACGCGGCCGGCGGGCAAGTTGAGGTTTACGACAGCCACCTGCCGGAAAGCGTTCGGGTGTTGTGGTGCCGGCCTGTGAGGGCCGGACCGACGTTGTGCGCGCCGGGACCGTGGTGCCTTCTTAGCTTCGTGTTGCGGCTTGATTAGGACGGCCCGGCGTGCCCCAACAGCGGCTGGTTGTGAATTAGATTTCTGCCGGGACCGCCAACCTCTGAGGAGGAGAATTAATGAGGAGCAGGAGGACAAGGTCGCTGTTCATCAGCGTCCTGGCGCTGGGCTCGGTTGTGGCTCTCGGCGCCTGCGGAAGTTCGTCTTCGTCGTCTTCGTCGTCGTCGTCAGCTACCGCGAACACGACGGTGAAGAACGGCGGCACGATCACCATTGCCGCCGGGACGCCGCCGCTGTCGGCTGACCAAGGACTCGACTTCACGACCCAGGGCACCGAGCTGTACTCGGTCGTCAACACGCCGTTGCTGACCTTCAAACGCGGCGTCCAGGGCACGGCCGGTAGCGCCATCGAGCCCGCACTGGCCAAGAGCATGCCGACCGTTTCCGATGGCGGCAAGGTGTACACGTTCACGCTGCGGCCCGGGCTGAAATATTCCAACGGCCAGCCGATCAAGGCCAGCGACGTCACCTACGCGGCCGAGCGCGACATCAAGATCCCGTGGCAGGCCGCCTCGTTCCTGAGCGCGTACATCCAGGGTGGAACCGCGTACGCCAACGGCAAGGCCAAGACAATCTCGGGCATCCAGACCAACAACTCGGCGGGAACGATCAAGGTCCATCTCGTTGCTCCGTTCGCGCCGATCGTCGACATCTTCGCGCTGGCTGGGACGGCTCCGGTGCCGTCGAGCACGCCGATGAAGAACCTGGCCAGCACGGGCACAATCGGTGACGGGCCGTACAAGTGGGGCCCGATCAGCGCCGGTCACTCGTACACGTTGATCAAGAACACGAAGTTCGACGTCCCGGGCATTCCAAAGGGCCACGCCGACAAGATCATCGACAACGTCAACTCCAACGTGACGGCGGACGCTGAACAGGTGCTGAACAACCAGGCGGATGTCTTCGACCCAGGCGACACGTTGCCGGCGTCGATCCTCGGTCAGGTGCAGTCTCAGGCCAGCGATCGCTATCAGCCGATCCCGACGAACTCGACGTATTACTTCTGGTTCGGGGTCAACAAGAAGCCGTTCAACAACCTCGACGCCCGCCAGGCGGTGCTCGCGGCGCTCGACCTGCGCGCCCTGTCCCGGCTGGACAGCGGCTTCCTGGTCGAAGACTGCCATCTGATCCCGCCGGGGATCGTGGGGCACTCCAGCCCGTCGAGCTGCCCGTTCCATAGTCCGACCGGGCCACCAAACATGACGCTGGCCAAGTCGCTGATGAAGAAATCAGGCATGATCGGCCAGGCGGTGACGGTCTACGGCGAGGAGCGGAGCCCGCGCAGGCAGTGGCTGGACTACTACACCAGCGTGCTGAACTCGCTCGGGTTCAAGGCAACCGAGAAGGTCGTCAACTCGGGTGTGTACTTCACCACGATCGGGGCGCCTACGCTGAAGCCGCAAACCGGGTTCGGCGACTGGGTGCAGGACTTCCCCAACCCGTGGGACTTCATGCAGCTGTTCGCCGGGAATGCGGGCTCGTCCCTCAACTACGGGTACGTCAATGACCCGCATTACAACTCGACGTTGAGCGATCTGCAGAAGCATCCGCCCGATTCGGTGGCCAGCCAGTGGCAGGCGCTCGATCAGTACGCCGTGAACAAGGGCTACTTCGCGGCCTATGGCCACGAGGAGTTCCCGAAGTTCTATTCCAATCGGCTGAACTTCCAGGCCGGCGTGATGTCGGTCGAGTATCAGACCGACATGACGAGCCTGGCGCTCAAGTAGGAGGATTGACGGCCGCAGGAAGGGGGAAGCCCCTTTCTGCGGCCGCCGCTTCCCCTCGGCGGTAAGCTCACCATGAACGCGCGATGTCGCCAGACGCATTTCCCCGTCATCAGCGAGCGGACACCGAGTCGCCGATGACGGACGCCTCGGTGGGTCCGGTTGATGGGGGCGGCGGCGCGGCGACCGTAACCGAAGCGCCGCCCACCCCTCCTGAAACAGATGCCGCCGGCGCCCCAACGGTAGGGGTAGGGCCGTATCGCCTGGCCCTGCGGCGACTGCGCCGCAATAAGTCCGCGCTGGCGTTCGGCGGTCTGTTCGTGCTGATCGTTGTGCTGTGCCTGCTGGCGCCGGTGTACGCGAACGACATCGCCCACATCGGCCCCAACACCAACAACGTCACCGGCACGATCAACGAGGGTGGCAAGCAGGTCAACGTGGTCTCGCTCCAGGGCGTGCCGATCGGCCCGACGCTGACCAGCCACTACTTCTTCGGCGCCGACTTCAACGGCCGCGACCTCGCCGTGCGGATGCTGTACGGGGGCCGCAACTCGCTGTTGATCGGTGGCATCGCGACCATAATCATCATCCTCTTCGGGACATTGCTGGGGCTGCTCTGCGGCTACTTCCGCGGCCCGGTCGACGGCGTGCTCCGACCGCTCATGGAATTGGTCTGGTCGTTCCCGCCGGTGATCCTCGGAGTTGCCGTGGGCACCGCGCTGGCGCTCGGCGGTATCGGTCCGATCAAGGGGAACTCGCTGTTCATCCCGGCGGTGATCATCGGGGTGATCTACGTCCCCTATCTGGGCAAGCCGATCCGCGGTGAGGTGCTGAGGCTGCGCGAAATGGACTTTGTCGATGCCGCGCGGGTCCAGGGGATGGGGCCTTGGCGGATCATGATGTCGGAGATCCTCCCCAACGCGATGTCGACGATCATCGTCTTCATCCCGATGATGCTGGCCTACGCGATTCTGCTCGAGGCCTATCTGTCATTCCTGGGAGCTGGGGTGCAGGCTCCGAACGCTTCGTGGGGCACGCTGATCTCAGACGGGATTCAGCAGATTCAGACCGCACCGCACCTGGCCCTGATTCCCGGGGCCATGCTGGTGCTGACCGTGCTCAGCATCAATGTGCTCGGTGACGGTGTGCGCGATGCCCTCGATCCCCGCGCGCAAGTGCGCATCAAGACCTGATGTCGCGCTTCATCGTCCGCCGGTCGCTGTCGGCGATCGCGCTGCTGTTTGCCACCTCGGTGGTCGTGTTCGCGATCTTCGAGATCATCCCCAGCTATGACCCGGCGCGGGCGATCGCGGGGCGCAACGCGACGCCCACGACGGTCGCGGAGGTGAGCCGCAAGTTCGGCTTCGACAAGCCGTTCTACGTCCAGTACGTCAACACGATGAAGCTGATCTTCACCGGCCAGGTGATCGACTATCAGGACGACCTCAACGTCGTCGACCAGTTCCGCCAACGGTTCCCGGTGACCCTGTCGCTGGTGCTGCCCGCGGCGATCCTCTGGCTTGTGGTGGCGATCATCCTCGGCTCGATCAGCGCGCTCAGAGTCGGACGATTAATCGATCGGTCACTGATGGTGGCCGCGATCTTGGGTGTGTCGATACCGGTGTTTCTGTTAGCCGCCTTACTCCTCTACGTGTTCGCGTTCAAGCTGACGTGGTTCCCCAACACGGGTTACGTAGGACTCAGCGACCCGGCACAGTGGGCGTATCACCTGATCCTGCCCTGGATCGCGATCGCCGTGCTGTCGATCGGGTTCTACTCGCGCGTCCTGCGGTCCAATCTCCTCGACATGGTGAACGAGGACTTCGTCCGCACGGCACGCGCCAAGGGCCTCTCGCAGAAGAGGGTGTTCAGGCGCCATGTGCTCCGGAACTCGCTCATGCCGATCGTGACGATGTTCGGGCTGGACTTCGCCACCCTGCTCGGTGGCGCGGCATTGGTTACCGAAACGATCTTCAACCTACCCGGCGTGGGTCAGTACGAGGCCAGCGCGATCGGCAACCTCGACGTGCCGCCGATCCTGGTCGGCTCCATGTTCACAGCCTTCTTCGTGGTGCTCTTTGGCGCTCTCTCTGACGTCATCTACGCATCTCTCGATCCGCGGGTCAGACTCACCGGCTGATGGCTGAGCGTCTGCTTGAGGTTGACGACCTCCAGGTGTCGTTCGCGACCGAGGACGGGGTTGTCCGCGCGGTGGACACGGTGTCATTCACCCTGGACCGCGGCGAGGTGCTGGCGATCGTCGGGGAGTCCGGCTCGGGCAAGTCGGTCACGGTGATGACCCTGATGGGGCTCACCCGCGGACCGAACTCGCGCTTTGCCGGCTCGGCCAAGCTCGGCGGCCGCGAGCTCGTCACCGCGTCCGAGGGAGAACTCGAGGGGATCCGCGGGGCCGAGATCGCCATGATCTTCCAGGATCCCATCTCGTCGCTCAGCCCGGTGATGCGGATCGGAGATCAGATCATCGAACAGATCCGCGCGCACGAGAATATCTCCAAGGCCGCGGCGCTCGACCGCGCCGTCGAGCTCATGGAACGAGTGGGAATTCCCAACGCGCGCCAGCGCGCACGGGCGTTCCCGCATGAGTTCTCGGGCGGCATGCGCCAGCGGGCGATGATCGCGATGGCGCTCAGCCTCTCGCCCAGCGTGTTGATCGCCGATGAGCCCACGACCGCACTGGACGTCACCGTCCAGGCCCAGATCCTGACCGAGATGAAGCAGCTCAGCCAGCAGAGCGACAGCGGCGTCATCTTCGTGACGCACGACCTCGGTGTGGTGGCCGACATCGCCGACCGTGTGATCGTGATGTACGCCGGACGCGTGGTCGAGCAGGGGACCCTGGACGAGGTGTTCTACGACCCGCAGCATCCCTACACGTGGGGCTTGTTGGGATCGGTCACGCGGATGGATCGCGAGGGTCCCAGGCGCCTGCCGGCGATTCCGGGGCTGCCGCCGTCGCTGATCAATGCGCCCAAGGGCTGTCACTTCCGGCCCCGCTGTCCCCACGCGTTTGACCGCTGTGTCGAGGTCCCCGCGCTCGAGGCGCGCGTGCCCGAGGCACCGCAACATGTCGATCGCTGCTGGCTCAGCGTGCCCGACAAGCGCGAACGTCGCGTGGTCAGTGGCCAGATCGGGCTGGCCGCGGAGGTCGTGGCGTGAGCGAGGAGAACGGCAACGCTCAGGAGCTGCGGGAGGCTGAGGAGGCGCTCACGGGCGCGACCGAGCCGCTCGTCGAGGTCGAGCATCTGCAGCTCTACTTTCCGGTCAAGAAGGGCGTACTGATGGACCGCACGATTGGGCACGTGCACGCGGTCGACGATGTGTCGCTGGCCCTCCGCGAAGGCGAGACGCTCGGGATCGTGGGAGAGTCGGGGTGCGGCAAGAGCACTCTGGCGCGTTGCGTGGTGCGGCTGCTCGAACCAACCAGCGGCACCCTGCGCTATCGCAAACAGGACATCACCCACCTCGGCCGCCGTCAGTTGAAGTCGATTCGCCGCGAGGCTCAGCTGGTCTTCCAGGACCCGGTCTCGTCGCTCAACCCACGTAAGCGCGTGGGGCAGATCGTGGGTTCGCCGATGCGCCTTCACGGCATGGATGGAATCGACGAGCGTGTCCGCGAACTGCTTGAGCGGGTGGGGTTGAACCCCGAGCACATCAACCGCTTTCCCTACGAGTTCTCCGGCGGGCAGCGCCAGCGCATCGGCGTCGCACGAGCGCTCGCGGTCAATCCGCGGCTGATCGTGCTCGACGAGCCCGTGTCGGCGCTCGACGTCTCGATCCAGGCGCAGGTCGTGAATCTGCTCGACGATCTTCAGGACGAGTTCGGGCTTTCGTACATGTTCATCGCCCACGACCTGGCCGTCGTCCGCCACGTCTCTGACCGGGTCGCGGTCATGTATCTGGGCAAGGTGGTGGAGCTCTCGCCGGGCAAGGAGCTGTATGACAAGCCCATCCATCCGTATACCGAGGCGCTGCTGTCAGCGATTCCGATCCCCGATCCGAACGAGAACCGCTCCCGCGAGCGGATGGTGATCAGCGGCGAACCGCCCAACCCCATCAACCCACCACCGGGCTGCCGCTTCCACACGCGCTGTCCCCGCGCAACGGACATTTGCCGGACCGCCGAGCCGCCGCTGGCCGAGTATGCGGGTGGCCATCTGGCCGCCTGCCACCACCCGCTCAACGTCGACGCGAGCGAGATCGCGAACGCGAAGCGATCCCCGCTCAGTCCGCTCGGCGCGAGCGAGCAGATGCCGGGTGACGAGGAGGCACCCGCGCAGGCCGGAGCAGCCGAGGAATGACGCTGACGCGGTGCGGCTCAGCGTTGATTCTGGCGCTGTGCTGCGGAGTCGCCTCGGCGTGCGGCGGCTCATCGCACTCGGCGTCGAGAACCAGTCAGGCCAAGGTCCCTGTGGCTCAGCGAGTGTGCGGGCTGGCGCAGCGCGCCGCGGGAAGCGTCCAGGGGCGTCAGGTTCACCTCCGCATCGCCAACCCCGATCCGGCCAACGTCGAGTGTGTGCTCTCGCGCGACGGGATCCATCTGGACGTGAACGCCCAGGCCTCCCCCGTGGCGTGGACTCAGTACGACACGACGGTCGTCCACCAGGCACAGGCCTTCGGCCCCGGTAGCGTCCACGACGCCTCGGCCCTCCCGCAACCCGTGCCCGGCATGTCGGGCAACGCGGCATGGCTGCCCACCGAGCACCAGCTCGTCACCACGAACGGAACCGAGACGCAGGGCGGCAGCTACGTCACGGTAACCGTCAAGCGGAGCTCTCAGCACGGGCCGGCAAGCGTCCCTCTGGCGCGAGCGGTGGCGATTGCCACGCTCGCCTCCGCGCCGCGCGGGCCGACCCCGTGATTCGGCCTGCGCGCTACCGTCACACGCGATGGACGATCCGCTCGCCGTGCTGTTGCTTCCGGCCGCGCTGGAGGACTTCGCGCTCGCCGTGCACGCGCGCGACCTGCTGAGCATCGAGCGCGTGGTTGCCGTCGAGCCACGCCGCGAGCGGATGCGCGCCTCCGTTGCCGAGGCCCTCGCGGCGCGCCAGGCTAGGCGTCTTCGCTTCCCCGGCAAGCCCCGTCTTCTCGTGATCTACCGCCCTCTGCAGTACCCGCTGGCCCGCGCGCTGCGCTCCCGTCATGAGGAGGCCGAGCTCTGGTACGCCCGGCTTCCCGGCGGCCCCGAAGCCAGAGGTCGCGATCGAGCCCGGCTGGACGAGTTCGACCGGCTGGCCGAGGAACGGGCCGTGCGGACGCTCCAGCTAAGCCCAGATGCGGATCCTCGCGCCGAAAACGAAGCCCTGCGGCAGCGACTCACCGAGCTTTGCGTGATCAGCTTTCTGCCGATGGGCGCGCGCGTCGAGCGCAAGTAGGTAACTAAGGCCTGGGCGAGCATGAGGTAAGGGGTGGGGACCCCTTACTCGCTGCGTTCTCCCGATGTGCGTGGCCGCCTCTCAGTCCATCCTCATCGCACATGGATTTCCCCGAGAGGAGTAGAAGCAAATGCATCCCGACGTCAGTTACCAGATCGCGGTCACTCGCATCGAAGACTTCCAGCGTGTCGCGGACGCCCAGCGCCGGGGAGGCGACGACGGCGGGCGCCGCCGCCGGTCCGCCCGAGCGCGCATCACGCGATACTTCGGACATGCGGGCAAGGCTGACCAGCAGCCACTTCGTCGGTCGAGTCGGCGAGCTGGCGGAACTCGAGCTCGCGCTGCGTGAGGCGGCAACCCGCAAGCCGGTTGTAGTCCTACTGGGTGGTGATTCGGGTGTCGGCAAGACGCGGCTCGTGCTCGAGTTCGAACGCAGGATCCCCGACGGGGTGCTCGCCCTGCGAGGGGAGAGCGTGGAGCAGGCCGACGGCGAGCTGCCGTACGCGCCGTTGCTCAGCGCGCTGCGACCGCTGGTGCGCGAACGCCACCCGGCGCTGGGCGCGCTGAGCCCCGGCAGCCGAGCCCAGCTGGCCGCGCTACTGCCCGGCCTCGACAACGCGACGCCGCCGGACCGGCAGGACGCCTCGGCGCAACTGAAGCTCTTCGAAGCGGTGATGGAGCTGCTCGACTTGCTCAGCGAGCAGGAGCCCCTCGTGCTGATCCTCGAGGACATGCACTGGGCCGACCGCTCGACCCGCACGTTCTGCGCCTTCCTGGCGCGCAGCCTGCGCCAGGAGCGCGTGATGCTCCTGCTCAGCTACCGCACCGACGAGCTCTACCGCCGCCATCCGCTGCGGCCACTCGTCTCCGAACTCGAGCGTCTGGATCGGGCGCGCCGCATTGAGCTGTCTCCGTTCGACCGCGACGAGTTGACCGAGGCGCTGACGGACATCCTCGGCGCGGCACCGAAGGCCGGGCTCGTCGAGCGACTGTTCGTTCGCAGCGAGGGCAACCCGCTCTATAGCGAAGAGCTGCTGGCCGCCGGGCTGGACGGCCGCGGCGCAGCCCCCCAGAGCCTGCGCGACGCGTTCATCCTCAGGATCGAGCGGCTGTCGTCCGATGCCCAGCGCGCGGCGCGGGCGATCGCCGTCGGCCGCCGGCTCGACGAAGGAGCGCTGACCGAGCTCACCGGGGCCGGCCATGATCCCCTCCAGGCGGCGCTGCGTGAGGCGGTCGCCGAACAGGTGCTGATGAGTGGGGAGGACGGGGGCTTCTACTTCCGTCATGCGCTGCTTCGTGAGGCGCTCTACGACGACCTGCTCCCCGGGGAACGAGGCGAGCTCCACCTCGCGCTGGCGCGCTATTACGAGCAGGCGCCGGGAGGCGAGGACGATCGCGAGGTCGAGCGGGCGGCGACGATCGCCAGCCATTACGCCGCCGCCGGCGACCAGCCGGCGGCGCTGAAGGCGACGATCCGGGCCGCGCTGGCCGCGCGCGAAGCGCGCGCCTATGGCGAGGCTGCCGACCTGGCCGAACGCGCGCTGGAGCTATGGCCGCGCGTCCCGGACGGCGAAAAGGACGGTCGGCTCGATCACGCCGGCCTGCTCCAGCTGGCGGCCAGCGCCCACATGATCGGCGGCGATTGGGTCCGCGGCGAGAGCCTGCTCCAGACCGCGCTCGAGGAGCTGGATGTGGAAGAGGACTCGACGCGGTACGCGGGCCTGCTGCACCGGCTGGCGCGTGCCCAGTGGACGCTCAACCGTGGCGTGGAGGGCGTGCAGACGGCACAGCGCGCGCTGGCCCTCCTGCCCGACGATGAGGAGAACGAGGAGCGCGCCTCGCTGCTGGCCTGGCTGGCCCGCACGCGTTTTCTCCGCGGTCGCTTTCGCGACGCCCTGGAGGACGGGCGACAGGCACTCAGCGCGACGATCGCGGCCGGTGATCGGTGCGGCGAGGGCGAGGTGCGAAACACACTGGGCATGACTCACGTTGCGCTCGGCCACGTCGACGAAGGGCTCGGCGAGTTGCGCCAGGCGGTCGAGATCGCGCGCGAGACCGATGACATCGACGGGCTTGGCTATGCGTACTCGAACCTGTCCGACATGCTGAGCGTGGCCGGGCGGACGCGCGACGCGCTCGCCATGGCGCAGGAGGGGCTGTCGGAGATACCCAGGCGGATCGGTCGCACGCACGACTGGATGATGTTGACCGTGGCTCAGATGGCCTTCGAGGCCGGCGAGTGGGACGTGGCCTGGAGTCACCTGACGCCGCCACCGTCGCGGCTGATCGGCCTCCTGCTCATCTTCCGTCAGCTCCAGGAGGCCGAGGTCGCCCTGGGCGTCGGCGACGAAGAGGTCGCTGAGCGCTGCCTGGCCGCGGTCGAGCCGCTGGTCGCCGACTCCTCTCAGCCACAATGGATCGGCGGGCTCGGCGAGCTTCACGGCGAGCTGCTGCGCCGGCGCCGCGACCTCGAGGAGGCCCGCGGCGCCGTCGCCCGGGCGCTGGACCGGATCGAACTGTGCACCGACGACGTGATGCGCATCGCCCAGGTGTCGGCTGTCGGAGCGACTGTCGAGGCCGACCTGGCCCAGCGAGCGCGCGACCTGCGCGAGCGCCGCGACGAACGTGACGCCGTGACCCGGGCGCGCATTCACGCTCAGCGACTCCGCGGAGCGGCCGAGTCAGGTGGACCCGTCGAGCGCGCGCTCAGTGCTGTCGGAGCGGCCGAGCTGGCACGCGCTCGCGGTCGCAGCGACCCCAAGCTGTGGGCCAGGGTGGCAGATCAGTGGGACGAGATCGAGCGTCCCTATCCAGCGGCAATCGCGCGCTGGCGCCAGGCTGAGGCCCACGTCGAGGCCGGTAACCGCGAGGCGGCCGCTGGCGAGGTGGGTGCGTCCATCGCGGTGGCGCGGCGGCTCGGTGCCAAGTGGTTGGAGGGGGAGGCGATGGCGCTGCGCGATCGAGCCCGGCTCGAGCTCTTGGGCGAGGACGCACGCGAGAAGCGGGAGAAGCGCGAGGCAGACGGGGCGGGCGAAGCCGATCCGTTCGGCTTGACTCCACGCGAACGCCAGGTCCTGACGCTGATCGCCGAAGGGGCAACCAACCGCCAGATCGGGAACGCGCTGTTCATGGCCGAGAAGACGGCCAGCGTTCATGTCTCCCGCATCCTCTCGAAGCTGGGCGTTCAGAGCCGCACCCAGGCGGCCGCGGTCGCCCACCGAATGCAACTCAGCCGCTGAGCGCGCGCACGCTCGGACTGCTCGTCGAGGTGCAGTGGGCCCACGACCAGGTCGCCGCCTACGTGACCTGCTAGGTCGCGGACTGCACGCTGGCGCCGCTGGCGATCGGCAGGGCGTAATACGCGGCGAGCCCTGCGCAGATGAACAGGGTCAGATACGCCGAGAGAGGTGCGAGCGCCGTGGCGAGCACGTACGGGGCGAGACCGGCCACGCTACGGCGCAGGATCGCATGGCGCAGGTCCGCGGACAGCGGTGGATCGAGGTAGTCGACCTTGCGGAGGAGGATGTGCCGGTTGAGCGTGGTGAAGAAGATCGACATGACCAGGAACGAGCCGCTGTAGACCGCCACCGCGAGGTGCTGCCCGTGGCCCTGCTTCAGGTAGGTGGCAGCCAGATCGGTCGAGAATGGCAACGCGCCGATGCTCAGCAACAGCAGCAGGTTCAGCGCCAGGATCGGATGATCCGCCTGTCGCAGCCGGCCGATCATCACGTGGTGGTTGATCCAGATGATTCCGATCGTGACGAACGAGGTGACGTAGGCCACGTACGCCGGCCATTGGTTCAGCAACGCGTGCAGGAGGTTCGAGGTGCTGTCCGGATCGGGGACCCTGATGTTGAGCACCAGCAGCGTGATCGCCACCGCCAGAACTCCATCGGAGAACGCCTCGAGCCGGTTCGTGCTCACCCTGCAGGGATTCGGCGGCTCGCCTAGCCCTCCTGTTCGCCCGTGGGGGCCAGCACGCCGCAGCCGATGTCGCGCAGCGCCGTCCTCACGCGAGCGATGCCGGCGCGGACCAGCTCCTCGACCACGTACTGCACGACCGGCTTGTCGACGATCGGCAGCAGCTCCTTGTGCTGCGAGCGTGTAGCCGGCAGCAATCGCGTTCCCGGTCCGCCGACCGGGATCACCGCGTCGCTGATCGCGCTCACCGACGGGAAGCTACGCGACCTTGCGGTCGAATCCGGGCTGCGGCCGGCCCAGCGCAAGTCGGTAACCGGCGGCCAGCCGCCGGATGGCCGCGTCCCACGTCCGGTGCTGGACGGCCGCGATGCTCCCGCGCCGGAGATGCTCCCGGAGCCGCGGCTGGTGGAGCACCGAGAGGAGCGCCTGCGCGAGCACCTCGGGGTCGGCTGGAGCAAGCAGCCCAGATTCGCGATGCTCGATCAGCGAGCAGGGGCCGCCGGCCTGTACGGCAATCACCGGTAGGCCGCTGGCCTGCGCCTCGAGCAGTACTTGGCCAAACGTGTCGGTCTGGCTCGCGAACAGGAACGCGTCGGCGCTCGCGTAAGCGCGGGCGAGGTCGCCCCCGCCCAGCCAGCCGAGGAACGTGCCCCGGTCACCCAGGCGCTCCCGCAGACTCTTCTCCTCCGGCCCGCCTCCGGCCAGGACCAGACGCAGTCGAGGATCGCGCCAGTGCGCGGCCAGGAACGCCTCCGCCAGGAGCTCGACGCCCTTCTCCTTGGTGAGCCTTCCTGCGTAGAGGACGTTGATCTCGCCCGGCAGGAGGTCGGGGGTGCGCAGTGCTGGGTTGAACCGCTGGAGGTCCACCCCCCGATCCCAGCGTCCGATCCGGCCTCGGCCGATCCCCAGCCCAGCCAGTCGCTCGTCGCTGGCCGGGCTCGGCGACAGGACCACGTCGCAGGCGCCATAGAAGCCTCCCAGCGCGGCAGCGGCCATCGACTCCAGATTGTCATGCCCACTCCGCAGCGCGGCGTATGCGGCCAGCTCGGTGTGGTAGCTACCGACCAGCGGCAGCTCGAGAACGTGGGCGAGCAGGACCGCCTGTACGCCGGCCGGTCCGGGCGCGCATACGTGAACGATGTCGTAGCGGCCTTCGCTCAGCGCATCGACGACCGCGGGAACGCTGGGCACGCCGATCTCTAGGCCTCTGTAGAAGGGAATGTCGAGTTCGGCCACAGCGCTCAGGCGACGGTCCACATCCGGATCGGTGCCGATCACCTCTACGTCGAATCCCGGGACTCCGCGCTCGCGGATCTGCTGCAGCGTGTGCGTTACGCCGTGCATGTCGCCGACCCCGTCGGCGACCAGCGCGACGCGCGGCCGGTCTGCCTCGCTACGGGCCAGCCTCGCCGTCTCGCGACCCAGGAACGCCGCGGCGGCGGCGTACGGAATGGCGGGTATGCACGCATCGAAGAGCGCGAATGCGCTGCCGGCGAGGTCGACCGTCCCGCGATCGCTCGCGGCGACGATCTCGTGGACGGCCGCCGACAGCTTGCGCTCGTGGATTCGCCTGGCCCGGCGATACAGGTCGGGATGGCTCAGCTCCCCTTCCTGGAGCAGGTGGAGGAGCTCCCGTTCGTCCCAACCCAGGTCCATCGCCACCAGCCAGGCGCGCAGAAGCGCGATTGCGTCATCCGGCCCGAGATCGGCCGCCGCCGATCCGTGACGGACGTCGCCTTCACGCATGACGCGCTCGACGATCTTCAGCACCGCGGTGGGATTCGGTCGCGGAGCGCCATCGCCACCGCCCAGCGCGCGGATCGCCAGGGCCATCGCGGCGTGAGTCCATTTGGCCGCGCTGCCCTGGGCGCCATGCGCGTCGGCACGGCCGGCGCGGACGTGCGCGAGGAACTCCGCCGCGGTGGCCGCTCGTGGCGTGGCCGTGAACGTCCGTCCGATATCGATTCCGGCGTGATCGTCCGACCCCCCGAGCGGAGTCCCCCCGTGGGTCTCGATGTAGACGAACGCCGGCAGGTTCAACTCCTTGGCGCGCGCACCGTTGCGCGTCTCCCAGATCGGGAACAGCTGCGCCAGGCGCCGCCGGTGCCGCGGGGTGAGCGGCGCCTCGACGGCGTAGAACGGATGCGCCAGAGCCGCGGTGATCCCGCCCTCGTTCAGGTAGGCCGCGCACTCCTCGACGTCATCTCTATGTGCCTGGAGCCATTCGTGATCCGCGCCGGTGATGCCGTAGCAGAGGACGTGGACCGCCTGGGGCTCGCCCCGGAACCAGGCCGTCAGCTCCTCAGAGATGAACGCATCGGGAAGATCGATGAGCTCGAGGGCTCCGGCGATCGTGTCGTGATCGGTGATCGTCACGAAGTCCATCCCGCGGCGCTTGGCCAACTCGTATACCTCCTGCGGCGGGGTGGCGCACTCGGGCAGATGCAGCGAGCGTTGAATCCCGAGTTTCGACAGCTCGGATGCTGTCGAGTGAACGTGCATGTCGGCACGGCTTATCTCTGTCATGGGCCAAGGATCGCCCGGCCAAGAAAGTGCTCAGTGAAGAATGAGGGCAACTCGTGTGACCTTCCTGTGAATGGCGAATGACCTGGCCCTCGATGCGAGAACCTTCTCGGTCGTGCCGACAACGATCTCCCTCGGCTCAGAGCAGGTCGTCCTTGAGCGCGGTGTCGTACGCATCGACGTGGACCTGCGCCCGTTCTCGGTCACGGTTCGCCGGGCGGGCCGGCGCCTGATCCGTGCCGGGGGAGTGTGGGCAGCCGAGGGCGAGGTTCGCGATCAGTTCATCCACTTCACCGAGGGCGTCATTGCCGCCGAGGAACGCTCGCTGATGGCACGTGGACGAAGGGCAGAGCTGCTCGAGCGCTCCCAGAACGGCGTTCTGCTGTGGCTCCGGCTGAGCGGCGATCGCGACGGGAGCCTGCGCCTGGATCTGCCCGACGAGGATCACGTTTCTCTGGAGTTCGCGGTCGACGGGCCGCCGCTGCGCCTCGGGGTCGACTGGGACCGTCGCACCGGGGAGCGGTTCGTCGGCCTCGGCGCGCGTCACAGCACTCAGCTCGACCAGGGCGGCCGCGACGTGCAACTGGGTGCCGACCGCCGATACATCGGTCCCGATTGCCCGCCCGAGATGCTGGCCGCGGGCGGCATTCCTCAGGGCGACTGCGCACCGGTGCCGTGGCTGCTGTCGAGCCGGGGCTACGCGGCCCTCCTCGACACCTGGGCGAACGGAACCCGGTTCGAGCTGGCCGGGGAACGGGTATCGATCTCGACGCGCGGGAGCGCGGGTCCGCTTTGCCTCGAGCTCTTCTGCCAGCCGACTCCGGCGGCTCGCCTGCGCGCCTTCTGCCGGCGCACGGGCTTCCCCCGGCTGCAGCCCGAGTGGGCCTACGGCTTCTGGAAGAGCCGCGACGTCCACGAGCACCAGGACGATGTGCTCGACGACTTCCATGGCTTTCGCAGGCACGAGATCGCGCTCGATGCCATCGTCATCGACTCCCCGTGGGCGACGCAGTACAACACTTGGGAGTTCAACCCCCACCAGTTCCCTGACGCCCAGGCGATGATCGCCGAGCTGAGAGCCGACGGAGTGCGCACCGTCGTGTGGGTCACTCCGTGGGTCAACCTCGACTCGCGCGACGGCCAGATTCCACCCCAGCCGGCGTTCGAGCGCTTGCATCGTGAGCCGGCGCCCAACTACGCGCCGGCGGCCGACGCCGGACTGTTCGTCGGCGAACCGGCGGGCGAGCCGTTCGTCTCTCAATGGTGGATGGGGACCGGCTCCCCGGTCGACTTCACCAACCCGGCCGCCGAACAGTGGTGGCGGGAGCTGGCCCGCGGCCTGCTGTCGCTCGGCATCGAGGGCATCAAGGCTGACGACGGCGAGGGGTACTACATCGCCGACCACGTCATGCTGGCCGATGGCCGCTCGGGTGCGGCGGGCGCGTGGGCACTCGGCGGCCTGTATCGCGAATCCATGCAGCGGGCCCTTGACGAGGTTCATCCGGGCTCCGGGGTCGTCTTCGGGCACGGCGGTTGGAGCGGCCAGCAGGCGATCGGTTTCACCTGGGGCGGGGACCAGGCCCTCGGATTTCTGGTCGCTGAGGGTGCTTGTCGTGGCCTCGCTGAGCGCGGCCGCCAGCGCGATCTCCAACTGGTCACACGATGTCGGCGGCTACCTGGGACACCGCCTGGTGGCGCGCTGTCCGCCCGAGCTATTCGTGCGCTGGGTTCAGTTCGGCGCCTTCACGCCGCTCATGCACGCCCACGGCCGGATGCCCCAGGAGCCGTGGAACTACAGCGGGCACATCCTCGACCTGTACCGGGGCTACGTGCTGGTGCACGAGCGGCTCGTCCCCTACGTGCGCGCCGCCGCGGCGCCGGCGCTGCCGGTGATGCGCCCGCTATGTCTGATCGACCCGGAGGATCCCCGTGGCTGGGTCATTGGGGATGCCTACGGGTACGGCCCGTCGCTGTGGGTGGCGCCCGTCCTGCACGACGACGCCCGTGAGCGCGAGGTGCCGCTGCCGCGGGGCGAATGGATCGAGACGTAGTCGGGCCGGCTGGTGCGCGGCGGTGGCGACGTGCTAGCGCCGGCACCGTTGGAGCGCATCCCGGTATGGGTGCGACGGGGTTCGATCATCGTCACCTATCCGGCCGAGCATGTGGTGCGAGGGCTCGGGGACACCCGCGAGGGCGACCGGCCGTTGGTGGCCACCCTGTGGGGCGAACCTGCGTCCGGCCGCGCGACGGCGCGGCTGGCCGATGGCACGATGGTGCGCTGGCATCGGGGCAAGTGGGCGGTGACTCCGGAGCGCGAGATCACCTTCCGACAGGCGGCTTAGGCGTGTGACGGACCGGGGCGGGGCCGGCCTGGGGGAGCTTCGTGGGGCGGTGAACCCTCGCTGAGGCCGATGCGGTTGTGGAGCGCACGCAGTGGCCGCGGCGCCCACCAGTTCCATCTCCCCAGCAGCGCCATCAGCGAGGGAACGAGGAGCGCGCGGATGATCGACGCGTCGATCAGTACCGCCAGCGCTGCCCCGAGACCGAGCTCCTTGATGAACACCAGCTCCGAGGTCGCGAACGCCCCGATGGCCACGGCGAACAGCAGGGCCGCGGCCGTGACAATCCGCCCGGTGCGTTCGAGCCCGATGGCCACCGAGTTCCGGTCCGAGGCGCCGCCGTCACGCGCCTCCTTGATGCGCGAGAGGAGGAAAACGCCGTAGTCGGTGGCTAAGCCGAAGGCGACAGCGAACAGGAAGATCGGCTGGGTGGCGTCGAGCGCGCCCTCGCTGCGGAACGACAGCAGGCCTTCGAGGTTTCCGTCCTGGAAGATGAGCACGAGGATCCCGAACACCGCGCTCAGGGTGAGCGCGTTCATGATCACCGCCTTGATCGGCAGCACGACCGAACCGGTCATCAGGAACAGCACGATCAACGTCGAGGCGACGACCACGGCGAGGACGGCGGGCAGATGGGCGGCCAGGCTCTGCTCGAGATCGACGAATCCGGCGCTCTGCCCCGCCACGCCGAGGTAGTACGGCTCCTTGATCGAACGTATGTCACGGACGAGCTGCTGGCTGGATTCACTGAGCGGTTCGTGCCGAGGCACGACCGCCAGCAGCGCGTTGGCCGGACCGGCTGGTTGCGCCGGCGCCACCGCGGCAACGCCGGGCAGGGCGGTGATCCTGGCCGCCAGCGTGCTCACCTGGGGTGAACCGGCCGGCAGTCCGACCACGACCTCGAGCGGTGCCGTCCGGTCGGGCGCGAACTGCGACTGCAGTGCGTTATTGACCTGCCGGGCGCTGGCGCTGGGCGGGAGGACGCGGGCGTCGACAGAGATGAACTTGATCTGCGTGAACGGGATGCCCAGCGCGATCAGGAACACGGCGCAGCTCAGAGCGATGCGACCCGGGAAGCGCATCACGAACTGCGACAGGCGGTACCACCAGCCGCTCTCGGTCGGTCGCGCGTCGCGCTCGGCCGCCCGGGCCAGCCACTGGGGCGACAGCGCGTTGACGCGAGGGCCGAGAACGGTGAGCAGGGCGGGGAGCACGACGAGCGCCAGCGCCGCGGCCAGGAGGGCGACCAGCGCCCCGGCGATGCCCATCGAATACAGAAAGCGCTGGGGGAAGATGGCCAGCGAGGCGATCGCCGCCGCCACCGTGACCGAGCTGAACAGGATCGTTCGCCCCGAGGTCTGCATCGTGCGCACGAGCGCGGCGACACCGAACCCCTGCTTGGCGGCCTCCTCTCGGTAACGGGAGACCATGAACAGGCTGTAATCGATCGCCAACCCGAGTCCCAGCCCAGTGACCAGGTTCAGCGCGAACACGGAGATGTCGGCGAAGGTGGTGATGATGCGCAGCAGCAGGAACGTGGTGACGATCGCCAGCCCACCGAGCAGCGGCGGCAGCATGGCGGCCACGAGCGAGCGGAAGAACAGCAGCGAGAGCAGGAAGATCAGCGGGAAGGCCAGGAGCTCGGCGTGCGCGAGGTCGTGGCTGACTTGCGTGTTGGCCTGGGCGTTGGCGATCTGCCCGCCACCCAGCGTCACGTCGCGCTGGCCGGCGAAGCGGTTTTCGATGTCATGGGCGACGTTCTTGAGCGCCTTGTCCGGCAGCGGCTTGAAGTAGGCCACGACGTAGGTGGAACGTCCGCTGGTTGACACCATCGCCGGGTCGTGGCTGGTGTAGTAGGTGCGGACCACGGCCACGTCGGGGGCGCGGCGAAGTTCAGCGGCGACCTCGTCGACGCGGCGCCTTGCCGCCACCGAGCGGACGTCGCCCGAGGCGATCATCGCCACGACGCCGGGATCGATCTGGCGTCCGGTCGCCGCCTGGAAGCGATTGGTCGCCTTGACCGACTGGGTGGCCGGATCGTTGGCCCCGTACGGACTCATGTTCTTGGCCACGCCGAAGCCGAGCGCGCCGGCGACCGCGGCCAGAAGAACCGCGACCATCAGCACGCGACGGCCGTGGGCATGAAGGAACGAGCCGAGTCGCGTCAGCATCCTCACTCCGCGTGTGGCTCGGCGCCGAGGCGGCGCTCGGTCTCCTCGCACCACTCGATCATGAACTCGGTCATGCTGACACCCAGCTCCAGCGTGAGCGCCGGCCCCGGGCGCATCGTCGCCGCCTTGGCCTCGAGCGCGGCCAGCTGCGCGCGCTTGAGCTCGTGGCGCCGGCGCATGGCCCGGACGATCTCCAGCCTCCGGTCGGGATCGCCGACGTCGGAGAAGAACAGCTTGAGCATGCCCTCGTCCCGCAGCTCGTACCCGGGCTCGGCGTCGGACTCGAGCCAGCCCCGCAGCGCCGCCAACCCGGTCTCCGTGGGCTCATACACCATGCGCGGACGGCCGCCCGTCGGCTCCGGCCGGCCCAGCACCAGGCCCTGGTCCTCCAACCGCCGCAGTTCCGGATAGATCTGTCCGTAGCTGGCTGCCCAGAACAATCGGGTCGAGTTGTCGACCAGCTGCTTTATGTCATACCCCGTGCGAAGCCCGAGGCCGAGCATTCCGAGGATCACGCGGCCGGTCGGGCTCAGGTCCTGAGCGCCCGGGGAGCTGTCGGTTGCCGGACCGGTTGCGGGATCCAGAGCTTCCGCCACGCCGCGCGACGATATATCCGTTCGATGTATCTGTCAAGGGTATTGGGCCAGCCGCGACATCCCGCTTGCCGCGATCTTCGTGACACTCGCCCGCCCCGCCGCGGCGAGTGTCACCTTGACTTCGAGAGTCAAAGGGTTCGTGACACTCGAGCCTGGGGCCGCGGCGAGTGCCACGTTAAACCGCACCGACGGCGCCGCAGCGGCCGAGCGCGCCTTACCAGCCCTCGCTCTCAAGCCCCTCGTGCCCGCCCTTGCTCTCCCAGGCATCCTCGAGCAGCTCGCCTACCAGCGCCGGCTCAGCCGCGGTCAGATCGACTCGGACCGCCGCCCGGCGCTTGCCCCACCACACCTCGGAGCACACCGCGGGGGTCGCCGCGACGGCGGTGAGGATGCCCGGCTCGTCGAGCATCACGTTCATGTGCTCGGCGTCCCACAGGGTGGCGAAGATGTGGCCGTCGACCCGGAAGGACGGGCGTCCGTGGTGATCCTGCTCGACCGCCCGCGGCAGCGAGAGGGCCATCGCACGCGCTGCATCGGTGGAGATCACGCCACCGAGTTTCGCACTCATGCGTGCGGGCCGGGCACTATCCTCGCGACGTGCACTTCAGCGAGCTGACCGGGCCCGAACAGCGCGTCCTCGGTTGTCTGATCGAGAAGCGCTGGACGACGCCGGATCAGTATCCACTGTCACTCAATGGGCTACGGCTGGCCTGCAACCAGGCGACCAACCGCGACCCGGTGACCGACTACGACGAGCACACGGTCCGCGAGGCGGCCGAGCGCCTGAGCAAGTACGGGCTCGCACGCCTGGCCAGCGGTCACGGCAGCCGCGCCACCAAGTACAGGCACCTGGCCGAGGAAGGCCTCGGCCTGGGTCGCGAGGAGCTGGCCATCCTTGCCGTGCTGCTTCTCCGCGGGCCGCAGACGCCGGGCGAGCTGAAGACCCGGTCCGATCGGATGGCCCAGGTCGGATCGCTCGACGAGGTCGAGCGCATCCTTGGGGTGCTGACCGAGCGGGGCTATGTCCGTCGCGTGGGCCGGCGCCCGGGACAGAAGGAGGACCGGTTCGAGCATCTGCTCGGCGCGGCGGCGGAGCCGAACGGCGCCACCCACCTCCCGGCCGCGCTGGCCGCGGCAGGCCACCTCCAGGTCGCGCCGGCCGCCGCTGCCCCGAGCGCAGCGGCCCCAAGCGCAGCGGCCCCGACCGACGACGGCCTCCTCATCCGCATCCAGGCGCTTGAGGCGGAGGTGGCCGCGTTGCGCGCCGAGCTCGCCCACCTGGTCAACGAGCTCGGCTAAGCCCCCAGGTCGGCTGAGGCGTCAGGTCGGCAGCGCCAGGCCGATCAGATACGTGGCCCCTCCCACGATGACCCCGGCCAGGGTCATCTCGAGCCCGGCCGACCACCACGAGCGCAGCGTGACCAGCGACTTGGCCGCGCCCACGAGGAAGTGGGCGATGAGCGAGATGACGGCGGCGGCGATGATGGCGGTCGTCCCTGTGGTGATCATGAACGGGATCACCGGGACGATCGCGCCGAGGCCCGTCGAGACGCCGGCGGCGAGCGCCGCCTGAACGGCATCCCCGCTGTCGCGGGCCGACGCGCCGAACTCCTCAACCGACAGTGCCTGAAGCATCGCCTCGGGGTGCTGCGACATTCGGTCGGCCAGCTGGTCGGCGGTGTGCTCATCGACCCCCTTGAGCTGGTAGAAGAGCGAGAGCTCCTCCCTTTCCTCCTCGGGATGCTGCGCGATCTCCTGGCGTTCGCGCTCGACGTTGGCCGCCTGGACCTCGGCCTCGGACCGTTCGGCCAGGTATGCACCGGTGGCCATGGACAGGGCCGAGGCGACCGCGCCGGACAGGCCCGCGGTGAGCACCGCGCTCGAGCCGCCTGTGGCACCCGACACGCCGGCCACGATCCCGAACACCGCGGCCAGACCGTCGTTGGCGCCGTAGATCGCGCCCGAGATCCAGCCGCCGCCCGTCCGGTGCCATTTCTCGCGACCCAGAATCCGGTCGAGGCGAGCGCGAGCCCCAGGAACGGCCAGGGGTGCCGACGCCATCGCGGGGGTATCCGGACCGCCGTCGCCGGCGCCCGACCGCATGTCCTGGACGGCCATCGAGTGCGAGCGCTCCTCCTTGCGGATGTCGCGCAGGAGATTGTCGGTTGCCGGGTCGCCGGTCGAGCGTTTGTAGAGGTCGTCGACCTCCTCGTCCTCTGCCGCCTCACGCGCGGCGAGCAGCCGATCGACCGGGGCGATCCGGGCCTGGAGCCGCAGCCACAGCGGCACCCGCACGCTCGCAGGGTCCGGCACGGCGATACCCAGTTCGCCCATCCGCTGCTCCAGGCGCTCGCGGTGGCCGCTCTCGGCCTGCGCCATCCGGCGCAGAATGTCGCCCTCGCGGTCGGGCATCCGGCGGGCGATCAGTTCATAGACCGAGCCCGCGAGGATCTCGCCTCGCCACGCTTTGAGCAGCCGCTGTTCGGCTTCTATCGCCATTCAGGACAGCGTAACCACGGCCCGCTAGCCTTGCCCGCCTGTGCCCCGTAGAGTCAAGCTTCGGTGGCTTTGCTGTGCCCTGACGGCCGCCGTCGTGGCCGGGTGCGGGGGCGGTAGCCACTCGACCAGCACGCAAACTCATGCTGCCAAGGCGACCCCGGGAGCCGGTCAAGGAGCGACCGCCTCGCCGGTGGCCAAGCGTGCCGTGCCGGCGCTGATTGCACCGCCCAACGCGCCGGTTCGCAGCGTCCACGTTCCGGTCCTCACCTACCACCGGGTCGCACCCCTCAGCGCCGTCGGACTGCCCGACCTCAAGGTCGATCCGGCCAATTTCCTGGCCGAACTGGCCGCCCTGCACAACAACGGCTACCACACGGTGAGCCAGGCTCAGCTGTTCGACGCGCTCTACCACGGCAAGCCTCTGCCGCCCAAGCCGGTGATCATCTCGGTCGATGATGGCTACATCGACGATGTCAGGACGATCCTGCCCGACCTCGAGCGCTACCACATGGTGGCCACGTTTTTCGTCATAACAGGTCGGATGACCGAGCCCGGATTCCTGAGCGCCCATGCGATCCGCAGGCTCGACCGGGCGGGCATGGACGTCGGCGATCACAGCGCGCACCACGTCGATCTGCGCGAGATCACGCCGAGCGAGCTGCGGATGGAGACGGCCGGCTCGCGCGCGGTTCTCGAACGGGTTCTCGGGCACCCGGTGTACTTCTTCGCCTATCCGTTCGGCGCCTACGACGGTGCCGTGCTGGCCGCGGTGCACGCCGCCGGCTACACGATGGCCTACACAACGAACTCCGGGACGACCGAAACCACGGCGTCGCCCCTGGCAATGCCGCGGATTCACGTCGGCCGGTCCGAGACGCCGAGCGGCCTCATCGCCGAGCTCGGTGGCCAGTGAGCGGTCTGGACGGGATCGAGTTCCGCGACGGTGCCGTCGATGCCGGTCCCGGCGCCGTGCTCGCCCAGGCCATGCGGCACGAGATTGCGTCTCCGTACGACGGCATCGAGCTCGACGGAGATGACATGCCGCGCGCCGGGCCGGCCGAGCTGAGCCCGCCCGGAGGCGCATTCCTCGTCGGCTGGCGCGGCACCGAGGCCATCTGCGGCGGCGGCGTCAAGCGGCTCGACGCCCACACATGCGAGATCAAGCGCATGTACGTGATCCCAGGAGCCCGTGGTCAGGGCATGGGGCGGGCGTTGCTTGCCGCCCTCGAGGACAAGGCTCGCTCGCTCGACTACGACATCGCTCGCCTCGACACCGGACCCGCGCAACCGGGGGCGCAGGCTCTGTACCAATCTGAGGGTTACGCCGAGATCGGCAATTTCAACGCCAACCCGGTGGCGTCGTTCTGGGGCGAGAAGCTGCTGGTGGCAAGACCCAGAAATCGCGCGTTCGTCCCGCCTGTTTCCCCACCTCCCAACCGGGCATAACTAATCCAGTTGGTCTACCCGGAGGTGGAGAATGCGAGCGTTCAGGGTTCGTACGATAGCCGTTGCCGTGGGGCTGCTGTTCATGGCAGGCACGGCTGGAGCCGCGCGCGGTGAGGGCAGCTACCGACTGACCGCCACGAGCAACGGCGCCAACTACGCACCGACGTTCACCGGCAACGGCATGCTCGGTGTCCGGGTGCCGGACGTCGGCCAGGGGTACGCCGGCGGCCAGGTTCCGGCCCAGTCGGAGCTCGCCGGCTTCTACGCCCAGCCTCCCGGAGACGTTCAGCAGCGGGCCAACATCCCGACGTGGTCGACGCTCGGGTTCTCCGATGGCGGTCAGACCTTCTCTCTGACCAGCGGCCACACGGCCAACTGGCGCCAGTCGATCGACCTGAACACCGGGATCGTCTCCACCAGCGCCGATTGGACCGCGCCCAACGGCCACCTCACCCATCTCACCTATCAGGTGCTGACCGACCGGGCCCGCCGGTTCGTGGGTCTGGTGAGGCTGACGCTCACCCCCCGGTGGACGGGGACAGCCACCGTCACCGACGCGATCGACGGCACTCCGGCGAACCTGACCACGCAGGTCGACAAGGGCTGGGCGGCCGGCGCGCATCGAGACTGGGTCGGCGTCAAGACCGAGGGGACGAATATCGTCGCGGCGCTCTCGAGCCAGCTGCAGGCGGGCGCGAACGTCACAGGCGCGTTCAGCCAGGTCGACCAGTCGATCGATCAGAGCGTCGGGCAGCAAGTCAGCTTCCCCGTGACCAGCGGTCACGCCTACACCCTGACCAAGTACGTCGGCATCGCCAGCTCGCAGCACAGCGCCAACCCGGCCACGGCCGCGGAGGCGCGGGCCAACAGCGCGGCCAGCACCGGTTACGGCGCTCTTCTCAGCGCCAACCGCGCCGCCTGGTCGTCGTTGTGGCGCGGCCGGATCGACGTACAGGGAAACCCGGCCCTGGCCACCGATGTCAACGCCAGCGAGTTCTACCTGTGGTCGAGCACGCGGGCCGGCGTCAACTGGAGCGTCTCTCCGGCCGGGCTCTCGTCCAACGGATACGACGGGCACATCTTCTGGGATGCCGAAACCTGGATGTTTCCCACGCTGCTGGCCCAGCACCCCGACCTGGCGGCGGGGATGAACAACTACCGCTTCGAGCGCCTTGGTGCGGCAAAGCAACACGCTCAGGCCACCGGCTATCAGGGGGCCAGGTTCCCCTGGGAGAGCGCGCTGGACGGAACCGAGCAGATCCCGCCACCGGTGTCCGTCAACAGCGAGGGCCTGTATGAGCAGCACATCACCGCCGACATCGCCCTGGCCCAGTGGCAGTACTACCTGGCCAGCGGCGATCAGCAGTGGCTGAGGAACCGAGGCTGGCCCGTCCTCTCGCAGGCCGCCACGTTCTGGGCCTCGAGAGTGACGCGTGCCGCCGACGGCACCTACCACATCAATCACGTGACGGGTCCCGACGAGGAGAACCCGGACGTGAACGACGAGGTCTACACCAACGTCGCCGCCATCACGACGCTGCGCAACGCCACGCAGGCGGGCGAGCTCCTCGGCCTGCATCCGCCGGCCAGGTGGTCTCAGATCGCGTCCAAGCTGGTCGTGCTTGTTAACCGACAGCTGCGTTACCACCCCGAGTTCAAGGGCTACCAGTCGCAGCTGGTCAAGCAGGCTGATGTGACGCTGATCCAGTACCCGTGGGCCTATCCCATGCCTCGCGCCTACGCCACCAACGACATCAACTTCTACGTACCGCGGACCGACCCGGGCGGGCCGTCGATGAGCGACGCGGTCAACTCGATCGACACCTCTTCGCTGGGAACGCCGGGCTGTTCGAGCTTTGTCTACACCGAACGCAGCTACGAGCCGTTCATCCGCGACGTCTTCGACCAATTCTCGGAGACGTCGACCGGAGGCGCGTTTACGTTCATGACCGGGATCGGCGGCTTCCTGCAGCAGTTTCTCTACGGCTACACCGGATTCCGCGCCGACCGGCAGGGCGTCACGTTCGAGCCCAGCCTGACCCGTCAGCTACGCGGCATCGTGCTGCGAAACGTGCTCTGGCAGGGTCGCCGAATGATGATCACCCTTGGACAGCGGACCAGCACGATCAGGCTGCTGAGCGGGCCGCCGCTCACGGTGACGACGGCGTCCGGGGCACGCCATGTCGCCACTGGGCAGTCGCTCCGCGTGCCAACTCGCCGCCCCGATCTGCTCCCGACCTCAGATGCTGTTCGCTGCGGTCAGGCTACGGCCGACAGCGCACAGCTGGGTGCCCCGGCGCTGGCCGCGGTCGACGGCAGTCCGGCCACCGACTGGCAGCCCACCCAACTGCCGGCCACGCTCACGGCTCCATTCGCCGGCGGTGCCCATCGGATCAATACGGCGACCCTGCGTTGGGGCCGTCAGTGGCCTGGTCCGCCGGGGCCGAACGTGCCTCCGCCGCCGGGCCCGGTCTCGGTGCTCAGGCCGAGCAGCTATCAGCTTCTCGTCTCGGGCGACGGAAGCCACTGGCGGGTCGTGGCCAGCGTCCAGGGGCGCGCCGGTCAGACGCTCGACGTGGTGCACTTCGGCTCCGTGCGAGCGCGCTTTGCGCGGGTCCGCGTGCTCTCGTCCTCGCAGTCCAAGACTCCGATGCTCGACGAGCTGACCGTTACCGGCTGACCGTCAGCCGTGCTGCCTGGGGTTGGTCGGCAGGATCAGCGGTGGCCGCGGCTTCTGGTTGAAGTTGAAGTCCCTGCGTAGATCGCCGAGCCCGGGAGCGTCCTCGCGCACGTCGGGGCGTGGATCAGGGCGACCGTCGGTCTTGGGGTCCAGGCGCTGACCGGAGAGGAAATCGTCCTCGATGAACTTCGCGTAGGCGTCGAAGCTGAGCTGCTGATGGTCGATGTAATGGCGCCTGGCGTAGGGGCTGATGACCAGGCCGGGAACGCGGAAGCCGTAGCCGGCTCCGTCGATGACCGGCGGCTTGACCTGGTCGTAGAACCCGCCCCAGTCATCCCAGGCGAGGAAGATCGCCGTGCTGTTCCAATCTGGACCAAGGGCGACCGTGTTGATCAGGTTCGTCACATAGGCCTGGCCGGCACTGATCGGCGAGCTGGGATGCTCGCTGACCAAGCCGCTGGGAATCACCCAGGAGACCGCTGGGAGCGTCCCCTTCCTGGCCTCCGCCAGAAACGCGCTTGTGTCGCGGATGTCGCTGAGCTGGTGGTCCTGGTGGACGTCCGTGAAGTAGGGGAGGGGATTCCAGATACCGGGGGTCTGCGGCTGCTGGTCCTTATAGCCGCAGTACGCATTCGAGTTCTCGCAGTCGGGCTCGGGTCCCTTCTTCACGTAGTAGCCCCAGCTCACGTTGTCGCGGTGCAGCAGCCAGGTCAGATCCGTCCACGCGTAGTTGGGCGGGGGGTGCGGAGGGGGTCCGAAGTCGGGCGGAGAGGCAGGGCCGGTGATGTCACTGCGGCAGCTGAGCGGATCGCCGGGCGCGGTGCACAGCGCCGACCATTCGGAGACCAGGTAGAGGTGGGCGGGCAGGCTCCACGACGTGGTCGGCTCGAACATGTGATCCTGCAGGACGAAGTTCTTCGCGTAGGCCCAGTAGTTCGGGATCTCGCGCTGGTTGTGGTAGCCCATCGCCTCGATCGGGGTGTGCGGGTTCGGCTTGCAGGGTGGGTTGCCGGCCGCGGTGAGGCAGATGGTGGCCGTGCGCGCGAACCCGTCCATCCGACCCTTGTCGAAATCATCTGCGTAAGACCACGGGCTGTGCCACTGGCCGAGGTCGACGTCGTGGGGATCGTGGTGCGGGCGGATGCAGTGCCGAGCGAGTGGATCGGGCAGGCACGCGATTGGTTTGCCGTCGCGCATCGGGATGCCGTCCGCCCCCGGGAACGTGCCGAAGTAGTCATCGAACGACCGGTTCTCCTGCATGATCACCACGACGTGGCGGATCGTGTGGATTCCCTGTGCGGCGCCGGCCGCGGGCGCTGCGATGGCCAGGACGGCGGTGAGGGCGAGCGCTGCCGCCGCAAGCACGCGAGCGGGCGTGGCGCTCGTAGGCCACCAGCCACTGGCTCGGCAAGAAGTGCCCACCCCCATTCGCCTTGACCCTACCGGGCCCGGCCGGGGCGCGCTACAGGATGCCGATCTCCGAGTTGTCCCCGACCAGGAATCGGTAGGCGCGTGGCTGTCGATGGTCGCGGCCGACCTTGACGTTCCGGCCCAGTAGCGAGGATTCCATCCGCCCGGCCAGGCCGCGCACCGAGGATCGCGCCAGCAGGATCGAGTGCTCGACCTCGGCGTTCTGGATCTCGCATCCCTCGCCGATGGCCGTGTACGGGCCGATGTAGCAATCGGTGAGCCGGGCTCCGGTACCGATGATCGCCGGTCCGCGAACGGTGGAGCGCTCCAGCCGCGCTCCCCCCTCGACGACAACGCGGCCGTCGACCTGCGACTCGACCAGCTCGCCCTCCACCCGGCCCTCGATCGTGTCGAGCACCAGCCGGTTGGCGGCCAGCATATCCTCGAGCCGGCCGGTGTCCTTCCACCAGCCCCTGACGATATGCGGCTCAACGCGCAGCCCCTCGTCAACCAGATGCTGAATGGCGTCTGTGATCTCGAGCTCGCCACGGCCGGAGGGCTTGATCGCACGCGCGGCCGCATGAACAGCCGGAGTGAACATGTACACCCCAACCAGAGCCAGATCGGTCCGGGGCTCGGCCGGCTTCTCGACCAGCTGCACGACCGCTCCGTCTCGGAGCTCGGCCACTCCGAAATGCTCCGGGTCGGGTACCGGAGTGAGCAGAATCAGCGAGTCCGGCTTGTTGGCACGGAACGCGGCGACGAGATCCTCGATGCCTCCCTGGAGCAGGTTGTCGCCCAGATACATGACGAACGGCGAGTCGCCGAGGAACGGCTGGGCGGTCAGGACCGCATGCGCGAGGCCGAGCGGCGCCTCCTGAACGATGTAGGTCAACTTGACCCCGAATCGCGTTCCATCGCCGGCCGCAGCCCGGATCTCGTCCCCGGTCTCCGGGGCGATGATGATCCCGACGTCGTCGATCCCGGCCTGGGCCATGGCCTCAATCCCGTAGAACAGCACGGGTTTGTTGGCCACCGGCACGAGTTGCTTGGCGCTGGTGTGGGTGATCGGGCGCAGTCGCGTGCCCTTGCCACCGGACAGGATGAGGCCCTTCAGGTCATGCATGAGCGGGGAGGCTACCCGGGCGTGCCGGGAACCGGAGCCAAACCCACAGGGGTGCGCGCGCACCCCCTTAATAGACCCCTCCGAGTTTGCGGTGATCCCAGCTCGCGAGGCTTGTCGGCACGAACTGCAGCGCGACCCGCTTGGCCGCCTGGGCGCGGACGACATCGAGAAACTCGGGGCCGAGGCTGGCGCTCCCGTAGCGGCGGAATATGTCGGCTCCGACCTCGGCCACCAGGTCGAGGTCGCGGTGGATCACCGGTCGGGTCTCGATCATCACCCCCCGCAGTTCGTGGTACTGACCGCCTGCCTCGACCTCGAGGGTGGCGCGCGGATCGCGTTCCATGTTGCGGATCTTCTGCGACTTGGCGTACGTCCACGCCCATATCTCTCCGTCGCGCACGATGTACCACAGCGGCATCATGTGGGGCCAGCCCTGGGGTCCGTTGGTGGCAACGATGACGACCCGCTCCGTGGCCAGGAAGTCGTCTACTTCGGCCGAGGTCATCTTGATCTGGTCGCGGCGGCTCATCGAGTGGTCGACGCTGCCACCGCGCCGACGCCCTCGGCGGCCGCGCGAACAGCGTCGCGCGCGTCGGCCGGCTCGAGCACCACGGCGTCGCCGGCCTCCTTGAGCACGTCCCGGACGAGGTAGCGCATCCCAGCGAAGCCGCGCTCGACGATCACCGCGCCGTCCTCGAGTTCGGCCACCACGCGGCGTTCCTCGCGCGCCCACCGTGCTCGCTCGGGCGAGATCCACACACGGGCGCGTCGCGAGGCCGGCACCTCGCCCGTCCTCGGCCAGCCGTCGACGTCGGCAGCGGGGTCGACATCCTCGCGAGGCTCGAATTCCTCATCGGTGACCGCAGCCGATTTGATCCGATCGAGGCGAAAGTGGCGGACGCTCTCGCGCGTGGGGTCGAAACTGGCCACGTACCAGCCCTCACGGCCGTTCATCAGCGCGTAGGGCTCGACGGTCCGGGTGGAGAACTCGTCCTCGTTCTCCTTGTAATACTCGAACGATAGAAGCCTTCGCTGGGAGATCGCGCGCGAGACCTCGGCCGCGATCTCGGCGTCGTCACCGCCCGGCGCCGCGACCTGGAGTCCCTCGTGAACCGGATCCTCGCCGAGGGCTCCGACGACCTTGTCTCGCACCGAGGCCAGCGACCCCTCGGGGATGTGCTCGCCAATCAGGTCAATCGCCGCCACCAGTGCCTTGGCCTCGACGGGCAGCAGCCGGGCGGGCCGCGCAAACGAGTCGCCGTACGGCTCGGGGTCGACCTCGATCATCCCATCGGCGCCGATCTCGGCGTACAGGACGTAGGTGCCTGCGCCGAAATTGACCACGTTGAGCACAGAGATGTCCTCGCGGAGCTCCTGCTCGGAGATCTTCAACTCGCGGCACAGCACGGTGGCGTCCAGCCGGCGGCAGGCCCGGCCGGCGTCGATGAGGATGCTGGCCAGGGTAACCAGGCGCGCGAAGCGCTCGGGACGGATGGCGGCGTCGGGGTGGTGCCCGTTGGTCTCCTGTGGCGGCTCCGGGTCGCCGCCGGCGCCGGGCGGTGGCGGGACCTCCGGCAGGGCGGGGGCCAAGTCGGGCTCGCCGGTGTGTCGCTCAATCAGCAGGTTGACGCGCTCGCGCAGCTCGGAGGCCAGCTCGGGTGGGGCTACGATCCGCGCGTGCTCGCCGAGCCCGAGCACCCAGGCGATCAGCTGCCGGGCGTTGGCGTAGTCGGTGACGAACAGGCGGTCGGCGTCCTCGCCGGTGGCCTGGATCTTGCCGTAGCGGCCGAAATGCCGCTCGATCTGCCAGGCGATGCGACCGCCGATCCACACTTCGGCCGTGCCAATCGGGTCGCCGAACTGCCAATCGATCCGGTCGGCATAGACGCGGGGATCGAAGCTGGCGGGGCGCTGAAAGTCGTGCTCGGCCTTCGTGGCGTAGCCGACCTTGCCGCGGATGCGCGACAGCCTGAACACGCGAATCGCGTCGCGCTCCTGCGAGCGCCCGACGACGTAGAACTGCCCGCCCTGGTACAGGAGCTGGTAGGGATCGACGCGACGGCCGCCGACCTCGTCGCGCTCCATCGTGTAGTAGTCGAACACGATCGTCTTGCGTCGGAAGATGGCCGTCTCGATCTTGGCCAGTCGTTGCGAGATCTCGTGGCCGCCGGCCGACCCGGTGATCCCCAGGGCAACCGTCTGCTGCTCGGGCGAGCTGAGCGGGCTCGGGCGACCCCAGGAGATCTGCTGGAGGGCGAGGCGCAGCGGCTCGGCGTAGGCAAACTCGCCGTCGAGGAGCTGGAGGGCGGTGTTCAGGGCGGCCAGCTCCTGATCGCTGAACTCGATCGCCGGCAGGTGGAAGTTCTCCGGCGGCAGCGAATAATTCTCCTGCTCGACCAGGCCATCGACGGGCTTTTCGACCGAGAGCACGATCCCAAGCGCCTCCAGCTCCGAGCGGTCGGCGTAGAACCGGCGAGCGAACGCATCCTCGTTCATCACGCTGTAGCCCTCGACATCTCGCCTGATCTCGGGAGCCGTCACCGGGCGCCGCTCGGCCATCAGGTACGAGATCAGCGAAAGCTGGCGGATCAGCTTTTCCGTGTCCTTCGCCATCTAATAGCAACTGTAGTTGGGGTGGATGAACGGCTGCCATCAGGGCACAGAGTCGGCACGCTATTTGCGCAGATTTGGGGGATTGCCTGAACGGCCCGGGCGGGGCCGTCCGGGGCTACGGGAATGGCTGGCTGGGGAAGGGGGCGAGCCGTTGCTGCGACCGAGCCGCGCCTGTGCGGGTCGAAAAGGTCACCGGCGCCGGCCGACCGACGCGCATTGCTCGAGGTGGGCGCCGGGGTCGGTCGGTCGTAACCGCGGTGGCGGAGGTTGGTTGGCTCATCCCACTCGCCCCCGCCGGCGAATGAGGACGGGATCCGCTGCGTACCACCCGGAAACGTGACAAACGATCGCCCGCGCGCCCACTCCGGCTACATAAGCCCCTGGGAGGGGCTTATGTGCACGACTTCGACGGGCGGCGGGAGGTTTGCCACGTTTTCCATCGAAGCCCCGGGCCGGGGTTCGCCGGCCGTTGCCGCCGGGCCGGGGTTCGCCGGCCGTTGCCGCCGGGCCGGGGTTCGCCGGCGTAGCGGCCCATCCCCCTTCCCCAGCAGCCGTTCCCGACGCCACCGGGCCCGTTCGGTGTGCGCGCGGACTGAACGTGCCCGGCTTTGGCGTGGGTCAGGCCGCTTCGCGCTCGGGCGCCAGCGGCGAGGCGAAGTACGCTCCGGCGCCGATCCCCTTGTCAAACGGGGTCCACTGGCTGCCAGCGGGCAGTTCCTTCTCGAGCCGGTCGAAACTCCCTAGCCGGCCGCCGAGGTTGTCGATCATGTGCACGAGCGTGGCTTCACGGGTGCAGGGGACGACCGGGCTGCCGTGCTCGAGCGAGCCGTGGTGGCTGAGGATGATGTGCAGCAGAGCCTGCTCCACATCGGGCGGGAATCCGTCGAGGCGCTCGATCACGCGACGAACCCGGTAATAGCCAAGGGAAATCTCGCCGTACAGGCGGCCATGGTCGGACATCGAGATTGCGCCGCCGCCCTGGACGTCGTAGGCCTCGACCTTGCCGACGTCGTGCAGCAGCGCACCGGTGACGGCGATATCCCGATCGATGCCCGGGAAGATGGCCGAGATCGCTCCGACCGCCTGAGCCACGGTCAGGGAATGCTCGAGCAGCCCGTGCCGGTACGCCTGGTGATAGTGCTTGGCCGCCGGCGCGTCGCGGTAGCTGGTCCAGCTGCTCGTGCCCTCGCCGAACACGGCCCCGAGCAGACGGCGCAGGTGGGGATCCTGGACGGTGGCGATGAGCTCGCGCAGATCAGCCTCCATCTGCTCTGGGTCGCGCGCGGGACCGTCGATCAGGTCGTCGAGTGCATACTCGTGCCGTCCGGCCGTGCGCACGCTCCGCACGGCCAGCTGGGGCCCATAGCGCGGATGGATCGAGAACAGGCCGGCGGCGTGAACGACCGCTCCGGGCAGGCAGACCTCGCGTGCCGAAGCCACGTCATCCCGCACGATCGCCGTGAGGGTCCCGCTGCGGTCGCCGACCAGGAGCTTGAGGTACTCGCCGCCCTCGCGCCGCACTCGCACCTCGGCAGCGCGGACGAATAGGGCCTGTGCGACCTCGGAACCATCTGCAAAATCCCGCACCTTCATCGCGCCACGAAGATAGAGTGGCCAGCGGACGGCAGTCGATGCAATCAACCGTGATCGTCAGCGGAGGAACGGGCGGCCTGGGAGCTGCCGTTGTTTCGCGTCTGCTCGACGGCGGATGGCGCGTGGTCGTGCCCTGGATCGTCGAGCGCGAACTCGAGCGGGTGCAGCGGCACGATCGTCTCGAGCTGGTTCAGGCCGACCTGTTCGACCCCGAGGCCGTGGCCGCCGTGGTCCAGCTCGGGAGCGGTGACGAGGCGGCGCCGCTGCGGGGGCTGGTGAACCTCGTGGGTGGCTTCGCGGTCGGCGGGCGCGTCCACGAGACGCCGGTCGAGGAGTTCGAGCAGCAATTCCGTCTCAACCTGCGCCCCGCGTATCTGATGGTCGCCGCCGCGGTGCCGAAGATGATTGAGGCCGCAGGCGGGTCGATCGTCTGCGTGGGTACCCGTGCCGCGCTGCAGCCGTTCCCCGGCGCCGCCGGCTACATCTCCTCCAAGGCGGCGGTGATCGCCTTCGCCCACGCCGTCGCCACCGAATACAAGAACGATGGGATCCGCTGTAACGCGATCCTCCCCAGCGTGATCGACACCCCGGCCAACCGTGAGTCGATGCCCGACGCGGACCACGACAGGTGGGTGAAACCGGCCGAGATCGCCGGCGTGGTTGCCTATCTGCTCTCGTCGGAGTCAGGGCCGACCAGCGGAGCGGCGATCCCGGTCTACGGGCGGGCCTGAGCCGGCCGAGGCGGGCCTGGACGGGCCGAGGCGGGCCTGGACGGGCCGAGCCGCGGGCCGGGCCTCGGCGGCTGAGGCGTCTGGGCGGGCCGGCGCGCGCGTTTAGACAGCCGGCGCGCGCGTTTAGACACACGCCCGGACGTTCAGACTGGCAGCATGGCCAGTAGGATGAGTAGCTAATGGAACGTAAGTGGTGGACGCTGATCGTCGTCTGCGTGGCGACGTTCATGCTGTTGCTCGACATCACCATTGTCAACGTCGCGCTGCCCAAGATCGCCACCGATCTGAAAGGGAGCTTCTCGGACATTCAGTGGGTGATTGACGCCTACGCGCTCACGCTGGCGTCGGTGCTGCTGACGGCCGGCTCGCTCGCGGACCTGCTGGGGCGCAAGCTGATGTTCTGCATCGGCCTCACCCTGTTCGCCTGCACGTCGCTGCTGTGTGCGCTGTCTCCCAGCGCCCTGTTCCTGATTCTGGCCCGGGCCGGGCAGGGTATCGGTGGCGCGATCATGTACACGACCTCGCTCGCGCTGCTGGCCCAGGAGTTCCACGGCCGCGAGCGCGGCACCGCGTTTGGCATCTGGGGCGCGACGATCTCGGTCGCCGCCGCCGTGGGGCCGCTGCTGGGCGGGTTCCTGACCGAGGCCTTCGGCTGGCCTTCGATCTTCCTGATCAACGTCCCGATCGGCGCCGCCGGGGTCGCCCTGGCGATCGCCAAGGTGCAGGAGTCGCGCGACCCCGAGGGCAAGCGGGTGGATTGGATCGGAACCACGACCTTCACGGCCTCGCTGTTCCTGCTCGTGTTCGCGATCATCCGCGGCAACGCGCTGGGATGGGGCAGCGCGACGATCGTCGCGTGCTTCGCCGGCTCGGCGTTGCTGATGGTGGCGTTCCTCGTGGCGCAGGCCGCTCAGGAGCACCCGATGCTTGATCTGTCGCTGTTCCGCAAGCCCACGTTCACCGGCGCCGGCCTGGTGGCGTTCTCGGTCTCGGCCTCGATGTTCTCGATGTTCCTGTACCTGACCCTGTACCTCCAGACCGTGCTGGGTTACTCGCCACTGCAGACCGGACTCCGGTTTTTGCCCTTCACCGTGGTGTCCTTCTTCGTCGCGATGCTGTCCGGGAACCTGTCCTCCAGGGTGCCGGTCCGGTTCCTGCTCAGCGGCGGCCTGGCTCTGACGGGCATTGGGTTGCTGCTCATGCACGGCGTCAGCGGCACCTCCCACTGGACGTCACTGCTCGCCGGCTTCCTGGTCGCCGGCGCGGGCGTCGGCCTGATCAACCCCCCGCTCGCCTCGACCGCGATCGGCGTCGTGCCGCCGCAGCAGAGCGGCATGGCAGCCGGTGTCAACAACACGTTCCGCCAGGTTGGCATCGCCACCGGGATCGCCGTCCTGGGTGCGCTGTTCGAGAGCGGCATCACCAACCACCTGGCCCCCAAGCTTGCCCACACCCCGGTGGCCGGTCGGGCCGCACAGATTGCCCACGCGGTGGCCGCCGGCGGGGGCGAGCAGGTGATTCGCGCCACGCCAGGCCCGCTCCGGACCACGGCCGCGACGGCGATTCACAGCTCGTTCGCCACCGCGCTCAACGAGATCCTGCTCGTGTCCGGGATCGTGGCCATCGCCGGCGGGTTGCTGGCCCTGATCCTCGTGCGCGCGCGCGACTTTGCCGTCTACGGCCATCCCCAGCGCGACAGCGCCGGCGAACCTGCGGCGGCCCACGCCGGGTAACCGCCGAGAGCTAGAAGACGCGGGCTGTGGAGCTCGAGGGCTGGAGCTGCCCGAGGTTCGACTTCAGCCAAGCGGCCCGAGGCCGCCGCCTGACGTCAGTTACAGCCCCGGGAAATGCCGGATGACGAAGGTGTTGAGGTCCGGCTCGTCGGCGGGTCGCGTGGACCAGCGTGTCCCCGTCTCGGCCAACGCCACCGTGTCAAAGCGCAAACCCGCCACGTACATGAAGGTGTGGCCGGCATTGGCGTACACGGTGATCCATCGGCCCGGCCCCGGGGCGCCCCAGTGCTCGAGCTGGCCCGAGACCACGGTCGTGTTGAGCATCCCCGCCGCCGCCAGTACGTAGCTGAGCGAGCCGGAGCAGTCGTAGGCCGTGTCGTGGAAGGTGCCGTGGCCACCACCGAACCGGTAGGGCAGCTTGGCGATCTGGTTGCCCGCCTCGATGACCGTCTGCACCGCGGGCGGTGCGTCGAGTGGGGCCAGAGCCAGCCCGGCCGGCGTCATCGTCGCCTTCGACGAGGCGGCGGTCAGCCCGGTGGCGGCCAGTTCCTTGCGGATGACCGCGTCCGAGACGGGCCTGGCCAGTTTGTCGGACGCGACTCCGCCGGTCGGCGGCCCGACGCTGACGACCGCTGGGCCGCTCAACGCGGCGCCGGTGCTCCCGGCTGCCCCCGCCACAGGCTCGACCGCCTGCGGATGCGACTGCGGGATCGGCGGGTTGTCCACCTGATTGACCGTCGCCGACCGCTGGGCGCCGGTGCTCGACTGAACCGCGCTCTGCTGGCCGCAGCCGCCGCACAGCGCGACGGCGGCTGTCAGTGCGATCCATCCCAGGCTGCGCACGAGACGAGTATGCCGGAGTGGCCCGGGTTCTACGCCATCAACGGCTCACTTCGCACAGCAAACCGACCTGGCTAGTCCTCAAAGTGGCCCGAGTACAGCGCGAACACCGCGCCCTGTGGATCCTGAACGACCGCGATCGTCCCCGGCCCGATCGAGGTCGCTGGGACGAGCTGCGTGCCGCCGAGCTGCTGCCCCTTGGCCAGCGCGGCCTCGATGTCGTCGGCGCCGAAGTAGACCAACCAGTGCGCCGGGGCATCCGGAGGCATCACGGGTCGGATCCCGCCATTGGCCCGGCCCTGATTGCTGACCACCATGTAGGGCATCGGGCTGCTCTCCATCGGCTCGACCGTCCAGCCGAACATGTCTCGGTAGAACTCGGCTGAGGCCTCCATGTCGGTCGAGGCGAGCTCGTTCCACGACAGGGCTCCGGGGGCGTTGACCAGGGAGGCGCCGATGTTCTCCTTCGGCTCCCAGACGAGGAAGTAGGCGCCACCGGGATCCTGGACGACTCCCATTCGCCCCGCGTCGAAGACGTCGAAGGCGCTGGCGTGCACGGTGGCGCCCAGGTGCTTGGCCTGCTCCAGGGCCCGATCGGCGCTCTCCACGGTGATGTATGAATTCCACAGCGACGGAGCACCGGCGTCGCGCTGCTGCTGTGGCTGCGGCGAGATGGCGGCGACCTCCTTCCCGCCGAGCGTCATCATCGAGTAGACGATGCCGTCGCCGATCGGCCGGTCGTCGGCCTCCCACCCGAACAGCTCGCCGTAGAAGGCCTTGGCTGCGTCCTGGTCGGTGGTGGTGAGATCAGTCCAGCTGAATGTGCCTGGTGTGTAGCTCGTGCGTTCTCCCATGCCGGCGACCTTAGTGGACCCCTCCCAAACATTCCACCGTTTATGGCGGCCCCGCGGCCCGGATCGGAGCGATCGGGTGACCGAGTCATACACTGCCCGCCATGCCTAACTTCACCAAGACGAACTTCATGGACATTGATGACGCGGCCGCCGAGCGCGGGCCCGATATCGAGGCACGATTCGGCCGCAAGCATCTGAACTCCGAGCATCTGGGACTGAGCTATTTCCGCTACGGCGCCGGATACCGGGGCCCGATCGGACACCGCCACCGTGAGCAGGAGGAGGCGTACGTGGTCGTCTCCGGATCCGGCCGCGCCAAACTCAACGACGAGGTCGTCGAGCTCAAGCAGTGGGACGTGCTCCGAGTCGCACCGGCCACGGTTCGGGCGTTCGAAGGCGGTCCCGGGGGCATGGAGGTGATCGCCGTCGGGTCGGACCGTCCCGAGGGCGGCGACGGCGAGATGGTGCCCGACTTCTGGTCGGACTGATCGCGTGCGGCTGCTGGTGACAGGTGCGGCTGGGATGCTCGGCCATGATGTGACGGCCGCGGCGCAGCGTGCCGATCACGACGTCGTCGGGCTTGCGCACCGCGAGCTCGACATCGCGGACTCGGTTGCCGTGGCTCAGGCCGTCGCGCGCACCCATCCCGACATCGTCATCAATTGTGCCGCCTACACCGACGTCGATGGCGCCGAAAGCGCATCGGAGCGCGCCCACCAGATCAACGGCGCGGGCGCGGGACACGTTGCGCGCGCGGCGGCCCGGGCCGGCGCCTGGACGATCCACATCTCGAGCGACTACGTATTCGACGGGACCAAGCACGAGCCCTATGTCGAGACCGACCGACCGGCGCCGCGCTCACAGTACGGAGCCTCCAAGCTCGCCGGCGAACGGGCCGCTGCCGAGGCTGCTCCGAACGCGCACACAATCGTGCGGACCGCGTGGTTGTTCGGCGCGCACGGCCCGTGCTTTCCAGCCACCATCCTCCGCCTCGCCGATGAGCGCGACGAGCTGAGCGTGGTCGATGATCAGGTCGGCTGCCCCACATTCACCGGCCACCTGGCCGAGGCACTGGTGTCCCTAGCCGATGCCCGCCCGCCCGGCATCGTGCACGTCGCCGCGGCCGGGGCGTGCTCGTGGTTCGACTTCGCCACCGAGATCGTGGGTGCCGCCGGTAAGGACTGCGCGGTCAAGCCGGGACGGACCGAGGACCTCGGACGCCCGGCTCCCCGCCCCGCCTACAGCGTGCTCGGCAGCGAGCGCCCCGAGGACGCGCCCAAGCTGGCGTCGTGGCAGGTCGGGCTGGCCGATTACCTCGCCGTGGGGGTCAGCGTCAGATGAGGCTGCTCGTGTGCGGCGGCGCCGGGTTCATCGGCTCCAACTTCGTCCGTCAGCGTGTCCATGACCATGGCGATGAGGTCACAGTGCTCGACAAACTCACGTACGCGGGGCGACGCGAGAACCTGCAGGACCTCGGGGCGGAGATCCGCTTCGTTCACGGAGCGATCGAGGATCCGGCCGCCGTGGCCGACGCCGTGGCGGGGTGCGACGCCGTCGTCAACTTCGCCGCCGAAACGCACGTCGACCGTTCGATCGCCGGTCCGGAGGCGTTCATCGTCACCAACATGCAGGGGACCCACGTGCTGCTCGAGGCGGCGCGCGAGCGAAAGCTTCGCTACCTCCAGGTATCGACCGACGAGGTGTACGGCTCGATCGAAACCGGATCGTTCACCGAGGAGTCGCCCCTGGCTCCCTCGAGTCCCTACAGCGCCACCAAGACCGGCGCCGACCTGCTCGTGTCGAGTTACTTTCACACCTACGGCCTCGAGACCCTGATCTGCCGAGGCTCGAACAACTACGGGCCCTACCAATACCCGGAGAAGCTGATTCCGCTGATGATCCTCAACGCCCTGGCCGGCGATCACCTTCCCGTCTACGGCGACGGCGGCAACGTGCGCAACTGGCTGTTTGTCGAGGACTTCGATCGCGGGATCGGTCACGTCCTCGAGCACGGCGTGCCCGGCGAGGTCTACAACTGCGGCGGTCCCGACGAGTGCGAGAACCTGACCGTCGTCAAGCAGATCGTCGAGCTGACCGGCGCTGACCCCTCGCACATCGAATACGTCACCGACCGTCCCGGCCACGACCGCCGTTATTCGCTGTCCTCGGACAAACTCCGAGCGCTCGGGTGGGAGCCACAGGTCCGTTTCGAGAATGGGCTGGCCCGGACGGTGCAGTGGTACCGCGACAGCGCCTGGTGGTGGGAGCCGATTCGCTCCGGCGCCTACCGCGACTACTACGAGCGCCACTACGGACGCGCCCTGAAGACGTGAGATGAGCGCCGGCACTCCTGCGGCCAGGGGGCGACACGCGCCCCCACCCGAGGTAAGACTCCCGCTCCAGCGCGAGCGGCTGCTCGACGCGGCAGCCATCGAGTTCGCACGCCGCGGGTACGCCGGCGCGAGCTCCGAGTCGATCAGCCGCCAGGCCGGCATGTCGAAGGCGACCTTCTACGAGCACTTCGCCAACAAGGAGGAGTGCATTCTCGCCCTGTTCGACGATGCCGCCGGCCGCGTGGCCAGGGCGATGGCGGCGGCCGCGCGCAACGCCGGCACTCGCGACGCATCCGAGCGGGTCAGGGCCGGCACGCGCGCGTTCCTCTCCGCGCTGACCGAGTACCCCGATCACGCACAGACGCTGCTCGTGGAGACGATCGCCGCCGGGTCGCGTGCCGCTCGGCGGCGCGACCTGATCATGCAGCAGTTCGCCGAGACGCTGAACGCCGAGAATGCGACCGCGGCCGCACGAGGCCTGAGCCCGCGCTTCGCCTCACCCTACGATGCCTACGCGATCGTGGGCGCGATCACCGAGCTCGTTTCGCGCCAGGTCCGACTCGGCGAGCCGGCCGACGTGATCGAGCTCGCCCCGGTGATCGACCGGCTTATCGGCGGCGTGCTCGCCCCGCCCCGCTCGTGAGCGGCCGCGCGGGCGAAACACTGCGGCGGCTCGAACACGAGGTCATCAACTGCCGGCGCTGTCCCCGGCTGGTGGCCTGGCGCGAGGAGGTGGCGCGGGTCAAGCGCGCTGCGTACGCTGACGAGGAGTATTGGGGCCGGCCGCTGCCCGGGTTCGGCGACCCGTGCGCCCGAGTGCTCGTGCTCGGCCTGGCGCCGGCAGCCCACGGTGGTAACCGCACGGGACGGATCTTCACCGGCGACCGCTCGGGCGACTGGCTGTTCGCGGCGCTGTGGCGGGCCGGCTTTGCCAACCAGCCCGAGTCGGTCAACCGCGACGACGGGCTGTCGCTCAGCGATTGCTTCATCACCGCCGCGGTGAGGTGTGCGCCGCCGGCCAACCGCCCATCGCCCGCCGAGCGCGACAACTGCCGGCCGTATCTGGAGGGCGAGTTGGCGCTCCTGGCCGACCTGAGGGTGATCGTGTGCCTCGGCGGCTTCGCCTGGGATGTCGCGCTCCGGGTGCTCGCGGCGCCGCGGCCGCGCGCCAGGTTCGCCCACGGAGCCGAGGCGACGCTCGAACGCTATGTGCTGCTCGGCTGCTACCACCCGAGTCAGCAGAACACGTTCACCGGGCGTCTCACCGAGCCGATGCTCGATGACGTGTTCACACGCGCGCGGGAGCTGGCCGGATGACATCTCAGAGACTCGCAGCGCTCCAGATCGCCGATCCTCCGGACCGCTGGGCGGCGCTGGGCTTCGCCGTCGATGACGACCGGCTCCACCTCGGGGAGGTGGAATTACAGTTGGGCCTGCCCGGCGAGGGCATCGTCGCCTGGGCGCTCGACCCGCGTGTCGCCGAGATCGACGGCCTGCCGGTCATGGCCAAGCCTCCGCTGAGCTCGGCAAAGGCACATCCCAACGGTGCCATCGGCCTCGATCACGTGGTCATCGCCACCCCGGATTTCGATCGCACCGCAGACGCGCTCGACCACGTCGGACTGCCGTTCCGACGCATTCGCGACGCCGGCTCATTCCGCCAGGGCTTCCGCCGCCTGGGACCCGCGATCCTGGAGGTGGTCGAGGCCACGACGGCGCCACCGGGCCCCGCACGCTTTTGGGGCCTCGTGGTCGTCGTCAGCGACCTGCAGGCCCTGAGCAGCAGGCTCGCGGAACACCTCGGCCAGATCAAGCCCGCCGTGCAGCCCGGGCGGCACATCGCCACGCTCCGCGACTCCGCGGGACTCACGACGAAAGTCGCGTTCATGGACCCGGGGTCCTGAGTGCCGCCCACCACGAATCCAGTCCCATTCGAGCCGCCTCTGACGACGCCTGCCTTCGTCCTCGCTCACTTGCGTACCTTCCAGGTACGCGACGCTCGCTGCGTCCTCGCCAGTCATCGCCAGTGACGGCTCTCGGTGTGACCGGATTCATGGCGAGCGGCACTAACCTGGAAGAGTGTCCTTAGAGCAGTTCAGTCCCTCCACACAGGAATGGTTCGCCAAGGCCTTTGCTGAGCCGACGCCGGCCCAAACCCAGGCCTGGCCGGCGATCGCCTCGGGCGAGCACGTCCTCATCTCGGCTCCGACCGGCTCGGGCAAGACGCTGGCTGCCTTCCTGTACGGCATCGACCGCCTGAGCAACCGTGAGCCCAACGGCACCAAGGGCATCCGCCTCGTGTATGTCTCGCCGCTCAAGGCGCTGTCCTACGACATCGACCGCAACCTCCGGGCGCCGCTCAGGGGTATTGGCGCCGAGCTCAAGGTCGCCGTCCGGACCGGCGACACGCCCCAGAAGGACCGCCAGGCCATGCTCCGCGAGCCGCCCGACATCCTCATCACCACGCCCGAGTCCCTGTACCTGATGCTGACCGGCCGGGCCCAGGAGCTGTTCGCGGCCACGGAGTGGTGCATCGTCGACGAGATCCACGCCGTCGCCTCGACCAAGCGCGGTGCCCACCTGGCCCTGACGCTCGAGCGGCTGTCCCAGGCGGCCGGCCGCGACGTCCAGCGCATCGGGCTGTCGGCCACCCAGAACCCGCTCGAGGAGGTGGGGCGCTTCATGGTCGGGCCGCGCCGCACGTGCCGAATCGTCGACACGGGCGTGCGCAAGCCCCTCGACCTGAAGATCCACGTTCCCGTCGAGTCGATGCTCGAGCCCGACGCCACGCCCGCGGGCCAGCAGCCCGCTCGGCATCCGGCCTCGCCTGATTGGGCTGCGCCCGCGTCATCCAGCTCCGATCTCGATCCCCTGGCCGGCGGCGAGAGCACCCGGCGCTCGATCTGGCCGGCCATCTACCCCGAGCTGCTCGAGCTGATCGAGGGCCACCACTCGACGATCGTGTTCGTCAACAACCGTCGCGGCGCCGAGCGACTTGCCATCCGGCTCAACGACCTGGCCGAGCGCGAGATCGCCCGCGCCCACCACGGCTCGCTGGCCCGCGAGGAGCGCCTCGTGGTCGAGGAGATGCTGAAGGCGGGAGAGCTGCCCTGCCTCGTCGCCACCTCGAGCCTCGAGCTCGGCATCGACATGGGCGCTGTCGATCTGGTCATCCAGGTCGAGTCGCCGAAGTCGGTCTCGCGCGGACTCCAGCGCATCGGCCGCGCCGGCCACTCGGTCGGCGACATCAGCCGCGGGCGGATCTTCCCCAAGTTCCGCGCCGACCTGCTCGAGTGCGCGGTCGTGGCCAAGCGCATGCGCGACGGCGCGATCGAGACCACCGTCGTCCCCCGCAACGCCCTCGACGTCCTGGCCCAGCAGGTCGTGGCCATCGTCGCCGCCGCTCCCGAGGACGCGCCGGTGTCCGTCGACGACCTCCACGGGCTGGTGACCAGCACGCACTCCTACGCCGAGCTGGGCCGAAACCAGCTCGAGAACGTGCTCGACATGCTCGATGGCCGCTACCCGTCGAGCGAGTTCGCCGAGCTCCGCCCGCGGATCATCTGGGACCGGGTGAAGGGCACGCTGCGCGCTCGCCCCGGCGCCCGGCAGCTCGCGGTGACCAACGCGGGGACGATTCCCGACCGCGGCCTGTACGCGGTGACACTTCCGGACGGCCGCCGCGTGGGCGAGCTCGACGAGGAGATGGTCTACGAGGCGCGCCCCGGTCAGACATTCCTGCTCGGGGCGACGACCTGGCGGATCGAGGAGATCGGCCGTGACCGGGTCATCGTCACGCCGGCGCCCGGGCTGCCCGGCGCCGTCCCGTTCTGGAAGGGCGACGGCATCGGTCGCCCGCGCGAGCTGGGTGAGGCCATCGGTGCGTTCGCTCGCACCGCGGTCGAACGGGAGCCCGAGGAGCTCGAAGGCGAGTACGACCTCGATGACAAGGCCGCCTCCAACCTGGTCCAGTTCCTCCGCGAGCAGCAGGCCGCCACCCGCGTGGTCCCCTCCGATCGGGCGATCGTGATCGAGCGCTTCCGCGACGAGATTGGCGATTGGCGTCTGTGCATCCTCAGCCCCTTCGGAGGCCGCGTGCACGCTGCCTGGGGGCTCGCGCTGAGCGCCCGCATTCGCGAGGAGCTCGATCTGGAGTCCGATGCGATCTGGTCCGACGACGGGATCATCGTCCACCTGCCCGACGCCGACGAGCCCCCTGGCGCCGAGCTGGTGATGATCGAGCCCGACGAGGTGCAGGACCGCGTGGTGGCCGAGCTCGGGGCCAGCGCCCTGTTCGGCGCCCGATTCCGCGAGAACGCCGCCCGCGCCCTGCTGATCCCGAGAGCCCGGCCGGGCAAACGGACCCCACTGTGGCAGCAGCGCCTGAAGTCCCAGTCGCTGCTCGAGGTGGCCAAGAAGTACGGCGAGTTCCCGATCGTGCTCGAGACCTACCGCGAGTGCCTGCGTGACGTGCTCGACGTGCCAGGGCTGACCGAGCTGATGACGAAGCTGCACCGCCGCGAGCTCTCTCTGGTCGAGGTCGAGACGGCCACCGCCTCCCCGTTCGCGTCCTCGCTGCTGTTCGACTACGTGGCCACGTACATGTACGAGGGCGATACGCCCAATGCCGAGCGTCGGGCCGCCGCCCTGTCCCTCGACCGCGATCTGCTGCGCGAGCTGCTCGGCCAGGAGGAGCTGCGGGAGCTCATCGACCCGACCGCACTGGCCGAGGTCGAGGACGATCTTCAGTTCCGGTCGGACCGGCGCCGGGTCGCAACGCGGGATGCATTGCACGACGCGCTGCGCACACTGGGCGACCTCACCGCCGAGGAGGTCGGGCAACGCGTGCTCGAGGGTGTCGACCCCGGAACCATGCTGGGCGAGCTTGAAAGCGAGCGCCGGGCGATCAGGGTCCGGCTGGCCGGCGAGGAGCGCTGGATCGACGCCGCCGATGCGGGGCTGTACCGCGATGCCCTGGGCGCGGTGCCCCCGGGCGGTCTGCCCGAAGCCTTCCTCGGGGACGTGGCCGATCCGCTGATGCGCATTGCCGTCCGCTACGCCGCCACCCACGGACCGTTCACCACCGGCGAGCTGCGAACCCGCTACGGGATCGATTTCGGTCCAGCGCTGGCCGGCCTGGAGCGATCCTCCGAGCTCGTGCGCGGTGAACTGAGGCCGGGGGGCAACGAGCGCGAATGGTGCCATCCCGAGGTGCTGCGGCGGCTGCGCCGTGCGTCGCTCGCGGTGCTGCGCAAGGAGATCGAGCCCGCTGATCAGCGCTCGCTGGCCCGCTTCATGCCCGCCTGGCAGCAGGTGGATCGCCACCCGGCCACCGGCGCCGGCATCGATCGCCTGCGCGAGGTCCTCGTGCCGCTTCAAGCGCTGGCACTGCCCGCCGAGGTGTGGGAGCGTGAGATCCTGCCTCGCCGCGTTGGCGCCTACTCGCCGGCCTGGATGGATCAGCTGTGCGCCAGTGGCGAGGTCGTGTGGATCGGCGCCGGTGCGCTGGGCCGAAACTCGGGACGCGTCGCGCTCTATTTCCGCGAGGACATCGGCACGCTTGGACCGCCGCCGTACAAGGGAGCAGCGCCCGAGTCGCCGGCCCACGATCTCGTGCGCGAGCGCCTGGCCGCCGGGGCGTGTTTCTTCACGGATCTGCTCATCGATGTCGACCTGGCGCCGGAGGAGCTGCAGGAGGCCCTGTGGGACCTCGCCTGGGCCGGCGAGGCGACCAACGACGCCTTTGCGCCGCTGCGCGCCCCGCGGCTCACGCTGGCCCGGGCCCAGCGCGAGCAGGTCCGCGCCGGCCGGGCCGGGCGCTTCGGTACTCGCCGTCGTGGGCGTGGCGCCGCGGCCCAGGTCCAGGGCCGCTGGTCGCTGACCGCGCCGCTGTTCCGCGCCGCGGTTGACCCGGCGGCCCGGCGGCGCGCATTGGGTGAGCTGCTGCTCGAGCGCTACGGCGTCCTCACCCGTGAGCAGGTCCTGGCCGAGGGGATCCCGGGCGGCTTCTCGGGTATCTACTCCGAGCTCTCGCAGCTCGAGACGCTGGGCATCGCCCGGCGCGGTTACTTCGTCGAGGGTCTCGGTGGTGCCCAGTTCGCCCTCCCCGGGGCGGTCGAGCGCCTGCGCGCGCAGCCGGAGGGCGGCCAGTCGGCGATGGTGCTGGCCGCCGTCGACCCAGCGCAGCCCTACGGGGCGACGCTTCCCTGGCCGGCCAGAGAAGAGTCCCGCCGCCCCTCGCGGGTCGCCGGCGCCTATGTCGTCCTGGCCGGCGGCGAGCCGATTCTGTTTCTCGAGCGCGGCGGCCGGGCGTTGCAGACACTCGTCGATGCCGATGACGACCGGCTGCAGCCTGCGCTCGTGGCGCTGGTCGAGCACGTGCAGCGTGGCGCTATCAGGCGCGTCGCGCTGGAGAAGGTCGACGGCGAGCCGGCGATGGGTTCGCCGCTCGGCCCGGGGCTGGTGGCGCTGGGGTTCCAGGAGGGCCCGCGCCGCCTGACCCTGAGTGCCTGAGGCGCCGTGCCCGAGGGGGACACGATTGCCTGGCACGCCAATCGCATCCGGCCGGTGCTGGAGGGCCACGTACCGGAGGAGGTCGCCACGCCGCACCCGCGTCGCCGGTTCGACCGCTGGCCCGAGCGCCTCGGCGGCCGCGCGGTCAGGCGCGTAGACACCCACGGCAAGCATCTGTTTCTCCGCTTCGAGGGAGATCTCGTGCTCCACTCGCACCTGGCCATGACCGGAACCTGGGGTGTCTATCGTGACGGACGGCCATGGGGGCGCTCCCCCGGCCGCGCCTGGCTCGTCATCCGGCGCGCCGGCCACGCGGTGGTGCAGTTCGACGGGCCGCTGCTCGAGCTGATCACCGAAGGCCGCTCGCGCTTCGATCAGCGGCTGGCCGGGCTCGGCCCCGATGTGCTGGCGCCGGAGTTCGACATCGAGACGTTCGTGCGCCGCCTGCGCGCCGATGACCCGACGCGAGCGCTCGGCGACGCCCTGCTCGACCAGCGCAACGTGGCCGGCATCGGCAACATCTGGAAGTCCGAGGGCTGCTGGGAGGCCGCCGTCGATCCGTGGCGCCGCGTGGGCGATGTGTCTGACGCCGAGGCGCTGGGCGTGATCGAGGCGATGAGGCCCCGCATGCAGCGCTCCGCTCTGGACGGCCCGCGTGCCATCGAGCCCCGTGTCTACCGCCAGTCTGGTCGCCCGTGCCCGCGCTGCCGCGGCCGGATAGTCGCCCGCGGACAGGGCGACGCCAATCGCACGACATACTGGTGTAAGGGATGTCAGAGTTGAGACGTGTCGGGCACAAGGGGGCGGATCTCATCGCTCCCGGAAACACGCTGGCCAGCTTCGATGCTGCACTCGAGGCTGGCGTGGACATGATCGAGTTCGATGTCCTGCGCGAGGAGCACGGGACTCGACTGTTTCTCGCCCACGACTACGAGGACATCGCGCGACGCGAGGCCCCGACACTGGAGGAGGGGCTCGCGCATCTGGCCGGGGAGAGGTTCGCCGGTGTCGAGCTCGACGTCGATCTCAAGCTCCCGGGCTACGAGGCCCGGGTGGTGGGGCTTCTGCGCGAGCACGACCTCACCGCGCGGACGCTGATCTCCAGCCAATTTCGCTCCAGCCTCGCCGCGGTGCGGGGCTCCGAGCCCGCGATTCGGCTGGGCTGGTCGGTGCCCAAGGTCAAGCGCGACCCGTTTCGCTCGGTGTTCACGATGATCCCGGCGTACGGCGGCCTCCAGGCCTGGCGAGTTGCCCTGCCGACCTTGGCCGCGCGGGCGATCCGGGCCCGCGAGTGCGATGCCGTGATGGCCCACTGGCGTCTGGTCACGCCCCGGCTGACCCGCAGCATCCTCGACGCGGGCGGCGAGCTGTACGTGTGGACGGTTGACGAGCTCCCGCGGCTGCGGGCGCTGAAGGCCCTCGGCGTCACCGGTGTCATCTCCAACGATCCGAGGTTGTTCGCCGCCCTGGCGTGATGGATCCCCGCGAGGTTCGTAGTACTGATGTGATCGAGGCTCCGACCGAAACCGCCGAGGTCGCGCCGCCGAGCTGGGAGCGCTTCGAAGCTCTCTACCGGTCGAGCCGGAACGACGTCTATGCCTACGTGATGACCCTTCTGCGCGACCAGGGCGCCGCCGAGGATGTGACGGCGCTCGCCTTTGAGCGCGCCTACCGGCGGCGGCGCACGTTTGACCGCCGGCGCGGCGATGAGCGCGCCTGGCTGTTCGGCATCGCGCGCAACGCGGCGCTCGACGAGCTCCGCCGGCGGCGGCGCGTGGCCGCGCTCGTCGGCGAACCCGCGGACGATTCCGTTGCCGGTGTGCCGGATCACGCCGACGTGGCGCTGCGTCGCACTGCGGTGCGCTCCGCCCTCGCCTCACTGTCGGCCCGTGAGCGCGAGATCGTCGCCCTGAAGTTCCACGGCGGCCTGAGCAACGCCGAACTCGCCTCGGTCCTTGGCGTCAGCGAATCGAACGCTGGCACGACGCTCCACCGCGTGATGAGCAAATTGAGGAAAGCCTGCAATGAGACGAACTGACGAACCCCTCGATCCCGAGATCCTCGCGCAGCTCGACGCGATCGACGCCACCCTGGCCGGCGAGCCCGTCGACCCCGAGTACGCCGAGCTGGCCGAGCTCGCACTCCTGCTGAGCGCGGAGCGGCAGGCTCCCGAGCCCGAGTTTGCGCGGAGGCTGGACGAGCGCGTGAGCAACAGGTTTAGGGCGCCGCTGGCCGCAAAGCGGCCGCGGCGCTGGGTTGGGCCTTTTGCGGGTCTGAGCGCGGCCACGGTGGCGGCGCTGGTTGCGGTCGTTGTCGTGTCCTCGGGCGGCGGTGGCGTTTCCAGTTCGGGGGTGTCGTCGTCGACGACGGCCACGTCGGGCGCCAGCTCGTCCAGCCTTGGCTCTTCGTCCGCGTCTTCAAGCGCCTCGGGGTCGGCCGGTTCGGCTGACGTCCAGAGTGGCCCGGCCAAAGCGAGCAGCTCGGCCCGCTCCGCCGCGGCCAGCGTGCCGACGTTGAGCGGAGCTTTGACCCCCACTGTGGCGGCCCCGCAGCCTCCGACCAACGGGCGCAAGATCGTCCAGTCGGCCCAGCTGCAGCTGAACGCGCCGCCGAGCCGAATCGAGGACGTCGCCCAGCAGGTGTTCGATGTGGTCGGCCGCGAGAAGGGCGTGGTCAACAACTCCAACGTCACGGCCGGTAGCGGCGGGTATGCCCAGTTCCAGCTCAGCATCCCGAGCGGCAACCTCGGCGCGACGATGACCGCGCTGTCCAACCTCCGCTACGCCCACGTCGCGTCGCGCACCGACACCACCCAGGACGTCAACAACGCCTATGTGAGCGCGAACCGCCAGCTCGCCGACGACCGTGCCCTGCGCACGTCGCTGCTCAGGCAACTGGGCAGGGCGGTCACGCAGGCGCAGATCGACAGCATCAACGGCCGCATCCACGACGCCGAGCACGCGATTGCCCGCGACGAGGCCGCGATCAGGTCGCTCAACAATAAGATCAATTACAGCCAGGTATCGGTCGACGTCAACGGCTACGTGGGGCCCGTCGCGCACAGCAGCTCGAAGGGGTTCACGATCGGCAAGGCCGCGCACGACGCGGGGCGGGTTCTCACGGTGGTCGCCGGTGTCGCCCTGATCACGCTCGCCGTCCTGGTCCCGCTTGCGCTCGTCGGTGGCCTGGCGGGGTGGATTGCCGTGACGGTCCGGCGGCGCCGGCGCGAGCAGGCTCTCGACGTGGCATAGCGAGAACAGAGTTTGTGGTATTCGTCCTCTGTGGCCGCTACCAGCGAGGACACGATCGCGCTGCTCCATCGCGTGCCGGCGTTTTCGGCGCTCGCCGATGACGACCTGGCTCGGGTCGCAGAGGTGGCCGTGCCGCGCAGCTTCGAAGGCGGGGAGGTCGTGTTCCACGAGGGTGACCAGAGCAATACCTGCTACGTCGTCCGCTCGGGTCACGCTCGCGCGGTCAGAGAGAATCCCGACGGCCGCTCGCTGACGCTCGCTCACTTCGGGCCGGGCGACATCTTCGGCGAGCTGGCCATGTTTGACGATGAGAGCCGCTCGGCCACGGTCGAGGCGCTTGAGCCGATGGAAGCGATCGCGATCCTCGGGGGCGACATGCGCCGGCTCCTGCGCGAGTACCCGGACATCGCCGTCAAGTTGATCGTCGCGCTCGGCCGCCGTCTGCGCGAGACCAACGAGCGCCTCGCGCGCCAGTCGTTTCAGACCGTCCAGAGCCGCGTCGCCACCGTGCTGGCCAAGTTGGTGGCCGCGGCCGAGGACGAGGAGCCGGATCGGCAGGGGGCGTCGCCGGATTGGCAGGGCGCGCGCCCGGAGGAGGCACCCTCCAAAGATGTACTGATCACGGCGACGCAGGCCGACCTGGCCCAGCTGGCGGGATCCTCCCGCGAGTCGGCCAGTCGCTTCCTCGCTGTGCTCGAACGGGCCGGGATCATCACCCAGGGCCGGGGCAGGCTGACTGTCCACGACCCGGCGGCCCTCGAGCGGTACGTCTATTAGTGGCCGCCCACGACGACATCAGGCGTGAGTTCTCGGCTGGCGGGGTCGTCATCCGAGGCGATGAGGTCGCGGTGATCGTGCCCATCAAGCGTGACGCCACCGGCAACCGGGTGCTCGGCCTGCCCAAGGGGCACGCCGACGGCGATGAGACGCCTCAGGAGGCGGCCACTCGCGAGGTGCGCGAGGAGACGGGGATCGTCGCCGAGCTGATCGACGACCTCGGCGAGGTCCGCTACTACTACCAGCGTGGCCCCCGCCGGGTGGCCAAGCTGGTGCGCTTCTTCCTCTTCCGGTACCGGTCGGGTGACCTGTCCGACCACGACCACGAGATCGAGGAGGCGCGCTGGATGCCGCTGCGCGAAGCGGTCCACGTGCTCACCTACGCGGGCGAACGAGAAATGGTGGCGCGGGCGCTGTCGCGAACAGCGCCGGATCTGTAGGCTGGCATCGGTGCGCGTCCTGAACTTCTATTCGTCGGTGTTCGCCGACCAGCTTCGCCGCGGCCGGAAGACGGCGACGATCCGCCTCGGCGACAAGTCCCACAAGTACCGCAAGAACGACTGCGTTCTGGTCACCATCGGCTACCAGCACTCGCCTCGCGAGAAGATCTTCTATGCCGTCATCGACCAGGTCGAGGTCAAGCGCGTCAAGGACCTCTCGCCCCGCGATATCGAGCACGACAACCCCGAGTTCCGGCGCGTCGATGAGATGGTCCACTTCCTCGAGCAGATCTACGATCGGAAGGTGGAGATGGAGGACACGGTCACCGTTGTCCGCTTCTCCCAGATCATCGAGAACCCACCCGAGCTGCGCGAGCGCCTTCACGGGTTGGGGGCGGCGCAGAACTAGGCGGGGGGGCTCGGGCCGGCGCCGTGGCGTTCGGTGCTGGCGCGACTCGCGGTCGCGGCTTTACGCGAGGGCTGGTCAGCTAAGCGCACCTATGTTTCGTTTAGCTGACCAGCCCCCGGCACGGCGGCACGATCAACCTCCCTCGGCCGAACCGAATACCACCGCCATTGCTCAAGAATCCCGAGAAACTGGCACTCCACTTCCGAGAGTGCCAAGATTTTCCTTGAATCGCGCCGCCGACAAGCTATAGTCAGCCAGGTTGGCACTCTGTGTATGCGAGTGCCAAAACGGAAGATCCCTTTCCATTCGGAGGTTGCACAATATGAAGCTGAAGCCCCTTGGCGATCGTTTGATCGTGCGGGCAATCGAGGAGGAGGAGACCACTGTGAGTGGGATCGTGCTTCCCGATACCGCCAAGGAGAAGCCCCAGAAGGGCAAGGTTCTTGCTGTTGGCGATGGCAAGCTGAGCGAGGAGACCGGTAAGCGAGTGCCGCTCGACGTTGCGGAGGGCGACGAGGTGCTCTACAGCAAGTACGGCGGCACCGAGATCAAGGTGGATGGCGAGGAACTGCTCGTCCTCCGTGAGTCCGACGTGCTGGCGAAGGTCCAGTAGTCCCGTCATCCAGGAGAACTAGAAACACATGGCACACAAGGAACTGAAGTACGAGGCGGAAGCCCGCAAGGCGCTCGAGCAGGGCGTCGATGCGGTAGCCAACGCCGTCAAGGTCACGCTTGGGCCCAAGGGCCGCTACGTCGTCCTTGACAAGAAGTTCGGCGCCCCGACGATCACCAACGATGGTGTGACCATCGCGCGGGAGATCGAGGTCGAGGACGTCTTTCAGAATCAGGGCGCGCAGCTGGTGCGCGAGGTCGCGACGGCCACGAATGACGTGGCGGGCGACGGCACCACGACGGCGACGGTTCTCGCTCAGGCGATCGTTCGCCAGGGCCTGAAGAACGTTGCCGCGGGCGCGAATCCGCTCGCGCTGAAGCGCGGTATTGAGCGGGCGGTCGACGAGGTGGTCAAGAACATCGAGTCGCAGTCCGTCGAGATCTCCGGCAAGGAGCAGATCGCTCGCGTGGCGACGATCTCCGCCGGCGACGAGGAGATCGGCGACGTGATCGCCGACGCCATCGACAAGGTCGGCAAGGACGGCGTGGTCAACGTCGAGGAGGGCCAGACGTTCGGCATGGACCTCGAGTTCACCGAGGGCATGCAGTTCGACAAGGGCTACATCTCGCCCTACATGGTCACCGACCAGGACCGCATGGAGGCGGTGCTCGAGGATCCCTACATCCTCATCGCCAACCAGAAGATCGGCTCGGTCCGGGACATCCTTCCGGTGCTGGAGCAGGTCATCCAGTCGGGCAAGCCGCTGCTGATCATCGCCGAGGACGTCGAGGGCGAGTCGCTCGCGACGCTGGTGGTGAACAAGCTGCGTGGCACGTTCACCGGTGTTGCCGTCAAGGCGCCGGGCTTCGGCGATCGCCGTAAGCGCATGCTGGAGGACATCGCGATCCTCACCGGCGGCGAGGTGATCACCGAGGAGATGGGCCTCAAGCTCGAGAACACCCAGCTCTCCCAGCTCGGTCGTGCCCGTCGTCTGGTCGTGGCCAAGGACACCACCACCATCGTTGATGGCGCCGGTGAGTCCGAGGCGATCAAGGGTCGGATCAACCAGATCAAGACCGAGATCGAGTCAACCGATTCGGACTTCGACCGCGAGAAGCTCCAGGAGCGTCTGGCCAAGCTGTCCGGCGGCGTTGCCGTGGTCAAGGTTGGCGCGGCCACCGAGACCGAGATGAAGGAGAAGAAGCACCGCGTCGAGGACGCGCTGCAGGCCACCCGCGCCGCCCTCGAGGAGGGCATCGTGCCGGGCGGCGGCGTCGCCCTGCTGGTGGCGCAGAAGGCGATGAAGATCGACGCCATCGAGTTGGCCGACGAGCGGACCGGTGCCACCATCGTGCATCGCGCGCTCGAGGAGCCGCTCCGTCAAATCGCTGATAACGCCGGGCTCGAGGGCTCGGTCGTGGTCAACGACGTCCGTCACGCCAAGAAGGGTCACGGCCTGAACGCGGCCAACGGCGAGATCGTCGATCTCGTCTCGGCGGGCATCATCGACCCGGCGATGGTCACGCGCTCGGCGCTGCAGAACGCGGCCTCGATCGCCAAGAACATCCTCACCACCGAGGCGATCGTCGCCGAGGTTCCCGAGAAGGAGTCGGCCGGTGGCGGCGGCGGTGGCATGCCCGACATGTCGGGGATGATGTAGATCCGAGTTACCCTCTCCTGAACAGGCGAGTGTTTTCTGAGGGCCCGGAGCGATCCGGGCCCTCAGCTATTTAACGAGCGCCCGGCCCCGCGGGCCCGGGCTCTAATGTTTGGCTCGATGGCTCCCGCCAAGCGTGACCCATACAAAACGCTCGAGGTGAGCCCGGGCGCCTCCGAGGCCGAGGTTCGTGCGGCCTACCGGCGATTGGTGCAGCTTCATCACCCCGACCACAACGGCGGCTCGCCCGAGGCGGCGCGGCGCTTCGAGGAGGTCCAGGATGCCTACGCAGAGGTGCGCAGGCTCCGCGGCAGGCGCAACTCGGCCCAGCCGCCGCGCACCACCCCCCAGCCGCCGCGCACCACGGCAACCGACCCCGAGGCCGACTCCCGTCTGGCCGACCTCGAGCGCCAGGTCCGCGAGGCGCACCTGAAGCGCGAGCGTGCCCGCCAGGCTGCCCGGGAGGCGGCGGCCAGATCGCGCCCGGAGCGCCCGTCGGACGAAGAGCTCGGCTACATCAAGACCGACGACAGTTTCGGGAAGATCCTCGCCGACGCTCGCGATCAGCTGGCCGACCAGTTCAGCGCCGCGGGCGAGCACCCGGTGGCCCAGCGCGTGGCCAATCTGATCGACGAGCTCGAGGGACTGGTGAACAAGCGGCCGGGCAAGAGCTAACGGCTCGAGACGGCGGTCCTCGCCAACCGCTCATACACCTCGCACGTCTGGCGCGCGACCTCGGGCCAGCCGAAGTTGAGGATGTGCTCGCGGGCATCGGCCACCACCCCGGCCCGGGCCTCATCGTCGACCAGGACCTGCTCGAGCACAGCCTCGAGCGCCGCCGAGTCGCGCGACGGGAAGCGGACGCCGACGCTACCGTCGCCCGGGACGACCTCGCGCAGGCCGCCGGTGTCGGCGACCACACACAGGCAGCCCGAGGCCATCGCCTCGAGGGCCACCAGCCCAAATGGCTCGTAGATTGAGGGGACGATGCACAGGTCGGCCACCCGGTAGAGCGAGTGGAGCATGTCGTCGCCGACCCAGCCGAGGAACGTGCCGTGACGCATGAGCTTCAACCGTCGCGCCTGCCGCTTCAGCTCGGCCTCGGCAGTGCCGGTTCCGGCGACCACGAAGCGGACGGCCCCCAGACGCCTGATCACCGGAGCCAGCGCATCGAGAGCGAGGTGAAAGCCCTTCTCGTAGACGAGCCGGCCGACGAGCAGGACCAGCCGTTCGTCGGGCGCGGCGAAGCGCCTGCGCAGCGCCGGGAGGTCGGGAACGACAGGCTCGAGATCGCGCGGGTCGATTCCATTCGGGATCACCGCGACCCGGCTCGATGGAACGCCGAACACCGACGCGACGTGGCTGCCCATGTAGTTGGAACAGGTGATCACGCGATCGGCCCGGCGCACCATGCCCTGCTCGACGGCATGAATGTGCGACTGGGGATGGTTCTGCACCCACCCCTGGTGGCGGCCGAATTCGGTGGCGTGCACGGTCGTGACCCATGGGCGGCGATCGCGGCGGGCCATGCGCTCCGCCGCGCCGGCGACGAGCCAATCGTGCGAGTGGATGAGATCGAAGCGCCACCGTTCGCACAGCTCGACCCCGCGCTTGCGCATGTCGGAATTCATCGTCCGCACCCAGCCGACGAAGGCGTTGATGTCCTTGGGGAATTCCGGCTCGCGCACGCGGTGCACGATCACCCCGTGTCGCTCCTCCTCGGCGGCCAGGTGCCCGCCGCCGCGGGTGAGGACGTGGACCTCGACGCCTTCCCCGGCCAGATGCTCGGAGAGCTTGCGCACGTGACGACCCAAGCCCCCCTCGATAACCGGCGGGTACTCCCAAGAGATCAGCAGAACGCGCATACCGGGTCGGCAACCCTACCGGGATAGGGGGGCAAAGCGCGGCGATCGCCGCTCGAGGAAGCTCTGAACCCCCTCGGCGAAGTCCGCGCGGGTCAGCGACTCGAGCATCAGCTCGTTGGCATCAGCCAGGGCGGCGTCGAGGCCGCGCGAGGCATCGCCGTAGACCTGGCGCTTGATCGTCGCCATGCTCGTGGGGGAGCACTCCGTGGCCAGCTCGCGTGCGTACGAAAGCGCCTCGTCGACCACCCGGCCGTCGGCCACGGCTCGATTGACCAGGCCCAGCGCCTCGGCCTCCGAGCCCAGAACGACACGCCCGGAGAACAGAAGGTCGAGTGCGCGGGCCGGGCCGATCAGGCGGGGGAGGACCCACGACATGCCGTACTCGGCGATCAGACCGCGCCGGACGAACGCCGTCGTGAGCTTGGCCTCGGCGGCCGCGAAACGGAGGTCGCACATCAGTGCCATGGCCAGTCCAAGGCCGGCACAGGCACCGTTGATCGCGGCGATGATCGGTTTGGGGATGTCGAGCAGAAACGCCACCGTGCGCGGGTCGGAGGCGGCACTGAGCTGCCCGTCTCCCTCGCTCAGCGCCTCGAGGTTCTGCATGTCGGCACCCGCGCAGAACCCCCGCCCGGCACCGGTGACGACGATCGCGCGCACGTCCTCGCGCTGGGCGCACTCCTCCAGTAGGTCGAAGTGGCGGACCTGGAGCTCCGCGTTCCACGCGTTGAGGCGGTCGGGACGGTTGAGCGTGATCAGGGCCACGCCGTCGCTCACGTCGATCAGGACGACGTCGGTCATACGTGCTCCTCCTCGGTAGCGATGAACGAGAACCGGACGCTGCCCACCGAGAGGGCCGACCGGGGCTCGGCCGACACCGCTGTGATCTCGACCAGGCCGGCGCCCGCCCGGTCGGGCATGAACGACACCCCCGGCAGCTCTCCGAGGATCTCGGCCCAGCGAGCTCGTACCGAGTCGGGTTCCGGCACGCCGATCGTCACTCCGGCCACGACGAGCGGCGCGGTTCGGTGCTCCCACTCGGGGCCGCCCCACCGCCACGACTCGACCGGGCGGGGCGAGCTCAGCGCGACGATCGCCCCGCCGATGTCAGCCGGGTGCAGGTGCACCTCCTCGATCTCCGCCAGCGAGACCTCGAAGACCTCGCGGACGCCGGCGTCGGCAGCGCGACGGCGCGCCGCCGCCAGGTCATCGACCTGGAACATGACCATGTATCCGCAATCGCCGCCGCGGCGCTCGAGCAGGCGCCCGGCGGTGGTGCCATCTCGCGCCGGCGAGACGACCTCGAGAAATGTGTCCCCGAGCGCGAACACGGCGTTGCGCAGACCGAAATAGCCGACTTCCTGGTCGGCGAATGGCTCACCCAGGCCGAGTGTCATCCGCAGCCGGCTGGCGACGGCATCGAGGTCGCTCGCGGCGATCACGACCTGGCGGATCCTGGCGCCCATGTCCGTTGGAGACTATTGCTCAGTCGCGCTCGAGCACGGCCACGCCGTGTTCGCCCAGCACCTCGAGCACGGACACCGACTCGTCCAGGGCGCGTTCGTCGCCGGTCAGCACATCGCGCCAGCGACCCGCGACCCCGGCGACGGCCCCGCCCGAGGGGGCGGCACGGACGGCCACCAGGACCAGCACCTGCCCGCCGCGCGTAAACGCACACACATCCGCCGGGGCCGGGAGCGGTTGGTAGTCGCCGGCGGCGAACGGCTCGGGCCGTCGCGCGCGCAGCCCCAGCAGTCGCACGGTGAGGAACAGCTTGAGCGTCTCGTTGGTGGGCGGTGCCCCGCCCATCAGCCGGTGCAGCATCGCCTGGTACCAGTCCCAATCGACCTCGCGGCGGTTGTCGGGATCGACGAGCGCGCGCATCGGCAGCTCGTCGCCCTGGTAGGTGTCGGGGACACCTGGGGCGGTGAGTTTCAGCACCAGCGACCCCAGCCCCGCGCGGTCACCCACGGCAGCCACCCGGCCGGCGAAGGGCTCGAAGTCGCCGAGAAATTCGCCGCTGGCCAGCAGTTCGAGGCAGAAGCGCTTGACGGCCCCCTCCCACTCGCGATCCTGCTCAACCCAGCTGGTATTGCGTTTGGCCTCGCGCAGCGCCTTCTCCATGTACGCAGTGAGACGGTCGGGCTCGATCGGCCAGGCCCCGACCAGGGTCTGGAAGATGAAGTAGCGCTCGACGTCGTCGGGCGCGCCACCGGAGCGCAGGGGCTCGGTCATGGCCAGCCAACGTCGGACAGCATCGCTCCACTCGCCCGCCATCCACGACAGCGCCCCGATCCGGGCTCGGACGTCGCCCGACCGCTTGGTGTCGTGCGTCTGGGTGGTCAGCATCGTGAACGGAAACCGCTCGGCCCGGAGCGCGCAAGCCGCATGGAACTGCCCGACGGTGATGCCGAATCGGCCCGGGTCGCCGCCCACGTCGTTGAGCGCCAGCAGCCGGGCGTAGCGGTAGAAGGCGGTGTCCTCGACGCCCTTGGCCATCACCGGTGGCGTGGTCTGCTGGAAGCGGATCACGAACTCGGGTGAGGCCGGGGCACCGAGCAACAGGTCATCGGCGAGAGCCGGATCGAGCTCCGCTTCGGCGACCACGGCGCGGTCCTCGGGTGCGACGCTCCCCGACCGCGGCGAGACATAGGTCCGGTAGACCGGGAGCGATGCGACCGCCTCCGCCAGCGTTGTCTGGCTGAACTGCGGCGCCAGTCGATGGAGCCGCTCGACCTCCGGTGAGAACGTCGCGTGCGCCTGCTCGAGCTTCGCCTCGTGCGCGATCTCGCCGAACGGCCGCCGGTCTCCCGAGAGCTCTTGCCAAAGCTCCGTCAGCTCAGGCTCACCCGCCGGATCGACGAACACGGCGCAGACGTCGTTGAGGAACTCGTAGCCGACCGTTCCGCATACGGGCCAGTCGCGCAGCTGCTCGCCTGGGTCGAGGATCTTCTCCACCCACACCCGCTCGGCACCCGCCTCGTGCAGACGATCGAGGTAGCCGGCGGGATCGGCCAGACCGTCGGGATGGTCGATTCGCAGTCCATCTACCGCCCCGGCGCGCACGAGCGACAACACCAGCCGATGCGTCTCGGCGAACACATCGGGGTCCTCCTGGCGAACGCCGGCCAGGTCGTCGATATCGAAGAACCGCCGCCAGTGGCCGCCGACCGGGTCGAGGTCGAAGAAGCGCGCGCGCCGCGACTCGTCAGTCCAGTACGGGTTCTCCTCCGAGGCGGCCATGTGATTGGGCACCACGTCGAGCACGATGCCCATGCCGGCGTCCCGAACCGTGTCGGCCAGGGCGCGGAACTCCAGCTCGCCGCCCAGGGCCTCCGACAGCCGCGTGGGATCGACGACGTCGTAGCCGTGTGTCGAGCCCGAGCGGGCTTGCAGGCAGGGGGACAGGTACAGGTGCGAGATCCCGAGGTCGCGCAGGTAGGGGACCAGCTCCCGGGCGGCGGCGAATCCGAACTGCGGCGTCAGCTGCAGGCGGTAGGTGGCGCGTAGCTCACTCATTGCGCCCGTTTGAGGATCACGATCGAGCGCGACAACACCGGCAGCTCGGTCCGGGCTGCGTAGCGAGCGCTAGCTGCCGCTGCCCGCGGGTCGGCAGTCGATAGCTCGAGTGACCACTGCGCGCCAAAGCGCCGGCGGGGAAGCATGAACGTGCGGTCCTCGTGGTGGGCGTTGAACAGGACCAGGAATGAGTCGTCGACGATGTCCTCGCCATAGGGACCCGGATAGGTGATCTCCTGGCCGTTGAGGAACATGCCCAGGACGTGGTCGCCGCCCTGCCAATCGCGGCGTGTCATCTTCAGCCCGTCGGGCCGGAACCACCAGACATCGGGGAGTCCGGAGCCTTTGACTTCCGCGCCGCGGAGGAAGCTCTCGCGCCGGAACACCGGATGCTCGCGGCGCAGGGCGATCAGGCGGCAGGTGAAGTCGCGCAGCTCGATCGTCTCGGGCCGATCGGTCCAGCCGTACCATGAGATCTCGTTGTCCTGGCACCAGGCGTTGTTGTTGCCCGACTGAGTCCGGCCGCCTTCGTCGCCCCCCAACAGCATCGGCGTGCCCTGCGAGATGAACATGGTGGTGAGGAAGTTGCGCTGCTGGCGCGCACGCAGTGACAGGATCGCCTGGTCGACGGTGGCGCCCTCGGCTCCGCAGTTCCACGAGCGGTTGTCGTCGCTCCCGTCGCGGTTTTCCTCGAGGTTGGCCTCGTTGTGCTTGTGGTCGTAGGACACGAGGTCGGCGAGCGTGAAGCCGTCGTGCGCCGTGATGAAGTTGATCGAGGCAAACGGCTCCCGGCCGTCGGCCTTGTACAGGTCGGCCGAGCCCGCCAGCCGTTCGGCGAACTCGCCGCACGTGGAGTGGCCGCGCCAGAAGTCACGCACGCTGTCGCGGTAGACCCCGTTCCACTCCGACCATAGGACCGGGAAGTTGCCGACCTGATAGCCGCCCGGCCCGACGTCCCACGGCTCGGCGATGAGCTTGACCTGCGAGAGCACGGGGTCCTGGTGGATCACGTCGAAGAAGGCCGACAGACGATCGACATCGAACAGCTCGCGGGCCAGCGCCGAGGCCAGGTCAAAGCGAAAGCCGTCGACATGACATTCGGTCACCCAGTAGCGCAGGGAATCCATGATCAGTCGCAGCACGCTGGGGTGGACGGGGTTGAGCGAGTTACCCGTCCCGGTGAAGTCCATGTAGTGGCGGTGGTCGTCGGGCATCAGCCGGTAGTAGGAGCGGTTGTCGACGCCCTTGAAGGCCAGCAGCGGCCCGAGATGATTGCCCTCGGCCGTGTGGTTGTAGACGACATCGAGAATCACCTCGATCCCGGCCCGGTGGAGCGCCTTGACCATGCCCTTGAACTCCCGGACCTGTTCGCCCCGGCGGCCGGTCGCCGCATATTCAGAGTGCGGGGCCAGGTAGCCGATCGTGCTGTAGCCCCAGTAGTTGCGCAGTTCGCGATCGCTCAGGAAGGCCTCATCGGAGATGTGATGCACCGGCAGCAGCTCGACCGCGGTGACGCCGAGACTCGACAGGTAGGCGATCGCCTCATCGGAGGCAAGACCGGCGAACGTCCCGCGGAGGTCCTCGCGCACCCCCGGGTGGCGCATCGTGAAGCCCTTGACGTGGGTCTCATAGATGACCGTCTGGGCGAACGGGATGCGCGGTGGCCGGTCGCCCTCCCACAGGAAGGCGTCGTCGATGACCACCGACTTGGGCATCGCGGCCGCATCGTCCTCGTCGTCGAGCTCGAGGTCGGCGTCCTCGGAGCCGTTGGGCACGTACGGAAGCACGTTGGCGTCGTGGGCCCAGTCGACCAGGCCCTCGATCGCCTTCGCGTAGGGGTCGATCAGCAGTTTGGCCGGGTTGAACCGGTGGCCATCGGTCGGCTCATACGGTCCGTGGACCCGGTATCCGTATCGCTGGCCGGGACCGACGCCGGGCAGATAGGAGTGCCAGTTGAGCGCGCGGCGCTCGGTCAGCTCGATCCGTGTCTCCTCGCCGTCGTCGTCGAATAGGCACAGCTCGACGCTCTCGGCGAACTCGGAGAACAGCGAGAAGTTCGTGCCGCCGCCGTCCCAGGTCGCGCCGAGCGGGAACGGGGTCCCCGGCCACATCTCGATCATCGCCCGCCGGCCTCAGGGGTCGGGATCACTCGGGTACGAGCCAGATGGCCGCCAGTGGAGGAAGCATTATCTCGGCCGACACCGGCTGCCCATGCCAGGGAACCGGCTCCGGTTGCACTGTCCCCAGGTTGCCGGTGTCACTGCCTCCATAGAAGGTGGAATCGGTATTCATCTCCTCGCGCCAACGGCAGGACCGCGGCAGGCCAAGACGATACTTGGCGCGGGGAACGGGAGACAGGTTGGCGACAAACACCACCACGCGCTCGCCGTCGCGCGACTGGCGCGCGAACGCGATCACGTTGCTGTCGGCGTCATTGGGCTCTATCCACCAGAACCCCGCGGGGTCCGAGTCGACCTCCCACAGGGCGGGCTGGTCCTTGTAGAGATGGTTGAGATCGCGAACCAGGCGTTGAATCCCGGCGTTCTGGGTCGACTCGAGCAGATGCCAGTCGAGCGAGCGCTCGTGGCTCCACTCGGCCTCCTGGGCCAGCTCGCCTCCCATGAACAGCAGCTTCTTGCCGGGGTGCGCCCACATGTAGGCGTACAGCGCACGGAGGTTGGCCAGCTTCTGCCAGCGGTCGCCGGGCATCTTGGCGTACAGCGATCCCTTCCCGTGCACGACCTCGTCGTGGGAGAGCGGCAGGACGAAGTTCTCGCTGAACGCGTACATCAGACTGAACGTCAGCTCATGATGGTGGTAGCGGCGGTAGATCGGATCCTGTTGGAAGTAACGGAGCGTGTCGTGCATCCAGCCCATATTCCACTTGAAGCCGAAGCCGAGCCCGCCCAGATACGTCGGGCGAGAAACCCCGGGCCAGGCGGTCGACTCCTCGGCGGCCGAGATGATTCCCGGCTCCTGGCCATAGATGACCTCGTTGAACTGCTTGAGGAAGGCGACGGCGTCGAGATCCTCCCGTCCGCCGAACGCGTTGGGGACCCATTCGCCCTCGTTGCGCGAATAGTCGAGGTACAGCATCGAGGCCACGGCGTCGACGCGGATGCCGTCGGCGTGGTACTGGCGCAGCCAGAACAGCGCGTTGGCGATGAGGAAGTTGCGGACCTCGTGGCGGCCGTAGTTGAACACCAGCGTCCCCCAGTCCGGGTGGGCTCCCCGGCGGGGGTCGGCGTGCTCGTACAGCGCCGTGCCGTCGAACCGCGCCAGGGCGAAGTCGTCGCGGGGGAAGTGGGCGGGGACCCAGTCGAGGATCACCCCCACGCCGTTGGCATGCATGCGATCGACGAACTCGCGGAACTGGTCCGGCGACCCGTACCGGGGCGTGGGGGCGTAGTAGCTCGTCACCTGGTAGCCCCACGAGCCGGTGAAGGGGTGGGCCATCACCGGCAGGAGCTCGATATGCGTGAAGCCCATGTCCTGCACGTAGGCACTCAACTCGTCGGCCAGCTCGAGATAGGTCAGCGGCCGGTTGCCCTCGAGCCTGTTTAGCCGCCACGATCCGAGGTGGACCTCGTAGATCGAAACCGGCGAGCTGAGCGGCAGCTGGTCGCGGCGACGCGTGAGCCAGTCGTGGTCGGGCTTGCTCCATCGGTGGCGGGGCCTGAACACGATCGAGGCCGTCTGCGGCGGGTGCTCGGTCTCCAGCGCGTAGGGGTCCGCCTTCAGCGTCAGTTGCCCGTCCGCCGTGAGGATCTCGTACTTGTAGCGCGCGCCTGCCTCGACGCCGGGGAGGAACAACTCCCAGATGCCGGCGGCCCCGAGTGAACGCATGGCGTGCAGACAGCCATCCCACGAGTTGAAGTCGCCAACGACGCTGACCGCGCGCGCCGCCGGGGCCCACACCGCGAACGCAGTCCCGACGACCCCCTCGTGCTCGCGGACGTGCGAGCCGAGCTTCTCGTAGAGCTCTTCGTGACGGCCCTCGGCGATCAGGTGCAGGTCCAGCTCGCCGAGCGTGGGCGCGAAGGCATACGGATCCTCGATCGTGAACACGCCCGCGTCCCCGTAGTCGACCTCGAGTCTGTAGCGCAGCGGCAGCTCGGCTCCGGCAACGACGCCCTCGAAGGCACCCCCGGGGTGAACGAGCTTGAGCTCGATCGTGGGCCCGCCTTCGACGTGCGCCTTGACCTCGCACGCCGACGGGCGCAGGGCACGGATCACCACACCGTCCTCGATCGGGTGCGGGCCCAGCAGCGAGTGCGGGTCCGGATGCTCGCGCCGGACGAGCGTGTCGAGTTCCTGGGTGGCGGCGATCATTCGGACTCGAGCAGGCGGCTGATGCCGGCGGCCGGAATCGATACCCAATCGGGTCGGTTGTCGAGTTCATACTGGAGCTCGTAGATTGCCTTCTCCAGCTCGAACACCGATAGGACGTTGCGGATCGCCGCTTCTCCGGGCGGCATCAGCGATGGCTCCACGGTCGCGAAATACTGCGCCAGGAAGGTCTCGCGGGCCCGCTGTTCGAAGTCGGCGGGCGCCTTGCCGCCCCGCTGGAGCTCCACCGCCGAAGTGACGTAGGCGAACGATCGCAGCATGCTGGCCACGTCCCGCAGTGGCGAGCGCTTTTGGCGCCGCTCGGGCAGGGCGCGGGCGGGCTCGCCCTCAAAGTCGATGATCACCCAGCCCCGAGGCGTGTACAGGGTCTGACCGAGGTGGTAGTCGCCGTGGGTACGGATTGCGCGCCCGCCGACGCCGATCTGGGATCGAGCCGCGAGTCGCTCGCGGATGTCCTGGCCGCGCCCGGCGATCGCCGCCAGCCGCTCGTCATCGGGCAGGCGCAGAAAGATCCGCTCGATGTCCTCGTCGATCGTCGCCATCAGTAGCGAGACCGACTCCTGACTCGGCACCTGGGGCGCGAAGGCGGGGTCCGACGCGTCAGAGGCCAGGGTGTTGTGCAGCTGGCCCGTGACCGTCCCCAGCGAACCGAGACGATCGAGGAAACCCACGCTGTCGCGCTGGATCTCGTCCAGTGCGAGCTCCCACCCGCCGGTGGCGTCGCTGAAGAACAGCTGAGCCACGCCGAGGGTGGCCGTCAGCGCCTGACCCTCGTACTCGTACCAGCCGTGCAGCGGCGCGATGTTGGGGAAGCCGCGCCAGGTGAGGAAGCGCAGCACCTCGAGCTCGGGGTTGATCCCCGGCTCGAGCTTGCGAAACACTTTGATCACGAGCTGGTCATCGAACACCACCGACGAGTTCGACTGCTCGACGCTCATCATGCGTACGCCGGGCTCCGGAGACAGCGCGGCGACGCCGTCCTGCACGCGGTGGAAGGAGAACTGCCCCTCGGCGGCCTCTAGCTCCTCGCCCACCTCCATTCGCCGCACCAGCTCGAGCAGCCGCTCGGGGTCGTCCATGGCGTCGTAGGCCGTCCAATCGGCCGTCTGCGCGATTGCCTGTCGCTCGGGCTCCTCGGCGCCAGGGCGCAGAGTCAGCGGGAGCTGGTAGAGCTCGTGCGTCCCGGTGGCGAACCTGGTCTGGACCAGAGCCAGGAACAGCTGCGGATCGTCGCGCATCGACACTCCCTCGATGACCTCGATCCCGGCCACGGCGCGCGACTTCGACGCGTACCAGCGCTGCTCCTGGATCCACTCGCGCAGGCTCTCCTCGTCCAGGCATTGCCGGATCTCGGCCAGCGGGACTTCGACGCGATCAGCCATCGACCGCTTCCTCGGGAGGCGGGACGAGCTCGAACCAGTAGAAGCCTCGGGGGGCGAGCGTCAGCAGGTACGGCAGTTCGCCGATCCTGGGGAACCGCGAGCGCCCGAACAGCTCGACCGGATAGCGCCCCTCGTAGGCGCTCAGGTCAAGCTCCACGGCCTGGGCCGAGCGGGCGACGTTGTGCACACACAAGACAAGATCATCCTCGAAGCGGCGCATGTGCGCGAAGATCCGCGGGTTGGAGGGCTCGATCGGCTCGTAGGTACCGAAGCCGAACACGGGGTGCTCCTTGCGCAGAGAGATGAAGCGGTGGATCCAGCGCAGCAGCGAGGTGGCCGTCCGCAGCTGGGCCTCCACGTTGACCGCCTGGTAGCCGTACACGGGGTCCATCAGGGGCGGGGCGTAGAGCTGCGCAAAGTCGGCGCGCGAGAACCCGCCGTTGCGATCACCCGTCCACTGCATCGGGGTTCGCACGCCGTCCCGGTCGCCGAGAAACACGTTGTCGCCCATCGCGATCTCGTCGCCGTAATAGAGGACGGGTGATCCGGGCAGCGAGAACAGGATCGCGTGCATCAGCTCGATCTCGTCGCGACCGTTGTCGAGCAGCGGCGCCAGGCGCCGCCGGATGCCGAGGTTGAGCTTCATCCGCGGGTCCTTGGCGTACTCCGTGTACATGTAGTCGCGTTCCTCGTCGGTGACCATCTCGAGCGTCAGCTCGTCGTGGTTGCGCAGGAACAGACCCCACTGTGCGGTGTCCGGGATATGCGGGGTCTGCTCGAGGATCTCGTAGATCGGCACGGCCTCCTCCCGCCGGATCGACATGAACATGCGGGGCATGACCGGGAAGTGGAAGGCCATCTGGCACTCGTCGCCGTCGCCGAAATACTGGACCACGTCGGCCGGCCACTGATTGGCCTCGGCCAGCAGCACGCGGTCGGGATAGTTGGCATCGATCTCCCGCCGCACGCGCTTCAGGTAGTCGTGGGTCTCGATCAGGTTCTCGCAGATCGTGCCCTCGCGCTCGTACAGGTACGGCACCGCATCGAGCCGGAGTCCGTCCAGTCCCAGCTCCATCCAGAAGCGGAGCACGTTGATCATCGCCTCCTGCACCTCGGGGTTGTCATAGTTGAGGTCCGGCTGATGGGAGAAGAAGCGGTGCCAGTAATAGGCGCCGGCGACCGGGTCCCAGGTCCAGTTGGAGGGCTCGGTATCGATGAAAATGACGCGGGCGTCGGGATAGCGGTCATTGGTGTCCGACCACACGTACCAGTCGCGCTTGGGTGACTTGGGGCTCGATCGCGACTCCTGAAACCAGGGGTGCTCGGCCGAGGTGTGGTTCATGACCATGTCGGCGATCACGCGGAGCCGGCGTGCGTGGGCGGCGTCGATTAGCTCCTTGACGTCGTCCACCGTGCCGTAGTCCGGGTGCACGCGGGTGAAATCGGCGATGTCGTACCCGCCGTCGCGCAGTGGCGACTCGTAGAACGGGAGCAGCCAGATGCAATCGATCCCGAGCCACTGCAGGTAGTCGAGCTTCTCGGTTATGCCGCGAACGTCGCCCGACCCGTCTCCGTTGGCATCGAAGAATCCCCGGATGTGTATCTCGTAGAACACGGCCCGCTTGAACCACAGCGGCTCGGCCTCGAACCACTGTCGCGTCTGTGCCTGGGCCGCACCGTCGGCGGCTACCTCGCCCCCCGAGGTGGCCCGTCGATCGGCGGCAATCAGGTGCGTGAGCGTGGGCGGCCCGACGCTCACGTCTGCACCCGGATGACGTGAGCCTGGCGGACGCCGGGCTCGAGCCGAACGTAGTTTGGGCCGATCCGCCATTGAAAGCGCTCATCGGAGAGCAGATCGTGCGCGCTGAAGCTGGGGGCAAGCCCGAGGCTGGCCGGCACGATTATCAGTCCTTCCTGAGTGCTGTGGGAGTCGAGGTTCACGACGGTAATAACCGTATTGCCCGCGGTTTGCTTGGCATAAGCGATCAATCCCTCGTTAGCCGTGTTCAGGAAGGTGACGTTTGACAGCTGTTGCAAGGCCCGGTTGTCCCTGCGGGCATCGTTCAGACGCTTGAGCAGTGGCAGCAGCGGACCGTCGAGGGTCCGGTGCTTGATTTCGTACTTTTCCGAGTTCAGATATTCCTCCGACCCCTCGCGGACCGCGACGCTTTCACAGCGCTCATAGCCGGAGTAGATCCCGTAGCTCGGGCCGAGCGTCGCCGCCAGCACGAGCCGAGCCTCGAAGGCGGGCTGCCCGCCGTACTGCAGATAAGCATGAAGGATGTCAGGGGTGTTGGCGAAGAAGTTGGGCCGGAAGTACTCCTGCTCCCCGGAGTAAGCCAGCTCGGAGATGTATTCGGTCAACTCGTGGCGCGAGTTCTTCCACGTGAAGTACGTGTAGGACTGACTGAAGCCGACCTTGCCCAGGTGACGCATCACCGCTCGTTTGGTGAACGCCTCGGCCAGGAAAACGACGTCGCGATCGCGGGCATGGACCTCCTCGATCAGCCAGGCCCAGAACGCGTACGGCTTGGTGTGCGGGTTGTCGACTCGGAACACCTTCACGCCGCAGTCGACCCACTGGAGCATGATCGACCGCAGCGCCTCCCACAGGCCGCGCCAGTCGGGCGAGTCCCAATTGACGTTGTAGATGTCCTGGTAGCGCTTGGGCGGGTTCTCCGCGTACTTCAACGTCCCGTCGGGGCGGCGGTGAAACCATTCGGGATGTTCACGCAGCCATGGGTGGTCGGCCGAGCACTGGATGGCGAAGTCCAGTGCGATGTCGATGCCGTGTTCCGCCGCGGTCGCCGTGAGGGATCTGAGGTCGTCGATCGTGCCCAGCTCCGAGTGCACCGCCTCGTGCCCGCCCATCTCGTCGCCGATCGCCCATGGCGAGCCGGGATCGTTCGGCCCGGCGAGGAGCGAGTTATTGGCCCCCTTGCGGTTGGTGTGGCCAATCGGGTGAATCGGAGGCAGGTAGACGACGTCGAAGCCGAGCTCGGCCAGGGCGGGCAGCTGCGTCTCGACCCCCCGGAGCCCACCCCACGAGCGGGGAAACAGCTCATACCAGGACCCGAAGCGTGCGCGTACGCGATCGACCTCGATGATCACGGGCTGCGGCAGCCTCGTCGCGTCCCGCCGCGGTTGTGCCCGCTCGACCGCGGCGAACAGCTCGCTCCCGAGCGCCGCATCGTGCTTGGCCGTTTCGGGAATCGTCTCGTCCTCGAGCGTGATCAGCGCGTGATCGATCAGCGCCCTGTCGCTGTCCGAGCGGGCAGTGTCGGCCGCCTCGCGCAACAGGATCGTGCCTTCGGACATCTCCCCGGCCAGATCGTGCTGGTCGGCGGCCAACTTGCGCTCGAGCTCGTCGCGCCAGGTACCGAACACATCGGTCCACGCCTCGACGGTGTACTCCCACCGCCCGCTCCGGTCGACATCGAAGGCCCCTCCCCAACGCACGCCGCCGAGGTGTGCGTCGACTCGCCGCATCTCCGATTCCTGCCAGCCGCGCTGCCCGGGTCCGCGATGGCGCACGACCGCCCGCAGGATGTCGTGGCCGTCGCGGAAGGCGTCGGCCTCAACCACCACGCTGTCGCCGACGCAGCGCTTGACCGGGAAGCGGCCGCCGTCGACCGACGGCGTCGGGTACTGGATGACCACCCGCTCCGGTCCCTGCTCGGTCAAATGCGGCAAGGGCGACTCGGCGGTGGCCAGCGGTTGCGGTGATTGCTCGCTCACGTTCCCTCGAAAATAACCGGCTCACGACTTCGGGTAAACACTGAGCTGTGAACGCACAACCGCGTGTGAGCGCGCTGACGCGGTGCAGCGGCGTTCAACTCCACCTGACCTCGCTGCCCGATGGTCGTTTGGGAGCCAGTGCGTTCCGCTTCGTGGACTGGCTCGCGGCCGCCGGTCAGTCGTGGTGGCAGGTGCTGCCGCTGGGGCCGCCCGACAGGTACGGATCGCCCTACAAGGCCCGTTCCGCCTTCGCGGCTTGGCCCGGGCTCCTGGCCAGCCGCCGCGCGCCGGTGTCCGCCGCTGAGATCTCCGAGTTCCGGGCCGCCAATGCCTATTGGATCGACGACTGGGAGCAGATGGCGGGGCGCGGCTCGATCGCCGACCAGGTCCGCTTTGCGCGCGAATGGAACGAGCTGTGCCGCTACGCCGAGGATCGCGGCGTGCGCATGTTTGGCGACATGGCCATCTACGTCGCCCCGGGGAGCGTCGACCAGCGTGCCCACCCGGAGTTGTTTCAGCATGGCGTCGTCGCCGGCGCCCCGCCCGATGCCTATTCGGCCACCGGCCAGCTCTGGGGCAATCCACTCTACGACTGGCCGGTGCTGCGCAGGCGCGGATACCGGTGGTGGATCGAGCGGTTGCGGCGGACGATGTCGCTCTTCGCGATCGCCCGGATCGATCACTTCCGCGGCTTCGTCTCCTACTGGGCAGTGCCGGCCGGGGATCGGACGGCCATCGGTGGCACCTGGAAGCGCGGGCCCGGGCGCGCGCTGTTTGATGCCGCCGAGCGCGAGTTGGGCCCGCTCGCGCTGATCGCCGAGGACCTCGGGGTTATCACCCCGGCCGTCGAGCGTCTGCGCGACGAACTCAGAATTCCCGGGATGGTGGTGCTCCAGTTTGGCTTTGAGCCCGATGAGCCCGCCAGCCCCCATCGCCCGAGGAACCACGTCGAGAACTCGGTCGTCTACACCGGGACCCACGATCACGACACCGCACGCGGCTGGTATGAGTCGCTCGACCCGGGTCGCCGCGCGGCGGTGCGCGCGGAGCTGTCCGAGCGTGGGATCAGCGAGCGCCAACCGTGGTGGGTCATGATCCGCCTCGCCCTGGCCTCGCCGGCGCGGGTGGCCATGATGCAGGCCCAGGACATACTTGGACTGGGCAGCGAGGCACGCATGAACAGGCCCGGCAGCGCTTTGGGCAGCTGGCGGTGGCGGATGGCGCCACGGGCGCTGACGCCGTCCATGGCGCCGCGGCTGCGCGAGATGACCGCGGAGGCGGGGCGTCTACAGAGCCAGCGTGGCAGCGATGGTCCGGCAAAGGGGTAGACCACCGTCAGACGCCTCGCCGGGTTACCCAGGCCGCCCGGGCACTGATCTTGGCGTGGCGATACGCGTAAGCGGTGTCGGCCTGCAATCTCCGCTTCCAGGTGGGTTCGAACTGGATCAACGACCGCGGGCTGACGTGGACCGCGAGCCCATCGTCCGCCAGCACGGCCAGCGCCCGCTCGGCGATCGCGATCTGCCCGAACGCCGTGGGGTGAACGTGATCGGGCATGACCAGGTTGCGGGCGCCGAAGTCGCTCAGCTCGACGACCAGCGCAGCCGTCTCCGCCGCCGCGGTCCTGATCACGGCGTTCAGCGCGCCCACCTTGGCACCGGCCGGCGGGCGCCCCAAATCGGCCGGGGCGGTGAGCGCGAGCAGGCGGTGGCAGCGGGCGCGCAGGAACCCCAGGGCTTCGCGGAACGCGGCCTCGTAACCCGCTACATCCCAGTCGACCGCCCGCACGTCGTTGACGCCGATGTAGATCACGCCGAGGTGATAGGCGGCATCGGGAATCGCGGTGTGCTCGAGGAAGGCGGGAATCTGTGCCTGGACGACGTCGGCCGCGCTCGCTCCGTCGGTGGCGTAATTGGTCAGCGGCAATCCCGTCGCCCGCGCCACCCACTGAGCCCACGATTGCAGGGCGACGCCCCATTGCAGTTCGCCCCCGCCGTTGGTGATCGAGTCGCCGAAGGCAAGGACGCCGAGGCGATGATCGGTCACGCGCCTCTGGGCTGCGGTTGGTTAGGGGCCAAGCGCGCGAGGGTAGCCGAGGCCGTGATAATCCTCGACCTTGCCTTCGTCGACAGCCACCTTCACTGACGGGTTCAGGGACGTTCAGCGTGCCGCCGAGCAGCTCGCCGAGCGACTGCCCAGCTCGCTGGCCCCGCTTGCCCGGCTGGCCTTCAACTACCGCTGGTCATGGCTTCCGGGCGCTCCGGAGATGTTTCGCTCGATCGACCCCGAGCGCTTCGAGCTGTCGCTGCGCAACCCGGTCCGCCTGCTGCAGGAGGTGTCCCCGCGTGTGCTGCGTGACACCCCCGGGTTGACCGAGCAGGCGATGGCACTCGAGGCGCGGCTCCAGGAGGATCTGCGGCGTCCCCCCGCGGCAGCCATCGATGCCTCGCGCCCGGTCGCCTTTCTGTGCGCCGAGTACGGGGTCCATGTGTCGCTGCCGGTCTATGCCGGCGGCCTCGGGGCGCTCGCCGGCGACCTGCTGAAGGAAGCCTCCGACCAGGCCCTTCCGCTCGTGGCCGTCGGACTCATGTATCGCAAAGGCTACTTCCGCCAGCGGATCGACGCCGATGGCTGGCAACACGAGTACTGGGTCGACACCGATCCGCAACTCCTTCCCGCCGCGCTGGTCACCGGGGTCGATGGCCGTCCTTTGACGATCACGGTCCCAATCTACGACGCAACGGTCGCGGCGCGAATCTGGCGCGTCGAAGTGGGTCGCATACCGCTGTTTCTGCTCGACACCGACTGTCCTGAGAACGACACCGTGCAGCGTTGGATCACGGCGCGCCTGTACGACGCCGACCCGGACACGCGGCTTGCCCAGTACGTGCTGCTTGGAGTCGGCGGGGTCAGGGCGCTACGGGCGATGGGCTTGGAGCCCGGCTTGCTTCATCTCAACGAGGGGCACGCCGCGCTCGCCCCGTTCGAGCTTGGCCGCCCCAGCCTGGCCAGGGGCGAGCCCCTAAGCAGCGCGCTCGCCGCCGCGCGCGAGCAGACGGTGTTCACCACCCATACACCGGTGCCGGCCGGCAATGACTCCTATCCCACCAGGCAGGTCGAGCGAGCGATAGCCGGGTATGCCGCGGAGCTCGGTCATCCCGCGGAGGAGCTGATCGCTCTCGGTCGCACCCACCCGGAGGACCCGGACGAGCCGTTCGGCGTCACGCAGGTCGCACTGCGCCTCAGCCGAGCCGCCAATGCGGTGAGTCGTCGCCATGGCGATGTCGCGCGGGCGATGTGGCAACCGCTGTGGCCCGGGCGCGCATCCGCGGATGTGCCGATCAACCACGTCACGAACGGCGTGCACATCCCGACCTGGATCGGGACGCCCATGCGCGAGCTGCTCGATCGGCAGCTCGGGCACGACTGGTCTACTCGCGCCTCGCGGCCCGAGACATGGGCGCCGGTGCAGGAGATTCCCGACGACGAGCTATGGGACGCGCGCGAGCGCCAACGAGCCGAGCTGGTGGGCTTCGTGCGCGAGCGCAGCGTGCTCGATCGGCTCGCTCGCAACGACCTGTCGGAGTACGTGAGCGCCGCCGCACGGGCCTTCGATCCGCACGTCCTGACGCTTGGCTTCGCCCGCCGCGTGGCCACGTACAAGCGACTGGAGTTGCTGACCCGAGATCCTGACCGGACGCTCGCGTTACTCGGTGGCGATCGCCCCGTCCAGGTCGTGCTGGCGGGCAAGGCACACCCCAGGGACGACGAGGCCAAGCGCTCGCTGCAGCGATTGTTCGGTCTCAAGTACGCCCGCATCATCGGCGAGCGCGTGGTGTTCCTCGACGACTACGACCTGGCCACCGCAGCATGGCTCGTGCGCGGCTGCGACGTATGGCTGAACCTGCCGCGGCCCCCGCTCGAGGCGAGCGGCACGAGCGGGATGAAGTCGGCCGTCAACGGTGGCCTCCAGCTCAGCGTGCTCGACGGTTGGTGGGCCGAGAGCTACGACGGGAGCAACGGCTGGGCTCTGCCGGGCGCCGTGGAGGACGATCATGGCGCACAGGACGACAGTGACTCCGCGGCCCTTCATCGGCTGCTGTCCGAGGAGGTGCTGCCCGCCTTCTACGAGCGCGATGAACGCGGGCTGCCGCCTCGCTGGCTGGGTCTGATGCGGGCTTCGCTACGCTCGATCGGACCCGGATTCAGCGCCGGCCGGATGCTGGATGAATACGTTCATGCGCGCTATCGCCGATCCTGAGCCGGGCCGGAGTCCTGTGGGAAGGTTTGACCCCACACCGGCGTCGTTAATCTCAACGTAACGCATGTCGTCTTCGACCGAAAAAGCCGAACTCACCGCCAAGCAGATGGCGGACATCTCCGCGCTCGCCGACGGCTCGCTCGATCCGTCGCGCCGTGACGCGGTGCAGGCATGGATCGCGGGCTCCCCGGACCTCACCGCGCGCTATGAGCGCGAGCGGCGGGTGGTGGAGCTCATGGCTGCCGCCCGCGCCGAGCGCGCGCCGACGTCGCTGCGGGCGCGGATCGAGGCGGCACGTCCCAGCGCTCGCGCGCAGACGCGCCGGCGCCTTGTCTTCGGCGGAAGCCTTGCCGGTGCTATCGCCGCCGTCGCCTTGGCGCTGGCCCTGATCCTGCCGGCGGGCACGCCCGGGGCTCCATCCGTGAGCCAGGCAGCCGCGCTGGCCCAGCTCGGCCCCTCCGGGCCGCCGCCTGGCCCAGATCCCAGCGCTCCGGGCATGAAGCTCGCCGAAATGATGGGAGACCTGTACTTCCCTGACTGGGCGCAGAGCTTCGGGTGGCGTCCTGTCGGCCAGCGGACGGACACGATCAACGGCCGCAGAGCCGTTACTGTCTACTACCGACGGCGCCAGTCCCGCATCGCCTACACGATCGTCGCCGCCCCGACGCTCTCCGTCCCGCCGGCCAGGGTTCGCGTCCTCCACGGCACGGCGCTGCGTACCCTCACGGTCAACGGTCGCCTCGTAGTCACCTGGCAGCGCGCAAACCACACGTGCCTGCTCTCAGGGGCCGGCGTCGCGACCACCGGACTCCAGAAGCTTGCCGCCTGGAGCGCGGACGGGTCCTAGAGCCCCGGCGGTCTAGAGCACCCCGCGCGAGCGCGACCCTTCGGCTGATCAGTCAGGGCCCGAGCGACTCGCTGCCGGGCACGGTGCAGGCGCGTGGTGATCGTGGCCTCGCGCACCTTCAGCGCCTCGGCCGCTTCGCGGTAGGACAGGCCGACCACGTCAATGGCGACCAGAGCATCGCGAAAGTCCTCTGGAAGCTCGGAGATCGCTGAGTACAGCTCGGCCGATTTGAGCTTGGTCTCGGGCTGGATCGCGCTGCGGTCCTCCACGATGTCGAGGTCGTCGGGCAGCGCGGTCGTCTGGGGCCGGCGGGCCGCCGTCCGGCGTGCGCTGAAGAAGGTGTTGCGCAGCACACGCAGCAGGTAGCCGACGTCGTCCTCGGAGCGGAGGATCCGCGGCTTGCGCAGCACCCGCGCGAAGGTCTCCTGCACGAGATCCTCGGCCTCCTCGCGCGATCCGCACAGCGCCCACGCTGCGCGGTACAGCCGATCGACGTGATCGCCGAGCGCCTCTGGGTCGAGCTGACGTTCGGGAGTCATGCTGTCGCGCCCGGCGATCGGGTCTCGGGGCCGGGCGCGGGAATGTTCAGTCTCGCAGTTCTGACAACGGCCGGGGCCCAGGACCCACGTACTTGGCGGTCGGTCGGATCAGCCTTCCCTCCCGCTTCTGTTCCATGATGTGGGCCGACCAGCCGGCCGTACGGGCACACGTGAACAGCGGCGTGAACAGCTCTGGCGGCACGTCGGCGAAATCGAGCACAACGGCCGACCAGAACTCGACGTTGGTGGCCAGGACGCGGTCGGGCTTGCGGGCCTGGAGCTCGGCCAGCGCCGCTTGCTCGAGCGCATCGGCGACCTCAACCCGCGGCGAGCCAAGCTTGCGGGCCGTGCGGCGCAGAACGCGCGCCCTCGGGTCCTCAGCGCGGTAGACGCGATGGCCGAAGCCCATCAACCGCTCGCCCCGGTCCAACAGGTCCTTGACGTAGCGATCGGCATCTCCCATCGCGTCGACGTCGTCGAGCATCTTCAGCACCCGCGACGGGGCGCCACCGTGGAGCGGGCCTGAGAGCGCGCCGACGGCGGCCGACAGCGCCGCCGCTACGTCGGCGCCGGTCGAGGCCACCACGCGGGCGGTGAACGTCGAGGCATTCATCCCGTGCTCGGCGGCCGAGATCCAGTAGGCGTCGATCGCCTGAGCGTGCTTGGGGTTCGCCTCTCCGCGCCACCGGATCAGGAATCGCTCGGGGATCGAGGTCGCCCTGTCGACCTCCCGCTGGGGGACCGGCGGCCGGCCGATGCCGCGAGCCGACTGGGCCACGAACGACAGCGCCATCACGGACGCCCGGGCGAGGTTGTCGCGCGCCTCCTCGTCGGTGATGTCGATCAGCTGGCCGAAGCCCCACTGAGGCGCGAGCATGGCCAGCGCCGACTGCACGTCGACCCTCGGGTCGCCGGAGTGCACGAACAGCGGATGCGGCTCGGCGGGAGGCATCCCCGGCAGCAGCCTGCCGTCGACCAGCAGACCCCAGACCTGCTCGAACGGCACGTTGCCCACGAGATCCTCGATGTCAACGCCGCGATATCGCAGCGCCCCGCCCTCGCGATCCGGCTCGGCGATCTCGGTGGCAAAGGCGACTACACCCTCGAGGCCTGACTGTACTTCGGCGGTTGCGCTCATCTGATCATGCTCCTGGGGCGGACTCGAGAGTCGAAGTACCACAGGCTAGTGGAGGCCACTGAGCTATAGGCTCTGCGGCCGTGCCCTCCCTGATGTATCGCTCGGCGGTCGATTTGGCCGCGATGGTCCGCTCCGGCGAGCTGTCTGCGACCGAGCTGGTACAGGAGTCGCTGCGGCGCATCGACGAGCTCGAGCCCGAGATCAATGCCTTCACCCACGTCGCCTCCGAGTCGGCGATGGCCCAGGCGGCCGAGATCGAGGCCGGCGACCCGCGGCCGTTCGCCGGCGTCCCCATCGCCATCAAGGACAACCGTCCGGTCGCCGGGATGCCGATCACGATGTGCAGCGACCTGTTCGGTGACCGCGTGGCGCGCCACGACGCGTACCTCGTGCGGCGCATCCGCGAGGCCGGGTTTGTCATCGTGGGCAAGACGACGCTCCCCGAGATGGGCATCTTGCCCACGACCGAATCGCGCCGCTTCGGCCCCACCCACAACCCCTGGGACCTCGGCCGCACGCCGGGGGGTTCGAGCGGCGGCTCGGCGGCCGCCGTGGCGGCGGGCATGGTGCCGGTGGCCCACGGCAACGACGGTGGCGGCTCGACCCGCATCCCGGCTGCCTGCTGCGGCCTGGTCGGGCTGAAGGCCTCCCGCGGCCGGGTGTCGGTCGGACCCGACGCCGGCCAGAGCTTCTTCACGATCGATGGCGTCCTCACCCACACCGTTGAGGAGACCGCGCGTCTGCTCGACATCCTGGCCGGCTACGAGATTGGCGATGCCAACTGGGCACCGTTACCCGAGCGGCCCTTTGCCGCCTCGGCGGCTGAGGAGCCTGGCCGGCTGCGGATCGGCTTGGCGCTGAACTCGCCGCTCGACGATGTCGTGCTCGACCCGGCATGCGAGCGGGCGGTTCGCGACGCCGCGGGGCTGTTGGAGTCGCTGGGCCACGGCGTCGAGGAGGTCACGCCGCCGTGGTCTGGTTTTGATCTGCTACCCGATTTCACCCGCTGCTTCGGGCCGTCGGTGACGATGACGGTGTTCGTCGGGGGGCGGATCGCTCGCCGTGAGCCGACGGAGGACGACGTCGAGCCGCTGACCTGGCTCCTGTGGCAGCGGGCCCGCCAGCAGGACACGATCAGCTACATGGCCGCTGAGGGCCGGCTCGAAGCGGTGGCGCGACGGGTGATCCAGTTCCTCGCCCCCTACGACGCGCTCCTCATGCCGGTGCTGGCCTCGCCCCCGATCGCCATCGGCGAAGTCCACGGACGCGGACCCGACCCGTGGGGGCACTTCCAGCGCTCTGGCCGCTTCACGCCATACACGGCGATCTTCAACATCTCGGGCCTCCCGGCGATCTCGTTGCCGCTCTATGAGACCGAGGATGGGCTGCCGCTCGCCGTCCAACTCGTCGGTCGACCGGCCGGCGAGGGCGGGCTGCTGGCGCTGTCCGGCCAGCTGGAGCAGGCTTTGCCCTGGGCCGCGCGTCGCCCGGCCGTGGGCGCGGCTGCGCGCTGAGCGTCAGCCGATTCCCAGGATCGCCCTCATCGTCTTGGGCTGTACGCCCAATCGTTCGGCGTCTGCCGTGCCGTGGCGAGAGGTCATCGGAATCTCCAGGAGCTCGGCCTCGTCCCAGGTGGCGAACGCGGCCGGCCCAGTCAGCAGCTCGACGATCTTCAGCGTGCGGTGGACGATCCGCAACGGGACGGGGACGATCGGCCGCCGGCGGTGGAACGATCCGAGCGCTATCTCGACGATGTCGCGGTAGCTCAGCGTCTCCGGCCCGGCCAGCTCGTAGCGCGCGCCGTCGGCCTGCGAGGCCATCGGTCCGCCGGGCAGAGCGGCGGTCACGCAGTCGGCCACGTCCTCGGCCCACATGGGTTGAAACGTCCCTCGTCCCAAGCCGGGGATCGGAATGGCCGGAAGCCACGACATGCGCCCGAGCAGGGTCATGAACGGATCGCTGGGCGAGTAGACCCACGAGGGCGCAAAGACTGTATGAGCCAGCGAGGATTCGATCAGCGCTCGCTCAGCCACCGCCTTGGCCCGCATCAGTCGCGAGCGGCTGCGCGTGGAGGCGCCAAGCGCGGAAAAGAACACGAAGCGCTCCACGCCGGCCCGCTCGGCGGCGCGGACCAGCCGCCAGGTGGCCACGCCGGCCAGCTCCTCGATCGACCCGGCCGGCTGGTCGCGGATGACCGAGGCCAGGTGCACGACCGTATCGACTCCACGCAGCGCGTGCCGGAACGACAGGTGGTCCGAGAGGTCCCCGAGGGCGATCTGAACCCGCACCCGCTCCGACCCCAGCCGGCGCGGATCGCGCACGAGACAGCGCACCGGCGTGCCGGCGGCCGTCAGGCGCCTGAGCAGAGGTAATCCGATGGTTCCGGTGGCGCCGGTCAAGAGCAGCACGCGCGGGAGGCTACCGACGGACGGCGCGCGCCTCTCCGTAAAATGGACCGCCCGCCAGCCGGACCGAATCGATAGGACGACTCGCAGCCCATGGCCTACGTGATCGCCGAGCCCTGCATCGGCACGAAGGACAACTCGTGCGTGGAGGTGTGCCCGGTCGACTGCATCCATCCGACGCCCGATGAAGCCGATTACGACGACGCGCCGATGCTCTACATCGATCCGGGAGAGTGCATCGACTGCGATGCCTGCGTGGAGGCCTGCCCTGTGGACGCCTGCTTCGCCGAGGACCAGCTCCCCGACGAGTGGCAGAAGTACATCCAGATCAACGCGGACTACTACGCGAACCGCTGAGGCCCGGCGCCCGCTGCAACGCCGGGTGTGCGAGGTCTATCACCTCTGGGCCCTAGGCCATCGGGAGCGACATGCCGGCCGGCTTCGGCGCGGCGGCCGGTGCCGGCGCCTGCATGACCGGCAGCTCGAGCGGCGACAGCGCGATCAGGCCGCGGGCGCCCTGGTGAAGGGCCTGTGAGGCCGGGTCATCGGGGTCCGCGAAAACCACCGGCGTGCCCGTGTCGGAGTGCTCGCGCAGCGGCATGGTGAGCGGAACCTTGGCCAGCAGCGGCACCTCGAGCTCCTCAGCCAGGAGCTGGCCACCTCCCTCGCCGAACAGCTGATAACGCTGCCCGTCGGGGGCGACGAAGCCCGACATGTTCTCGATAACGCCGGCGATCTCCAGCTTAAGTTTGATGGCCATCTCGGCCGAGCGGCGGGCCACCTTCTGCGCCACCGGCTGTGGCGTCGTGACGATCAGGAACTTGGCCTGCGGCAGCAGCTGGGCCAGCGTCATCGACACGTCGCCGGTGCCCGGCGGCAGGTCGATCAGCAGGTAGTCAAGTTCGCCCCACTCGACGTCCTCGAGGAATTGCTGCAGCGCCTTATGCAGCATCGGGCCGCGCCACACGATTGCCGCGTCCTGCTCGACAAAGAAGCCGATCGACATCACCTTGATGCCCTCGTGGGCGGTCAGCGGCAGCAGCTTGCGGTCCCCATTGACCTTCGGCCGCTCGCCGCCGAGACCCATCATCCGTGGCTGCGAGTAGCCCCACACGTCGCCGTCGAGCACGCCAACCAGCTTGCCGTCGGCAGCCAGCGCGGCGGCGAGGTTCGCCGTCACACTCGATTTGCCCACGCCGCCCTTGCCCGAGCCGATGCAGATCACGTTCTTGACCTGCGCCAGCGCGCCCTCGGGGAGCGCGCCCCGGCCGAGCTTGCGTCCCAGCGTCGCCTTCTCGTTGTCACTCAGCACGTCGAAGCTGACGTTGACGCCGACGACGCCGTCGATGTCGCGCACCGACTGGGCGACTGCGGTCTCGAAGTGGTTGCGAATCGGGCAACCGGACGTGGTCAGCGAGACCATCACGTCGACCACTCCGTTCTCATGAACCTCGATCGACCGAACCATCTCCAGCTCCACGATGTCGCGGCGCAGCTCGGGGTCAATCACGGCACGAAGGGCGTCAAGTACTTGTTCACGAGTAGGCATGGGTTCATTCTAGGCGGTGGCTCTCGGCGGCGGTTATGCGTGTTGGGAACGGCGCCGAGGAGGATGCCGGCCGAGGTCACGGTGGCGGCGGAAAACGTGACAACGTGGCCGTAGCGACTGCCACTCTGCCCACATAAGCATCTCCAAGGTGCTTATGTCGCCGAGGTTGTGCGGCGCCGGGAGCTTTGCCACGTTTTACGGCTCGAAGAAAGGATTTCCGGGCCACCAGAAGCCAGTCAGCGTCTCGTTCCCCAGCCGCCGTTCCGATGCCGCGCGCCAAACCTGGGCACGCCGCGCTGAATGTCAACGACCTGGCCCGGAACCCGGCGATACCAAGCATCAACCCGCTTTCGCTGACGAGGCAGAGCCCCAAAAAAGACCTGACGCCCAAAATTAAAGACCGACGGGGCGCCACATCATGTGACGCCCCGGCGGTTGAGGGAGGAGAGGGTGCTACGTTCGCCGGCGAGGATATGAGGCCGGCGAACCTTTCCCGCTTGGCCGCGCTCTCCTGGTCGCGGGGCGGGGGAAGTCGGTATTAGACCGCGGAGTTCAGCAGCTGCTGAGCGTCGGTGACCAGCTTCTCGAAGCGGGAGCCGACAACCCCGGACTGCTTCTCGAGGTCCCGTCGCACCGAGCGTACCTCACGCTCGAAGCGGCGGCGGTTCTGCTTCACGGTCCGCTCGACGCGGGTCCGACGCTGGCGCAGCTCGCGCTCAACGCGCGTGCGCGTACGGCGGACCTGGCGCTCGAAGCGATTGCGGGCGGTGGCGCCACGGCGCTCGTAGCGCCTCAGCTCGCGCTCGAGGCTGGCGCGCGTGCGGTACTTGGTGGCCAGCCCCTTGACGGTCGAGACGAGGTTGTCCCGGGCCATAAGGCTGGCACCGACGGGCACCAGCATCGCCCGCTCGGCGATGACCTGGACCTGCTCGACCGGCGTCTTCGGCTGCGTCGAGGTGGTCGCTGAGACCGCAGGCTTGCGCGTGCGGGTCGTCGAACGGCGCGTAGTGGCGGTCTTTCTGGGCGATGCGGGCTTGCGGCCCGCCGGACTGCTGCTACTTGTTGCCATGCTCTCGGTTGCTCCCGGAATTCGAAGTCAGTATCTCTCTTGCTCAACAGGATAGCGAACACACGTTTGTAAACCGGCGGCCCGAGTTCGTTACATTGCCGGCTACAGAAGACCCTTGACCAGACCTCGCACCCGCTATGCCCACAGCGGCGATGCCAGCATCGCCTACCAGGTGTACGGCACGGGTTCGGTCGACCTGACGCTGATCAACGGACCGGCCTCGCATGTCGAGCTCGTGTGGGAGGAGCCTTCGACGGCGCGCCGCTTCGAGCAGCTCGGGACGTTCGCGCGGGTGGTGCTCTTCGACCGGCGCGGCACCGGCCTGTCGGACTCGGTCTCACGGCCGCCCACGCTCGAGCAGCAGATGGACGATCTGAGCGCCGTTCTGGACGCCGCAGGCCTCGAGCGCACCGCCCTGTGGGGAGCCAGCGATCTCGGGCTCTCGGCGATGTTCGCCGCCACGTATCCGGAGCGCATCACCGCACTCGTGCTGTCCTCGGTAGCGCCCCAGGGAGCGACGACGATCACGCCGGAGCTGCGCGGCTTGTTCCGCGATGCGATCGAGAACCGCTGGGGGGATGGCACCCTGCTCCAGGTGTTCGCTCCCAGCCAGGTGGGCAATCCCGCCTTCGAGGCGTGGTGGGGGCGGATGCAGCGCGCCGCCGCCAGCCCGGGGATGGCCAGGCAGCTAATGGACATGATCTCAGCCACCGACCTTCGTCCGGTGCTGGGCACGATCCGCGTCCCCACGCTGGTCACGCACCAGTCCGACGACCAGTACATCCCAGTCGAGGCCGGGCGCGAGGTGGCCGGGTTGATTCCCGGCGCCCGTTTCATCGAGTATCCCGGCACCGACACCTACGGCTGGACCGACGGTCCGGCGATGGAGGACGTTGAGGAATTCCTCACCGGGCGCCGCCCCGCCGTCATCCCGGAGATCGAGCGGGTGCTCTCAACCGTGATGTTCACCGACATTGTCGGCTCAACCGAGCGGGCGTCCGAGCTGGGCGACAGCCGCTGGCGCCAGCTGCTGGCGCAGCACGACATGGTTGTGCGCAGCGAGTTGACCCGCTGGCGAGGGACGGAGGTAAAGACGATCGGCGACGGCTTCCTGGCCACCTTTGACGGCCCGGCCCGGGCGGTTCGCTGCGCGGCCGAGATCGTCGAGGAGATCGAGCGGCTGGGGTTGGAGATCCGGGCCGGTCTGCACACCGGCGAATGTGAGCTCGTCGGCGATGACGTGGCCGGCATCGCCGTGCACATTGGGGCACGGGTCGTGGCATCCGCCGGCGCCGGGGAGGTGCTGACCTCGAGCACGGTCAAGGATCTGGTGGTCGGGTCGGGGCTGCAGTTCGCGGATCGCGGGCTGCACGCACTCAAGGGCGTCCCGGACGAGTGGCGGCTATACGCACTCGAGCGCTAAGCAGCTAGCTCTCGAGCTGGCGGAGCCCAGCGCGCGCCATCCACTGATCCGGCGCCTCGAGCTCGGCCAGCGTCGGCAGCGCCTGGGGGCTCGAGAAGACCGTGTGCAGGGCCTGGGGCCCATGGGCGCGCACGACGGCGTCGCAGAAGATCTTCCCCCGCTCGTACTGACGCAGCTTGAGATCCATGCCCAGCAGTCTGGCCACCAGCCGCGAGAGGCCCGATTGCGACTTGCGGCGCCGATCAAGCGCCGCCCGCAGTTTGGGCAGGGAGGGGAGAAGATCGGGAGCCACAGCGTCCATCACGTGCTCGGCGTGGCCCTCGATCACCGCCATCACCGCCTGGACACGATCGAGCGTCTCGCGCTCAGCGTCGGTGGTCACCAGGGTGATGAAGTCGCCCGAGCGCAGCGCGCGGCCCACCCGACGGAACTCATCGGCCGTCGGCAACCGCAGCTTGCGGGGCGTGTCGATCCGCACCTCGGCGCTGCGCAGGAGCTCGCGAATCAGGCCGGCCAGATGGCCGTGAAGCCACGGCACCCCCGCGAACTGGACCGCGTGCGTGACCTCGTGCAGCGCCACCCAGGTCATGAATTCCTGCTCCTCGGCGCCGAACGCCTGCACCGCCTGGCCAAGGTTGGGCAGCACGAACAGCAGTCGCGGAGGCCGATCCGCCACCGCCTCGTCGAGCAGCACGAGCTCGTACTGGCCCAGCACACGCTGGGCCAGGTAGCCGAGCACGACGCCCACCTCGCCGGTCACGGCGAATCCCATCCCAAGCTCGATGGCCGGGCGCATGGGTCCCATGTTCTGGCCCGCCCGCTCGAGCACCGGATCGAGCAGCGTTCGCATCGAGCCGATGTTGATCGTGATCCAATCCCTGCGGCTGATCCCCTCGGGCTCGGGGAGGGGGTTGGCGGGCCGGAGGCCCGTGTAGGCGACGACGCGGGTCTCCGATTCGGCGGCCAGACCACGCAGGTCGACGTCGGGGAGGTGGCCGTTGCCGGCTCCGGCCAGGTACGCGGCGAGCTTCTCGGCCAGGATCCAGTCGATCATCATGTCGGGATCCTCTCGAGCAGGCGCAGCGTCTCTGCCGATCGAGCGGCGATCACCGGTGCGCTGGGGTGGGCGTCGAGCGGAGCGCCGAGGGGCCCGTCGAGTCCAGGGAAGCTGACCAGTCCTCCAGCCTCGCGCACAATCAGCTGGGCGGCGGCGGAATCGACGCCACGCGCGCGGCGCAGCGAGACCATCCCGTCGAAGCGGGCCGCGGCCACGTAACAGAGCGAGGAAGCGATCGTGCCCAGCACGCGCATCCGATAGCAGGTCTCGCGCAGCGCGTCGATCGACTTGGCCACCCATCGCGGATCCGCTGCCTCGACGCCGAGTACCTCGATCCGACCGTCGCGGCTGCGTCGCTCGGGCGCCTCGGGATCGAGCCGCTCGCCGCCCAACCAGGCGCCGTCGCCGCGTTGCGCCCACCACTCCTCGGCTGGCCCGAAGTCGTGCACGAACCCGAACTCGACGTCGGCCATGGTCTCGCCTGCGGCCACCGCGATCGATACAGCGTGACTCGGGATCCCGCGCTTGGCGTTCAGCGACCCGTCGATCGGATCGATGATCACCCGGACGGAGTCGTCACCGAAGTCCACCTCACCCCGTTCTTCGGAGATGGCCACGAAGCGGTATCCGTCCGTGTGGAGGGCTTCGAGCTGCTCGAGCACAAGCTCCTCGGCCGACTGATCGATCACCAGCGTGCGATCGCCCCCGCTGCCGAGCGAGCCGGTCTCGATGGCTCGCTCACTCGTGTTCGGCGTCGAAGCGAGCAGCCGCTCGACGCCGGCCACCGAACGGCGGCAGACCCCCAGCCAGTCAGCGTCGAGTGCCGAACGGGTGGTGCTCATCACCAACCTATGCTGTCAGACGTGGAGCTCACACTTGATGGCCTGCTTCCCGTTCAGCGAGAGGCTGTCACCCATACAGGTGGGCCCTTGCTCATCACCGGGGCGGCTGGGACGGGCAAGACGAGAGTGCTCGAGACGCGTTTTCGCTGGCTGGTGGCGAAGGGCATCGAACCGGAAAGGATCGGCGTTCTGACGCCCACCGCGGCGCGGGCGGACGCCATGCGCGAGCGGCTCGAGGAAGCACTCGACCGTGGCTATGAGCAGCTGTTCATGCTCACGCCGCTGGAGCTGGCCGCGGTGATCCTCGGCGAGGCCGGCGACGAGTTTCTCAGCTCGATTCTCGGGCCCGGCGATCGCCTGGCCATGCTGTTAGAGAGGATCGACGAGCTCTCGCTCCAGCACCACGACTTCGGCGGCAGCGCCAACGCATTGCTCGGCGGCTTTGTGCGCCGGATCGACCGGCTGAAGGCCGAGCTCGTCAGCGTCGACGCCTACGAGGCCTGGGCCAGCGAGGTTGCCGACCCGTCCCAGCGGGCCGTCGAGCAGGAGTTCGCCGCCGTCTACCGGACGCACGAACGCATGCTGGGTGAGGCGTCGGGCGCCGATGCGGGCGACGTGCTGCAGGCTGCGCTGCGCCTCGCGGCCGAGCATCCCCGTGGCGAGCGTGAGTTCGAACACCTGCTCATCGATGACGCCCAGGAGCTGAGCCTGGCCGCGGCCAGCCTCGTCCGCGAGCTTCCCGGCCAGTGTCCCACCGTGGCCGCCGACCCGGCCCAGGCGCTGCGGCGTTTCCGTGGCGCCGGATTCGCACGCGTGGGCACTTTTGAGCTGCCCGGGTGGCACACGATCGAGCTCGCCCGGAGCCTGCGCTCGCCGGAGCGTGTCCTGCGTGCTGCGTGCGGGCTGGCCGGAATCAGCGTGCCCGACGCGTCGGAGGGCGGCGCGGTGGAGTTCTGGCGGTGCGCCAATGATCGCGCGCAAGCGCAGTCGGTGGCCGGGGATATCGAGCGGCTGATCGCCCGTGAGGGCGTCGATCCGGGGTCGATCATCGTGATAGTGCCGGCGATCTCGCGCGAGGGCCAGGCGGTCGCCGTCGCGCTCGAGGAGCGCGCCGTGCCTCATCGCGTGGTTGGCGAGGCGGCCTTCTTCCAGCGGGCCGAGATCCGCGACCTGCTGGCCTGGCTGCGGCTGCTGGCCGACCCTTCCGACGCCCCGGCTGTTGTCCGCGCCCTGGCTCGGCCCCCGGTCGAGCTGCGGTCGGTCGACATCGCCCGCTGCACCCAGATCGCGCGTCGGCGCAAGCTCGACATGGTTTCGGCGCTCGCGGCGGCGACCGAATCGCCCCAGGTACCGCCCGAGGCCCGCGAGCGCATTCGCGTGTTCCTCAAGCTGTTTCGCGCCGGCGCCGCCACGATCGACACTAGCCGTCCCGACCTGTACATCCACCGGTTGATCGATCGACTCGGGCTGCGGCGCCAGCAATTGTTCGCAGCCCAGGCCGACGTGGTCGAGCGATTGCGAGCGCTGGCTCGCTTCGGCGAGCTGGCGGCCGCGCATGTCCGTCGCGCCCCGCAGGCCACGCCCCGCGAGTTCGCCCGCGCGATCGCGGCCGTGGCCGATTACGGCCTGCGCGAGCAGGAGGAGCCGCGGCTGTCGCGGCCTGGAGCGGTCCAGGTCCTGACCCTGCAGGCCTCGAGCGGACTCGAGGCCGAGCACGTGTACGTCGTCGGGCTCCAGGCTGCGGTCGCCGTCGCCCCACCCGAGCACGTCCCCGACGTCTTGCTGCAGGAGGCATTGCCGCCCGACACCGAGGCCACCCATCGCGCGATGCTCCGCCAGTCCCTCTACGTCGCGCTATGCCGAGCCCGGTCCCGCGTGGTCGTGAGCTATCCGCGCGCCAACGACCGCGGTGCGCGTCTCGTGCCCTCGCCGCTGCTCGAGGAGATGCGGGTCATGCTCGACGCCGACTGGGACGACCGGGAGGAGGAGCTGTTCGGCCCGGCGGAGACCCTGCATTCGACCTACCGCCTGCTGCGCGACGAGCTGCTCGAGTCGACGATGACGACCGGTGGGCGGCTCGGCGAGCTGCGCTTTGACACCGACCTCGACGTCACCCACGCGGTGGTGCGGTATCTCGAGTTGCTCAAGCTGGCGGCGTTGATCGCGCGACCCGAGGGGCAGAGCGTGGCCGAGGGCCTGCGCGACGTGAATTCGCGGATCCTCCAGGCGGTCACGGCCGAGCAGCGCGAGATCTTCACCTCGTCGGTGCTTGACGACTACCTGCTGGACGCCGAGCGCGACGCTCGGCGCCGCGTTCAGGCCGTGGCCGCTCGCGACGAGCCGTCACTCGAGGCCTTCCTGCCGCGTCGTGGTGACGGCGTTGTCCTGTCGGCCTCGGACATCGACACCTACCGGACGTGCCCACTGAAATACAAGTTCGCCCGGGTGTTCCGGATTCCCCAGGAGCCGACGATCCACCAGCGTTTCGGGATTGTCCTGCACCAGGTGCTCGAGGGATTCCACGCCAACGATGATGTTTCCGGCTCGCTGGCCGAGCTGCTCGGGCTGCTCGACGCCCGCTGGCGGCGCGGCGGTTTCGGCGACTCTGAGGAGGAGCGCCAGCTTCGTGGCAAGGCCGCCACGGCGCTGACGCGCTACCACGCTCGCTTCGAGGACGACGACGCACGGCCGATGTGGTTCGAGCGCCAGTTCACGTTCAAACTCGGACCGCACCTGCTGCGTGGACGCGTCGATCGCGTCGACCTGCTCCCCGGCGGCGAGTACGAGCTGATCGATTACAAGACGGGCCGACCGAAGACCGCCACCCAGCTCGCCGAGGATGTGCAGTTGTCGCTGTACGCGGTCGGGGCGCGCGAGGCGTGGTCGCTCGATGCCTCGCGCCAGGCCTACTACTACCTGCTCGACGATGAGAAGGTGTCGGTGCCACTGGACGATGGCGACCGCGCCGGGTGGGTGCGGGATGTGGCCCTCGAGGTCGCCGAGGGCATCCTCTCGCAGGGGTTCGAGCCGACTCCGTCGGTGTCGGCCTGCTCGGTGTGTGATTACCGGCTGGTGTGCCCGGCGGCGGAGGTCTAGTTAGGTCGGCGGGTTCTCGCCGTCGCCGCGCTGGCGGAGGAAGCGCTGGAGGTCGCGCGCGATCGTCTCGCCCGAGGGGAGTGGGCCGGGATCGTCGTCGGACTCGTCGCTGGCCGCCTGTTCGAGTCGTTCGACGAAGGCCTGCACGTCTGGATCGCTCTGAACGGCCAGGTTGACCTGGCGCTCGTAGTCGGCCGCGCTGAGCTCGAGCTCGGTGGCGTCGACGGCGACTCCGACCAGGCCCTCGAGCTTGCGCACGAGCGCGAGTGCCGCCTTGGGGTTGGGCGTGGCGGCGATGTAGTGCGGCACGGCGGCCCAGAAGCTCGCCGAGGGCAGACCGGCCTCCTGACAGGCGGCATGGACCACACCGATGATGCCCGTCGGGCCCTCGTAGGAGGACGATGTCAGCCCCAGGCGGGCGATCAGCGCGGGGTCCGAGGCAAGCCCCGTCACCGAGACGGGGCGCGTGTGGGGGACGTCGGCGAGAAGCGCGCCGAGCGTCACCACGAGCTGCGCACCAAGCGCCTCGACGAGCTCGACGATCAGCTTGGCGAACGTCCGCCAGCGGAACGAGGGTTCGCTGCCCACCACAAGAATCAGGTCGCGAGGGGCGCGAGGGACGCGGGCCTCGAACAACTCCACCGCCGGCCACACGATCTCGCGGGTCTGGCCTTCGACGAGCTTGATCCGCGGCCGCGTGGCCTGGAAGTCGTAGAAGTCCTCGGGGTCGATGGTGGCGAAGCGGCGAGCGCTGAGCGCGCTGCCGACGAATGTCACCGCCGAGGAGGCCGCATCGGAGGCATCGTTCCAACCCTTGAACGCGCACGCCACCGCCGGAGCGCGCAAACCGTCCGGACGGTATTCCCATTGCAGCGGCTGCATCCGAACCACCGTACATCATGGGCCTGTGAGCATTGGTCAGTCAGTCAGCACCATGCGCCCGGGCGAGGAGATTTCAGGCCTGTTCGCGTGTACCCGCAAGGACCGCCTGAGAACCCGCACCGGGTCGCCATATCTCGCCTTGGAGCTGCGCGACGGCAGTGGCACGATCGCGGCTCGCGCATTCCGGAATGCCGACGTGATGGCCGGCCGCTTCGAGCGCGGCGACGTGGTCCGCGTGTCGGGTCGGGTCGAGCGCTTCCGGGACGAGCTCGTGCTCGAGGTCGCGGACATCGCCCGCGAGGAGCGCGAGGCCGACCCGGGCATGTTTCTCCCGCACGCGTATCGCGACCTCGACGAGCTCGACGGCTTCCTCGAGCACCTGGCCCGCGAGGTGTACGACCAGCGCTACCGCGCGTTGCTCGACTCGCTGATGGCCGACCGCGTGCTGCGGCAGGCATGGCGGCGCGCACCGGCCACCCGCTCAGGTCACCACGCGTACCTCGGCGGGTTGCTCGAGCACACGGTGGCCGTGGCCACGCTTGCCCATGAGATCTGCCAGCTGCACCCGCGACTGAACTCCGACCTGCTGCTGAGCGCGTCGATCGTCCACGACCTCGGGCGCACGCGCGAGTTCACCTACGGCGCAGAGATCGGAGTGACCGAAGAGGGCCGCCTGCTTGGCCACCTCGTCATCGGTCAGCGGATGCTCGACGAGCGCTCGGGTCCTCTCGACGAGGAGCGCCGGCTGGCGCTGGCGCATTGCGTGCTCGCTCACCACGGCCCCGCGGCCGTGCCCGGGGCACGGTTCGGCTCGGCCGAGGCGCTCGCGCTGTACCGGCTCAACGCGCTGGATGCCAGCGTGAAGGGCGTCCTCGAGGGAAGCTACGCTGAGCGGTGAGAGGGGCGGAAGTAGGCTTGGGGCGCGATGGCTGCGGCATGGCGAAGGCCTCGGAGGACGCTCGTGGCCACGGGGGCGGTGGTCGTCGTGGCGTTGGTCGCTTCGCTGCTGAGGACCGACCAGTTCAAGGTCGCCGGCTTCACTACGCCGGGCTCGCAGAGCGTGCGGGCGCTCGACCAACTTCACCGCGCGCTTGGCTACGACCCCCTGCCCGGCCTCATGATCCTGGCCCACGCACCGCCCGGCTTCAGGACGCCGTCCGCTCGTTCGAGCGCCGAGCGTCTGGCCGCGCGGGTCCGGCGCGACCCGGCGGTGGGCAGCGTCCAAACCGCGTTCGGGGCTCATGGCTTTCCCGAGCTGGTGTCTCGCGATGGCACCTCGACGTTGCTACTCGTCCACTTCCGCAGCACCAGCGAGGACGCGGCGGCGGGGCCGATCGACCGCCTGCGCAAGAGCCTGCGTGAGCCTGGGCTGACGTTGCGCTTCGGCGGCTACCAGGTCGCCTTTCTCGACGTCAATCGGGCCGTGCGCTCCGATCTGCTCCGCGCCGAGCTGATCGCATTCCCGCTCCTGGCCCTGCTGATGTTGATCATCTTCCGCGGCGCGCCGGGCGCACTCATCCCCCTGTCGACTGGCGCCGCTGCTCTCGGCGCCACCTATGCCTGCCTGCGGCTGCTGGCCGGCGTGCTCGACATCTCGATTTTCGCGCTCGATCTGGCCCTGCTGCTCGGCCTCGGACTGGCGGTTGACTACGGGCTATTCCTCGTCTCGCGCTACCGCGAGGAGGTGGCGAGGAGCGGACCCGGGACGCGCGCGCTCGCGGTCACGGTCTCCACTGCCGGGCGTGCGGTTCTGCTCAGCGGCCTGGCTCTGGCTGGCGCCAGCGTAGGCCTGCTGGTCTTTCCCCAGCAGTTCATCTACTCGATGGGGATCGCCGGCGTGCTGGTGTCGCTGCTGTCGGTGGCGGCGGCGCTGTTGATCGCGCCACCGCTGCTCCTGCTGGGCGGAAGGCGAGTGGCTGGGGCGGGCGCCGCGACCCAGCCCTTCAACGAGCGAAGTTTCTGGTACCGCTGGCCGCGCTGGGTCATGCGTCGCCCGATCGACTGTGGGGTGGTCGGCGTCCTGCTGTTGATCGCCGCCGCTGCGCCGGCGCTCCGGTTGGTGCCGACCTTCCCCGACAACGCGCCATTCCGGCGGGATTCGAGTCGCGGCAGGTGGCCGACACCGTGGATCGCGAGTTCATCCCCAACCTGATGTATCCGGTCATCATCTCGCTGGAGTCGGGGCGCCCTGGACAGGCGCACGTCTCGCCGCCCTGTTCGCCGCCTCGCTTGCCCGGACGCCGGGCGTCGAGCTCGTATCGCCGATCGCCCCGCCATCGCAGGGCGTCGTCCCGCTCGAGGCCGTGCTCAGTCACCCGCCGTACGCCGCGGCCAGTCAGGCCGTCGTGGCCGCCGTGCGCGCACTGCGCTTCCCGCTCGGGGTCGGCGGCAACACGGCCGAGTTCGTCGACCTCAAGCACTCGATCTCGTCCCTGGCGGTGTTGGCGCTGGTCGTGGCCGCGGTGATGACGGGCGCCGTCCTGTTCCTCCTCAGCGGCTCGGTCGTGCTCGCGGTCAAGGCGCTGGTTTTCGATGCCCTTGGACTGTTGGCCACGCTCGGCTTGCTGGTGCTCATCTTCCAGGACCAGGCTCTCGGCCTGCGATCGGTGCTCGCCTACCACGGACCATCGGCGATCGACACCACCGCCACCGTGGTCCTGCTGGCCTCCGCCTTCGGCCTCACCACCGACTACTCCATCCTGCTCCTGTCACGCATCGTCGAGGCTCACGAGGGGGGCGCCTCCGACGAGGACGCCGTCGTCACCGGAGTGCAACGCACCGGGCCGCTGATCAGCAGCTCGGCCCTGTTGCTGGTCATCGCGCTGCTCGCGCTCGCCTCGTCGAGAGTGTTCCTGGTCAAGCAACTGAGCGTCGGTCAGGCATTGGCCATCGTCATCGACGTGACGTTCGTGCGGCTGCTGCTCGTCCCAGCATTCATGGGCATGATGGGGCGCGCCAACTGGTGGGCGCCCGGCTGGCTGCGACACGTCCGAGCGTGGGTGCGGCCGAGCCCTCGCACGCCGGCCCGGTTGCATTAAAGACCAGGTTTCGGCAGCATTTGTCGTCACGTGGGGGCTTGGTCACGTTTGATTCCGCCGCGGCGATTGATGGTCGTCGCGGCCGCGATTCTGGCCGTCGTGTCGGTGGCGCTGACGTTGCGCGCGCACGCCGCAGGCGGCCACGCCACCTCGGTGCAGTTGAAGATGCCGACGGCGGCGGTGCCGATGTCAGGCGGTGACGTCCTGATCGCCGACTCGGAGAACCACGTCGTACGCAAGGTCGATCCATCGGGCAACATCGCGACCGTGGCCGGGGACGGTGCCGACTGCGGCGCGCTGTGCGCGCCTGACGGGCTCAAGATGGGCGACGGGGGCCCGGCGACCAAGGCCGAGCTTGACGATCCCACCGACGCGGTTCCGTATCCCGGTGGCGGATTTCTCATCGCAGACGCCACCGACAACCTCGACGGTCCAGGAACGATCCGTTACGTCAACGCCAGCGGCATCATCTCTACCGCGGCCGGCGGTGCGGCAACGGTGTGCGGCGCCAGCACCGATTTGATCGGCGACGGGTGTCCCGCCACGCAGGCAAAGCTGGCCAACCCCACCGCGGCGGTACCGGTGGCGGGCGGCGGGTTCCTGATCGCCGATTCATTCGACGCCGTGGTGCGCAGGGTCGGCGCTGACGGCAAGATCCAGACGGTGGCGGGGATCGCGCCCGGTCGCTCGACCACGCCCTGCACCGGCAGCGACGGCTTGGGCAACGGGTGTCCGGCCAACGAAGTGCAGATGGGGCTCCCGATGGCGGCGATCCCATACAACATCGCCGGGGCGGCGGT
>CAVVNG010000011.1:0-90323 GCA_963749545.1 uncultured Solirubrobacterales bacterium
CGGACACGGTCGAGTCGACCGAGCTCAGGTGGCAGCGGTACGCCTCCTCACCAAGAGTCCCTTCGCAGCGACGATCACGCCGCGCCGTACGGGTGGGTCGCCAGCTTCCACCGCTTGTCCAGAGGCAGGTCCGTCCTTGAGATATCCCTTCATAGAGCCCAAGATAGCTTCGGGCTTGGACGCCGTTCGGTGGCCTTTGGGAAACCGATGGCAGGCGGGCGAATCGACTTCCTCAGCGGCAGGAGTAGGTGGGGCACCGATCGAGCCGGACCGTCCAGCGCGGCGCCGGCCAACCCTCGTTCGCCCGCTCAGGGGTATGCCGCAGCTATCTGCGGGTTTAGCGCCGCTGTTGGATTTTAAACTGGCGTGCAACCGTTGTGATGAGGAAATCCGAATCGGACTGGAGGCAGGCCATGGAGGCTGAACACGAGACCAGCGAACTGCTGACACGGCTAGAAGAGCAGGCAGCCAACCGTGGCATGACGGTCGCTGTCGACCGCGTTAACGGCCATTGGCGGGCAGGCTTTCTCTCTCCTGACGAGGTCCAGGAGCCCGTCTTCGTGCTGCACGCCAGCGGACCCGACAGGGCCACGGCCATCCGTCAGCTCGCGAGGCTTGTCACTGAGCAGCCGTCTTGACGCTTCTGGCTCGTTGAGGCCCGGCGGCGTTGCGAGTAGCTCGGAAGAGCATGGAGCGCTACGGGCAGCAGAAGGCTGCCGCAACCCGATAGCTCGGTTTTACCCGGCGATGAGTCGAAGCTGAGAGAGTCGTTTCGGCCGATCAACGAACGAAGGGCGTCCAACCGTGATCTTCATCACGACCTACCGCATCAAGCAGCTCGACCGCGACGAGACAAAGAAGCTAATGAGCGTCTTTTCCGAACACGGTGTGCCGTCTGGCGTCAAAGCACACTACGTGGCCGCCGACGGCAGCCATGGCGTGGTGATCGCAGAAGCCGATGATCTCAATGAGAGCTATCGGAACATCCTGAACTACGGAGAATGGATCGAGTACGACACCAAGCCGTATCTGACGATCGAGGAGGCGCTGCCCCACATCGCGGACTACCTCGGTTGATGTAGGAGTCAACTGATCAGACTGCCCGGCTAGCAGTCGCCGGCGCCGCCCGATAGCCACTCCGGATTGCCTGCGTCAATCTTCCGGCTCGTTCACCGCCCATGTGGACGGCGGAAAGCGGCGCCCAGCACCGAAACGGCGGGCGGCGCGGTCTTTATCGCAGTAAGCGGCTTGGAGGCTTCGTCGTGCGTTCCTGGCCCGTTTGGGCAGGAAATCGTCGGCGGTGCAGAACACCGCAATCAGCAGCAGATCGAGGTCGGCGAGCATCGAGGCTCCTCCCTGGAGTCGGCGGTGACGGAAAGCACCGCCGACCTCGATCTGGCTGCTGATCTCCCCTTCTCAACCACCACGACCCCACCCAAGGCCGTGGCACAACTCATCTGAGATGGCTTTCGTAGGCGCGCCCGGCAGGATTTGAACCTGCGACCTTTCGCTCCGGAGGCGAACGCTCTATCCCCTGAGCTACGGGCGCGGGGGTCCCGGGAACATGGGACAGTTGGGAGCTTAGTGCAGCGCCCGGCCCTCGTGCGACCGATCGGCCATGCTGAACTGGACCGCTGTGGAAGTCGCGATCATCTCCGACACGCACATGCCGCGCGGCGCCCGGCGGCTTCCCGACGCGTGCGCGGAGCGGCTGGCCCGGGCCGATCTGATCATCCACGCCGGTGACTTCTCGGCGTTGTCGGTGCTCCACGACCTCGAGGCCTACGGCCGCGTGGTCGGCGTCCACGGCAATGTCGATGACGCGGCGATTCGGCTCGGGCTGCCGGCCAGCCGGACGATTAAGGTGGCCGGGATCAAGCTGGGGTTGGTCCACGATGGCGGAGCGGCCGCCGGCCGCGCCGCGCGGTTGCGACGGTGGTTTCCTGACTGCGCCGGGGTGATATTCGGGCATTCGCACATTCCGCTGCACGAGCACGGTCCCGATGGGTTCCAGATCTTCAACCCGGGCAGCCCGACGGAGCGGCGGCGCTCGCCACACCACACGATGGGGACCGCATTTGTTGACCCGGTGGGCGTCAGGTTCGAGTTGGTGATCCTCGACTGACAGACTGACCCGCGATGGATCTGTCGATCTTCTTTGCCGGCACCGCCGGATCGATCCCAACCGCTCGCCGCGGGCTCCCCGCGATCCTGTTTCGGCGGGGTGCCGACCGCATCCTGTTCGACTGCGGCGAGGGAACGCAGCGCCAGCTGGTCAGCTCGGTCGGGCTGGCCGACCTGACCGAGATCTATCTGACCCACTTCCACGCCGACCATTGGCTTGGCCTGCCCGGCCTGCTGAAAACGTTTGACCTGCGGGGCCGCGACCGCACGCTCGCCGTACACGGCCCCCGCGGTCTGCGCGAGCTCCTCGCCTACGCCCTCCGCGCCGCCGGCCGCGTCCGCTTCGACCTCCAGGTGATCGAGCTGGCCACCGGCGACGTGCTCGGGCGCGATGGCTATCGGATCGCGCCCGTGCCCGTCGCCCACCGTGGCCCGGCCTTCGGCTATGTGATCTACGAGGACGAGCGCCCGGGGGTGTTCAATCCGGTCGCGGCGCGAGAGCTCGGCCTGGTTCCAGGGCCCGAGTTCGGGCGTGTCCAGCACGGTGAGACGATCAGGGGCATCGCACCCGAGCAGGTGCTGGGCCCGCCGCGGCCGGGCCGGAAGATCGCGCTCTCGGGCGACACCACGCCGTGCGAGGCGCTGCGAGTGGCGGCCAGCGGAGCGGATCTACTCATCCACGAGGCCACGTTCTCCGACGACGAGCGCGATCGGGCGGCCGAGACCGGTCACTCGACGGCCGGGCAGGCGGCCGCCCTGGCCCGCGACGCCGAGGTGATGTGCCTGGCGCTGACCCACCTCTCCACGCGCTACGCGGTCGGGCTCTTGCGTGACGAAGCTCGTGCCGTCTTTTCCGCCACCGTGGTGCCGCGCGACTTCGACACGATCGAGATCCCGCTGCCCGAGCGAGGCCCACCCGAGCTCGTGCGGTGGAGGGAGCCGCCGGCCGATCAGCCCGACCGCGCCGCCGCCGCGGCGGCGGAGCGTGCCTGACCCATGTCGATCGAAGACTCCTACCTCATCGCCGCACCGCCGCTCGATCGGATCGAGACCGAGCGGATGATCTGCGAGCGGTTGCGTCCCCAGCACGCCGGCGAACTCGGGCGGCACCTCCGCGACCCTCGCGTGGCGCGCTGGCTGACAACGAACGGGCAACCTCCGACGGACATCGAGGTGATCCAGGGCCTGGCCGCCAAGGTGGCTCACTGGGACCGCCACGGCTTCGGCCTGTGGCTGCTCCGCGACTGCTCCACCGGCGAGATGGTCGGCCGGGGTGGTTTGCAGCACACGTTCGTCGCCGGGATGCAGGAGATCGAGGTCGCGTGGTCGATCGCGCCCGAGCGCTGGGGGCAGGGCCTCGCCACCGAGCTGGCCCTGGCCTCGGCCCGCGCCGGCTTCGACGACCTGCACTTACCTGAGCTGGTCGCGTTCACGCTGCCCGACAACCTCGCCTCGCGCCGCGTCATGGAGAAGGCCGGTTTCACCTACCGGTGCGAGATCGAGCACGCGGGTCTTCCGCACGTGCTGTACGGCCGGCGCACCCCCCGTACCGCGCAGGCCAGCGGCTGAGCAGGCAGCGTTCCCGAAAGAACCCGCTATCCGGAACTTTTCGCGCACGCTCCTCCGCGAGCGCCACGCGCGCCCGAACGCTCCTCCGCACGCGCCCACGACGCCGACGGGCGGGGGCGCCGGAGCCGCGCACGATCTCGCCGATCCCACTGCTAGGCTCAATCAGTCGGTTCCTTTAACCCGGTCCCGAGAGGCCAGGAAGGAGCACGTTGGAAGCTACAACGGTCGTCCTCGACCGCGATGACATGCGCCGCACGCTCGTGCGGATTGCTCACGAGATCGTCGAGAAGAACCCGGACGGGAACGTCGCGCTGGTGGGGATCCATCGCCGCGGCGCGGTGTTGGCCCAGCGCCTGCACGCCCTGACCAGCGAGCTGCTCGAGCCGGCGGTGCCGCTGGGCTTCGTCGATATCTCCTTCTACCGCGACGATCTCTCCATCCGGCCTAGTGCGCCGATCGTCCACGCCACCCAGCTCGACTTCTCGGTCGACGCCAAGACGATCGTGATCGTGGACGACGTTCTCTATACGGGGCGCACCGTCCGCGCGGCGATCGACGAGATCTTCGACTACGGCCGGCCGGCGCGCGTCCAGCTGGCCACGCTCATCGACAGGGGCCATCGCGAGCTCCCGATCCGCCCCGACTACGTCGGCAAGAACCTTCCGACCTCCCAGGACCAGCGCGTCAACGTCCGGGTCGACGAGGTCGACGGCTACGACGAGGTGACGATCGGCCCCGCCGGCGAACCGAAGCGAGCCGCAGCATGAGCCGGACCACACACGCCCGGACCACACACGCCCGGACCACACACCCCCAAGCGGTCCCAACCACACCCACCACCCCCAAGCGAGCCAGAGCATGACCGGACACACCCGCATCGGCAGTCACCTGATCTCGATCGACGATCTCGATCGCGGCGGGATCGAGCGGATCCTCGACCGCGCCGAGTCGTTTGCCGAGGTCTCGGGCCGGGAGATCAAGAAGGTCCCAGCCCTGCGCGGGCGGACCGTCGTGAACCTGTTCTACGAGGCCAGCACGCGGACCAGCTCGAGCTTCGAGCTGGCCGCCAAGCGGCTCAGTGCCGACGTGGTCAACGTACGCTCGGTCGGGTCGGCCGTCGACAAGGGCGAGTCGCTCAAGGACACCGTGCAGACGCTGTCGGCCTACGAACCGGCGGCGATTGTGATCCGCTCGCCCCACGTCGGCGCGGCGCAGCTGGTGGCCGGCTGGACCCCGGCCAGCGTGGTCAACGCCGGCGACGGTAAGCACGAACACCCCACCCAGGCGCTGCTCGATGTGTTCACCCTGCGGCGCCAGCTGGGTTCGCTCGACGGGGCGCGGATCTGGATCGTCGGCGATGTCATGCACTCGCGGGTGGCCCGCTCCAACATCCTGGCCTTCACGCGCATGGGAGCCAGCGTGATGGTGGCCGCGCCGCCGACGCTGATTCCCCGGCACATCGAGGTGCTGGGCTGCGAGGCCACTACGACCCTCGACCGGCTGCCCGAGGCCGATGTGGTCTACGTGCTGCGGATGCAGCACGAGCGGATGCGCGAGTCCTACGTGCCCTCGCTGCGCGAGTACGCCGCGCGCTATCAGATTTCGACCGCGCGCTTGAAGCCCGGGCAGCTGCTCATGCATCCCGGGCCTGTCAACCGAGGCGTCGAGTTGTCGGGCGACGCGATCGACTCGCCGCAGGCGCTCATCGGCGCCCAGGTCAAGGCGGGGGTGGCGGTGCGAATGGCGGTCCTCTTCGAGCTGCTCGTCGGCTCCCCAGTCCTGGCGGCCGTGGCATGAACGAGCATCGGTTGTTCCACCGCTCCGAGCCCCAGGCCGAACTGCTGATCCGCGGCGCCCACGTGCTCGACCCCCGGGCCGGTCTCGACGAGCCGCGCGATGTACTGGTCAGGGCGGGGCGCATCGCCGAGATTGCCGACCCGGGCTCCGGCACGACCTCAGATCAAGTCGAGACCATCGAGGCCAAGGGCAGGCACCTGTTCCCGGGCTTCGTCGACCCCCACGTCCACCTGCGCACCCCGGGTCAGGAGTACAAGGAGGATCTCGAGACCGGCACCGCCGCTGCCGCAGCCGGCGGGTTCTGCGCGGTCATCGCGATGCCCAACACCGACCCCGTGGTCGATGACGCCGCTGTGCTCAGGTCGCTGGTCGACGCGGCCAAGCACAAGGCGCGGGTCCCGGTCGGCTTCCTGGCCTCGATCACCCGAGGGCTGGAGGGCGATGAGCTGACCGAGATGGCCGAGCTGCGCGACTGCGGCGCGCTCGGTTTCACCGACGACGGCAAGCCGGTGGTCTCCGGGGGCATGTTGCGCAAGGCGCTCCAGTACCAGCGACTGTGCGGCGGGGTCATCGCGCTGCACGAGGAGGACCCTGGGCTGTCGGGCGACGGAGTCATGCACGAGGGCGCGGTGTCCGCGCGCCTTGGCCTGGCCGGCATCCCCTCGGTCTCCGAATCGACGATGGTCGCCCGGGACGGTGCGCTGGCGCTCTACGAAGACGCGCGCGTGCACTTCCAACACCTCTCGTGCGTCGAGTCGGTCCAAGCCCTCGAGCAGGCCAAGGCCGCCGGCGCCAGGGTCAGCGGCGAGGCCTGTCCACATCATCTGACCCTCACCGATGACTTCGTCCGCACGCTGGACAGCCGCTTCAAGATGAACCCGCCGCTGCGCTCCGAGGCTGACCGCCAGGCGCTCGTCGAGGCGCTGCGCTCCGGGCTGATCGATTGCGTGGCCACCGACCACGCCCCGCACGCCCAGCACGAGAAGGAGGTGCCCTTCGAGCAGGCCCCGATGGGGACGACGGGGCTCGAGACGGCCTTCTCGGCGCTCTATACCGAGCTGGTCCTCCCCGGCGAGCTTGAGCTGGCAACGATCGTGACGCGGCTGACCTCGGGCGCGGAGCTGTATGAGCTTCCCACGCCGCGGATCGCTCCCGACCAGCCCGCCGATCTGTGCCTCGTCGACCTCGACGCCCGATGGGAGGTGGGGGCCGAGGGCTACGCCAGCCGGTCGGCCAACTGCTGCTTCCACGGCCGTACACTCCACGGCCGCGTGCTGCTCACCATCGCCGCAGGGACGGTCGCCCACCGCGGACGGCTCCTCGCCGAGGCGAGCACGCTCAGTCGATGAGCATTCCCGCCACCGCGTACGTCCTGCTCGAGGATGGCTCCCGTTTCGACGGGGTGGCCTGTGGGGCCGATGGGCATGCCGTCGGCGAGATCGTGTTCACGACGGCCATGTCGGGCTATCAGGAGGCCATGACCGACCCCAGCTACGCCGGTCAGCTGATCACCTTCACGTTTCCCCAGATCGGCAATTACGGGATCTCGGCGGAGGCGATGGAGTCCGACCGGATCTGCGCGCGGGCCGCGATCATGCGCGCCGCGGTCGACCGCGAGGACGCCCCCGGCGCCGAGCGAGGCTGGCTGTCCTGGCTGAGCGACTGCGGCGTCCCCGCCATCACCGAGCTCGACACGCGCGCGCTCGTCCGCCACATCCGCGAGCAGGGAGCGATGCGCGGCGGACTGTTTCCGACCCGGATGACCGAATCAGAGGCCACAGCGCTGATCGAGGCCGAGCCGTCGATGAGCGGCCGCGACCTGGCCAAGGACGTCACCCCGGAGCGGACCACCATCCTCGATGGCAGCCCCGGCGGTCCACGGATAGCCATGATCGACACCGGCGTGAAGCTCTCGATCGTCCGCAACCTGCGCGAGCGCGGAGCCACCGTCGAGCTCCATCCCTGCACCGCGACCACTGCGGAACTGACCGAGAACCGGCCCGACGCGATCTTCCTGGCCAACGGCCCGGGCGACCCGGCCGCGCTCGACTACGTCGTCGAGACCGTCCGCGAGCTCGTCGGGCGGCTGCCGGTGTATGGCATCTGTCTGGGCCACCAGCTGCTCTGCCGTGCGGTCGGGCTCGAGACCTACAAGCTGCCGTTTGGCCACCATGGCGCCAACCATCCGGTCAAGGACCTGACCACCGGTCGAACCGAGATCACCAGTCAGAACCATGGTTTCGCCGTGCTCGGCCCGAGCGGGGCCAAGACCATCGACCGCGACGAGCCGGTGCGCTGGCAGACCGACTTCGGCGCCGCCGAGCTGACCCACATCAATCTCTACGACCGCACCGTGGAAGGGCTCCGGCTCAGAGACGTGACCGGGGCGACCGTTCAGTACCACCCCGAAGCCGGCCCCGGCCCACACGACGCGCTGTACCTGTTCGACCGCTTCGTCGGGGAGATCCGAGCCGCCGCCGCATAGCCCATGCCCCGCCGCGACGACATCAACAAGATCCTCCTGATCGGCTCGGGACCGATCGTCATCGGTCAGGCGGCCGAATTCGACTACTCGGGCACGCAGGCCTGCCGGGTGCTGATGGAGGAGGGCTACGAGGTCGTCCTCGTCAACTCCAACCCGGCGACGATCATGACCGACCCCGAGGTCGCCACTCGTACCTACATCGAGCCCCTGCTCGCCGGGCCGGTGGCACAGGTGATCGAGCGCGAGCGCCCCGACGCGTTGCTGCCGACGCTCGGCGGCCAGACCGCGCTCAACCTGGCCAAGGCGCTGTCCGAGGACGGCACGCTCGAGCGCCACGGGGTCGAGCTGATCGGAGCCAACTACGACGCCATCGATCGCGCCGAGGACCGCGAGCGCTTCCGCGAGACCATGACGAGCGCCGGGCTGCGGGTTCCAGGCAGCGCGATCGCCCACTCGGTCGACGACGCGCACAGAGCCCTCGAGGCGATCGGACTGCCGTTCATCGTGCGCCCCGCCTTCACGCTGGGCGGCAGTGGTGGCGGCGTGGTCAGGACCGAGGCCGAGATCGAAAGGATCGTCGGGCGGGGACTGGCCGCGTCACCGATCGGCCAGGTTCTGCTCGAAGAGTCGGTCCTGGGGTGGGGGGAATTCGAGCTCGAGGTCATGCGCGACCGCGCCGACAACGTCGTGATCATCTGCTCGATCGAGAACCTCGACCCGATGGGCGTTCACACCGGTGACAGTGTCTGCGTGGCGCCGCAGCAATCGCTGACCGACAAGCAGTACCAGGCCCTGCGCGACCAGGCAATCACGGTGATCCGGGCGGTGGGGGTGGAGACGGGCGGATCGAATGTCCAGTTCGCCGTCAACCCGGCCACCGACGAAATCGTTGTCATCGAGATGAACCCGCGCGTCTCGCGTTCCAGCGCGCTGGCCAGTAAGGCCACCGGGTTCCCGATCGCCAAGATCGCCGCCCGCCTGGCCGTCGGATACGCGCTCGAGGAGATCCCCAACGACATCACGCGCGCCACCCCGGCGAGCTTTGAGCCGGCGATCGACTACTGCGTGGTCAAATGGCCGCGCTTCGCCTTCGAGAAGTTCCCCGGCGCGGAATCGGGCCTGACCACGCACATGAAGTCGGTCGGCGAGGTGATGGCGATCGGACGGACGTTCAAGCAGGCTTTCGCCAAGGCGATGCGCTCGCGCGAGCTCGATGTCAAGCCGGGCGCGCCGGACGACGACAGCGCGCTGCTGGATGCGGTGGAGGAGCCCGGACCCGAGCGCTTCGACCACGTTCTCGAGGCGCTGCGCCGCGGCCACTCGATCGAGGCCGTCCATCGGCGCACGAGCATCGATCCGTGGTTCCTGCACGAGCTGAACGAGCTGGCACGCGAACCCGAGGCGCCGTTCGCGGGCCACCGCACGTTCAAATCGGTCGACACCTGCGCCGCCGAGTTCCCCGCCCGGACGCCCTATTACTACTCGGGGTGGGAGCGTGACGCAGGCCGCGGCGAGGTCGAGCGTGGCGATCGCCCCAGCGTCGTGATCCTCGGCTCGGGTCCCAACCGCATTGGGCAGGGGATCGAGTTCGACTACTGCTGCGTGCACGCCGCCCAGACTGTGCGCGAGTCCGGGCGCGACGCGGTCATGATCAACTGCAACCCCGAGACGGTCTCGACGGACTACGACACCTCCGACCGCCTGTACTTCGAGCCGCTGACGCTCGAGGACGTGATCGGCGTCTGCCACGTCGAGCAGCCGGAGGGCGTGGTGGTCCAGTTCGGGGGCCAGACGCCACTGAAGCTGGCCGCCGGGCTGGACGCGGCCGGCGTGAAGATCCTCGGCACGGGCATCGATGCCATTGATCTGGCCGAAGACCGCTCGCGCTTCGGGCCCCTGCTCGATCGTCTCGGCTACAAGGCGCCGCCCTACGCAGCGGCGCAGTCTGCGGAGGAAGCGCTCGACCTGGCCCCCCAGGTTGGGTTTCCGCTGCTGGTCCGTCCGAGCTACGTCCTCGGGGGCCGGGCGATGGAGATCGTCTACAGCGTGGCCGGACTGAAGGAATACCTCGACCGGGTGGGCGGCGAGGCGGGGCATACGATCTACCTCGACCGCTTCCTGGAGGACTCGATCGAGGTGGACGTCGACGCGCTGTGCGACGGGGGGACCGCCGCCGAAGGCGATGGTCAGGTGTGGATCGCCGGAATCATGCAGCACGTCGAGGAGGCGGGGATCCACTCGGGCGACTCAGCCTGCGTGCTGCCGCCGCACACGCTGGGTGACGACATGCTGGCCCAGATCCGCGCGCAGACCGCGGGCATCGCAAGGGCGCTCGGGGTGGTCGGCCTGCTCAACGTCCAGTTCGCGATCCACGGCGTCGAGGGTCTGCATGTGATCGAGGCCAACCCGCGGGCCTCGAGGACCGTTCCATTCGTGTCCAAGGCGATCGGGCAGCCGCTGGCCAAGCTGGCCTGCCGGATCCTGCTCGGTGAGCGGCTGGCCGACCTCGAACTGCCGCCGCACACCACCAACGGGCACGTGTGCGTCAAGGAGGTCGTGCTCCCGTTCAACCGGTTCGCCGGCGCCGACGCCCTGCTCGGACCGGAGATGCGCTCAACCGGCGAGGTGATGGGGATCGCCCATGACTTCCCCACCGCTTTCGCCAAGGCTCAGGCTGCCGCAGGAGCGCGGCTGCCCAGCTCGGGCACCGTGTTCATCACCGTGGCCGACGGCGATAAGCCGGCGGCCACAGGCGTGGCGACGTTGCTCCACGACATCGGCTTCCGGATCGTGGCCACTCACGGGACCGCGCAGGCGATCCGCAAGATGGGCATCCCGGCCGAGGTGCTCAACAAGATCGGCGAGGGCTCGCCCCACGTCGTCGATTGGATCGAGCGGGGCGAGGTCGACCTCGTGATCAATACCCCCGTCGGGACCGGGGCCCGCGCCGACGGCTACGAGATCCGCTCGGCCGCGGTGGCCCGGGGAATCCCCTGTATCACCACGATGGCCGGAGGGATGGCGGCGGCCCGGGCGATCTCCGCGGCCCGACGGGGCGCCCCGCCCGTGATTTCGCTCCAGGAGGTCCACGCGGAGATTCTCAGCGAGGTCAGTTGACCGCGCCGCTGCACCGCCGCGCCGCCCCGATCACGGCCCGAGAGCGGCACGGCGCCTACGTCCTGCTCCGTTGCCTGGACGGCGGTGGCCCGCCGCCGGCGCCGGGGCAGTTCTACATGCTCACCGCCGGGACGCGATGGGGAGGAGGGGAGGGCGAGCGCCCGTTCCTGCCCAGAGCGTTCAGCGTGTTGCGAACGACGACAAGCGGCGATGGCACCCTCCAGCTGCACTTCTTGCTCGAGGACGTGGGCCCCGGTACCAGACGGTTGTGCGAGCTGACGACGGGTGACGAGCTGCTGATCGTCGGGCCGCTGGGCCGCGGCTTCACGGCGCCGGGCAACGGGCGTACGCCGCTGCTGGTCGGCGGTGGCGTGGGCATCGCTCCGCTGGCCATCTGGCAGGACCGGCTCGAGGGCAGCGCACGCGTTCTGCTCGGCTTCCGCGACCGAGCGCACGCCGCCGGGGCGGCGCTGCTGACCGGGGCCTCGGTCGCCACCGACGATGGGGGCGTCGGCCATCATGGCCCGGTCACCGATCTTCTCGTCGCCGACCTCGACGCCAAACCCCATCGTGAGGTGTTCGCCTGCGGGCCTCCGCCGATGCTCGAGGCCGTCCGAGCGGTGTGCGCTGAGCGCGAGGTCCCCGCCCAGCTGGCGCTCGAATCGGGGATGGCCTGCGGGTACGGCGCCTGCTTCGGCTGCGTGGTGCCGACGCGACGGGGGCTGATCCGCCTGTGTCTCGAGGGTCCAGTCCTCGAGGCGTCGGAGCTCGACAACGTCGCGTTCGCAGGGGCGGGACATTGACGATCACGTTCTGCGGTATGGAGCTGGACCACCCGATCATCAACGGGTCGGGGACGTTTGACGCGATCGCCGCCCGCGATGTGTTCGGCGATGCGCTGTTCGACACCTTCCCGTTCGCTGCCTTCGTGTCCAAGACCGTGACGCTCGAGCCCCGGCAGGGCAACCCGCCACCCCGGCTGTGGGAGATCGCCGGGGGACTGATCAACTCGATTGGCCTGCCCAACAAGGGCCTCCACGGGTACCTCGCGCAGGACCTGCCCCGTCTGGCCACCCTCCCCGTGCCGCTGATCGTCAACGTGATGGGCTTCAGCCGGGATGAGCTGGCAGAGCTGGTCGACGCGTTCGCCGACCGCCGCGAGGTTTCAGCGCTCGAGCTCAACGTGTCGTGCCCCAACGTCGAGACCGGCCTGCTGATGGGAGCCGACCCACGGGAGGTGACGGCCCTGCTCGAGCGCGTGCGCCCGCTGACCGACAAGCCCCTGATCGTCAAGCTGACGCCAAATGCCTCCGATGTTCCCGCCGTGGCCCGGGCCGCGCAGGATGCCGGCGCCAGCGCGCTGTCGCTGATCAACACCGTTCGCGGTATGGCTCTGGACCCGCGCACCGGTGAACCATGGTTGGGGGGCGTGACCGGCGGCGTCTCGGGTCCGGCTATCCGCGCCATATCGCTGGCGCAGGTCCACGCGGTCGCCGCCTCCGTAGAAATTCCGGTAATCGGGATGGGGGGAGTTCAGAGTGGCCGCGATGCGCTAGACCTGATGCGCGCAGGAGCCAAGCTGATCGCCGTGGGCACAGAAAACTTTCGCGACCCCGCGGCCGCACTCCGGATAGGCTCCGAGCTGGCCAAACTCAGCGCAAAGAGCGCGGAAAGAATGCCCCTCATGTCATCGACCGAGATTCTGGAGCATTAGTCGCTAACGCCACACAAAACACCCTGCAAAGAATGCTTATTCCCGCAACCTGGCTCGACAATGCTCGACCTCAACCTGAGGTATAGCCAAATTGTGGTCGTTTGCCCTTGATCGCGTCGCCCCAAGATGTATAGTCGCCGCCCATGCCGCCGGTCAGTGAATCTCCCGCAAAGCCCGTGGCTGCGCCGGAACGTTCGCTAGTGCAGCGTATGGACGCGCTGGCTCGCGCCAACAACATCCGCAGCCGTCGGGCACAGTTGAAGCGCGATCTCAAAGCGGGTCGCCAGCCGATCCACGAGCTTCTGCTCGAGCCGCCCGAGTATCTCGAGACGGCCAAGGTCTTCGACCTCCTGCTCGCGGTGCCCAAATACGGCCGCGTGAAGGTCAACAAAATCCTCTCGCAGTGCAGGATCTCCCCGAGCAAGACGATCGGCGGGCTCTCCGAGCGGCAGCGGCGCGAGCTGGTCGACATGATGCGGCGCCGCTGAGCAGCCTTCTGCCGTCCGGTGGCCGAGGTCTTCGTGATCACCGGTCCCTCGGGGGTCGGCAAGGGCACGCTGATTCGCGGGTTGCTCGAGCGGGTTTCCGAGCTCGAGCTCTCCGTCTCGGCCACCACGCGCTCGCCGCGCCCGGGTGAACGCGACGGCGTCGACTACCACTTCCTCGACCCCGGGGAATTTGAAGCGCGCGCTCAGGCCGGAGACTTTGTCGAGCACGCCACCTACTCGGGCAATCGTTACGGGACCCTGCGCTCCGAGCTGCAGCGGTACCTCGACGCCGGCGTGCCGGTGGTCCTCGAGATCGAGGTCCAGGGGGCCAGGCAGGTCCGCCAGGCGATGCCCGAGGCGATCGCCGTGTTCATCGCCCCGCCGTCACTCGAGGCCCTGCGAGCCCGCCTGGTCGGCCGGGGAACTGATTCCTCCGAGCAGGTCGCTGAACGGCTGCGCACGGCCGAGCGCGAGCTGGCTGCGCAGCCCGAGTTCGCCCACGTGGTGGTCAACGACCGGCTGGAGCAGGCCACCGACGAGTTGGTGGATGTGGTCAGGCGCGCCCTCGCGCCCGGGCCCTCAACAGCCATCTGAGCACTCGGAAGGCTGTCGTCCGGGTCAACCCGGTGATTCCATCCGCCAGCGGCGTGAGCGTCAGCCGGTAGCGGCCGCTGTGAAGCCCGTGCACACTCAGGCGCACGTGGTTGACCCCGCGGCGGAGAATCACGATGGTCGTCTTGGCCGCCTGGGAGTCCCGATAGGTGACCTTGACTCGTGCCGACGGGGTGACCGAACGATCGCCAAGGCGGACGGCCGACACCTTGGGGGCCAGGCCAAACCGGACGAGCACGGCAACCGTGTGGCCATGTTCGTGGGCGGTGCCGAGCTCGATGACCTTACCGTCGCCCTGTATCGCCAGCCCGTCGGCCCCCGAACTGCTCATGCCGCCGGGCCCCGCCTGGCCGACATGAATCACCACGCGATCGTGGGGCGCAAACGTCCCGTCCGCCCCCCCGCCGGCGTCTCGGCGGACGAGTCCGAAGGTGCCGATATCGGCCGCGTCGTTGGCCGCACGGTCCCGACGACGAGGATCTTGCCGCCTGGGAGAACCAGCATCCTGGTGGGGAACGAGCCGTCGCCGATGTGCGTGACGACAACGCCATGCGAGCCGAACGAGCGGTCAAGCGAACCATCGGCGCGGTATCGGGCGAGCTCGGTGGCCGCGGGCGACGCGGCGGTTGACTCGAGCACGAGGATCGATCCATTCCGGAGCACACTGACGGCGCTGGGGAAGCCCGTTGCGCCCAGCTGATCGATCCCCCTGCGACCGAAGGTCGGGTCCAGCTGGGCAAGACGGCCGTGGGCAATCGGTGCGGCCGCCATAAGAACGATTGCCGGCGCGGCGAGCCTGATCGCGATGGCTCTGATCACCCCCATCGCTGAATCATGTCACTGAGCCTGCAGGCACGCGGCCATCGCCCGCTAACCTTGTAGAGCCCTCAACTGAAACGGACCGAACCTTGATCTCACCCCGAATCGACAAGCTGCTCGACCACGTCGACTCAGACTATGCCAGCGTGATCGTCGCGGCCAAGCGCGCCCGGCAGATCAACTCGTACTACCACAATCTGGGCGAGGGCACGTTTGACGAGTTCCCGCCCCCGATGGTGGACACACGCTCGAAGAACTACCTGACGATCGCGCTCGAGGAAGTCGCTCAGGGCAAGCTGAAGTACCACTACAGGTAGGAGGCCCGGTCGGGTGGCCCGGTTGCTCCTCGGAGTGAGCGGCGGGATCGCGGCTTATAAGGCGCTGGAGACCGTGCGGCTGGCCATCAGGGCTGGGCACGCGGTCCGGGTGATCCAGACCCCGACGAGCGAGCGCTTCGTCGGACGGGCCTCGTTCGAAGGGATCACCGGGGCGCCGGTGCTGGTGAGCGAGTTCGAGCCCGACCCGGCGCGTGGCTCCTATCCCGGCGAGCCCCTGCCCGAGCGGGCGCCGATCAGCCACCTGGCCCTGGTCGAGCGTGCCGAGGTGTTTCTGATCGCCCCGGCCAGCGCCAACACGATGGCCAAGCTTGCCCACGGCCTGGCCGACAACCTGCTGACCACCGCCGTGCTCGCCGCGTCGTGTCCGGTCGCGGTCGCGCCGGCAATGAACAACCGCATGTATCTCAACGGCGCAACCCAGACGAATCTGGCCAGATTGGCTGATCTGGGTCTGACCGTAATCCCGCCCGGTGAGGGCTACCTGGCCTCGCACGGGGAGTACGGGGTCGGCCGCCTGGTCGAGCCGCCGGTGCTGCTCGAAGCATGCGAGGCCTTGCTCACTCCGGCAAGCCTGCGCGGCGTCAGGATCCTGGTCACTGCGGGCGGCACCCGCGAGCCGATCGACTCCGTGCGCTACATCGGGAACCGCTCTTCGGGGCGAATGGGCTTCGCGCTGGCCGCCGCCGCAGCGCGCCGTGGAGCCGAGGTGACGGTGGCGGCCGCCAACGTGGCGCTCGAGGCGCCATTCGGCGTCGATGTCGTCCGCGTCACCACGGCGGCCGAACTCGCGCAGGCCTCCCAGGAGCGCTTCGAGGCAACCGACGTCCTGCTCATGGCCGCGGCCGTGGCGGACTTCCGCCCCTCGCGGCCGGCCTCCACCAAACACAAGAAGGACAGGGGCGCGCCGACCATCGAGCTCGAGCCCACGGTGGATATTCTCGCCGCCCTGGCCGCCGAGCGCCGGGGAGATCAGGTGATCTTCGGGTTCGCGGCCGAGCATGGCAGCCAGGCCGTCGACTACGCGCGTGAGAAGCTCGAGCGCAAACGACTTGACGCGATCGTCGTCAATGACATCTCGAGCGCCGAGATCGGTTTCGACGCCGTCGACAATGAGGTCACGATCCTCAGCGCCGACGGCCGCACGCAGCTCGTGCCCAAGACCAGGAAGGATCACGTCGCCGAAGCTGTCCTCGACGAAGTGGAGCGAATTCGGTTGGATGGGAAGGAGACAGTTGGAGCCCGGAGAGCAGATTCCCGTAGCGCAGCACGAGTCTGAGACGTTCGCGGCCGTTGCCCGGCGGATTGCCGAGAACATCGCCAAGGCTGTGCAGATCCGGCGTGAGACGCTCGAGCATCTGCTCGTGGCGCTGCTGGCCGAGGGTCACGTTCTCGTCGAGGACTACCCGGGCGTGGGCAAGACCGCGCTGGCCAGAGCCCTTGCGCGCTCGATCGACTGCCAGTTCGCTCGCGTCCAGTGCACATCCGATCTACTCCCGGCCGACGTCGTCGGCACCAACGTGTACGACCAGCGCGAGCAGCGGTTCCAGTTCAGGCCCGGCCCGGTGTTCGCCAACGTGGTGCTGGTCGACGAGATCAACCGAGCCTCGCCCAAGACGCAGTCGGGTCTGCTCGAGTGCATGCAGGAGCGGCGTGTCACTGTCGATGTCCACTCCCACGAGCTGGCCCGTCCGTTTCTGGTCATTGCGACCCAGAACCCGATCGAGTATGAGGGCACCTACCCGCTGCCCGAGGCCCAGGTCGACCGCTTCACGGTCCGCCTGAGTCTCGGCTACCCGGACCGGCGGGCCGAGGCCGGGATGCTCGCCGACCACCAGAGCGGCGACCAGGTCCTGACACTCGGCCCCGTGGCAACCGCGGCCGAGGTGCTGGCCGCCCAGGACGCCGCGGCTCGAGTCCGGGCCGCCGAACCGCTGCGTGACTACGTGGTCCGCCTGCTGTGGCGCACGCGCGAGGATCCGCGCGTGGATCTCGGCGCGAGTCCCCGCGCGGGTCTGATGTTGCTGCGCGCGGCCAAGGCCCACGCGATGATGCACGGGCGCGATCACGCGCTCCCGGATGACGTGCAGGCGCTGGCCACACCGGTGCTGGCACATCGGCTCGTGCTCGCGCCGGAGATGCCGCGCAGCGCCGCGCACGAGGTCGTCGACGACGCCGTATCGTCCATCCGGGCCCTATGAAGGAGGCGGCTGACGCGTGAGACGTGCGGCGAGCGTGGCGGTCGGGGGGTTGATTCTGATCCTCGTTGCCTTCACGTTCGATGCCGCACCGCTGTTCGTCGTCGGGGCGGCGTTCGTCGTCATGGGCGTCGTGCTTCCCGCGTGGGTGTGGCTGAGCGCCCGCAATGCCACCGTTCGGCGGCAGCTGTTGCGAGACCACGTTATCGAGGGCGAGCCGGTCGAGGCAACGATCGAGATCACCCGCGGTCGCTGGGGGCTGCCCGGAGCCGAGCTGCGTGATCAGCTGGCCGGCGCGCCGGTCACGCTCAGCCTCCCGCTGTCGATCATTCGGGGGGAGCACAGTGCCCGCGTGCGTGTGGTAACCCGCTTCTCACGCCGCGGCCTGCGCCAGCTTGAACCGCCGTGCCTGACCGTCCACGACCCACTCGGGCTGTCGAGCTGGAACTGCCGCGGAGTAGGCCCGCGGCAGGAGGTTTTGGTGCTTCCGTACACCGAACCTGTCCGCTGGCGCAACCGGCGACGCTCCCAGCGCTCGGACAGCGCTCGCGGCTCCGCGCCGGCCGAGCCCCTGGCCGCCGTCGACGTCGACGGCCTGCGGCCCTACCGGGTCGGGACGCCCGCGTCGCGGATCCACTGGGCAGCGCTGGCCCGGGGCGCCGGGCTGCTCGAGCGCCGCTTGCGAGCCGATGGCGATACACGGCCGCTCGTCGTGCTTGACGCGCGCGGCGGCGGGCCGGTGGAGCTCCTCGACGCCGCTGTGCGAGCCGCTGCCTCGCTGACCGTCGAGCTGGCTCGGCTTGGGGGCTGCCGATTGCTGCTTCCGGGCGATCGCCGGGCGATCGCCATCGAGCCGGATCTGGTCAGCTGGCCGCGGGCCCACGTTCGCCTGGCGTTGGTCGAGGGCGGCCGTCGTGTGCCCGCGCCGATGCTGGAGGCCGGTGCACGGATGGGTGCCGTCTTCTACGTTGTGGCCCGACCGATCGAGCAGATGCCTCCCGTGCTGACGGCGAGCACGCGGGGGCCCCGCGTGCTCGTCCTCCCGCGAGCCCTGACCGGTCCCGAACAGTCGCCGAGCTTCGAGGTCGCTGGGTGCGCGGGCATCGTCATTCGCACGCGCGTGACCACACTGGCCGAGGCGGTCTGATGAGCGCAGGCGCCGACGTTGCCGTTCTCGTTCCTGCCGGTGGCGCAAACGCCCGCGCGAGCCGGCAGGACGCCCGCCCCGCCGAGCGACCCGGGCTTCGCCTGGCCGCCTTCGCTGCGCTGGCCCTGTACGGCACGATCCGTTGGAGCACACTGATGACTCCCGCCCCGGGTGGGCGGATGGTCGGGCTGCTTGCCCTGGCCGTGGCCATCGCCGGCATCGGTCACGCGCTGCGCGACCGTGGCCGAGTGGCCCTGATTGCGCTCGCGGTGGTGGCCGTCGTGCTCATGTTCCCGCTGTCGGGGCTGCCGCTGCCGTGGGTCACCCACGTCCGCATCGCGGTCGCTGCCAACGCGATCGGCAGCGGACTGTCGGCCCTGCCCGACGCGCTGGTCCCCTACAACGGCGTCAATCAATGGCTTCGGATGGTGATCGTGCTCGGCGGCGGAATCCTCCTGATCGACGCCGCGCTGATGCTCGCCTTCGCGCCCCGCCCGATCACTGATCTGCGCCGGGCCGCGGTGGCGCTGCCGCTCGTGGCGCTGGCGATCGTTCCCTGCACTCTGGTCCGTCCTCAGTTGCCATACGCGCAGGGGCTGATGCTGTTCGGGCTGCTGGCGGTGTTTCTGTGGGGCGAACGCGTGCGCCACGGCGAGGCGCTGATGGCCGGGATCGTTGCTGCCGTGGCGGTTCTCGCGGGCATGCTCATCGCTCCGCGGATCGATCCCCACTCCTCCTGGCTCAACTATGAGGCCCTGGCGGGAAACCTGGCTCCCGCGCACGTGGACCGTTTCGACTGGTCCCAGCGCTACGGGCCGCTGCGCTGGCCGCGTTCGAACACCGAGGTCCTCGACGTCAAGGCGGCCACTCCCGACTACTGGAAGGCCGAGGACCTCGACACCTTCGATGGGCGCGGCTGGCTGGCGGCCAGCGTCCAGAGCTCGGATGCGCAGTCGACGATCAGCCACGCGAACCTCGCGCGATGGACCCAGAGGATCCAGGTCACCGTGCGGGCAATGAAGACCTTCAACGTGATCGCCGCCGGGGTCGCCGCCGCGCCACAGCATCTGCCCGGCAACGTCATCGCGGGCCCGAGTCAGGGAACCTGGACGACGAGCACGCAGCTGGCTCCGGGCGACAGCTACACGGTGAACGTGTACGCACCGCACCCGAGCCCCGCTCAGCTCGAGGGCGCGGGGACCGACTACCCCGAACAGCTGATCCCGGCCTACCTGACGCTGGGTATCCCGGTCCACGCCCGCGCCCAGGGCCCACCGGCGATCGAGCCCGTGTTGTTTGAGCCTTTCGGCGTCGCGCCCTCCGAAGGTGTCTACGGACCGACGATCGCCCCCCCGGGCCGAGCGATGTCGATATCGCCCTACCGCGCCGCCTACGCGCTGGCGCAGCGCCTCGCCGCTCGAGCGAACACGCCATATGACTTCGTGATGAGCGTCGAGCATTACCTGCTGTCCTCGCGCTTTCGCTACGACGAGAACCCGCCGCGCAGTGCCTATCCGCTGGAGATGTTCCTGTTCAAGAGCCGTGTCGGGTACTGCCAGCAGTTCGCCGGCGCAATGGCGATGCTGCTGCGCATGGGCGGGGTGCCGGCGCGGGTCGCGGCGGGGTTCACCACCGGCTCGTACAACGGCGCCGAACACCAGTACGTGGTGACCGACCTCAACGCCCACGCGTGGGTCGAGGCGTGGTTCCCGGGCTTCGGCTGGGTTCGCTTCGACCCGACCCCGGCCGTTGCCCCGGCCCGTGGCGGTCAGTCGGCTCTGCCGGTCATCGCCAGCAAGATCAACAGTCCCGGGGCTCGCTCGGGGCCGAGCCCCAAGGACGTCGAGAAGTCCGGGCCGGTGGCCCCGACCGCGGCGCCCGGCGAGGGCGGGGGAGGACCCACTTTCCTGATCGTGGTGCTTGGCGTGGCTCTCGTGGCCATCGCGCTGCTGGCCAGAGCGACCGTGGTCCTCCGCGAGCCTGGGCAGGACGAGCTTCTGGCCGAACTCGAGCGCGCGCTCAAGCGCTGCGGCCGCCCGATCGCCGGCGGCACCACCCTGGCCACGCTCGAACAGCGCTTCCACGGCGCGCCCGACGCCGAGGCATACGTTCGCACGTTGCGGCTGGCGCGGTTTGGCAGCGCCGGCGACCGTCCCACCCGAGCCCAGCGCCGAGCGCTCCGGGCCCAGCTGCGCGCCGGCCTCGGCGTGGCGGGCATGCTGCGCGCGTTGTGGGCACTGCCGCCCAAGCTGACGCTACGCCGGACCGAGTCCGAGCCGTCGTCGACGGGCATACACTCATAGGTATGGACGACGTATACGAGCTCTACCGCCGCGGGACCGAGTTGCTCGAGGCCGGCCACAACCATCAGGCCACTATCCCGCTGTCGCGGGCCCGCGACCTGGCCCCCGACAAGACGTCGATCCGCGAGGCGCTCGGCCGCGCGCTGTTTCACGCCCAGCGCTACGAGCAGGCCGCGGACGAGTTCCAGGCCGTGATCGATCGCGCGGCCACCAACGACTACGCGTTGTTCTGCCTCGGCCGCTCGCTGCAGATGCTGGGCCGTCATGCCGAGGCTCGCAAGCCGCTGGCACTGGCCGCGTGCCTGCAGCCGAGCCGTCGCGACTACCGGATCTACCGCGACCGCGCCCGCGCCGCCGCAGCCCGCTCGTAGGGGCACCGGCCGAACTTAAATCGCTGCACCGCGGCGCTTCGCCCGAGGCCAAACCTGGTGCTACCCTGACGGCACAGCTTTTCGCACCGGGCGCTTCCCGGTGGTAGTACCCGGAGTGGGCGCTGGCCCGCTTTTTTTATGACGTAGATGACGGAGGAGCAAGTGAGCGCACTTCAGACAGAGATCGAGCAGCGGCTCGCTACGAGCGAGCCTCGAGTCGAGGTGCTGCTTGCCGAGGTCGTCTCGGGCGCCAGGCTGCGTTTGTTCATCGATCACCCGGACGGCGTGACGCTCGCCCTGTGCGAGCGCGTCACCGGGCTGCTCGGCGACTATCGAGAGCACTACGCGCTGGAGGTGTCCTCACCTGGACAGGACCGTCCGCTCACCAAGCCCCAGCACTACACGCGCTTCCTCGGTCGGCACGCGCGCGTTCGATTGCGTGAGGCGCCGGCGCCGGCGCCGACGGGCGACTCGCAGACGAGCCCGTTGGTGGGTCACAAGAGCCTGACCGGCGAGCTCGTCGGTGCCTCCGAGGAGGAAGTGACGATCGCAGCGGGAGAGGGGATCATGACGATCCCCTACGACCAGATTGCCCGCTCCAACCTAGTGCCCGGAGACTAAGCCAATGTCGAGAGAAATCGTGGAAGCCGTACGCGGCTTGGCTGCGGAGAAGAACATCTCCCAGGACAAGCTGATGGAAGCGCTCGAGGACGCGCTCCTGTCGGCCTACAAGAAGACGCCGGGATCGGCGCCGTACGCCAAGGTGGAGATGGATCGCGACAGCGGCGACTTTCGCGTGTGGGAGCTCAAGATTCCGCCTGAGCTCGAGGAGCAGTTGCTAGTCGAGGCGACCACCGAACAGCAGCCCACGGTCGACCCTGAGACCGGGGAGATGCGCGAGCCGCCTGAGCCGGAGATCGATCTCGAGAAGCTCCGCGAGTACGAGGATCAGATCGAGACCGACGACGTGACCCCGCACGACTTCGGGCGGATCGCCGCGCAGACGGCCAAGCAGGTGATCCTCCAGCGGATCCGCGAGGCCGAGCGCGACATGATGTTCGAGGAGTACCGCGATCGCGTCGGCGAGCTGATCACTGGCATCGTTCAGCAATCGGACTCGCGGTACACACTGGTCCAGCTCCGTGAGCGCGTCGAGGCGCTGCTGCCCAAGTCCGAGCAGGTGGACGGCGAGCGCTACGACCACTCCCAGCGGATCAAGGCCGTGATCAAGGACGTGTCGAACTCGACCAAGGGCCCCAGCATCATCGTCTCGCGACGCGATCCTGAGTTGATCAAGTCGCTGTTCGAACTCGAGGTCCCGGAGATCGCCGACGGCCTGGTGGAGATCACCGGCGTCGCCCGCGAACCCGGCTATCGCTCGAAGATCGCCGTCGTGTCACACGTCGACGGGGTCGACCCTGTCGGCGCCTGCGTCGGCCCGCGCGGCTCGCGCGTGCGCATGGTGGTATCCGAGCTTCGCGGCGAGAAGATCGACATCATCCCCTACAACGACGAGCCGGCCCGGTTCGTCGCCAAGGCCCTGTCGCCCGCGCGCGTCCGCGAGGTGCTGGTGGACGACGCCAACAAGCAGGCCACGGTGATCGTTCCCGACGACCAGCTGTCGCTGGCCATCGGGCGCGAGGGGCAGAACGCCCGCCTGGCCGCGCGGTTGACCGGCTGGCGGATCGATATCCGCTCCGAGACCGAGTTCGCCGCCGAGGAGGCCGAACACGGCTATGAGGAGGAGGAGGCCCAGGGCCGCTGCGCTGCGATCCTCTCCAACGGCCGCCGCTGCCCCAACGCCGCGCTGCCGGGCTCCCGGTACTGCGGGATCGAGGCTCATCAGGCGCTGGCCGACAAGGACACTGACCAGGTCGAGGCGGCTGCACCGGGCAACGGCGGCGAGGCCGCGGCAGACGGCGGCGAGGATTCGGGCTCGGACTCCGATACCGACACCCAAGCGACCGAGGGCGCGGCGTCGTAGGGATCTAAACTCCGACTAGATGAACAAACGAGTCCACGAGATCGCCAAGGAGCGCGGCCTCCCCGCCAAGGAGGTCCTCGAGACCCTCAGGGCTGCCGGCCTCAACGTCAAGGCCGCGTCGTCGAGCGTCGATGAGGAGGCGGCCCTGCGCGCGCTGGGCAACGGCGGCGGCGCGGACGCCCCGAGCGCTTCGGCCAGCGCCCCGCCGGCCAAGGCGGGCGACGGCGACGCGCCGAGCGAGTCTCCAGCCTCGCCGACGAACGGCGAGCGCTCGGCGGCCAAACCGGAACACAAGCGGCCGACGCGCGATTCGCTGCAAGGTGAGCGCGCCCCCGGCAGCGCTGGCGGACGTCGGCGGGTGGTGATCGACTCGCAGGCGTCGCGCCGAGCGCCCGGAGGGGCCCCCCCACCACAATCCAACCAGCCTCCGCGCCGCCAGCGCCGCGGACGTCGGCGCCGCGGCGTGTATGACGAGGAGGCCGAGGCGCGTCCGGCCTCAGCCCGGACAGCCGTCGTCGAGCCCGATGCGGTCCAGATCAACTCGGGGTCGACGGTCAAGGATGTGGCCGAGTACCTCGATGTGCCCGTCCCCGAGGTGATGAAGAAGCTGATGGCGCTGGGCGAGTTCACGACGCTCACCCAGACGCTGTCCGATGACGCGATCCAGGTGCTGGCCGCCGAGCTCGGCAAGGAAGTACAGATCGTCCATTCCGAGGATGAGACGATCATCGAGCCGGAATACCAGGACGACGAGGATCAACTCGTCGAGCGACCGCCGGTCGTGACCATCATGGGTCACGTCGACCACGGGAAGACGTCCCTGCTCGACGCGATCCGCGAGACCGAGGTCGCCGCCGGCGAGGCGGGTGGCATCACCCAGCACATCGGCGCCTATCAGGTCCACCACGGCGAGAAGGAGATCACCTTCCTCGACACCCCCGGCCACGAGGCGTTCACCGCGATGCGCGCGCGGGGCGCCAAGGTGACCGACATCGCCGTGATCGTGGTGGCCGCCGACGACGGCGTCAAGCCGCAGACTCAGGAGGCCCTCGACCACGCCAAGGAGGCCGCCGTGCCGATCCTGGTCGCGGTCAACAAGGTCGATAAGGAGGGCGCGCAACCCGACCGCGTCCGCACCGAGATGACCCAGCTCGGCCTGCAGCCTGTCGAGTGGGGCGGTGATATCGAGTTCGTCAACGTGTCGGCCAAGACCAAGGAGGGGCTCGAGGACCTGCTCGAGACGATTCTGGTTATGGCCGAGGTCGAGGAGCTGCGCTCCAACCCGGACGCGCCCGCATCGGGCACCGTGATCGAATCCAAGCTCGATCCCGGACGCGGTCCGGTGGTGACGATCCTGATCGGCCGTGGCACGCTCGAGGTCGGAGATGCCGTGGTCGCGGGCGCCCATTGGGGCCGGGTCCGGGCCATGAACGATTTCCTCGGCACCCGGGTTGCCCAGGCTCTCCCGGGCGAGCCGGTCGAGGTCCTCGGCTTCGACGGTGTCCCCCAGGCCGGCGAGCACGTGCGCGTGGTCGAGCACGAACGCCGCGCGCGGCAGCTGGCCGGTGAGCGCGCGACAAGGCTGAAGACCGAGTCGCTGGCCCGGCGGGCGGGTAAGCGGATTTCGCTCGAGGACATCTTCAAGGCCGGGCTTCAGGAGCTGAACCTGCTGCTCAAGGCCGACGTGGCCGGATCGCTCGAGGCGATCGAAGACGAGATCGCCAAGCTGCCACAGGAGGAGGTCTCGGTCAACGTGATCCGCAGCGCCGTCGGCGCCGTGACCGAATCCGACGTAATGCTCGCGGCGGCTTCGGATGCGGTGATCCTTTCCTTCAACGTTCGTCCGGTCGGCGATGCGCGCGCGGTGGCGGAGCGCGAGGGCGTCGAGATTCGCCACTACTCCGTGATCTACCGCGCGATCGAAGATCTGCGCAGCGCGATGCAGGGCATGCTGGCGCCCGAGGAAGTGGAGGAGGCGCTCGGCACGGCGGAGGTGCGCCAGATCTTCCGAGCCTCACGCGTGGGAACAATCGCTGGCTCGCACGTCACCGATGGCAGGATCACCCGGGGTTCGAAGGTACGCCTGATCCGCGACGGCACCGTGGTGTACGACGGCGAAATCGCCAGCCTGAGGCGCTTCAACGACGACGTTCGCGAAGTCGCCACCGGTTTTGACTGCGGCGTCGTGCTCCATAACTACGCGGACATCAAAGAAGGCGACGTGCTCGAGACCTACGCCACGCGTCAGGTCGAGCGCGCGCTCGGCTGAGTCTCCGCCATGGACGAGAGCGGCTTTGTGGCCGTGCTCGTGATCGACCTCCACTTTCCCGACGCGGGGAGTCTCAAGGGCAAGCGCAAGGAGCTCTCCTCGATCAAGGCGCAGCTGCACGGCCGCCTCGGAGTCGCGGTGACCGAGATCGAGTATCAGGACCTGTGGCAGCGTGCGCGCCTGACCGCGGCGCTCACCAGCGGCTCGGCGGCGAAGCTCTCGGACACGGTTGACAAGGTCGAGCGCTGGCTCGATTGGCGATGCCCCGACGGCGTGCGCGTGGAGCGAATTTTCGCCTCGGTGGAGGATCTGAGGGACGTGACGTCTAAACGTACGGCGGGTGGATAGGATGGCTCAAGGACGCATGCGGCGTGTCGACGAGGCGGTCCGGGCTGTCCTCAGTGAGGCCATTGCCAAGGACCTGCAGGATCCTCGCGTCGGATTCGTAACCGTGACCGGAGTCAAGACAAGCCCCGATCTGCGCCATGCGCGCGTGTACGTGAGCGTGCTCGGCGATGGGCGCAAGCGCGAGGCGAGTCTCGAAGGTCTCCGATCCGCGCATGGGTTCCTCCAGGGCGTAATCGCCTCCCAACTCACGCTCAAGCACACACCGACATTGAATTTTGAATACGACGAGTCAGTGGATCGCGGGATGCGCATCACTCACTTGATCGATGAGGAGTCAGATGGCTGAAAACGGAAATAGGTCAAGCCGTGAGCAAGCGCTCGGGGAGCTTCGCGCTGCCCGCAAGCTGATTGTCGTCACCCACGAGAACCCGGACGGCGATGCGCTGGGCTCGCTGATCGCAATGCAGGAGATCCTCACCACGCTCGGCAAAGATTGCGTGATGTTCATCGACGCAGCCGAGTTCCCCCTCCCGCACGAGTACCGCTTCTTCCCGCTCCCGGGTCTGGTCAGCGTGCCGCCGGTCGATCTAGACGAACGCACCACGGTGTTCCTCGACTGCGGCAACCTCGAGCGCAACCCGGCGGAGGCACTCAGGCGTCCCGGCGCGCACATCCTGAACATCGACCACCACCACGACAACACGCGGTTCGGCACCGTCAATCTGGTCGAGCCCGAGGCGTCGTGCACGGCTGAGATCGTCTGGGATCTGATGCACGGCCTCGGGGTGGCGCCCTCGCCCACAATCGCCGAGGCGCTGTACGTAGGGCTGATAACCGACACGGGGCGCTTCATGTATGAGAACACGGGGCCACGTGCGCATCTGATGGCCGCCGAGCTCATCGCGTTCGGGGTCGATGTCCATGGGATCTACCGCCGGGTCTACGAGGGCGTCCCCTACGGCAAGCTCGTGCTGCTGGCTCGTGGCCTGGCCAAGGTGCAGCGCTACGACGGCGGCCAGCTCACGATCACCGAGCTGAACGCCCAGGACTTCAGCGAGTCCGGTGCCGAGGAGAGCTATTCCGAAGGCGTGGTCGACTACCTCCGCGCCGTCGAGGGGACCAGGGTGGCGGCGCTCATTCGTGAGCGATCGGGCGACCACGACGGCTCCCCGCGCAAGGTCTCGCTGCGGGCCACCGACGACCGCGTCGATGTCTCGCAGATCGCACGGGCCGTGGGCGGTGGCGGACACCGGCAGGCCGCCGGCTTCTCAACCTCGATGGACCGGGAAGAGGTGGTCGACTTCCTGCGCCGAGGGATGGCCGAGCAGCTGGCAGCCGTTTAGTGCCTGCGGGAATCATCCTCTACGACAAGCCGGCCGGGGTCACGTCTCACGATGTCGTCGCGCGGGTTCGGCGTCGGCTTGGCCGTGGCGTGAAGGTGGGCCATGCCGGAACGCTCGATCCGTTTGCCACGGGGCTCCTCCTGGTGTTGGTCGGCCGGGCCACCCGCGTTCAGCGCTTCCTGCTCGCTTTGGCCAAGCTTTACCTGGCCACTGCGCGGTTCGGCGCCGTGTCCAGCACGGGCGATCCGGAGGGTGAGATCACGAGCACAGGAGTGATCCCGACCGGCGAGCTGGTTCTACCCACCGGAGTGATCCGACAGCGCCCGCCGGCCTTCTCAGCGGTCAAGGTCGGGGGGCGGCGGGCGTACGCGCTCGCGCGCGCCGGTACCGATGTCGAGCTGGCGGAGCGCGAGGTGGAGGTCTACCGCTTCGAGGAGCTCGAACGCGCCGACGAGCGCCGGCACTTCCTGATCGAGTGCTCGTCGGGCACGTATGTCCGGAGTCTGATCGCCGACCTCGGCGACGCGTATTGCGAGGAGCTCCGGCGCGTGAGCATCGGGCCATTCGACGTGGGCGATGCCAACCCGGAACGGGTCGTGGAGCTGAACGACGCGCTGCGCTTTATGCCCGAAGTCCGCCTCGACGCCGAGCACGGCCGCCGGGCCGGGCACGGAATGGCTGTGCCGGGCGACGCCGCCGAGACGGTGCGCCTGACCGACGCCGAGGGGCTGATCGCGCTGGCCGACCCGGGGCCGCATCGAGGAGAGCTGAAGCCCGTCGTCGGACTGCGCGGCTGAGCCGCGTCGTAGGAGTCTCTAGGCTTCCGCGCCGATGCGGGTCACAATGCTCACCGAGGCCCAACCGCGGCCCCGGAGAATTGCCGTTGGCGAGTTCGACGGGGTCCATCTCGGCCACCGTGAGGTCATCGACGGCAGCGACACCGTCCTCACCTTCGAGCCCCACCCTCTGCGCGTGGTACGGCCCGAAGCGGCTCCCAAGCTGCTCACCAGTCTCGATGCCAAAGCCGAGCTGATCGCGCAGCTCGGTGTGCAGGAGCTCGTGGTCATCCCCTTCGACGACAGCTTCGCCCATCAGAGCCCCCAAGAATTCATCGATCACATCCTGGTGGAGCGCCTGCAGGCGACCCGTGTCTCGGTTGGCGACAACTTCCGCTTCGGGCATGGCGCCGCGGGCGATACGGCACTGCTGGCGGCCGACGAGCGCTTCGAGACGCGGGTCGTCCCGCTCGTCGAGGTCGAAGGGGAGATCGTCTCCTCGAGCCACATCCGTGCCCTCGTTCTGGCCGGTGAGGTGGAGCTCGCGCGCCGCTTTCTCGGCTCACCGTTTCAGCTCCGCGGCGAGGTGGTGCAGGGCGATCGTCGGGGCCGGGAGCTGGGCTTCCCGACCGCCAACATCGTGCCCGACGAGGCGCTGGTGTGCCCCGGCCACGGCGTGTACGTGGCCCGCGCCGGGGGCGACTGCGCGGCGGTAAGTGTCGGCGTGCGACCGACCTTTGGCACCGGCCGCGCGGTGCTTGTCGAGGCCTACATCCTGGACCGGGAGGTCGATCTGTACGGGGAGATGCTGAAGATCGACTTCGTGACCCGAATCCGGGGGGAGCGACGGTTTGACTCCGTCGAAGCCCTGATCGAGCAGATGCACCGGGACGTGGAGCGCACCCGCGAGCTGTGCCAGTAGTGGTCTGCTAGCCTCAGCCGACGCATGACGCTGACCAAGGAACGCAAGCACGAACTCACCGAGAAGTTCGGTTCCGGCGCGACTGACACCGGCAGAGCCGAGGTCCAGATCGCGATGCTCACCGAGCGCATCAACTCGCTGAACGACCATCTGCGCACCCACCGCAAGGACCATCATTCGCGGCGCGGCCTGCTGATGATGGTCGGGCGCCGGCGGAGGTTCCTCAACTACCTCCAGCGCACCGACCTCGAGCGCTACCGCGCCCTGGTCCGCGAGCTCGGCCTGCGGAAGTGACCACGGCCTCCGACGGGCGAGAGTCGATCATCCAAGCCGGGACCCAGGTCCCTGACTTCACGTTGCGCCGCGAGGGTGGGCAAAAGTTCACCCGGACGGACCTCGAGGGCCAGACCACGGTCCTCGTCTTCTACCCGTTCGCCTTCAGCCCCGTCTGCACGAATCAGCTGAATCTCTACGAGGAGATGCTCGGGGAGTTCAAGGCGCGCGGCGCCACCCTTTACGGAGTTTCGTGTGACGCCCACTATTCGCAGACGGCCTTTCGCGACCGTCTCGGCGTGACCATCGAGCAGCTGTCGGACTTCGAGCCCAAGGGGGCGGTCTGTCGCGCGTTCGGCGTGTACCACCCGGCGGGCTTTCCGCAGCGAGCGCTGGTCATCATCGCGCCGGATCTGACCGTCCAGTGGAGCTATCAGGCCGAGTCGCCCGGCGACCTGCCCGGGGCCAATCTGATCTTCGACGGTCTCGAGGCGGTCTAGTAGCCGGCCTGGAGCTCAGGCACGGTCCGGACACATGAGCCGGCTCGGCTCCGCCCCCCTTCCCCCGCCAAACGCAGACGACCACATCCGCGGTCCCTTCCAGGCGACGGTGGTGATCGAGTATGCCGATTTCGAGTGTCCGTACTGCGCGGCGCTCAGCCAGCGCCTGGCCGCGCGCCCGCTGCGACGCGTGTTCAGGCACTTCCCCGTCCGCTCGAGCCATCCACGAGCCTGGGCGGCGGCGTGTGCCGCCGAGGCGGCGGGGGCGCAGGGGCGCTTCTGGGAGATGCACGACTCGCTGTTCGCCGACCAGGGCCGGCTCGAGGACCCGCACCTGTGGGAGCGAGCCGGTGGGCTGGGGCTCGACCTGGCCCGCTTCGACGCCGACCGGCGCAGCGAGGAGGTGCTGGCGCGAGTTCGCCGCGACTTCGAATCGGGTGTTCGGGCCGGCGTGGTGACGACGCCGACGCTGTTCTCTGGCCGCGCGATGCTGGCCGGTCTCGTGGAGCCGGAGCGGCTGGACGCGCTGGCGCGCGGCGATCAGAGCTCCTAGATTGCCGGACGGCGCACTAGTGCTGGACCACCGGGCTCGGCGCTTCGGTCGCCGCCGAGGCGAAGCCCGGCAACTGCAGGGCGAATGTCGAACCCTGACCATCGCTGCTCACCGTGCAGCGTCCGCCGTGGCCCTTGGCGATGGCATCGACGATGGCCAGGCCCAGGCCGACGCCGCCCGTGGTGCGCGTCCGAGCCGAATCGGCGCGGGCGAAACGGTCGAAGATCCGCTCGAGGGCATCGGCCGGAACGCCAACGCCGTCGTCCTCGATCTCGATCACCGCCGTGTTGTTGGCGCCGGCGTGGGCCCGAAGCTCGATGGCATCGTGCTCGGTGGTGAATTTGACCGCGTTCTCGAGCAGCGCATCGAGGGCGGCCCGCAGCCGCTCAGCGTCGACGACCAGACGGCCTGGCGCCAGCGGTCCGAGGCGCCAGGCGCGAGGGGCGACGTCGGACCAGCGCATGAACACGTCCTCGAGGAACGGCTCGAGTTCGATCTCGGAGGTGCGCAGGAAATCGGGCTGGTCGACCGTGGCCAGGACCAGCAGGCGCTCGATGATCCCATCGATCCGGCCGAGCTCGTCGAGCGCCACCTCGAGCTCGGGGAGGTCGCCGGTCTGCCCCTGGACCAGCTCGAGGTGGCCTCGGGCGATGGTCACGGGGGTCCGCAGCTCGTGGGAGGCGTCGTGAATGAACGACTCCTGGCGCTCGAGCATGGAGCGGCGTTGCTCGGCGCGCTCCTCGGCGATCCGCTGCGCGTCGACGCGCCGCCGCGCGTGCCACACCATGGCCAGGAACATCGCCGCCATCAGCGGCACCTCGAACAGCTCTCCCCACAACTCCGAACCCTCAAAGGCATCGAGCAGGATCGATGCCCCGGTGACGATCATGACCCCGGCCAACACGATCAGGGTCGCCTGCAGCCGCCACACGCGGAAGCCGTAGACCAGGGTCAGGCTGATCCAGATGAAGTGGAACGGGATCGTCTCCCAGGTGGGCGAGGCGACCATCGCCGCGTAGTTGGCGATGGCGAAGAGCAGCCACAGCAGCTCGACGTTGTAGCGGCGCGCGAGCGCGCTGATGTCACGCAGCGGCGCGGTAACCCGCATTCCGTACCGTCTCGATCGGCGCCCCCGGACCCAGCCGCCGGCGCAGGCGCCGTACGCAGACGTCGACGACGTTGGAACGCGGATCGAAGTCGTACCCCCACACCTCGGCCAACAGGCGCTCGCGGCTGATCACCTGATCGACGTGTTCCATCAGGAAGTGCAAGAGCCGGAACTCGCGGTCGGATAGGTCGGCCACGGTGTCGCCCACGCGAGCCTGGCGCCGGGCCAGGTCGAGCGACAGCCCGCCGACGCTGATCACGTTGGCGTCGTCGGCAATCCGGGCGCGGCGCATGTGCACACGCGCGCGCGCCAGCAGCTCATCGAGCGAGAACGGCTTGGCCACGTAGTCGACCGCGCCGAGGGCAAAGCCACGCAGCTTGGTCGGCAGGTCGCTCCGGGCCGAGAGAATCAGCACCGGCAGCTCTGAGCGCCGCAGGTGCAGCTCGCGCAGCGCTTCCAGCCCGCCCAGGCCGGGCAGCAGGAGGTCGAGAATGACCAGGTCGTAGATGCCCGTCAGGGCGTGGTCGAGGCCGTCGGCACCGTCCTCGACGACGTCGACGCCGATGCCTTCGGCCTCGAAGGCGCGGGCGAGGAACGCGCCGATTCGAGCCTCATCCTCAACGATCAGTATCCGCATCGACTGACTCCCCGCACGATAGTCCTTTGGCGGATGACGTGCAGATGACACGTCGATGACATTGCCGTCATTTTCCGTTTGGCTGCCAGCGGACGGTTGTATAAGTCCGCTCCGGATCCTGTAACAGCGCCGTAAACAATGCCTACGCGAGCCGTGAGCTAGGAGAGCATGAGCGGGAAGTCAGGTCGTTTGATCGGGGTTGTGGTCGCGCTGGTCGCGGTGTGTGTGTTGATCGGGCTGTACGTGGGCCTGTTCCTCACGACATCACCGGGCGACGCGTCGTCGCCGGGAACGACGACCTCGTCGGGGACCAACCTGTACCTGGCCACGGTGCCGGCCGCGGCGCTGTCGGACCCGCATCCGACGTGGGTGTCCTACTACGCTACCAACGCCGGCGACACGGACTGGCGTCACGCCACCACGTATGTGCTTCCGGCCAACACACTGGTCCACGTAACGATCTATCAGTTCGACGGCCAGTCGGGCCTGCGCAACGCGTTCATCTCCCAGGCCCAGGGGGTTGTCGGCGGGAAGTTCCTGCTCAACGGCAAGCCCACCAAGGCGATTGCTCCATTGACCGCGTCGCACGTCTTCGCGATTCCGCAGATGGGTGTCTCGGTGCCGCTTCTTGGGATTCCCGACAGCGCCAAGAACCCCTGCAGCAACGCGCCGTGCCCGCTCAGCACCGACCACGAGACGATCCAGTTCACCTTCCGCACGCCGGGCAAGGGGATGTACCGCTGGCAGTGCTTCGTGCCCTGCGCGGCCGGATTCATCCAGGGGTTCGGCGGGCCGATGCAGACCGTCGGCTACATGGACGGCTTCATCAAGGTCGTGTGAGAGACCGCTGAGGATGGATCAGAAGCACCACTTCCGCAACGTCGTCGTGCTGTGGCTGATCGCCTCGGTGATCCTCACGCCGATCGTCGTGTTCGTGCTCGCGCCCGGGATGCCGCCCGGCAACGGCACGGTCCAGGCATCGGGCCAGGTGACCGATAACACGGTGTTGTTCGGCATAGCGACGCCGGTCGCGGTGGCTGTGCTCGTGTACTTCGGCTACGCGCTGGTCGTGTTTCGTGAGCGTGACCCCGACACCATCGTCGACGGCCCGGCCGTGCGCGGCAACGCGAGCGTCCAATTCTGGTGGCTGATCGTCACGACCGTGATCGTCCTGTTCCTCGCCGCCTACGGATCGATCAGACTCCTCCAGGACGGCTCGGGGGGAGGACAGGGACCGAACCCGATCGCGACCCCGGCGTCGTTCAAGACCCACCCGCCGCTCCAGGTGCAGGTGATCGCCCAGCAGTGGGCGTTCACGTATCGGTGGCCCGCCTACGGCGGCGTCGAGACTACCCACCTGATCCTCCCGGCGAACACCAACATCGCCCTGCACGTGACCTCGCTGGACGTGATCCACTCCTTCTGGGCCTACCAGCTCGGCGTGAAGGCAGACGCCAATCCGGGGGTGGACAACGTCGCCTTCGTGCAGACGAAGGGTCCGTTGCGCTTCAGCGTGCGCTGCTCCGAGCTGTGTGGCGTCTGGCACGGCTACATGTTCGACAACAGTGGCCAGGTCGTCAGCAAGAGCAGGTTCGCCACCTGGATCGCGCAGCAGAGGGTGGCCAATGCGGCCGCCACCAGGCTGCTGCCGCCGTACTCCAAGACCTACTTCCCCGACCCGCAGAGGAGAGGCGGATGAGCTCGATTGCCGCACCGGCCCCCGTCAACCGCCCGGTTTGGCGTCGTCTGCTGGGGTTCAACCTCCTCACCGGCATCATCGCCGGCATCATCGGCTGGTTCATCGGCTACTGGATCGGGGGCCTGATCCACGCGCCAAGCCTCGACTTCTTCGCCGACACCGGGCAGAACGACATCCAGATCATGCTCGGCTACCTGTTCGGGGTGATCGGCTTCTTGGCCGGTCTCGGCTTTCTCAACTACCCCCTGCGACGGATGCTCGGCCATCCGCCCACCCTGGCCGAACACGAGAGCGAGGGAGAGGGGATCGGGCGGTATTTCCGCCTCTGCACCGATCACAAGGTGGTGGCGATCCAGTACATGGTCGGAGTCGGCCTGTTCTTCTTCGTCGGTGGCCTGAACGCGATGTTCATCCGCACCGAGCTGCTGTCGCCGACCAACCACGTGTTCGGCCCCAACCAGTACCTCACGCTGGTCGGGCTGCACGGCACGATGATGATGGGCGTGATGACGTCGGGCATACTCGGCCCGTTCGCCAACTTCGTCGTGCCGCTGATGATCGGCTCGCGGCGGATGGCGTTCCCGCGGATTGAGGCGTTCACGTTCTGGCTGCTGATGGCAGCCGGGGTGATTCTCATCACGACCATCTTCTTCGGCGGCTTCCAGACCGGTTGGACCGGCTACCAGCCGCTCGGGCTCCAGAACACCGCCGGCTACGACGCCTACATCGGCTTCTTCGCCCTCGTCGGCGTGTCAATGACCCTGCTGGGATTCAATCTGCTGGCCACGATCATCACCATGCGGGCGCCCGGGATGACCTGGTCACGGCTGCCGATCTTCTGTTGGGGCGTTGTCGCCACCGCGGCGCTGATGATGCTGGCGGCGCCGATGCTCATCGCGGCGCTCCTGATGGGCGCGTTCGACCGCACCGTCCAGACCACCTTCTTCGTGCCCGGCGGGGGCGGCAGCCCGTATCTGTTCCAGAACCTGTTCTGGGTCTTCGGCCATCCCGAGGTGTACATCCTGGCTCTCCCGGGCTTCGGAATCGTGCTGGAGCTGCTGCCCGTCTTCTCGCGCAAGCCGCTTTGGGGCTACCGCCTGGCCGTGGCCGGGATGCTCGGGGTCGGCCTGCTGAGCTTCTTCGTCTGGCAGCATCACCTGTTCGTCAGCGGCATCAACGCCGACCTGCGGCCCTTCTACATGCTCTCCACCGAGCTGATCTCGCTGCCCACGGGTTTCATCTTCCTCTGCGCGATGGGAACCCTGTGGCGAGGGCGAATACGGTTCACCGTGCCCATGCTCTTCTGCCTCGGCTGGGCGTTCAACTTCCTCTGGGGCGGCGTCTCGGGCGTGTTCCTGTCAGATGTCCCGAGCGATGTCCTGACCCACGGCAGCTTTTTCTCGATGGCCCACTTCCACTACACGCTCATGGGCGGCCTGATCTTCACCTTCTTCGCCGCGATCTACTACTGGGGACCGAAGATGTTCGGCTTCAAGTTCAACGAGAGGCTGGGGAAGATCCACTTCTGGACGCTGTTCATCGCCTTCAACTCGACCTTCGCCCCACTGTTCGCGCTGGGAATCATGGGCCAGCCGAGGCGGGTGGTGACGTACCCCGCACATCTCCAGGGATTGAACGACTGGGTATCGATTTCGGCCTACGTGATCGGGCTGTCGATGCTCGTGTTCCTCTACAACGTGATCTGGTCGCTGCTGTTCAAGCGCGAGCCGGCCGAGTCCAATCCGTGGCACGCAAAGTCGCCCGAATGGGAGGTGCCAACGCCGGTTCCGCTGCATGACTTCGACCGCATCCCGGTGTTCGACCCCGACCCCTACCCGTACGGTGTCGACGGCCCGACCGCGCCCGCGCCCCTGTCCCCGGCCCCAGGAGCCGCATAAGCGATGGAAGCATCATCTTCAGCGATGGGTGACAGGGCTTCGGTCGGATCGGCCTCGGCCCCCGTCGCGGCCCACATCGAGCCCGAGCCACGCGAGTGGCAGCCGCGAGCGCTGTGGGTCACCGGCCGCATGCTGTGCGGCGTGATCTCGTTCTTCTTCATGGCCTTCGTGTTCGCGTACTTCTATCTGCGCGCACTGAACACCAACCACGCCTGGAAGGTCGGCGCGGTCAACCCCTCGCTGGGGTTGGGGACGAGCATCATGGCCCTGCTCCTGCTGAGCGCGATCATCTTCCGGCTCGGCACCAGCCGCGTGGCCGACACGCTGTCCTCGGGGATGGTCGCCCTGGTCCTCGGCCTGCTCGCCGTCGTTCTTCAGATCATCGAGTACTTCACGCTCGGCTTCGGTTCCGCCAGCGGTGCCTACGCCAGCGTGTTCATCGGCTGGACGGTGCTGTATGCGCTGGTCGCGCTGTTCGGGCTGTACTGGATCGAGACGCAGATGGCCAGCCTGTGGCGAGCCCGCAACGAGGAGGGCATCCACCGGCCGCTGGCCGAGGGCGTGCCCGCCGACGACATCGTGCTGCTCAGAGCCGGGATCGAGTCCTGCTCGTTCTACTGGGCGTACTTCGTCGGGACCGGCGTGCTGGCGTACATCATTCTGTACGTCGTTTAGTGGTCCGGTGAGGGCGGTCGGATGAACTTGTCCAACTGGACCCTCGATCCGTCCGTCGCCTACGTGGCGATAGCCGGCTTCCTGTACTGGCTGGGCGGCCGGGGCCGGCCCTCGCGCGACCCCCGCCAGTGGCTGCGCACGGCCTCGTTCGTGGCCGGCCTGGCCACCATCGTGGTGGCGCTCGACTCGCCGCTTGACACCTACGCGGATGAGCTGTTTTGGGTCCACATGACGCAGCACATCCTGCTCCTTACCGTAGCGCCGCCGCTCATCCTGCTCGGCCGGCCATGGCCGCGCATGTGGCGGGCGCTGCCGCTCCAGACGCGCACCACCGTGGGCCGGACGATCGCGCGGGCGCGGTGGACGGCGCCCCTGCGGGCGCTGGCGCGCCCCGCGCCCGCCTGGGTGCTGTTCAACACGACGATCGTCGTCTGGCACATTCCCGCCCTGTACAACGCCACGCTCACATCCCGGCCGATCCACAACCTCGAGCATGCAATGTTCTTCTTCACCGGCCTGTTGTTCTGGGCCCGCGTGGTCGATCCCGGACCGCTGCGCCCCCGCCTGGTCTGGGTGGTTCGCGTCGGCTACGTGGTCGGCGCGATGATCGTAGGCTGGGTGCTGGCGATCGCGCTGGTCGTCATCCCACACCCGCTGTACGCCCACTACGCCGCGCTCGTGCACCGGCCCGGCGGGATCTCGGCCCTGACCGACCAGCAGCTCGCCGGCGGCGTGATGTGGGTCCCGGGATCGCTCGCCTACACGATGACGATCATCATCGGCTTCTACCGCTGGCTCGAGCCCGACCGCGCGCGGAGCTCGATGAGCACGGCCCTTACCACCTGAGGAGGAAACGACGACGATGCCGATCCCATTGGCCAGTAGCTTTCTCGCCGGCTCGCTGCTCACGATCATCCTGCCCATCGCCCTGCTCATCGCGATCGTCGTCTGGTACATGAAAGCGATCAGCAAGGTCCCCGGCAGCCAGCTCGAGCGCGAGCGTCCGGCCGCCGAGCGGGACTCGCCGGCGCCCGGCGGCAGTCCGCCACCGCCCGCCGAGCGGGTTCCCTGATGGAGGCCGGAGCCCGAATCGGCCAGCGCCACAGCTCGGGACGGCTCCGCCCTGGTGTGATCGCCACCGTCGTACCGGGGGCGGTGCTGGTCGGGGCTGCCGTGGGGCTCGCCGGCCATCTGATCGTCGGTGGCACGTCCGCGCCCGGATCGAGCTCTGCGGCGTCGGCGTCGAGCTCGGCCTGCCTGTATCCGTTCGCAACGCGGTTCGTGGCCGACGACCTGCGTACGCTGGCCAAGGTTCGCGAGGGCTGAGCTGTGGCGATTCCGGACACTCTCCCGGTCGCAGGGTCGCTTGGACGGGCCTCCGGCGGCGCAATCTCGGCCGGCTGGCGCGACTACGTGACGCTGACCAAACCGCGGATCATGTCGCTGCTCGTGCTCACGGCGGTGTGCTCGATGATCGCCGCGGCCGGGGGAGCGCCCGCGCTGCTGCCGCTGATCGCCCTGGTGCTCGGGGGAGGCCTGGCGTGCGGAGGCGCCAGCGCACTGAACCACGTCCTCGATCGCGACATCGATCGCCTGATGGGATCGCGCACGGCCTCCCGGCCGGTGGCTGCGGGACGGATCTCGCCGGGGCGCGCGACTGTCTTCGCGTTCGTGCTCGCCGGGCTGTCGTTCGCGGTCATGGCCACCTTGGACAACCTCCTCGCCGCGGCGCTGTCGCTGCTCGGTGGTGCCTTCTACGTCCTCGTGTACACGCTTTGGCTCAAGCGCACAACGCCCCAGAACATCGTCATCGGTGGTGCTGCGGGAGCGATTCCAACCCTGGCCGGCTGGGCGGCGGCAAACGGACACCTCGGCCTCGGGGCGACATTCCTGTTCGCGATCGTGCTGCTGTGGACGCCACCGCACTTCTGGGCCCTGGCCTTGTTGCTCGCGCCCCAGTACGCGGCGGCGCGGGTGCCAATGCTGCCCGTCGTGCGCGGCCCTCGGGCAACCTCGCGCCAGGTGGTGCTCTACTCGTGCGGGCTGGTGGCGATCACGCTCCTACCAGGCGTGGTGGGGACGTTCGGCCTGGTCTACCTGGGGTCGGCGATCGTCTTGGGCGCGGTGCTGTGTGGATTGGCGTGGCGACTGTGGCGCGACACGAGCCCGGCCCGCGCGGCGGTGATGTTCCACTACTCGTTGTTGTATCTGGCCCTGCTGTTCGTGGCCGTCGCCCTCGATGCGGCGCTTTGAGGCACCTTGCGCCGCTGCGCGGCGGGGCGCGGGCCCCGCCCGCTACCATCATCAGCGTTCGGACTAAAAGAAGAGAAACGAAGCACTCCGCCGACCGAAGGGCGGAGCAGAAGAAGGGAATTGAATATGTCTGACGCCGTTACGCGCGTGTCCGTCGAGATCGAGGGCAAGGAGATCTCGTTCGAGACCGGCAAGCTGGCCAAGCAGGCCTCCGGCGCCGTAGTCGTCCGTTCGGACGACACCATGGTCCTCTGTACCGCCACTGCGGGCAACCTCCGCGACGTGGACTTTCTGCCGCTCACCGTCGATGTCGAGGAGCGGATGTACGCGGCCGGGAAGATTCCCGGCTCGTTCTTCAAGCGCGAAGGCCGTGCGGGGGAGAAGGCGACCCTGTCGGCGCGTCTGATCGACCGGCCGATTCGCCCGTTGTTCCCCAAGGGCTGGCGCTATGAGACCCAGCTGGTGGCGATCCCGATTTCGGTCGACCACATCAACCCGTACGACATCCTGGCCATGAACGGCGCCTCGGCGGCGCTGATGGTCTCCCACATCCCGTTCCCGGCGCCCGTCGGCGCGGTGCGGATCGGAAAGGTCGATGGCAACTTCGTGGTCAACCCGAGCGAGGAGGACCTCGTCGAGAACACTGACCTCGACCTGATCGTCGCCGGCACCGAGGAGGCGATCCTGATGGTCGAGGCCGGGGCGAACGAGATCCCCGAGGCCGAGATCCTCGACGCGCTGGACATCGCCCACGGCGAGATCAAGAAGATCTGTGCCGCCCAGCGCGAGCTGGCCGATAAGGCCGGTAAGGCCAAGATCGAGGTTGAGATCCCCGAGGTCAGTGCCGAGCTCTACGAGCAGATCAAGGCCTCTCACGGCGCTGCGCTCGACGCCGCCACGCAGGTCGAGGACAAGCTCGCGCGCCAGGACGCGTGCGTGGCCGTCGAGGAGCAGGTTCTCACGCAGTACGCCGGCGATCCCGAGGCGGCCACCTATCCCGAGTACCGGACCAACGCCCAGCGTGCGTTCGACAAGCTCGAGAAGACGCTCATCCGCGAGCGGATCGCCGTTCAGAAGAAGCGGCCCGACGGGCGCACCTCGGACCAGATCCGCCCGATCTCGATCGAGGTCAGCGTGGCTCCGCGGACCCACGGCTCGGCGCTGTTCACGCGTGGCCAGACGCAGGCCCTCAGCGTGGTCGCGCTCGGCACCACGCGCGAGGAGATGCGGCTCGACACGCTTGGTCTCGAGACCGCCAAGCGCTACTTCCACCACTACAACTTCCCGCCCTTCTCGGTCGGGGAGGCCGGGTTCATGCGCGGACCCAAGCGCCGTGACATCGGCCACGGCGCGCTCGCTGAGCGCGCCCTCGTGCCGATGATCCCGAGCCAGGAGGAGTTTCCCTACACGATCCGTGTCGTGTCGGACATCCTCGAATCCAATGGCTCGTCCTCGATGGCCTCGGTGTGCGGCTCGACGCTATCGCTGATGGACGCCGGCGTACCGATCAAGGAGCCGGTCGCCGGTATCGCCATGGGCCTGATCAAGGAGGGTGACGACTACATCATCCTCACCGATATTGCCGGCGTCGAGGACCACCTCGGCGACATGGACTTCAAGGTGGCCGGCACCGAGCGCGGGATCACCGCGCTGCAGATGGACATCAAGATCACCGGCGTGACGTTCGAGATCCTGCGCGACGCACTGACCCAGGCCAAGAGCGCGCGTCAGTTCATCCTCGGCGAGATGGCGAGCGTCATCGATGCACCGCGGACCGAGCTGTCCAAGCACGCGCCGCGGATCTCCACCGTCCAGATCGATCCGGAAAAGATCGGCCTGCTGATCGGCAAGGGCGGCGAGACGATTCGCTCCCTCCAGGAGGAGTTCGACGCCCAGATCGACGTGAACGACGAGGGCCAGGTGCTCGTCTATGCGGCCGATGGCGAGCGCGGCGATGCGCTGGTCGATCGCATCCGGGCGATGACCAAGGAGGTCGAGGTCGGCGACGAGTTCACCGGCAAGGTGGTCAAGACGACGGCGTTCGGTGCCTTCATCGAACTGTCGAAGGGCACGGACGGCCTGCTCCACATCTCCAACGTCGCCCCCGGGCGGCGAATCGCCACCGTAGAGGAGGTCCTCAACAAGGGCGACGACGTGGAGGTGCGCGTGGTCGAGGTCGACCGCGAGCGCGGCCGGATCGGACTGCGCCTGGCCGACGATCCCGAGGTGGCCGGCAAGAGCGTCGAGGAGCTTGCTGGCGTCGGCAGCGGCGACGGCGGCCCGCGTCGCGAGCGCGGCGATCGTGACGGCCGCGAGCGCAGAAGCGATCGCGGCTCACGGGACCGAGGGCGCGACCGCGTGCGCGATCGGGACCCCGAGCGACCTCGCTCGTAGGGTCCGCCACTCGTGGACCAGGAACACCGACTGACGACACTCGAATCGGGCGTCCGGATCGTGACGGAGGCGATGCCCTCCGTCCGGTCCGTCTCGCTTGGGTTCTGGATCGGCACTGGCTCGCGCAGCGAGAGCGACTCCGAGGCCGGGCTCTCGCACCTGCTCGAGCACCTGCTGTTCAAAGGATCCTCGAAGTACGGCTCGCTCCAGATCGATCAGATCTTCGACACCATGGGGGCCGAGCTGAACGCCGGCACCGGTAAGGAGACCACCTCGGTGTACGCCCGGGTGATCGACCAACACCTCCCCGAGGCGTTCGACGTGATGGCCGACATGGTGTTCCGCCCGGCGCTGAACGACATCGAGTCCGAACGCGCGGTGATTCTCGAAGAGATCGCCATGTACGAGGACGACCCGCAGGAGAAGGTGTTCGACGTGCTCGGCGAGGCCGTGTTCGGCGATCACCCGCTGGGCCGCGCGATCATCGGTCGCGCCGAGGTGATCGCCGACACCCCGGCGGAGGAGATCGCCCGCTTTCACGCCTCTCGCTATGCCCCGCGGAATATCGTCATTGCGGCCGCCGGATCGATCGATCATGAGCAGCTGGTTGCGCTCGCTGCCGAGCGCGTATCGGGCGCGGCGGCAGACACGCGCCGCCGGCCGCTCGATACGCCCGCGGCGGCCGAGTCGCGCCGCCGGTTCGAGAGCAAGGACACCGAGCAGTACCACGTATGCATCGGCGGCCCGGGTGTCTCGCGTCACGACGACCGCCGTTTCGCCCTGCGCGTGCTGGACACGATCTTCGGCGGCACGTCCTCATCGCGGCTGTTCCAGGAGGTGCGCGAGCGCCGGGGGCTCGCCTACGCCGTGTACTCGTTCACCAGCGCCTACCAGGACACCGGTCAAGTCGGTCTCTACGTGGGCACCCGACCCGACAACCTGGCCGAGGCACTGGCCATCGTCGGACATGAGCTCGCGCGAATGCAGGAGGACCCAGCGAGCGCGGAGGAGCTCACCCGGGCCAAGGAGAACCTCAAGGGGCGTGTGGTGCTGGCGCTCGAGTCGACCGCCGCGCGGATGAACCGGCTCGGCTCGGAGATCCTCGCCGAGACGCCGCTGCTCTCGCTCGATGAGGTCGTGCGACGGATCGACGCGGTGACCCTGGATGACCTCGCCGCCCTGGCCCACGAGCTGTGGGCGCCCGAACGCCTGTCGAGCGCCGGGATCGGCCCGGACGACGCGCACTTCGAGGAGGCGCTGGCTCCCATCGGCGCAGCCGGCGTCACGTGATCCGCGTCGTAGTGGCCGGCGCTGCCGGGCGGATGGGGGAGACCGTCTGCCGCGCCGTCGACAGCGCCCGGGACATGACGCTGACCGGCCGCGCCGATCCGGCCTTCGGCACCGCCGTCGCCGATGTGCTGGGAGACGCCGACGTTCTCGTCGACTTCACCGTACCGGGCACCGTGGTGGCCAACGCGCGCGAGGCCGTCTCGGCCGGCGTGCACGTCGTGATCGGCACGACGGGTTTCGACATCTCCGAGCTCGAGACGCTGAGCGGCGCCAACATCTTCATCGCCCCCAACTTCGCCATCGGCGCCGTGCTCATGATGCAGTTCTCAGCGCAGGCGGCCAAGCACATGGCCAAGGCGGAGATCATCGAGCTGCATCACGACGGCAAGGTCGATGCACCGAGTGGGACCGCGGCGCGGACCGCCGCGCTCATGGCCCCGGGTCTGGCCGGTACGCCACCACCGATCCACTCGGTGCGCCTACCCGGCTTGGTCGCCCATCAGGAGGTGATCCTGGGCGACGTCGGGCAGACGCTCACCATCCGCCACGACTCGGTCGACCGCGAGTCGTTCATGCCCGGGGTGCTGCTGGCCATCCGGCACGTCGGCACGCTCACCGAGTCGCCCACTGTTGGGCTTGAGACGCTCCTCCTGAACGCGTAGTTGGCCGCGCCGCGGAGGGTGGTCAGCTAAACGCACCCAGGTTTCGCTCAGCTGACCGGGCCTCGCCTCGACACTCGCCGCTTCGAAGATCCGAGCGGCAGGGTGTTAGGAATCGTGCCCAGCCGGATATTCATGAGCAGATGCCGGAAAAAGGTGCACCGCCGAATGTCCACCCGGTCGGGCGCCGGGTCCTGAAAGCGCTCGAGACGCTGAGCACACCGCTGCTCCCCGACGACTACCTGGAAATGATCAATCCGCTGTGGTCCACGCGGGAACTGCGCGGGCGTGTGGTCGACGTCCGGCCGGAGACGGCCAACGCGGCGACGATCCTGATCAAGCCCGGACACCGCTGGCCGGGCCACATGCCGGGTCAGTTCATCCATATCGGGGTAGATATCGACGGCGTGCGCCACTGGCGCGCCTACTCGCTGACCTCCGACCCCTACCGCGAGGACGGGCTGATCAGCATCAGCCCCAAGTGCGTCGAGGCGGGCAAAGTATCGCCCTTCCTGGTCGGGGGGGCAGACCCCGGCACGATCGTCATGTTCGGCGCCGAGCTGCGCGCGCTGGCGCAGCGCCGCGACGGCTTCCAGCTCCATGAGCAGCTCACGCGCGACAACGGCCGGATGGGCCCGCAGGATGTCGACGCCCTGTGCCCCGACTGGTGCGAGCGGGAGGCGTTCATGTCGGGCCCCGCCGACATGCTCGACGCCTTCGGCGCGCACTGGGAGCGGCACGGCGACGGTCAGTGCCTGCACGTCGAGCGCTTTCAGCCGAAGCTGGCCCTCGGCCACAGCGGGGCCGGCGAGGGCGGAACGGTCACGTTTCTGACGTCAAATTGCCGGGCGGAGTCCGACGGCCACATCCCGATCCTGGTGGCGGGGGAGGAGGCCGGGCTCGAGCTGCCCTACGGATGTCGAGAAGGGATCTGCCACACCTGCGTTGGCGAGCTGCGCTCAGGGCAGGTGCGCGACCTGCGCAACGGCGAGGTCTACGGGCAGGACGGAGAGATGGTCCGGACGTGCATCAGCGCGCCGGAGGGGCCGGTCGAAATCGAGCTCTAGACCCAACCAGGGAGGACAACCATGGCGACGGCAACCAAGAACGGCCATCGGACGAACGGTCGCGTCGCGATCGAAGAACCGGAAACCCGCTGCACCGCCTAACACCCGAGCAGATCGAGGCCATCGGGCGCGAGTTCGATCAACTCCACGAACAGGTCAAGGCCGATCTCGGTGAGCGCGACGCCAAGTACATCCGCTCGGTGATCGCCTTGCAGCGCCGCCTGGCTCTGATCGGCCGTCTCGAGATGATCGCCTCGAGATGGCGGATCCCCTGGGCGCTCGGCGCCACCACGCTTGGTCTGGTCAAGATCCTGGAGAACATGGAGATCGGGCACAACGTGCTGCACGGTCAGTGGGACTGGATGAACGACCCGGTGATCAACTCGCGCGCCTGGGACTGGGACACGGCATCGACGGCCGAGGCCTGGCGCCACTCGCACAACTTCATCCACCACACCTACACCAACATCCTCGGCAAGGATCGCGACCTCGGCTACGAGATCATGCGGATCGATCCTCAGCAGCGCTGGCACCCCGTGTATCTGCTCCAACCCGCCTACAACATCCTGCTGATGCTCCTGTTCGAGTGGGGCGTGGCTGTGCACGACCTCGATTTCACCGCCATCCGCGCCGGCGAGAAGAGCATGAAGCAGGTCCGCAAGGAGCTCAAGGGAATCGCCGGCAAGGCCCGCACGCAGATCCAGAAGGACTACATCGCCTGGCCACTGATCAGCGGACTCCTCGCCACCGGCGTCGACGCTGCGTACTTCGCGCTCAAGACGCGCGCGGGGCGCGATCCCAAGAGCCAGGCCCAGCGCATCGCGCGCCGGCTCCGGCGCCGGCGGGCCAAGCGCGGCGAGGTCATCACGCAGCTGGTCGCCCGGCGCTCGTTCCGCCAGCCGTTCCTCCGTACCCTGACCGCCAACGCGGCGGCCAACGTGATCCGCAATGTCTGGTCCTACGCGATCATCTTCTGCGGCCACTTCCCCGATCAGACATCCACGTTCACCGAGGACAACCTAGCCGAGGAGACACGAGGCGCTTGGTACGTCCGGCAGCTCACCGGGGCCGCCAACATCGACGGCGGTCCGCTGTTCCACGTGATGAGCGGGAACCTCGGCTATCGGGTCGAGCACCACCTCTACCCCGATATGCCCAGCACGCGGTACGGGGAGATCGCGCCCAAGGTCCGCGAGATCTGCGTCCGCTACGGGCTCCCCTACAACAGCGGCCCGTTCCGTCAGCAGCTCGCGATGGTCCAGCGGACGATCCTCCGCCTGGCTCTGCCCGGCGGCAAGCAGCGACCCAAGCCCGGGCCCGACGACGGTCCGATGGTTCGCGGGAAGGGCGAGCGCGAGGCACCGAAGCTCACCTATACACATTCTTAACACAGGAGCCCAGCAAACCGGCGCGCATACAGGGTTTGACAGCCTGGTCGCACGGTATCTTTGTACCTATAGGTATGCAGCATTTTTGGAGATCGTCATGACGTGGAAGCGCAGTGTGCTCGTCGTGGCCAACGTAACCGCGACGTCCGACGAACTGTTGCAGAAGCTCAGCCAGCGCGCAGACGGACAGCCCACGAGCTTCATGCTGGTCATTCCGGCCACCCAGTTCGGTGGCGGCCATCCGACGGCGCTCTCTCAGCTACAGGAGGCCATCGCGCAAATGACCGCCGCCGGGCTCGAGGTTCAGGGGACCGTTGGTCACCCGGACCCGGTCGTCGCCGTCTCCGAGGCCTGGGACCCCAAGCAGTACGACGAGATCGTGGTCTCGACGCTCCCGATGCGCCTCTCCAAGTGGTTGCGCGCCGGCCTTCCCGAGCGGATCGAGAAACTGACCGGGGCGCCGGTGGTCCACATCGTCTCGCGCCCGCCACCGCCCGACGTCGAAACCGTGCCCGCCCCGCCTCACGAGGACCGCGGCCTGGTCATGGGTCCGCTGTCCGTGCTGACCTGGGGCGCTCACAAGCAAGAGTCCTAGCCCCTGCGATAATCCGCGCATGTCAGTGCAGCTCGGCGCGATCCTGACCGCGATGGTCACACCGTTCGGCGAGGACGGGCGCTTCGACGAGGAGGCGGCCGTCCGGCTCATGCACCATCTGGTCGAGCACGGCTCCGACGGGTTGGTGGTGTGCGGGACGACAGGTGAGGGAGCGACCCTCGCCGATGACGAGCACCTGCGGGTGATCGAGCTCGCGGTGCGCGAGATGCGCGGTGCAGCGACGGTCATCGCCGGGGTGGGCTCCAACGACACCCGCCACGCGGTCGAGCTGACCGAACGGGCGACCGAGCTCGGACCGGATGCGCTGCTTTCGGTCAATCCGTACTACAACCGGCCCACCCGCCGCGGGATCCTGCGCCATTACGAGGAGGTGACGCGGGCCACGGACCTTCCGATCCTCCTATACAACATCCCGCAGCGAACCTGCTCTGACATGTCCAACGATCTCCTCGCCGAGCTGGCCCAGCTGGACAACATCGTCGGGGTCAAGCAGGCCAACCCCGACAACCTGGCCAAGATCGACGGGATGCAGATATACGCAGGAAACGACGACCTGCTGGCCGACGTGCTCGATCTCGGCGAGCCGGGCGGAATTCTCGTGGCCGCGCATCTGTTCGGCGAGGAGATGCGGCGGATGGTCGACGAACCACGGCGGCGTCGCGAGATCGACGAGAGCCTCAAGGACGTCTATCGCGACATGTCGATCGCCCCTCTGGCCTGCTCGACCAAGGCCGCCCTGAACCTGCTCGGTCTCGGCGTCGGCCGGCCACGGCTGCCCTATGTCGACCTCGATGAGCGTGAGACGGCGATCCTCCGCGAGATGCTGGAGCGGCACGGCTTGCTGACTGCCGCGGCGTGAGTTCACCCCTGCGCGTCCTGCCGCTCGGCGGCCTGGGCGAAATCGGCAAGAACATGACGGTCGTCGAGTACGACTCACGCATCGTCGTGGTCGACACCGGGCTGCGGTTCCCGACCGCCGACATGCTCGGCATCGATCTCGTGCTGCCCGACTTCGGCTACCTGCGGGAGCGCGCCGACGACATCGAGGCGATCATCATCACCCACGGGCACGAGGACCACCTCGGTGCGCTGCCGTGGCTGTTGCGCGAGCTCGGCGGCAGCCAGGCGCCGCCCGTCTATGGCGGCCGGCTGACCATCGCCATGGCTCGTTCCAAGCTCGACGAGCACAACCTCCGCGACTGCGAGCTCGACGATCTGGCCCCCGGCGAGGACCTGGTCGTCGGACCGTTCGCGATCGAACTCGTGCACATGACCCACTCGATACCTGACTCGTGCGCGGTTGCCATTCGCACGGGTCTTGGCACCATGCTCGTCACCGGCGACTACAAGTTCGACCAGACTCCGGTCGACGGTCCTCCGGCGGATGTCTCGCGGCTGGCAGAGCTGGGTCGCGAGGGATTGCTGTTGCTGTGCGGCGACTCGACCAACGCCGACCGACCGGGATTCTCGCCCTCCGAACGCGATGTCGGCCCGCACCTCGAGGAGGTGTTCGCGCGAGCTGAGGGCCGCATCATCGTCACCAGCTTCGCCTCCAACATCCATCGTGTCCAACAGGTGATCGATGCCGCCGCCTCGCTCGGGCGCAAGGTGTCGCTCGTCGGTCGCTCGATGCGCAAGAACGTCAACATCGGGCGCTCGCTCGGACATATCGAGTTACCCGAGGGGACGCTGATCCAGCCGCAGGAGGTCGAGGATTGGCCCGATCACAAGATCGTCGTGATCTCCACGGGATCGCAGGGCGAGCCCCTGTCGGCGCTCCGACGGATGGCCCACAACGATCACCGGATGATCAAGCTCCACGAGGGCGACACGGTCGTCTTCTCGGCCACGCCGATCCCGGGCAACGAGCGTGCCGTCAACGAGACGGTGGACCGGCTCTACCACGTTGGCTGCGACGTGATCACGCCTCGCGACGCGCCGATCCACGCGTCCGGCCACGGGTACACCGAGGAGCTCAAGCTGATGCTCAACCTGGTCAAGCCACGGTACGTGATGCCGATACACGGCGACTACAAGCGGATCCAGCTCCATGCCCAGCTTGCCGACGCCGTCGGCATCCATCCCGAGAACGTGTTCCGGGGTGAGAACGGGCTGCCACTCGAGATCGACGGCGCCGGGGCCCGGTTCGTCGAGCCCGAGCAGTCGGGCATGATCTTCGTCGACGGCGTCGACATCGGCGATCCTGCCGACGTCGCCTTGCGCGACCGCCGGATGCTCTCGGCCGACGGGATCTTCATCCTCGTGGCGACGGTATCCGAGCAGACCGGCGAGTCGGTGGCGCCACCGGAGGTCATCTTCCGGGGGGTGCCGTTCATCGAGCAGGCCGATGAGCTGGTCGAGGAGATCCGCGCCGAGGTCGAGCGCTCACTCGCCCGCGCCGCCAGGGACAAAATCCACGAGATCGACGTCCTTCAGGAGACGCTGCACGACGACCTGGCGGCGTTTGTCTACGACCGGCTGCGTCGCCGCCCGATGGTGCTGCCGGTCGTCGTCGAGGTCTGAGCCTCGCTCATGTCGCGACCGCCCAGGCCACGGCTCTCCACCGCCGCGGTCGCGGCGCCGGTCTTCGGCAGACGTACGACGAAGCGCGTTCCCCGCCCCCCGGCTGGGGTCTCCACGGCCACGCTGCCGCCGTGAGACTGGGCCACCGCGCGCACGATGGCCAGGCCGAGTCCGGCGCCCTTCCCCCCGTCGCCGGCTCCGCGCACGAACCGCTCGAACATGCGCGGCCGCAGCTCGGGCGGGATGCCCGGGCCGTCGTCCTCGACGGTCAACGCGGCGTCGCTGGCCGATGTCGAGGTGGTTGCCCGCACGTGCGTGCCTGGCGGTGTGTGACGGATCGCGTTCTCGATCAGGTTGAGGACCAGGCGGTGTAGCTCATCCTTGGCGGCGTCGACGCGGGCTGGACCGGGATCGATCGAGAGCTCGTGGTCGGAGGCCATCGGTCCGACCTCGGCAGCCGCCTCGGTCAATACGTCGCCCAGGTCGATCTGACGTCGCGGCTGAATCCGCTTGGCATCCGCCCGCGCCAGCAGCAGCAGATCGCCGACCAGCCTCCGCATCCGCCGCGTGGAGCGCAGCGCCGCCTGGGCCGTCTCGGCCTGCTCGCCCTCGAGCTCCTCGGCCAGCAACTCGAGGTTGGCCAGGACACTGGTCAGCGGCGTACGCAGCTCGTGCGAGGCGTCGGCCACGAACTCGCGCTGGCGATGGAGCATCGCCTCCGTTTCCCCACGCGCGGCGTCGAGTGCCGCGAGCATCCCCTCCAGCGTCATGGCCAGCTCGGCCACCTCGTCGCCTGCCTCGGGGTGGGGAATGCGCCGGCGGGGGTTGCGCGTGCGCTCGATGCCGCGTGCGGCGTCGGTCAGCTCGACGATCGGCCGCATCGCCCGCTGGGCGGTGGCCAGACCGGCCAGAAGGGCCAGGACGGTCCCGCCCAGCACGCCGAGGATGAGGAAAAAGCGAACCCGCGCGAGCGTGTGATCGATGTCCGACAGCGGACGGGCGTAGAGCAGCGTAAGGTGACCGATCGGCTGGGCGTCGAGTTCGCGCACCCCGACGCGGTAGCCGGCATCGCTGAATTGACCGTGAGTCTCCGGTGGCGCCGCATTGAAGATGGCCGGGTTGAGCGGCGACTTTGCCCCCTTGATCTTGACCTGATTCTGCGTGCAGAGAAGATCGCCGGTGCCGTTGTCGAAGATCCTGATCTGGGCCTGCTCAGGGCTGGCGAAGTCACTCAGGCGAACCACGCGCGTGCATCCCGCCAGCGCGGAGGAATCGGACGCGAAGCTGAGATGGTGGTTGAGCTCCTGCGAGAGCTGATCGGCCGCCGAGCGGACCTCGTCGTTGAACTGGCCGCGGACCTGATTGGTGGTGAGTACGCCGACGATCGCCGCGAACCCGGCCAGGATTACGAACGTCAACGCCGCGGACCCGCCGGCCAGACGCCAGCGGATCGGCAGCCGCCTATACGCGGAGAACGTAGCCCGCGCCGCGGATCGTATGGAGGAGCCGAGGCTCGCCACCGGCTTCAAGCTTCCTTCTCAGGTTGGAGACGAACACCTCGATCGTGTTCGTCATCGAGAACGGGTCATAGCCCCAGACCTCATCGAGCAGCCGCTGACGGGAGATCACGATCCGCTCGTTGCGCATCAGATACTCGAGCAATTCGAATTCACGCTGGGTCAGATCGATCGTCCGATCCCCCCTCATCACCTCGTGCGTGTCGGGATTCAGCTTCAGATCACCCACGCTGAGCGCCGCCTGGCCGCGAGGTGGGCGCCGCCTCAGCAGCGCGCGGAGCCGGGCCAGCAGTTCCTGTCGTTCAAAGGGCTTGACCAGGTAGTCGTCGGCGCCCGAGTCGAGCCCCTGGACCCGCGACTCCACGGCGTCGCGCGCGGTCAGCACGAGGATTGGAACGTCGCCGCTCTTGCGCAACGTCTTGGCGACCTCGATGCCATCGAGCCGCGGAAGCCCCAGGTCGAGGATCACCAGATCGGGCAGGAACGCATGGGCGAGGTCAAGCGCGCTGACGCCGTCGCCGGCGATCTTCACGTCGTAGCCCTCCATTCGCAGGGAGCGCTGGAGTACCTGGGCAATGGCATCGTCGTCCTCCACGACGAGCACACGCGGGGGGCGTTCAAAGTCGACCATGGTCAGTAGTTAGATGGTACGGCCCGGCTTTTGCGCCGTCGCGCTTCTTTACTGGACCTTCATGCCCGGGCAGGAGCCCGACCACAGCCGTCGAAGCCAGTTCGTCGGACAATGCCATCCAATCGCCGCTCCACGGCCCGCAAGAAACCGCCGCCCAAACGTGCCAAGCGCTCGCCGCTGGCGAGCCGCTCGTTAGCCCTGCCCCGGCCACACCTCGAACCCCACCACATCGACGTGCTCGCGCTGGCCCTGATCGCCGTCGGGGTGTTCCTCGGCGGGGTGGCGTATCTGAAGTGGTCAGGCGGCGCACTGGGAAACGGCGCCGTGACCGGAATGCGGTTCGTGTTCGGGGCGCTGGGCTACGCCGTGCCCGTGGCCCTGATCGCCGGCGGAGCGCTGATCCTTGCCCGCGAGCTGCATCCCCCGGGCCGCCCGCTGCGGACCGGGGTTCTCTGCCTCACCGCCGCGGTGACCTTGGCCCTGGCCGCCGGGACGCTGGGCGTCGGCCCGGGACCGGTACACGCATCACAGTTCTGGCACGCCAAGGCGTTCGAAACTCGCGGCGGCGTGGTCGGGCAGGGCGAGTTTTGGGTCACCTCTCATCTGATCTCGACGCTCGGCGCGGACATTCTGGCCTTCTTCCTGTTCGTTGCCGGTCTGATCCTCGTCTCCGGGGCGACCCTGGCCTCGGTGATCCGGGTCACCGGGGCCGGCTTGGCAGGCACGGGACGCACCCTGAAGCGCTCGACCGATGACTTCGCGGCCGTGGCCCGGCGACCGGCCAGCGCGGCGGCGCGCGCCCTGACGGCGGATGGGCCACCGATCGAGGAATCCGAGAGCGTCGAGCCGCTGTTCCCGCCCGAGCTCGACACCGACGAGCTCGTCGTGCGCGCCACCCACGTCGAGGCGCCCCCGATCGAAGGCCTCGACGACGCCGAGACCGCCGACGCCGTGGCCGCGACGGAGCCAGTCACCGAGAACGAGGACGCGGCGCACGACAGACGAATCGACGCTCGCCCCGAGGATCTCACCCCGCAGGGCCGCTACCGGGCCTCGATCACCGACGACCCCGAGTTTGAGTGGCGCGTTCCGGGCCCACGATTCCTGACCCGCTCGACCGGCGAAGCAGCCAAGCCGGACACCGAGGGCCAGGAGCAGGTGGCCAAGACGCTCCTCGAGGCGCTCGGGCATTTCGGCATCGAGGCGAAGGTGATCGGGCGGGTGACCGGGCCGCACATCACCCGCTACGAGCTGCGGCTGGCACCCGGGACCAAGGTCGCCAAAGTGTCCCAACTCAAGGACGACCTCGCCTACGCTCTCGCCGCCACCGACATCCGCATTCTCGCCCCGATCCCGGGCAAGCAGGCGGTGGGGGTCGAGGTGCCCAACGCGCGCCGTCGGATCGTCCATCTCGGCGACGTCTTCCAGGATGCTCCACCCGACTGGTCGCCGCTGACCGTGTGGCTCGGCAAGGACATCGCCGGGCGGGCGATCGGCGCCGACCTGGCCAAGATGCCCCACCTCCTCGTCGCCGGGACAACGGGAGCCGGAAAGTCAGCCTGCGTCAACGCGATGCTCGCCTCAATCCTGCTGCGCTCGACCCCGCATCAGGTTCGGCTAGTACTGGTCGACCCCAAGCAGGTCGAGCTCAACCACTACGACTCGATCCCACATCTCCTCACCCCCGTGATCACCAGCCCGAGGATGGCCGCCAACGCCCTTCAGAACCTGGTCAAGGAGATGGAGCAGCGCTACGGCACGATGTCGCTCGCGCGCACGCGCAACCTACCCGAGCTCAACCGCGCGCGAGAGAAGCGCGGAGAGCCCGCGCTGCCGTACATCCTCTGCGTGATCGACGAGCTGGCCGACCTGATGATGGTCGCACCGGCCGACGTCGAGGACTCGATCATCCGCCTGGCCCAGAAGGCGCGGGCGGTGGGCATCCACCTCGTGCTGGCCACCCAGTCGCCTCGCGTCGACGTGATCACCGGCATGATCAAGGCCAACGTCCCCTCGCGAATCGCCTTCGCCGTGTCCAGCCAGACCGATTCGCGCGTGATCCTCGATCAGAACGGCGCCGAATCGCTGCTCGGCCAGGGCGACATGCTGTTCTCGCCGGTGGGCTCGAGCAAGTTGCAGCGCATCCAGGGCGCGTATATCGATGAGGAGCAGATTGCCGAGCTGACCGATGCCTGGCGGCGCCAGGGCGAGCCCGAGTTTCACGAGGAGCTGCTCGAAGAGACCGAGTCCGCCGACTCGGACGGCTCTGGCGACCCCGAGTTCCACCCGGACGAGGACCCGCTGCTCGACGAGGCGATCGCCCTGGTGGCGCAGATGGGCACGGCCTCGACGTCCATGCTCCAGCGTCGGCTCCGGCTCGGCTACACCCGCGCCGGGCGGTTGATCGACATGCTCGAGCGCCGCGGGATCATCTCCGGCTATGAGGGTTCAAAGCCGCGCCAGGTCCTGATCACCGAGGCCGACGTGCCCCGCATCCTGGCCCACCTGGCCGAGGCCGACAGCACCCCGACGGTGGCCGGACGTACTGATTTGGCCAACGGTCCCTGAAGCGTAGCCTGCAGTCCATGCGGGGCCGGCATGTCGTCTTGATCGCTGTGGCGATCGCCTTGTTCGGGGCTTGGAGCGCGTCGCTGGCCAGCGCCAAGAAGCACCACAAGCCCCTCATTGCCTACTACAAGGCTCATGGCATGTGACGTATCACATGAAGCTGACCTTCCGTCGGAACGGGCTCGACGGTGACAAGGTCGAGGAGCAACCGGAGTCGCTCGGCAACGACGAGAAGGCGACCGTTTCCTTCATCGGCTGCGGCAGTACTGCGACGTGCGACGGGCGCGATGCGCCCAACGACAAGAAGGCCACGTTGTTCGTCGGCGCCGTTCGACCCGGCCTTGCGATCACGTTCAGGGTCGGCGCGGTCAACCTGCCCGACGGCTACTGGTCGGGCCACGACTTCACCGGCGCCTCAAGCCTCCCCACGGCCCCGGGCGAGAGTTGCGCGAAATTCCTCGACAACGACGTCGGCTTCGGGGTGCTCCTGTTCCCCGAGGCCTCAACCATCGCTGAGCAGCTGCGAGCCGAGTTCAAGGTTCCCTACGCGAAGCTCAAGGGCCTCAAGGCGGATGACTTCTTCGAGACCAAGATCGCGCCCGGCTCGCACGCGCCAGAGCATCACGACGTCTGTTTCGCCGACGACGGCTGCACCAGCGAGACCTTCCAGTGGAAGGGCGCCGTGTCGATCTTGCGCGAGTCCTGAGCCCCTAATTGCAGGCCGGATTTCGCCCCCGTTAGATCGGCCATGCCGTAGGTAGCCTTGGGGCGATGGCCGACATCGGCTCAACCTTGCGCGAAGCGCGCATGCGCGCTCGCATCGATATCACCGAGGTCGAGACGCGGACGAAGATCCGCGCCAAATACCTGCGCGCAATCGAGAACGAGGAGTGGGACCTGCTCCCCGGGCCCGTCTATGCCAAGAGCTTCATCCGTACCTACGGCGACTTCCTCGGTCTTGACAGCCGGATGCTGGTCGACGAGTTCCGCCGCCGGTATGAACGACCCACCGATCATGACCTGCGTCCGCTTTCGTCGTTGGGACGGGAACGCGAACGTTCGGCGCGCGGCCCGCTGTTGCCGCCCTGGGCCATCATCGGGGTGATTCTGGTCGCGGTCGTGGTTGTGCTCTACCTGCTGGGGACCAGCGGCTCCAAGAACAAGCCCCAGCAACCGACGGGCGTCCACGCCGCCAAACCTCATCGCCACCACCACAAGAAGAAGGCGGCACCGAAACCGACGAAGGTCAAGCTCCAGCTCGTGGCCACGGGTCCGCTGTATGTCTGCCTGGTCAAAGGCGACGGCACGAAGCTGATCAACGAGCAGACGTACAGCCCCGGCCAGACGATCCCCACGGAGACGGCTTCCAAGCTCCTGCTCACCCTTGGCAACAACGCCGTTCAGATGAAGATCAATGGTCAACCGGTCAAGGTCGCCGCCGCATCCAGCGCGATCCGTTATCAAATCGACCCGTCGGGCCACCACCAGATCCCGCTCTCGACCACGCCCACATGCCCATGAACCCCCGCGCCGCGATCCTGGTCACCGGTACCGAGGTCCTGACCGGGATCATCACCGATCGGAACGGGCCCTGGCTATCCGAGCGCGTGAGGGAGATCGGTGTCGACCCGGCCATGATCGAGATCGTCGGCGACAGGCCCGAGGATCTGCTGGCCGCGCTGCACTATTTTGAGCGCGAGGGCATGGCCCTGATCATCACCAGCGGCGGGCTCGGTCCCACCGCCGACGACCTCACGGCGGAGATCGTGGGCCGGTTCGCGGGCCGTCAGATGGTCCTCGATGCCCGTCTGGAGGCGCGGATCGCCGAGATCCTGCGCCCGATGATGGAACGCTGGCCGGGGCTCGACCTCGAGGCCATCCGCATCTCCAATCAAAAGCAGGCGGTGATCCCCGAGGGCGCCACCGTGCTCGACCCGGTGGGCACGGCGCCCGGGCTCGTGGTGCCGCCGAAGGATCGCCCAGGCCCCACCGTGGTCGTGCTCCCGGGACCGCCACGTGAGTTGCAGCCGATGTGGGAGACGGCCCGCGCCACCGACGCCTTCCGGGCGGCGATCCGCGACGCCACCACCTACCGCCGCGGGATCGTGCGCCTGTTCGGCATCCCGGAGTCCGAGATTGCCAACACCCTACGGGCAGCGGAGGCGGCGCACGTGCCGCTCGAGGAGCTCGAGATCACCACCTGCCTGCGCCGAGGGGAGATCGAGGTGGCCACCCGCTACGAGCCCCCTGCCCAGCCGGCCTACGACCAGTTGATCGAGTTCATCGCCCAGCGCCACGCCGACACCCTGTACTCGCGCGACGGGTCGACGGTCGACGAACAGGTGGCCATGTTGCTGCACGGTCACCGACTCGCGGTGGCCGAGTCGTGCACGGGGGGGCTGTTCGCCGCGCGGGTCACCGACGTCGCCGGATCCTCGGACTACTTCGCCGGCGGCGCCGTCGTCTACTCCAACGAGGCCAAGTCCGAGGTGGTCGGCGTCGACCCGGACCTGATCGCCCGGGTCGGAGCGGTGTCGGCCGAGGTGGCCGAAGCCCTGGCCGACGGGGCCATGGAGCGTTTCGACGCCGACCTCGGCGTTGGCATCACCGGCATCGCCGGGCCGGGAGGAGGCACCGAGGAGAAGCCGGTGGGGCTGGTGTGCTTCTCGGTGGCTTCGCGCGGTGGCGGTGGCGATCGGGCCGGGGGTGGGGGTGGGGCCGGCGGTGGCGGCGCGCGCATTACTCGCAGCACCCGTCTCCCCGGAAATCGCGCCGACATCCGCGACCGCTCGACAACGGTGGCCATGCACCTGCTGCGCCGTCTGCTCCAGGGCGAGGGCGCCGGCACGAAAGCGGGCGGTATGGGAGCGGCCGGCACGAAAGCGGGGGGCACAACAGCGGGCGGCGCCGCGGATCTCTCGGCAGACCGTTCGTGACCGACGACGAGCGGGTCCGCCTGTTCGTCGCCCTCGAGCTGCCTGACCGTGTACGCGACGACCTGGCCTCCTGGCGCGCGCCGATCCTCGCAGCCACTCCGGCCTTGCGCCCTGTGGCGCCCGAATCGATGCATGTCACGCTGTGCTTTCTCGGCTGGCGGCGAGCCGGTGAGGTGCCGGCGATTGCCACCGCCTGTGCCGCGGCCTCCTCGGTCGCCCGGCCATGCCTGACCGCGGCCGAGGCACTGTGGCTGCCGCCCCGCCGGCCCCGCGTCCTGTCTGTGTCGCTTACGGACGTGTCCGGGCGCCTGTCCGAGGCGCAGGGGCGCGTGTCCCGTGCCCTTGCCGCCGGCGGCTGGTACGTCCCGGAAAAGCGTCCCTTCCTCGCCCACTTCACGGTGGCGCGCGTGAGGAAGGACGGCCGCGTGGGTCGCGTGTCGCTGCCCGAGCCGCCAGCGATCGACTTCGAGGGGTCTGCCGTCACGCTCTTCCGCTCCCAGCTGACATCGCGGGGCGCGCAGTACCTCGGGTTATCTCGGGTGGAGCTGGGTGGACAGGGGCGGCCCGGGGTTCCGGGAACCTGAGGGCCGCGAGAACCGGCCTGGATACCGGGGATCCGCCCTTCCCTCCCGGCAAAAGTGACAAAGCTCCGGTCGCGCGGGCGCTTCGTGCATGTAAGCACCCAGGTGCTTATGCGGCCAAGGTGCTCGCGGGTTGGGAGCTTTGACGCGTTTTGCAGGTCGCGAGGGCGGCGGACGGTCGAGGAATGTGACAAACCGCCGGCACGGGATCCATGAACGGGCAAGACTCGCGCTCAGGTCCAGGAAAGCGCATCGGCCGGTGGCGCCGGCGACGTTGTCAGGCTTGTCGGCCCCGCAGAGCGCGGGCCAGCCGCCGTAAGCCCCACAGCCCCACCTTCCCCAACCGCCGTTCCCAACGCCAAACCAGGCACAGGCGAGCCGAATGCACAGAGCCACCAGGCACAGCCGAACCGAACGCGTAGAGACAAACGCGCCAGCCAGGACGCCGGCCCAGAACCCCCGTACGTCCGCCCATCCGTTCACGATTGTCACGAACTTGCCCACATCCCGTTACCACTGTGTCTTGTTCCGTTACCGGAACCGGATCTAGCTTGTCGTTTCCGTCCGCCACTCGTCCTACCGTGGTGGGTTCAGAAGCGTGAGACAAGGAGCCTGAACCGAGATGAGCGAGCAAGAGAAGGTCGGCGCGAAGCCCGGCGCGGCGGCGGACGCCAAGTCCGACGCCAAGCGTCAAGCGGCCCTGCAGGGGGCCCTGACCCAGATCGAGCGGCAATTCGGCAAGGGCACCGTCATGCGGATGGGCGATCCCGGCGCCCGGGTCGCGGTGAATGCGATCCCCACCGGCGCGCTCGCACTCGACATCGCGCTGGGTATCGGTGGCGTGCCGCGCGGCCGGATCGTCGAGATCTTCGGCCCGGAGTCCTCCGGTAAGACAACGCTCGTCTACCACATCATCGCCGAGGCACAGAAGCTCGGCGGGGTATGTGCATTCGTCGACGCCGAGCATGCGATGGATCCGCTGTACGCCCAGCAGATCGGCGTGGACATCGACGAACTGCTGGTTTCGCAGCCCGACTATGGCGAGCAGGCGCTCGAGATCGTCGACATGCTGATCCGCTCCGGCGCGGTCGATGTCATCTCGGTCGACTCCGTGGCCGCTCTGACCCCACGCTCGGAGCTCGAGGGGCAGATGGGTGACCAGACGGTGGGCGCCCAGGCACGGATGATGTCCCAGGCGATGCGCAAGCTCGCCGGCAACTTGAACCGGACCCAGACGCTGTGCGTGTTCACCAACCAGATCCGCGAGAAGGTCGGCGTCATGTTCGGCTCTCCCGAGACCCAGCCCGGCGGTCGGGCCCTGAAGTTCTATTCCTCGCAGCGACTCGACATCCGCCGGATCGAGACGCTCAAGGACGGCACCGAGGCGGTGGGCAACCGCGTCCGGGTGAAGGTGGTCAAGAACAAGGTGGCGGCGCCGTTCAAGCAGGCTGAGTTCGACATCGAGTTCGGCAAGGGTATCTCGACCTCGGGCTGCCTGATCGATTACGGCATCGAGCACAACATCATCACCAAGTCCGGCTCGTTCTTCTCCTACGGCGATGAGCGCCTGGGTCAGGGACGCGGAAATGCCAAGGCATTCCTGGACGAGCATCCGGAGACAGCCAAGGAGATCGAGGCGAAGATCTACACGGCACTCGGGCTCGGTCGTGATCTTGTTCAGCCGATCGACTCGAGCGAAGAGCAACCGCTGGCCCCGGTCGAGCCCGTGGAGATGGAGAACCAGGCCGCGTAGGGGGCAACCCGTTGCTCGAGGCCGACGATCAGCTCGAGCACGCGCTCGGCCACGCCTACCGCTATCTCAACCGACGCGAGCGGACCGTGAGCGAGATGCGGCGGCATCTGCTTCAGCATGGAAACAACGCCGTGGTGATCGAAAAGGCGATCGAGACCCTCCAGGCGGAGGGCTACCTCGACGACGCCCGCTACGCCCGCCTGTTCGTGCAGGACAAGCGGGAGTTGGAGGCGTGGGGAGCCGACCGGATCGGTCGCTCCCTGCTCGAGCGGGGGATCGATCGCGACCTCGTCGCCGAGACCCTGGGCGATCAGGCGCCGGACAGCGAGTTGGCGCGTGCGCTGTCGCTTCTGTCCCGGAGGTTCCCCGAACCACCGAAGGAACGGCGTGATCGTGACCGCGCGCTGGGAATCCTGCTACGCAAGGGGTACGACAGCGACCTCGCGCTCGACGCCCTCTCCGCCTACGCGCGGGTAGCCGATTAGCTCGCCTTTCGCTAGCCTCCTGGGCGTTGGTGAAGGTTGGAGAAGCGCTGATTAGGAATCCGCGCGGGGCGCGACTGGGCCTCGCGCTGCTCGTCATCCTGGGCTCGCTCGGCTGGGGTGCCGCTGCGTACGGCCGCCTGAGCGGTCGTAAGTACCACGGCCACACCTCCCAACGACAGAAGATCTCGTTTCGGATCGTGGAAAACCTGTCCCTGCGCAGGCTCGCCTACCGCATCGTCGACACGTGTCCGAAGGGCAGGAAGTTGATCGACCGCGGTCACGGCTACCCGCCCATGCCGATCTTCCGCGGACGATTCGGCGGGACCTTCTTTGAGCATTTTCGAGACGGAAAGGCCGTGATCGCCGGAACGGTGTCGAACCGGTCCATCACGGGTTCGATCTCGGACCAGACCGGGAACACACGGACCCACAAGCTCTGCACCGGCCAGGCGCACTTCACGGTGCGCCTGCACTGAGGCCGTCATCGCGCAGCCGCGCGACGCCGCGTCGACGGCTGGGCCCATCGCCCATGCCGAAACCTCTTCACAGATTGCACCGTGGCCCCGCCGGTACTACGATGCCGGTAGCGAACGACCGGCCCGAAGGCCGCCAAAACACCAGCAAATTTCGTAGATCTTGGATCCCGGACTTCAGAGTTGACGGCAACCGATACTGGGTCGCCAGACCCGCCCAAACGATCAGCAGACACTGCCAGCTAGCCGCCCCCGAAGGCGACGTTGGTTGTCCTGCCCGGTATCCGTGCGAGTCACACGGGCCGCTCGGTCGCTCCAAAAACTAAAGCAGTGAACGGCCCCGGCTCGCCGCGGCCGCCAGGAGAGGAACGACCATGGACATCATCGGTGCGGCAGCACTGATCGCGGTGGGAATCGTGGCCGCCGCGGTCGTATATGCGCTGGTAAGCGGTCGTATGGAACATGCAAGCTCGGGCGTGCCAAAGCCGGATGCCAAGCGCCCCGTAACCGCCAACAACGACCTTCCCGAACGAACCGCTGCGGTCGCCCGCCGCGAGGACAAGCTCGCCCAACGCGAGGCCCAGCTCGAGCAGGAGCGCGCCGCGCTCGGCGACAGCCGGCAGGAGCTGGCCGAGAGCCGACGAGAGCTGGCCCGCGAGCTCGAGCGCGTCTCCGGTCTGTCGGCTGCACGGGCCAAGCAGATGTTGCTCAAGGAGGTCGAGGACCAGGCCAGGCACGACGCCGCTCGCCTGATCCGACAGATCGAGGAGGAGACCAAGCGCGAGGCGGACCGGCGCGTCCGCAACATCCTCTCGGTGTGCATGCAGAGACTTGCCGCCGGTCACGCGGCCGAGACGACCGTGTCGGTCGTGCAGCTGTCCGCCGACGACATGAAGGGACGGATCATCGGACGGGAAGGGCGCAACATTCGTGCGCTGGAGAACCTGACCGGCGTCGACTTCATCATCGACGACACGCCCGGGGCCGTCGTGCTGTCCGGCTTCGACGGCGTGCGTCGCGAGATCGCCAGGCTGACGCTCGAGAAACTGCTGCAGGACGGCCGGATCCACCCCGCTCGGATCGAGGAGATGTACTACCAGGCCAAGTCGGAACTCGAGAGCCACATCGTTGAGCTCGGCGAGCAGGGCGTGTTCGAGGCCGGCGTTCAGGGGGTCGACCCGGAGCTGATCAAGCTGCTCGGTCGCCTCAAGTTCCGCACCAGCTATGGCCAGAACGTCCTCGCTCACTCAATCGAGGTCTCCCGTCTCGCCGCGATGATGGCCGAGGAGCTCGGGGCGAGCGGCAAGACCGCACGTCGCGCCGCGCTGCTGCACGACATCGGCAAGTCCGTCACCCACGAGATCGAGGGGCCCCATGCGCTCGTGGGTGGCGAGATGGCGCGAAAGCACGGCGAGTCAGAGGCGGTGGCCCACGCCATGGAGGCTCACCACAACGAGGTTGAGCCGCAGACCATCGAGGCCGTGATCGTTCAGGCGGCCGATGCCCTATCGGGTGCGCGCCCGGGAGCGCGCGGTGAATCGCTCGAGCAGTACGTCAAGCGGCTGCGCGACCTCGAGCAGATCGCGACGCGCCACAAGGGTGTCGACAAGGTCTACGCGATGCAGGCCGGGCGCGAGATCCGCGTGATGGTCGCTCCGGGTGCGATCGATGACGACGCCGCGACCCTGCTGTCCTATGCGATCGCCCGGGAGATCGAGAAGGAACTCGAGTATCCGGGCCAGATCAAGGTCACGGTGATTCGCGAGTCACGGGCGGTCGAATACGCCCGCTGACTGGCCCAGGTCAACCATGGTGATGGTGGTGCGGAATCGCTCCCGCCGCCGTCCACGACGCGAAATCAGGGATCAGGACCAGCGCCAGCACCACACCGCCGACCAGCACGCCGACCAGCGCCAGCGTCCGACCGCGCCCTCCCGGCGTGATCTCGCCGCCGCCCGAGGCCGACGGAACAGCGCGCAGCGACGCCGGCATCCCGGTCAGATGCGCCAGCACATGTATGCCGGTGAAGACCCCCCAGACGATGAAACTCACCTTGTGCAGCTCGAGGTACTGATCGCGGCTGCTCGCCCCGCCGAACAGCAACAGCAGGCCCGAGACGAAGACGAGGATCGTGGTGAGCACGATGATCGGTGCAATCGCCCGCAGTAGCGATGGCGGCGGGCCCTTCTCTCGATAGGCAACGTCACCCGTGTAGTAGCGCATGAACCGGTAGCCGGTGCTGCCCATCTTCAGCGCCACCGGGCCGATCAGCACCAGACCAACGAACAGGTGAACCGAGATCAGCTGGCGGACCCGGAGGATCGTGACGCCGATGACGGCGAGCAGCACGATCAGGACAACGCCCGCCACCGCGGTCAGCTGCTCGTTGCCATCCGTGCCGCCACCCAGCAGCCTGAGTCGAGATGCAGCACTGGATCGGCGGCGGTCAACGCGCTTGCCTGCATCGGCGAGGGCAGAATCGGTGCTCCTCACGGCAGCCAGTTTCCCCGCGCGGGCTCAAGTCGCCTTCAGCACTGGATGAGAAAGCTCTTTTCCAACGAGAGTGCAGGAAAGACGGACATATGATCGGCTGCTTTACTGGCCTCGCCGACGTCGCATGAACTACCTGTCCGCCCATGGTTAGCCGCATATTGGTCATCGAAGACGAGCCCGGAATCGTCGACTTCCTCGAGCGAGGATTGGGAGCCCACGGCTTCGACGTTTCCTCTGCCTCCGATGGGATCAGCGGGACCGAGACGGCGCTCAGCGATGAGTTCGACCTGGTCGTGCTCGACATGATGCTTCCTGGGCGTAGCGGCGCCGAGGTGCTCTCGGCGCTGCGCGAGACCAAGCCCGGGCTACCGGTCATCGTGCTCACCGCACGAGGCGAGATCGAGGATCGGATTGCCGGCCTCGACGCCGGCGCGGTCGACTACCTGACCAAGCCGTTTTCGCTCAGCGAGCTGGCGGCGAGGATCCGAGCTCAGCTGCGGGCTGCCGCCCAGGCACCGACGACGACCCTCCGCGGCGGCGACATCGAGGTCAATCTCATCAGCCGCGAGGTCCTTCAGGCAGGCGAGGTGGTTCGCCTCTCCACGACTGAATTCGAGTTGCTCGTCTACCTCCTGCGCAATCGCGGGCAGGTGCTTTCGCGCGAGCAGATCCTGCGCGCCGTGTGGGGGTATGACTACGACCCTGGGACCAACGTCGTCGATGTGTACGTGGGGTACCTGCGGCGCAAGCTGACGCACGGAGAGCACCCGGCACCGATCGTCACCGTCCGGTCGGTCGGTTACCGGTTCGATGCAAGCGATTAGATCGCGGCTCCCGGCGAGCCTGCGCTGGCGGCTCACAGCATGGGTAGCCGCCGTCATGCTGATTGCCGCCGCCGTGGTGTTCGTCGTCGTCTACACGAGCACGGGCGATCAGCTCCAGGGGCAGATCGAGCGAGACATCGCGGGCGACACGACGCAGCTCTCGCAGTACCTCAGACCGTTTCAGGGACAGCCATCCGAGCGCCTGGCTGCCAACGCCCATCGATACATGCGCGCCCAGCCCTACAGCTCGACCTCGACACTGCTGTTCGTGCTCATCCCCGGCGTGGCTCCGGTCAGCAACCACCCCGAGGTGTTTGGAAGCACCAGACCGGAGAACGGGGAGACGGAGACCGACCAAGCGTCCGAGAATGCGTCGGGCCTCAGGCTGCGCGTGCCCAAGCTCGGGTACTCGACGCAGCGGGTGGCCGACGTGGGTCGTGTCCGGATCATCGAGCGACCGTTGTCGCTTCGGAACATGCGCGTGGTGGTCGGCGCCGGCGAGCCGTTGGCCCTGGTCGAAAGCGCCCAGCACGGGATCGCCCGTGCGTTCGTGATCGCCGGCGTCATCGTTCTCGCGCTCGCTCTGGCCGCCTCGTACCTCGCCGGCGCGCGCGTCACAGCCCCTCTGCGCCGAATGGCCGCGGTGGCTGCGCGTGTGGACGCCGGCGATCTGGAACCGCGAATGGATACCTCACCTGCGACGGGACAGGAGGTACGGGTCCTCGCCGACTCGTTCAACCACATGCTCGACCGGCTCGCGGAGGCGTTCGAGGGTCAGCGCGAGTTTGTGGCCGACGCCTCGCATGAACTGCGCACGCCGCTCACCGTGATCCGTGGCCAGCTCGAGGTGCTGGTGGCCCAGGAGGACCCTCCCGCGGCCGAGGTACGCCGCGTCGAGCGGCTGGTGCAGGCCGAGATCACCCGCATCACCCGGCTCGTCGACGACCTCCTGGTCCTCGCCCGCGCTGAACGTCTGGACTTCCTCCACGTCAACAACGTCGAGCTTCGCCCGTTCGTGGAGGACCTGTGGGACGGCGTCAGCCTCACTGCCGATCGTCGCTTCGAGCTCGGGCCGGTCCCCGACGGCTCGCTGCAGGCCGATCCCGACCGTCTCGCCCAGGCGCTTCGCAACCTGGCCGGCAACGCAATCTCCCACACCAGCGAAACGATCGGTCGAGTGCGACTTGAGGTGCAGCGGGCCTCTCCCGACCGCGTCCGCTTCGCCGTGCTCGACGACGGGCCGGGAATCCCAGCCGACGAACGCGAGCGAATATTCGAGCGCTTTCATCGTGTCGATCCGGGTCGCGCGCGAGCCGATGGCGGCGCTGGCCTCGGCCTGGCCATCGTCCGCGCGATCGCCGAGGCCCATGGCGGACAGGTGCGTGCCACCGCCCCTATGAATGGCGAGGGAGCGCGCTTGGAGCTTGTTCTTCCGGGCTTCCGGCCTCTGTGATCGGGTGTCCGCTGGACCGGCTGACGCCGCCTGGATGCTGAGCCTGCTTCTCTTTGCAGCGGGGTTCGACTGCAAAAACATGAAAGGGAGTTGACCGCATGAACGCATCCGAGTGGCTCGCCAAGGGCCGGCTCGCGATATTTGCCGCCATCGGCATCGTCGCGCTCGCGGCCGGAGTCGCCTTCGCGAGCTCCCGACCCACCAAGGTCGGGACCGGCAAGGTCACTTGGCAGGGCGGCCACTCCGCGACTGTCCTGGTCGATTCACGTGGCCACGCAATCTATATCTCGACCCACGACGGCAAGGACAAGAGCCGCTGCACGGGCAACTGCGTGCTGACGTTCAAGCCCCTCCCGACGAACGGAAAGGTGCAGGCGGTCAAGGGCTCCGGCCTGAACAGAAGACTGTTCGGGACAATCAACCGCGGGCACCACAAACTCCAGGTGACCTACAACCACCACCCGCTGTACGTGGACACCTCCGACCTCAAGGCGGGCGTAACGCTCTCGGTGGGGTGCAGGTACTTCAAGGCCCGCTGGTATCTGATCAACAGCCGCGGTCACGCGGTCAGGTCCGACTGCCCGCACTACTAGTAGGTTTGTCCCGGTGTCGTCCCGATGATCCGCGCACATAAACAACTGCGCTATCACGTCACCACCTTCGGGTGCCAGATGAACGAGCACGACTCCGAGCGCATGAAGGGGATGCTCGAGTCGCTCGGCTACCTCGAGGCGGAGGCCCGCGCCGATGCGGACCTCATCCTGTTCAACACGTGCTCGATCCGTGAGAAGGCCGACGACCGCTTCATCGCACACCTCGGCGAGGCCAAACGCCTCAAGCGCGATGATCCCAGCCGGATCGTCGGCGTGGGAGGCTGCTGGGCGCAGTCGGTCAAGGAGGAGGTCTTCGCGCGCTTTCCGTTCGTCGATGTCGCGTTCGGGCCCGGCCAGGTTCACCGGCTGGCCGAGTTCCTGACCAGCGACTCGCTGACCGCGCAGGGCTACTTCGAGTTCGAGGGTTTTACCGGTCATCTCCCCGCCAAGCGCGAGCGCGAGTTCCAGGGGTGGGTCCAGATCAGCGTGGGGTGTAACTGCGTCTGCTCGTACTGCATCGTGCCCTCAACGCGCGGCCGCGAGGTCAGCCGTGAGCCCAGCGAGCTGCGCCGCGAGGTCGAGCAGCTTGCCGATGATGGTGTGGTGGAGGTGACGCTACTCGGACAGAACGTCAACTCGTACGGCCGCGATCTACCCCGTGAGCACCGGGTCAGTTTTGCGCAGCTGCTGGCACAGCTCGATGCGGTCGAGGGGATTGAGCGCATCCGTTACACCAGTCCGCACCCCAAGGACATGCGGGAAGACGTGATCCGCGCTCACGCCGAGCTGCCGTCGCTGTGCGAGCACATCCATCTGCCGCTCCAGTCGGGCTCCAGCGCGGTGCTCAAGCGGATGCGCCGCACCTACTCGCGCGAGCGCTACCTGGATCGCGTGGCCATGATCCGCGAGCACGTGCCCGACTGTTCGCTGACCACCGACATCATCGTTGGCTTCCCGGGGGAGACCGATGATGACTTCGACCAGACGCTCGAGGTGGCCGAACGGGTGGGCTACGACGCGGCCTTCACGTTCATCTACTCGCCACGCCGGGGGACCGAGGCGGCAACGCTCCCCGACCAGATCCCGCACGACGTGAAGGTCGAGCGGATGGAACGGCTTGTCGAAGTGGTGCAGAATCGCGCCCGGCAGCGTTCCCAGCGCTTTATCGGGCGCACGATCGAAGTGCTCGTCGAGGGGCCATCGCGCACCGATCCGACCCGCCTGCGGGGCCGCTCGCGCCACAACAAGGTCGTGAATTTCAGCGGCGCCGCCCAGCCCGGCGAGTTCATCGACGTCGAGATAACGGGCGCCACCAGCCAGACGCTCCGGGGGCTACAGTCGCTCGTCGCTCGCGGGGCCCGCTGACCCGTCACCTGCCGGTGTGCCGGATTCGCACCCGACATCCGTCCACGAGGCCATCAAGCCCGCCGGGCAACCGGCCGATTAGGCCGATCTTCCTTTTGTGGCGGTCGGATGCGGCAACGGTGCGCGATGTCAGTAGACGACTCCGTTGTCAGCCTCCCAGCCGTCGCCCTGATGGATTCGGACGGTGCCTTGGAACGGGCCACCGACCCGTTTCGACAGCGCTACGGCGAATGGCCCGACGCGTTGGCTCGCGATGGCCAGCTGACCAGCATCTTCGGCGGCCAGCTCGATCGAACGAGCGTCACGGTCGAGGGCATCACAGTGCAGATCGAGGCGGTCCACGACATGCAGGGAGGCAGGCACGCGCTCGTCACCCTTCCCGACGAAAGCAACGGCAACCGGCGCGACGCCCGGCCGAATGCGTTCCTGTCCGAGCGCTTCGATGACAGCCCTGCGCTCATCTGGCTCAAGGACCTCGACGGCCGTTACCTGCATGCCAACCGCCGCTTCACCGAGCTGCTCAACACCGCCGAGGAGCGCGTGTTGGGGCGCACCGACCGCGAACTGCCGCCGCGCGACGTGGTCGATGGACCCCGCGTGCACGAGGGTGTCCCGCCCGAGCATGAACCGCTCCAGCTCGAGTACACGATCGGGCCCTTCGAGGGGCGTCCGGCGTTCGGCGCGCTGAGGTTTGCCGTCCGGGATCGCGCCGGCGACCCGATCGGCGTGTGCGGCGTGGCCGCGCCGCTGCCCGAAGCTCACGTCGCGCGCGCAGAATGCGCGCGGCTGATGGAAATCGCGCGCTGGAGCCGACTCGACTCGGGCGAGATCAAGCGCGAGCTCCTCGACGAGTGGGGGATGGTGCACGAGTCGTCTCGGCTCGAACCCTCAGCCCCGCCGGCCCCGCCGGCCCCGCAGGCGCCGGCCGAGCACCCGGACGCCCAGCTCGAGGCGGTGCTCGCCGCGCGCGATGCGGCCATCACCGAATGCGACGAGGCGTTGGCTGGGCTCGAGCAGGCGCGTCGCGAGATCGAGACATTCGCCGAAGCAACGGCCGACATCGAGCGCCTCACCTCGGAGTTGGAGCACGAGCGCCAGCGCGTCACCGAGACCGAGGCCGAACTGTCAGAACTCCGGCAACTGGGCGACGAACGCCACCGATTCGCTGACGTACAGGCCGAGTTGGTGCAGGCGCGTGACAGGTCGGCGGCCGAGGTCAGAAGCCTCCAGTCCGAACTCCAAGAGCTCCAAGCCGCCCTCTCGGACGAGCGTCAGCGGGCCGCCGACTCGAGGGCCGAGCTCGACGAGGCGCGACGCCGGCAAACCGAGCTCCAACCGATGCATAACGAGCTCGAGCTCAAGAACCAGCATCTCGAGGCCGAGCTCGACCGACACCGCCAGCGGGCCGAAGCGACCAGCGCCCGGCTCGCCGCTAGCCGCGAAGAGCGCCGCCGCTCACCCGTCGAGCGCGAGCGGCTGGAAGCGCAACTGTCCCAACAGCATGAGCTGGCTGCCCACCGTGAGGGCGGAACTCGCGACCCAGCGTGACGCCGCCGGCCAGCTCCAGGACCTTCGGACGCAGCTCGACCAGGAGCGCGAGCGTTCCATGCAGGTCGAACGTCTCGAGGCGCAGCTCGAGCGCGAGCAGGAGCGTGCGGTCCAAGCCAGCGCCGACCATGAGCGGGCGGCCGCGGAGTTGCAGCGACTGCGGGTCGAGCTCACGCAGGAGCACAAGCTCGCCGCCCAGGCCGAGCACCTGGCCGCCGAGCTCGAGAACGTACGGCGCAGCACCGTGGAGACCGCGACCGAGCTGGCGGATCAGCGCCACCGGGCTTCCGACACCCAGAGCGAACTTGTCCGCGCCCGCCAGGAAATCGAGCGTATGAGGATCGAGGCCCAGACGACTGCCGCGGCGCTGTCGACAGAACGATCGGCGGTGGCCGCCCTGAAGAACGAGCTGACCGCCTCCCGGGACGCTCTGGCCTCGGCGCAAGAATTCGTCTCCGGTCAGCAGGCCACCGCGCGTTCCGCTCGGCGCTGGACTCCGGCCGCCCAGAAAGCAATTTCGGCATCGATCGCGGCGGCCGCGGACTTTCGAGCCGGACTCAAGGACGCGGTCACGGTGCTCGGCTCGGTGGGCGGGTGGGCGTCGGTGACGGCGTGGTGTCCCGGCGAGCGCGACACCGTTCGGTGTGCTGCCATGTGGACCGAGTCCGACGAACTTAGGGCATTTGAGACGCAGACGTGGCAGCGGTCAGAACGGATCGCGCAAGGACCATTCGGTCGCGCGATGGCTGGACCGCATTCGACCAGCCTGACTCACGACCGATTCAAGGACGATCGTCGGTTGGAGCTCGCCGCCCAGGAGGGGATGCGCTCCGCGCTCCTACTAGTCCCGGTACGGGACGGCTCCCGGGCGATTGCGTTGCTCGAGTTTCTCAGTCAAGAGCCCGAAGAGCCGGATCCCGAACTGGCCGTCGCGCTTGAGGCGGTCGGCCTGCAGCTGGGGCACTTTGCCCATCTCTTGCGATTGGGAACCAAACCGCACTGGAGCCTCGGGCCGGGTGTGAGGCTCCGGGACGGCAAGCATTGGTGCCGTCCGGCGGCTCTGCGAACATACGTTCGTGCGCTGGAACAACCTCACCCTCGATAGTGAAGCCCGAGCGCGCCTGCCGGGCTATCGAGACGAGGCCGTGGTGCGCCATTACGAGGTACCCGGGTCGGTGCCGACGCGCTTCTACGAGGTGCGAGCCAAGTCGATCCTCAACCACGTGCCGCCTGCGTCGCAGATGCCGTTTCGCTGGACGATCAACCCATACAGGGGATGCACGCACGCTTGCGTGTTCTGTTTCGCGCGCCCAACTCACAAGTACCTGGACTTCGACGCCGGCAGGGACTTCGAGCGCGAGATCGTCGTCAAGGTGAATGCCCCGGAGCTCCTGCGTGCCGAGCTGCGGCGGGGCTCGTGGCAGGGAGAGCATGTGGCGCTCGGCACGAATACGGACCCGTATCAATGGGTGGAGGGTCGATACAAGCTCATGCCGGGCATCTGGGAGGCGATGCGAGATGCCGCCAATCCGTGCTCGATCCTCACCAAATCGCCGTTGTTGTTGCGTGATCTCGCGCTGTTCAAGCAGATCGCCGCTCGGACCGAGTTCAGCGCGGCCGTGTCCGTCCCGACGATCGATGAGGGTGCGTGGCGGGCCACAGAGCCGCACACACCGAATCCACGGGCCCGATTGGAAGCTGTGGGCGAGCTGACGCGGGCTGGGATTCGCACGGGTGTGCTGGTAGCGCCGTTGATGCCGGGAGTCAATGACCAGCCCGGGCAGGTGGCAAAGATCCTCGAGCTGGCGTCGGAGGCCGGCGCAGCGTACGTCAGCGGAATCGGCCTTCACCTCCGTGGTGAGGTGAAGGGGCTGTTCTTCGAGTGGCTGGAGGCCCATCGTCCGGATCTGATTCCGAGGTACAAGACGCTGTATCGGCGCGGGGCGTACGTCCCGGTGGCGGAACGGGAGCGGCTTGCCGGTATGGTCAAGGGCCCCGATCTCCCTCCCGGCCAGCGAATGCGAGCGCGGCCGGTGTCGCCACAGAACAGCTATCCGGCCAGGGCCAGAGAGGAGGAGCAGCAGCGGCTGTTCTGACTGGGCAACGGCGCTCAATCGAAGATGTGTGAAACCGGCCAGGGTCGATGGTGGTAGGTAAAGAGAGCCATGTCGAGAACCAGTTGATCTGAACATGCGACCAAGTTTCAGAAAGCGCAAGGATCTCCACCTCGAGCGGATGTTCGAGACGCGCAGTGATGCCTGGGAGCGAGTTGGCCTGGCGATGGACGTCAGCCAGCGCGCCGTCAGACGAGCACGACGTCAGGCGTTGATACTGCTGCCGCTTCTGGTCGGCATCCTGGTCGTTTACTCCTACCGGACGCAGCTGTTCGGCCAGGCGGGCGATGTGCCGGTGCGGATCGCGACCGTCGTCGCCCTGGTGGTCCTGGGCTGGGCGCTTGCCCGCGATATCGGCCAGGCCGCCGGGCCAACGTTCTTCCGGCGGATGGATCCTTCGACCGCCGGGACGGTTGGCTTTCTGATCCGGCTGCTGACCATCGCCATCACGCTGCTCGTCGCGCTGCGCATCGCCGGTGTGCATCCGGCCACGCTGGTCGCGGGAAGCGCGTTCACGGCCGTCATCATCGGACTTGCGGCGCAGCAGACGCTCGGGAATCTGATCGCCGGGATGGTGCTGTTGAGCGCTCGGCCGTTCCGCGTGGGCGAGCGGGTGCGGCTGCAGGCTGGTGCAGTCGGCGGGAGCACAGAGGGCATCGTGAGCTCGCTGGGCCTGCTGTACACGACGCTCGCGCGCGGCGAGGACCGGATCATGATCCCCAACAACGTTGTCCTGTCGGCGGCCGTGGTTCCGCTACGCGAGCCCGACTCGGTCGACGTGAAGGTGCGCTTGCAGTCGGGCGTGCGGCCGAGTCAGGTTCAGGCGCTGCTGGACCACGAGATCACCACGCCCACCCGGTCGGCGGCCACCGTGCTGCTGGAAGAGATCGATGGGGACGACGTGGTCGTCCGGGTTCAGGCCACGCCCGAGCGCGCCGACGATGGCGCGCGCCTTGCCGACGAGATCATCGCCACGCTGGCCAGCGTCACCAACGAGCACTCGCTGACCCGCGAGTAGGCGCGTGTTACCGCTTGTCTCGCTGCCCGGCAGCGATGTCGGTGGCGATCTTGTCGCCACCCATCCGGCGATTGGCGACCTCCGCGAGCCCGGGCGCCACGGCGGCAAATGTCGCGCCCAGCCGCAGTGGAAGAGGAGCGACCTCGATCTCAGCGCGATTGCGCTCGATAGCGCGGATCACGGCTGCGGCCACGTCCTCGGGCGTACGCGTGCCGATCCCAGCGGGAAGGCTGGCGCCAGACTCGGCAAACAATCCGGCGTCGCTGATGAAACCTGGGAGCACGACGGACGCGCCCACATCATGCGGAGCCAGGTCGGCGCGAAGGGCGAGGGCAAAGCCGCGCAGCCCGAACTTGGTCGCTGAGTAGATCGACGACGCTGCCGACGCGGCCTTCCCAGACAGGGACGAGATGAACACCAGGTGCCCCCGCCGTCGCTGGATCATCGCCGGCACGAGCGCGTGGGCGAGGGCGATCGGTGCACGCAGGTTGATCTCGAGCATCCGGTCGATCTGCTCCTGGGTCAGCTCGGGCAGCGTGCCGCTGGCCGGCAGGGCGGCATTGGCGACCAGGACGTCAACCTCGCCGGCCTCGTCCAGTAGCCGATCCACCTCATCGCGCAGCGCGAGATCGCACACGATTGCCCGCCCGCCCAGTTCGCTGGCCAGCGGCTCCAGAACGTCACGACGGCGTCCGCTGAGGATGACCTTTGCGCCGCCAGTGGCGAAAGCGCGCGATATGGCCTGCCCGAGTCCCCCCGAGGCGCCGGTGACGAGCACGGTTCCGTTGACCAAACTCACGGCGCGCCAGTGTATCTGCACGATACTCACAGCCGTGCCCGCAGCCGAAGTCATCGCCTTGTTCGGCCCGACCGGTGTGGGCAAGACGGCCGTGGCGATCGCGCTCGCCCAGCGGCTCCGCGTGCAGGGCGAGCGGCCGGTGGCGGTTTCGGCCGATGCGCTCCAGGTCTACGCCGGGTTGGAGATCCTCACCGGGGCAGCTGGGTCCGCCGAGCGAGCGCAGCTCGAGCATCGCCTGATCTCCTTCCTGCCCGTCAATGCGACGTTCAGCGCCGGTCAGTACGCGGAGCTGGCTCACGCTGAGATCGACGCGCTGGTGGCGGCGGGCCAACGGCCAATTGTGGTCGGGGGGACAGGGCTGTATCTCCGCGCCGCCCTGACCGAGCTCAGTCTGCGACCGCCACCACCGGAGGGGGTTCGAGAGCGGTGGCTGGCGGAACTCGAGCAACGCGGGCCGCAGGCGCTTCACGCCACCCTCGCGCAGCGGGCTCCGTGGGCAGCGGCCGAGATAGAGCCGGGCGACCGCCAGCGAATCGTGCGCTCGCTCGAGCTACTCGACGCCGGCGAGCTCGAGCCACCCGACGGCGAATCCGAGCTGTGGACCGACCACGTTCGCCGACCCACACTGCTCATCGGGCTCGTGATGGAGCGCGAGGAGCTCTACGGGCGAATCGACGCGCGGGTGGAGCTGATGCTGTCCGCGGGCGTCCAGGACGAGGTTCGGCGCGCCCACGCGGCCGGGGCCTCGATCACCGCCCGCAAGGCACTCGGATTCGAGGAGCTCCTGGTCGGCGATGTCGAGGGCATGAAGCGCCGGACGCGCAACTACGCGCGTCGTCAGCTGACGTGGATGCGAAAGCTGGCCGGGGTGCACGTCATCGACGTGACCGGCCGCGCGCCCGACGACGCTGCGCAGGAGATCGCCGGGCGATGGCTCACGGCAGCGGGGTAAACGGGAACATCAGGACCACCGCCAAAACCAGGGCCACGATCCACACGGCTCGCAACTTGCCCGGCGCCATCGCGACCAGGCGAATGACGGCGATGTAGATCGCTGGCATCACGATCACCATGTAGTAGATGTAGCTCGTTCGGTGCCAGATCAGGCTGAGCAGCACGAACGGGATGAACGTGCCGAGAAACCAGGCCACGCACACCAGGGATAGGCGGTCGACTCGGCGCCACACATCGCCCGCGCACAGAAGCAGCGCCGGGATGGCCAGCAGCATGATCACGGGACTCATCATGCCGAGGAAGTGCGCAGCCGGATGGATGTGATAGAGCCCCGGCGCGGGCTTGGCCGGGTTGATGTTCAGGTAGACGATCGGCTTGTAGTCGACGATCCACTGCCACGGGTAGGAGGCGATTCCGGTTGGTCCGTCGGGGCTGGTCTGCGACGCCCCGTAGGTGATCATGTGGAACAGATGTCCCAGCGGACCGCCGGTGACAAGCTTTCCGGAGTAGGCGTCGTACGGTGGCGCGATCCGATCCATGAGCGTCAACAGCACGAAGAAGACGACGACGGCGACGGCCGTGCAGCCGGCAAACGGCCGCCATCCGCCGGAAAATCGCGATTCGCCCCACCCGCCAGACAACCGCAATTCGCGCTGCGCGCGCGATTCCCCCCGAATCCGCGATCGCCAGTCGCCCGACGCGCCGCCAAACCGCATCCCCGGTCCGTAGACGGCTCGCGAGCCACCGGACGGCGGCACCTCACCGCCGAGCCAGCGCAGCAGCTCGAACAGGCCGAGCACGAGCAGGACATAGGGCCCGACGAGCTTGAAACACGCGCCGATGCCGATGACCATGCCCGCCAGCACCGGCCGGCCGAGCATGTACAGGGCGGCGCCCCATAGCATCGCGGCCAGCACATAGATGTCGAGCGTGCCGATCCGGCCGTGGACGAGCAACAGGTTGTCGAACACCATCAGGGCACAGGCGCCGACGGCCAGGCGCCGCGACCCTCCGGCCGCCACCACGAGCATGAACAGCCCGAGAATGGCCAGGGTGCCGAAGATGATGCTGCCGATTCGCCAAGCAAACGGGCCGTCGCCGAACAGCTCGATCGAGCCGGCCATGATCAGCTTGACCAGCTGCGGATGCTCGGCGTTGGGGTCATCGCCGAGCGGGCTTCTGGCATAGCGCGCTCCGATCGGAGGCGACACGCCTGCGATCACCCGCGCTGCATTGACGTAATAGCTCTCGTCAAAGACGAGGACGTGGTCGGAGGCCGAGCGGCAGGGCTTGCGGCACGGTTGATCGAGCAGGGCGACCCGCGAGGCCACCGAGACGGCCAGCAGCATCACGATAAGCGTGAGCGGGGAGAGCTGGCGTAGTCGCTGGGCCATAGCAGGGCGACGGTACATAGACTGCGGCCGCGTGGAGTTCGAGAAATGGCATGCCCTCGGCAACGACTACGTGATCATCGAGGCCGCCAATCTGCCGTTCACGCTCAGTGAGCCACGAATCCAGGCCATCTGCGCGCCACACACGGGCGTCGGCGCGGACGGAATTCTGCTGCTCTCGGAGGCCGACGACCCGCGGTTCGTCGCGCGGCTGCGGATCTTCAACCCCGACGGATCGGAGGCCGAGGTCTCCGGAAACGGTGCCCGCGAGGCGGTGCTGTATCTCCGCCGGCGCGGCTGGGCGGGCTCGGACACCTTCTCGATCCAGACCGCGGCCGGCGAGCTCCGCCCGACGATCACCTCCGAGCGGACCTGCACGGTGGCGATGAGTCGCGCGCGCATGCACAGCGCGGACTACCCATCCGGGGCCGATGATGGCCGCGGCACGCTGGAGGCCGGCGGCCGCTCGTGGCACTTTCAGTACGTGCAGGTCGGCAACCCTCAGTGCGCGATTCAAATCGACGAGGAGAGTGATCTGGACACCCTCGACCTCGAGGCGATCGGCCCGCAGATCGAGCGCAGCGCGTTGTTCCCGAACCGCACGAACGTCTCGTGGTTCACTGTCCTCGGGGCCGCGCGGATTCGGGCGCGCATATTCGAGCGCGGTGTGGGGGAGACCTCAGCCAGCGGCACCGGGGCGACCGGCGCGGCCGTCGCTCACGTCCTTCAAGGCGGACAATCCCCGGTGACCGTCGTGCTCGACGGCGGCGAGCTCGAGGTGACGGTGGGGCCGGGACTGGACATCAACCTGACCGGCTGGGCGGTCCCGGTTTACCGTGGGCGACTGGCCGACGAATTCATCGAGGAGCTGAATGCAATCGAGTAGTCGCCTGGAGCGTATCCCGCCGTACCTGTTCGCCGAGCTCGAACGCAAGATCGCCGCCAAACGGGCGGCCGGCATCGATGTCATCAGCCTCGGCATCGGCGACCCCGACACGCCGACATACCCGCCGATCGTCGCCGCCGCCCAGCGGGCGGTGGCCGACCCGAGCACACACACCTATCCCTCCAACCGCGGACGGCCCGAGTTCCGCGAGGCCGTCGCCGCGTTCTATCGGCGACGGTTCGGCGTTGAACTCGACCCGGAGGCGGAGGTGATGCCAGCGATCGGCGCGAAGGAATGCATCTTCAACCTCAACCTGGCCTTCCTCGATCCCGGCGACGTGGCCCTGGCCTCGGATCCGGGCTACCCGGTCTACACCGGTGGGCCGCTGCTCACCGGAGGCGAGGCCGTGCTGATGCCATTGGTGCCCGAGCGGTCGTTCGCGCCCGATCTGGGGGCCATCAGCGATGAGCATCTCCGCCGCGCGCGGCTGATGTTCTTCAACTACCCCAACAACCCCACCGGCGCCATCGTGCCCGACGGCCTGTTCGAGGAGATCGTCGGACTTGCCCGCGAACGTGACTTCCTGGCCGTGCACGACAACGCCTACAGTGAGACGACCTACGACGGTTACGTGGCCCCCTCATTCCTGGCCACGCCGGGGGCCAGGGACGTCGGGGTCGAGGTCTTCTCGCTGTCCAAGGGCTACAACATGACCGGCTGGCGCTGCGCGGCCATCGTCGGCAACGCCGAGGCGATCGCCCACTACTGGCGGCTGAAGTCCAACATCGACTCCGGGCTGTTCGATGCCGTGCAGCTGGCCGGTGCCGCGGCGCTGGCTCCCGAGGTCGATCGCGAGGTACGGGCGATGTGCGAGGTCTACCAGCGCCGGCGCGATCTCGTGTGCGAGGCGCTGGCGCAGGCCGGCGTGAACGTCACTCCGCCCAAGGGCACGATCTACATCTGGGCCCCGATACCCCCGCGATTTGAGTCCGCGGCCGCGTACTGCGAGCACGTGCTCGAGGAAGCGGCCGTCGCGATCTCGCCCGGCGGCGCCTACGGACGCAGCGGCGAGGGCTTCTTCAGGATCTCGCTGACCACGCCCGACGACCGCCTGCTCGAGGCGGTGGAGCGCATCCGCCGGCTGTAGCGCGGGTACCATCAGGGTGGTGCAGCGAAGCCGCCAAGGGCGCACCCGCGGATCATCATTCACCGCCGACGGCCAGCGGACGTCTGGCCGCGCTCGGCAGCGGGCGTTCCTGATTGCCGCCGTCCCCGACGGCGGGCATGACCAGCTGGCCGAGCTGCGCGAGCTCCTGCGCACTGCCGGTGTCGCGGGCGTGGGGGAGATGCTCCAGCGGCGCGACCACCCGCACCCCAACACCTACCTGGGCGCAGGCAAGCTCGATGAGCTGAAGGCACAGCTGGGCGGGGCCGACGCCAATCTGATCGCCTGCGACGACGAGCTCTCTCCGCGTCAGGAGCGCAATCTCGAAGCCGCGCTGGGGCTGCCCGTGATCGACCGGACGGCGATCATCCTCGATATCTTCGCCGCCCACGCCCACTCGGCTGAGGGCAAGCTCCAAGTCGAGCTGGCGCAGCTCGAGTACAACCTGGCCCGGATGCGGGGCCTGTGGTCGCACCTCGAGCGCCTCGGCGCCGGCCGCATCGACGGCGGTATCGGAACCAGAGGCCCGGGCGAGACGCAGATCGAGACCGACCGCCGCCTGGCGCGGGACCGCATCGCCGCGCTGAAGCGCAAGCTGGACCACGTGGCGTCGAGCCGATCGGTCATGCGGGCCGAGCGCGAGCGCGCCGACCTGCCGTCGATCGCCCTCGCCGGGTACACGAATGCCGGAAAGTCGACCCTGATGAACGCGCTGACGGGCGCCTGCACCGGAGTCGGAGATCGTCTCTTCCACACGCTCGACCCGACGACCAGGCTGCTCCGCGCCGGTGGGCGCGACTATCTCCTGACCGACACCGTCGGCTTCATCCGCAAACTGCCCCACCAGCTCGTAGACGCCTTCGGCGCGACGCTCGAGGAGACGCGCTTGGCCGATCTGATCCTCCACGTCGTGGACGCGTCGGTGGACGAGGAGGAGTTGCTGGAAATGACGGGTGCGGTCGAGGAGGTGCTCCACGAAATAGGCGCCGAGGAGGCCCCCCGCGTCCTCGTCCTGGCCAAGGCCGACCAGGTGTCGCCCGAGCGCCGGACCGAGCTCGAGAACCGGCACCGCGATGCCGGGCTGGTCTCGGCGATCACCGGCGAGGGGATCCCCGCTCTGGTCGAGCGCATCGAAGAGGAGTTCGCGCGTACGCTCGAGGAGGTTGAGTTGCTGATTCCCTACGAGGAGGGAGCGCGCGTGGCCGAGCTGCATGAGATCGCCGGCGATCTCGAGCGCGAGGAAACGCCCGAGGGCGTGCGGGTCGTGGTTCGTCTGGCGCCGAACGTCGCCGCGCGGTACTCGCCGTTCGTGCTGGGCCGCCAAGCCGGATGACGCTGCGCGTGCAGCGCCTTGACGCGCGCGCGACGATCCCGAGACGGGCCTATGCCGGCGATGCCGGTCTGGACCTCCACTCGCTCGATGACTGCAAGCTCGAGGCGGGCGAGCGACGGCTGGTGCGAACTGGAATAGCCGTCGAGATTCCTGAGGGTCAGGCCGGGCTGGTGCTACCACGGTCGGGGCTGGCGGCCCGCCACGGGATCGCGCTCGTCAATGCGCCCGGGTTGATCGACTCGGGCTACCGCGGCGAGGTCCAGGTGCTGTTGCTCAACACCGACCGGGCCTCGACCTGTCAGATCTCGGCCGGCGATCGAATCGCCCAGCTGGTGCTGGTCAGGGTCGAGACTCCCGAGGTCATCGAGGTCGAGGCCCTTGCGACCAGCGAGCGCGCCGGCGGCGGGTTCGGTTCGAGCGGGAGCTGAGCGCGGCCGCCTACCGGGGACCGAGCAGTCCGTGGGCCAGTAGGAAGCGCTTGGCCACCAGCGCGGGATCCTGGTGGTAGACGTCCACCGCGGCGTTCAAGCGGCGGATCGCCGCTGTCGTCAACAGCGCGCTGACCCGGTTGATCGTCGCCGCGAACGCCGGGCCCTCGAGGTGGAGGACCCGTGCTGAGACCACCGGGACGACCTGGCCGAAGCCGAACACACGACGCGGATCACGCAGCAGCGTGTAGTCGTCGCCGACCAGTTCTCCATCGGTCGTGTTCACGTCCGCGGCCTGGACCGAGCCATCGTCCAGCGCGGCGTACTGCTCGCCAATGGCCAGCGGCTTGAACGCTCCCGGCGTGAGGCCGTAGGTCCGTTCCAAGGCCGGCAGGCCCGTCGGGCTCTGCTGGAACTGCGGCGGCGCTCCAAGGGTCAGCTCGGTCGACACCTTGCTCAGGTCACCGATTGTTTTCACGGCCTGCTGCACGGAGTAGGCCGTGGTCACGGCGAGCGCGTCGGTATCGCTGAACGGGGTCATGTCGAGGAGCTCGAGCCCGTGCGCCCGCGCGTACTGGCGCCCACTCAGATACGCCCCGCGCCGCCTGTGGAACGATCGCTTGATGCCCGCCACGGCGGAGTCCCAGACGTCGAGATACTCGGGATACATCGCCAGGCGCCCGCTGTACAGGGCCTGGATCGTCACCTCGGTCGGTCCGATGTCGCGGTTGAGCATGATCGTGTAACCCTGGGCGGTCAACGCCTGGTCATACAGCTCGCCGAGCAGAAACTGTTCGGTGAAGTTCTTGTCGCCGATGGTCACCGCCGGCTTTCCGCTGCCGGGCAGCTGCCGGCTGGCGGTGCTGGCCTGGTTGGGGGAGGCGCTGGCGTCGGACTTGGCGTCCCCGCAGGCGCTCACGGCGGCGGCGAGGACACTGGCGGCGAGGACGACGAGAGCGCGCCGGTGGTTGCGGACCATATTGCCTCAGATGCCCGCTGCTCGCCTGGCCTCGGCGTGGGCGGCGGCCTCGAGGTCGTCGTTCAACGCGGTCAGCGGCGGGCTATTCGGCAGCGCCTCGGCGATCAGCCAGTCGGCGAACCATGCGTTCTTGGGCAGCAGCGGACCGTGCAGGTAGGTACCGATCACGCTGCCGTCGCGCACACCTTCATAGCCATCGTTCCCGTTGTTGCCGTGTCCCTTCAGTACCCGTCCGAGCGGATGTGCCGCGGCGTCCAGATAGGTTCGACCGCCGTGGTTCTCAAAGCCCGCGAGGACGCGCTTGGTGCTGGGCTCGAGCTCGACCTCGATCGCGACGTTGCCGATCAGTCGCGGTCCGTCGGCCCGCACGGTGTGAAGATCTACCAATCCGACACCGGGAAGCTTCTCATCGCCCAGCTGGTAGGAGTGCCCGAGCAGCTGATAACCGCCACACACCGCGAAGATGATGCCGCCACGGCGGGCCACCGCGTGCAGCGCTTCGCGCTTGACGTCAGCCAGGTCAAGCGCACACAGCTTCTGGTCTCGGTCCTGCCCACCGCCGATGTAGAACAGGTCAGCCGAGTCGGGATCCAGCTGGTCGCCCAGACCCGACGAGGTGAGTGTGAAACCGAGCCCTCGCCACTCACACCGACGCTGCAGCAACAGAAGGTTGCCCCGGTCGGCGTAGATGTTCATCAGGTCGGGATAGAGCGCACACACCCGCAGGGTGGGGGACGGGTCAGACACCGAGGATCACCACCTCGCTGCCGGCGTAGTCGCGTGTCGGAAGTATCGATTCGATGGCCACGGCGCGGAAGCCGGCCGCTTCGCCCTCGCGCTCGAGCTCGGCCGTACGCACACCGTCGAGGCGGATCACGTCCCCCGTCACCGAGCGCTCGCCGTCGCTGCCCACCACTTCGCGGCGGCGCTCGAGCGTGAAGCCGTTCGCGTCTACGCGCACGGCCGTCGGTTGGCTCGAATAGACGACGCCATCGACTTCGCAGATATCGGGCATCGGGGCCATCGCCTCGTTCGTAATGTCGTACAGATCAAGCGTCTGCGCGATCGCCACGGCAAGCAGCCCTCCGCGGAGCAGATGCCGGTTCGCGGAACGGAGGAACTGAGCGCGACCCTGGACGCCGCCGAGCAGTTGAATCGTCTGCATGGGCACCAGGCAGAGGGCAAACTGCTGGTCCAGTTCGAACGTCCGTGCGTCGTCGATCACCACGTGTACGTCGAGGTCACCCGCGCGACGTGCGAGCTCGCGGGCCAGGGTCTCATCGTTGTCGATCGCCGTCACGCTGTGACCTCGGCGGGCGAGGTCGAGCGCGACGCGCCCCGTACCCGCGCCCACGTCGAGGATCGGGGACCCATGCGCGGTGGCCAGCGTCCGCCACAGATCGAGATCCTCCGCGTAGCCTCCGCACTCGAGGTCATGCCAGATGATGCTGAGCTCGGCGCAGCTTCCCGGCGCGCTCATCTCGTACCGACCCCCCGCTGTTCCCAGAACTGGGCGACATGTCCGCGCGTGGCCAGCTCGTCGCGGAGCTCAAGCAGGGCGGTGTAGGTCGGGAGCACAAACAGGCGCTTGCCGCGGGCGGCGCGCACGGCGGCATCGAGCGCGCTCGAGAGCTCAGGCACCACGTGCAACCGCTCGGCCGGAAAGCCGGCATATTTCAAGCGCAGCGCGAGTTCGGCGGCGCGGGTACCGCTGCACGTGGTCCGGTGCACGCGACTCGCCAGTATTTCGAAATCAGCGTCCCAGACCCATGAGACGTCCTTGCCGTCGGCCGTCCGGTCGTTGAGCACGGCGAGCAACTCGAGGTCGGCGTCCTCGAGGGTTAGGGTGCGGAGAATCTCGTTGGCTCCGGCAGGATTCTTGATCAACAGGATGGACGCCTCGACCCCGTCGATCGACACCGTTTCGGCTCGACCGAAGGCGGCGGTGACCGCCTGCAGGCCGGCCACGACGTGGTCCAGTGAGACGTTCAGGGCGAGGCACAGGGCGGCGGCCCCTAGCGCGTTGTAGACGTTGTAAAGCCCGGGAAGGGGCAGGTCGACACGCGCTCGGCCATTCGCGGTGCTCAGCGTGAACGCGGCGCCGCGCGTGCCGTCGAGCGTGATCTCCTCGGCGGCTACGCTCGGCTCCGGGCGCTCCTGCCCGCACGAGGGGCAACGATAGGTGCCGAGATGACCAAGGTAGATGGCGTCGTACACATAAGCGGCACCGCACCGGCGGCAGTGCTTTGAGTCCGATGCGTGCTGCATCTCCGGCATCGTCACCGAGTTGTCCTGCACGCCGAAGTACGTCACGTGCGGAGTGTGGCGTCCCAGGTCAGCGATCAGAGGATCATCGGCGTTGAGCGCCAATCGCGCGGTGGTGGGTAGGGAGGCGACGACGGCCGCCCAGCGATCGGCGATCGCCTCAAGTTCGCCGTAGCGGTCGAGCTGATCACGGAACAGGTTTGACAGCAGGACCGCTCGCGGATTGAGCTCCGGAGTGATCCGATCGAGCCAGAACTCGTCCACCTCGAACAGCCCCAGCTCGCCGTCGATCCCGCCGCTTGGTCGCGCGGCGGCAAGCAGCGTCGAGGCCACCCCGCCGGCCATGTTAGCACCGGCCTGGTTGTGCACGAGGGGCACGCCGGCCTGCCTGAAGATCGAGGCGATCATCGCGGCCGTGGTGGTCTTGCCGTTGGTGGCCGAGACCAGGACCGAGCCGCGCCTCAGGCGCCCCGCCAGCTCGGGAATCGCCCGTGGCTCAAGCGCAATCAGCACCTTACCGGGCAGGCTCGTGCCGCCGCCGCGTCCGGCCCGTCGCGCCAGTTCGCCGACCGCTCGGGCGGCGAGAATCTTCGCGCCGAGCGCGGTCATGCCGGCACGACCACGCTGACTGCACCCGGAACCGCCCGCACGGTGACCGGCAGGTCGGCGATGGGATCACCGTCGGCGAACATGGTGAATGGCCGGCTTGAGCTGATCTCGACCTCGCGGGCACGGAGCACCTGCACGTTGGGCTGCCGTACGTGCTCGCCCTTGAACACCGTCGGCAGCAGGCGCAGGAACCGCAGCTTCGGGATGTCCTCGACGATCACGACGTCGAGCAGCCCGTCGGTCAGAGATGCCTCTGGCGCCAGCAGCATCCCGCCACCGTACGCCTTTGAGTTGGCCGCCGCGATCGTGTAACCGGTCACCTGGCGTGAGGCACCGCCGTCGAGCGTGAGCTGAAAGCTCGCCGGCCGCCACCCCGCCAACGCCCGCAGCGCTCCGTAGGCGTAGACGAGGTTTCCGCGCACGATCCGTGCCTCGTTGGCAATCCGGTTGGCGTCCGAGTCGAAGCCGCAGCTGGCGATACCGATGAACGTCGTCGACCCGGCTTGGCCAAGGTCGAGTTTGCGCACTACGCCGGTGGCCAGAACAGCACACGCCGCTCGGGGGTCGAGCGGGATCCCCAGCACGCGTGCGAAGTCGTTGCCGCGCCCGCCCGGGAGCACCCCGACCACGCCGTCGGACTGCTGCAGCGCGTCCGCCACGGCGCCGATCAGACCATCGCCGCCCAGCGCGACTGCCACCTCCCCAGCCCCGGCGGCGGCCCGCGCGAGATCTCGGCCGTGCTCCAGGCTGCGCGTGGGTTCCACGTGGTGCTCGAGACCGAGGCGGGTCAGCTCCTCCTGCACGGTCGGGAGAGCGCGTCCGGCTCGCCCCCCACCGGCGGAGGGATTCACAATCAGCGACAGTCTCACGTCGACAGGAGAAGGGCGTGAAGGTCCTCGGCGATGGCCACCGGAGCAGGCTCGCTGGCCGCCTCCGCCTCCGCGCGCGTGGTGCTCCCGGTGAGTACGATCGCGCCGTCCAGGCCGGCCGCGTCCGCGCCGGCCAGGTCGGAGTCGAGGCGATCGCCGACAACCAGGGTCCGACCGTCACCGAGGCGATCGAGGGCAGTGAGGAAGATCTGCGCCGCCGGCTTGCCGACGGTCGTCGCGCTGGCGCCGGTCGCATACTCAAGGGCAGCCACAATCGCGCCAGTGGCCGGCCACGGTCCGTCGTCGGTGGGAAACGTGCGATCGCGGCCCGCGGCGATCATCTCCGCGCCGGCCAGTACGGCCTGCGTGGCGTCCTTGAGCTCTTCGAAGGTGAGCTCGTCGTGAGCGGCGACGACGACGAACTCGGCCTCGGTCACCCGGTCTGTCCCGTTGACGACGTGCTGTCCGGCGTCGGCAACGTGCCGGAAGATGGCCGGAGAACCAATCACGTAGGTCCCGCCGTGCCGGCCGCGGTCGGCCAGCACATGCTGGATCGCTGCGCCGACCGTGACCACCTCCTCGAGCGAGGCCATCAGGCCGAGCGACCACAGCTTGCGTACGTAGTCCTCGGGCGAGCGGCGGGCATCGTTGGTGACGAACATGATCGACTTGCCTGCCGCCCGGAGCGCGCCGACGGCCTCGGGCGCCCCGCGCGTGCATGTCTCGCCAACCCACACGCATCCGTCCAGATCGAGCACGACGTGGTCATAGGGGTCGAGCAGGGGGGAGAGGGGCATGGTGTCTGGCGGCGGAGTCCTTGCCCGCGGGTTGATTATCGCGGGGTGCTGGATTGTCGTGTTAGAAGAGGACGGTCTGGCCGTCCGGGATGGGCGGGGCCAGGCATTCGGGACCGTCGTAGCGGGCGTCGTTGACCGCCTGGCTGACCGCCCGCAGGGCGGTCCTGGAAGGGGGGAGGCCGGCGAGGATCCGCTCCAGCTGGTCCGGACCGGCGCCTGCCGACAGCCAAGCACTCTCGTGCTCGGCGTCAAGGATGATCGGCATTCGGTCGTGAAGCTGCGCGACGGCCGAGTTGGCCGGCTGGGTGAGGATCGTGCACGTGCGCAGCGTGTCGCCGTCGCCGCCGTGCCAGATCGACCACAGTCCGGCGAAGGCGAACGGCAGCTGATCATCGCGCGTGATGTGAAACGGCTCCTTCGGACCGCCGGATACGCGGCGCCACTCATAGAATCCGTCGGCGACGATCAGGCAGCGGAAGCGCTCGAACGCGCGACGGTAGGCCGGGCGCTCGGCCACCGTCTCCACGCGGGCGTTGATCATCTTCAAGCCGATGTTCGGGTGCTCCGCCCAGCTGGGCACCAAACCCCACCGCAGCAGCTCGCCGCGCGATTCGCCCTTACGACTCGTCGTGACCGCCAGCACGTGGTCGCCAGGAGCAACGTTGTAGCGCCGCCTGATCTCGACCGACTCGCCGACCGGGAAGCGAGCACGAAGGTCCGACGGATCGGGCGTGGCCAGGCTATAGCGACCGCACATCGCGCCGTCGCAGGTTCTCAGCGCGCGCGGGCCGCCGCCTGCTCGGCGCGCTGCGCTTGTGCGCGTTTCTGCCGGCGCCGTCCGAAGTAGGCCAGGACGCCCACGGCAACGGCCACCAGCACAAGACCGTAGAAGATGTTGAGGTCGAGGGAGACGCCGCCGAAGGGCAGCGAAATCAGCTTCACGATCCCGAACCCGAGTGCCAGGATCGCAACAACGAGCACGATAATCAGGACGATCCCGCGGATCCGGGCCAGGATTCCGGCACTGGCGGGCGGCGCCAGCAGACCCATCAACCGCAGTCCGCGCAGCTGCCGCGAGGACGGCGCCTCCACTCCAAGCCGCTCGGTGGCCTTCTTCAGATCATCGGGTCGGCGCTCGGCCAGCGCCAACGACGCGTCCGCCATCCGTCGCAGCTGCATTCGCTCCTGGGGGCGGGCCGCGGCCAGCGCCCGCTGGAAGTGTGCGCGCGCGGCCTTGGCGTCATACCGCTCCGCTGCCCGCGCACCGAGGATCGCCTGGGCTGCGGCCTTGAACCTGGTCTCGGCCTCGAGCTCCTCGTCTGAGCGACTCTCGAGCTGCTGCATCGCGGCCAGCTGGCTGCGCTGCTCGATCCGCATCGTGCGCTGCTGCTTGGGCATGAATTGAGAGTCTAGTGCGGTCAGCCGGCGCGGGGCCACGGCCCGGCACGAAGTCGTATCTGCCGGTCGGTGGCCCCAGCGGCACCCACCAGGCGGTCCGTCAATTCAAGACGTCACGAAGCTGATTACACCCTCGCCGGTGCCGTCGGGATTGCTCGGTGCCGTGAGGTCGCTGGGCGTCGACATCGTCGAAGCGGCCGCGAAGCTGCCCCGCCACGGTCGCCTTCTATCTGGTCTGCGTCGTATGTGGCGTCGGCGCCTCAGAAGCGATGTCGGGTGTGGCTGAAGCCGCCCTTGGCGAAGGCAAGAACTTTCGTTGGGTGGACAGCGAACACGAGGGCGGTCCCGACGTCGTGTCGAAAGCCATCCTGACTGACCACGTATTGCCATCGCCCGTCCCACTTCTGCGCCCAGGCTGCGGCGAGCCGGTCGAGCTGCCGTGCCTCGGTGACGCGGGCCGCCTCGCCCTCGACGACGACGTCGAGGCCGCTCCGCCAGTCGTTGGCGCCCGTAGTCAGCGCGACGCGCGGGTTGCTGGCGAGGTTGCGCGCCTTCTGCTCGTCCGGGCCCGTGGAAAAGTGCAGCGCATCGTCGAGCCAGACGGCGACGAGCGGAGTGACGTGCGGCCGGCCGTCTGTGCGGACAGTCGAGATCCAGAAGATCTCGGCCTGCTTGATCGCCTCGAGCGTGTCCTCCCAACTGGTGGGCTGAGCTGCTGGATCGCTGAATCGGCTGTCGAGCTCTGTGCGAAGTGTGGTCATCAGGGGTTTCCGTCCTCAGGGTTGGCGGGGGGCGGGTAGGCCTCAGCGACGATGTCGTCCAGGCCGGCGATCGCCGTGAAGTCCGGGGAGAATCGGTTGCGCATCAGTGCGATCGCGACCCCGGTGTCGATGTCGGCGTAGGCCGCCGATCCGTTGGTGCCGACCATCCCGAAAGTCGAGCCCGACCGCGAGCGGGCGCCGCCGGGCCGGTAGGGGCTGTAGCCGAGCGACCAACTGATTTCCATCGCCATTACTTGATCTCTCCCCGTGTAGGCGACGGCGGCAGCGGCCGCGAGCTGCTCGGCCGAGAGGAGACGCGTCCCGGCTATGTGTCCGAGGAGGGCGGCGTAAACGCGGGCCGCCGCTCGGGCGCTCATCGTGCCGAACGAGGGGATCTGCGCGGTGAGCACGTCGCGGCGGTTGGCGAACGCCGCATCGGGAGCGGCGCCGGGAGGCATCGCGCGAGCCAGCGGGCTGCCGGGGTCAGGTCCTGGCGGAGGAGGTCCGGACGGTGCGACCTGACAGGCGACCCGATCCAAGAGGAGCGCCGGGACCGCGAAGTGGAGCTCGTCGATGACGGCCAGCGGCTCGGTGAGAGTTTCTCTGAGAAGCGTGACGAGGCGTGCACCGGTAGTTCGCTGGAGCGTTTCACCGAGCAGGAAGCCGAAAGTCTGGGCGTGGTAGCCAAACGCGGTCCCGGGCGGCCACCAGGGCGCCGCGTCAGCCACGAGTGCACACATGTGATCCCAATCGCACAGCTGCTCGGTCGTCAGGTCAGGCAGCCCGGGCACGCCTGCCTGGTGCATGAGGACATGTCGCACGGTCACGTTCCCCTTGCCGTGTGCAGCAAACTCAGGCCACACCTCGGCCGGACGCAGGTCGTAGTCGAGCCTGCCGGCAGCGACGAGGGCATGCACGAGCGAACTGAGGACGCCCTTGGCGGTCGAACCAGCAAAGAACAAGGTCCCGGCGGACACGGGCTCGCCACTGGCCGGATCGGCGACGCCGCTCTGTACGTCGGCGACGAGTGCGCCGTCCTTCATCACGACGGCCTGGAGTCCGACCTCATCACCTTCCTCGACGAGCTCGTCGAGGAATGCCTGCACGGCGTGCTGGAGCGCGATGTCAGCCATCGTGGGAGTGTCAAAGGATCTGTCGGTGCCCTCACTCATCGCTGGGTGTCTTCTTGGTCGGTTCTCAGGACATAGACAGCCGCGCACCGAGGAACTCATCGGTTCGGGTTGGCCGATCTCCCGCTCGCGGCCCGCCTGCTTGATAACACTGGTAAATGTCCGAGCCCTCTCGCCCTCGCACGCCGATCGGCCCCGCTTTGCTCCTGCCGTGATCGATGATTTCGCTGCGGATCGCGGTCTCAGCGTTGTGCGGCCGTGGCTGCACCGTAACGACCGAGTGGAGTGGAGATGGCCAAGCTGATCTATGCGGCGATCGCCTCGCTTGACGGGTACGTCGAGGACGAGGAGGGCAGGTTCGACTGGGCGGCGCCCGATGACGAGGTGCATGCATTCGTCAACGACCTCGAGCGGCCGATCGGCACCTACCTATACGGGCGCCGGATGTACGAGACGATGGTGTTCTGGGAGACCGCGAGCACCGAGGCCGGTGAGCCGGCAGTCTTCTCGGACTATGCTGGGATTTGGCGGGCAGCTGAGAAGGTCGTGTACTCCCGGGCGCTGCAGACGGTGTCCAGCGCGAGGACGCGAATCGAGCGCGAGTTCGATCGAGACGCCGTCCGGCGGCTCAAGCAGTCCTCGGGGGCCGACCTCGCAGTTGGGGGTGCCGAGCTCGCTGGCCACGCAATCGGCGCGGGGCTGGTCGACGAGTGCCATCTGTTCTTGTGCCCGATCGTGGTGGGAGGCGGCAAGCGCGCCCTGCCAGACAACGTCCGCGCGCAACTCGAACTTCTCGACGAACGCCGGTTCCGAAACGGCGTCGTTCACCTCCACTACCGCGTAAGCGTCTGACCGAGCCGGCAACGCGATGCCAGGGCAGGGCACAACTTTTTCGGGTGCCGCCTCAACCGGTCTGCCGAGGAACGATCCCCGGTAGGTAATCGGGTCTGAGCAGCCCCCAACCAGAGGCGATGTCGTAACCGGGCTTCGCCTCGCAGCACGCCGAGGAGAACGTCTTGTTGCTGGACGATGTCGGCAATCCCTTTCGTGTCTTTCGTCTTGCGCCATATCGCGGCGGCGACATTCCCCCAGCGCCGAACGACCTTGTTCTTGCCGACCGCCTGTTCGAGCAGGACGCCAGTCGCCCCCATCACGGTGGCGCCGAGGCTCGTGCCCCCGATCTCCTGCCACGCGCACACCGAGGAGCTGGCGCAAACCGGGATGCTGCCCACCCCACCCGGGACCGTGTAAGTCGACAGATCGGGCAGTTTGCGCTCTCCCGTGCCCTGCCACGGTGGCGCGGGCACCACAGCGCTGACTCCGCCGCCACCTCCATACGCCTTCGGCTGGTAGGTGACACTCGTTGCAGCCTGCGGATAGCAAGCGGTCGACCCCCGATCGCCGGAGGCCACGGCCGTCGTCGTGCCGGAGGCGGCAAACGCCGACAGGAGCCATTCCGATAGGGCCAGTTCGGACGAGGAGACCTGGCTCTCGCAGTAGGTGACAGTGACGTCGAGTACGTTCGGCGGCGGCCCGAGCTGGAGGAGGTGCATGAGCGGGAACGCCAGCGGCATCACGGGGTCGAATCGGGCCACATTGATGCGAGTCCGCGGGGCGAGCAGGGCCAGCACGAGCGTGTCCAGCGACACCTCGGGACCGCCGCCGGTACTTGGCGTATCGGCGACGACGCTCTGGGCGATCCCCGACGGGCCCACCGAGCCGCCCGTGCACCGATCGTAGTTCTCCATCACCGCCGGCTGAAAGCTGTGCACGGCGACGATATCGATGTCCGTTCCGGCCCCATTTGCTCCGTCGTTGATCACGCGATCGAAGCCGAAGAGCTCGGCCAGGGACGTCCTGCTGGGGATTTTCGTTGGGCATTCGGGCGCGGCCGTACCACCGTTGAGACCCGGCGGGAGTGAGGTGCTGCCCACGAGTCCGACGACGCCGGTCACTCCGAGAAGGCCGGCGGGAGCGTGAGGCGTCCCGCTCGGTCCAATCGTGTCTCCCGACTCGATCAGGGTGGTGCCGAAGTAGCGCTTGGCCTCCTCGGCCGTGACGCTACCCCAGAAGCCTCCATGGGTCGGATCGAGGGCGAGGCTCAGACCGTCATGAGCGAGAATCCTTTCGTCGGTGGCGACGTTCGGTACCGAGGCCCCGTAGGTGGTGGCGATCTCCGGAATGGTGCGGAAGTGGCGGAACTTCGTGTTGCGGGTGTCAGCGACGAGGTCGGCGAGCTGAGCGAGCGCACCCGAGCGGACGGTCAGCGGCAGGGCCACCAGCACCTTTGCGCTGCGGGGCGCGGCGTTGGAGGGCGCCGAGGATCCGCACCGCCCAGCCCGGCCGTGGCGATGACGAGCGCGATGACAGAGACCAACAGTCGAGGTGCCCGCGGGGACCATGCCGGTCTCACGGCATCATTGTTGCCGAGACCACGGCTGTCACCAGGCTGACCTCAGGCCACGGCCAGGCTTGCGTCAATGGTTCGATTTGACGACGAAGATGCGCTGGCCAGTGAGGTACTGACCGCCATCAGAGGGACTCGCCGGCGGCGAGCGGTAGACGTCAACGTGGTCACCGGTTATCGCTCCGCCGGTGTCCTGCGCGACGAACCAGCCCCCGTAGCCGTCGTCGCGGTAGGCGGGTATGTACACCCGGCTGCCGAGTGGGATGACACTCGGGTCGACCGCGATCGACCGATAGAAGCGAAGTGGGAGGGAGGCTCCAGGGGCAAAGGTGACACCCGGCAGGGGCACGTATCCGTGGCCCCGCCCGGCATACCAGCCACCGGCGGCCAGGGGGAACGTGACCCCGCCGCTGCGGTTGCGCCAGTACCCGCCGGCGCGCCAGAACGGCGGACCGGCGGCCCAGCCATCGTTGGATGACGTGGGCGCGCCACCGCGCGTCACCCATCCGCCATTTCCGAGCGCATCGATGTGGTACATGCGACCGTCAAGGCCGAGTCCCTCACCTTCCATCGAGACCCCGGTGGCTGAGTACAGCCAATCGATCCGATGCTTGCCCCTCAATCCGGGAGCCCGGACCTTCTTTCCGATAAACCACTTCTCGGGCGCGGGCCAGTACTCGGTGATGGTGACGTCATGCCGCCACGCACCGCGCGCGTGCCTGCCGGGAGGCTTGGGGATCTTGTGATGGGTGTGGTTGGGGTCCAGTCCACCCAGGCCCGCGCCTCCGCTCGGCAGCGGATCGGCCCGACCTGGCTGCCGAGCCGATGCCGGCGGTGCTGCCACGCTGGCCATCACGATCCAAGCCACGAGCGTGGCCAGAGTGCTGCGACAGGTGACCCGGCTTCGATCAGGCATGCCGACCACCCAGAGTTGTCGGCACCGCCCGGGGTTTTGTTGAGGGTCGGGTGACGGGTTGCAGCTTGAGGGTGGGGCGACGGGTTGCAGTTGAGGGTGGGCCGACGACCGGCTGGCAGAACCGTCAGCCACCGGTGTCGAAGCTGACGATGACGCCGCCGTTGGGCGACAGGCTGTTGGACGGCGTCGTAAAGCCGCTGGGCGTTGAAACCGTCGAGGCGGCGGCGAACGTTCCGCCACCGCCGCCACCGCCACCGGGGTCGCTGTCACCACCCCCGCCGCCACCGCCACCGCCGCCCCAGCCGCCGCCGCCACTGCCGCCCCCGCCCAGCGGTTGCGCCGAACCGCGCCACTCGCCCTCGCCACCCTGACCCCACGCACTCGTCGTGGAGTCCGGACAGGTCTCGTTGACGCCGTTCACGGTGTAACCGCCATTTCCCATCTCATACATGCACCACCCGACGTTCGTCCAGGGCATCGTCTTGCTGGGCCTATTCTCTGAGTGGACGGGGCCGCCCATCCCACCGGCGCCGTCGTTGCCGCTGCCGCCACCGTGGTTGTCGATGCCTGAGCCGCCATTGCCGCCCCCACCGCCGTTGCCCTGGTTGCCCCCACCGCCCCCGTGGCCGC
>CAVVNG010000012.1:0-415608 GCA_963749545.1 uncultured Solirubrobacterales bacterium
GATGGCCCGCGGTGATCAGTTCAGTGACGACCGCGGATCCGATGAATCCGCTGGCGCCTGTGACAAACACGCGCATGGGTAAACCTCCGTATCGAGTGGTCATGGCTTCGACGACTCGAGCCGATCTGTGTCCGCGCGGATAGACCGAATGTCAGTCGCTGACATCACTCTAGCAGACGATGACAGCCACTGACATCACCTACTATTGGGCCATGGTTCGATGGGAACCCGATAGTCGCGGCAGGCTCCAGCAGGCAGCCCTGGCGCTTTACGGCGAGCGCGGGTTCGAGAACACCACCGTGGCCGAGATCGCCGAGCAGGCCGGGCTCACCGAGCGAACGTTCTTCCGCCACTTCGCCGACAAACGCGAGGTGCTGTTCGCGGGTGGGGAGGTGCTCCAGGATGCGCTGGTTGGCGCCGTCGCCGATGCGCCCGAGTCACTCGCGCCCATCGACACGGTGGCCGCCGGTCTCGAGGCCGCCGGCGCCCAGCTCCCCGAGCGTCCCGAGATGTCGCGCCAGCGCCAGGCGATCATCGCCGCGAACCCGGATCTGCAGGAGCGCGAGCTGATCAAGCTGGCGTCGCTGTCGACCGCGCTGGCCAACGCGCTACGCGGGCGTGGTCTGAGCGAACCTGACGCGAATCTCACCGCCGAGGTCGGGATCGCCGTGTTCAAGATCGCATTCGAACGCTGGATCGACGAGGCAAACGATCGGGACTTCTCTCAGCTGGTCCGGGAATGCCTCGACGAGCTGCAGGCCCTCACCGCGGGTTGAGGGGCGCGTTACCCAAAGCGCCGAGCTGCTTCAGCCGCGCGCGAGCCGGTGGCGGTCGTGGGGATCGTCGAAGCTTGCCGCCGGTGCCATCGCGATGATCCGGGTCGGGTTGATCTGCGGATGCGTGCGGTAGTAGTGCGCGCGGATCTCGTCGAAGTTGACGGTCGCCGATACGCCGGGCCACTGGTACAGGTCGCGAGCGTACGGCCACAGCTGCTCGTACTCGACCAGCTTGCGGATCGAGCACTTGAAGTGAATTTGGTACACGGCATCGAAGCGGGCCAGCGTGGTGAACAGGCGCCAGTCGGTCTCGACCGGTGTGGAGCCGAACAGGAAGCGCCGGTCGGCCAGCCGTCGGTCGAGCTCATCGAGCATCCTGAACAGAGTTCGGACCGCATCGTCGTACGGCTCCTGGCGCGTGGCAAACCCGCACTTGTACACGCCATCGTTGACGCGGTCGTAGATCGTGGCGTTGAGCCGATTGATCTCGTCGCCGAGGTGCGGCGGGTAGAGTTCGACCGGGTGCTCAGCGAGCGCAGCGAACACGGTGCCGAGCATGCGCAGTATGTCCGCTGATTCGTTGTTGACAACCGTCCGGTCCTGCTTGTCCCACAGGACGGGCACGGTCACGCCTCCCGCGTAGCTGGGGTCGGCCGCGACGTAGGCCTCGCGGAGGTAATGAAAACCGTTGATCGGATCGACGTAGGGCCCGCCGCTGAATGCCCAACCCTCGGCATCTTCGTCGCGGATCGGGTCGATGTACGAGACGCCGATCGCGTCTTCCAGCCCCATAAGCCGACGTGCGATCAGCGTCCGATGAGCCCACGGGCACGCCCGCGCGACGTACAGGTGATAGCGCCCGGCGTCCGCGGAGAACGCGCTGCTGCCGTCCGCCGTAACCCAGTCGCGGAACGAGCTCCGGCGCCGCTGCCACGACCCATCTTCCGCGATCTCGGGTGTCAGCGGTTGCGGGCGCACTTCAGCCATCGGTCAGCCAGCCTAGCGACTCGCGGGCGGGTGCCACCTCGCCCGATCGCCTTTCACCGATGAGTTACGGTGCGGACCGCGGTCTTCCGTGACGATGCCCGAGGACCTCACCGAACTCTCCGCTTCACTCACCGGCGATGTGCTGCTGCCCTCGCATCCCGACTACGAGCAGGCGCGCCTCTGCTTCAACCTGCTCATCGACCGCCGGCCGGCGGCAATAGCGCGGTGCCGCGATGCCGGCGACGTGGCGAGTGCGCTGGCCTTCGCCCAAGACCGCGGGCTGGAGATTGCTGTCCGCGGCGGCGGCCACAACCCGGCCGGACACTGCGCCGTCGACGGCGGTCTCGTGATCGACCTCTCCCGGATGCGCCACGTGGATGTCGATCCTGCCACGCGGCTCGCCCACGCCGAGGGCGGAGCGAAATGGCTCGACTTCGACGCCGCGACCCAGGCGCACAGGCTGGTCACGCCCGGAGGCGTGGTCGGCTCAACGGGCGTCGCGGGCCTTACGCTCGGGGGCGGCATCGGCCATCTGACCGCCCAGTTCGGCCTCACCTGTGACAACCTGCTCGCCGTGGAGCTCCTCACCCCGGCCGGAGAGGTGATCCGCTCGGGCGCCGACGAGGCGCCCGAGCTGCTCTGGGGCCTGCGCGGCGATGGCGGCAACTTTGGCGTGGCCACCCGGCTCACGTTCCGCCTGCATCCGCTCGCGACGGTCCTCGGCGGTCTGCTCGAATACACGGGAAGCGGCGTCAGGGAGGCGCTTCGGACGTACCGCGATGTCGACGCGCGCGCCGGGGATGACTTGAGCTGCCAGGCCCAGCTCACAGTTGATGGGGCCCTGACACCAGGCCTCAGCGTTGCCCCGTGCTACAGCGGGTCCGAGGACGTGCCCGACGAGCTTCGAGCGCTGCGCTCAAGCCCGGCCCTGGTCACCGATGGGGTCCGCCGCCACAGTTTCCTCGATCAGCAGAGGGTCTTCGATCCCGGATACGGCGTCGATCGCAACTACTGGAAGAGCCATTTCGTCCGCGAACTTCCCGACGAGCTGATCGACGCCTTGATCGACAGCATGCGGGCGCTCGGACGACCACCTGGCGCGATCCTCATCGAGTCGCTGCGTGGGGGATCAAAGCGAATCGACCCCGATAGCGCGGCGCTCGGCTATCGCGACGCTACCTTCAACGTCAGCGTCATGGCGAGCTGGATCGATCCCGCGTTCGATGACGAGCAGATCGCCTGGGCGCGCGAGACGGCGGCCTCGATCGAGCCCTGGGCGGTGAGCGGTGGTTATGCGAACTACATGCAGGCGGACGAGACGCTGGACAGGGTCGCAGCCGCGTTCGGGACCGAGGGGTTCGACCGCCTCCGAGCCCTGAAGACCCGATACGACCCCGGCAACGTCCTGCACCGAAACAACAACATCCCGCCACTGTGTGCGGAATGAGGTTCGGCTCACTCCGGTCTGGCCGGTCAGAGCTCGATCGTCGTGCCGCGGTCATGAGCCACCCTGATGGCCAACGTGTGTTACAAGAGAGGTGAGCATGGCGCCCAATCGGAATCTCGAACTCCTGCATAGGGCTGGAGTCTCGATCTGGCTCGATACGCTCTCGCGCGAGCTCGTCGATGGCGGAGAGTTCGCCACGCTGATTCGCGACTGCTTCGTAACCGGCGCGACGTCCAATCCGACGATCTTCGCGAAGGCGATCACCAGCTCAGATCTCTACGACCAACAGCTGCGCGAGCTGGTGTCAGCGGGCCAGCGCGATCATCAGGAGCTCTTCTTCTCCATTGCGCTCGATGATGTGCGCGAGGCCGCACAGCTGCTGCGACCGGAATACGACCGCACCGGCGGTGGGGACGGGTTCATCTCGTTCGAGTGCACGCCGGACCTGGCCGACGACACCGAGGCGACGATCGCCCAGGCCACCGATCTGTGGCAGCGTCTGCACCAGCCCAACGTGTTCATCAAGGTTCCGGGGACCGCCGCTGGGCTGCCGGCCATCGAGGAGCTCACTCGTCGAGGCATCAACATCAACATCACGCTCCTGTTCTCGATCGAGCGCTACGAGCAGGTGATCGACGCCTATGTGCGCGGACTCACGGCCCGCGCCGAGGCCGATCTCCCTCTTGACGCCGTTCACTCTGTCGCGTCGTTTTTCCTTTCGCGGATCGATACGAAGGTCGATGAGCGGCTGCCGAAGGGGTCGCCGCTGCAGGGCCAGGTCGCGCTCGCCTCGGCGCGCGTCGCGTACCAGCGCTACCTTGCGAAGTTCGCCGGTGCCGAGTGGGAGCGACTCGAGCGTCTCGGTGCGACGCGTCAGAGACCTCTGTGGGCGAGCACCGGGACCAAGAACCCCGATTACTCGGACGTGCTCTACGTCGAGGAGCTGATTGGCCCCGACGTCGTGAACACGATGCCCGAGCAGACGCTGCGCGCCTTCGCCGATCACGGCGAGGTCAGCCCGACCCTCGTCGCCGACCCGGCGGCCTCGCCCCGAATACTCGCCGACGCCCACGCGGCCGGAGTTGATCTGACCAGCATCACCGACGAGCTCGAGCGCGAGGGCGTTCGCTCGTTCTGTGACTCCTACCGTCAGCTGCTGGACTGCATCGGGGTGAAGCTCAGTTCGGTCAGCGCGCCGTGACCCGGGCCGTCGAGCCGAGCAACCGGTTCACGAGATGAGTTGCTGGCCGCCGTCGATGTCGTACGTCGCGCCCGTGAGTGCCGTGTTGATCATGATGTGAACGGCGAGCGCCGCGACGTCGGCCGGTGCGACGACGCGACCGATGGGCAGCGTTGCTCGCAGCTCGTCGCGGCGCCTGTCAAGGTCCCTGCCGAGGAGCGACGCCGACAGGGGAGTGTCGACGAATCCGGCGGCGATCAGATTGACCCGGATCGGCGCCAGCTCGAGCGCGAGGCTGGCGATCAGAGTGGGCAAAGCGACGATCGCGGTCGAGGCTATGCCGGCGCCAATTCCTGGGCGCCCACGAATACCGCCCATGAACACCAATGTTCCGCCAGCCCTCACCTTGCCGAGGGCACCTCGTGCCACCCCGAGCGCGACCAAGGCGTGCTCGGTGAGGCCGCGTTGCGCGTCCTCCGGCGTCATCTCGAGGGGAGGCCCGTAGGACGGACGGCCGGCGGTGACCATCACGTGGTCGATCGGGGCCGAGAGATCGTCAAAGAACGACTGCAGCGAAGAGGGATCGTTGGCGTCGAAGACCTGCGCGCGCTGCGCGCCGACGTCGAGCGCAGCTTGCCTCAGGCGGTCGGGGTTGCGTCCGGTGAGGACCAGGTCGGCACCTTCGGCGCGGGCTCGGCGGGCGGTTTCGAGCCCGATGCCGGCGCTGCCACCGATGACGACGACCGTCTGGCCGAGCAGTTCCGCTTCGCGCTGGGCGGGCTCGCGCCCCGTGGTCATGCTTCTGGCCTCGCCATCTGCGCTTGCATCGGCCGGACCGGCTGCGGCATGTCGGCGATCTCCATGCGCAGCGAGGTCAACGCCGCGTCGTAGATCCCCGAGAAGCTTGGGAACGGCTGGATCGTGTCGCTCATCACCTCGATCGGGACATGGGCGCGGATGGCAAGCGTTGCCTGCTGCAACCACTCACCGGCCTCGGGCCCGAGCGCGTAGGCGCCGGTGAGGCGCTCGCCGTCGCTGAGCAGGGTCATGAAACCGTGGGACTGCGCGTAGGCGTGTGTGTATGTGGCGGTCTTCGGCACCTCCGCCACGAGTGCCGTGCCGCCGTACTTCCCGTCCGCCGCGCCCACCGATCCCGCCTGCGGATCGGTGTACGTCACCCGGGGAACCGCTTCGTAGTTCGCAGGGTGGGCATCGCCGGCGATGTTCGCCGCGACCACGTCGCCCTCGTACTCGCCGACGTGGGTCAGCGGCCAGATGCCGTTGACGTCGCCGATCGCCCAGAGGCGCTCGCCTGCGCGCATGTACTCGTCCACCTTGATCCCGTGGGGGTCGGGGTCGATGCCGACCGTCTCGAGACCGATGCCCTCGACGCGCGGACGCCGCCCGGTGGCGACAAGCAGCCGGTCACCACGCACGTCCTTGCCGTCGGGGAACTCGAGGACATACTGGTCACCCTCGCGCCGCGCCGCGGTGGCGTGCATCCCGAGCATCAGCTCTATTCCGTCCTGCGTCAGGGCCTCGCCCAGCGCCTTGCCCAGCGGAGCAGCCTCGCGCGGAAGCAGGCGGTCGCTGCCCTCGACGATCACGGCCTCGCCGCCGAGACGCTGCACAACCTGCCCGAGCTCCACGCCCGCTGCCCCGCCGCCGAGCACGACCAGGCGGCGGGGGACCGCCTTCATGCTTGTCGCCTCGCGAGTGCCCCAGACACCCTCGAGCTCACGGAGCCCAGTGATCGGAGGCACGAAATGATCTGCGCCGGTCGCCACGACGATGTGCTCCGCTGTGTGGCGCGCGCCGTCCACCTCGACCGCGCCGGTGCCCGCGAGTTTCCCGGTGCCGCGGAGCAGGTCGATGCCGCGGTCGGCCAGCCAGCGCTCCTGGCCGGCGTCAGAGTAGTTGGAAACCATGAAGTCCCGCCAGGCGAGCGCGTCGTGAACGTCGACCTCGGCATGTGCTCCCGCCGCTCGAGCACCGTACACCGCCTCGCCGGGGCGCAGCAGTGACTTTGAGGGAATACAGGCCCAGTACGAGCACTCACCACCCACCAGCTCTCGCTCGGCGATGGCGACGCGCAACCCACGTGCTGCGAGCGCCGCGGCACAGTGCTCGCCCGGGGCGCCGCCGCCCAGGACGATGACGTCGTAGTCACTGCTGGGGCTCATTCGTTACCTCCTTGGGTTGACGGATCTAAGGCTCCTGCCGTAAGTGCCGGGTCGCGCCCGTGAAAGCCCTGGCCGACGTCTGGAACCACTAAGTCTCCGCGCTGCCTACGGCTCGGGCCTGAGCGGCGGATCGGCGTCGTCGTAGATACGGGCGCTGGCCAGCTTGCCGGTGGGCCCACGGACGTACACCGCGATGCCGGCCTCGGGTGCCAGCTCGCTCTGGCCCCAACGAACCAGGTTGTATTCCAGCGCACAGCAACGGCCATCATCGGTGATGGAACAGCGCTCGAGCGGGATCCCGCCGCCGTTGGAGAAAAACCGCTCATACAACGCGACCAGCTCGTCGTGGCCACGATGGACGTACGCACCACCCGCGGGCTCACGGACATAGGCATCGGGCTCAAATGCTGCCACCACAGCCTCGACGTCGCCGGCGGCGAGCGCCCATTCATACTCCCCGACGACGTCGGGCACCTGCAGGTCGGGGTCCGGCTGCAGGAGCGGCGGACGATTGGTGTGACGACCGGTCAATGGCCACGAGCCGTAGTAGACGCGCAATTCGACGATGCGCGCGTTCCCATCTCGATCCGCGGCAATGGCGACCGGCAACTCGACGCGGCTGTGCTCACCGTCGAGGGTCAGCACCGTTTCCTCGATTCCTCGCCGCGGCGTGACGATCCGCTCCACAGGGCCGAGGACGGCGTTCAGCCCGGCCAGCCAGGCGTTGGTGTCACGCACGAAGCGCTCAAAGGCGGGGCGCCCCCTCACGCGGCCACGGAGCGGGTGATGCAGCTCGGGCTCTCCAGCGAATGAGCCGACGAGGGCGTCGGTCTCACCTGACGTCACGCCGGCAAAGTACGGCACTGGAGCAGCCACGCGCGATTCAGCGCCCTGACGGCGAATCCGCTCCAACACGGGACCCGAGAACAACTCTGGCATCCACGGCATCGCACGAAGCCTCTCACAGGCTGTCGGTCAGCGGTCTCCCGCGGCCCGTCAGTACCAGGGACCTCACGAGTGCGACCGATCGCTCCAAGCGCGAAACTGCCGGTTCGACAACCCGCTAGTTGGAGGTGAGCATGGCCAGCAACGACGTGAGCAGTGCACCGAACAGCGAGGTGGAAAGCAGCTTGGGCTTCGATATGAAACTCGAAGTAGTGACGTTGCCCGTCGCCGATGTGGACCGGTCCAAGGCCTTCTACCAGAGCCTCGGGTGGCGGCTGGACGCCGACTTGGCCATCGGCGACGACGGCCGGGTGGTGCAGTTCACGCCGCCCCACTCGCAGTGCTCGATCCACTGTGGCAAGGGGCTGACACAGTCCCAGCCGGGCTCCGTGGACAGGCTGATCCTGGCGGTCAGCGATATCGACTCGGCGCGGGCCGATCTCGTCAGACGCGGTGTTGACGTCAGCGAGGTGTCCGACCGGCGGGCCGGGTCGCAAGACGGCCGCTCGTATTCCGTGTACGCGTCATTCAAGGACCCAGACGGCAACGGCTGGCTGCTCCAAGAGATCACGACCCGGCTTCCCGGCCGGGAATGGGAGGAGTGACATGAACGTCGAGTCTCTAGCCAGCCTTCTGCACGAGACCTCCGAGCATCACGGTGCATACGAGGCAGTTGCCCCACCGCACAACTGGTGGGACTGGTACGCGGCGTACATGAACGCCCGACAGAGCGGGAGCGCCGAGGAGGAGGCATCTGCGGCGGCCGGGCGCTATATGGCGGAGGTCAAGCACATCGTCGTCCCGCCCGGTTGACGCCTGTCCAACCCTCAGCGAGTCGAAGTCGGGCGCCTGAGCCCGGGCCGGGTCTGCGGCGGTTAGTCCCGGCCCGGGCCTTCTACCCGCGAACCTGAGTCATCAGGCTGCTTGTGGCTGGATCGCCGTGGGTTTACCTTTGTGGGAGCGTGAATGACCTCTCAGGCAGCGCGTTTTACCTTTCTGCCGGCGTAATCACGATTGTGGTGTTCTTGGAGCTCGGCCTGGTTGCGCTCTGGATCGCCGTGGGCTCCGGGGGGCAGAGGCGGTCGCATTTCTGGGTTCGCGTCCTGCTCGCTTCCCTTGGTTTGCCCTTGTTGATGGCCGTTCTTTTTTCGGTCGCCCAGCTGAATGTGCTATCGGACGGCGCCGCCAAGGCGCTCCTGTCGTCCTTGTTCTTCCTTGGCGTTGTGGCCTTGATGTTTGTCCCGTGCGTGCTGTACCGCAGGTCGGATTCCTCACCGGGTCCTTCTGAATCTGATGGCGGCGGGGGTCCCGGTCCCGGCCAGCCGCGCCCCTCGCCCGATGCTCCGCGCGGTGGCATTCCGCTCCCGGATGCTGACCCGGCACGCGTACGGACGCGTGACCACACGAAACCAAGAGTCGATCGTCCGAACCGGCGTAGGCGTGAGCACGAGCCTGCGCGCACGCCGGCGAGAACGAACGAGTAGAACGAGGACCAAGAAACCCAGTCTCGGCGAACCCAGGGACGCCGGGGCGCCTGATCACTCTCCTTCTGGAACGGGGCCGAGCGTAGCCCACGCCTGCTCGAGGCTCCCGTAGCGCCGTCGTAGCGTGCGCAAGGTTGGACCGCGCCAGCCGGTTGTGCACAGATCAGCGGCCACGGGCGCTCGGCCGGTACGGGTCCAGAACTCGGCGAGCGCAGCACGCGCTGACTAGTAGCGCTGGAAGCGGATCGATGCGCCTGCGTCGACGATCGCAGCGTTCCAGGGGTTGTGGTAGTCGGCATAGACGTCGCAGACGATGGCTGCACTTGGCCATCGCGGGCTCTCGGCCTCCCACGTTCCCGGGGACGAGCGACACGGTGTCCATTCGTGGTAGCTCGGCGGGCGGCCGTGCTCGGCTATCCACGCCCGAATCGCCTGCCGAATCGTGCGGCGGGCCCAGGCGCGTGGGATCGTCGGCTCGTTCGCGGTGCAAGCGAGGCAGCGTTCCGCGCGGGGGCTCGCGACCGGTCCTCCGCACTGCCGGCAGGCCCGTGCACCGAGGTAGTTGTGCACCGTCGAGATCGAGACGCCGAGGCATTCAGCGATCGCCCGAACCCGGTGGCCCTCTGCACGCAGTCGCCACGCCGTTTGGATACGTTCCGCAACGGTGTCCTCGAAGCTGAGGCTGCGAGCGGGCAGTCCCGCGGTTTGGAGCGCTCTGCTCCATGAGCCAAAGTGAGCGGCCACGCAGGAGCTGCTCGGCCAATAGGGGTGCTCGCGCATCCACTTTCGCTGCGCGACTGGTGCTTTGTCAGGATGCTCCCCGGACCAGTCCTGACGCCGCGGTGCCTCGCCCATCTCCGCTACCCAGTCCCGGAGCGCCCTGAGAATGGCTTCGTCGCTCCAGCGACCCGGTGTGCCCGGGTGGGCCATCGGCATATACCGGCCCGAGGGGGAGGCTGTTCCCGTCCGACCCGCGCCCGCGGACCGGGCCGGACGGGTTCTCGCCATCGCCGAGTCCCTCTCGATCAGAGGGCCGTGACGACCGACTTGGTCTCCAGATAGTTGTTCAGGACTTGAGAACCCATCTCGCGGCCCCAGCCGGACTCCTTGTAACCACCGAACGGCATCGCGGCGTCGAACACGTGATACGTGTTGATCCACACCGTGCCCGCCCGCAGCCGCCTCGCCGTGCGATGGGCCTTGGATATATCCCGGGTGAACACGCCCGCGGCGAGGCCGTAGTTGGTGTCGTTGGCGACGGGGACGATTTCCTCGGGCGAGTCGAACGGGATTGCGCACACGACTGGGCCGAATATTTCCTCGCGCTCGACCTTCATCGTGTCGTTCGTGTTCGCGAGGATCGTCGGCTGCACGAAGTACCCGCGATCTCCGTGGCGCCCACCGCCGACCAGCGCCTCCGCACCGTCGGCGCGGCCCGAATCGAGGTATCCGAGGACCTTCTCGAACTGCTCATCGGAGATCAACGGTCCCATCTGGGCTTCGGGGTCGATCCCCGGTGCGACCTTGATCTTCCTCGCCTGCTCGGCGACCCCGCTGACGATTTCGTCGAAGATCGGCTTCTGCACGTAGAGCCGCGAGCCGGCGTTGCAGCATTGCCCGTGGTTGAAGAAGATCCCGTTGGCAGCGCCGATGATCGCGCTCTCCGGGTCGGCATCTGCGTAGACGACGTTCGGCGACTTGCCGCCGAGCTCGAGCGACACCTTCTTCAGGTTGCCGGCGGCGGCCTTCACGATCAGCTTGCCGACTTCGGTTGAACCCGTGAAAGCCACCTTGTCGACATCGTCGTGCGCCGCGAGCGCTGCGCCCGCGTCGCCGAAGCCCGTAACGATGTTGACCACGCCGTCAGGCAGACCGGCCTCCTGGAGCAGTTCGCCGAGCCGCAGCGCGGACAGCGGCGTCTGCTCGGCCGGCTTGAGCACGACCGTGCAACCGCACGCGAGCACGGGCCCGAGCTTCCAAGCTGCCATCAGCAACGGGAAGTTCCACGGAATGATCTGTCCGACTACGCCGACCGGCTCGCGCAACGTGTAGGCGTGGTACTCGCCCGGTGCCGGGAGCGCCGAAATCGGCACGGTCGTCCCTTCGATCTTCGTCGGCCATCCCGCCATGTAGCGGAACAGGTCCGCTGACAGGGCGACATCCGCCGCCCTCGCCACCTGATACGGCTTGCCGTTGTCGAGCGACTCGAGCATCGCGAACTCGTCAGCGTGCTCCTCGATCAGATCGGCCACCCTCCAGATCAGCCTGCCGCGATCCGAGGCGTTCATCGCCCGCCACGGAGAATCGTCGGCGAACGCCTTGCGCGCGGCCTTCACCGCCCGCTCGATGTCCGCAGCCCGTCCGTGGGCGACCTCCGCGAGGACCTCCTCGGTCGCCGGGTTGATCGTCTCGAATGTTTCTCCCGATTGCGCATCGACCCATTCCCCATCGATCAGCAGTCTGTGCGTGGAGCGAACGAAGCTGTCCGCCCGCTGTTCTACCGACTCGGCAATCGCCATGCCCGTCTCCTCTCCGCGCGAGCCCGCTCGCGCGCCTCGATAGTGATCGATGAATCAGTCTCAACACGCTAGTCCAATCCTGACTACCTGGCAAGCGATTTCCTCCCGCTGCTCACCGAGTTAGCGTTCCCGCTGGATGGCGAGCACTGGCGAGCAAATGACCCCGAGCGAATGGGCAATCCTCGCGCTGCTCGCCGAGGGCCCGACCCACGGCTTTGCGATCGCTCGCGTCATGGCCGAAGACGGCGAGATCGGGAAGGTGTGGTCGCTGCGCCGACCGCGCGTCTATTACGCGATCGAAGCGCTCACCCGCCAAGGCCTGGCGCGACCCGCGAAAACGGTGGCGAGCCGAACGGGTCCCCACAGAACCATTCTGCGCATCACCCCCGCCGGCCGCCGCGCAGTTGCCGACTGGCTCAACACCCCGGTCGAGCATGTACGCGATGCACGCTCACTGCTGCTGCTCAAGCTGCTCTTCCTCGAGCGCCGCAATCTCGACCGAGCACCGCTGCTCAACGCTCAACGAGCGCGATACGGGAGCATCGCCGAGCGGCTCGCCAGATCGGTGAACGATGCCGACGGGTTCGACCAGACCCTGCTCAGATGGCGACTGGAGACCGCCACTGCCGCTCTGAGGTTTATCGACAGCATCATCGGCGCGCCAGTGAACGCTGGCTCCTCGAGGTAGGTCGTGCTTCAAGCGGGCCGTGGTGGGTCGCTCGGGGCAGCGGTCGCTCGCAGACGGGTCCACCGAGAAGCAGCTCTACGTCCGGCAGATGGAGTTGCCCGCGCTCGAGACCCGGCTCCCGGCGCCAGCCCCGGCTCTCCGGGCCAACTATGGAGTCAGGTTCGCTGGTTGGACCCGATGCGTCGGCGGACTGCTGATGCAAGGCTCGTTCAGACGCCTATCGATAGAGCGGAACGAATGGCTTCAGGCAGTGACAGACCGGTCGCGTCACGGCCGGTCGACCGGGCATCCGAGCACGTCGCACTTGCCGACGCCCCACCGCCAACCGCCCCGGGCCAAACGAACGATCGGCGCTCGCCGGGACCTGCTGCCGACTCGTCGGGCCAGGGAGGCGGGCGGCGGTTCGCCTCCCTGTCGGCGCGTATTTGCTCCGCTCGCGTTCGCCGTCGGCGCGTTCGTCACGTTGTTCAACGGACTCAGGCTGTTGGTCACCAGTTGGCGGCTGACGCTGGTTGAGATCCTGGCCGGCGATGCGGATCTGGCTGGCGATGTTCGGTCTCAAGGTGCACGTTCTGCATGGCAAGTCCTTCCACGTGTTCCGCGCCCCGGTCCTGATCCCGCCCATCCTGCTGTCATCGCGATCACGGTCGCGAGCCTCTTCCTCAACGCCGGATTTGCCTTCGCGGTCGCGCGACCCGGACGGCCCGAGGTCCGGCCTGCCGTCGCTGCTCTCGGGCCCGCACGCCGGGCAGCACCTCATCGCCGACAGGCTGCAGCAACGCCTGAAGCGCTACGGGATCGAGCGCAGCCGCGAGGGCAGGCACGCCGCGCTGCTCGAGCCCGCCGCGCGCCTCCCCGCGCCGATCCTTGCCGAGCGGATCGGGATCGACCAGGCCCGCGCGGCGGCATGGGGCCGCATGGCCGGGGCGACATACGCCGATTACATCGCGCTCCGCCTGGCGGACTGAGCTGAGCAGGCCCGAGGCGGTTGGAAGTGAGGCAAGATGGACCGGATGCTTCGCCTGCTGTTGATCCGGCACGGTGCGACTCTGGCGGTCAGGGAGGCCGCGTTCGCTGACGGAGAGCCGCTCGAGCCGGCCGCGCGCGAGCGTGCTGAGCAGCTGGCCGGAAGCCTGCCGGCGCGGGCGGTCGCGGTCAGTGGCCCGGAACCGGCGTGCCGGGAGACGGCTGAGGCTCTCGGGGTGAACGCCGCGGTGGGGACGGCGCTCGCCGGATGCGACGTCGGGAGCTGGCGCGGACGGACTCTCGATCGCCTTCAAGCCGACGACCCTGCCGGTCTGATCGCGTGGATGAGCGAACCGGATGCGGCGCCACACGGCGGCGAGAGCCTTACCGTGTTCGCGCGTCGCGTTTCGGACTGGATGCGAGAGGCCGCGACCGGCGCTGGCTTCCTCGTCGCGATCGTCGACGCCGGCGTGATCAAAGCGGCGGTCTGCCACGCGCTCGACGCCCCGCCGAGCACGTTCTGGCGGCTAGACATCGCACCACTGAGCGTGAGCGAGCTGCATGCTCGGGACGGGCGCTGGACGGTGCGGCATCTCAATGCCCCGTTGGCGCGCGGCGACGGCGTCGGATATGGTGGCGCTTAGCCCGTCTTGAGGAAGCCGGTGAGGAGCCGGGGCGGTCGCGCCACTGTGAAGTGCCCCCGGTTTCGTGGACAGCTGAGCGCTTGGGTCCGTCGGGCCCAGCGGGAAAGGTGTGGTGTCCGTGCTGCGCACACGTCCCCCGTACCCGGAGCGGTTCCGTCGTGAGGCCGTCGAGCTGGTGCGAATCAGCGGCCGGCCGATCCCGGAGATAGCGAAGGATCTCGGGGTCACTGACCAGTCGTTGCGCAATGGGTCCGGCAGTACGAGGTTGATGTCGGTCAGCGGCCAGGGATAGGCAGCGATGAGCGCGAAGAGCTCAAGCGACTGCGGCGGGAGAACCGCATTCTGAAGAAAGAACGCGAGATCTTGAAAACAGTGCCCCTGGCCGCAGGGGGCGCGGCCGCCGCTGCGGCGTGAGAATCCCCGGCGTTGGCCGTTGCCCGGACTGACGCCGGCACCGCTTGGTGCGACCGAGGCGAGGTGCCCGGCCGAGGGGAAGCGCCTCATGTCAACGCGGTCTGCGAGAGCTTCCACGCGACGATGAAGAAGGAGAAGATCCACCGTCGGCCGTGGCCGACCCGCGCCGAGACACGCAGCCGGATCTTCGACTACATCGAAGGCTGGTACAACCCGCGGCGCCGTCACTCGACACTCGGTTACCTCTCACCCGCCGAGTACGAGCAGCAGTACCACAACGCTGTCACCACCGGCCAGCTCGCGACGGTCTAACAACGAGGGGCGGGCTGGGCTGTCGGCGCGCGCGCCGCCGGGCGTTCCGTCATCCCTGCCCAGTACCGTCCTTAGCCCGTCAAGTCATCCCGTGTCCACGGGAGCGGGGGGCGGCCCACTGTGATCGGAGCCCTCGACTCCGTTAGTCAGACACTCGCGACGGGCGACACCAATCCAACAAGAAACCGAGACGCTCGATCTCGAAGGGAGGCCTCATGGCCAGCTCGCCGTCCCGCGCGCTTCAGGGCGCAGCCTCGACCGGTCGCCGCGGCGCGATCTCGATCTCCACCGGGAACCAGTGGCTGATCGGCACGGTCGCTGTCGTGCTGATGCTCTACTACATGCTCGGCGTCGATCAGGGCGCGTACTCGATCTTCGGGAACAGCATGTTCATCCACGAGTTCGTGCACGACGCCAGGCACTTGCTCGGCTTCCCCTGCCACTAGAGCGGGTCGCTCATGGAAAGACGTCTGATCCTGCGCGGCATCGCCGCGGGGGGAATCGGCGGCCTGCTCGCGGCGTTGTTCACGCGCATCATGGTCGAGCCGGTTATCCAGAAGTCGATCGACTTCCAAACTGCCCACGACAACATCGCGAGCGCGCTGCGCAAGGCGGCAGGTTCCGCCGGTCTCCCGCCTGGGCCTGACATCTTCAGCCGCGGCACGCAGCGCAACGTCGGTGCGCCGATCGGGCTGGTCGTGTTCGGGATGGCGATGGGCGCGCTGTTCGCGGTGGTGTTTGTGCTCGTGCACCGTCGCTATGGCGAGAAGCTGAACCCGCGGGCGATCGCTGTGGTCATCGCCAGCGGCGCGTTCCTGGCGATCTACATGGTCCCCTATCTGAAGTACCCGGCCAACCCGCCGGGGATCGGGCACCCGGACACGATCCACGCGCGCGGGAACCTGTATCTGGGCATGGTCGGTGTTTCGATCGCCTCGGTGATCGCAGCTTTCTACCTGGCCCGCTACCTCGCTTCGCGGTTCGGCGGATGGAACGGATCGATCGCGACCGGGATCGTCTTCATCGCCTGGATCGCGATCGTCATGGCGATCTTCCCCGCTCTCGGGCACCTGCACAGCAACCTCGTGCAATACGGCAATCTCGCCACCGAGACCCCGCAGCCCCTGAAGAACGCCGCCGGACAGATTGTCTATCCGGGCTTCTCGGCCGACGTCCTGTTCAAGTTCCGGCTCTACTCCGTGCTCAACCAGATCATCCTCTGGAGCACTATCGGGCTCACCTTCGGTCTTCTCGCCGAGCGAGCGCTCGCACCAGCAGCCGAACCCGACGCGACCGTCGAACGCATGGGGGCCTCCGTGCCCGCCATGTGAGTCGCTTCCGACCCCACACCCACACGACCCGCCGACGGACCCCCCCTCCGGCAGGCCGCGCGCGGCCAGGCTGATCCGCGTCGCCCCACGGGCTCCGCTCTTCAACCAGGCCGCAGGAACCCTCGACCAACACGGTCCGCATGCTGTGGGCGGTGACCTGACGCGCCTCAGCGTCGCAGACGCCGACAAGGGCCTACAAGCCCCGTCGGGGCTCGCTTCGCGCCCTCGCTGCGCTCGGGTTCCGGCCCGCCGGACGCCTGCACCAACCGGCGCATGATCAACACCCACACAGCAAACGCGGAGCTTGGCGTACAGGTTCCGGGCGCGGTGAACGCAGCAGCGCTGGCGGTCTGACGCCGGCCAGCACTGCTCGATCGCCTTGATCAGGCCCGGCGCGCCGTCGGCGACGATCAGCATCGGCGCGCCCAGCCCGCGGCTGATCAGATCGCGCCCGAGGGTCTGCCAGTCCTCGAACGACTCGCGCATCCCCAGCGACACGGCCAACAGCACCCGCTCCCCGTCCTCGGTGAACCCCCACGCGACCTGCACACCCTCCTTCGGCCCGTCCGGCCGGACAGCGATGAACGTCGCATCGAGGAACAGTGCGACCAGCCGGATCTCGTAGAGGTCCCGGCGGCGGAACCGCTCAAAGCGCTCCTTGAGCTCCTCACGCATCCGCGAGGCCGTCGCCTTCGACAGCTTCCCCAACCCCGCCTCCTCGCACAGCGACTCGACATCACGCATCGACAAGCCGCGGACGAACGCGCCGATCACCAACGCCTTCAACGGCTCCGTTCGCACCAGCTTCGGAGTCCGCGGGAACAGCTTCGACGCAAACGTCTCGGCCGCCTGGCGAACCTGCGGGATCTCGATCTCGAGCTCGCCCTCGGCGGTCTGCAGCTTCCGCGGGCGAAAGCCGTTGCGCAGCCCGCCCTCCTCATCGCCGCGGTCCTCGCCATGATCGGGCGGCCGGCGCTCATAGCGAGCGCGGCCGAGCCACGCGTCGAACTCGTCCTCCACAGCGCGCTGGATGATCAACCTGGCACCGAGCTTCGCCAGCTCAGACAACGACTCGCGCGGGTTCTCACCAACCCCCACCGACAACATCTGCTCGATCCGAGCTTCAATCTCCGCCGACGGCGGTACGGCACGTCTCACGGCGTAGGCCTCCTTCATCGTCTTTGCGGGACTTGAGGAACCTACGCCGTTGACTTGACAGCACCGGCGCTATTTACAGCACTCTCGAGACGCGACCCATCCAGAGGTGGCGTCTCTTTGCGTCGTTCAGCGAGACCTTGATCGTGCGCTCCCGGGTACTCAAACACCCGCCCGATCAGCCGCCGGAAACCCCATCAGTCACCCTTTTCGCTGTTTCGAGGTTTCTGTGCGGCGAGCCATCCGGCGGTCTTTTCGATCGTGAGGCCTCGGAACCTGACCGTCCCCCTCCGGCCTGCTGGTGTTTGGTGGCGGAGCGGGTTGAACGGTAGTTGGGCCGGCTGGCCCATAGCCGTTCTTGGGGTGGGGTGATAAGACAGTAGGGGTGCAGCTCTGGATGGGCGAGTGAGGGCGGGGGCCGGTGGCCCCTGATTTGCGCGCCCGTCTCGAGAGGCGGGCGGTTTGTGCCCACATGGGCCGTCCGCCTCCCGGCTGCCCCGTCCCAGCCCAACTGGGGTGAGCGCCGCAGCGCTAACAGCGGGCCCAAGGGAACCGCCACTGCGGCGCCTCCTGCGCGGAGACGACAACGGCCTGACCTTCGCCTCTACTGCGCGTTGACGGGTTGGCAACGCTCGGGCTCCCGAGTGGTTCAAAAGCGCGCGCTGCCGGGGCCCGAGCTTGCCGTGGTTTTGCGGGCGGCCTGGCGATACGCTCCCGGTCATGCGCATCACGCGGATGCTTTCAGCGCCGTTTCGCGCTGCGGGCAGGGTCGTGACCGGGCTCGCTCGTCGCGTGACCGGGCGCGGCTGACGCGCCGATTCGGTTCGGGAACCTCCCCCTACCCGCTTGAACGCCGGGATGGCCGACTGGCCCATAGCCACGCCCCGCTGGGGGTGGTAAGACGGTTCCGCACGCCCACGGATGGGCGTACACGGTGGGCGCCCCTGCCCCCACTTGGCGTCCGCCTGATGAGGCGGGCGGTCGGCCCCTCCGCTGGCCGCTCGCCTCCAGCTTTGCCGGCCCCGCCCCGGGTCGGCATTGCGCCGAAGCCTCGGTGGACATCATCAGCACTCGAACGCCTTGATCTCGATCAGGCTCGCCTGGGACCTGTCGAACGCACGCATGATCGCCTTGTGCTCGCGTCGCGCAACGTCCGAGAGGTCGGCGATCTCATCGATGGGTACGCCATTGCCGTCGTGCGCGATGAGCCGCGCGTCGAATGTCTGCTCGGTCACTTCAGTCCTCCTCCATCCTTCGGATCGCGATCGGCAGCAAACGCCGAAGCGCGCCTTTATCAATCCTCGGCATGTGGTCGGTCGCGCTGGTCAACGTGTCGAAGATGGCGCGATACGCATCGCCGAGCGTGAACCTGCACGTTCGGGCGATCAGGTCAATGTAGTCCGGCTCGCCCCATCCCAAGTACTCGGCGATCGCGGCGAGGTTCTGCTCGTCACTGCCAGGGGGCGCGTCCTGAAGCTCCGACCACCCTGGAAGATCTGCGCCTGTCTCGGCCCCCTCGACCAAAGCGGCCATGATGGTCATCGCTCTCTTGGCCGCGGTGTCGCGGTCGATGACGGCTAGATCGTGGTAGACCGTGCCGAGGCTGGCTCCGTCGGGGATGGTGTCAACTAGCCGGACGGATACGCCCATTGCGAGGATCGCAGCCGCGTGACCGCACTCGTGGAGAATGACCCGCTCGCGAGGAGTCATGGCCGAAAAGCCTCGGGTAGCTCAGCGCGTTGACGGTCCGCGAAGGCACGCTCGGCCTGTTCGCGCTCGCGCGCCTCGACGGCTCGGATCGCCTCCTCGTTCTCGTGCCGGCGGGCGCGTGACTGCTCGGCGGCGGCAACGCGGCTGGACTCGTCGGCCGCTTCGTTGCCATCAACGTATCCGCCGCCTGGGAGGGGAACGAGTCTCAGAGGCCTGTCGTCGTACATCATCTTCCGCCTGTTTGCGGCGGCTCGCTGTTCGCCGGCTAGGGCACGGTCAAGGTCGCTCGCTGACTTAAGTCCGCATCTTTCCCTCAGCCTGTCGAGCACGCGGCGTCTCTGTGAACGGGTCATCGATTGAAGCGCCCAAGTCAGATCATCCGCAGTTCTCATGCCAGCCATCGTGGCGGTGGCGGCAAGTTCGCGCACGATGGCGCGATCCTCGGCTGACGGGAGCGCGGCAGCGTTGAAGCCGAGCGCGCCGATCGAATCGTGCGGCGTTCTGATCGGGATCTGGAGCGACCAGCTCATTGCTCCTCCCGTTCGGCCCGTTCGACATGCGTGGTCAGCGCCCGTTTCACCTCGGCCGTGACGCTGCGATCCTCAGCCTTTGCGACTTCGCGCAGCCGGTCGAGCAGGGCGGCTGGGAGGCGAAGATGGACTAGCTGGTGGGTGTCGGTGTTCGTGCTCATCAGGCACGAAGTTTACACCCGTGTAGGTTGAAACTACAGCAGCGTAGCTAGAGAAATCGGCGGCGGTCGTGTCGCTCTGGGCGGGGCACCAGGGGACCGTTATGCAACCGCCTGTTGCTACGCGATGTAGGCGCGGACGATCGAGATCGCCTCGACCGTACCGGCGGCGCGTGGGGCAAGCCGCTGCGGCTGCTTGCGCCGGCGCTTCCGGGTCTGAGTGACAGCCACGGCCGAGAATCCTAACTCCACTCGGGTTGCCCCCTGGGTTGCCCCCTTCACCTTCGGTTACCCCGTCCGCTCACGAAACCCCTGCAAATCGCCAAGCCCGCCGGGGGACTCGAACCCCCAACCCCTTCATTACAAATGAAGTGCTCTGCCAGTTGAGCTAGGCGGGCGTGGCTGAAGTGTCGCAGGCCGTGGACGGAGCGTCGCGCCTCGGGCCGCCGGGTGGGCGGCTGAGATGGTGCGGCTGACGTTGCCGCGCACCTGGGTGTCGCATTCGGCTTCGGGAACGGCCGCACACGCAGCGAGGACCTGCTGGTAAAGACTCTCGACCGACGATTCCGTCAAGAAGCCTTCGCCCGCGCCGGCCGCTCGCCGGCCAGCTCGCGCTGCCACCACTCGAGCATGTCGCGCATGGTCTGCTCGAGCGGAATCGCGGGCCGCCAGCCGGTGACGGCGGTGATTCGGTCGTTGGCGCCGCACAGATCCATGACCTCGTGGGCGCGGACACGCGCCTGATCCGTCACCTGCTCTACCTCGATCGGCGCGAGCAGATCGGCGAGCAGCGCGACCTGCTCGGCCGCTGACACCGAGCGCCCGGAGCTGACGTTGTAGGCGCCTGGCTCGGCGCGCGACGCCAGCAGGCGATAGGCGCGGGCGACATCGCGCACGTCGGTGAAGTCGCGGCGCGTCGCCGGATTGCCGGTGACGATGCTCACCTCGTGGGCCCCGCGTCGCCGTGCCTGAGCACCCTGTTGCGCCACCGAGGACATGATGAACATGGGCAGCTGGCCCGGGCCGGCATGGTTGAACGGCCGGACGCGCACGATGTCCAGCGCAAAGGCGTCGGCGTACACATCGGCCAGCATCTCGCCGGCGCACTTCGAGACGGCGTACGGGTTGGCGGGGTTCAGCCGAGCCTCCTCGGGGATGGGCAGCCGCTCTGGCACCCCGTACACCTCGCACGAGCTGACCCAGACCAGGCGTGCGCTCGGCGCCTCGAGGCGCACGGCCTCGAGCAGGTGGGTGGCGCCGGCCACGTTGTCCTGAACCGTCCGCGCCGGCTCCTGCCAGGACCGGCCCACTGAACTGAGCGCGGCCAGGTGATACACGACCTCGGGTCGGAACGCGCGCACCGCCCCGCGCACCGCGTCACCGTCGGTCAGATCCAGGGCGCGTGTCTCGCCAGCTCCATCGGGTATGCGGCCGGTGCGCGAGATTCCCAACACGAGGTCACCGGCGTCGGTACACGCGCGCGCGAGGTAGCCGCCAGCGAAGCCCGAGGCGCCGGTGATTAATGCCCGCAAACCCTAGGGCGCCTGCTCGACCGAGACGGCGTAGTCGAGCGGGGTGTTGCCGTTGCTCGAGAAGTCGGTCTCGGAGACCAGCGGCGCCGGCTCTGGTGCGGCATTCACGCGGCGCTCGAGCTCGCCCAGCACCAGGCCGAACAGCACGTGCCGCCAGGTTGCCTGGGCGAAGGCACGGCGATTGCCGGCGAACCTCGGCAGCTCGCCGCGCGCGGGATGAACGCGATCCGACAGCAAGCCGAGGGGCCACAGGGCCAGGTGCTCGCACAGCGCCACGATGGGGCCGCGCAGGACGGGTGGGAGCGGGAGGGCGGGCGCGACGTTGGCGTAGATCGCGCCGAAGGCGGCGCCGTTCTGAAGGTGCAGGGCCAGGCCGGGGGGGTACCAGCCCTCGCCCCGGCGCACCGCGCGACCGAGCCACTCGACGTCGTCGTAACTGCTGCCGAAAGCGACCTTGTCGAGCGGCTGCTGCGCCGCCCACACTGCCGCGGCCACCGCGCCGCAGACGGCTCCCCTCAGCGTGCGGGTGGTGTCCATTCCCGGGCTCAAGACACGCAACTGTAACGGGCGCGACCAGAACGGGTACGCCTCTGTGAGATGAGTCACGACGTGCTGCATCGCCGTACCCGCGAACGCGGAGCCAATCCATTCGTCTATTGGCTCACTCGAGCCCTGATGCAGCCGTTCTTCCACATCTATTTCCGGCTTTCCCGGATCGGGCGCGAGCACATTCCCGCCGAGGGCCCGGTCATCGTGGCCGCCAACCATCGCAGTTTCCTGGATCCGTTCGTGATCGCGACGATGGCCCGTCGGCCCATGTATTACGTGGCCAAGAGGGAGCTGTTCAAGAACCGGCTGCAGGCATGGATCCTCAACGCCCTGGGCGCCTTCCCCGTCGATCGGGGCGCCGGCGACGGCGAGATGATCGAGACCGCCAAGGCGATCCTTGCCCGCGGCGACATCGTCTTGATCTTCCCCGAAGGGACCCGTATCCGCCCCGGCTCACTGGGCAAGCCCAAGCGCGGCGTCGGACGTCTGGCCCTCGAGAGCGGCGCCCCCGTCGTGCCCGTCGCCGTGATCGGCACCGAGGCGGTCAGGCGCGGATGGCGCATCCGTCCGCATAAGGTCCGGATACGTGCCGGGCGGGCGCTCCGCTTCCCCCAGGTCGAGGATGGGTCGCCGGCGCTGGCCACCGCCGTCACGGACCGCATCTGGCCGTGCGTAATGCTCCAGTGGGAGTGGCTGGGCGGCGTGCCGCCGATCCGCCGCGCCGCGGTCATCGGTGCTGGGACCTGGGGCACGAGCCTCGCCGTGTGCCTCTCACGCGCGGGCTTCGATGTCGACCTCGGCTGCCGCACGCCGGAGCAGGCCGCGGATTTGATCGCCAGCCAGGAGAACGCTTCCTACCTGCCCGGCGTGAAGCTTCCCGACGCCGTTCGCGTGATGCGCGCCTCGGAGCTCGAGCTGGGCGGTCACGATCTCGTGTGCCTCGCCGTCCCCGCACGCTCCCTCCCCGCGACGCTCGCCGCACACGGCGAGCGGATTCCGCATCGCGCGGGGCTGCTGGTCCTCTCAAAAGGACTTGTGCCGCCGCTCGGAACCGTGCCCTCAGCGTTCGCCGCCGAGCGGTGTCGGGCTCGTGCGGTCGCCGTGCTCGGCGGCCCGTCGCATGCCGGTGAGGTGCTCGAGCATGGCGCCTCGGTCGTTCTGGCCTCGCTCGATCAGGGATTCGCCGGCCAGCTTGCCGACGCGCTGGTCAGTGCCGGCCTCGACGTGTCCATCAGCCAGGACGTAACCGGGGTTGAGCTTGCCGGCTGCGCCAAGAACGCTGCCGTTCTGGCCGCCGCCGCTGCCTCGATCGCGGGGCCGAACATCGCCGGCGCCGCCGCAGGCAAGGTGTTCGCCGAGGTCGACGCACTGGCGCGGGCCCGCGGCGGCCGTCCGGAGACGTTCGCCGGCCTGGCCGGGGCTGGGGATCTGGTGGCGACAGTCACCTCGGCCAGCTCGCGCAACCGCCGCGCGGGTGAGCTGCTCGCGCAGGGCGTCCCCGGATCGGAGATCTCAGGCGCACTCGGGCAGGCCGCCGAGGCCGTCGACTCGGTGCCCCTGCTGGCCAGCGCCGCCCGCGACGCCCATCTCGACACGCCGGCGCTCGAGAGTCTGGCCGCGCTGGTCGAGGGCCGAATCGAACCCGACCGCTGGACGGCCGCGGTGAGCGCGCCGGGCCGGCGCCAGCGCACGCGACCCGTCAGAGCGGCGTAGGCTCCCATGCGGTGGAGGAGCTACCCAAGAACAAGGCCGAGCTTGACGCTCGTTTCACCGAGCTGTATCGCGCCCACCTGCGCGATGTGTACTCCTACAGCTACTACCGCGTCGGCAACCACCACGACGCCGAGGACCTCACCGAGCAGACGTTCCTGCAGGCCTACCGCCACTTCGAGCGGGCGCTGCGCGAGTCGGACGGTCGCCCGCTGCGTCCGTGGCTCATCCGCATCGCCCACAACCTGGCGGCGAACTTCTACCGTGATCGCTCGCGCAAGCCGGAATCGGCGATCGAGGATGCCGGCATGATCTCCTCACCTCACACCACGGAGGCGCTGGTCGAGGGACGCGAGGAGCTGAACACAATCCTCAAGGGCGTGCAGCAGCTGCCCGATGATCGTCGTGAGGCACTGATCATGCGCTTCGCGCTGGGCATGGACAACCGCGAGATCGCACGGGCCCTGGGACGAACCGACGGGGCGACGAAGGTGCTGCTGCACCGCGCGATCAGGCAACTCGAGGGAATGGTCGGCGAGACCGCGGAGGTCGAGAGCAAATGAGCGCGGGCGCCCACGACTTCGAGGCCCTGCTCCGCGAGGCGCTGACGCCTGTCGACCCGCCGGCCGATCTGGCCGATCGACTCGAGGTGACCCTGGTCAATCTCACCGAGCTGGCCCAGGAGGAGCTCGACGCGTGGGAGATGTCGGCGATGCGCGACCCGCGAAACTGGGTCAGACCCGCTGCGGCGGCCGTGGTCGGCGCGACGGCCGGGACCGCGCTGGTCGTGCTCCGCGTGCGCAGCCGCCACCGGTCGCGCCAACAGCAGTCAACGGGCCTGCTCGAGCTGGCCGGGCGGACGGTCCACGACGTCACCGTCGAGGCGCGGCGGATCCTCCCGCATCGCTGACCCGGCGCGGAGCCTGCACCCGCCGGGGCGATAGTCGCCCATTGATAGCGTGGTTAGGGCGATGGAGCACTGCTACCGACATCCCAATCGAGAGACTGGAGTCTCGTGTTCGTCGTGCGGTCGCCCCATCTGTCCGGACTGTATGACGCCGACGCCGGTCGGCATGCGTTGTCCGGAATGCTCGCGCGAGCGCACCCAGGTCAAGACGATCCGCTCGGCCCCCACTGTCCCCGTGGTGACGATGACGCTGATCGCCATCAACGTGCTCGTGTTCCTCGCCGAGAGCGCCACGGGCGCCTCACTCGGCGGCGGGGGCGGGGGCACGATCTACAACAAGGGAGCGCTGTTCGGCCCACTGATCGCCCAGCAGAACGAGTACTGGCGGATCGTCACCGCGGGCTTCCTGCACGACGGCGTCTTCCACATTTTCGTCAACATGCTCTCGCTGTATTTCGTCGGCATGGTGCTCGAGCCGGCGATCGGGCGAGTTAACTTCGCGGCGATCTACTTCGCATCGCTGCTCGCCGGATCATTCGGCGCACTGCTGTTCCAGCCGGGCATCCCGACAATCGGCGCGTCGGGGGCGATCTTCGGCATCTTCGGGGCGTTGATCGTGGTCGCCCACGCGCGGGGGATTCCGATCTGGCAGAGCGGACTGGGGTTCTGGCTCATCCTCAACCTAATCATCTCCTTCAGCTTCACCGGGATCTCGGTCGGGGGACATCTGGGCGGACTTGCGGCCGGACTCTTGGGTGGCTGGCTGGTCGTCGAGGTCGGGGAGCGCCGCCGTCAGCAGGCGGTGGCGCTGGCGGGGATCGCGCTGATTGGCGCACTGGGCGTGGTCGGCGCCATCGCGGTGGCCGGCGGCCACGGGATCGCCCCGCACGGCCTCGGCTTCACCGGCTGAGCAACGAGTCGTACAGGAGGTGAATGGCGTCACGCAGGCGACTGCGCGCGAAGCGCTCGCGGACGTCGGCGGCCGCGGCGACGCCAAGACGCGCTCGCTCGATGGGATCATCGATCAGCTCGCCGGCGACGCGCGCCAGGGCCGTCGCGTCGCCGGGAGCGATGAGGCGCCCGGTGTCGCCGTCACGGATGATCTCGGGCAGTCCACCGTGGTTGCTGGCCACGACCGCGCAACCGGCGGCCGCGGCTTCGATCGCCGCTCCTGGAAGTGGGTCGGGGGCCGTGGAGGGAACTGCGACCACGTCGGCGGCACCGTAAACGGTCTCGACGTCCTCGCGGAAGCCGAGCATGTGGAGTCGCTCACGCACGCCGAGCGAGTCGGCCAGCTCGAGCACGCGCTGGGTGCGCCCCTCGGACCCGGGCCACGCCTCGCCCGCCAGTAGCCCGATCGCGCCGCGCTGGCTCAGGGCGGGGGCAGCCAGCGCCCTCACGAGCACGTCCTGGCCCTTCCAGTCCGAGATCCGGCCAAGGACGGCGATCGCCGGCGGATCGGTGCTGAGACCGAGCGCGGCCCGGGCCGCGGCACGAGACCCCCTGCGCACCTCGACAGCCAGCCCGTCGGGGATGACCTGGACCGGGTCCCGGGGCCTGAACTGGGCCGCCGTGGCCTGCGAGACGCAGGGCACGACCCGAGCGCTGGTGAGGACCTGGCGGTAGGCCGGCCAGGCTCGCCCGAAGCGCGAGTAGATCTCGCGCACGTGCCAGACGTGCGGCACCCGGGCCACCAGCGCGGCCGCACCCCCGCCCAGCACCACCGAGGTGTTCGAATGCACGAGGTCGACGCCACGCTTGCGGATCAGCGTCGTCAGGCCTCCCGCATCGCGTACCGCGGCGTTGACCATCGTCGTCAACCCGCGCGGGTTGGTCATGCCCCGCCGGATGACGCTGACCGGCCTGACCAGCACCTCGACGCCGGCGGCGTTCAGATCGATCCCCAGCTCACCCTGGGCCGGGAGCACGACGATCGGCTCGTAGCGATCCCGGTCGAGTCCGGTGGCGATCAGGTATAGCTGGCGATCGGCCCCGTAGCGTCCGCTCGAGGAGTGCACGAGCAGAACCCGGCGGATGCTCAGAGCCGCACCGCGAGTGCCGGAGCCGGCGCCTGGTCGAACAGCTCAGGGTGCAGGATGTGCGCCAGCAGCTCCAGACCGTCGACGATTCGGGGACCCGGCCGCGAGAAGTATGACGCCGCGTCGACCGCCACCACCTCGCCCGCGCCGACGGCCGCGAGCTGGTCGCGGTGCATTTCGGCCTCGCGGTGAGCGATCTCCGCGTCATAGCCGCACGGCATCACGATGACGACGTCTGGCTGCGCGGCGACGACCTCTTCCCACGATTGCTGCTCGGACTTCTCCCCGGCGAAGCCGAGGACATCCTCGCCGCCGGCGTACTCGATGAGCTGGGGGATCCAGTGCCCAGCGGCAAACGGGGGATCCAGCCACTCCAGCGCGGCCACGCGCGGGCGGCGGGCCCTGCGGACCGCCACGCGCACGCGATCGATCCGCGCCGCGGCGTCCCTGACCAGCTCGGCCGCGGCGTCGCGGCGATCGGTCGCCTGGGCCAGCGTGCCGGCGTCGCTGAGGATCTCGCCCACCGTGTGCGGGTCGAGCGAGATGACGTGGGGTTGCGACTCGATCTCCTCGGCCACAGCGCGGACATCGTCGTAGGAGACGGCGCACACCGAGCACAGCGCCTGGGTGACGATCAGGTCGGGGCGCAGGTCGTGCAGCGTGTCGACATCGAGCTCGTAGATCGACTCGCCGGCCAGCGTCAGTTCCTTGACCGCGGCGTCGATTTCGGCCGAGCTCAGGCCGGGAGGCAGCACATCGCGCGTGATTTTGGGTAGCTCGCGCGCCGCGGGCGGGTAGTCGCATTCGTGGGTGACGGCGATAAGGTCGGCGCCCAAGCCGAGTGCAAACAGCATCTCAGTCGCGGATGGAACAAGGCTGACGATTCTCATCAAAGGAGAACGATATGGCAGAGCTGCTCACCGACGACGACGTGACGGCCCGACTCACGGGTTCCGAGTGGTCTCGCGAGGGCGATGAGATCGTCCGCGAGTGGAGGTTCGAGGACTTCGTCGCGGCGATCGCCTTCGTCAACCGCGTGGCTGACGCGGCCGAGGAGGCCAACCACCATCCCGACATCCTGGTCCACGGCTGGAACAAGGTGAAGCTGTCGGTCACCAACCACTCCGCCGGCGGCCTCACCGACGCCGACTTCGCCCTGGCCAAGACCGTGGACGGGCTCGCCTAGTGCGGCCCTAGCTGGAGGTGACCAGGTAGATCTTGTTCTGGCTCGGGACCGAGACCCACAGGCCGCTCGAGTCGACGGCCAGGTGACCGGGCTGGGCATGGAACTGGATGGTGGTGACGGCCTTGTTGTTCTGTGTCCCCGCGGTGGCGACGCGCACGACGGTCTGGTCGCTCTTGGAACCCACCCAGATCAGGTGCTTCGGCTCGAAGGAGGCGATATCCGGCAGGGGGTCGGCTATCTGGAACTCCTTCGGGTGCTCGGAGTAGGTCCCGTTCAGCGCGACGCTCGGCTCGGTCCGCGGGTCGACGCGGGTCAGCGTGCCTGACGCGGCCGCGAACCACACGCCGTTGCTGTGGCCGACGGCCACCGTGTTGCCCGGTAGCTGTGGCGCCTTCAACGTGGGTTTGCCGGTGTCGTCGAGCGCGCTGAGCGCCCCGTCGGGCGAGGCAACCCACAGGCGGCCGTAGGCCTCGCCCATCGCCCCGACGGGATTGGGGGCGGTGACGCTCGAGGGGCTCAGCGTGCTCGAGTTGATGCGAGTGATGTCGGGCGAGCCGAGGCTGCCAACCCACACGGCGTCCGGGCTGACGGCCAGGAGCGCAGGGCTCGAGTCGAGCTTGATTTCGCTCCGCCGGCTCCCGTTGGTGTTGAACACGAGGACCGCGTTGGGCGAGGTCTCGGCCACCCACACCTTGCCCGTCGGGTCCACGGCCACATCGGTCGCGTGGCCGGGCGTGGCGAACGTTGTTGTCGCTCCGTTCGTCCCGACGCGCCTGACCCCGTCGCTCGTCGTCACCAGCACGGTCGACCCCTCGCCCCACATCGGACCGGGGTCGCTCCCCGACGGCAGCGCGATCGACCTGATGCTCACGGGGCTGCCGCTGGCCGTCGGCGCCGCGGCTCCCCCGCCACCGCCCGAGCTCAGGACGATGATGGCCACGATCCCGATGATCAGACCGACCGGAATCGCCAGCAGCAGCGGCGAACGGCGCTTTGGCGGAGGCTCGGTAGGGCCGGTCGGGCCACTCGGGGGGCTCGGGGGGCTCGGGGGGCGACGGCCCACCGCGGTCGGTCCCGTGGGTGCAGGCGTGGCGGGCGCCAGCGCGGTCGGCTCCTCGACCGGCGCCAGCTCGGTGGGCCCCTCAGCGGGCGCCAGCTCGGTGGGCCCCTCAACGGCCGCCAGCTCGGTCGGCCCCTCAGCGGGCGCCAGCTCGGTGGCGCCCTCGATTGGGGCGGGCGTGGTCGGCGGGCCACCGGCGTCGACCACGGTCTCATCGGTCGGCAGCGGCATCAGGGTGTCGGTCGTGCGTTCCCCGTCGAGCGCGCTCCCCAGCGCGGCGGATAGCTCGGCCGCCGAGGCGAAGCGGTCCTCCGGCGACTTGGCCATGGCGCGTTCGGCGACCTCGGCCAGGCGCTCGGGAACGTCAGGGACCTCGCTCCGCACCGACGGAGTGGGGTCGTTCATATGCGCATACATCTTCATCAGCTCGGTCGGCCGATTGAACGGCACGTGACCGGTGAGCGCCTCGTACAGCATGCAGCCGAAGGCGTAGATGTCCGAGGCGGGCGTGCCCCTACCGCCCTCGATGCGTTCCGGCGAGGTGTAGTCGATCGTGCCGACCAGGACTCCTGTGCGCGTGACCGCCATATCGCCGCTGGTCCTGCGGGCGATCCCGAAGTCGGTCAGATACACGTGCTCGTCGGCCTCATCCTCGCCGCGAGCGATCAGCACGTTGGCTGGCTTGACGTCGCGGTGGACAAGGCCACGGCGGTGGGCGGCGGACAGGGCCGAGGCGACCGGCCGGAGCAGGCGCACCGCGCGCCCGGGCTCGAGGCGGCCGCTCGAGGTGATCATCTCGCGCAGGTCGGTGCCGTCGACCCAGCGCATGATCAGATACAGCGTGCCCTCGAGCTCCCCAGCCTCGTAGACGGGAATCACGTTCGGGTGCTCGATCGAGGCGGCGATCTGCCACTCGCGCTGGAAGCGTTCGCGGAAGGCCTCGTCCTGAGCGAGCTCGGGCGCGATCGCCTTGACGGCGACAGGCCGCCGCAGCGCAACCTGCGTCGCGCGATAAACGACTCCCATCCCGCCCCGCCCGGCAACCGCCTCGAGGCGGCAACCCGCGATCGTGGACCCCAGAGTGAGGTCAGCCATGATCGCTGTTTATACCGGTCGGCAGAGGTACGATCGGTCGCGCGATGTCAAACACCCCGGTCCAGAGCCCTCGCGAGCTCAAGGCCCAGATCGAAGCCGAGCGCGCCGGCGTGCCGTTTCTGATCTACCGCAACGGCGATGCAGAGCAGCAGATCGTCGACCTGGGCGACGATCGGGAACAGGTGACGGTCGGGCGCGCGGGCTCGGCGGACATCGTCCTGGAATGGGATACCGAGGTCTCGCGGCTGCACGCGGAGCTGGGCCGGATCGGCCGCGACTGGACGGTTTCCGACGATGGACTGTCGCGCAACGGCACCCACGTCAACGGGGAGCGGGTGATCGGCCGGCGCCGCCTGCAGGATGGCGACGTGCTGCGCTTCGGGCAGACGAGCGCCATCTTTCGCCAGCCCGTGACCGTCCAGGTGACCGAGACCGTGGTCGCCTCCGACGTGCTCGACCGCGCGAGCCTGTCCGAGGCCCAGCGCCGGGTGCTCCTGGCTCTGTGCCGGCCCTTCAAGGAGGCCAGCGGGTACGTGACTCCGGCCACCAACCAGCAGATCGCCGACGAGCTGTTCCTCAGCATCGATGCGGTCAAGACCCATCTCCGGGCGCTGTTTGGCAAGTTCGGGATCGAGGATCTGCCCCAGAACCAGAAGCGCGTACGGCTGGTCGAACTGGCCCTGAAGAGCGGCGTCGTCACGCCGCGAGACCTGTAGAAGAGACGCCGAGGCCGCGCTCCCGCGGCTGCTACCGTTCGCCGCGTCGGTTCATGAGCGACGACGATCCATCCCGAAGTAGCAGCGCGCGCGACGTGGACCGCGCGGCCCGGACGGAGAGCAGCGACCCCTGGCAGGTGGGCCGCATCGTCAGCCAGCAGTGAACGTCCTGTTCATCATCCTGACCGGACTCCTGGTCCTGGTGAACTCGTTCTTCGTGATCGCCGAGTACGCGCTCGTGCGCTCGAGGCGAACCCGCCTGGCGACGATGGCCGACGAGGGGCTGCGCGGAGCTCGCCTGGCCCTGCGGCAGATCGACGACATCGGCGACTACATCGCGGCCTGCCAGGTCGGCATCACGATGGCCTCGATCGCCATCGGTGCGCTGGGCGAGCCGGCAATCGCTCACGTCCTCGAGCCCGTCCTCGGCGGTGCACTCGGTCACGCGGCGGCGGTGGTGATCTCGGTGATCATCGCCTACGTGCTCATCACCGTGGCTCAGAGCATCGTCGGCGAGATCGTCCCCAAGCTCTACACGATCCAGCACGCCGAGGGCCTGGCCCGCCGTATCGCGCGCCCGCTGCAGTTCTTCCGCATGCTGTTCCACCCCTTCATCCTGATCCTGAACTCGGCCTCCAACGCGATTCTGCGGATGCTGGGCACGGATCCGGACGCCGAGCCCGAGGGCGGCACCCCCGAGGAGCTCAAGCGGATCATCGCCGAGTCCCAGACCGGTGGCCAGATCGATGTCGGCGAGGCGAGCATGCTCACCGGTGTCTTCCATCTGCACGAGCAGGAGGCTCGGCAGGTGATGACGCCGATCCCCGCTGTCGTCACCGTCGACGTGGCCGAGGACGTCGAGGCCGCGCTGCGGCGGTGCGTTTCCACCGGGCACTCGCGGCTGGTGGTCACCGAGGACGAGAACAAGGACCGCGTCAAGGGCATCGTCCACGTCAACCAGCTCGTGAAGCTGATGATGAACAAGGGCATGAAGGCGAACTTCGCCGGCCTGGTCCGGCCAGCGCCGCTCGTGCCCGAGACCAAGCCGCTCGACGACCTGCTGGCCGACCTCCAGCGCGAACGGACCGAGCTGGCGATCGTGATCGACGAGTACGGGCGCACGGCCGGGATCGTCACCATCGAGGACATCATCGAGGAGGTGGTGGGGGAGATCACCGACGAGACCGATCCCGCCGGCGGGGCGGTGCGGCGCCTGGCCAATGGCGATTGGTTTGTGCGCGGGCATGTGGCCGTGACCGACCTGGCCGACTACGGGCTCGATCTGCCCGTCGATACCGATGCCTACAACTCGGTCGGCGGCTTCGTGTTCGCCCAACTCGGGCGGCTACCCAAGCGCGGCGACCAGATCGCCGCCAACGGCTACTCGATCCGGGTCGAGTCGGTCCGCCAGAACCGCATCGAGGCGGTGCGAATCAGGCAGCGCCGGGCCGCCGCGGCGTCGGGATCCTAGGGCCGACACGCGTTCGCGACATTCGTTACATTTACGCGAGATTCACAACCGGGCGTGGCCGCAACCGCCATGCGCTCCCGGTGGTTGAATGAGGAGAGACTGAAGCCGGCCCCCGGGGGCCGGCTTCGCCAGTTCCTGATGGAGATTCGTGGTCACTATGGCCACAAATCTCCAGCAGCCCCGCCGAAGCCGGCGCGCCACGGACGCGCCGCCCAGACCCCAAAAAAAGAGCCGGCCCGCTGGGGACGGGCCGGCTCGTGCTTCTGGGGAGGAGGTGCTGCTATGAGGTACGTCGCGACGCGAAGTCTGTACTCCGGAGATGAATAGGTCCTAAATCCTCCGGACGACGTATATAAGAGCCCGATCTACGAGTAGCTGTAGAAGCCCTGCCCGACCTTGCGCCCGGTCGAGCCGGCCTCGATCAGCTCGCTCACCCGCGCCGGCACCGGAATCGAGATCGCGTCGCCGATCGCCTTGGAGACGTCGAGCCCGACCAGGTCAAGCAGCGCCAGCGGCCCCATCGGCACGCCGGCGCCGAGCTTCATGCAGTTATCGATGTCCTCGGGATCCATGCCGGTCTCGACCAGCAGGTCAACGGCGCTGAACAGGTAAGGGAACAGCAGGCGGTTGACGACGAACCCCGGGATGTCGGGCACCTCCACCGGCGTCTTGCCGAGCGCCTCGCACAGCGCCCGCGAGCGCTCGCGCGTCTGCGCCGAGGCGTCGGGCGGGAACGCGAGCTCGACCAGCTTCATCCGCGGAACCGGGTTGAAGACATGGAGGCCGGCGAACCGCTCGGGCGAGCCGCTGGCGGCGGCCAGCTCGGCGATCGACAGCGACGAGGTCGTCGTTGCGATCACGGCATCCTCCCCCGCATGGGGCACCAGCTCGCCGAGATCGGCCAGGACCGCGGACTTGTGGCCGTGGTGCTCGATCACCGCCTCGACCAGGTAGGTCGCGGCCCGCAGCTCGTCGATGTCGGTGACCACGCGCACCCGTCCCGAGTCGCCGCCGCTCTCGGCCAGCTTCGCGCATGCCTTATCGATCGTGTTCCTGGCCCGCTGGGCCGATTCGTCTGACCGAGCCCAGAGCAGGACCTCGCCGTGACAGGCGGCGGTGGCGGCCAAGCCGCACGCGATCGTGCCCGAGCCGGCGATGCCAAGTCGCTCGTTCATGGCCGAGTACAGTACGGGACGGTTCATTTAGATGCATCTGACCAAGGAGAAACCCCATGTCCGAAGGCCGTGAGGTCGTCATCGTCGAAGCCGCGCGAACACCGATCGGTCGCGGGCATCTCGAGAAGGGCTACTACAAGGACACCCACCCCAACCAGCTGCTCGGTGCCGCCTACCGAGCGGTGATCGAGCGCGCCGGGATCGAGCCGGCGCAGGTCGAGCACGTGATCTCGGGCTGCGTGTCCCAGTTCGGCCCGCAGGGCCTCCACGTGGGGCGCAACGCCTGGCTCCAACAGGGCTTCCCCGTCGAGACCTCGGCCACCACGATCGACCTGCAGTGCGGCTCGGCCCAGCAGGCGGTCAACCTGGCGGCGTCGCAGATCGCCGCAGGCGTCCACGAGATCGTCATCGGGGGCGGGGTCGAGCACATGGGCAAGCTCTCGTTCGCGGCCACGATGAAGACCCAGCAGGAGTTCGGCGTCGCCTTCACGCCCGAGCTCATGGCCCACCACAACATCGTCGGTCAGGGGCTCGGCGCGGAGATGATCGCCGAGGAGTACGAGGTTCCCCGACCCGAGCTCGACGAGCTGGCCCTGCGCTCGCACCAGCTGGCCCACCGCGCCACCGAGGAGGGCCGCTTCGAGCGCGAGATGATCCCGATGCGGGTCAACGGCGACACCTTCGTCTCCGACCAGGGCATTCGCCCCGACACCAACCTCGAGGCGCTCAGCCAGCTGAAGACGGTATTCAAGCCCGACGGGGTGATCACCGCCGGCAACTCCTCGCAGATCTCCGACGGTGCCGCCGCGGTGCTGCTGATGAGCGCGGCCACGGCGAGCGAGCTCGGGCTGCAGGCGCGGGCCAAGATCTACGACCAGACGACGGTCGGCTGTGACCCGGTGAAAATGCTCGAGGGTCCCATCCCCGCGACCCGGAAGCTGCTCGACCGCAACTCGATGACCATCGACGACATCGACCTGGTCGAGATCAACGAGGCCTTCGCGCCCGTCGTGGCCGCCTGGCGACGTGTCCACAACCCCGACATGGATCGCGTCAACGTCAACGGTGGCGCGATAGCCCTGGGCCACCCGCTCGGATCGACCGGCGCGCGCCTGATCACCACCCTGCTCCACGAGATGGAGCGCTCCGACAAGGAGATGGGGCTGGTGACCATGTGCTGCGGTGGCGGCCTCGGGACCGGGACGCTGATCCAGCGGGTGTAGACATGGAAGGGCCGGGTGCATGCACCCGGCCCCGCCGGGCCGCATGCAGCCCGGCGCGGGCGCGCGCAGCCGGATGACTCCAGCGCGGTCCGGTAAGGCGAGGCGGGATGCCGAGCGGACCGCGCTGGAGGCGCCCCCGAAACACCTAATTGGCCTGCTCGGTGGGTCTGATCAGCACCTCGTTGATGGCCACATGCCGGGGCCGGGCGACCATGTAGCCGATCATCTCTGCGATGTCGTGGGCGGACATTCGCTGCACCGCCCCGATCCGGCCTCCGATCACCTCCTGAATCTCGGGGCGGTTGTGGGAGATGAGCTCGGTCTCGACCGCGCCCGGCTCGATCAGCCCCACGCGGACGTGGCGCCCGGTCACCTCCTGACGCAGGGACTCGCTGAATGCACCCACGCCGTGCTTGGTCAGGTTGTAGACGCCGCTGCCCATGCGCACCTGGCGCCCCGCCGCCGAGCTGACGTTGACCAGGTCGGCCACCCGGCGCGGCGCCTCCTCGGCCGCCCGCAGCAGATGGGGAAGCGCTGCGTGAGCGCAGTACAGGAGGCCGAGGATGTTGATGTCGACCATCCGTTGCCACTCGGCAAGCGGCGCGTCGACGATCGGGCCCAGCAGCATCACGCCGGCGTTGTTGATCAGGATGTCGAGACGGCCGAGCTCGGACGCGGTCCGCTCGACGGCCCGCTCGGCCTGGGCCTGCTCGGTCACATCGGCGGTGATTGCCAGCGCGCGCTCGCCGATCCGATCGGCGAGCGCGGCCAGGCGATCGGCTCGGCGGGCGACGATGGCGACCGCGGCGCCCATCCGCGCCAGCTCGAGTGCGGTCGCCTCGCCAATTCCGCTCGAGGCGCCGGTGACGAGGGCGACGGTTCCTTCAAGTTCGTTGGTCATGCCACCATTAATAGATGGTCCGAGCCGCCCGCCTGAAGCAGCACGGCAAACCGCTGGAGATCGAGCCGGTCGAGACGCCGCCACCGGGGGACGGCGAGGTTCTCGTTCAGCTCGCCTTCGGCGGCGTCAATCCGGTCGATCGCTACGTGGCCGAGGGCCGTGTGGCGCCCGACGGCCCCCTGCCCCGAACGCTCGGTGGCGAGGCCTCGGGATGGCTGAACGGCCTGCCCGTGCTGGTGTTCGGGGATGGCCTCGGCGCGGCTCGCGACGGCGTGTGGGCGGAGGCGGCGGTCGTGCCGATGACGGCGGTGTTCGAGCTGCCCGACGGGGTGGACCTGCGCGACGCGGCCGCCATGGGCGTGGCCGGTCTGACCGCGTGGAACGTCGTCCACGGCGTCGCCCACGTGACTGGCGAGGACCGCGTGCTCGTGCTCGGCGCCTCGGGAGGCGTGGGCAGCATGATCGTGTCGCTGGCGGCCGCGGCGGGTGCGACCGTGTGGGGACAGACGGGCTCGGAGGACAAGGCGTCGCTGGTGCGCGAGCAGGGGGCCGATCAGGTCGTGGTCGCCGACGCTGACCAGCTCGCCGCGGCGCTGGCGGGCCTCGGGCCCACGGTCGTGTTCGATCCGCTCGGCGGCGGGTTCATCGCGCCGGCGATGGAGGCCATCGCGCCGCGGGGACGGTACGTGGCCTATGGCACCTCGGCCGGCCCCGAGGTCACCTTCAATCTGCAGACGCTGTACCGCAAGGCGGTCGCCCTGCTCGGCTACGGCGGGTTGCAGCTGGGCCAGGATGAGCGCCGGCTCGGCCTCGAGCGCGCGCTGGCGGCGCTTGCGGACGGCGAGCTCAGGGTCCGCATCGATGAGGTGCTGGCGCTCGAGCAGGTGAACGATGCGTTCGCGCGGATCACCGAGCGCCGGGTGCAGGGGAAGCTTCTCCTGGAGCTCTCCCGCTGACGCACGTGCTCGGGCATCAGCCCCAGCGAAAGCCGACTGTGTCCGCCGCCACCGGGAGCGGGCTGGTCGGGAGGCCCGGCGCCGGATCGTTCTCGTTGTAACCACTCGGCGCGAGGTCGTTGGGCGCGTCGGGATGGAACAGCGAGGCCAGGTACTGGGCCTGACCGCGACCCGGCCCGAGCTCGAACTGGCCACCGCCGTAGGCGCCGATCCCGCGCTCCGCGCAGTAGTCGTACGTCGCGCACAGCTTGGCCAGGCCGCCGATCCGCGACGGCTTGATGTTGACCATGCGCGGGGGGAAGGGGAGCGACTCGATGTCATCGATCGAGTGGATCGGCGCGTCCCAGGTGACGCGATCGTGGTGGTCGGCCAGCACGGCGGCGGTCTCGGCCGTCTCGACATCGGGGTCCTCGATCCAGGCACCGGGGAACGCATCGACGACGCGCTGGTACAGCACGGGGTCGGGTGGCTGATCGACGATCGTGCCGCGGTACAGGCTCTTGAAGTCGACCGAGTCGACCGCTCGGGTCTTGACCAGGCCGTCGATCAGCTCGGGCGTCCACGAGCTCGTGGGATCGAGCTTGAAGCGCAGCGTCGGGTAGCGCTCGAGGCGGTGCTCGATCGGCTCGAGCGTGGGCGGCTCGCCCAGACGGAGCGAGACGACGAAGGTGACCGGCTTGGGTTCCAGCTCGAGGACGTCGTGCAGCGACTTGCCGGCCTGGCGGAGCGCGAGGTCGAGCGCCGCGCTGTGGAACGTCCACCGGCGGTACAGGCGCGAGACGTCGCGCTGCGGCGGCACCGGGAACAGATCGAGTTCGTCGATCAGCTCGCAGAAGTCACCCAGGGTGTGGGAGCCGAACAGGTAATGCACCGACCCGGCCTCCTGAAAGGCGATGTGGTCGGGCGCGTCGTAGACGACATCCTCGCCCACCCCCTCGTGGCCGCCGCCGTGGAGATGGACCACGGTGGACAGCCGCTCGAAGCCGCTGGAGACGTTGGCCTTGAGTCCCTCGAGGTCGTAGCCGTCGACCTCAAGGGGCAGATCCTTGAGGAAGTCGTAGGTGCTCACCGGTCTATTCCCGTCCTGGCGTCTCGAGTCGGGCCACAAGTTCCTCCAGTCGCAGTTCCTCGAGCCCCTTGCCGACCGCCTCGAGCTCGCTCGCGCAGTATTCGACCAGATCGCGTCCCTCCTTGACCAGATCGAGCGTCTCGCGCAGCCCGGCCTCGCCCGAGTCGAGCCGGCGGATGATCTCCTCGACCCGGCTGACCGCTGACTCGTAGGTGCGCTCGGTCATTCGTTCACCCGTGCGTCGAGCTCGCCGTCGTGGAAACGCAGGCGCAGGTCTCCGGCCTCGCGTGCCGCGGCGGCGCTGCCCAGGGGCTCGCCCGCGCGGTCGCCGACAATCGCGTAGCCGCGGGCGAGCGTGCGATTCGGGTCGTGGGCGGCGAGCGCGAGCGCGAGGCGTTCGATGTCGGTGCGCCGGCGCTCCACGTCGGTCTTCGCAGCGCGCGTGGCCGTGCGCCTGAGCACGAGCAGATGGGTTTCGGCCAGACCACGGCCGGAGGCGCACGCGCGCCGGCCGCTGGCGCGCAGCTCGCGGAGCAGTTGGTGCAGGTGGCGACGGTTGCGGGCCACGTGATGACTCGGGGCGCGCGAGAGATGGACCAGTGCTCTGGCCCGGTGGAGGATGGCGCTGCGGCCGTGACCGTGCAAGCGGCGCGCGTAGGCGGCCACATCGGCGCGGGCAGCACGGCAGTCGATCGGGACGGCCGCCTCGGCGGCGTGGGTGGGGGTTGAGCAGCTCACTGCGGCCACGTCGTCGATCAGCGTCCGATCCGTGTGGTGCCCGACCGAGGAGATCACCGGCACGCGGAGCAGCGCGACCGTGCGGCACAGCGCCTCGTCGCAGAAGGCGAACAGATCGGCCAGCGAACCACCGCCACGCGCGACGATGACCACCTCGACGTCCTCGATGGCCGCCAACTCGCGCAGGGCTGCGGCAATCGCCGGCGCCGCGTGGCGATCCTGGACCGGGGCGAATCCCCACACCACGCGGCCACCCCAGCCACGGCGGCGCAACCCGGCCACGACGTCGTCGCGGGCCTTGCCCCGCTCGCCGGTGACCACGCCGATCGTGCGAGGCAGCACGGGCCGGGCCAGCCGCTTCTGGGGCTCGAACAGGCCGTCGGCGTGGAGCTGGCGGCGCAGCCGGTCGAGCTGGAGCAGCAGGTCGCCCTCGCCGGCCACCCGCAGCTCGGACACGGCGAAGGTGAACGAGGGCGAGGAGGCCGCACTTCCCGGGTAGTAATCGCAACCGCCGCCGACCACGATCTGCATGCCGTCGCTCAGCGACACCCCGAGCTGGTCGAAGTCACTTGACCACATCGAGCAGGGCAGCGCTCCGCGACCGTCGCGGAGCTCGAAGTACACGCGCACACGAGCCTGCCGGAAGCCCCACACCTCGCCGACCAGCTGCACTCGGGCGAACTGCCGCAGGCGCTCGCGCAGCTGCGCCGCATACGCGCCGACGGAGTAGGGCCCCGGGAGGTCGCTCCCGGGGATCCCCTGAGCGGGCTGGGGCTGGGGCACGGTTTCGAGGCTACAAGCCGTGGCGGCTCGATCCATCCTTTAGGATCATCGCCCCGTGGACCTGACCCTGTCTCCCGCCGAGGAAGCCTTCCGCGACGAGCTGCGCGAGTGGCTGGCCGCCAACCACCCCGGCCACGAGCCGGCCGGCGACGAGGCGTCGTTCGCGTTCCGCCGCGACTGGCAGCGCAAGCTGCACGAGGCCGGCCTGGCGGGCGTGTCCTGGCCGAAGGAGTACGGCGGACGCGGGGCGACGCTGATCGAGCAGGCGATCTTCAACGAGGAGATCGCCCGCGCGCAGGCGCCCCAGCTCGCCAACGGTCTCGGGCTCGCGATGGGCGGCCCGACCGTGATCGCACACGGGACCGAGGAGCAACGGCGGCGCTACCTGCAGCCGATTCTGTCGGCCGACGAGATCTGGTGCCAGGGATTCTCGGAGCCGGAGTCGGGCTCGGATCTGGCCTCGCTGAAGACGCGCGCGGTGCGCGAGGGCGATGAATGGGTGGTGACCGGACAGAAGGTGTGGACGACGTTCGCCCACCACGCCAAGTGGTGCATGCTGGTGGCGCGCACGGATCCGGACGCTCCCAAGCACAAGGGCCTCACGTACTTCCTGATGGATATGGAGCAGGACGCGGTCCAGATCCGGCCGCTGCGCCAGATCACCGGCGAGGCCGAGTTCAACGAGCTGTTCATCGAGGAGGCCCGGATCCCCAACGACAACATCGTCGGCGGCGAGGGCAATGGGTGGGCGGTGGCGATCACCACGCTCATGCACGAGCGGGCCACGCTCGCCTTCAGCCTCCAGGTCGGGGTCCAGATCGCCCTGCGCGAGCTGGTCAAGAAGGCCAGGGAGAGCCGCGGCTCCGACGGCCGCCCGGCCAGCGAGGACCCCGTCATCCGCCAGCGCCTGGCCCAGCTGATGATCGAGGCCGAGGTGCTGCGACTGAACGCCTACCGAGGGCTGAGCGCAACCATGCGCACCGGCGTGCCCGGACCGGAGGGATCGCTGGGCAAGTGGCACTGGTCGGAGATCAATCAGTCGCTGACCGAGCTGGCCATGGACATCGAGGGACCGCGCGCGATGCTCGCCGACGACAAGTGGACATATCGGTTCCTGCGAGCGCGCGCCAACTCGATCGAGGGCGGAACCACCGAGATCCTCCGCAACATCGTGGCCGAGCGCGTGCTTGGCCTGCCGAGGATGCGATGAACTTCGAGTTCACCGATGATCAGCAGGCGATCAAGCGCACGGCCCGCGACTTCCTCGCCTCCCGCTACAAGCTCGAGGTGGTCCGCGAGCTTGCCGCCTCCGAGCAGGGCTTCACCGACGAGCAGTGGCGCGAGGTGGTCGAGCTCGGCTGGCCGGGCGTGGTGGTGGCGGAGGAATACGGTGGACTCGGGCTCGGGGCCGTCGAGTTGGTGGTGATCGCCGAGGAGATGGGCTACGCGCTCGTGCCCAGCCCGCTGCAGTCGTCCGTCTCTGCGGCGCTGATGTTGGGGGCGGCGGGGACCGAGGACCAGCGCGCTCGCTGGCTGGGAGAGCTGGCCGCCGGATCGGTCCGCGGAAGCCTGGCCGTGTGGGACGAGCACGCCGGGTGGGCGCCCGACCATTCCGAGGCCGAGGCCGACGCGGGCAGGCTATCGGCGGTGAAGATCGCCGTGCCCGACGCCGCGGCGGCCGACTTTCTCGTCGTGGCCGGCGCCGATCGCCACCACTACCTGGTCGAGGCGGGAGCGCCGGGTTTGGAGATTGCTCTGGAGCCCGGCCTCGATCCCACCCGCAAGCTGTACCGGGTGACGCTGCACGACACGCCGGTGCAGCCGCTTGGCGGCGGCGATCCCGACGCGGTGGCGCGTGCCTACGCGACGATCGTCACCTCGCTGGCGGCGGAGAACGTGGGCATCGGGCAGCGCACGATGGAGATGGCGGTCGAGTACGCCAAGGACCGCAAGCAGTTCGACCGGCCGATCGGTTCCTACCAGGCCATCTCTCATCGCTGCGCGCAGATGCTGCTCGAGGTCGAGGGTGCGCGCTCGGTCACCTACTGGGCGGCCTGGGCGCTCGACCACGAGCACGGGACCGCGCTGCGCGCCGCCTCGATGGCCAAGGCGTACGCCGGCGACGCCGGCTTCCGGGTCGCTGCCTCAGCGATCCAGGTCCACGGTGGGATCGGCTTCACGTGGGAGCACGATCTGCACTTCTTCCTCAAACGCGCAAAGGCCAACGCCCATGCCTTCGGCGACTCGCGCTGGCACCGCGATCGCGTGGCCGAGCTGGCCGGGGTTTAGGGCTTCTTCGGGATCGTGATGTGGAGGTCGATCGTCCGGATGCTCGCCGGCCCGGCGGTGGGCGTGAAGCCGGCGGTCACGACCACGCGGACGCGCTGACCGCGCCGGACCGCGCGTTTGAGTGCCGCGCCCTCCGCGAGCTTGAGCGTCAATGTCTTCGCGAAGCGGGTACGGGCGCTGGCGCGAGGACCGAATGACACTCTCCGGGTCGGTCTGCCCTTATCGGAGACTGTCGCGACCGCGCTCGCGCGGATCCGCCCGGCGGCCGAGCTGCGCAGCCGCAGAACGATCCGGCCGCGATGATCCTCGCGGGCGCTGATGATGGCGAGCGTTGCGGCGGGAGTGGTGAATGTCCGCACTTTGCTTCTCAGCGAGCCGAACGGGCTCGTCGCCTGCAGCCTGAAGAAGTACCTTGTGCGCGGCTTCAGTCCGGCGACGGTGAACCGCGCGGCCTGGCCGGATCGGACCGTGTGAGCGGCGCCCGACGGGGCCAGCTTGGTCGCGGAGATGCCGAGCAGGAGCTGCGCGTTCGTCGCCGTGCCGACGGACAGCGGGTAGGAGATCCGCGCTGAGTTCGGCGTGCTCGACACCGACGGCGTTCCGGTCAGGACCGGTGTCACCTCAAATGCGCCCACATCGCAGCCCCGCCCGACGGGTCGCTGGACCCCACGCTGGTCGGTGCTCTGGGCGCAGCTCGAATCGCCGGCGGGAATTGCCTCGAGTGCGGCGCTGCCAGGCCGCAGCGCGATCGACTCCGTGGGGCCGCCGTTTTCGCTGAGCGGACCCAGCCTCGGGTCGCCGGTCAGCTCGTGCGGGCAGGTCAGATCGGGGAAGTCCAGGTTGTGTCCCAGGCTCGAGAGCCTGCCCGAGCTCAGCTCGGCGCAGTTCGTCGTCCCGTTGTCGGCGACGAGCGAGTCGTGCTCGGCCAGGCGCGACGTTGGTCCGATCACCTCGATCCCCGTACCCTGCGACGGCGCGCCCGCCTCGGAGTTGCCGGCCACGGTCGCGCGCAGGAGGGTCATCGATCCGCAATCCACCTCGATCGCCTCTGAGTCAGCCGCAGGGGTCGTGTCCTCGGTGATCGTCGAGTCGTCGACCGAGACCGTCTGGGGAGCGGCGACGCAAGACACGATCCCGCCGCCCCCGCCGGCGTGGGCCCCCGCTGCCGCCCGGTCTCCCGTCCGATTGGCGACGATCGCGTCGCCCGCGATCATCGCCGGCCCGGACGTTGAGATTCCGCCGCCGCCTCCGCCCGATCCCGGGGTGCCTAGCGGTGCGCTCATGGTGCCAGTTCCGCCGATCGCGCCGCCGGCGCCACCGGCGCTGCCCTGGCCGCCGGTCGCGCCGGTGGCGCCCTTCGTCCCGCCGCTCGTGAGACCGTGTTCAAGGGTCACATCGTCAATCGCGAAGAACACCCCCGACCCAACGTCGAACACGCGCCCGAGCCCCTGGGCATCGATCGTCGTGTCGGTCGCCGAGTGACCGCGGAGCACGATCCGCCCGGTCGTGATCTGGAGGTCGTGGTTGTCGTATGTTCCGGGAGGCAACGCGACCGTGGTCACACCCGCCGTGTCTCCGGCCGGACAGCCGCCCTTCGGTGCTCCGGTCTGCGAGGCCGTGAGCGCATCCGCGAGCGTGCAGCCACCGGTGCCGACGGTGATCGTCACATCGGCCCGCGCGGCGCCCGGCGACAGCGCGAGGATCAGCGCCGGAAGTGCGGCCAGGATCCATCCGGACCGTTGCCAGCGCCGGTCGCCCATTGCACCGATCCTAATAGAAGCCCGTCAGCCCCCGTACGGGTACCACCAGTCCTTGCGCTCGATCCTCGTCTCCATGTGGACGTGCTTAGTCTCCTGGAATGCCTCGAGGCCCTCGCGCCCGAGCTCGCGGCCCAGGCCTGACTGCTTGAAGCCGCCGAACGGCCCGGCGTCGTTGTCGGTGAGCGGATCGTTGATCCACACCGTGCCCGCATTGAGCTCCCGCATGCAGCGAACCGCGGTGGCCAGATCACGCGTGTAGACGTTGGCCCCGGAGGCCGAAACGCGTCCCGTTGGCCAGGGCGATGGCTTCGTCGAGCGAGTCGACGGGCACGATCGGCGCCACCGGACCGAACGTCTCCTCGCGCAGGAGCGCGGTCTGCGCCGGCGCGCCAACGACGACCGTGGGGGCCAGGAAGTGGCCGTTCGAGAGCCCGCCGTGGTCGCCACCGATGGCGATTGTGGCGCCGGCGGCCTGGGCCGCGTCGAGCTGGTCGAGCACCTTGCCGCGTTGCGCCGAGGAGACCATCGGGCCGATGTCGGTGCGCGGGTCGAGCGGGTCGCCGAGCACCAGCTCGGACGTGTGGTCGACAAACGCCTGCAGGTAGTCGTCGTACACCTCCCGCATGACGTAGAAGCGCTCCGCCGAGGTGCACACCTGGCCGGCGTTGAGATACGCCGCCCAGGCACCGCCGCGCGCCGCCACCTCGATCTCTCCGGCCACGTCCGCGCACACGATGAATGGGTCCTTGCCGCCCAGCTCGAGGTTAACGCGCGCGAGCCGCTGGGCGCAGATCCCGGCGATCCGTGTGCCGGTGGCCACCGAGCCGGTGAATGCCACGCAGTCGACGTCCTGGTTGGAAACGAGCTGCTCTCCAACCGTGCCGCCTCCGACGAGGACGTTCACCACGCCGCGGGGCAGATGCTCGAGGCTGCCGAGCAGGCCGAGCGTGGCCAGGGGTGTGAGCTCGGATGGCTTGCAGACGGTGGCGTTCCCGGCCGCCAGCGCCGGCGCCAGCTTCCAGGCCAGCAGGAGCAGCGGATAGTTCCACGGGACGATGCAGGCCACGACCCCGACCGGCTCCTTGAGGACCATCGCGACCTGGCTCGCCTCGATCGGCGGGATCAACCGCCCCGCGCTGTCGCGTCCCAGCTCGGCGTAATAGTCGAAGGCCGCCGCCGTCCACCCGACCTCGTCACGATTCTCGACCAGCGGCTTGCCGCCCTCGAGCGTCATCGTGTAGGCGAGCTCGTCCGCGCGACTGCGCAGACCGGTGGCGATCTCGTGCAGCATCTCGGCCCGCTCCACCGCGGGCGTCTGGCCCCATCCGGGCGCCGCCTGGCGAGCCGCGGCAACGGCGGCCGCGACCTGGTCGGCCGACGCGCTCGCCACCGCGGCAACCGGCGCCTCGGTGAAGGGATTCTCGACCTCGAGGGACTCGCCGGCGCCGCCGACGCGCTCGCCGTCGATCAGCAGACGCGTGTCGGGCTGGACGCTCATGGTGCGGCCACCCCGCGGTGGGCGAGTTCGCGCTTCAGCAGCGCCAGGTCGGCGTCAACCATCATCCGCATGAGCTGCTCGAAGTCGATCTGGGGTTCCCAGCCCAGGATCTGCTTGGCCTTGGACGGGTCGCCGACGAGGTGCTCGACCTCGGCCGGGCGCATCAGTGCCGGATCGATCACCACGTGATCGTCGATCTGGACATCGGCATGATCGAAGGCGATCTGGAGGCACTCGCGGACCGAGTGGGCGATCCCGGTGGCGATCACGAAGTCGGTCGGGTCGTCGAGCTGGAGCATCATCCACATCGCCCGCACGTAGTCGCCGGCGAAGCCCCAGTCGCGTTCGGCGTCGAGGTTTCCGAGCCGTAGCTTGCCCTCGTGGCCGAGCTTGATCGCCGCTGCGTGCCAGGAGATCTTCCGGGTCACGAACTCGAGGCCGCGGCGCGGCGATTCGTGGTTAAACAGGATGCCGCTGGTCGTGTGCAGGCCGTAGGACTCGCGGTAGTTGACGGTGATGAAGTGGCCGTAGGCCTTGGCCACGCCGTACGGCGAGCGCGGGTAGAACGGCGTCTGCTCGTTCTGCGGCACCTGGCGCACCTTGCCGAACATCTCCGATGAGGAGGCCTGGTAGAAGCGCGCCTCGGGACAGGCCTCGCGCATCGCCTCGAGCAGCCGCGTGACTCCCGTCCCGGTGAACTCGGCGGTGAGCGTGGGCTGCACCCACGAGGCGGCGACGTAGGACATGGCGGCCAGGTTGTAGATCTCGTCGGGTCGGCTGGCCCGGAGCGTGTCGACCAGCGAGCGCTGGTCGAGGAGGTCGCCCTGGTGCAGGGTCAGGCGATCGCGAATGTGCTCGAGGCGATCGAAGCGCTCGGTGGATGAGCGGCGGACCATCCCGTGCACCTCGTAACCCTGATCGAGCAGGAACTCGGCCAGGTACGAGCCGTCCTGGCCGGTGATGCCCGTGATGAGGGCGCGGCGCACGCTCATCCCGTGTGCTCCCGCAGCCAGGTGACGGTCTCGTCGATCCCGTCCTGGAGAGGGACCGTGGCCTCCCAACCGAGCAGTGTCTTTGCCTTCTCCACCGAGGGCCACCGGCGTTGCACGTCGACGGTGAAGCTCTCGACGTGCTCGAACTCGAGCGCCTCGGGGTCGTTCCCGCAGCCGGTCCAGATGCGGCGCGCGATCTCGGCCACGGTCAGCTCCTCGCGCGCCGAGATGTTGAAGTCCTCGTTCTCGCCGGCGGTGCAGGCCATCGCGGTGACGATTCCGTCGGCGATGTCGCGCACGTGGGTCAGCGTTCGCGTCTGCGTGCCATCGCCGAAGATCTCCAGCTTGGCCGGGTTGGCGAGTGACTTGACGATGAGATCGGGGACCGCGTGGGCGATGCCCGGCTCGTCTGGATCGGGCACCTCGCCGGGGCCGTAGGCATTGAATGGGCGGCAGATGGTGAAACGCAGGCCGTGCTCGTCGTGGGCCGCCCGCGTGTACACCTCGCCCGCCAGCTTGGAAAAGCCGTAGGCCGAGCGAGGCGCCGGACAGTCGAGCAGGTGCGCCTCGGTGGTCGGGAACTGGGTCGCGCGTTCGAACACCATGGAGGACGAAACGTAGACGAATCGATCGAGATCGTTCTCGATCGAGGCGCGCACGAGCGCGGCCGTGAGGCCGTTGTTGGTCTCGGTCAGGGTGTAGGGAAGCCTGTGAAAGTTGGCGATGCCACCGACGATCGCGGCCAGGTGGATCACGTGGCTGGTGCCCGCCACCGCGCTGCGCGCCTGCTCGGGGTCGCGCAGATCGCCGATGTGGACCTCGCACCCCTCGCGGACCCAGTCCGGCGCCGGGCGGTGGTCGGCGAAACGGACCTCAAAGGCCTGGTCGCCGAGCAATCGGGCGACGACGGCACGGCCGATCATCCCGGCCCCACCCGTCACTAGGACTCGGCTCATCCGGCTTCGCGCAGATGCTCAGCGCTCGGCACCAGGTCCGGCAGTTCGGCCGTGAACAGAAATACCTGCGAGGTCTCGAACAGGTTCCAGGGATCGACGAGCAGGCATTGATCCGCCGTGCGCGTGGTGACCTGGAGCCGGCACCCTGCTCCCTCGAAATCGGAGTGGTTGGTGGCCACGATCACCACCTCGGCGTCCTGGACGGCGTCGGCCAGAGACTGGGTCGGGGTGGCGGCGTGGGGGTCGCACACCGCGACATCGGCAAGCTCGCGCTCGAGCAACCGGATGAGCTTGTGCGACAGCGAGTCTCGCTCATCGTCGGTGTCGCGTTTGAACGTCAGACCGAGCACGGCAACCTTGCGGGCGGCCAGGCTTCCCATGCGGCGCTTGGCCCCCTCGACCAGGAACCTCGGGACCGCTTCATTGACTCGCGAGACACCGAGCAGCATGCCCGGGGCGTTGGAGCGCTCCTCCGAGAAGGCAAAGTCCTTGCGCAGGCATGTCCCGCCCGTCATCCCCGGCATGGCCATGCCGCCGCGGGGGTAATCGCGGTTGATCAGATCGATGACCTCGAACACGTTCGCCCCGTGGCTCTCGCAGTCCATCATCAAGAGGTTCGGCAGGGCGAAGGTGGCGTAGCGGAGGATGTTGGTCCAGATCTTGGCCAGCTCGGCCTGGACCGGAGTGGTCTGCTCAAGCGGCACGTCGAAGATGCTGAACAGGCTGCACGTTCGCGCGGTCGAGGCCTCGCCGACGCCGCCGACGATGCACGGCAGCGTCGAGATCTCCTCCAGAAAGCGGCCGGCGGCGATTCGCTCGGGAGCGTGGGCGACGAACACATCCTCACCGACGCGGAGTCCACGCCGCTTCTCCAGGTACCCGGCCACGAACTCGGTGGTCCCGGGTGCGATCGTCGAGCGGAGGATGAGCGCGTGGCCGGGGCGCAGCAGCGGCAGAAGATCGTCGAGCACGTCCTGCAGCCCCCGCAGGTCGCTTTCGACGTGGGCGAAGGACGGCGTGCCGATCGTGATCACGATGTCGTCGGCCTGGGTGGCGTCGGCCGCGCGGTCGCGCAGCTGTAGGCGCCCGGTGGGGCGGACTCGCTCGAGCAGCGCCTGGGTACCCGTCTCATTGAAGGGCATCCGGCCGGCGTGCAGCGACTCGAGCACCGCGGGGTCATGGTCGATGCCGAGCACGTGCAGACCGCGATCGGCGAAACACAGCGCCAGCGGCAGTCCGACCCGGCCCAGTCCGATGATCGAGACGCTCGGGTCGCTCACTGCCCGTGCCGGCCCTCGAAGGCCACGCTGGGCATCGGCACGAGGCCGGGCTCGGCAGGGTGGCCGCGGACCTCGCCGCTGTACGCGATCCGGTTCAGCCGGGCGATCTCGCGTTCACCCTCGATCCTGGCGGGGTGATCATCGGGAAGGCCGCGGATCAGCGTGCTGATTCGGTTGCGCAGCTGCAGCGCGAAATGCGGCGTTGAGGCGCCCATCAGCTGGCGCACGTCGTCGACCGTCACCTCGCGCCCCGCGCGAAGGCGGTCGGGATGCTCTGCTTGGCTCATTTTTGCGGCACGACCTCCAGGAGATGGTCCATTTCGGCTTGCACCGACACCGAGATGGCGTTCGGATCGCCGATCACCCATCCATGGTTATACACGGCCGCGGTCGGACCTTCTTGCGTGTAGCCCGGCGTCGCGTAGTTGAGGAAAAAGTTGAGGACCTGGGTGGGCAGCGTCGAGGCGCTCTGGACGAGCAGCTGGGGCCCGTAGTCGCCGCTTCCCGACAGCGGAGCCGAGGCGGCCGCGTCGAGCGGGCGCTTGGCATTGAGTAGGACGTAGCCGTGCCCCGGGCTGCGCATCGCCCAGCCGAAGCTTCCCGGCACGTGCGCACAGGGCTGCCCGTACACGCACGGCGGGTCGCGATAAGCGGCGAACGTGACCGCGCTTGAGATCGGGTCGGCGGCGCTGATGCGCTTGACCGTGCCGTACTTGCGCAGCTGCGCGACCACGCTGTCGGGAATCACGGAATTCGGGGCGAGGACGTAAATGTTCGGCTTCTGGCCCGAGAGCAGCGCCTGCCGGGTCGGCGCCGGCACGCCCGAGTGGTTGACGTACAGGACCGGGTCGCCACTCTCCGCCGCCCATCCGGCCGCCGGCATCGCGAAGGCCGCGTTGTCGCCGGAGGCGATGACGACCGCGTTCGGCGCCGAGCCGCGCGCCGCCGAGGCGAACCGATCGATCCCGGCGGCCAGCGTGTACGGATCGCTGCCCGAGATCGAGACCGTCTTGAGATGTCCGGGCTTGGGCACGTCGCCGACGAGGACCGCCTGCGCGCCACCGATCGTGCCCGACCCGGTCGGCCCCAGCGTGCTCAGAGCGTCGGCCGTCGCGGACGGCAGCGCGGAGCTGCCCGAGAGCAGGATCGGTGCCCTGATCGGGGCCGCCATCAGCGCCGCGGAGGCGATGGCCGCCTGCCAATCGTCGGTCGGGGCGATCGTCACCGCCGTGGGATGGGTGCCCTGACCCGAGGACGGATAGACCGCCAGTGCGACACCGGCGGCATCGGCGATCGGGTCACCGCCACCGACGCGCGTCGTGTTCTTCGTCGCCACCGCCGGGATCCCGAGCTTCTGGGCCGCCTGTGGCGTCTTGGACTCGACGCTTCCCTGCGGGGCTGGCCCGGTGATGAGCGTCGTCCCGCCGCCGCCGCAGCCCGCGAGGACCAGCGCGCCCAGAACACCTGCGATCAGCTTCCTTGACATAAGCCCGGCGGACGTTACCGAGGCCCGTATGTGCGGGCGCCGATGGTGGGTTTGTTGCGCATTTTGGTTCGGTGTTCGGATTGCTTGGGCGGCACCCACGTTGGGGGCCAGGGGTTCATTTGACCTACCTGGGCTGTCAGATGCCGACCTGAGAGCCCGGAGATTGCGATGTTTGTTGCAAGCGTCGGGCCTTCGACGCTGGCCGCCGATCTCCTTGTATCGGTATATATTGCGCGACGCCTAATCCGCGGCAGCTAAATCCGCGGAGCGGGGGAACCACCACCCCGGGGCTAATTCCGCGGTGAACCCGTGGAAGGCGCAGGCTCTTTTAGCGCCAGCCCGACAGCTAACCCCGCAGGCCGACGAAAGAGAAGATTTGCCGGTCCGTCAACTGATAGCTCTCGGTATCGCCGCCTCGGCACTCGCGTTCGCCGCTCCCGCGGTGGCGTCGTCGGGAGGAGCCGGCATCGCCGGGGCGCCGGTCGTCAGCACGGCCTCGCATCCGGTTGTGGCGGGCAAGAGGGCAAAGATCAAGCATGGCGTCGCCTACGCGCCCTCGCTGGCCCCGCGGGCGGTGCAGCGCGCGATCTGGGCCGGCAACAAGATCCGCAAGAAGCCGTACATCTACGGTGGCGGGCACGCGAGCTTCGCATCGGCTGGCTACGACTGCTCGGGCTCGGTGTCATTTGTGCTGCACGCCGCCGGTCTGCTCCGCTCACCCCTCGATTCCACCGAGTTCGAGAGCTGGGGACGGCACGGCGTCGGCGCGTGGATCACCGTGTACACGAACCCGAGCCACGCGTTCATCGAGATCGCCGGCATTCGCTTTGACACCTCGGCCGAGGCCGACCCGAATCCGCCCCCCGGCACCGGGCCGCGGTGGCGGCCCCTGTACCCGAGCCCTCCGGGGTTCGAGGCGCGTCACCCGCACGGGCTGTAGCGGTTCGGGCCGAGCTCCGGTTCGGCTGTCGTGGCTGTCGCGTTCAGCTCGGCTGCGGCCGCCGCGCGCCCCGGTGGCGGGTGGCTTTGGGGTTTGGCTGGGAAGGGGTGAGGGCCGGTTCGTGGCCGCCACAACGTCAAAGAGCTCGTCCGGGGTGGTGGCGCTGGTTGACGTTAAGTCGGTCAGAGCGCCACAACGTCAAGGAGCGCGGGCGCGCTCGGCCGCTGTTCAACGTTATGGCGGTCGGAGGGCCCGCCGGGACCATGAAGACGTTGCACAGCGCTCGGGACCGCCGGCGCTAGGCAACGTTTCCCCGATTTAGCAGCGGTTTCGTCGTGTGGCGAGCGCGCGCGGAACCGCTTGCGTAACGAAATCGTGGTTGTACTGCCTGCAGCCAAAGCCCACCCAGCGGCGGTTCGCGAAGCCGCTCGCCAAACGAAGCCGCGGCCCGCAAACGGACTGAACGCGAGAGCCCTCGTCCGCAAACCGGGCGCCGCCGGCTATCGGTCGCCCTCGGCCCCCCGGCGCGCCACGATCTCGGCGCGCTCGGCCAGCCGGTTGGCACGGCGAAGCTCGGCCTCGCGCATGCGCCGTTGCTCGTCCGCGGACTCGGCGATCAGCGGCGGCACCGGCGTCGGCCGGCCCTCCTCGTCGACGGCGACCATGGTCAGGTAGGCGGCGTTGGTGACGCGCACCTCACCGGTCCTGGGCCGCTCGGCCACGACCCGCACGCCGGCCTCCATCGAGGTTCGCCAGACGGCGTTGACCGACGCGCTGAAGGTGACAAGTTCGCCGACGAGAATCGGAACGATGAAGGTCATCCGATCCACGGCGACCGTGACCACGCGGCAACGAGAGTGCTTGATGGCCACCAGCCCGGCCGCCTCGTCGCACAACTTCATCACTGTCCCGCCATGGACGTTTCCCACGCTGTTGGCGTCGGCGGGACCCATCCAATGGACGATCTGGGCCTGGGACTCGCGCACGGCACGGGGGTCCATCCGGCCATCCTAAGAGCCCGTCTAGGCCGACCCGAACTTTTTCTCTCGGTAGGCTTGGTGTAGCCAGTCCAGCCATACGCCAAGGAGGATGCGATGCCGGGCCTTTCCGGGCGCATGTCCACCGTCATTAAAGCCAAGATCTCAAAGCTCCTCGACCGCGCCGAGGATCCGGGCGAGACACTCGAGTACAGCTACCAGAAGCAGATCGAGCTGCTGCAGAACGTCAAGAAGGGGATCGCCGACGTCGTCACGTCGAAGAAGCGCCTTCAGCTGCAGGAGCAGAAGCTGCAGGAGCAGGTCGTCAAGCTCGACACGCAGGCCCGCCAGGCGCTGTCCGCCGGCAACGAGGATCTCGCGCGCATGGCGCTCGAGCGCAAGAACGTCGCCCAGACCGAGCTGCAGTCGCTCGACTCGCAGATCTCCCAGCTCGAGGACCAGCAACAGCAGATGACCGAGTCCGAGCAGAAGCTGCGGACCAAGATCGAGCAGTTCCGCTCGAAGAAGGAGGTCATCAAGGCGCAGTACTCGGCTGCGGAGGCCCAGGTGCGGATCTCCGAGGCGGCGACGGGCGTCGGCGAGGAGATGGCCGATGTTGGCCTGGCCATGCAGCGTGCGCTCGACAAGACCGAGAACATGAAGGCGCGCGCCGACGCCGTGCAGGAACTCGAGGCGGCTGGCACTTTCGACGACCTGACTCAGATCGGCCCCGGTGAGGACGACATCGATCGTCAGCTCAAGGAGCTATCGAGCAAGAGCGAGGTGGATACCGAGCTCGAGAAGATGAAGGCCGAGCTCGGCAGCGGCTCCGCCCCGGCGGGTGAGCTCGGAGCCGGCACATCCAGCGGCGGATCGGGAGCCGGGGAGCAGGCTGCGCAATGATCGTCCGAATCGCCACCGAGGGGCAGTACGAGGTCGGGGATGGCGATGTCGGGAAGCTCAACGAGCTCGACAACAGGGCCGTGGCGGCATGCGAAGCCGGCGACCAGGCCGGCTTCCGTTCGGCGTTCGACGATCTTCTGCGACTGATTCGCACCAGCGGTCGTGCGCTGGCTGACGACGAGCTGGAAGGCTCCGCGCTGATCCTTCCGCCCCCCGACGTCTCGATCGAGGAGGCCAAGGAGGAGTTCAGCGGCGAGGGCCTGATTCCGGGCTGAATCACGCCGCACCAAAAAGAGGATTGATTCAGTCCCCCGGCGGGTAGGGACACTTCGCTGCTGCTGCAATCCAGGTCGGCAGCGGCGCGGCAGAGGAGCGAGTCATCACAGTCAGCTCAGCCAGTTCGAGGCGGGGTGAGGACGACTCTGGGCGCGCTCGAGTCATGAGCGCGACCGGGGAAACCTGACCGGCACACGGCCAGCGCGCGTCGCCGGGCGCCCGTGGCTCGGCGACGCCCTGGTTGTCAGCTCGGCGGCGGGACCAAGAGCGGGGCGGCGACTCGGCCCACACAGGTACTGGCGAAACGCGCCACCGGACTCCATACGATCGCACCGCGGCGGGAGGCCGATACGGTGAACGGCGCGCGCACGCGATGGATATCCAGCTCTGGAGCTACAACTTCGACCTCGAACCAACCGGCATCGGCATCGTCAGCACGGTCTGGGCCCGGGGCCTGCGCGACCGTGGCCATCGCCTCAGTGTCCTCGCCGCGCACCCGCACTACCCCGAGCCCGTGTGGGGAACGCGGGCGCTTCCGTATCGGGAGCGGCGAGATGGAATTGACGTGCTGCGGTTACCGCTATGGATCGGGCGTGCCAGCGCGGCCGAGCCAATCGCCCGAGCCCGGGACAGCCACGCCGTGCGCATGGCGAGGCTCGGCCGCAGCCATCATGGCCTCCGTCCGCGCGCATACCCGACACCCATGCAGGTGGAGATCGAGCTCGGCCTGAGCGGCCTTGAGCTCGCCGTTGGCGCGGGCGGCGAGCAGCTCCGGCACGAGCGAGCACAACTCGCCCGGCGCCTCCCCGTCTGGAGCGATGACCTCGAACCGTCCCGCCGCCGCCGAGCGCGTCGCGCGCAGCAGGAGCCGCTCGCGCTCGGTCGACTTCGCGTCCTGCTCGCGCAGCCTTCCGGCGAGGTCGATGAACGAGGCCTCGATCGCCTGGTCGACGAGCTCAGCCGAGCACACGCTCTGGCAGTAGGCGCGCACCGCCTGCTTATGGCTCTCGCGATATCGGCCGACGGCGCCCACATCCGGCTCAGCCGCCGGTGGCGGCCCACCAACGACCCACCGGTCAGGCGACGACTCGGGCTGGTGCCTGGGACCCGCGGCCCTGTGGTCGGCCGCGTCGGACCCCGGAGGTAGCCACTCCGAGCTCAGATCGGAATCCCCCACAGCGGGAACCAGCGCTCGAGCTCCTGCTCGACCGGGAGCTCGGCGCCGATCTGTGCTTTTAGCACCAGCTCGCGCTCGTTGTCGCGCTGCTGGTCGCCGGTCGGGACGAAGGGATAGAAGCTGCCGCGTTTGTAGTTGTAGATCCAGTACAGCGGTCGCTGCTGGCGGTCCTGGAAGGCGAACACGGCGCACAGCACGCGGTCGCCGTAGCCGCCCGCCTCGAGCGCTCCGCTGACCGCGTTGATCCCGACGACGAGATCGTCGAACCCCTTGCCCCGCAGGAGCAGCCAGCGGTAGCCGAACTGGTCGTCGGACGTGTCGACCGTGGTGCCGCTGTCGCTCGCCGTCGCGCGCACGACCTCCTCGGTCTCGCGCACGATCGAGTCGAAATCGGCCGTGGAGAGAGGCTGAAACACGATCGCCGCGGCGCCCCGCGAGGTGATGCCCAGCTCGGTCTCGAGCTTGACGTAGGCCGTGCTCACGGCGAACAGGCGGTCCGGAGCGGGGCCGGCGAGCTTGCGCTTACCCGTGATCACATCGAGAAAGCCCATGGCTGCAGATTGTCGCCCAAGCGGGCCGGCTATGCGGTGCCCTGCAACTGGGACTCCAGTCGCTGGAGCGCGGCGATTCGCGCCTCGAGCGGCGGATGTGTGGCGAACAGGCTGGCGACGGTCTGCTTGGCCTTCGGCGGGAAGATGTAGAACGCCGCCAGCTCGCCCGACGCAGCGCGCAGGTCCTGCTGGGGAATCCGCTCCATCCCGCCGGAGATCTTCATCAGCGCGGAGATCAGCGCGCTGGGCCGGCCGGTAATGATCGCCGAGCCGCGGTCGGCGGCGAACTCGCGGTAGCGCGACAGCGCCTGGAGGAGCACGAACGAGATGATGTAGACCAGGGCCGAGACGAGCACGACCACCAGCCAGCTCGGCCCGTTGTCCTCATCGTTGCCGCCGAACCCGCCCCCGAACCAGAAGCCGATCTGAACGATGAACGATGCGATCGAGGCGAAGAAGCTGGCGATCGTCATCACCAGCACGTCGCGGTTCTGGACGTGCGTCAGCTCGTGTGCGAGCACGCCCTCGAGCTCTGAGTCGTCGAGCAGATCGAGGATGCCGGTGGTGGCGCACACGGTGGCCGTCTTCGGCGAGCGACCGATGGCGAATGCGTTGGGCATCGCGGTCTCAGCAATCGCCACCCGTGGCTTGGGCAGGTTGGCCTGGATGCACAACCGGTCGACCGCCCCGTGCAGCCGCGGTGCCGCCTGGGGCGTCACCTCGCGGGCGCCCATCGAGTAGAGAGCGATCTTGTCCGAGGTGAAGTACTGGATGACGAACAGCACCGCGGCGATCACGGCCACCGACACGGCCCCCACGCCGGCAGCGATCAGCACGCCGATTAGGACGGCGTATACGAGTCCGAGCAGGAAGAGCGTCAGGACCATCCGGGCTTGGAGCCCGGGATCTCGGCCGAATGATCTGGAACGAGCCATTGTTAGGACTATGTTGGCAGACCCAATAAGTGGGCAGTCAAGGCTAGGCAAGGGGATGCGAAGGGAACGTGGGGTCCGGGCCCCATCTTTCTCGGGCGCCTAGCAGCCGGCCACTAGCGATGTGTCCTCTCCCACTCGATCGTGCGGCGCAGACCCTCCTCCAGCTCGACCGCCGGCGTCCAGCCCGTCAGCGCCCGGAGCTTGCTGAAGTCCAGCCACTGACGGTCGATCTCGCCCGCCGGCGTCCCGGCGCCGCGCACATCGGGTTCGAGTCCCGACCCCGATAGCTCGCAGATCAGGCGGACAACGTCGAGCACGCGATGCGGCCGGCCGCCGCCCGCGTTGAACGCCTCGCCGCAGGCTGCATGGTCATCGCGCCCGAGGGCATCCCAGATGGCCAGGTAGGCTGCCACAGCGTCCTCGACATAGAGGAAGTCGCGCTCGGGAGAACCGTCGGAGCGGACGACCGGCGCCCGCCCCGCGAGTGCCGCCGCCACGGCCTCGGGGACGATCCGGGATGGGTTGAGGTCGCCGCCGCCGTACATGTTGGCGAACCGGGTCACCGCCACCGGCAGCCGCCACGTGTGCCAGTAGGAACGCGCGAGCAGATCGGCGGCCGCTTTCGAGACGTCGTACGGGTACAGCGGCGCAAGCGCGTGCTCCTCCCGGTAGGGAAGGTCGCGGTGGTGGCCGTAGGCTTTGTCGGACGAGGCGACCACGACCCGCTCGCAGCCGTGGAGCCGGCACGCCTCGAGGACCAGCCAGCTGCCGCGGATGTTGGTCTCGAACGTGCCCAGCGGCGAGCGATTGGCTGTCCGCACGATGGCCTGGGCGGCCAGATGAAACACGCTCTGGACGTCATACTCGGCCAGCGCGCGCGAGATCAGGCCCTCGGTGGCGATATCGCCGCGGACCACGTTCACCGACTCCTCCAGCCCCATCCGCCGCAGGGCTGAGTTGGCCGGCTCGTCGCGCCGGACCACGGTCACGCGGGCGCCCCGCTCCAGCAGCGCGCGCACCAGCCAGCTGCCGAGCAGGCCGTAGGCGCCGGTGACCAGGACCGAGTGCTGCTTCAGCTCCACAGCTTCCATGGCGCTCGACCGCTGGCCCACAGGTCGTTGAGCATCGCGGCGTCCTTGTAGGTATCCATGCAGTCCCAGAATCCCTCATGCCGGAAGGCGCGCAGGGCGCCGTCGGCGGCCAGGCGCTGCAGCGGATCGCGCTCCAGCACCGAGGCTTCGTCCATCAACCCGAGCACGGACGGCTCGATGCAGAAGAAGCCGCCGTTGACCCAGTGCTCGCTGCGCGGCTTCTCGACGAACCGGCGGACCATCCCGTCGCTACCGAGGTCGGCCACCCCGAACTGCAGCTCCGGCCGCACCACGGTCATCGTGGCGGCGGCGCCATGGCGTTCGTGCTCGGCCAGCAGTGCGCGCAGGTCGATGTCGGCCACGCCGTCGGCATAGGTCAGGCAGAAGCGGTCCCGCTCGAGCGCTGACGAAGCTCGGGCCAGCCGGCCGCCGGTGGGCGTGTCGAGTCCGGTCTCGATGCACTCGACGAGCGCGCCGGCCGGCCAGCGCTCACCGCGCGCGAACTCCTCGATCATCTCGGCGCAGTAGCCGGTGAGCAGGTGGAAGCTCCGAAAGCCCTGGGCGAGATAAATCTGGATCACGTGCCAGAGGATCGGCCGGCCACCGATCTCCACCAGCGGTTTGGGGATCGACTGGGTGTGCTCCTGCAGCCGCGTGCCGCGGCCGCCACAGAGGATCGCGACGCTCGGCAGCACGGCCGCGGATTATCGGCCATCGGCTGTCGGTCTGCCCACGAGCCGCAACCGCGTCCCGGGCCTTCGGCCTGGCCTAATCTCTGGCCGATGCGACCTGAGATCCACGTCTTCGGTCTTTCGCTGAAGTCGTTTGGAATCGTCTTCGCCTGCGGCTTCATCGCTGCCGGCGCCATCCTCTACCGGCGCCTGCGCGAACTGGACAAGCCGCCCGACTTCTCCTACGAGATGGCGATCGCGGCGCTGGTCGGCGGCCTGGTCGGAGCGCGCCTGTACTACGTCATCCAGAACTACAGCCAGGTCAAGCACGATCTCCTGGGAAGCCTGTTCTCGGGCTCGGGTCTGGTCTGGTACGGCGGCGTGATCGGCGGCGCCATCGCCGTGCTGGCCTGGGCGAAGTGGCGAGGGATGCTGTCGACGGGGCTGCTCGACCTGGCCGCCGTCCCGCTGGCCATGGGCTACGCGATCGGGCGCATCGGGTGCCAGATCTCGGGCGACGGCGACTACGGGAAGGTGTCGACATTGCCGACGGCAATGAGCTACCCGCACGGGACCGTCCCGACGCCGCCCGGGGTGACCGTGCTGCCCACGCCGATCTATGAGACCTTGGCCATGGGTGTGGTGGCGTGGTGGTTGTGGCGGATGCGCGACCAGTTTCGCACCGGCGCCCTGTTCGCCTTCTATCTACTCCTATCGGGAGTCGAGCGTCTGCTGGTCGAGTTCATCCGCCGCAACCACCGCGTCGCGCTCGGTTTGACAGTGCCACAATTCGAGAGCATTGCGCTGATGATCGCGGGACTTGCCTGGTTGTTCCTGCTGTCCCGGCGCGGCGGAGTTCGTGCTCCAGGTGCGGGAACCGCCGTCGCGGCGGCATAAGAAAAGGGAGAAATCGTGAGCACAGGGGTACCAACGCTGTCGGTCTCCGGCCAGGTCTCGAACCAGAAATCGGTGCGTTGCACACGGGCGTACGCGGCCGGCTTCGGCACCGCCGGCGCGCTGCTCGCCGGCGTTGCGCTCGTGTTCATTCACTGAGGCCACTGAGGCCCGAGCCGCCCGCAGCGGTGGCAGATTGGCGGGTTGCTAGCCGAGCATCCGCGTGATGAAACGCAGGCTCACGGCCTGAAGCTCACCGTCGTGCTGGATCGAGCGGTGATGGCCGCCCGGTACGGCGATCAGGCGGCTGTGGGGATGAGTGAGATGTGGTGCCAGCTCGCGCGAGAGCTGGACCGGGACAACCTCGTCGCCCTCCGCGTGGAGCAGCAGGACAGGGACGTCCAGCGTGGGTGCGACGTCGTGCAGGTCGTGGCGTGCGAACAGCGCGTCGAGGGCTGGAGCGTCGGCGGCGAATTCGAACTGGTCGGCGGCCAGCCCCCGCCGGAGCCCCTCCGCGCTGGCCGGGCAGATGGCGACGACCGCGGCGGCGTTCGTGTCGCTCGCCGCCGCGATGGCCATATAGCCACCCATGCTCGAGCCGCGCAGTGCGATTGGCTTCGCGGGGTCGCTCAGAGCGGAGCGCAGCAGGGCGGCCATCGAGGCCACGTCGTCGATGGCTCGGCCGTCGAGCGAGCCGCCCGACTCTCCATGCCCGCGCTGGTCGAAGGACACCGCCGCCAGACCGAGCGGGAGCACCGCGCGGGCAAAGTCGTAATGGCTCTCCTTGCACGATCCGGCGCCGTGCAGGATGACGACGCCGCCGCGCGCCGCACGGCCCTCGGGTAGCCATAGGGAGTAGGTGAGACCGTCGTGGCTGGCCAGCTCGGCCGGCCTGATCGGCGTCACCGTTCGCATCTGGCGCACGCGGCGATGATCCCATGCTTTGGAGCGCATGGCATGATCGCCTCCGGTGAGCCTGACCACGACATCCATCTCGCACGTCTATCCCCATGGGAGCCGGGTCAACGAGCGCGGGCGGCTGGAGATCGGCGGCTGCGACGCGGTCGAGGTGGCGCGCGAGTTCGGCACGCCGGCCTACATCGTGGCCGAGGATGATCTGCGCCGGCGAGCGCAGCTGTTTCGCGAGACTCTGGCCGCGCGCCACGCGGACTACGACGTGCTGTTCGCCTCCAAGGCGTTTCCCTGCACGGCCGTGTATCGCGTCCTGGCGCAAGAGGGACTGTCGTGCGACGTCGCCTCGGGCGGCGAGCTCGCCCTGGCGCTCCGGGGCGGTTTCGACCCCGACCGCATCTACCTCCATGGCAACGCCAAGTCCGAGTCCGAGCTGATCCAGGCGCTCGATGCCGGCGTTGGCCACATCGTGGTCGACTCGATTCACGAGATCGATCGTCTCGAGGCGATCGTGGCCGAGCGCAGCGCTATCCAGGAGGTTCTGATCCGCGTCACGCCGGGGGTCGCCGGCGATACCCACCATGCGATCTCAACCGGCCAGGCCGATTCGAAGTTCGGCTTCTCGATCTCTGAGGCGCGCGAGGCGATCGAGCGACTTGACACCGCGCCACACCTCGAGCTGGTCGGGCTGCACTTTCACATCGGCTCGCAGTTGCTCGACCTCGAGCCGTTCAGGGCCGCGGTGGCGGCCATCGCCGGACTGGGGGAGTTCCCGGTCTACAACCTCGGCGGGGGGCTCGGGGTCGCCTACACCACCTCGCAGCAGCCGCCCTCGATCTCCGACTATGTCGAGGCGATCGTCACCTCCGTGCACGCTCACCTCGGCCCTGACAAGCGCCTGCTGCTCGAACCCGGGCGTGCGCTGGTGGCAAATTCCACCGTGACGCTGTACACGGTGGAGACGGTCAAGCGCAACGTCTCGACCTGGGTGGCCGTCGACGGCGGCATGTCCGACAACCTGCGGCCGATGCTGTACGGCGCCGTGTACGAGGCGGCGATCGCCGATCGGCCCCTCGCCGCGCCGACCGAGCGCTCCCAGATCGCCGGCAAGCATTGTGAGTCGGGCGACGTGATCGTGCGCGACGCGCCGCTGCCCGATCCCACCCCGGGCGATGTCCTGGTCACGCCGGTGACCGGCGCCTACGGTTACTCCCTGGCCAACAACTACAACGGTGTTCCGCGTCCACCGGTGATCTTCTGCCGCGAGGGCAACGCCAGGGTCGTCGTCCGGCGCGAGAGCTACGACGACCTGACCGCTCGTGATGTCGACTGAGCGCCCCTTCCGCGTCGGCCTGCTGGGCCACGGCACCGTCGGCTCGGCCTTCGCCGAGCTGCTGCCTCAGCACGCTGAGCGGATCGAAGTGATAACCGGGCTGCGACCGACGATCAGCGGAATCCTCACGCGGAGCCGCGGCTCGTTCGACGAGCTGCTCGCCCAGTCGGACCTGATCGTCGAGCTGATGGGCGGGCTCGATCCGGCCCGCGAGTACGTGCTGCGGGCGCTGCGCGCGCGCAAGCACGTGGTCACGGCCAACAAGCAGCTGCTCTCCCAGTTCGGCGAGGAGCTGTGGGAGGCCGCGCGCACGGAGGGCGTGCAGCTGCGTTTCGAGGCCGCGGTGGCTGGGGTCGTGCCGGTCATCCGCGTGGTCCAGGAGTCGCTGTCGGGGGCGACGATCGACCGGATTCATGGGATCGTCAACGGGACGACGAACTTCATCCTCACCGAGATGGCCCGGACCGGGATGACGTTCGATGCCGCCCTGGCCGAGGCGCAGCGGCTCGGCTACGCCGAGGCCGATCCGTCCGAGGACGTCGACGGCCGCGATGCCGCGGCCAAGATGGCGATCCTCGCCCGCCTGGCCTTCGACACGCCCGTGCACCTCGACCAGGTGCGCTACGAGGGGATCGAGCACATCCAGCCCGACGACCTCGAGTACGCCCGCGAACTCGGCCTCGGGCTGAAGCTGATCGGCACCGCCGAGCGCATCGACGGCGGCCTGTCGGTCCGCGTTCACCCGGCGTTTCTCTACCCCGGCCACCCGCTGGCCTCGGTGGGTGGGCCGTTCAACGCGGTCACGGTGGAGTCGGAGGCGATCACCGAGATAACCATGTCGGGGCCGGGGGCGGGCGGCCCCCAGACCGCCACCGCGGTGCTCGGCGACGTGATCAGCGCGATGATCCCGCCGGCCTCGACACCACCCACGATCGGCGCGATGGAGATCGTCCAGGACGTCGTTTCCGCCTTCTACCTGCACCTGGAGGTGGCCGACCAGCCGGGTGTGCTGGCGCGGGTGGCCGAGGTGCTGGCCCAGCATCAGGTGTCGGTCAAATCGGTCGTCCAGAAGGGACTCGGCCAGCAGGCCCGGCTGGTGATGGTCGTCCACCCGGTGCTCGAGTCGCGCTTCACCGCGGCCATGGACGGAATCGCCGGCTTGGAGGTCCTGCGGGCGCCCCCGCGCTCGATCCGAGTGTTGGAAGAGGAGTTCGGATAGCGAGGCCAACAGCCGCGCGGATAGGCGAGGCCGGAGGCCGAGCGGCTGCATCAGACCGCGGCGCGGGATGCGCCGCGGAGGAATACATTCCCGCCCCATGAGAGCGATTCAGATAGCCGCGCTGACTGGGCCGGACTCCGCTCTGCAGCTGGTCGACATCCCCGATCCCGAGCCATCGCACATGCTCACCCCGGGAAAGGGTGTGGTCGTCGACGTCAGGGCAGCCGGCGTGTCGTTCCCCGAGGTGCTTCAGACCCGGGGCGAGTACCAGTTCAAACCGCCGCTGCCGTTCGTGCCCGGCAGTGAGGTGGGCGGGGTGGTGCGCAGCGCCGGCGACGGCGCGGCGGTCAAGCCCGGAGACCGGGTGGCCGCGTTCTGCATGATCGGCGGCTTCGCCGAGGCGGTCGTCGCGCCCGAGTACTTCTGCTTCCCGCTTCCCGATTCGCTCGACTTCGCCCAGGGCGCCAGCCTGGTGCTCAATTACCACACGGCCCTGTTCGCGCTCAAGCTGCGAGGGCGGCTGACCGAGGGTGAGACGGTGCTCGTCCACGGCGCCTCCGGCGGGGTGGGAACGGCCGTGCTCCAGGTGGCCAAGGGGCTCGGGGCCACGACGATCGGGGTCGTTTCCACCGACGAGAAGGAGCGCGTGGCCCGCGAGGCCGGGGCCGACGAGGTCATCCGCTCCGACGGGCCCTGGAAGGACGAGGCCAAGGAGCTGTCGGGCGGCGGTGTCGACCTCGTGCTCGATCCTGTCGGCGGTGACCGCTTCACCGACAGCGTGCGGTCCTTGGGCGAGGGCGGGCGCGTGGTTGTGGTCGGCTTCACCGGCGGCTCGATTCCCGAGGTCAGAGTCAACCGGCTGCTGCTGGGAAACACCGAGGTGATCGGCGCGGGGTGGGGGGCCTACGTGATGGCCAAGCCGGAGGTGACGGCGCGAATCGGTGCCGAGATCGCCGAGTTGATCGACCGCGGTTTCGTGGCGCCGATTGTGGGTGCCCGGTTCTCGCTCGAGCGAGCGGCCGAGGCCTTGAACGCCATCGACCGACGCGAGGCGACCGGCAAGGTCGTGCTCGAGATCTAGGCGCTCCGCAACGTTTCCGCTGTTATATGCCGGTTTCGTTACCCAGCGACCGCACGCAGATGCCGCTAGGTGACGAAATCGTCGTTGGACGGCCCCCGACAGCGCCCCACGCAGCCCGGCCGTGAACCGTTAGCGTTCGCGCCCGATGAACGGCCTGATCGAGCGTTACCGAGACCGGCTCCCGTTCGCCCAGGGCGACCCGGTCGTCTCGCTGGGCGAAGGGTCGACCCCGCTCGTCCTGGCCCCGCGCCTGTCCGAGCGGGTGGGTAGCGAGGTGTGGCTGAAGCTCGAGGGCGCCAATCCCACCGGGTCGTTCAAGGACCGCGGGATGACCTGCGCGGTCTCGGCCGCCGTCCGCGAGGGCGCCCGGGCGGTGATCTGCGCCTCGACCGGCAACACCGCCGCCTCGGCCGCGGCATACTCGGCCCGCGCCGGGTTGCGCGGCGCCGTGATCGTGCCGGAGGGCAAGATCGCCACCGGCAAGCTGGCCCAGGCGCTGATGCACGGCGCCCGCGTCGTGGCGCTGCGGGGCAACTTCGATCAGGCCCTGAGTCTCGTCCGCGAGCTGGCCAACCGCCATCCGGTGGCGCTGGTCAACTCCGTGAACGAGTTGCGCATCCAGGGGCAGAAAACGGCCGCCTTCGAGCTGGTCGAGTCGCTGGCCGGCGAGCTCGATGCGCTGTGCATCCCGGTCGGCAACGCGGGCAACATCACCGCCTACTGGAAGGGCTTCCGCGAGATGGGCTATGCGCCGCGGATGCTGGGCTTTCAGGCCGCCGGTGCGGCCCCGCTGGTCCACGGCGCCCCGATCGAGCACCCCGAGACCGTGGCCAGCGCAATCCGCATCGGCAATCCCGCCCGGTGGGAGGAGGCGATGGATGCGATGACCTCCTCAGGCGGGGCGGTGAACGCGGTCACGGACGAGCAGATCCTCCAGGCCTACAGCTTCCTCGCCGCCGAGGAGGGGGTGTTCTGCGAGCCGGCGTCGGCGGCCAGCGTGGCCGGGTTGCTCGCCCACGGCGCCCGGGACGCGCGGCGGATCGTCTGCGTGCTCACCGGTCACGGCCTGAAGGACCCGCAGACCGCGCTGGCCCAGGCCGGGGCGGTGGTGCCCTGCGAACCCGAGCTTCAGGCGATCGAGCGGGCGGTGCTCGGGTGACCTTGGGCCGCCGGCGCCTGGTTCGGGTCCCGGCGTCGTCGGCCAATCTCGGCCCCGGCTTCGACGTGCTGGCGGCGGCGCTTGCTCTGCACCTGGAGCTCGAGGTCGTCGAGACCGGACGGTTCGCCGTCGACACCGCCCTGGACCTCCCGACGGACCGCAGCAATCTGCTCGTGCGGGCGTTTGAGCGGCTGCACCCGGCCGACGACTTCGAGTTCCGCATCGCCTCCAACATCCCCCTGACACGCGGGCTCGGCTCGAGCGCCGCGGCGATCATCGCCGGCCTGATGGCCGCCGACCATCTGTTCGAGCTCGACGCCGACGTGCTGGCCCTGGCCATCGAGTTCGAGGGCCACCCGGACAACGTCGCCGCCGCCCTCCAAGGCGGGTTCGTGATCTGCGACGGCCCCAGAGCTCATCGCCTCGATGTGCCCATGGGGCTCGAAGCCGTGCTCGTCGTTCCGGAGGAGGCTGTCCATACCGCGGCCGCGCGCGCCGCGCTACCGCCCACGGTCCCGATGAGCGACGCCGTGTTCAATGTCGCCCACGCCGCACTGCTGATCCGCGGACTCAGCACGGGCGACCTCGAGCTGATCGCGGCCGGCCTGGCCGATCGGCTGCACCAGCCGGCCCGCGCCCCCCTGTATCCGCGCTCGGCCGAGCTGCTGACGGAGGCAGCCACCCCCAAGATAGGTGCCCTGGGCGCCACCATCTCGGGCGCCGGCCCGGCCGTCCTGGTGTGGTGTCACTACGAGCAGACCGGCAGCGTCGTCGACGCGCTCGCGCGCCACACCCAGGGCTGGGCCACGGTAATGCGCACTCCCTTCGAGTCACAGGGCGCCGATGTCCGCAGCCTGTAGCTCGCCGCGCCGAACCGCGACGCCGGGCTAACCTGGCCGCCGTGCGTACCGCCATCGTCAGCGGATCGGGCGGGCTGGTCGGCTCCGAGTCGGTCCGCCACTTCGCCGAGCGCGGCTATGACGTGATCGGGCTCGAGAACGACATGCGGGCCCATTTCTTCGGACCGTCGGCCTCGACCGCGCACACCACGCAGTCGCTGGAGCATGACCTCCCCCATGCCTTTCGCTCGCTGGAGATCGACGTTCGCGACGTCGATGCGGTCATGCGTGTGTTCGCGCAGACGGCGGGCTCGATCGAGCTGGTGATCCACGCCGCCGGGCAGCCCTCGCACGATTGGGCGGCCTCCGACCCTCAGGCCGACTTCACGATCAACGCCAACGGGACGCTCAACCTACTCGAGGCCACGCGTCGGCACGCGCCGGCGGCGACGTTCATCTTCTGCTCGACCAACAAGGTCTATGGCGATCTGCCCAACCACCTCCCGCTGGTCGAGCTCGAGACGCGGCTCGAGTTGCCGCCCACCCACCGTTACCACCAGGGCATCGACACCTCGATGTCGATCGACGCCTCGACCCATTCGCTGTTCGGGGTCTCGAAGGCGTCGGGTGACCTTCTGGTTCAGGAGTACGGCCGCTATTTCGGGATGCCGACGGTGTGCTTTCGCGGTGGCTGCCTGACTGGACCGAACCACGCCGGCGCGCGCCTGCACGGATTCCTGTCCTACCTGATGCGCTGCGCGATCACCGGCGACCCCTACACCGTGTACGGCTACGGCGGCAAGCAGGTCCGCGACAACATCCACTCGGCCGACCTCGTGGCCGCGTTTGAGGCCTTCCACGCAACACCCCGGGCCGCGGCCGTCTACAACATCGGCGGCGGGCGGGAGAGCAACTGCTCGGTGCTCGAGGCCATCGAGCTTTGCGAGTCGATCACGGACCGCGAGCTCGAGTGGGTTCTGTCGCCCGAGAGCCGCGTCGGCGACCACCGCTGGTGGATCTCCGACCTCGCGCCGTTCCAGCGCGATCATCCCTCGTGGCGGATCACCCGCGACGTCGAGGCCGTGCTGCGGGAGATCTTCGAGCGCAACGCCGAGCTGTGGGGCGCTAGCGCTGACCGCGGAGGCGCTCGCGCAGACGCTGCGCGTGACGCTCCTGCATCTCGCGGCCGACGCGCATGAACTCGATGAACAGCTCCAGCTGTTCGTCGCTGTAGCGCTCGCTGAGCTGGGCCCCCTCCTCGGCCAGCGGGCCCATCAGGTCCAGGGAGCCGGTGACCGCCTTCGGTGTGAGCTCGACCAGCACGCGGCGCCGGTCGGCTGGGTCGGAGACTCGGTAGGCCAGCCCGGCGCGCTCCAGCCGGTCGATCACGGCGGTGATGGCGCCGCTGGTCAGCCCGCTCTGTGCGGCCAGCTCGCCCGCACTCATCCGGCCGTGCTCGTCCAGCAGGTCGAGCGCGCGCGCATCCGTGCGGTTGATCCCCAGGAGCTGGCAGACGAGCTCGTCAACCATGTCCGTGGCCCGCTGGCTGGCGCGGACCTCCGAGCCCAGCTGGTGGAGGATTTCGTCACGGGGTGGAATTTCTCTTGACATCTAAAAATCTTGATAGCTAAGATATATGCCAGTCAAGAGAAATCCTACTCGGAAGGGGAGACAGCATGGAGTCGGCAATCGAGGCCAGGGGCCTCGTCAAGTCCTATCCGAAGGGCGTCACCGCCCTGCAGGGGCTGAGCTTCGCCGTCGCGCCGGGCACGATCTTCGGACTGCTCGGGCCCAACGGTGCGGGCAAGTCGACGGCGGTCAAGATTCTCACCACGCTGGCGCAGCCCGATGAGGGCCGCGCCACGGTGGCGGGGATCGACGTGGTGGCGGCGCCCGACCGGGTCAGGCGGACGATCGGCGCCGTCTCGCAGGGCTCGGGCGTCGACGTACAGGCCACGGGACGCGAGAACCTGCGACTGCAGGGTCACATCTACGGGCTGCGCGGGCGATCGCTCGAGCACCGCGTCAACGAGCTGCTGGAGCGGTTCGGGCTGGCCGAGGCTGGCGACCGGGTGGCCCGGGGATACTCGGGCGGCATGCAGCGGCGCCTGGACATCGCCATGGCGCTCGTCCACGACCCGCAGGTGCTGTTCCTCGACGAGCCGACGACCGGCCTCGATCCCGAGGTGCGCGCCGACATGTGGCAGCAGATCTCGAGCCTGTCGGCCAATCAGGGCAAGACCGTGCTGCTGACCACCCACTACCTCGAGGAGGCAGACCAGCTCGCCGCGCGTCTGGCCATCGTCGACCGCGGCAAGGTGGTCGCCGAGGGTACGCCCGACGAGCTCAAGCGCGAGCTCCGCGGGGACGCCGTCCAGGTCGAACTGGCGGCGAGCCACAACGGGCGCGTTCAACAGGCGCTGGCCGAGCTCGAGGCCGTGCGCGAGGTGGCCGTCGAGGGGCGTTCGCTGCGGGCGCGCGCCGACGACGGCGGGCGCGCCGTGCCGGCGTTGCTGCAGGCGCTCGAGGCCCACGGGATCGCGGTGACCGAGGTCCGCGTGGCCCGCCCCTCGCTCGATGACGTGTACCTGAGATATGCCGGCCGCACGTTCGACGCGGCCGACGCTGAAGCTGCGGTGATGACCCGATGACGATCGTCAGGCAAACGCTCTACATGACCGCCCGCCACCTGCGCGAGCTGTGGCGCCAACCGTGGTTCGTCGCCGTGACGCTGGTCCAGCCGGTGATCTGGCTGCTGCTGTTCGGCGCCCTGTTCAAGAAGGTGGTGGAGATCCCGGGCTTTCACGGGAGCTCGTACATCGCCTTCCTGGCCCCGGGCGTGGTGGTGATGACCGCGATGTTCAACTCGGCCTGGAGCGGCATGGCGCTGATCGAGGATCTGAACCGTGGCGTGACCGCACGGTTCCTCGTCTCGCCGGTGCGCCGCGAGGCGCTGATCGCCGGGCGCCTGCTCAAGGAGGCCGTGGTGGTGGTGATTCAGTCGGTGATCATCGTCGCGCTGGCGTTGATCGTCGGGGCCACCTTCCCAGGCGGCGTGGCCGGCGTCGCCGTCCTGTTTGTCGTCTCGGCCGTGCTGGGCGCGGCCTTTGGTGGCCTGTCGAACGGGTTTGCCCTGATCATGCGCCAGGAGGAGGCGCTGATTGGGGCCGTCCAGTTCATCGTGCTCCCGCTGACCTTCCTGTCGGCCACGTTTCTGGAGACCAATCTGATGCCGAAGTGGATCCAGCACGTGTCCGACTTCAACCCGGTCAACTGGGCGGTGCTGGCGGGCCGGTCGGCCACCTCCACCAGCCCCGACTGGGGCCTCGTAGCCTCGAGGGTCGGCTTTCTCGTTGCCGTGCTGGCCCTGTGCCTGGTCTTCGCCACCCGCGCGTTCAAGTCCTATCAGCGGTCGGTCTGAGGGGGCACAAACACGGGGCGCCCCCTTGCGGGGCGCCCTTTATTTAAGGGGGCGGCCCTGCGGCCGCCCGGTGTTTACGACACCGCGGGCTGCGACTCCGCCAGCATGGGGGCGAGTCGCTCGCGGGCGTCATCGAGGCCAACTCGACGCAGCACCTGCTCGGCCACCTGGAGGTAGTCGGCGCCCAGATCGGGCCGGTAGTCGAGGATCGAGACCGCCCTTTCGGCCGATTCCGCGTAGGCGATCGAGGCGCGGACGGTGCAGTCGAACAGCTTGTCGCCGTAGTGCTCGTGCAGCGACTCGAACGCCTCGCGCGAGTGCCGGGTGCGCATGTCGGCGATGTTCAGCACCACGCCGAGCCAGTGGAGATCAGGGTTGAGGTTCTCGCGCGCCAGGTCGATCACCTCGAGCGCCTGCTCGACCCCCTGGAGCGCGAAGTACTGGGCCTCGGCGGACAGGAGTGCGTAGTCGGCCGCCACCAGTGCGTTGACGGTGAGCAGCCCGAGAGCCGGCGGGCAGTCGATCAGGATCACGTCGTACTCGCCTCTGACCTCGCGCAGAGCCTTCTTGAGGGTCAGCTCCCGCCCCATCTTGCCGCCCAGCAGGAGCTCGGCCTCGGCCAGTCCGAGGTTGGCGGGGATGATTCCGTCATGGATCGCCTCGCGCGGCTTGGCCGTGCCGGACAGGACATCGCCGACCGTGGGAGAGGCGTCGGGGTCGACGTCGAGGTAGTCAGACAGGTTGCCCTGGGGGTCGAGATCGACCGCCAGGACGCTGAGATCGAGGCGGCGGAAGACATCGCGCAGCGTCCGCACCGCGGTCGTCTTCCCGGTGCCGCCCTTCTGGGACAGAACTGCGATCGTCGGCATCCGCGGCCACTATAGACAGCGTGGCCCGGCCGGTCGTGCTAGCCCGCGGGCGTACTCGAGCCGCGTTGACCGGAGCGGCCGTAGCGCATCCCGGAGATCGCCGGGACGTCCACGAAATGCAGGTGATGGCGCCCGATGACGATCTCGTCACCGTCCGCCAGCGTGCTCCACTCGACGCGCTCGCCATTGACGAATACGCCGTTAAGGCTGCGGTCATCGAGGACCCGCAGACCGTCGGGCTGGCGCACGATCAACGCGTGGCGCCGCGACACGGTGGGGTCGTCAAAACGGACGTCGGCGGCCAGGCTGCGGCCGATCCGAGTCCATTCGCGCTGCAGAGCACAACTCACCACATCGCCGTCGGCAGCCCGGTAGGCGATGTACTGCCCGGGCTCCTCGAGAGACTCGCGTAGTTCCTCGAGCCACACCTGGTCCTCGATCTCGGGCGAGATATCGACCATGGTGGCCTGAGCCGTCGTGAACAGTGACGCCCTGACGAACTCCGTGCCGCCGCAGTTGGGGCAGGTCGGAAGCTCGTCGACGGCGTCGAGCGAGACGGGGTAATCGCAATCGGTGCAGCGAAAAGTTCCGGTCCCCGCTACGTTCCCTGACATCCAAGCTTTCACTTTGGCGCGCACTCCTTCTAGCTGGCAGACTCGCCGAGCCGTCTAACGGGACGGGCCCATCATAGCCGCCACGTCAAAGCGTAAGTAAAGGAACGCCAACATAAATTCAATCGAAATCAACGCCGGAAAAGAGGAAATCGCCCAAATAGGCGTTGCACTAGTTTTTTGTGTGTAGAAACTCCTCGGGTTTTGCCGGATGCGGGCATTTCTGGTTTGAGGGCCGGCGGTCGGGTCTGACGCCGTTGGGGGCGCGATCGGGGCCGGATGGCGCGGGGCGGGGATTCGCAACGCGGTGCCCAATCGGCAGGAACTCCGCTGAGCTCGCCGAAAACGAACTCGAGATGATCAGAACCGTCCGAGAGATGCCCGAGCTCGAGCTGGCGCTCCTGCGCCGCGGGGTCGACGAGCTGGTGGCGGGCCGCGCCCGCTGCTCCCGTTGCCACCGCTCGCCGCTGATCGGCGAGCGGATGTACAGCTACAGCTCCGGGGCCGAGCTGTGCGAGCTGTGCCGCATTGTCGACCGTGATTCCCCGCAGGGATCGCACGTCGTGCACGGCCCGGAGTTCGGGCACACGATGCGCATCACGGATCACCGCACGGCTGCGTAGCGGGCGGCCATACAATGCCCGCCCGTGGATCCCTTCACGGTCTCGACGACGATCTCGGTGCCCCGCGAGCAGGTGTTCGAATACCTGGCCGACATCGCCAATCACCCCGAGTTCACCGACCATTACATGGTCGACTGGCACCTGACTCGAGAGGATCCGTACGGCCAGGGCGCCGGCGCGAGATTCCGGATCAAGGCGCCACTCCGTCGCTTCGCGTGGGCCGATGTGACGCTGGCCGAGGTGCAGCCGCCGTTCCGGATCGTCGAGCGTGGCCGGGGCGGGAAGTACAACCGCATCCGCATGGTCGGGACCTACACGCTTTCGCCCGGGCCGAGCGGCTCGACCAAGGTGGAGTACACCCTGGAGACCGAGACGCGACTGCTCTCGGACAGGCTGCACGAGGCGATCGGCGGGCGCAGCTGGACCAGGCGCCAGGCGGCCAAGGCGATGCGCCGACTGCGCTCGATCCTGGAGGAGGGGCGCTCGCGCGGGCACCGCGCGACGGTCGCCGGGGGCTGAGCTGCGTGATGGATCTCCGCGCCACGGGCGACGGATAAACTTGCCCGCGTCGTGATCACGCCTCGCCGTTTCCTCAGCCTGGGTCGCCTGCGCGCAATCGCGTGCGTCGGTCTCATCGCGCTCGGCCTCGGAGCCTGCGGCGAGCTACATCATCCGACGCAGGTCGACGGCGAGGGCGAGTACGTCGATGCCGGGCCGATCACCTACCAGGTCCAGATCTCACGCCAGCTCAACCAGTTCTCGACCGAGGACAGCGAGTATCTGAACGGCGCGGCCGTCACCACGATCAAGCCCGGTTATCTCTGGTTCGGCATATTCCTGTGGGCGAAGAACCAGACGAAGTTCAACGCCACGACCACCGATCAGTTCGACATCATGGACACGCAGGGCGCCAAGTACTACCCGGTCCCGATCAATCCGCACGTGAATCCGAACGCCTGGATCCCGCAGACGCTTCAACCCGGACAAATCCAACCGAATCCCGACGCATTGCCGGCGTACGGTCCCACCCAGGGCCAGCTCGTGCTCTTCAAGCTTCCCGTCTCCGTCTACTCAAATCGGCCGCTGACCCTGCAGATCTACGCGAAAGGTCAGAATGGGCCGTCCACAGTCTCACTCGATCTTTGACCGACGACGAGAGGTGGCGCAGCACCGAACCGCCCCCGAGCGGCCCGTCCGCTCCGCCCACGTTGCGATTCAACCCGCTGGCGACGGGGATCGGCGTGTTCGCCGCCGTGGCCATCCCGATCGTGGTCGTGGGCTACACGCGCCCGGCGGGCCCGAACGGCACCATCATCCTCGTGGGCATCGCGCTCGGTTTGCTCGCCGGGCTGATCGCCGGGCTGTGGGTGTCCCACCGCGGCGGCGAGGTCTGGCGGGGGCCGCAGCTCTAGCGCTGCTCGCGCTGGCGCTCGTCGGTGCCGCCCCGGCCAGCGCGCGGGCGGGTTGGGATACGCCGTTCCGCTTCGCCCAGCCGTTCTCGTTCGACATCCTGCCGCCGCACATCGCGTTTGCCGTGGGCGGCGCGGCGGCCGTCAACTTCAGTGTCCAGGACGCCGACGACCCGTCGCGGTCTCGCGGCTATGTGGCCTGGCGCTCGGCCTCGGGGCGGCGAACGGCGCCGGTTCGGGTGCCCTCGACGCAGCAGGTGCTGAACTCGGCCTTCAGCGGGTCGAAGCTCGAGCTGCTCACGGGGAACAGCCCGGCCGGGAACGCGTGCTGCAGCTCGGCCGCGATCCGGACGATGACCGGCAAGGGAAGGTTCGGCCGGGCGCACACACTCGTGCGCGGCCTCGCCGGCACGGCCAGCAGCCGACTGCTGGCGCTGCCGGGTGGTCTGTTCGCCGCCGTGGCCACCAACCGTGGTGTCTGGGCGGCCCAGTCATCCCCCCGGGGTCGATTCGGGGGAACCCATCGGCTCACCGGTGTGGATTCCCGGCCGCAGGAGATGCGCACAGCCGAGCTCGGCGATGGCCGGGCGGCGGTGGCGTGGACGGAGACCGATCGCTTCTCCGGTCCCAGCGCCGCGCGCCAGATCTTCCTTGCCACCTCCTCGGCCAACGCCGCACCGACGCGCGGGCGGGCCGCAGTGACCGTAGCCGCGGGCCACTCGATCGACGATCTGGGTCTGGCCGACGGAACGACGGCCGGCGCCCCGGCGGTGGCCTGGGTCGAGGATTGGTACGACCGCCACGGCAACTATCGATCGAAGGTGGTCGTGCGCGACCTCGCGCCGCACGGGCAGCGCAGGACCTACGCCGTTCGCGGGACGATCGCCTCAGGCCTGGCCTTCGTCGACAACGGCCGGGGAGATCAGGTCCTGGCCTGGCGGACCTGCACGTTCAGCGCCACGTGCGCCGCCCATGTCGCGTGGCGCCGGGGTCGGGGCGGCTTCGGAGGGGCATCGCGCGTCGGCTTCATCGACGACGCCGAGGTGCCGACCGCCGCCGTGGCGGCCACCGGCGAGGCGCTCGTCGGCTGGATCCATCACGGGCACGTGATGGTCGCCGACCTGCGACCGCGGGCCCGCAAGTTCTCCGCCAGTCACACCGTCTCCTCGACGGACTACGCCGCCGACCTGACAATCGGCTTCGGCCCCGCCGGGGACGCCATCGCGGCGTGGTCGCAGGGCACGCTGGCGCCGGATGTGATCGGCGCCGTCTACAAGCCGTAGCCTCGTGCCTCCGCGGGCGCGGGGAACGGTTCGGGATCAGTGCACCACCGGCAGCGAGGCGGCGATCACGTCGCGGACGGCCGGTGCCGCGGTCTGACCGCCGGCGCCCTGATTCGGGAATAGCGCGCCGACGGCGATCCGCGGGCGCCTGGCGGGGGCGTAGCCGACGAACCACGCGTCGGTGTTGGCGGCCGAGCTTGCGCCCGGCGCGCTGGTGTTCGTCAGCTCGGCCGTCCCCGTCTTGCCCGCCACCGTGACGCCGGGGATCTGGGCCGAGGTGCCGGTGCCGAACTGCACGACGGCGATCATCATCTTCTCGACCTCGCCCGCGACGTGGCGGCTGGTCACGTGGACGAATTGGGGCGGTTTGTCGGCCTGCAGGGTGGGGATGGGGCGACGCCCACCCATCGCGATCGTGGCCGCCACGTCGGCCATGGCCATCGACGAGGTGAGCACCTTGCCCTGGCCGATGGCCGAGGAACCCACGTCGGTCGCGTTGCCGATCTTGGACGCCGAGGGAATCGTGCTCTCGCCGGCGCCGGGAATCGACGGCGTCTGGTTGAAGCCGAAGCGCTCGGCCATCCTGACCAGCCGGGCCGCGCCCACCTTCACGCCCAGGGGGGCAAACACGGAGTTGCACGACACCGCGAAGGCGTTCAGAAGCGTGCCGCCGCAGGCCTCGCCGCCGGCGTTCTGGAGCATGTAGCCGCCGACGTCCGCCTCGGTCTGGACCGGAAACGTGGTCGACAGCTTGACCAGGTGGGCGTCGAGGGCCGCGGTGACGGTGATCACCTTCATCGTCGAGCCGGGAGGCTGGAGCCCCGAGAAGGCCACACCGGCCAGGGCGAGTAGGGCGCCGGTACGCGGATCCATGGCCGTGATCCCGGCGTAGTTGCTGCCCATGGCGGTGATCGCGGCCTGCTCGATCGTCGGGTTGATCGTGGTCTTGACCGTGTGGCCGCGGACGGGCTTGGTCCTGGCCAGGATGCGCCGGCCGGCGAGCAGCTTCCCTCCGGGGGTCCCAGCGATCTGCTGCTGGAAGATGTGCTCGAGGCCGTCGATTCCGACCTTGGCACTCGCGGGGTAGCCGGCGGCGGCATAGAGTCGGTTATCGGCGCGCGGGATCGGGCCCAGCTGGCCGACGATCTCGCCCGCCACCGTCGGGATCGGCGATGTGCGGTCGGGCCCCTCGGCCAGCGGCGTGCCGTTGCTGGCCAGCAGCGTGGCGCGAGGTGCCAGATGCGTGTGCCGGCGGAGCTGCTCGCCGGGTTTGAGGCCCGGGAACAGCAGCGTGCGGCTGAACTTCACCTTGGCTCCCGAGCCGCTGCCGGTGAGCGGAACCTCGAGGATCTCCTCGAGAGTCCCGAACACCCGCGTGTGGACACGCATGCGGACCGGGATGAAGTCGCCCGTGCGGCCACCCACGTGCAGCGCTGTGACCGACAGCAGCGTCGCGGTGGTGGCGGCGCCTCGGTAGGCGGCGATGAACTGCGCCTCGGACAGCCGGCGGCGCGAGTCGGGATCGAGCATCGAATACATCTGCGCGAAGTTGCTGCTCTGCCACGCCTGCACGTAGTGGGTGACGAGGCGGCGTTCGGCCTTGCCCGGTCCGGTGGCGATCAGGATGCCGGCCACGAAGGCCAGCGCCGCCAGCACGACGAGCGGGATCACGCGGGTCAGCACACGCCGCCCGCCTCTACCGCTCCGTCTGGAGCGCGGCGCCCTTCCTACCCCGATTGCACCCGCTTGAGCCACCTCAGCGGGAAACGGTACACGGGCCGCCCCGCCGGGCAGTGGTGATCGCCTGGCTAATCTCCAGCCGGTGACCGCCATTGATTGGCTGATCGTCGCGTTCACTGCCCTGCTGGCCTTCTACGGATATCTCCAGGGCTTCATCGTGGGGGTGTTGTCGCTGCTCGGCTTCGCGCTCGGGGCGTTCGCCGGGACGCGGCTCGGACCCCTCCTGCTGCCCGGCGGCGCGCACTCGCAATACGCACCGCTGTTCGGCCTCATCGGAGCACTGCTCGCGGGGGGGATGCTGGCCAGTGGCTTCGAGGGGATCGCCGTCCATGCGCGCTCGGCGCTGCGGATCCCGGGCCTGCGCAGGGTCGACGGCCTGCTCGGCGGTCTGCTGACCGCGTGCGTGGGGCTCGGCATCGCGTGGATCGTCGGCGCCGTCGCCCTCGACTCGTCGGGCTCGCTGCCGCTGCGCCGCGACATCCAGCGCTCGGCCATCCTCGGCGAGCTGAACCAGCTGCTGCCGCCGTCGGGCGGCGTCCTCCACGCGCTGGCCCGCTTCGACCCGCTGCCGTCGGTCACGGGACCGGCCGCCGACGTGCCCAAACCGACCCGCGGCATCCTCGCCACCCGTGGGGTACGAGCAGCGCGCGGCAGCGTCGTGCGGGTGATCGGTACGGCCTGCGGGCTGGGCATCGAGGGCAGCGGCTGGGTGGCAGCCCCGGACACGGTCATCACCAACGCGCACGTGGTCGCCGGCGAGAACGACACGACGGTGGAGATCGGCGGCCATCCACCGGCGCTGCCGGCGGGCACGATCGACTTCGATCCCCACGACGACGTGGCGGTGCTCCACGTCCGCGGCCTGTCGCCGCGCCCGCTGTCGCTGGCCACCAGCGACGGCCCCGGGACGCCGGCTGCGATCCTCGGCTACCCGCTCGATGGGCCATTCATCGCAGAGCCGGGGCGGCTCGGCCACACCCAGACCGTGAACACCGAGGACGCCTACGGCAACGGACCCGTGCTGCGCAGCATCACGTCGATCCGCGGCCTCGTCCGCCCCGGCAACTCGGGTGGCCCGATGGTGGACGCCGCCGGCAACGTCGTCGCCACCGTGTTCGCCGCGATCACCGGCAACGGGCGCGGCACGGGTGGCTTCGCGGTCCCCAACGCGGTGGTCCGGACGCAGCTGAACAATGCGCTGAGCGGGCACGGAACGCCGGGGAACGGGAGCTGCGGGGGCTAGCCATTACAGTCGTTGCTGGAAAAGTCCCGCTATGCGGGACTTTTCGAGCAACCTCGCGCGGATGGGGACGGTCCATGGCCCGCTCGCCACAAGCGCCGCTTAAAGCCGAAGGGCGGGCGGTGGTCTGCACACCGCCCGCCCGTAGGCGTGCTGCCCCCGGTACGCCCGAAGGCGCCGTATTACCCCCCGGCATCCTCGGCCATCTGTTGCACCACCTCCCGCTCCAACGCCCCTAGGAGTTCTGGGTGGTGGTGCGCGACGTGCCGCTCGGCCGCTTGAAAGAGCTCCTGTTCGGAGTCGCCTGCAATTTGCGCCCCGCATTCGCAGTACGCCGTCCGTCGGTGCCCGTTCGTGATCTTAGTCATATGACTTTGGTCTATGCGGCTTCGTGGCGTTTCGTCTCGCGCCCCGCCGAGGGCGGTCGCCGGTGTGACCCCGGTGTCCACGGGTGGGAGCATTGAACGTTGACGTTGTCGATACGTTTCCAAATCGTTTCCGGTGGCAACTCCCGTCAACGAGAGAACTAGGATCCAACTCTGCGGGCGCCTGTCCGTAGAGGTTGATGGAGCGCAGCTCGCCGACGCCCTGCGTGGCAAGCAGGTGCCGATCCTGCTCGCCTATCTGCTGCTCAATCGCACCCGTCCGGTCGGGCGGGAGGAGCTGATCGGCGCGCTGTGGCCCGACCGTGCCCCAGTCTCCCAGGATGCGGCGCTGCGGACGCTGCTCTCGCGCCTGCGCTCAACGCTCGGGGGCGAGGCGCTGCTCGGTCGCGACGAGCTGGTGCTCGAGCTACCCATGCCGGTATGGGTCGACCTCGAGGCGGCCACGATCGAGCTCGAGCGTGCCCAGCAGGCGCTGCAGCGCGGGGACCCGCGTGCCGCCTGGGCGCTGGCCCAGGTGCCGCTCAACGTGGCCGCGCGAGGCCTGCTGCCCGGCGTCAAGGCCGGGTGGTTGGAGCCGCGGCGCCGCGACCTCGAGGACGTGCGGCTTCAAGCGCTCGAGGTCGTGGGCCGGGCCGGTATGAAGCTCGGCGGTAGCCAGCTGGCCTCGGCCGAGCGGGCGGCGCGCGGGCTTATCGCCGGCGAGCCGTATCGCGAGTCGGGCTATGCGCTGCTGATGGAGGCGCTCGAGGCACAGGGCAACATCGCCGAGGCAATGCGGATCTTCGATCAGCTGCGCACGCTGTTGCGAGACGAGCTGGGGACGACGCCGTCCCCGGAGACCCTCGAGATCAACGAACGCCTGCTGCGCCCGGGATCACGGCCGCGCGCGGAGGTCAACGGAGCCCCACCACAGGAGGTGGCGGTCGAGCTGCCGGCGGAGCTCGCGATGCGGGCCGATGCGCCGTTGGTGGGGCGAAAGCGCGAGCTGGTGGATCTCGGGGATCTGTGGGAGCGCGCCACCGAGGGCCGGGTGCTTGGGCAGGACGCCAGCAGCCGCCTGGTGCTGCTCACCGGCGACCCGGGGATCGGCAAGACGCGCCTGGTGGCGGAGATCGCCTCCCGGGCGCACTCGGCGGGCGCCTTCGTGCTCGCTGGCCGCTCGCCGGAGGAGACTCTGGTGCCCTATCAGCCGTTCCTCGAGGCGCTGCGCCACTACGTCGTCAACGCGTCGTTCTCGATCCTGCGCTCGACGGCGCGAGAATACGGATCCGAGCTTGCGCGGTTGATCCCGGAGCTGCGCCGCCGGGCGCCGGAGCTCCCGGAGCCGGTCGCGGGTGAACCCGAGACCGAGCGCTACCGGCTGTTCGAGGCGGTGGTCGGGCTGCTGGCCGAGATCTCCAACATCGCCCCGGCGATGCTCGTGCTCGATGACCTCCAGTGGGCTGACCGGCCGACACTGCTGCTCCTGCGCCACCTGGCCCGGTCGATCAATCCCGGGCGGCTGTTGATTCTGGGCGCCTACCGGACGACAGAGACGACGACCGGCGGGTTTGCCGAGGCCCTGTCCGATCTCCGCCGCGAAGGGCTGGTGACCCAGATGCCGATTGGCGGCCTGACCGAGCCCGAGACGGCCCAGCTCGTGGCGCTGCAGACCGGGACCGTGCCCAGCCACTCGTTCGTGCGCGAGCTCCATGCCGAGACCGAGGGCAACCCGTTCTTCATCGGCGAGATCGTTCGCCAGGTCTCGGAGGCCGGCGTGCGGACCGATCTGGCGGGCCCGCTCGAGGTTCAGCGGGTCGGGTTGCCGGAGGGGGTCAAGGAGGTGATCGCCCGCCGGCTGGCGCGGCTGGACCGCCAGGCCATCGAGTGGCTCAGGGCCGCCGCGGTGATCGGCCGCGACTTCGATGCCGGCCTGCTCGAGCAGGTGCTCTCGTTCACGGAGGACGAGTTCCTCAACGTGCTCGACGAGGCGCTGGCCTCGAGCCTGGTCGCCGACGTGCCCAACCGGCCCGGACGCTACAGCTTCTCGCATGCGCTGATCCGAGAGACGCTGTACGAGGGTATGTCGGCGCCGCGCCGGGCCCGGATCCACCGCCGGGTCGGCGAGGTGCTCGAGGCGCGTCGCTCGGATCGCTACCTGACCTCAATGGCTCTCCACTTCGCCCGGGCCGCCGGAGCTGAGGACGCGGACAAGGCGATCGAGTACGCCCAACGTGCGGGCGAGCAGGCGAGCGCGATGCTGGCCCACGAGGAGGCCGCCGACCACTACGCCCGGGCGCTGGAGGTGCAGGAGCGCTTCGCGCCCGAAGGCATCGCGCTGCGCTGCGAGCTGCTGTTGCTGCTCGGCGAGGCGCGGATGCGGGCGGGCGAGCGGTCGTTGGCCCGATCGACATTCCGCGAGGCCGCGACGCTGGCCATCGAGCTCGGCGACAGTTCGCGGCTGGCGCGAGCGGCGATCGGCGCCTCGCGCCGCTACATCCAGCCGCCCGGGGTGATCGACGAGGAGCTGATCACGCTGCTCGAGCAGGCGCTGGGAATGACCGAGGGCGATCGCGGTGTCATCCGGGTGACGCTGCTGACCCGCCTGTGCGGACTGCTGTATTACTCGCCGCGGCGCGACGAGATGGTCGAGCTGGCCGCCGAGGCCACCGAGCTGGCCACCGAGCTGGGCGACCCCGAGGCGCTGGCCCTGGCCGCCGCGGCCCGTCGCCGGGCGTTCTGGGCCCCGGACCAGCTCGAGCAGCGGTTGGCCGACTCCACCGAGCTGCTGACGCTGGCCCGCCGGGCCGGCGACCTGGAGCTCGTGCTCCAGGGTCACGCGTGGCTGGTCGTCGATCTGCTCGAACAGGGCCAGCCCGACGCCGTCCAGGCACAGATGCAGGCCTTCGACGAGGTATCGCGCAGGCTTCGTCAGCCGCTGTATGCGTGGCAGGTGTCTATCTGGATGGCCATGCGCGCCCTGCTCGACGGCCACCTCGAGGACGCCGACCGGCTGGCCGCCGAAGCGCTGGCCGCCGGATCCCACGGCGAGACCGTGACGGCACCCCAGTACTACGCCATCCAGCTGCTGGCCATCCGGCGCGAGCAGGACAGGATGGGCGAGCTCGAGCAGGCGGCCAGGGACCTGCTGGCCACCAATCCCAACCGGCCGGCGTGGCGCGCGGCCCTGCTGACCTTGATCTCGGAGCTCGGCCGGATCGACGAAGCCAAGGCGGAGTTCGAGATCGCGATGCGGGACTTCGAGCAGGCCCCCCGCGATGGCGACTGGCTGATCGCGGCGACGCTGCTGGCCGACTGCGCCGCCGAGCTCGGCGACCGCGAGCGCGCGGCCACGATGTACGAACTCATGCTGCCCTACCGCCGCGGCAATGTGGTCATCGGCCTGGCCGCCGTGTGTCTCGGAGCAGCGGCGCGCTACCTGGGCAGGCTCGCCATGGCCGTGGGCCGGCGGGAGGCCGCCCTGGAGCATTTCGAGCTGGCCCTGGCCGGCAACGCCGCCCTCGGGACCCCGGTGTACCTGGCCCATACACAGCTCGATTACGCCCGCGCGCTGGGGCCGGGAGCCAGGTCAACGGAGCTCATCGAGGCCGCTGCCAGGACGGCGGCCGAGCTCGGACTGGCCAATGTGGCGCGGCGTGTACAGGCTCTGCGTGACGGCTGATCGTACGATGGGGCTTGCGCTGGGCGCTACCCTCCCGCGGACCGTGAACGGCACCAAGACTCTTGTCATCGCTGAGAAGCCCTCGGTGGGGCGCGACCTGGCCCGTGTGCTGCCCGGCGCCTTCGCCAAACACGAGGGTTACCTGGAGGGACCCGAGCACATCGTGTCGTGGGCCGTCGGCCACCTTGTCCAGCTCGCCGACCCCGACGAGTATGAGGATCGCTTCAAGAAGTGGCGGATGGCCGACCTGCCGATCGTCCCCGACCGGTTCAAGCTGGTCGTCCGCGACGAGCGCTCAAAGAAGCAGATGAACGTGGTCAAGCGCCAGCTGGGCCGCGAGGACGTCGACGCCGTCGTCAACGCCTGCGACGCCGGGCGCGAGGGCGAGCTGATCTTCGCCTACCTGTACGAGAAGTCCGGATCCAAGAAACCGGTCCAGCGACTGTGGCTCAACTCGATGACGACCGACGCGATCAAGGACGCCTTCAAGCGGCTGCGCGACGGCTCGGAACTGGCCACGCTCGAGGCCGCGGCGCGCTCGCGCAGCGAGGCCGACTGGATCGTGGGGATGAACGCCACGCGGGCGGCGACGATCCGCCTGCGCTCGAGCTTCGACGGCGCGGTCTCGCTGGGGCGCGTGCAAACGCCGACGCTGGCCATCCTGGCCCGTCGCGAGCAGGAGATCCGCGACTTCAAAGCCGAGCCGTACTGGGTCGTCGACGCCGTGTTCGACCCGGTCGCCGAGCCGCGCCCGCGGGTGTACGAGGGGCGCTATCACGCCGGCGCCAATCCCCGCGTCAAGAACGCCGACGAGGCCCGGCGCATCGTCGACGCCTGCCAGAGCCAGACGGGCGAGATCACGAAGCTCGAGAAGACCGAGCGCAAGGAGCGCGCGCCGCTTCTCTACGACCTGACCTCGCTCCAGCGCGACGCCAACTCGCGCTTCGGGTTCTCGGCCCGGCGCACGCTGGCCGCCGCGCAACGGCTGTACGAGGAGCACAAGGCGCTGACCTATCCGCGGACCAACTCGCGCTGGCTGACCCGCGACATGATTCCCGAGATCAAGCCGATCGCCCGGCTGGTGGGGGAACAGCGCGAGTACGCGCAGGCCTCCAAGTACGTGCTCGATCTCGACGTGCTGCCCTTCGCCCGCGTGGTCAACGACGAGAAGGTCACCGACCACCACGCGATCATCCCCACGCGGGCCGAGCGCCACCCGGTCGACAAGATGAACGAGGATGACCGGAGGATCTACGACCTGGTCGCGCGCCGGTTCCTGGCCATCTTCCATCCCGACGCCGTGTTCGAGAACACGCGTGTCGAGACGACGGTGGCGGAGCACGTGTTCCGCACCCGCGGCAAGCTGATGCTGGTCCCCGGCTGGCGGGGGGTGTACGGCGAGCTGCCCGACTCCGCGCGCTCCGACGACGACGAGGGTCGCGAGCAGCAGCTCCCCAAGCTCGAGCACGGAGAGCGCGCGGAGGTGGCCAAGGTGCAGAGCGAGGAGAAGCTCACCCAGCCGCCACGCCGCTATAGCGAGGGCTCGCTGCTGGCCGCGATGGAGACCGCAGGGAAGCTCGTCGACGAGGACGAGCTCCGCGAGGCGATGAAGGACTCCGGGATCGGCACGCCCGCCACCCGGGCGGCGATCATCGAGCGTCTCCTCCAGGTCGGCTACATCGAGCGCGACGCCCGCGCGCTTGTCGTCACGGAGAAGGGCATGAACGTGATCCGCTTGCTCGGAGAGCATGCGCTGACCTCGCCCGGGCTGACCGGCGAGTGGGAGCACCGTCTGGCGCGGATCGAGACCGGGCAGGACTCGCGCGAGGCGTTCATGGGCGACATCGTCAAGTTCACCGAGGACACGGTCGGGGAGCTCGACACCAAGCTCAAGGACGTGCGGATCCCGCGAGCCAACCTCGGCCCTTGCCCGATCTGCGGACGTGACATCGTCGAGAACCGCAAGGGCTATTCGTGCTGGTCGCGCGAGGACCCAGGCTGCGGGTTCGTGATCTGGAAGGCCAAGGCGGGCAAGCAACTTCCGGTCGCGGTGGCCAAGGAGCTGATCAAGACCGGTCGCACCGAGAAGCCGGTGACCGGCTTCAAGGGCCGCTCGGGCAAGAGCTTCCGTGCCCGCCTGGGGCTCCAGCAGAGCGAGGACGGCAAGTGGCGCGTCGAGTTCGACGAGCCCTGGGCCAAGGAAGGCGCGAAGCCTCCCGAGGCGGAGGCGGAAGCGACGCCAACGCCCGCCGCAGCTTAGCCGTCAGGCCCGAGCGGCACCATAGGGTGGATGCCGCTGACGCTCGTCCTCGGTCCCGCCAACTCCGCCAAGGCCGGCGAGGTGCTGGGCGCCTACGCCGCCGCCGGGCACCACGGCGCTCTGCTCGTCGTACCCACGGCCGCCGACGCCGAGTACTACGGGCGCCAGCTGGCCGGGCAGGGTGCCGTGCTGGGGTCCGTGCTCACGTTCTCGGGCCTGGCTCGGGAAATCGCCCACCGCACCGGGTACGCCGCCCAGCGGCTGTCCCCACTCCAGCGCGAGCGGGTGCTGCGGCGGACGATCGCGCGAACGCGACTCGAGGTCCTGTCGGAGTCGGCCGCCTCCCACGGCTTCGCCACGGCCGTCGGCACCTTCATCGCCGAACTCGCTCGCTCGCTCGTCTCACCCCAGCGCCTGACCGAGGCGCTCGAGCGCTGGGCCGCCGCCGACACCCGCCGGGGCCCATACGCCCGAGACGTCGCAGCGCTCTACCGCGCGTACGCGGATGAGCTCGAGCGCATCCATCGCGTCGATCGCGATCTGTTCGCCTGGCGCGCGATTGACCGCCTGAGATCGGCTCCGCAGGCGTGGGGGGAGGACAGGGTGTTCTTCTACGGGTTCGACGACCTCACGCCGCTCGAGCGCGACGCGGTCGAGACGCTCGCGCGGGTGGTCGGGATCGAGGTGACGGTGTCGCTGTCCTACGAAGCCGGCCGAGCCGCGTTCGCCGCCCGCGCCGAGGCCGTCGAAGAGCTGCGGCCGCTGGCCGCGCGGGTGCTCGAGTTGCCGGCGCTCGAGGAGCACTATGCGCCGGACTCGCGTGCCGCGCTTCACCATCTCGAACGGCACCTGTTTGAGCCCGCTCCCGAACGCGTCGAGCCCGGCGATGCCATCAGGCTGCTGGAGGCCGGGGGCATGCGCGCCGAGGCCGAACTCGTGGCCGCCGAGGTCCTGGCGCTGTTGCGCTCGGGGGTCCCGGGGGAGGAGATCGTGGTCCTCGAGCGCACGCTGACCGGGATGGCTCCCGTGCTCGAGCGCGTGTTCGCGCTGTACGGGATTCCCGCCGCCAGCCAGCGGCGGGTGCGACTCGCGCACACCGGCCTGGGCCGCGGGATCCTGGCTCTGGCCCGCTGCGCCTGGGTGGCGAGTGCACCGGCCGGCGAACTGGTCGCCTACCTGCGGACCCCGGGACTGCTCGAGCGGCCCGAGATCGCAGATCGCCTGGAGCTCGAGGTCGGCCGCCGCGCGGTGCCCAGCGCCGACCGTGCGCGCGAGCTGGTCTCGTGGAGCCTCGGTGAAATCGACTCGCTGCGCGAGGCATCCAATCCCGCCGCGGAGCTGGGCTGGCAGGCGCGGCGGCTGTTCGCCGCTCCGTTCCGCGGACGCGCGCCCGAGCTGGCGGCTGGCGCGGAGCTCGATGCGCGGGCGCTGGCCGGGTTGCTGCGGGCCCTCGGAGAGCTCGAGGAACTCGGGGAGCGCCCGTCGGGGCCCGAGTTGATCGAGTTGATGGACGAGATTGAGGTGCGTGCCGGCGAGCTCGAGCGCGCCGGATCGGTGCTCATCGCCGACCCACTCGGTGTCCGCGCTCGTCGCTTTCGCGTGGTGTTCGTATGCGGATTGCAGGAGGGCGGCTTCCCGGTGCCCGGCGCCCCCGAGCCGTTCCTGTCCGACGAGCGCCGGCGCGAGGTGGCCGCAGCGTCGGGGCTCGCGTTGCCGGCGAGCGAGGACTCGGTCGCGCGCGAGCGGTACCTGTTCTACGCCTGCCTGTCCCGGGCCACCGAGCAGGTCGTGCTCAGCTACCGCAGCTCCGACGAGGAGGGGAACCTGGAACTGCCCTCACCCTTTCTGTCGGACGTCGAGGATCTGCTCGCCGCGGGCTGGGCCGAGCGCCGCCGCAAGCGCCTGCTGGCCGACGTGGTGTGGGCGCCGGACCTCGCGCCCACCTCGAGCGAGCTCGAGCGCAGCCTGGCGGCTGGACAGGCGCCGGTGGCCGGGGAGGCGCCAGCCCCCGATCGCGTTCTCCACCAGGCGGCGCTGAGCCACGTGCGCCATCGCGAGGTGGTGTCGGCCGGGGCGCTGGAGGCGTTCGCCCGCTGTCCGGTGCGCTGGCTGGTCGAGCGCGAGCTGGCACCGGCCGAGCTCGAGCCCGACCCCGATGCGCTGACGCGGGGGAGCTACATGCACGACGTGCTGGAGCGGCTACTCGGGCGGCTCGGTGGCCCGGTCACACAGACCTCGCTGCCGCGCGCACAGGAGCTGCTGGGCGAGCTTCTCGCCGACAGTCCCCCGGCGATCGCGCCGGGGCGGCCCGAGGCGGTGCGAGCCGGGATGCTGAGATCGATCGAGGCCGACCTGCGCCGGTACCTCGTCCATGAGGCGGCCGACGGTTGCGGGTGGGCCCCGCAGGGCCTGGAGCTTCGCTTCGGCTTTGCGCAGGACGATGAGGACCGGCCATCGCTGCCTGCGCTGACCCTACGCGACGGCGATGATCAGATCTCGGTGCGCGGGCTGATCGACCGCGTGGACGTCGAGCCGGGCGACAGCGGCCGGGCGGTGGTCCGGGACTACAAGAGTGGCGGCGCGCGCAACGAGCATCAGGGGGCGCGGTGGGCACTCGACGACCAGCTGCAGGTCGCCCTGTACATGCTCGCCGTACGCGAGCTGCTGGGGCTCTCCCCGGTGGCCGGGCTCTACCAGCCCCTGGGCGGCAACGACCTGCGTGCGCGGGGCGTGTTCCTCGAGGACGCACCGGTGGGGGCGAAGGTCGTCGATCGGGACAGCCGCTCGCCCGAGGAGCTCGAGGAGGTGCTGTCGGCGGCCCGTGAGCGGGCCGTTGCGCTGGCGGTGCAGCTCCGCAGCGGCGAGCTCGAGCCATCGCCCCAGAGCTGCTCGCGCGATGGGTGCCGCTACCCGGGGATCTGCCGAAGCCAATGATCGCCGTGGACGCCGAGCGCGAGGCAGGGTGCTGGACCGCCGAGCAGTTGCAGGCGATCGAGCGCCGCGAGGGCGAGCTGCTGCTCGACGCCGGCGCAGGCAGTGGCAAGACGTCGGTGCTGGTCGAGCGGTTCGTTCGCTCGGTGCTCGAGGATGGAGTCGCCGTCCCCTCGATCCTCGCCATCACGTTCACCGATAAGGCTGCCGCCGAGCTGCGCGAACGCATCCGCCAGCGGCTGCGCGGCGCGGGCGCCGACGTCGAGGCGCGAGCCACCGAGGGCGCCTACATCTCCACCATCCACGGATTCTGTGCCCGCGCGCTGCGGGCCCATGCGTTCAGCGCCGGGATCGATCCGGAGTTCGCGGTGCTCGACGAGATCGAGGCGCGGCGCCTGGCCGACGCCGCCTTCGACGGCGCGCTCGAGGAGCTCGCCGCCGAGCGTCCCGGAGGCGTCGAGCTGATCGCCTCGTACACGGCCGGAGCCTTGCGCGGCGCGATCGCCCGCACCTATGCCGAGCTGCGCTCCCGCGGGCAGACGCATCCGGTGCTCCCGCCCCTGCCGCCGGCGCCGGATCTGGAACAGGCCCGGCGGACGCTCGAGCGCGCCGTCGAGGCCGCCGCCCACGAACTCGGCGCGCTCCCCGAGCCGAGCGCCAGGGTCGTGCAGGCGCTCGAACGCCTCGAGCGCTGTCGTGCGCTCGTCTCGGCCGCCCACCCGTCGCCGGCCGCACTTGACCGGGTCAGCCTCCCCGGGGGCAATGGCGCGGCTCTGACGACGCCGGTCTGCGCCGAGTACACGGAGGCGCTGGCCCGCTTTCGCCGGGCCTGCGAGCATGCGGAGGCCGAGCGGGTGTGCGAGCTGCTGGACCAGCTGCTGAGGGGTTTCGATCGCCGCTACAGCGCCGCCAAGCGCGCACATTCGGGGCTGGATTTCGACGATCTCGAGCTGATGACGCGCGATCTGCTGCGCCGCGACCCCGAGCTCCAGGCGCGCTACCGGAGCCGGTTCAGCCACATGATGGTCGATGAGCTCCAGGACACCAACCAGGTGCAACTTGAGCTGGTCGAGCTGATCGCCCAGAACAACCTATTCCTGGTCGGCGACGCTCAGCAGTCGATTTACGCGTTCCGGCACGCCGATGTCGAGCTGTTCGAGCGGCTCGGTGAGCGCATGGAGCTGGCGGGGGCACGCGCTCGCCTGCAGACGAACTTCCGCTCGCGGCCCGAGATCCTCGAGGTGATCGACACCGCGTTCGCACACGAGCTGGCAATGGGAGACGCGTTCAAGCCGCTACGCCCAGGCCGAGGCAGCGAGCCGGGGGCTGAGCCGCTGGTCGAGCTGCTGGTGGCCGACAAGGCCAGCGACTGGGGTGACGAGGGGCTCGCCGCTCCCTGGCGGATCGCCGAGGCGCGGGGACTGGCGCGGCGTGTGCGAGAGCTGATCGAGTCAGGGACGGCGCCACGCGAGGTCGTCGTCCTGACCCGCGCGACCACCGACCTGCGGGCCTACGAGCGGGCGCTCGAGGAGCGCGGCATCCCCACCTACGTGATCGGCGGCCGCGGTTACTGGGCCCATCCCCAGGTCATCGACATGGTGGCCTACCTGAGGGCGTTGGCCAACCCGTGCGACGAGGAGGCGCTGTACACCGTGCTGGCCTCGCCACTACTGGGAGTCTCGCTCGACGCGCTGGTCCTGCTGGCGGCGGCGGCTCGCGAGCACGGCCGCGATGCCTGGGGCCTCCTGCGCGAGCCGGCCGGCGGGCTGAACGAGCTGTCGGCCGAGGACCGCCGGCGCGTGGACGGCTTCGTTGCCTGGTTCGCCGTCGAGCGCAGCGCCGCGCCGCGGCTGGGGGCGGAGGAATTGATCGAGCGCGGGCTGTTGCAAAGCGGCTATGACGTGGCCATGCTGGCCATGCCCGGCGGGCTGCGCCGGCTGGCCAACGTGCGCAAGCTGATGCGCCTGGCGCGCGAGTACGAGGCGGAGTGGGGGCGTGATCTGCGTGGCTTCCTCGAACTGGTGCGTGGACGTGCCGCTGGGTGGTCCGGTTTCGGCGACGCCGTGCGCGAAAGCGAGGCGCCGGTGGAGGGTGAGGCGCTCGATGCCGTTCGGCTGATGACGATCCATCGGGCCAAGGGCCTCGAGTTCGAGACGGTCTGCGTGGCCGACCTCGGGCGCCAGCCCTGGCGGCGCTATGAGTTGCTCAGGCTCGGTGCCGACGGGCAGTTCGGGCTTCGGCTGGCCGAGCCTGGGACGGCCAGGCCGGAGCCCGCCCTCGACTACGATGCGATTGGTGAGGACGAGCTCGCCGCCCAGGCGCGTGAGGAGCGGCGACTGTTCTACGTCGCCATGACCCGGGCCAGGGAACGGCTGATCGTCAGCGGAGCGGCCAAGCTCGAGACCTGGCCGGTCGTGCTGGGGACGACGCCGATCGCCTGGGTCGCGCCGGCGCTGATGGCGGCCGGAGTCCAGCCGCGTTTCATCCGCGCCGAGGACCTGGTCGATCGAACTCACGGTGATCCCGCCGTTGAGGCTCCGGTCCGGGGGGAGGCGACGGTGGCTCCAGTTGCACCAGAGCTGCCGGCTCCCGCGGTGGCGGGTCCTGCGGTCGTCCATCTGAGTTACTCGTCCCTCGGGGAGTACCGGCGCTGTGGGTATCGCTTCTATGTCGAGCGCGTGCTCGGCATACCCGGTGTGCCTGTTCGGAGCGCCGACGGCCCCGGCTCCGGCACCGACGGATTGAGCGCCACCGATCGCGGCATCATCGTCCACGCGCTGCTCGAGCGCCTGGACTTCCGCCGACCTGTGCTCGCCACGGCGGACGCGATCAGAGCCGCTGCCGAGCAGCCGGTGAGCGCCGATGAGGCGGAGGGGATCGCCGCGCTGATCGCGCAGTTTGCCGCCAGCCAGACGTGCCAGCGGTTGGGACGGGCCACTGACGTCCGCCGCGAGGAGCGCTTCTCATTCCTGCTTGGTGAGGTGCTGATCAGCGGCGCGCTCGATGTCCTCGCGCGCGAGTCCGGTGGCCGGCTGTTGGTCGTCGATTACAAGAGCGACCGCCTGGGCGGTCAGCGGCCCGCCGAGCTGGTCACCCGGCAGTACGCCGTGCAAAGGCTCATCTACGGCCTCGCCGCGCTGCGCGCCGGCGCCGAGTCGGTCGAGGTGGCCCACGTTTTCCTCGAGGCGCCCGACGGGCCGGTGACGGCAACGTTTGATCGCGACGAGGCGCCGCAACTCGAGCGAGAGCTGGGCGATCTGGCCGCCGGCCTGATGCGGCGCGAGTTCTCGGTCACGGAGGTGCCCCACCGAGCCGTTTGCGCAGGCTGCCCGGCGGAAGGGGGATTGTGCTCACATCCGCTCGAGATGACCCGGCGCAGCGACGCCGAGCGACTGTTCTGATCGCCGACGCAGCCCTATAAGCTGATCCACCGAATGCGGCGAATGCAGCCGAGACACCGAGCAGACGGCCCCGCCGGGCCCTCTCGGATCAAAGCGAAGCCCCTTACCTGGGTTACGCTGGCGACGGTGATCCTCGGAGTCGTGGTCCTCACCGGCCGCGGTGAGGACGCCGCCTCGAGTCGTGGACTCGCGCCGCACCTGAAGCTCTCCACGACAGCGCCCGTGCACATCACTCCGGCGATTCACAAGATCAAGCACGTGGTGATCATCATGCAGGAGAACCGATCGTTCGATAACTACTTCGGGACCTTCCACCACGGCTCCGACGGCATCCCGGCCAAGAACGGCCACTTCACTGTTTGCTCGCCTGATCCGGACACGCACCGCTGCGAGTACCCGTTTCACGATTCTCACGACATCAACGTCGGGTCGTGGCACAACTTTCCCGCCGCGAGGGCGGACGTCAACGGCGGCAAGATGAACGGGTTCGTGGCCATGGCCGAGCGTGTCGACGGCCACACGCCGACCGACGTGATGGGCTATCACGACGCGCGCGAGATTCCCAACTACTGGAAATATGCCCGCAACTACGTGCTGCAGGACCACATGTTCCAGCCCGACGCCTCATGGAGCCTGCCCGCTCATCTGTACACCGTCTCGGAGTGGGCGGCGAGCTGCTCGAATAAGCGCGCCGCGAGCTGTGTCAACGACGACAAGCAGGGCAAGCTGGAGCGGGAGCTCGTTGAGCGCGAGAAGGTCAGGCGCACGGTGCCCCCGATCCCGCACTCGACGGTCTTCGCCTGGACCGACATCACGTACCTCCTCCACCGCTACCACGTCAGCTGGGCCTACTACGTTGCGCCCGGCACCGAGCCCGACTGCGTGGACGACAAAGCTCTCTGCAAGGGCAAGCCTCAGCAGGGCCCGGGCACGCCGGGGGTGTGGAATCCATTGCCCAACTTCGAGACCGTCCGGCAGGACCGACAGGAGGGCAACATTCAGAGCACGTCCAGGTTCTATGCCGCGGCGCGTCACAACAGGCTGCCCGCCGTTTCCTGGATCGTGCCGAACCGGCAGGAGTCCGAGCACTATCCAGCCGGGGTGAGCGCTGGACAGACGTACGTCACCGGCCTGATCAACGCGATCATGCGGAGCCGGGGCTGGGGCTCGACGGCAATCTTCCTGGCCTGGGATGACTGGGGCGGGTTCTACGACCACGTCCTGCCGCCGCACGTCGATGAGAACGGGTATGGACTCCGGGTCCCGGGGATCGTGATCAGCCCGTACGCGCGCCGCTATTACGTGGACCATCAGATCCTCAGCTTCGACGCGTATAACAAGTTCATTGAGGACGACTTCCTGGGTGGACGGCGACTTGACCCGTCCACCGACGGGCGGCCCGACCCCCGACCCACCGTCCGCGACAACGTCGCCATCCTGGGCGACCTGCTGCGCGATTTCAACTTCGCCCAGCGCCCACGCAAACCGATGCTGCTACCCCTTCACCCGAAGCCTGGCCGAGCCTCTAGCCCGTGACGAGAGGGGCCGCCCGCGTGCCGGAGGTTGCGCGGGTTCTAGCGCTGCTGCCGGCGGTCACCGCCGGCACGCTCGTGTTCGCCGCCAGCGCCTTGGCGGCGGGTCCGGTCAGCGTGTATCCCATTCCCGGCAGCCGGCTGGCGAGGTCGCACACGCAGATCTCATTCCGAGGCGTGGCCCCATCGGCGATCGGAACGATCAGCGTGACCGGCTCGCGATCCGGAGCCCACCCCGGTCTCATGCTCCCCGACTCCGACGGCCGCGGGGCGAGCTTCTACTCCAAGCCGTTCAGCGAGGGTGAGGTGGTCACCGTCCACACCCACCTGAGCATCGTCCGCGGGTCGCACGGCACGTTTCGCTTCAGGATCGAGGATGGCGCTGCTCCGATCCCCCCGCCCGACCAGCGCTCGGTCGGGCCGCGCGCCCGGGGAGACACGCAGTCGTTTCACTCGCGGCCGGATCTCAGGCCGGCGACGGTCAAGATCCTCAAGCCCTACTCGGGTGCTCAGGATGTGTTTCTGACCCCGATGCACGGCCCGCTGCAGTGGGGTCCCATGATCATCGATCGCACCGGCGCCGTGGTGTGGTTTGACCCCATGCCCGGCGATACGACCGTCGCGTCCGATCTCGAGGTGCAGCACTACCTCGGCCAGCCGGTGCTGACCTGGTGGCAGGGGTATGTGAACGTCGGGTCCGGCCAGGGGTTCGACGAGATCTACGACCGCCACTACCACCACCTCGCGACCGTGCGCGCGGGCAATGGGCTGATGGCCGACCTCCACGAATTCACGATCACCCGCCGGGACACGGCATGGATCACCGCGTACAGCGTTGTCCATTGGGACGGCTCCGGAATCCACCGAGGCAAGGACATCAACGTCCTCGACTGCACCGTGCAGCAAATCGACATCCGCACCGGCAACGTGCTCTTCCAGTGGGACAGCCTCGACCACATCGGCCTGCGAGATTCCTACGCGAGCCCCCCGGCGAGTCGCTACCTCGCCTATGACTACTTCCACATCAACTCGGTCCGGCCGGACAGCGACGGCAACCTGATCGTCTCAGCGCGCAACACCTGGACGGTCTACAAGATCGACCTCGCCACCGGTTCGGTGATGTGGAAGCTGGGAGGCAAGCATTCGAGCTTCAGGATGGGCCGCGGCACGCGCACCGCCTACCAGCACGACGCCGTCATGCACTCCGGCGGACTGTTGACGATCTTTGACGACGGCGCCTCGCCCGCTGTCCATTCGCAGTCGCGCGCTGTGCTCGAGCGACTCAACCTGCGCAAGCAGACCGCGACCCTGGTTCACGAGTTCGATCACGCGCCCAAGCTCCTGGCCGGGGTGGAGGGCTCGGTGCAACGGCTCGCCAACCGGCACACGTTCGTCGGCTGGGGCATGCAGCCGTACTTCACCGAGTTCGACCGGCGCGGCAGGCAGATCTTCGACGGGCGTCTGGTCAGCGGCAACGCCAGCTACCGGGCCTACGAGTTCTCCTGGTCCGGGGAGCCGACCACGCTGCCGAACATCGCGGCACGCCGGCACGGCAAAGACACCACCACGGTATGGGCGAGCTGGAACGGGGCCACCGCCGTCGCCTCCTGGCGGGTGCTGGCAGGCAAGAGCGTCCAGCAACTCACCCGCGTGGCCACGGCGTCCCACGACGGCTTTGAGACTGCGATCGAGGTTGACGGCCAGCGGCGCTACGTGGCCGTGCAGGCACTCGATTCCTCGGGACGGGTCCTGGCTCAGTCGCGGACGCTGACCCTCAACGGCTCGACGTGAGCCGATCGTTGCTCAGCCTGCTGAGAAAACGCGGCTTACTGCTCTTGCCCGTGGCCCTGGCGGTCGTCGTCGCCGTCGTCGCGACCTCCTCGGGGTCGCCGGCGCGGGCCGGGCGCGGTGCGCCCAAACTCGCGGGACAACGTCCCAACATCGTCTTCGTCCTCACCGACGATCTCTCGATGAACCTCCTGCCGTACATGCCACACGTGCAGGCGATGGAACGATCGGGTCTGACCTTCACCAATTACTTCGTGTCGGATTCACTCTGCTGTCCCTCGCGTGCGTCGATCTTCACCGGCAACTTCCCCCATGACACGAATGTGTTCACAAACGTCGGCCGCCAGGGCGGCTTCAACGTCTTCCACAAACGCGGTGAGGAGCACCGGACGTTTGCGGTGGCGTTGCACGAGGCCGGCTACCGAACCGCATTGATGGGGAAGTACCTCAACCGCTACATGCAGACCCGGTCGGTTCCGTCCACCTACGTGCCGCCCGGTTGGTCGGATTGGGACGTTACCGGTCTGGGTTACGGAGAGTTCAACTACACGATGAACCAGAACGGTGAGCTGAGGTACTACGGCCGGCGCGACTCGGACTACCTGACCACCGTGCTGGCTCGGAACGGCGTGCACTTCATCGACCACTCGGTGAGGCAGGGCCGACCGTTCTTCCTCGAGCTGGCCACGTTCTCGCCGCATGCGCCATACGTGCCGGCCCCTCGCGACGTCGGCGATTATCCGGGTCTGCAGGCGCCCCGGACGCCGAACTTCGACCGTCTTCCCACCCACCCGCCGCTGTGGCTCGGCTCCCGCGGGCCGCTGACCCGGAGGCAGATCCAGGTGATCGACTGGGTGTACCGGCGCCGGGCCGAGGCGGTCCGGTCGATCGACCGCATGATCGCGCGCATCGAGCGGGCCCTTCGGCGTGACGGGGTGACCGCAAACACCTACCTCGTGTTCAGCTCGGACAACGGCCTGCACACCGGCGAGTATCGGCTGATGCCGGGCAAGCTGACCGCGTTCGACACCGATATCCACGTTCCACTCGTGGTTGTTGGCCCGGGCGTGCCGGCCGGCGCGAGCACCGATGCCATGACCGAAAACGTCGATCTGGCCAAGACATTCGCCGGCCTCGGCGGCGCGCAGCTGTCCGGCGACGGCCACAGCCTGGTCGGGCTCCTGCATGGCGACGATCCGCGCGGGTGGCGCAACGCGATTCTCGTCGAGCATCACGGTCCCGACATGAGCGGTCGCGACCCCGATTACCAGAACTCAGCCGCCGGGGCTCCTCGAACCTATGAGGCGATGCGCACGCGGCGCTTTCTGTACGTCGAATACAACGACGGAGAGCGCGAGTTCTACGACCTCAGGCACGACCCGTTCGAGCTGCACAGTTTGGCCTATCGGCTGAGCGTTGATCAACTCGCGCAGCTTCACTCGCAGCTGGCGGCGATCGAGGACTGCCACGACGGCACCAGTTGCTGGCGCGCGATGCACGTGTCCCGCTGGCCGACCGCGGGTGGCGCCGGCGCCGTCAAATAGGGCCGGCCCCGCAGGGGCGGGCCCCTTGGGCACGCCTTCAGATTACCTCGCGCTGCCGGCCGTCATACTTCCCTGGGTGGCGCGCTTGACGAGGGGGAGTGCGACCCCGCTGTATCGCACGCGAGCCGTCTGGCTCATGCTGGCGCTATCAACCGTGCCGTTGATGCTGGCCGGAACCGCCTCGCCGGCCCCATCGCCGGTCAGCGTGTTCCCCATCGCCGGGAGCCGGCTGGCCACCCCTCAGACCCAGATCTCATTCCGCGGCATGGCGCCATCGGCGATTGGGCAGATCAGTGTCACCGGCTCGATCAGCGGCCCTCACTACGGCCGCCTGGTCGCCGACTCGGACGGGCGCGGAGCGAGCTTCTATCCCAACCGACCGTTCACGGCCGGCGAAGTGGTGACCGTCCGGACCGGGCGGAACATCGTCCGCGGAACCGGCGGGACGTTCCGGTTCACGATCGAGCGATCGTGGGGAGCCATCCCCCCACCGGTCCAGCGTGCGGTGGCGCCGCGCCAGCGCGGGGACACCCAGAGCTTCCATTCGCGCCCCGACCTCAGCCCAGTGTCGATCGACGTCGACCAGCGGTACTCCGGGGCCGGCGACGTTTTTCTCACGCCGATGCACGGTCCGACCCAGTGGGGGCCGATGATCATCGGGCCTCGAGGCTCGCTGATCTGGTTTGACCCGATGCCAGGTCCCTACACGGTGGCCTCCAACCTGCGGACACAGCGCTACCTAGGTCAGCCCGTGCTGACCTTCTGGGAGGGCTACGTGAACGTCGAGTCGGGCCAGGGAGTCGACGTGATCTTCAACCGCCACTACCAGCAGATCGCCACCGTGCGCGCCGGCAACGGGTTGATGGCCGACCTCCATGAGTTCACGATCACGGCTCGGAACACCGCGCTGATCACGGCATACAGCCTCGTCCACTGGGACGGGACCGGGGTCGGGCGGGGCAAGGACATGGACGTCGTGGACTGCACGGTGCAGGAGGTCGACATCCGCACCGGCAACGTGCTCTTCCAGTGGGACAGCCTCGACCACATCGGCCTGCGAGATTCCTATCTGGTGCCGGCCACCAATCCAGGCGTGCCCTACGACTATTTCCACGTCAACTCGATCCAGCAGGACAGCGACGGCAACCTGATCATCTCGGCCCGCGATACCTGGACCGTGTACAAGATCAACGCCAGCACCGGGTCGGTGATGTGGACGTTGGGCGGCAAGCACTCGAGCTTCAAGATGGGACCGGGCACCCGGACCGCCTACCAGCACGACGCCATCCTGCACGCCGGGAACGTTATGTCGATCTTCGACGACGGGGGCGGCCCGCCGGTGCACCCGCAGTCCCGCGCGGTATTCGAGCGTCTCAACACGCGCACGATGACCGCGACGCTCCTGCGGGCGGATGACCACATACCCGCCCTGCGGGCGAACGTCGAGGGCTCGGTGGAGGAACGTCCGGACGGTCGCACGTTCGTCGGTTGGGGCGACGCCCCTTACTTCACCGAATACAACCGCCACGGCCGTCAGATCTTCGACGGCCGGCTGCGCAGCGCCAACTCCAGCTATCGCGCCTACGAGTTCTCCTGGGACGGCCAGCCTCTCACGCAACCGGCGCTGGCCGTGCAGCAGCGGGGGCGCGGCGTCAGGATCGTGTATGCGAGCTGGAACGGCGCCACCGACGTCGCCTCCTGGCGGGTGCTGGCCGGTTCGGCGGCCGGCCGGCTGCATCCGGTGGGGGCTGGTCCGCGGCGAGGTTTCGAGAGCGTGATCAAGGTGCACTCCGAGGCGAGGTATTTCGCCGTGCAAGCGCTCGATTCCGCCGGCCACAGGCTGGCCGAGTCGGCCGCGGTGAAGGCGGGCGGGTAGATCAATCGACTCGGCGCGCCGAGGGCTTGAAGGTGACGTCGATCCTCTCGCGGTCGTGTCGCTGCTCCCTCTTGGCCAGCGCCTCGAGCGTCTTCTCGTCGCCGGCGACCGGAGGGTCGAGGAGGCTGCGCGGCCACAGCCGGCGCACGACCACGACATTGATCTCGGCCGCGTACAGCGTCGCCTGTGCGCCAAGGTGGAGCCACGCGAGCAGCCCGATGACCAGGGCGAATAGGCCGTAGGTGCTGCTGGCGTGGCGGACCACGTGTCCGATGTAGTAACCGCCGATGATCTGGAGGATCTCCCACACCACACTGCCGACGACCACGCCGATCCACAGGCAGCGCGTGGGCACGCTGGCGGCCGTGAGGAGCCGGAAAGCGGCCGCGAACAGCGCGAAGTTGAGCACCAGCGAGAGCGCGATCCCGACCACCTTGACCGCCGCGCCGCCGAGCCCGCCGGTGACCAAGCCGGAGGCCAGCGAGGAGATCAGGAACAGGGTCGCCAGCACGAGGACCAGGGCAAAGCCGCGCAGACGCTTGCGGAGAAAGTCGCCGCGGTCCTTGTGTGGCACCGCCCACACGGCGTCGAACGCGTTCTGGGCCGCTTGGGTCACGCCCAGGCCCGCCCACAATGCCGCCAGGATTCCGATCACCAGCGCCACCGTGCGGCCGTGCAGCTGGTGGTGCTGAAGCTGCTGACCGATGATCGGGAACTTGGCCAGCACCGAGTCGGAAATCGTGCGCTGGGCGCTGGCGTCGCCGTGGAGCACGAAGCCGAGGATGGTCACGAACACCAACAGGAGCGGAAACAGCGAGAAGAAGGCGTAGTGCGCGATCAGTGCCGCGAGGCCGCCGGCGCCGTCGTCGGAGAACTTCTTGAGCACCGCGACGGGGATGGCCAGCCAGCGACTCCGCTGCTGGCGACGGTCAAAGGCCCGGATGGGACGGAGTACATCCACATCTTCTAGCTACCCGAACGAGCGAGGTTCAGGCGCCGGCCAGCAGCGCGTCTCGCTCGGCCCCGCTTGGCGCGCGCGTTCGCTCGCCGAGGATGACGGTGGCGCCGCCTGTGGGGCTGAACGTGATGCTCCGGCGCGCGGTCTGCTCGGGCCGCGGGCTGGCCGCCACGAGCTCGTAGCGGCTCAGCACGGCGCGCATCACGATCTTCATCTCCTGGAGCGCGAAGCTTGCCCCGAGGCAGCGCCGGCGACCGCCTCCGAACGGGATCCACGTATAGGTGCCTGGCGTCTTGTCGAGGAAGCGCTCGGGCCGCATCTCGTAGGGCTCGGAATAGATGTCGGGATCGTGGTGAACAAGCCATGCGCTGGCCAGCAGTGCCACGCCGGCCGGGTATTCAAAGCCGCCGATCGTGACGGCCTTTTTGGTCAGCCGCGGTTCGGCGTTGGGCAGCACCGGACGCAGGCGGAGGATCTCGTAGACGGTGGCGGTGAGGTAGTCGTCCTGCTCGCCCGCTTCGAGCTCCTCGGTCAGGCGGGCGACGACCTGGGGCTCGCGGGACAGGCGCTCGAACCCCCAGGCGAGCTGGGACGCGGTTGTCTCGTGACCCGCGACCAGGGCGGTCATCAGCTCGTCCCGCAGCTCCCGGGGAGACATGGGGCTTCCGTCCTCGTGGCGGGCTGCCAGCAGCATCGCCAGCACGTCGTTGCCGTCGTCGTCGCTGGCCGCCCGGCGTTCCTCGATCTCGGCGAAGATCAAACCGTCGGCGCGCTCTCTCGCATCGCGGAAGCGGCGGAAGGTGCCCGACAGTCGGGCCCAGCGTTCGGCCGCCGGCAGCACCGATAGTGGGCTCTCGCTGAAGGAGAGCACCTCGGTGACGCTCTCGCGAAGGTCGTCGAGGCGCTGCCCCTGCTCGAGACCGAAGACAGCACGGAGGATGATCTCGAGCGTGACGCGTTGCAGCTTGGGGTGAAGCGCGACTGACTGCCCCGTGGGCCACGACTGCACCTCGCGTTGCGCCAGCTCGGTCATCAGGCCGGTCAGCCGCTTCATCTTCTCGCCGTGGAAGGCCGGGAGCAGGAGCTTGCGCTGTTCGAGGTGCGGTGCCTCGTCGAGCAGGATCACCGATTTGGAGCCGACGATCTGGCCGAGGATCCGCGCGCCCTCGCCGGGGTGGATCGCGTCGGGCGGGGCGGTGAACAGCTCCTTGATCTCGTCGGGATCGGACAGGATCACGAACGGTGGCTGGAACGGCAGCTGAACGGTGATGCGCTTGCCATAGCGCTGGCGCAGCCGGTCGAGTGAGGCAGCCGGGCGCTTCCAGGTGGCAGCCATCTGGACCGGCCCGGGCACCCGCGGACCGGGCGGTAGAAGCGCCCTGCGATCTCGCCGGCTCATGGTCGCCATTCTGAGGCCCGCCATTCGCGGATCGTCGCACGGAAGTACGCCGGCGGTTGTGTGAGATGGCTCACGCTGGCCAGGTGTGATGTCCGGGGGATGAGGCGAGGCGCATGCTTTGCGTGACAGTCGACGTTGCCAGCGCGGCGAGTGCCACGTTGACTGTGAGAGCCAGAGTCAAGGTGGCAGTGGCGTCTCGACACGCGGCCATTGTCACGTTGAGCGGCGGTCATCTGACCGTGAACTACGGCCCGGTTGTGGTCGCGGGTGCTGAAGCTGGTTTCGGAGAGTCCGGTGGTGGCGAAGCCGCGGGAGACGACGAGCCACGTCCCGCGGGGGAGGCTGCGCTTCAGGTGGAGTGACCGGGTGCTGGTGCCATTTGGCCACCAGGTTTGATGCTCAGGCGGTGGCCGTTGACCACCTGGTCGGAGAAAGTCCTCTACTGATCCGCCAAAGCTGTCAACATTTTGCAAGATGCGCCGGGGGATCGCACGTGCCGCAGCGGTTGCGGCAGTGTTCTGTGCACAGGCGGCGGGTGCGTCGGCCGAATTCCTGTGCGTGCCCAGCATCAGCATTCCCGGGTGCCCCGCCAGCGCATCCAACGAGCCGACCATCTCGGACGCGGTGACCCATGGAAACTCCGGCGACACCATCCCGATCGCCGCTGACTCCTTCAACGGCCACGCGTACAACGAGAGCGTCGACGACATGGGCAAATCACTCACGTTTATTGGCGCCGGTCCGACGAAGACGTTGATCCAAGGACAGGGAGTGACGGCGATGAGCATTTCGTCCGGATCGAGCGTTCAGAACCTGGCCATCGATCTCGGCAACGGTCCTGGCAATACAGGCCTCGAACTGGCTGGGCACGCGAGCAACATCACGATCACCGCCACCCAGCCGGCCAGCACGATGAACAACATCGGGGTTGACCTCAACGGCGGCACTTTCAGCCACGGCACCGTCACGCTGCCGCTGACCGGCGGAGATGTCTTCGGCTACGGCGGCGTGGTCGGCAGCGGTAGCCTGACCGACTCGAATATCACGGCCGCGGTGGGGATCACAGCCGATGGACTCGGCAACTTCCCGGTGACGCATCGGGTGCGGGTGCGCGCCAACCAGGGCGTCGTCGATACGAGCTTCTCGCCGGTCGCGCTCGACGATGCGCTGATCCGGACAACCGCCGGCTCGGCCCCAGAAACCGGGATCGTCGTCAACGGTGCGAGCGGCTCGCTGACCGCACGTCATCTGACGGCAATCGGAAGCGGCGGCAGTGGATCCACAGTGTTGGCGCCGACGGGAATAACGGCGCCCTCTTCTTGCCGGCGACCGTCAGCGTGACCTTGGAAAGCTCAATTGTTCGTGGGTACACCCACTCGATTTCGGCGAGCGCGGTAGCCGGAATCGGCCCCAACGGGGACGAGACCACGATCGTCAACGTGCGTCACAGCTTCTACGCCCCAGCCACCGACACGACGTCCTCACCCGTCACCGGCCCGCCCTCGGCCACCGCCTCGATCGTGGCCGACACCCACTCGGGCAACCTCAACCCGCTGTTCGTCAACGCGGCCGCCGGCGACTTCCGCCTCCAGGCGGGATCACCGGCCATCGACGCCGGCGAGGCCACCCTGGGCGCCGGCGAGTCGACCACCGATCTCGACGGCAACCCGCGCCGGATAGCCGGGCGCAAGGGCGATGCGCCGGTCAGCGATATCGGGGCCTACGAGTTCCGGCCCCATTTGCCGACCGTAAACGCCAACGCGTCGGTCTCCAAGGTCGCTCCGGGCAAGAAGGACACCTTCCACGCCACCGGCGCCGATGCATCTCCCGGCGATGCCGTCGCGTTCCGCTGGAACTTCGGCAATGGGTCATCGGCCGCCGGAGCGGTCGTCAACCACGCCTTCGCCAAGGCGGGCCGCTACCACGTGACGGTGACCGCCACCGACCTCGACGGCTTCACGGCCGGCGCCTCGCTGACGATCACGGTCCCGGGCCCGGCCGTCACCGAGCTGTCGATCAAGCCCAGCCGCTTCCGGTCAAGCCACGGCGCCAGGATCACCTACATGGCGTCGCAAAGGGCCGCCACGACCTTCAGGGTCCTGCGCGCCAAGACCGGCAAGCTGGTGGGCAAGCTCACCCACAAGAGCCACGCCGGCAAGAACCACTTCCACTTCGCGGCCAGGCTCAAGGGACATGCGCTCAAGTCCGGTCGCTACCGCCTCGTGGCCGTCCCACGCAACGCCGCCGGGATCGGACGGCCCGTGTCGGTGAAGTTCACGATCGCGGGCTGATGCCCTCGATCCCCAGCAGCACCCGCTTGCGATCGAGCCCGCCCGTGTAGCCGCCGAGGCCGCCGCCCGAGTGGAGCACCCGGTGGCAGGGGACGATGATCGGCATTGGGTTGTGGCCGAGGGCATTGCCGGCGGCGCGCTGACCTCGCGGGCTCCCGGCCGCGCCGGCCACCTCCTTGTAGCTCGACACCCTTCCGAACGGGATGCGCGCGGTGGCCTGGAGCACCCGACGCGAGAACCCCTGCGTGAGCCGCCAATCGAGGGGGACCTCGAACTCGCTCCGTGTGCCGACGAAATACTCGTCGAGCTCGCGCCGCGGCTCGTCGAGCTTGGCCGTGGCTCGCAGCACGCGTGGCGAGATCTGGGCCGCGAGCTGCTCGAGCACCTCGTCCTCCTCCTCGCCGCCGTCGAGGTAGGCGATCCGCACCAGGCCGCGCGGCGTCTGGGCCACGAGCAGCCTGCCCACCGGTGAGTCGGCGGTGGCGTAGGCCACGTCGAGCAATCCGGCCGCAGCGGCGGCGATACTGAGATCGGGGAGGGGAAGGTCAGGTGCTGCCTCGATGAGAGCGGTCTCCCAGGGGTCATTCATCGCCGTACTCCTGTCGCAGTCGCTTTAGCCCCTCGTGGACGTTGCGCCGGGCCGCTTCCTCGGATGTGCCCATCACCGCGGACATCTCGGCGTAGTCGGCGTCGACGACGAATCGCAGCGCCACCGCCGTCCGCTGTTTGGGCGGGAGCTCGCGGACCCGGTCCCACAGCTCATCGTCGCGACCGGCCAGACCAGGGAGGGCCCCATCTGACCCGGCGCGATCCGGGACGGCGGCAACCGGGACGGGCTGGCGGCCACGGCTACGGACGTGATCGATCGCCTTGCGATGGGCAACGGTGAGGATCCAGCCACGGAGGTTGGAGGCATCGCGAAGCCGTGGGTAGGCGCGCAGCGCCGACAGCCACGTCTCCTGAAAGCAATCGTCGGCATCGTGACGGCCGACGGAAGCCACGAGGAATCGGTGAACGTCACGGGCATGGGCATCGAGCAATTGCTGGAACGGTGGAAGCTCCACTGAGGATGAAACGCGTCGATGGGGCATCACGTGAGATTTTGGTTTGGCAAGCGATGAGTTCCGGGCAAGACCCCGGTCAAAGGTTGCTGAGAGCAGATGTTCGGTATACAAACCTGATATGGCCCGCGCAATCTGGACAGGCGCGATCAGCTTCGGACTGGTCAACGTGCCCGTGAAGCTGTACAGCGCGACATCGCCCAAGACGGTCCGCTTCCACCAGCTGTCGAGCAAGACCGGGGCTCGCATCCGCCAGAAGCGGGTCGATCCCTCGACGGGCGAGGAAGTCCCCTACGAGGAGATCGTCAAGGGCTACGAGCTCACGCCCGATCGCTACGTGACGATCAGCAACGAGGAGCTCGAGGCGCTGGACCCGAAGGCGACGAAGACGATCGACATCGAGGAATTCGTCGACCTGGCCGAGATCGACCCGATCTATTACGACCACTCCTACTACCTGGCCCCGACCGCGGGTGGCGCGAAGCCCTACCGGCTGCTGCTCGATGCGATGAGCGAGTCGGGCAAGGTCGGCATCGGCAAGGTGGTCCTGCGCTCCAAGCAGCAGCTGTGTGCGCTGCGCCCCACCGAGGGGGTGCTGACGCTGAGCACGATGCTGTTCGGCGACGAGGTGCTGGCCCCCGACCGCCTCGACGAGCTCGATTCGATCGGCGAGGCCGAGGCCAGCGACCGCGAGCTGAAGATGGCCGAGCAGCTGATCGACACGCTATCGGGCGAGTTCGATCCCGAGAAGTACCGCGACGAGTACCGCGACCGGGTGCTCGAGATGATCGAGCGCAAGGCGTCGGGCGAGGAGATCACGGTGCAGCCCGAGGCCGAGGAGTCCGCGCCGGTTCCCGACCTGATGGCCGCCCTCGAGGCCAGCCTGGCCGCCGTCAAGTCTGACGGCGACGACAGCGACGACGAGACCTCCGCGAAGCCAGCCAAGTCCGGCAAGCGGGCCGCCTCCGAGAGCGGCAATGGCAAGGCCTCGAAAAAGCCGGCCAAGGCCAAGAGCTAGTTTCGCGAGTCACGAGCGACCAACGCATCGCCAACAGCCGCTGGTAGCCTTAACGGTGCAGCCGCGCTGGACGGCCCTCCTCCTGACCCCCGGGCCGGGGATTCGTATATATATATATGCAAGATCGCTTCGTCTCCCCAGAGGCCACGGGCCTCTACGATCCCGCCAACGAGCACGACGCGTGCGGCATCGCCCTGGTGGCGAAGCTGTGGGGAGAGGCAAGTCATGCCGTGGTCGAGAAGGCTCTCGACGCGCTGGAGAACCTCGAGCACCGCGGCGCCGAGGGCGCCGATCCCAATACCGGTGACGGCGCCGGCATCCTGCTGCAGATCCCGGACGCCTTCCTGCGCGGCGCGGCGGCGGGCGTCGAGCTCCCGCCTCCCGGCCGCTACGGCGTGGGCGTGTGCTACCTGCCGACCGACGCCGAGCGCCGGCTGCTGATCGAACAGGTGATCGAGGACACGATCGCCGCCGAGGGGCAGCGAGCGATCTGGTGGCGCGACGTGCCCGTGGACGAGCGGCACGTGGGCGAGACCGCGCGGCTGTCGGCCCCGGTCATCCGGCAGGTCCTGATCGAGGCGTCGGCGGACCTCCCCGATCAGGACGCCTTCGAGCGCAAGCTGTACGTAATCCGCCGGGTGATTGAGCGCGAGGCCGGTAGCGGCCTGGCCATCCCCAGCTTCTCCTCGCGCACGCTGGTCTACAAGGGGATGCTGACCGCGCCTCAGCTGCCTCGCTACTTCACCGATCTGCGCGACCCGCGTCTGGCCTCGAGGCTGGCGCTAGTCCACTCGAGGTTCTCCACCAACACGTTCCCCAGCTGGGAGCTGGCCCACCCGTACCGCATGATCGCCCACAACGGCGAGGTCAACACGCTGCGCGGCAACATCAACTGGATGCGCGCGCGAGAGTCGCAGCTCGCCTCGGACCTGTTCGGCGACGACCTGGAGAAGGTGATTCCGGTGGTCCGCGAGGGAGGGTCGGACTCAGCGATCTTCGACAACGTGCTCGAGCTGCTCGTGCTCAGCGGTCGCCACATCCCGCAGGCGGTGATGATGATGGTCCCCGAGGCCTACCGCACGCGCAAGGACCTCGACCCGGACGTCAAGGGCTTCTATGACTTTCACTCCTGTGTCATGGAGCCGTGGGACGGGCCCGCGGCGGTGGTGTTCACCGACGGGCGGATGGCCGGCGCGGTACTCGACCGCAATGGCTTGCGTCCCGGCCGCTGGGTCCAGGACACCGAGGGTTATGTCGTCCTCGCCTCCGAGACCGGAGTCGTGACCGTCGCCCCCGAGCACGTGCAGCGCAAGGGGCGGCTGGCCCCCGGCAAGCTGTTCCTGGTCGACCTGGAGGAGGGAAGGATCGTCGGCGACGAGGAGGTCAAACGACGGGCCGCCTGCCGCAAGCCCTACGGCGAGTGGTTCGAGCGCTCGGTGGTCCATATCGACGACTTGCCCGAGCGCGAGCCGCGCGCGCCGAGGATCGAGCCCTTGCGCTCAAAGCAGCTGGCCTTCGGTTATTCGCAGGAGGACCTGCGGATGGTCATCGCGCCGATGGCCGCCAATGGCGAGGAGCCGGTGGCCAGCATGGGCAACGACGCCGCGCTGGCCGTGTTGTCAGATCGCCAGCCGCCGCTGTTCTCGTACTTCAAGCAGCTGTTCGCGCAGGTCACCAATCCGCCCATTGACCCGATCCGCGAGAACGTCGTAATGAGTCTGCAGGCCGGTGTCGGAGCCGAGGTGAACCTTCTCAGCGAGGTCCCGGAACAGGCCCACGTGTTGGTCATGGACCAGCCGATCCTCCGCAACCATGAGCTCGAGAAGCTACGCCAGGTCTCCCACGAGGTGTTCGATGCCGCCACCATCGACATCACGTGGCCGATCGAGGCCGGTCCGGACGGCCTGGAGATGCGCCTTCACGACCTCTGCGAGGAGGCGGCGCGCTACGTCGACGCCGGCGCCAACATCCTGATCCTGTCCGACCGCAACCTGGGCCCCGAGCGCGTTGCCATGCCCTCGCTGCTCGCCGTAGCGGCGGTTCACCACCACCTCGTGCGCCGCGGCACGCGGCTGCGGACGGGCCTGGTCATCGAGTCCGGCGAGCCTCGGGACATCCATCACATGGCCACGCTGATCGGCTACGGCGCCGCCGCCATCAACCCCTACCTGATGTTCGAGTCCCTCGACGAGCTGGCCGACCGCTCGCTGCTCCCGACCGAACTCGATCGCGAGGAGGCCGAGAAGCGGATCGTCAAGGCGATCGGCAAGGGTCTTCTGAAGACGATCTCGAAGATGGGCATCTCGACGATCAAGTCCTACTGCGGGGCTCAGATCTTCGAGGCGGTCGGACTCGAGCAGGAACTCATCGATCGGCACTTCACCGGCACCGCGTCGCGCATCGGCGGCGTTGGCCTCGATGTCCTCTCGACCGAGGCCATGGAGCGCCACTTCCGCGCCTATCCGCGCACAGGCCGTGACCTGCTGCCGGTCGGTGGCGTCTTGCAGTGGCGCCGTGGCGGCGAGCGCCACGCGTGGAACCCGGACACGATTGCCAAGCTCCAGCACTCGGTTCGCAGCGAGAACGGCGATTCCGCCGAGACCTACGAGGAGTTCGCGCGCCTGGTCAACGAGGACACCGCCCGTCGCGGCCTGCTCCGCGGGCTGATGAGAATTCGCCCCGCCGGCCCAGCGCTGCCGCTGGAGGAGGTCCAGCCGGCGGCCGAGATCGTCAAGCGGTTCACTACGGGTGCGATGAGCCTCGGCGCCCTCAGCCGAGAGGCCCACGAGACGCTGGCCATCGCCATGAACCGGCTGGGGGCCAGGTCGAACACGGGTGAGGGCGGGGAGGACGCTTCGCGTTACCTGCCCGACGCCAACGGCGATCTGCGCCGCTCGGCGATCAAGCAGGTCGCCTCGGGGCGCTTTGGCGTGACGATCGAGTACCTGGTCAACGCCGATCAGCTTCAGATCAAGATGGCCCAGGGGGCCAAGCCGGGCGAGGGCGGGCAGTTGCCCGGGCACAAGGTCGACAACTACATCGCCTCGATCCGTCACTCGACTCCCGGCGTGGGCCTGATCTCCCCGCCCCCGCACCATGACATCTATTCGATCGAGGATCTCAAGCAACTGATCTACGACCTGCGCTGCGCCAACCCGTCGGCGTCGGTGTCGGTGAAACTCGTCTCCGAGGTCGGGGTGGGCACCGTCGCCGCCGGCGTGGCCAAGGCCAACGCCGACCACGTGACGATCTCCGGCCACGATGGCGGTACCGGGGCGTCGCCGCAGTCCTCGGTCCAGGGCGCCGGGGTGCCGTGGGAGATCGGTCTGGCCGAGACTCAGCAGACGCTGCTCCTCAACGATCTGCGCTCGCGAATCGCTGTCGAGGTCGACGGCGGGATGCGTACAGGGCGTGACGTGGTGGTCGCCGCGCTGCTCGGGGCGGACGAGTTCGGCTTCTCGACCGCGCCGCTGATCGCGATGGGCTGCATCATGATGCGCGTCTGCCACCTGAACACCTGCCCGGTGGGGATCGCCACTCAGGATCCCGAGCTGCGCAGGCGCTTCCGAGGCACCCCCGAGCACGTCGTGAATTATCTGCTGATGGTGGCCGAGGAGGTCCGTCAGCTCCTGGCTTCGCTGGGGATCCGGAGCATGAAGGACCTGATCGGGCGCACGGAGCTGCTCGACGTTGACGAGGCGATCGAGCACTGGAAGGCCCGCGGCGTCGACCTCTCGATGGTGTTGGCCTCACCCGACCTCCCGCCCGACTCGCCCCGGCGCCACACCCGCCAGCAGGTGCCGGTGCTCGACGACGCGCTCGACTGGGAGCTGGTGCGCGCCTGTGCCCCCGCGCTCGAGCGCGGCGACCACGTCCGGCTTGGGCCACTCCCCGTTCGCAACGTCAACCGTACGGTCGGCGGCATCCTGTCGGGCGAGATCGCCCGCCGCCGCAGCGCCGACTCGCTGCCCGACGAGACGATCGAGATCTCCTTCTCGGGCAGCGCGGGGCAGAGCTTTGCCGCCTGGCTGGCCAAGGGCGTGTCCTTCACGCTGCGCGGCGAGACCAACGACTACACCGGCAAGGGCCTGTCGGGTGGCATGGTGGTCGTGCGACCGCCCGAGCGTGCGCGGTTCCGCGCCGAAGAGAACATGATCGTCGGCAACACCGTTCTGTACGGCGCCATCGGAGGGCGAGCATTCTTCCGCGGACTGGCCGGTGAGCGCTTTGCTGTGCGCAACTCGGGCGCCCACGCCGTGGTCGAGGGCGTGGGGGATCACGGTTGCGAGTACATGACCGGCGGTCGCGTCGTCGTGCTCGGTCCCACGGGCCGCAACTTCGCCGCCGGAATGAGCGGCGGGATTGCCTACGTCTATGACCGCGATCGGCGTTTCGAGGGCCGTTGCAACCTCGAGTTGGTCGAGCTCGAGCCGCTCGGGCCCGAGGATGTGCAGGAGGTCCAGGAGCTGATCAAGGAGCACGTCGCCCGCACCGGGTCGCTCGTCGGTCGCAACATCCTGGCCGCGTGGGGCCGGGGGCAGGGCGAGCGGTTCGTCAAGGTGATGCCTCGCGACTACAAGCGCGTGATGGCCGAGCTGACCGAGGCCGAGGCGGCGCCAGCCTGACGGAGCGGCGGAGCTACAGCAACGCCGCCGTGACGTCCTGAATCGTGTCGATCCCGTAACCCATGTCGGGATCGCCGTCGGTCATCACGGCCATCGAAAACGTGTGATGGTGACCCTCGAGCCGCGCGATCTGATGGACGAGGTAGCCGAGGTTGGTCGGCCGCCAGCCGGCCTTGAAGAACACTGTGTAGCCCTTGGGGCGCGCAACGGCGGGAATCCCCCAGCTCTCATAGCCGGCGATGTGCGAGAGGAGGTTGTTCGCGTAGCCGACGAACTCCTTGGGGATCAGCTTGTCCATCTCGAAGAAGAACTTGGCCTGGTCGGCGGCGCTGATCATCGCGTTGGCCCAGATCCCGGAGATCGAGAACTCGGTCATGCCGGCGGCCTTGGCCACGGCGTACAGCCCCGAATCACCCACGATCGACCACGTCTGGGTCGCCGCGTTGTTGTCCGATACATGGATCATCGGGTACAGGAACGAGTTGCTGTACGAGTCCACGTAGTGCTGGCCGCGGGCGTCGAGCCTGCGCAGGTAGGCCACCAGGAGCATCGCCTTGACCACGCTGCCGGTGATGAACGTCCGGTGCAAGTTCACGCCCGACAGGCGGCCCTCGGTGTCGACCACCGCGAATCCGGTACGGCCCGCGCGCCGGGCCAGTTCGCGTTCGGCGCGCTGGATCGCCGCCGGGTCGGGGAAGCCGACCGGCAGCGAGCCACGGCCCCAGTAGCCGCGCCCCTTGCAGCCGATCGGGCGCTGGGGGTTGAGCAGGGCCTGATCGCGGGGGGCCTGGAAGCAGACTCGCCAGTGGTAGTGGCCGGCCGGCAGCGCGATCCTCGTGGAGAGAACGGTGACGTATGGGCTGAGGCGGTGTGCCCGATTGGTCTGGTGGCTGGTGAAGCGGCCCTTGCGGCCGTGCCCGAACCACCAGTGCACGCGGAAGCGTCCCCACTTCATGTCCTTGGGGTGGAACAACACGATCGTGACGCCGGCGCGGCCGAGGGTCAGCGCCTTGAGCTTGATGAATAGCTTGCCGAGGACCCCGACCTGCACCTGGGCATGGGCCTTCGTGCCGGCCAGGGTCACCGTGTAGCTGGCGTTCTCCGAGGTGTGGACCACGAACGAGAAGGTCCCGCTGGCGCTCGTCGCCGTGGTTTTGACCAGAGTGCGATGCCGATACGGATAGAGGGCCTTGTAGAGGTGCACCTTGGTGCCCGTTGCCACCCCTGCCGCCCGTCCTGAGAGAACGACGTTCTGGCCGTGGGCAAGGCGCGTCTTCGATGCGTGGAGGCTGATCGACGGCGCCGGCGGAGGCGGCGGAGGCGCCGCGGACCTGGAGGCCGCACCCGCCCACGAGGGAGTCGCCAATGTGATGGCCGCCAGCGCTCCGGCCCCGAGTGCCAGCACCCTTCTACGCACGCAGCGAACTCTAAGGTTTTTTTCGATCCACTGCTACTCTGACCAGCCCTCATGGGCGAGCTAGGCGCGTTTCTGAAGATCCATCGGGTCGGCTTCGACAAGCGCGATCCCCGCCAGCGTGTCCACGACTACCACCAGTACTTCGCGCTGCAACCCGCGGCCGAGCTTCAACGTCAGGGCGCCCGCTGCATGGACTGCGGCGTTCCGTTCTGCCACGAGGGCTGTCCGCTCGGGAACCTGATCCCCGACTGGAACGACCTCGTCTACCGGGACAAGTGGCGCGAGGCCATCGATCAGCTCCACGCGACCAACAACTTCCCTGAGTTCACCGGCCTCATCTGTCCGGCCCCGTGCGAATCGGCGTGCGTGCTGGCGATCAACGACGATCCGGTGACGATCGAGCAGATCGAGCTGGCGATCGTCGAGCGGGCCTTCGTGGAGGGTTGGGTTGAGCCAGATGCGCCGGATCGGCGCACGGGGCGGACCGTCGCCGTGGTGGGCTCCGGGCCGGCCGGCCTCGCCACCGCCGCCGAGCTGAACAAATGCGGCCACACGGTGACCGTATATGAGCGCGACGAGGGCCCCGGGGGGCTCCTGCGTTTCGGCGTGCCGGACGCCAAGCTCGAGAAGCGGATCATCGACCGCCGGGTCGACCTTCTCGAGAAGGAGGGGATCCAGTTCGTCTACAACACCGACGTCGGCCGCGACATCCCAGGCCGGGATCTCCAGGAACGATTCGACGCCATCGTGGTCACGATTGGCTCGCGAGTCTCCCGCGACCTCGACGCACCCGGGCGCGAGCTGCGGGGGATCCACTTCGCGATGGACTACCTCTACCAGCGCAACCGGTGGGTCGCTGCTGAGCAGGGCCGGCCCTCGCGCGCGCCTGAGCCCGGAACCGAGATCACCGCCAGAGACAAGAAGGTGATCGTCATCGGGGGCGGAGACACCGGGATGGACTGCATCTCGAACTCCCATCGTGAGGGCGCGCGCAGCGTTGTGATGCTCGACGTCTATGCCGCACTGCCGCAGAGCGGCCACGATCCTCGCCATCCGTGGCCGCTGCCGCCCAAGCGAACGCCGATGACCTATGCGCTCGAGGAGGGCGGCAAGCGCCGCTGGGGCACCGAGGTGACCGGCTTCGGGGGCAGCCAGGGTGCCGTGAGTCACGTCTACGCCCGGCAGGTGACGGGCACCTCCTCGCGCGACCTGACGCCGGTGCCCGGGAGCGAGTTCGTCCTCGAGGCCGACCTGGCCCTGATTGCCATCGGCTTCGAGCATCCCGAGCACGAGGGCCTGATCGATGATCTCGGGCTGGCCATCGACCACCGGGGCGACGTCCGCACCAACCAGACCTACCGCACCAACGTCAAGCAGGTGTATGCCTGTGGCGACGCGCGGATCGGCCAGTCGCTCGTGGTCACGGCGATCGCCGAGGGCCGCAAGTGCGCGCGGATCGTCAACAAGGACCTGGGCGGGACCCCGATGGACGAGGACCGCGAGAAGCTGGCCGTCGGAGCCTGGAGCGGCGAGGCCGACCGCACCCTGCGCCACGAGGCCGAGACGGCCGGCAGCGTCCGTCCGGGCGAGGAGTTCTTCAGCGGCCCGGGGACTCGGTCGGTCTGAGCCGCGGCGCCTGCGGTCGGGTGTCTGTGCTTATTGACGCATCCGCGGCCCGGCGTCGCCGAACCCGCATTTGGAGCGAAGAATCCCCGCAAACCGTCCATGACGGAGCATCACGGCGGAATTTTCACTCCCGCGCGACATAAGAGCTTGCAGTCGAGTTCACGAGGCTGCTACGTTTAAATCCTGCTTGGGCGCGTCGGCGGTTTGATTACGCACCTGTCGATGAGGATTTAGGTTTACTCAAGGCTTGGGACGGGGAAACTCGCCCCTGTCGGTCAGGGAACTGCGCCCCCACTTCCCTGACTCTCCGGGGGGCCCAGATGGATCTGGGCCCCCCGGGTCTATTTATGGGTCGCCTCACGGGCGCGGCCCGACCCATCGATGTGCCACCGTTTGTTGATGACGGTCGACGCGGTAGTGGTGCATCACGGCACATCGATCCAGACGACGATCTCGCACGTGCTCGAGTCGGCCGGGCAGTTCTTCGCCCAGCTGGCCAGCCTCCGCTGGGGCTCGCTCCTGATCGCGCTCGCCCTGTACGCGATCTACCTGCTGCTGCGCTCGCGGGCGCTGTTCAACTCGGTCCGCGCCGCGTATCCGGGCGATCCGATTCGCTGGCGCGATGTGTGGGGCGCCTACATGGTCGGCTACGCCATCAACAACGTGTTCCCGCTCGGGGGTGGCAATATCGCCCAGCTGTTCCTGACGCGGCTGTCGATCCCGCCGAGCAGCTACCCGACGGTTGCGGCGGCGATGTTCACCGTCGTGCCGTTCGACTGGTTCATGGGGCTGCTGGTGATGTGCTTCGCCTTCACCCAGGGCGTGTTCCCCAAGCCGCCCGACTTCTCCAAGCTGCCCGCCTTTGACGTCAGCTTCTTTGCCGCCAACATGCGCTTCACGCTGTTCTTTGTGACCGCTCTGGCCATCGCCTTCCTCGTCGGCTTTGCGCTTCTGTCGGCGCGCGTGCGTGCGTTCTGGCAGCGCGTGAGGCAGGGGTTCACGATCCTGCGCGATCGCCGGCGCTACGGGCGCGAGATGGCGAGCTGGCAGTTCGCGAGTTGGGTGTTCCGGTTCGGTGCCTATTGGGCGATGCTCGACGCCTTCCACATCGGGGGATCGGTGCGAAACGCCCTCCTCGTGCTCGGCGTCCAGGTCGTCGCGTCAGTGTTTCCCTTCACGCCGGGAGGTCTGGGGGTGCAGCAGGCCCTGCTCCTGACGATCTTCGCCGGCAGCACCGAGGTGGCTGCCTTCTCGGTCGGTCAGCAGATCGCCACCGCCGTTCTGGGCGTGGTGCTCGGCTTCGGAGCGCTCGTCTTCATCTTCCGGTTCAAGAGCTTCGGCGAGGTGGTCCAGCGCGGTCGCGAGCATCGGCGCCAGGAGGCGGAGGTGCGGGCAGCACAAACTTGACGCCCCCGTCATTTTTGACTAGTCTGCCGCGATCCGACCCCATGGTTCCGCGGCCCGCGTGCCGGATGAATCCCGATGATCAGCGCATCCAACCGGTCGGTCCCGATCACTCTCAGACCTCACCTCCAGGAGCGCCACCGATGACCCAGCTTCCCTCGACCTGTGTGATTGGCGCCGGCTCCTCGGGGATCGCAGCGGCCAAGGCCCTGCACGAGCGCGGCCTGCCGTTGCACTGCTACGAGAAGTCCGATCGGGTCGGCGGCAACTGGGTGTTCGGCAACAAGAACGGCGTCTCGTCGGCCTACCGGTCGCTGCACATCAACACCTCGCGCGAGCGGATGGAGTACTCGGATTACCCGATGCCGGCCGACTACCCCGACTTCCCGCACCACACCGAGATAGCGCGCTATTTCGACAGCTACGTCGATCACTTCGGGTTTCGGGACAAGATCGTGTTCAACACCGGGGTCGAGCACGCCGAGCGCGGCGACGACGGCGTGTGGTCGGTCACGCTCGACAGCGGAGCCACCAAGCCGTACGACATGGTGCTGGTGGCCAACGGTCACCACTGGGATCCCCGCTGGCCCGAGCCCGCCTTTCCCGGCCACTTCGACGGCACCCAGATGCACTCGCACCACTACATCGAGAACAGCGCCATGCGCGGGAAGAACGTGCTCGTGGTGGGGATCGGCAACAGCGCGATGGACATCGCCGTGGAGTCGAGCTTCGTGGCCAACAGGACCTTCATCTCCTCGCGCCGCGGGGCCTACATCCTGCCCAAGTACCTGTTCGGGCGCCCGCTTGACCAGATCGGCGTGAACTTGCTGACCCCGATCCTCCCCTTCTCATTCCGGCGGGCGATTCTGATGTCGATGTATCGGGTCGGGGTGGGCAAGGTGCAGGATTACGGACTGCCCGAGCCCGATCACAAGATCGGCGAGGCCCATCCGACGATCTCGGCCGACTTCCTCAACCGGATCGCCCACGGCGAGATGACGTGGAAGCCGAACATCTCGGAGCTGCAGGGCGGCAGCGTCCGCTTCGAGGACGGCAGCGTCGAGCCCATCGACATCATCGTCTGGTGCACGGGTTACAAGGTCACCTTCCCGTTCTTCGACGAGGACTTCATCTCGGCTCCCGACAACGATCTCCCGCTGTTCCGGCGGGTGTTCAAGCCGGGGATCGACAATCTCGCCTTCCTTGCGCTCCTGCAGCCCCTCGGGGCGACGATGCCACTGGCCGAGGCCCAGGGGCGGTGGATCGCCTCCTACCTGCGCGGCGAGTATCACCTGCCCTCGCGGCGCGACATGGAACGCGACATGTACCGGGAGCGCGAGAGGATGCTCAAGCGCTACGTCGCCTCCAAGCGCCACACGATGCAGGTCGATTTCGACAACTACCTCTACAACCTGCGCAAGGAGCTCAAGGCCGGCGCGGTGAGGGCGCGCGCGGCCGGCTTCAGCCTGCCCGTCCCGGCGCGCGCCGCCGCTCCGGAGCCGGTCGCAGCCGTATGAGCTCCGGCCCCGCGCTGACCGGCAAGCGGGAGCGCACGAAGGCACAGAACCGCGCGGCGATCCTCGACGCGGCGCGCGGGGTGTTCGCCGAGCTCGGCTACGACGCCGCGGGCGTCCGTGACGTGATCCGCCGGACTGACCTCGCCTCGGGCACCTTCTACAACTACTTTCCCGACAAGGAGGCGGTGTTCCGCGCCGTGGTCGACGAGAGCGCCCAGGAGGTCCGGCGGCGGCTGCGAATCGTGCGCGCCCACGCAAGCACGCTCGAGGAGTTCGTCGGCGACGCCTACCGGGCTTGGTTCGCCTTCCTGGTCGAGGATCAGCTGATGTTCGAGCTGATGCAGCGCAACGCCGGGCCCATCCGCTCCCTGTTCGGCGATCCGATTCTCGGCGCCGGCATCGACGAGCTCCTCGAGGACCTGCGCGCCGCGATCGATCGCGGCGACGTGCCCCCCCTCGACGCCGAGTACATGTCGGGCGCGATGGCCGGCGTCGCGCTCGAGCTTGGGGTCCGTATGGCCGAGCGCACGCCCGCTGACGTTGACGGCGCGGCCCGTTTCGCCACTGAGCTGTTCCTGGGCGGGATCGCGCGGCTCGGCCGTTAGGCCGCTGCGAGCTGCGTCGCGCGGACGCGCAGCAGTTGGATCAGTTCGGCGCCACTGTGAAACGGATCCGCCACCGGGGCTGAGCCGTCGAGCGGCAGCGCCGCGCGCAGCCGTCCATCGACCTCGGCCACCAAGGCCGGCAGCTCGGGTATCGGCGCCGAGTCGAGCGCGGCGAGTTCGCGCAGCGGGCCGTCGTCGGCCGAGCTCGCGTAACGGAGAGTCACGCGCGTGACCGGCGTATGTCTGGAATCCATCCGCCGCTGCTGTCCGGCCGCTTGTAGCAGATCCCGACGGTGCTCGCGGGCGGCGAGGTAAAGGAGCTGACCAGGGTGCATAGCGTCTCCATCCCTTGCGTTGATAACTACCTAAGGAGTATAGACAGTTACGTCACCGTTCAACTATGATTGCTGGTTATGAGCAAGCAGCAGCAGGCTCCGGGAGAGCTCGAGTACGTCCGTGCCTTCGTCAACACGATCGACATCGAGACCGGGACCGAGGAGATCGCCAGCCCGGCGGACCTGGCCGGTTGGCTCGCGGAGCGTGGGCTGGCCGCGCCGCCGCTGAAGGCCGGCTCCGCCGACCTGGCGCGCGCGCTCGAGTTGCGCGAGGCCCTGCGCGCGGTCCTGCTCGCCCACAACGGCGGAGAGCAGGCGCCGAGCGAGGCCACGGCGATCCTCGATGCAGCCGCGCAGCGGGCGCGATTCGCGCTGCACTTCGACGAGCACGGTGGCGCGCAGCTCGAGCCCGAGGCGACGGGAGTGGACGCCGGCCTCGGTCGTCTGCTGACGATCATCCAGCGTGCGATCGCCGAAGGGACGTGGTCGCGCTTGAAGGCGTGCCGTGAGCACGGTTGCGAGTGGGCTTTCTACGACCACACCAAGAACCACTCCGGGGCTTGGTGCACGATGGACGTGTGCGGCAATCGAGCCAAGGCGCGCTCCTACCGCGAGCGCCGCTCCGGCGGCGTGCGGCAAAGCTGAGCCGCGTACACGAGGCGCTCACTCGGGCCAGCTGGGCCATCGTTATCCTCGCCTCCTGGTGCCGACGTTCTGCCGCCACAACCGACTGGTCCAGAACTGCCCCATCTGTTCGCGGGAGCAGTCGATCGAGCTTCGCCCCGTGATGTCATCGAGCGCGCCTCGCGCGGCTGCGCCACGCGAGCGGTCTCCCCGCTCGGCCAAGTCGGCGGCGACCGGTGGCGTACGCATCCGCCAGCTCGCGCGCGGTGCCGAGGACGGCTATCAGTCGGGCCTGCTGCCCGGTCTGCGCTCGAGCGAGGATGCCGAGCGCCTGGCCGAAGAGCTGGCCTTCGCGGCGGCTCGGCTCGAGCTGCTCGAGCGCGATCCTCCAGGTCTGTACGCCGAGGTGGCTGCCGCCGGGGATCTGGAAGAACGGACCTGGCTGAGCTTCTTGATCGCGTACCTGGGCCCGCTCGACGATGACGAGGATCCGTTCGCGGCGGTCGCGCGCGTGCGGACACCCTGGGCCGGCGGACGGCTGCCATTGTTGGACGACGTATCGACCGGGCCGCGGACAGCCCACGACCCGGCCCGCGGGACGCGCACGCTCGAGGCCTACCGAGCCTGGGCAGCCCGGTCGGGCTCGCAGGCGGCCGCGTTCGTGGGCGATGGCGCGTGGACGCCCGAGCGGCGGTTCGAGCGCGTGTTCGAACGGCTCGCGCTTCCGGGCCTGCACCGCGACGCTCGCTTCGATCTGCTGGTCACGCTCGGCCGGGTCGGAGCCTACGAATTGCAGGCGGCAAAGCTCCAGCTCGGCGGCAGCGACGAGGTCACGCTGGCGGCCAAGCGTGCGCTGGGCATAGGTGACATCTTGCTGCTCGAGCGGCGCGCCCGGGACCTGGCCAACGCCTGTCAGCTTCCGCTCGAGGCGCTCGACGTGGGGCTCTACAACTGGGGGAGGGGCGAACGGGCTCGGCTCGGTCTCCCCACCGGGGCGGCACCGGATCCCGACGTCCTGGATCGCGTCCGCGGCGCGCTCAGACTCTGACGGGTTCGCCGCAACTCGAGCCTTCAGCTTGGGTTACGGCGTCGGGGAGGTTGCTGCCGTCCCGGAGGTTCGATTGCCCCGTAAGCTCGTCCTACTGGTGTGCGTGGTCTGCGCCGGTCTCGGCGCTCCGGCCGGCGCAATGGCATCGCCCGTACTGACGCTGAGGTCGGCGCCCAATCCTTCGCGCGCCGACGACGCGGTGGTGATCCAGGGCCGGGTGCCAGGTCCGCATTCCGCCCGCGCACAGGTCTCGCTCTGGCAGCAGCTGGCCGGACAGTCGGGATTCCGCCGCGTCCTGAGGACGACCGCCGACGACACCGGCTTCTACACGTTCACGCGCGGGCCCGGCCTCGTCCGGACCACGCGGCACTGGTACGCCAGGGGAGCCGGGCTGAGAAGCGCGACCAAGGTGCAGCAGGTTCTCGCGCGGATCACGCTGGCGGCATCCCCGACCACTCCCGACAGCGGAGATCTCGTCACGCTGGCCGGGACCGTCAGCCCTCCGCACGCGGGCCAGCGAGTGCTCATCCAGCAGCACGTCGGCGGCCGGTGGCGCACGTTCCTGCGCCCTGTGCTGGGCACCGACTCCACCTATCTGGCTCACCACCGCTTCACCGTGGGCGGCGTCCGCCTGTTGCGCGCGGCGCTGCCCGGGGATCCTCGCAACGTCCGGTCATACTCGCCGACCGTGACGATCAACGTGCTGAGCGGCATCCACAAGATCCGGCACGTCGTGATCATCATGCAGGAAAACCGCTCGTTCGACTCGTATTTCGGCACCTACCCGGGCGCCGACGGGATCCCTCACGGCGTGTGCGTGCCCGACCCTCTCAACGGAGGCTGCGTGGCCCCCTTCCACGACGGCGCCGACCTGAACTTCGGCGGTCCCCACAGCGCAGACAACGCGACCGCCGACATCCACGGAGGCCTCATGGACGGCTTCGTCGGCCAGGCCGAACGGGGGGCCAGTTGCAGTACCGATGACCCCAGCTGCAGCCCATGCGAGCAGGACCAGGCCAGCAAGTGCATCGACGTGATGGGCTACCACGACGCCCGCGAGATCCCCAACTACTGGACCTACGCCAAGGATTTCGTGCTCCAGGACCACATGTTCGAGTCCGCGTCCTCGTGGAGCCTGCCCGAACACCTCTACCAAGTGTCCGAGTGGTCGGGCTTCTGCACGAATCCGCTGGACCCATTCTCGTGCCGGGACGCCCTCCAGAATCCCAACCCCGACCACCTGCCGGGAACCGGTTCACCCTCCGATCACACGCTCCATTACGCCTGGACGGATATGACCTACCTGCTCCACGCGAAGGGGGTCAGCTGGGGTTATTACGTGTTCCAGGGCACCGAGCCCGATTGTGAGAACGACGCCGCGATGACTTGCGCGCCGGTCAAGCAGGGCCCCAAGACCCCCGGCATCTGGAATCCCCTGCCCGACTTCACCACCGTCCGCGAGGACGGCCAGCTGTCCAGGGTCCAGAGCCTGACCAACTTCTTTACCGCGGCCAAGAACGGCACGCTGCCGGCCGTCTCGTGGATAACCCCCAACGGCAAGGTCTCTGAGCACCCGCCGTCCCTGGTCAGTGCCGGCCAGACCTACGTCACCGGTCTGATCAACGCGATCATGCAGAGCCCCGACTGGAGCAGCACGGCGATCTTCCTCTCCTGGGATGACTGGGGAGGGTTCTACGACCATGTCGTGCCGCCGTCGGTCGACCAGAACGGCTACGGCATACGGGTCCCGGGGCTGGTCATCAGCCCCTACGCGCGCACCGGCTTCATCGATCATCAGGTGCTGAGCCACGACGCCTACAACAAGTTCATCGAGGACGACTTCCTGGGCGGACAGCGGCTGAATCCGGCCAACGATGGCCGTCCCGATCCGCGGCCCGACGTGCGCGAGGCAAACCCGCTGCTCGGCAACCTGGCCGCCGACTTCGACTTCAACCAGAAGCCCCGGCCCCCGGTGATCCTGCCGGCCCATCCGCCACCGGGGCCGGCGTCGCAGGCACCATAGGGCTCCGTCCGGGGCACCGCCTACCTTCTGCGGCGTCATCCACAACCGGAGCCGAAATGTCACTGTGCTTCATCGAACCGCAGAACGCGATTAGGGTCATCGCCGAGTCGGTTGGACGCGAAGCGCGTCGCCAGATCCTCGGGGAGGTAGTCCGCGCGTGGGTCGACGAGATCCCCGAGTCGGAGTTGGAATCCCACTACGCCAAGGCGGTGGCCGACCTCGACGAGCACGACCTGTCGCTGCTGGCGGCATGGCACGCGTCGCTCGAGTTCGGGCACCCGCTCCCCAACAAGGAGTTCCTCGTCAACGTGTTTCCGTCCCTGGGCGAGAACCGGCGGGAGGCACTGAAGATCGCCGCCGGCTTCCGTGGCGAGGAGGCGTTCGAGGCCGGCGTGGGCGAGGAGCAAGCGTTTGACACCGTCCTGCCGTGGCTCTCCGATGAGCGCTGCGTGCAGCTGGCCGCCGAATGCCTCGAGCTCTATTGCTGGGACCGGCTGGGCGCCGAGAACTGACCGGTCGGCGCGGCGAGCGCCTGCTCGATCTCCGCGATCGCCTGCTCGGTGCTCTGGAACCACACGGCTGAGAGTCCCAGCTCGCGCGCGCCCTGGCAGTTGAGCTCGACGTCATCGACGAACAGTGCCGCCGCGGGCTCGATGCCCAGCCGCTGCAGCGTGATCTCGTAGATCTCGGGCTCGGGCTTGCGCGTGCCCACGAACCCGGAGTCGACCACCACCTCGAAGATCTCGTCGACGGGGAGCATCGAGCGCCACCGGTGTTCCCATTCGCGGACATTGTTGGTGCAGATCGCCAGCCTGTAGCGGCGGCGTTTCAGCTCGCGCATGTAGTCGATCATCGGCGGATTGCTCTCGAGGTGCTCGAAGTAGCGCTGGCCGAACTCGTGCAGAGTCACCGGCTCGCCGAGTTGCTCGGTCAGCACCTGACCCAGGCTGCGCAGAAACTCCGCCTCGCTCAACCTCCCCTTCTCCAGCTCGAACAGGGGGTTTTTGCCCGTTTTGAGGGCGACGGTGGCCATCGCCTGCCCGAGATGCTCGAGCGAGATGCCCTCGGTCTCCTGAAAGGCCGTGAAGGAGTCGATCAGGGGCGAGGTCAACACGCCCCCGAAGTCACTGATGACGGCCTCGATTCGCATCATGGGTGTCGCAGCAGCAGGTAGACCCCGGTCCCGTCGTTACCACGACTGTGGCAGCGCAGCGGCCGGGCGGCGAGCTCGACGCTGTCGCCGCTGGCACCGGCCGCGTCGCCGGCCGCCTCGCCGGCCATCCGTCGCGGGTATTGCTGCTCGCCCTCTTGCTCGGGCAGCCACAGCTCCAGGCCCATGCGCGTCGGCGTCCCTGCCGCGTCGTAGACGGTGGACAGCCGCGGCTCCTCCACGGCCGGGCTGCCGGCGGTATCGAGGATCGCAGCGACGGTCAGGTCGCGGTCGTGGCCGCGCGCCTTGCGCCGGCGCAGGGCGGTCATCGCCAACCCGTCGTCGACGGCGAACCAAGCCGACACATCGCGCACCGAATCGAGGTCGCGCGGATCGGCCACCTCGCGCTCGGCGCGCCGGCCCAGACACTCGACCTCGGCGTCGGGTTCGGTCGCGGTGGCGATCCGTCCCTGAACGCGGCAGAGCTGGTCGAACCCCTCGAGCGCATGGCCGTCGGCGCCGGGCACGCGCTCGGTCGCCGGGAGGACCGCGAGCTCCATCCCGTCGGCGGACAGACGCCACACCTCGTCCCCATCGGTCCCTGCGATGCGGGCCACTCCGCTCAGCTGGTGTCCGCCGATCGAGGCGACGAACAGTGGCGTCTCGGCGCCGATTGCCGCGCCCCACACGCCCGCGTCAAGGTCTCCGAATGCGACGATTCGAAGCGGCGACTGCGCCGATGCTGTCAAGGCTTGAGCGGCGGGGGATCGATATCGCGGGCGGTCGAATCGACGTCGTAGTGCCGCTGGGTGAAGCGGACGGTCCGCGAGACCAGGCGGCTGCGGAAGTTACGCTGCAGCGCCATACGCAGCAGGATCCGGGTGGGCGCCAGCAGCAGCACCAGACCGATGACATCGGTGATGAAGCCGGGGATCATCAACAGGAAGCCGCCGGCGAGCACGAGTGCCCCGTCGATCACCTCGCGGGCAGGGGTTCTGCCCTCCGCCACGGCGGCGCTCAGGCGCCGCCACGCCGCGCGACCCTGCGAGCGCAGCACCCACGCTCCCAGCGGCCAGCTTGCGATCAGCAGCACGATCGTCGGCAGCGCACCGATCGCTTCGCCGACCTTGATGGCGACGAACACCTCGGCCACCGGCCAGCAGATCAACAGCAGCAGCAACATCATTTCCACTAAGGCTACTCCGCCGCGGTCATGCGGCCGGTGATCCGAGCGAGCTGCCCGGCGCCGCTCAGGCCAGCGCCGACGCGGGGCCCTCGAACTTGACCCCGGGGAGGCGATGCAGGCCGACGACCTCGATCAACGTCCAGATTTGTGGCTGGGCCCCGCGGAGCAGGATCGCCCGGCCATGAGTGCGCAGGCGGCGGGCCAGCATCGCCAGGTCGAGCATCAGTGACGGGTCGGCGAAGACGAGATCTGTGAGGTCGACGACGACGTCGGACTGAGAACGAATTGCCCGGGCCAACGCTCTGCGTCGGCTTCCCTGTGTGGTCCGGTCCTCATCGCCCTGGCAGCGCAACGTCGCGGGCTTGTCATCGAAGTCGACGATTCGCGAAACCTAGCGAAATCTCGCGATCACAAGCAAGCTCGCAAAGCCGTTTTCATACACTGGGCTGACATGCCCTCCGTAGAAGACATAACCGAGGCCCTGCGCGACGTGATCGACCCCGAACTGGGGCTCGATTTCGTGGAGCTTGGCCTGATCTACGACGTCGAGATCGAGGATGGCCTGGTCAGGGTCACCTACACGCTGACCAGCCCCGGCTGCCCGATCGGCCCCCAGGTCTCAGAGCAGATCGAGGAGTTCGTCTCCGAGCTCGCCGGCGTAGACGAGGTACACCCGACGATGACGTTCTCGCCGCCCTGGACTCCCGATCGGATGAGCGAGGACGCCAAGTTCGCCCTCGGGTTCTGAGGTTTAGCCGCAAAGCGGCGCTTTTGGCGCCGGGTGACAACGAAACCAACAACAAAGCTGGTCGTGCCGGTGGCCCTGCCCAGGCAGGGGAATGGGAGCACTCGAACCTCTGCCATAGGACTATCTCGCCTCAGGCTCAGCCGACCCAAACCGACTCTCACTGCGCCCGCTACGCGTCGGGCGTGAACTGCCAGGATCAGGTTCGGCGATAGGCTGAGATTTTGCGGTGGCGTAGCCCGCGAAAGGTCTGGTTGCTCACCTCGACGGCGTCGACCAGCTCGAAGCGCTCGTCCAGTAGCCGATAGAGCCCGGGGTTGTAAGGGTGGGAGATGTTTGAGGTCAGCAGGTGCCCGCCGCTTGTGAGTAGATCGCGAATCCGGTCAAGCTGCTTCGGGACTTGGTCTAGGTAGTAAAGGACCTCGTTGCAGATCACGATCTCGAACCGCGCCAGCTGCGGTGAGAACACGTCGCCGACGATGAACTCGGTGCGCTCATCGGCCAGCGCTTTGGCTCCTCGATTGCAGCTGGGATTGGATCGACCCCGACGTACCGCTGGAAGTCAAGTCGGTCGATCGAGGCGCGCAAGATGCCAGACCCGCAGCCGACGTCAAGGATCGATCGGTGATCGAAATGCTCGGCGTATCCGGCCAGGATGCTGTAACGAACACGCTGGTCGATTCCCTGGAGGTAGTCCCAAAAACCGCTGCGGTACTCCTCGGTCCAGGCAGCATTGGACACGGTTGTGCGGAGCCCGGTAATCCGCGAGCCCGGAGCGCATCGCCGCGCCGTGCACGTGCTCAGTGACTCGGTAACGCAGGGACCGAACCCCGTGACGCAGGTTGCGACTGCGTCGAAGCGCCATCCCGGCGCCAGGCTTTGAGCTATTAGATTAGTAGTCAACATCGTCCGTGCCACGGCATCCCCGCGAGGGGTATTGCTGAAATGCTGGGCAAACGCACTCTCGTGCGACCGCGAAGCACAAGCATCATCGGCGAAGTCCCAATAGCGGGATATGGAGTCCAGGCCCCAAATACCGCGACGCGTTCAACGCGTCGAGCGGGTCCGTTCCCCGGAAACCCGCCCGACGACGTTCCGCCCGCCGGACAACCGCCGAGACGGTGTCCCGGCCGAGACTGGGCGGTGATGTAGGGGGCACGCTGACGCCGGGACCCCCACGCCACTTGTGATAACGCCGTGGCCGTGTCGAGGTTGGTGGGTGGGCCACATGGCAGCAGCCCACCGGTCAGGAGCGACCGAGCTCCCGATCCAGATCGATCGCGCGGATGTCGTGCTCGCCCGGGAGCTTCTCGAGCACGGACGCGGCCACCTGCCGAACATCGCGCTCCTCGTGTCCGAGGTCGTCGTGGAGCAACTTGAGCGCGGCGTAGACAATCTTCAGCTGCGCCGCGGTCAGCTCGAGACGAAAGGCCGTCTCGCCCGGTTGAATCAGATCCTCCGCCATGACGGAACCGTATCCGGAGAACGATGGCTCGGCAACCGAACCGGTCGGCGATGATTCGGTTAGCTGCCCTCGGGCCGCTTGCGCACCGGCCGGGAGCCACGGGCGCGCTTGGCCCGCATGTCGGCCGCTGGGCCGCGCTTGGTCCGGCCGTGCCCGGAGGGAAGGATCGTCGCCGGCCCGCCGTTGGTGGGGCGCTGCGCTTGCGGCGCGCTGTGGCGCCCGTTGGCCGCTGGGTCGTGGTCGCGCCTACCGCGGGCGGCCTCGAGCAGCTCGCTCAGCGCCGCGTCAATCCCGTCGGCGACGACGTCGATGTCGGGCAGGGCGTCAAAATCGCCCAGCAGCCCGTAGTCGATCCCGCCGTCGTAGGACATGATGGCCACGGCGAGGGCATGATGGTCAGGCAGGAAGGCGATCGGGAACAGATCCTCGAGCCTGCGGCCGAGAACGTAGAGCGGCAGCTGGGGACCCGGGATGTTGGTGACGATCAGGTTGAAAAGTCGTGTGGAGAAGTTCAGCCGACTGGCCTGGGCGAGGATCGTCGGCGGCGCGAGGTTGTTGACCTGAGCCAGCGTCGCCGCTCCCACGGCCTGCTTTGACTCCTTGAGCCCGTCCATGGCCTGCCTCACGAAGCGCAGCCGCGCCACCGGATCGCGGACGTAGACCGGCAGCGGACCGCGCATCGCGGTCAGCTGGTTGCCGAGCGAGCCGCGCTCATCCTTGGCCCGCACCGAGACCGGAACCAGGGCCCGCATCTCCAGTCCCTCGGTGCGGACGCCGCGCGAACGCAGCCACCCAGCCAGCGCCCCCGAGACCACGGCCAGCACGACGTCGTTGACGGTCCCACCGAGCGCGTCCTTGACCTCCTTGTAGTCGGCTAGCTGCTGGCGCACGACCGCGAAACGACGGTGCGGCCCGATCTCGACGTTGAGCGGGGTCTCCGGGGCGGGATTGAGCCCCGCCCACACGATCTCCCCGAGTCCCTCGGCCGCGTCCCTGACGACCCCCAGCGAGCTGGCCGGACGCGTGAGCGCCGTGAGGGCGCGGGTCACCAGGTCGGCGGTCGTGCGCACGGCTCCGCGCACCCCGGCCAACGCCAGCTCCGCGGCCGACGGCTCCGGGTGCGGCTGCCACGGTTCGAGATCGGTCGGGGCCGGTGCCGGGTTGCGGCTGAGGTCGAACAGGACCGTGGCGAGATCGACGCCCGAGACGCCATCGACCAGCGAATGATGCGTCTTGAAGATCAGCGCGAAGCGGTCGCCCTCCAAGCCCTCAACCAGCCAGCTCTCCCACAGCGGCTTGGCCCGGTCGAGCTGCTGTGACGCGATCCGCGCGGCCAATCTGAACAGCTGCTCCTCGGTTCCCGGGGCGGGGAGCGCCGCATGCCGGATGTGGTATTCGAGATTGAACGACGGGTCGTCGACCCAGAGCGGACGCCCGGTCTCGAGCGGCGGCGTGGCGAGCTTCTGCCGGTAGCGCGGCACCAGATGCAGGCGGCCGCGGACATGGTTGAGGTAGTCCGCGAAAGCCGGCGGCGGGCCCTCGAACAGCAGCAAGCCACCGATGTGCATGTGCGACGCCGCTCCTTCCTGGGCCAGGAACGAAGCATCGATCGAGGTCAGCCGGTCTAGGTGGTGTTGGGGCACCACGTCAGACTAGTGGACGCCACCCAAGCATTCCACCGGTTATGGCGGCCCCGGATGGCCGCCAGGCTTTGTCCTGACCACCGGCTGCGCCGGCGGTGCCCCCTCGTGCAGCGCTGCTGCCTCGGGGGCGGCCCGCTCGGCATCCAGCCTCGCCAAACGCCGGGCCGCCGCCGAGTCGTCCAGCTGGATCCTGCGTCCGCGCCTGCCGACCCCCGGGCCTCACCATTCCCGGCGAAACGCTTGGGTGGAGCTCACTAGATGATCGCCGAGCGGCATTGGCTGATAGTTGCGTCCGCGTCGCGGTAGGCTCCGCGGACGTGTCGTGGGACTTCTCCACCGAGCCCGAGTTCGAGGCCAAGCTCGACTGGATGCGGACGGTTGTCCGGGAGCAGATCTGGCCCCTCGACACGCTTCTTGACGAGCTCGGGTGGGAGGGGCTGACAGCGGCGCTCGGGCCGGTCCAGGAACAGGTCAAGGCGCAGGGATTGTGGGCCGCGCATCTCGATCCCGAGCTGGGCGGACAGGGTTACGGTCAGGTCAAGCTGGGGCTCATGCACGAGATCCTGGGCACCACGCCCATCGCTCCGCTGGCCTTTGGCAACGCGGCGCCGGACTCGGGCAACTCGGAGATCCTCGCGCTGGCCGGCACGGCCGAGCAGAAGGACCGCTACCTGCACCCGCTGCTGGCCGGCGATTTGAAGTCGGCCTTCAGCATGACCGAACCCGACACCGCCGGCTCGGACCCGACCCTGCTGAAGACGCGCGCAGTGAAGGACGGCGACGAGTGGGTCATCAACGGCCACAAGTGGTTCTCCTCCAACGGCTCGATCGCCGACTTCCTGATCGTCATGGCGGTAACCGATCCCGACGCGCGACCGCATCAGCGAGCCTCGATGCTCATCGTCGACGCCGACGCGCCGGGTGTGAGGATCCTCCGCGACGTGGCCACGATGGAGCATCCGTACGACAGCTTCGGGCGCTACGGCAACCACGCCGAGATCGTCTACGAGGATGTGCGCGTTCCGGCCAGCGCGCTGCTCGGTGCCGAGGGGGCAGGCTTCCTGATCGCCCAGCAGCGGCTGTACCCCGGCAGGATCCACCACTGCATGCGGTGGCTGGGGGTGGCGCGGCGCGCCTTCGACATGCTGTGCGAGCGCTCGCTGTACCGGTATGCCCACGGCAGCACGCTGTCGGGACACCAGTCGGTCCAGAACTGGATCGCCGATTCGGCCGCCCAGATGCAGGCGGCCAGGCTGATGACGCTGCACGCGGCCTGGAAGATGGACACCGAAGGCGTCGCGGCTGCCCGCGCCGACATCGCCATGATCAAGTTCTTCGGAGCCCAGGTGCTCCACGACGTGATTGACCGCGCGGTCCAGGCCCATGGCTCGCTGGGCTACTCGACCGACCTGCCCCTCGAGGCGATGTACCGGTATGCGCGCGCGGCCCGGATCTACGACGGTCCCGACGAGGTGCATCGCGCCTCGGTGGCCCGCCAGATCCTGCGCGGCTACGAGCCGCCCGCCGACGGTGTGCCCTCCGAACACGTGCCCACGCGACGCGAAGCCGCGCGGGCTCGGTTCGCGGACCTGCTGGCCGCGGCCACCGCCAACGACTAAGGCGGCACGCCGCCTCCTACACTGTCTCGGGATGACGCGAGGGCCCGAAAAGCTGCTGTTGGCCGCACCGCGCGGATACTGCGCGGGGGTCGACCGCGCCGTCCAGACGGTCGAGCACGCCCTCGAGCTGTACGGCGCCCCGGTGTATGTGCGCAAGGAGATCGTGCACAACAAACACGTGGTCGCGCAGCTGCGCGCGCGGGGGGCGATATTCGTCGAGTCCGAGACCGAGGTCCCCGCGGGCGCCACCGTCGTCTTCTCGGCCCACGGCGTCGCCCCCTCGGTCCACGCCAACGCGCACGCCCGCTCGCTGCACACGATCGACGCGACTTGTCCGCTCGTGACCAAGGTCCATGTCGAGGCCAAGAAGTTCGCCTCCGAGGGCTACACGATCGTGCTGATCGGCCATGCCGGTCACGAGGAGGTCGAGGGCACGATGGGCGAGGCGCCCGGTCACATCGTGCTGATCGAGACCGAGGCGGACGCCGAGCGACTCGAGGTCAAGGACCCGACCAAGGTTGCCTACATCTCGCAGACCACGCTGTCGGTCGATGAGACCCAGGCGATCATCGATCGCCTGCGGGAGCGCTTCCCGGCGATCGTCGGGCCTCGCACCGACGACATCTGCTACGCCACGACCAACCGTCAGGCCGCCGTCAAGCAGCTGGCGCGCGAGTGCGATCTGGTTCTGGTCATCGGCTCGCGCAACTCATCGAACTCGAATCGCCTGGTGGAGGTCGCGCGCGAGCACGGCGCCGACTCCTACCTCATCGACAACGAGGACGAGGTCCGCGAGGAGTGGCTTACCGGCAAGCGTGTCGTCGGCATCACCTCCGGCGCGAGCGCGCCTGAGGAGCTCGTGCAGCGGCTGATCGCCTTCTTCCGCGATCGCGGCGCCGCTGATGTTCAGGAGCTGGAGGTCGTCCAGGAGGACGTCCGCTTCATGCTGCCCAAGGCCATCCGACAGGCGATGGCCGCCGCCTCCGCATAGATCGGGCGTCAGCTGCGCACGCTGGTCGTCTCTGACCTGCACCTGGGCTCGCACACGCGGCGCGATCAGCTTCGCGTGGCCGGCCCCCGCGCGGCCCTCGTTGAGGCCGTCCGGGAGTGCGAGCGGCTGGTGCTGCTGGGAGACGTCCTCGAGCTCCGGCACGGACCTGCGCGCGATGCGCTGAGCGCCGCGGCTCCGGCCTTGCGGGAGGTTGGCGCGGCCCTCCCGGGCGGCGCCGAGGTGGTGATCGTCCCGGGCAACCACGATCACCACCTGCTGACACCCTGGCTCGGGCGACGTTTCCAGAGCGCATCGCCGCCGCCCCTGGGTCTGGAGTCCGCCGTGAGCTTCGAGCCGGGCGATCCGCTGGCCACCGTCGCGGGGTGGTTCGCCGGCGCGCCCGTTCGCGCGGCCTACCCGGGCGTGTGGCTCCGCGACGACGTCTATGCCATCCACGGGCACTACTGCGATCGGCACACGACCGTCCCGATGTTCGAGCGGATCGGCGCCGGCGTGATGGCCAGGATCGTCCAAGAACCGCCGGGTGGACCGGCCGTGCCCGAGCACTACGAGGCCATCCTCGCCCCGATCTACGCCTGGATCGCGGCGATCGCGGAGCGCGGCGGCCCGGACCTCGGCACGAGCTCGCACGGCGCCTCGGCTCAGGCATGGCGCGCGCTGGCCGGCCGCCGGCACGGGCGCAACCTGCGCCGTTCCGCGATGGCGGCCGCCTTCCCGCTCGTCGTGGCCGCCCTCAACCGCGCGCGACTCGGGCCGCTCCACGCCGACATCTCCGGCCCCGAGCTGCGACGCGCGGCGCTCGTTGCGTTCGGCCAGGTGGTGGAGCGTCTGGGCGTGCCGGCCGCCCACGTGGTCTTCGGGCACACCCACAGGGCCGGGCCGCTCGCCGGCGACGAGCGGTCGCAGTGGCAGGTGCCGCGCGGCGCGCAGCTGATCAACACGGGCAGCTGGGTGCTCGAGCCCAGCTTTCTGGGGCCACGCCCGGACGAGTCCCCGTACCGCCCAGGGTTCGCGGTGAAGCTCGTGTCAGACGCGCCGCCCGAGCTGGTGAACCTGCTCGACGAGGTCAGGACGCCAGACCCGGCGTGAAGCAGACGGCGTAGCAGGTGACGCCGGGGCCGACCTGGAGCTGGAGCCGGCCCTGGGTGCTACGGCGATGGGAGATCAGCTCGTAGCACCCGGGATGGTGGACGGGGACGGTGCGGCCATTGACGGTGAGATGACCGTCGCCGTCGAGCACCGCCCAGACGCCCCCGGCCTCGTACGGGCCGCTGTACGGACCCTCGACGTCCTCGCTCTGGGGGCTCAGTTGGGCGTCCGGGGTGTCCTCGGGCCGCAGCGGCTCGAGCGTCGGCCGATCGATACCGAGCAGCTCCTGGATCGCCTGCTCGGTGTCGGCGTAACCGCCCTCGCCGTAGTGGTAGTCGAACAGCTTGAGCTCCTGGTTGAACAGGTAACGCCCGGGCCAGCCCAGGTTGCCGTAGAGCTGCCAGATCTCGAACTCGACATCGACCACCACGGGGTAGTCGATGTCCAGCCGCCGAACGGCTTGCTCGACGGCGGCCGGGTCCTGTGAGGGCGGAAAGCCCGACGCATGGATGCCGATCACCCGCAGCCCCATCGCCGCATAGCGCTCGTGCCAGGCCTTGACATAGGGGAGGGTGCGAATCGAGTTGGGCCGGCAGAAGTCCCAGAACTCGACCAGCACCGGGTGGCCGAGCTGCTGATCCATCCGGAGCATGGCCGCGTTGATCCACGGCAGGCGCGGCGGGAAGTACGGGGCGGCGATGTGGTCGACCGGGGCGCGCACGATGGCCGATAGTAGACGCGGCCGGCGCGCGTGCCGCGGCCGTCGAGGAGGCTACGGTTCGACCAGGCCGCGGCGGATCGCGTAGCGCACGAGCTCGACGCGGTCGCGCATCCCGAGCTTGCGCAGGACGTTGGCACGGTGCGACTCGACCGTCTTCTCGGACAGGTGCAGGATCTCGGCGATCTGCGCGTTGGTGTGTGCCTCAGCGATCAACTTGACCACCTCCTCCTCGCGTGGCGTCAGTGGCACCTGCGGTCCCTCGGCGCCCTCGTCCATCCACTGTCGGATGAGCGAGCGCTCGGCCGCGTTGGTCAGAAAGGCCTCGCCGCGACCGACCGCCCGGACCGCCCCGACCAGGTCCTGGTCAGCCTCGCGCTTGAGCACGTAGCCCGATGCGCCGGCCTTCAGCGCCTCGAACAGGTAGCGGTCGTCATCGTGCATCGAGAGCATCAGCACGCGCGTGTCGCTCAGATGCAGGCGGATCGCGCGCGCGGCCTGAAGGCCCGTCATGCGCGGCATCCCGACATCGAGGATGCACAGGTTCGGGCGCAGGGCGAGCGCCTGCTCGAGCGCGTCGACGCCATCCGCGGCCTCGCCGATGACGCTGAGCCCGGGCTGGCGCTCGAGCAGCAGGCGGATGCCGGTGCGAACGATCCCGTGATCGTCGGCGATCAGGATCCGCATGTCGGCGTTGACGGTCTCAGACAATCGTCAGCTCCACTCGGGTGCCCTGGCCGTTTCCCGACCAGATCGACAGCTGCCCGCCGGCCAGCAGCGCGCGCTCGCGCATCCCCGACAACCCCAGCCCGCCGTTTCGCGGACCGGCGAAGCCGTGGCCGTCATCGCTGATCCGCAGGAGCGTGCGGCCGATGAACGACAGCTCGACGTCGACGTTGTGGGCGTCGGCATGCTGGGCGATGTTGGACAGGCTCTCCTGGGTAACGCGATAGATCACGAGCTGCTGCTCGGGACTGAGCCTCGGCACGGTGCCGCGCGCGTTGAACCGGGCTCGGATGCCGGTCTGATCGGAGAAGTCACGGACCTGGCTGTGCAGCGCCGGGAGCAGCCCGTGGTCGTCGAGCACAGCCGGCCGCAGCTGCCGGGCCAGTGCCAGCAGCTCCTCCATCGCCTGGCTCGACAGCCGCTTGGTCTCCCGCAACTCGCGCTGGAGCTCGGGCGGGGCCTGCTCGATCGAGGCCTGGAGTCGCAGCGAGACCGCGGTCAGGGCCTGGTTGACCTCGTCGTGAAGGTCCTGCGCAATCCGCCGGCGCTCGCGCTCCTGGGCCTGGATGGCCGCTCGTCCCGCATCGCGCCGCTCGGCCTCGAGGCGGGCGATCATGCGGCGAAAGGCACGATCGAGCCGCTTGGCCTCGGCGCTGTCGACCCGATGGTTGGCCAGGGTCAGGACCTGCGAGGCCGACAGGTCGAGCGATTCCATCTCCGAGATCAGCTCGTCCAGCGGCTCGAACCGCCGGCGCAGCAGCAGCCAGTTGCCCAGCAGGGTGGCCACGATGGCCAGAACCAGCACGACAGACTCACGCCCCTTGACGAGGTTGCCGAAGTGAGCATCCACGGCGATCGTGGCCACCAGCACGGTGGCGGCGACCAGGAGCAGGTTCACGGCGAGAACCTGGGCGAGCAGGGGACGGGTCTTCATTTATCGACCGACCAGATCAAGTGAAGCGAGGGCAGTCTCGGCAGAGCAAGATGGGGTCTTCACCCGATATCGGCCAAAACGCCCCGTACCGATAATCCTGATGCAACCCCTCTACAACGCTTGGCCCCTCAGCACGCGGGCTGGGTTGCGATTGGGTCTGGTCATCAGGGCGCCCTTCGGTCGGGGGGCGCCCTGTTCTTGTTTGTGGGGCCGTCGCCCTCGGTTCCGCTGCACCGCTTATTGCGGTGTCTGGACGGCTGCCGGGGAGGGTGGGTAGCGCGTCGTCAGCTCTGTACGTGCGGGCGGCCGTTGCGTGTGGACCCGTTGGAACCGCCACAACGTCAAGAAGCTCGGATTAGCCGGTGGTGCTTTTCGACGTTAGGCGGGCTATGGCGACACAACGTCGAACAGCGCCGGCGCGCGCGGTCGCTTCTTGACGTTGTGCTGGTTGGGGGACCCCTGGAACCACGAAAACGTTGAAAAGCGCGCCGACGCGCCGCGCCAATACAACGTTTCCGCGATATAGCAATCGTTGTTGGACAGCGCGCAAGACCAGGCCCACCCACCCCATCCCAGCCAACCCCCCAAAAGCCGTCCGTCAGCCACAACAAGCGGACTGAAAGCGATGCCCATAGAGGCCAGAAAGCGCGCCAAAATAGGGCCCCATAGACCCGTCTCACCGGCCCACCCACCCGCGCTATACTCACTGAAGTATTGAATCCAGACAGCATTTAGGAGTTTTTCGATGAGTCCCTCGGGAGCAGAGGTTCTCCGCAACATCAAGAGCCGGATCGACGAGGTTGATCCCGCCGCCGTGCGCGAGCAGCTGAACAACGGCGCCGTCGTGGTCGATGTGCGCGAGGCCGAGGAGTGGTCAAGCGGCCATCTGCCCGGCGCCAAGCACGTGCCCAAGAGCTATCTGGAGAGCCGGATCGAGGGGGCGATCCCGGACCATTCCCAGCACGTGGTTCTGTACTGCCAGTCGGGCAACCGCTCGGCCTGGGCGGCGCGGACGCTGCTCGACGACCTCGGCTACGAGAACGTCGAGTCGATGACCGGCGGAATCACGCTGTGGAAGGACCGGGGCTACGAGGTCGAGGTGCCGCGGACGCTGTCGGCCGAACAGCGCGAGCGCTACTCGCGCCACCTGCTCCTCCCCGAGGTAGGGATCGAGGGCCAGCAGAAGCTGCTCGATGCCAAGGTGCTGTTGCTGGGCGCCGGCGGCCTCGGATCGCCGGCGGCGCTGTATCTGGCCGCGGCCGGCGTCGGCACTCTGGGCATCGTCGACAACGACGAGGTTGATCTGTCGAACCTGCAGCGCCAGGTGATCCACTCGACCGAGCGGATCGGGATGCCGAAGGTCGATTCGGCCGAGGCGACGATCAACGCCCTGAATCCGGACGTCAAGGTGCAGAAGCATGCGCTTCGGCTGGGCCCCGAGAACATCATGGATGTGCTGCCCGGGTACGACATCGTCGTCGACGGGCTGGACAACTTCCCCACCCGCTATCTGCTCAACGACGCGTCGGTGCGGCTGCAGATCCCCGTCGTGTCGGCCGCGATCCTGGGCTTCGAGGGCCAGCTATCGGTGTTCAAGCCTTATGACGGACCGTGCTATCGATGCCTGTTCCCGGTGCCGCCGCCGGCGGAACTCGCGCCCTCGTGCGGTGCCAACGGCGTGCTCGGCGTGCTGCCTGGGACCATGGGTTTGCTCCAGGCCACGGAAGTCGTCAAGCTGATCCTCGGCGAGGGCGAGCCGCTCATCGGCCGCCTGCTCATGTACGACGCGCTCGCCGCGCGGGCGACTGAGGTCAAGGTCCGGCGCGATCCGCAGTGCCCGATCTGCTCCCGCGAGCCCGACGCCATCTCGGACGACGAGATGGGCGTCTTCCCCGACTACGAAGCGTTCTGCGCCGGCGCCCACTAGGGTTAGGTCCAGTGGACCCCGGCGGAACATTTCACCGGTTATCGCGGCCCCGGACGGCCGCCACGCTGCGTCCTCGGATCCTCGTGCAGCGCTGGCGCACGTCGGATCCTGCGTCCTTGCCTGACGAGCGCCGGGTCTCGCGCTGCCCGGCGAGACGTTCCGACGGAGCCCACTAGATGGCCACCGTGCGGATCCCACCCGTTCTACGTCCGGCTGTCGGCGGCGAGAAGGAGCTGACGGCAGACGGCGCCTCGGTGGGGGAGATTCTGCGCTCACTGGCTGAAGCCCATCCCGAGACTCAGGGGCAGCTGTTCGGCGCCGACGGGGGCCTCAACCGCTACGTGAACGTGTACCTCAACGACGAGGACGTTCGCGTGCTCGACGGCCTCGACACGGCCGTGGGCATGACCGACACGCTCGTGATCCTGCCCGCCATGGCGGGCGGGGCGCGTTCCTGACCGTCTCGAATCGCTCCTGGAGGCAGGTTCTCGGGAAGTCTGGCGGCGTGCAGGCGTCTATATGGGCGTGTCCAAGTACGAAGGGAGAGGTATGGCGCGCCCACGGAGGGCTGGAAACCAGGCTGGGAGTACGCGACGCGGGGCCCGTGCGACCGTCATGGCGATCGCCGGCATCGCGGGGTTTGCTCTCGCCGCAGTGACCGGGCTGGCACTGGCCAGCACGGGGTCGAAGACGGTCAAGACGGCCCACAACAAGAAACTGGGGAAGACGATCGTCGTCGACTCCAAGGGCCTGACCCTCTACCACCTGGCCCCGGAGACCACGCATCACCTTCTGTGCAAGAACCAGGCCTGCTTCAGCTTCTGGCCCCCCTATAAGGTCGCCAAGAACGCCAAGCTGACCAAGGGCACGGGAATCAAGGGCAAGCTTGGCAAGTTCCATCGACACGGCTTCTGGCAGGTCACCCTGGGCGGCAAGCCGCTCTATCACTACTCGGGTGACCACAAAAAGAAGGGAGCGGCAAACGGAAACGGGTTCCCGGACCCGCCCGGGACCTGGCACGTCATCACGGCCTCTTCGTCCTCCAAGGGGAAGGGCTCGACGACCACCACGCATACGTCGACCAGCACCTCCTCGACGTACTCGTATCCGTATCCGTACTGACGCTCTCCGGCGAGGAACCCGCGTGCCCGCGCCACTTTCGCCGCGGGCACGCGGACCTTCGCGATTCCTGAGGCCGGGACTGCCACACCGCTACACTTGGTAAAGCAATGGCTGCCGAGGAGCTTCGCAACAAGCCCTGCGGAGGGCGCTATGGCGACATCGTCCAATCGATCGGGCACACCCCGCTGGTTGAACTCAAGCGGCTGAGTCCCAAGCCCGGCGTCCGCATATGGGCCAAGCTCGAGTCGCGCAATCCAACCGGCTCGGTCAAGGATCGTGTGGCGCGTTCGATGATCGAGGATGCTGAGGAGAGAGGGCTGATCCGCCCGGGTCAGACGATTCTCGAGCCCACGTCGGGCAACACGGGCATCTCGTTGGCGATGATCTGTGGTCGCAAGGGCTACCCGCTGAAGGTGGTCATGCCAGAGAACGTAACCCCCGAGCGGACCGACCTGCTGAAGATGTATGGGGCCGAGATCGTCTACTCAGAGGGATCGAAGGGGTCAAACGGAGCGGTTGAGCTGGCTCTCGACATGGCCGAGCGCGACGCGTCGTACTACATGCCGTATCAGTACGGCAATCACGCCAACCCCGACGCCCACTACAACGGGACCGCGCTCGAGATCCTCGAGGAGCTCGACGAGGTGTCGGCGTTCGTGGCCGGACTCGGCACCGGCGGCACCTTGATGGGCAACGGCCGCCGGCTCAAGGAGGAGCTCGGAGACATGGTCAAGGTGGTTGCCGCGGAGCCCATGCAGGGGGAGGCGGTTCAGGGTCTGCGGTCGCTCGACGATGGCTTCATCCCGCCGATCATCGACCTGTCGGTGCTCGATCGGAAGATCTTCGTCACCAACGCCGACGCGATTACGTTCACCCGCAAGCTGCTCGACGAGGAGCGGTTGTTTGCCGGCGTCTCGTCCGGGGCGATCGCCCGCGTGGCCGTACGCATCGCAAACGAGCTCGACGAGGGCAACGTCGTGTTCATCGTTGCTGACGACGGCTCCAAGTACTTCTCCTCCGGGATCTATACCCGTCCACTGGAAGAGATAGAGAACTTGGAATCCACCGTCTGGTGGTGAGCGGAACAGAACCGGTGGCGTCCTCGCGCAGGACGCTGCTGCGACTCACCGGCGCCACGGCCGCCGGAGCGCTGGCCACAGTGGTCGCCGCGTGCGGATCGCACAAGTCGACCGCCAGCGGGACGACGACCACCACGCGCGCGCCGGGGCCGGACGTCCCCATTCTCAACCATCTGCTCGACCTCGAGCACATGACGATCGCCGCCTATACGGCCGGGCTGCCGCTGCTCGGCGGCACGGCACACATGGCCGGCCAGCGCTTTCTGATCCAGGAGTTCGCCCATGCGGGTGAGCTCGGCGGGCTCGTCCGCATGGCCGGAGGCAAGGCCGACAAGGCGAAGTCGAGCTACGCGCTGGGGCACCCCGACAGCGCCGAGGACGTCCTGTGGCTGCTGCACAAGCTCGAGCAGGCCCAGGTGAGCGCTTACGTCGACGCCATCCCCCGCCTGAGCACCCCGGCCACCCGCGCGGCGGTGGCGGCGATCTTCGGCAACGACTCCCAGCACGTCTCGATCCTGAGGCTCGCCCTGGGGCGCAATCCGGTGCCCGCGGCATTCGTCAACGGGCACGAGTGAGAAGCAACGGGACGATGGCACTCAGCGACGATGCGACGCGGCGGGAGCTGCTCGGCCTGGCCCTAGCGTCAGGTCTCGGCGCCGGCGCGGGGGCGCTGCTGGGGCCAGGGACCACGGCCGCCGTCGGGCAGACCGACTCTGGCCTGGTCTCGGCCCTGCTTGAGAGCGAGCAGCTCGCCGTGTTCTCCTACCAGCACGTCCTGCACACCGGTCTGCTCTCGCCCTACTCGCGAGCGTTGGTCCACCCGTTCCTGGGCCAGGAGCGCGCCCACGTGCGCGCGCTGGGCAACGCGTTGCTTCGGCTCGGCTCGCCGCTGCCCGAGCAACAGCCGACGGTCGGCAACGCCAACAAGCTGCTGGCCGCGGCGGGCCAGACGGCGAGCCTCAGCCAGCTGCGCAGCGAACGCGACTGCGTCATGCTGCTGATCCAACTCGAGTTCGCTCTCGAGGGCCTCTACTACACGGCGCTGACGAAGCTGCAGAATGCGCGCCTGGCCGGCACGCTGGCCCAGGTAATGGCGAACGAGGCTCAGCACGCGTGCGTGCTCAGCGAGCTGATTCGGCCGGGCAATGTCGACAAGGCGGTGCCCAGCGCGTTCGTCGAGGGCTGAGTGGCTCAATAGTGCTGAGCCCGCCGCAGGCGGGACGACCCGCTGAGACGGAACGAGCGTGCGGTTGGGTCGCGACGGAAGGATCTGGCCAGCGCGCCGCGGTCAGCGCTCCGGAAGGTCTGCTCGGGTAGCGCCAGCTTCGTCCGGGCGCGGAGCATGATCGCCTCGGCGACCGTCTGCTCCGAAACGACGTACATCGAATCCCGGACCAGTTCTCTCAGCACCCTCACCCGTGGCTGCACGTTGTCTTAATCGGCAGCCGGCGCGAAAACATGAGGCCGGTGGACGGCTGGTAGGCTCGCCCCGATGCGGATGGCGCGACCCCTTTACGACGAACTCGTGGCCCACGCGGTGGCGGACGCCCCCAACGAGTGCTGCGGGATGATCGCCTCGCGCGATGGCGAGGCGGTGACCGTGCACCGCGCCACCAATGCAGCCGCGAGCCCGCTGCGCTACGAGATCGATGGATCCGAGCAGTACCGGATCCAGATGGAGATCGATGACGCTGGGCTCGACCTTGGCGCGATCTACCACTCGCACACCCGCAGCGAGCCCTTTCCCTCGCAGACGGACATCAACCTCGCCTTCTACCCGGAGGCGATCTACGTGATTGTCGGCCTCGCGTCCGAGCAGCCCGACGTACGCGCCTACACGATCCGGGATGGGCAGGTGGCGGAGGCCGAGCTGGTCGTCGAGTGATGCCAGCCGAGAACGACCACGGGGAGCCCCTGGTCTGTCCGAGCTGCTCTTCGACCTACCCGCCCGACGAGCGGTTCTGCCCGAACTGCCGGATGCCGCTGGTCAAGAGCGCGGGGGGGACGACGCCGAGGAGGTGTCCGAGCGCCGCGAGCGCCTGCGGAAGATCAAGCCCCAGCTGGCCGAGGGCAGGCTCGTTCGCGTGGCCGGCGCGCGCAATCAGGCCGAGGCCGAGTTCATCCAGGCCATGCTGTTGGAGGAGGGCGTACCGAGTCTGCTGCGTAGGACCGCCGGTTTCGATGTGCCCGACTTTCTCGCCGCCGGCCCGCGCGACGTGCTCGTGCCCGAGTCCGGCGTGGCCACGGCGCGCGAGGTGTTGCTCGAGGCGGACCTGATCTCGGCCGATCCCCGGCCGGCCACTGTCGCTCCGACCCGGTTGCTCGTCGGACTCCTGGTCGCACTGGGGCTGGGAGTCCTGCTCGTGTGGCTGCTGATCGAGGTGCTGCGCTGAGACGCTCGAGCCACGGCCTGGCCGTCGACCCAGGCCCGTGATCGCCGAGCGGCTCACCGCCCAGCTGCTGGCTGGCCAGCCGGCGCGCGACCCGGTGGCGGTGGCCGAGCGGCTGCTCGCCGTGCAGGGCCAGGACGGGCGCGGGGTGCGGTTGGCCATCCGGGCTCGGAGCACGGGACTGAGGACCGCCGACTTTGACCGCGCGCTCGGGCCCGAGCGCGCGCTCCTGATCACCTGGCTGAACCGCGGAACTCTGCACCTGGTCCGCAGCGAGGACTACGGCTGGCTCCACACCCTGACCGCCCCGCGCCTCGACACGGCGCTCGCCCGGCGGCTGGGCCAGGAGGGGGTCAGCCGATCCCAGGCCGAGCGCGCGGTGCGGACGATCGCGCGGGCGCTCGGCGAGGATGGCCCGCGTACCCGGGCGCAGCTTCGCGAGCGCGTGGCTGGGACCGGAGTACGTACCGATGGGCAGGCGATGATCCACCTGCTGGCTCTCGCCAGCCTGCGCGGGATCGCCGTCCGCGGGCCGATGATCGGTCGCCAGCACGCCTACGTGCTGGTCGATGATTGGCTCGGCCCTCAGCCCCGGGTTGACCGCAGCCGTGCCCTGGCCGAGCTGGCCCGGCGCTACCTGATCGGCCATGCCCCGGCCGACGAGCGTGACCTCGCCAAGTGGTCCGGTCTGCCGCTGCGCGATGCGCGTGCCGGACTCCAGACGATCGCATCCGAACTGGTGCAGCGCGAGGACGGCCTCGTATCGTTGCGCGCACTTCAGGTGACAATAGGCTCGCCGGCGCCCAAGCTGCTCGGCGCCTTCGACCCGGTGCTGCTGGGATGGGTCTCTCGCGCGCCGCTGCTCGGCGAGCACGAAAGGTCGCTCGTATCCGGGGGCGTGTTCCGTCCGTTCGCGCTGGCCGGCACGCGGGCCGTCGCGCTCTGGCGGCTCGTCGGGGCCGAGGTGATTCTCGAACCGTTCGACCGGCTCTCCAAGGCGACCACGGCGGCGCTGGGCCGGGACGCCAAGGACGTCACGCGCTACCTCGAGCTGTAGCGCTATTGCGTGCCGGCCAGCCGGGCCAGATGCGCGCGCCAGGCACCCTCGGTGTGAACGAGCGGGCGCCCGCCAAACGCCGCGGCCAAGGCCTCCCGCGATCCGCCGGAAGGCAGGCGGCAGGCGAGCTTGACCACCGCTTGCTCGCCCTCCTCGCGGGCCAGGAGGTCGATCACCGTCCCGCCCAGCAACGGCGCGTCGCGGATCCCCGGAGGGAAGCTCGGACGGCGCCCCTCGCGCAGGCGCCGCGCGATGGCCGGACGCGCGTGGTCGGTCTGACCCGAGAACCACCGCGCCGCACCCTCGAGCAGCCATGCCCAGCGCAGCTCCAAGCGCAGGCGCACCGGCGGGGCCACGCCGGTCAGTCCGCGGTTGTTCTCGGTGATCACGCGCTTGCTGTACAGCGCAGCCGCGGTCAGCGCCAGCATCTCGCGCGACCCGGGTACGTTCGACGCCCGCCGCTCTTGAACATCAAAGGACAGGACATGGAGCTCCGCGGCGCTCGCCCAGCCCGCGACGTAGCGCCGGGCCGCCGGTGCGGTGAGCAACCAGATCCCGGGCAGCAGCGGGTTGGACAGCGACAGCGAGACCGTGCTGTGGTGGACGATGACGGTGACGTCGGCCAGCGTGCGCGGGAACGAGTCCTCGAGTCGCTCGCGCGCGCGCTCGAGCGACTCGAGAATCCGGGCCGCCTCATCGGCCTGGGCCGAGTCGTGGCGCGCGCGGAACGACGGCGAGACGGACTCGACCCAGGGCATCTGCGCTCAAACCGACGCGAGCGCCGGCGGTTGACTTCAGACCAGGACGGGCTGGCGGTCGGAGGCGATCGAGGCGATCTCTTCAGAGGCCCGCTCGAACTCCTCGTCCGAGAGCACCGGAGTGCCCTCGAACGGCAGCTCGCGCGTCAGCTCGAGCCACGAGCGACAGCCGCCGTACTCGTCGCGAACCTTGACCGTGACCGGCCGGGGGATCCGGTAGGTACGGAGCAGGATCACGTGCAGCGGGTGGCGCCGCTTCCACGCCAGGCGCTTCTCGGCGTAGTCGGTCGTCCACACGTAGAACGGGGAGAGCGCATCGACCGCGCGGCGGTCGGTGACCGTGTAGTGCGCGGCCACCTCGGCCCAAGCGCGAATGCGCACGCGGTCGGGCTGGATGAGATCACCCTCGTGCAGCAGGGCGTTGGGCGGCGGCTCGCCGTCGCTCCACACGCCCTCCTCCAGGGCGCGCACCAGCTCGGGCTGGTGGGACTCGCGCACCAGGTCGGCGCACTGGTGGTCAAAGGTCGGATACAGGAAGAACCGCTCATAGTCGAGCCTGAAGTGCTTCTCAGGCTCGCGGATCCCGCCCTTGCGGAGGGTGAGCAGCTGCTCACCCTCGGCCAGAGCCCGCACGGTGACGGCCCATTCTTTAAAAGCAATCGGCATGTATCAATGAAAGGGGAACGAGGATTTACGAGTCAGTCCCGTGCGCGCGATCAGCGAAGCGGCGGCAACGGGGGGAATCCGCATTCTACGTGAGAACTCCGAAATCCCCAAATGTTCCTGTAAATGGCCGCCTTTTGAGCTAGCTACACGACCATAGCTTCAACCAGCGAGGTGCACCGATCCGGGGGGCTGGTCAGCGAAACGAAACATAGATGCGCTTAGCTGACCAGCCTGGCTTTACCGGGCTGTCTAGAGCCGGACCCCCGCCGCGGCCTCGAGCACCTCGATCATCGACGAGAAATCGTGCTCGGCGTGGCCCTGTGCCATCGCGGCGACCATGATCTCCTTGGCCAGCGCCGCCATCGGGAACGGCGCGCCGATGGCCTCCCCTTCGTCAAGGCAGAGAGCCACGTCCTTGAGCATGTGGGCGAGGCGAAACATCGGCTGCACGACCTCGATCTCCTCGCCGCTGTCTGACCGCTCGAGCTTGACCAGCGTCGTGTAATCGTGGTGGCGCATCGGCCCGGCCTTGATGCTGAGCATGGTCGAGGCGCCCGAGCCGGCCGCCATCACCTCGGTCAGGGCATCGAGATCGACCTGAGCTCGCTTCGCCACCAGAAGCGCTTGGCCCAGCACCGCCGCGTTGCTGGCCGCGACGGCGTTGTTGATCAGCTTGACCATCTGGCCATGCCCGAGCTGACCGGCGTGGACGATCACCTTGCCCATGGCCTCCAATACCGGCCGGGCGCGCGCGAAGTTCTCGTCCGATCCGCCGGCCATGATCGTGAGCGTCCCGTCCTCGGCCCGGGGCGAGGAGCCGGTGACGGGCGCGTCGACCATGCTCATCCCGCGCTCGGCCAGCCGGTCGGCGATCTCGAGCGTGGCCTGAACGCCGATCGTCGAGCAGTCGACGAACAGCGCGTCCGGGGGCGCGCCGGCGGCGGCGCCATTCTCGCCGAGCAGAACCTCCCGCACCTGCGGGCCGTCGACGACCATCGTGACCACGACGTCTGCGCCGGCGGCCGCCCCGGCCGGCGTCTGCCTCGGCTCGGCCGAGTGGCGCTGGCAGAACTCGGTGGCGCGCGCCGCGGTCCGGTTCCACACGCTGAGCTCGTGGCCCGCGGCGACGAGGTTGGCTGCCATCCGCGAGCCCATGATGCCAAGTCCCAAGAAGGCGATTCTCATGGTCGGGCACCATACCCGCCACCGCCGGGCGTCTCGATCCGCAGCCGCTGGCCTGGCTCGAGCGCCCCGATGGCCTTGGCCGGAAGCTCCTCGCCGTCGAGCAGGTTGCGCCCCGGCCGGCCCGGTTCGCCGCCATTGGCGCCGGGCGGTGCGTGGCGCCGGCGCTCGGTTATCAGCGAATAGCGAAGGGGCTCCAGCGCCTCGAGCTCCCGGATCACGCCGTCGCCGCCGGTCCACCGGCCCGCACCCCCGGTGCCCCGCCGCAAACCGTAGGTGACCATCCGCAACGGGAACTCGAGCTCGAGCGCCTCGATCGGAGTGTTGAGCGTGTTGCTCATCGCGACGTGCACGCCGCTGGGCCCATCGGCGTCGGGACACGCCCCCTGGCCGCCCCCGATCGTCTCGTAGTAGACGACGTCCTCGCTGCCCAGCGTCAGGTTGTTCATCGTGCCCTGGCCAAGGGCGCGCCCGAACGCCCGCAACACGAGGTCGGCGACCCGCGAGGAGGTCTCGACGTTGCCGCCGACCACCGCGGCAGGCGAGCGGGCGTTGAGCAGGCAGCCCTCCGGGGCGATGACGTCGACCGGCCGGTAGGCACCGGCGCTCGGCGGGATGTCGGGATCGGTGAGGACGCGGATGGCGAAGTAGCAGGCCGAGTGGGTGACGGCGAGCGGGCAGTTGAGATTGCCGTCGTGCTGGGCGGCAGTGCCGGAGAAGTCCAGCGTGAGCTCGTCGCCCTCGACGGTCGCCTTCAGCTTGAGCTCCAGATCGCCCTCCCGGGCCTCGAGCACGTCCTCGGCCGTGAGGGTGCCGTCCGCGAGCGCTGCCAGGCAAGAGCGGGTGCGTCGCTCGGCGTAATCGAGCACGTCTGTGAATGCGTCCCGGAGACGCTCTGCCCCGACACGCGCGTGGAGCTCGAGCAGGCGGCGATCGCCGGTGCGCCCGGCGGCCAGCTGTGCCCGCAGGTCAGCCCGGCGCTGCTCGGGCTGGCGCATCTGTCGGCTCACCTCGGCGATCGCCCGTTCATCGAGGATGCGCGGCGAGATCACCACGCCCTCGTCGCTGAGCGTGCGGCTGTCGGCCGGCATCGATCCAGGCGTCGGGCCACCGACGTCGGCGTGATGGGCGCGGCTGGCAGCGAAGGCGATCAGATCGCTGTCGGCGAACACCGGCGTGATGACGGTGATGTCGGGCAGGTGGGTCCCGCCCCGGTATGGGTCGTTGAGGATCCAGGCCTGCCCAGGGCGGTGGTGTTCGTCCTTGACCGCGGCCACCGCGGCGGGCATCGCGCCCAGGTGGACGGGGATGTGCTCGGCCTGCATGACCATCTGGCCGCCGGGGTCGAACAGCGCCGTCGAGGCGTCGCGGCGCTCCTTGATGTTGGCGGAGTGAGCCGAGCGGATCAGCACCGCGCCCATCTCCTCGCAGATGGCCCGGAGTGCCCCGGCGAGAATCTGGAGCTCGACCGGATCGCTCATGCCCGGCGCTCCATGTGGATCGTCCCGCCAGCGTCGACATGCCCCGCCCAGCCGGGGGGCACGAGCAGGGTCGACTCGGGCAGGTCGACGACGACAGGGCCGGCGATCTCGGTGTCGGGCGCCGGCGCGCCACGCAACACCTCGAACTCGATCTCCTCACCGCCGATCACCGCCGTGCGGGCGCCACGTGCCGGTGTCTCGCCCACTCCCTCGGCCGCCAGACCGACATCGGTGCTGTCGCCCGTCGCCGTCACGCGAATCGTCACCAGCTCGAGCGTCTGGTCGGAGTCGCTGTAGCCGTAGCGGTCCTCGTGCTCGGCTTCGAAGGCCTCACGCAGCTCGGCCGGGTCCGGGGTCAGACCGGCGGGGATCGGCAGCTCGAAGGCCTGGCCGCGGTAGCGCAGCTCGTAGGTGGCACGGAGCCCGGCACCGGCGTCGCCGAGCGCCTCGCGGGCCTTCTGGCCCAGCGCTCGGGTCTGCTCGGCGATCGCCTCGGCGCTCAGCGCTGCGCCGCTGAGGTGCACGCTCCTTTGCACGTCACGGCGTGGGGGCGAGACGACCAGGCCGAGGGCGGCGAGGACGCCAGAGGCTCGAGGGCAGATGATCGTCGTGATCCCCACCTCGTCGGCGATCTGTGCCGCGTGCAGCGGGCCGGCGCCACCGAAGGCCAGCAGCGCGTAGCGCCGCGGGTCGATGCCGCGCTCCACGGTGACGACCCGCAGCGCCCGCACCATCTCGGCGTTGGCGACACGAATGATCCCCTCGGCGCACTCGCGCATTCCCAGTCCGAGCCGATCGGCCAGGCGGCCGGTCGCGACCTCGGCCGCCCGCCGGTCGAGCTCGACCCCGCCGGCCAGCGGCGCGTCCGAGGCCAGGTAGCCGAGCAGCAGGTTCGCGTCGGTGACGGTCGGCTCCTCGCCGCCGCGGCCGTAGGCCGCGGGCCCGGGCAGGGCGCCCGCCGACTGCGGTCCGACCCGCAGGGCGCCCCCGCCGTCACGCCAGGCGATTGATCCCCCACCCGCCCCGACGGTGTGGACGGCGAGCATCGGCAAGGCCAGCGGCCGATCGGCCACATCACCGGAGCTGCGCTCCTGCACGGTCCCGCCGTCGACCACACAGACGTCGCACGAGGTCCCGCCCATGTCAAAGCACAGGGCATCGGGAGCATCGGCGGCGCGGGCCACGAACGCCGCCCCGGCCGCGCCGCCGGCCGGGCCCGAGAGGACGGTCCAGGCCGCGTGGCTGGCGGCCGTCTCCGGATCGATCAGCCCGCCGTTGGACTGCATGATCGCCGGATCGGGGATCCCCGCCTCCCGCGCCCGCCCGATCAGACCGCGCAGGTAGCGACCGAGGAGAGGGGAGAGGGCGGCGTCGACCTCGGTGGTGGCGGCACGCTCGTACTCGCGGAACGTCCCCACCGTCTCGTGGGACAGCGACACGTGGACGTCGGGCAGGGCCTGCGCCAGGGCCCGGCCGATGGCCAGCTCGTGCTCGGGATGGCGGTAGGAATGCAGGAGAACGACCGCCACCGCGTCCACCCCTGCTTCGCGCGCCTGGCTGGCCAGCCAGCCGGCGTGGTCGGGGTCGAGCGGGATGAGCTGGCCGTCGGCGGTCATGCGCTCGCTGGCCCCGAACCGCAGCTCGTCGGGGACCAGGGGCGCCGGCCGGCGTGCGCACAGGCGGTAGAGCTCGGCTCGGTTCTGGCGTCCCAGCGCGACGACGTCGGTGAATCCCTCGGTGGCGATCAGCGCCGTGCGCGCGCCCTTACCCTCCAGCAGCGCGTTCGTGGCCACCGTCATGCCGTGGGAGAAGCTCGTGATCTCGCCGACCTCGCGTCCCGCCCGCTCGAGCGCCTGCCTCACCGCCGCCATCACACCCTCGGACTGGTCGGCGGGGGTGGTGGGCGCCTTGGCCGTGATCACCCGTCCGTCGTAGGCCAGCACGGCATCGGTGAACGTTCCACCCACGTCAACGCCGAGAAGCATGGGCGCGACGGTATACGAAGCGGTGGGGGAGGCGACGTTGAGCGAGCAGGGCAGAACCGAGCGCGCCAGCCACCACAAAAAGGGCCCCGCGCATGCGGGGCCCCCTAAACCACCTGACTTGGGAGCTCAGGCAGCGATGCGCGCGTGCACCTCTTCGCTGTCAGCGAGGTGCTGGTGTGACGGGCAGTAGCCGTTGTGGGCGAGTGGCATGCGCTGGCACGGCGTGCCCTTACGCGTGCTGGCCCGGCATTGGAGGGGATTGCCGTAGATGTCGAACCCGTTGTGCGGCTGGCGCAACAGGAACTCGTCGGCGAAGGACATGTACCGCTCGCACACGCGGAGCACCCGCAGCTGGGACGTCATCGCGAAGTACGCGCGGATGTCGTGAAACAGCGTCCGCGCGGGACGCGCGAAGTAATGGCGATCGGTGGCCAGGCGCTCGACGGCGGCTTCGCACGCTCGCAGTACGCGCTCGTGATTGGCGTAGGCACAAACGCTGTGCGGATCCTCCATGATCTCGTCCGCCAATTCTCTGTAGATGGCGCGGCTGAATCGGTACACGCAGGCTCAACTCCTTTCGGCTCCGTGCCGGATGCCCAAAATCCCTTAGCGGGCGCGAGTATCCCCTCCGCATATGAAGCCCACGAGGGACCGATTATTAACTCGACGTTAAGCCGAAAGTTGGTGCGTTCGGGCTCGCGGCCCTATGACCAAGGCTCGAACCGCGCTGGCTCGCCCGGGTGGGCGATCACGTGGACGCCGTCGAGCTCGGGATTGCGCTCGGGAAAGTCGAGGCGGAGATGGGCGCCGCGGCTCTCGGTCCGCCGCAACGCCGATCGGGCGATCAGGCGGACGAGAGGATGGGTGTCCCGGCTCAGCTCGGTCAGGCCATCGCCGTCGCGCTCGAGGCCGCCCAGGCGCCACAGCGCCTGGCGACTCTCGAGAGTGGGGATCGGGGGTCGCTCGAGGCGGGCGGGCTCGGCGTCGCGGAGCGGTTCGGGTTCGGCCGTCGCGGCCTCGGCGGCCCGGGCGCCGAACACGAAGCACTCGGTTAGCGAGTTGGAGGCCAGCCGATTGGCGCCGTGCAGCCCCGTGCACGAGCACTCGCCGACGGCGTAGAGCCCGGGCAGGCTGGCCCGGCCGTGCAGGTCGGTGGCGATCCCGCCCATCATGTAGTGGGCGGCCGGAGCGACGGGCACCAGCTCGCGCTCGGGATCGATGCCCGACCGGCGCAGGGCCGCGACCACGTTCGGGAACAGAGCGGGATCGACCTCGCGCATATCGAGTCCGACCGACCGGGCACCGGTCAGCGCCATCTGGCGCTGGACCGCGAGGGCCACCTGATCGCGGGGCGCGAGCTCGTCGACGAACCGCTCGCCGCTGGCGTCGAGCAGCCGCGCTCCCTCGCCGCGAACCGCCTCGGTGACCAGGAAGCCGTCGGAGCCGTTGGGGGCCGCTACGGCCGTGGGGTGAAACTGCATGAACTCGAGGTCGGCCAGTTCGGCACCGGCGGCGTGGGCGAGTAGCAGCCCGCCCCCGATCGCTCCGGCGGGATTGGTCGTTCGCGACCAGAGAGCGGCGGCACCCCCCGTCGCGAGCACGACCGCGGGGCTGGCGATGCGTTCGCCATCTTGGAGCTCGACCCCCTGGGCGCGCTGCCCGGTGGTGAGAATCGCGACCGCGCGGCGGTCCTCGAGCACCTCAATCCGGGGCTCCTCGGCCACCAGCGCGGACAGCTGCCGGATCAGCCTACGGCCGGTGGCGGCGCCGCCAGCGTGGACGACCCTCCGGACCGAGTGGCCGCCCTCGAGTCCCAGGGCCAGGTTGCCGGTCCGGTCGGCATCAAAGGTCATCCCCAGGCGGAGCAGATGCTCGACCGCGGCGGGAGCCTCGTCGGCCAGCACGCGCGCGGCCGACTCGCGGACCATCGCGCGCCCGGCCTTGACCGTGTCCTCGCAGTGCAGCTCGGGCGTGTCATCGTCAGACATGGCGGCGGCGAGACCGCCCTGCGCCCAGTAGGTGGACGATTCGGCCAGCGGCGTCGCCGACACGAGCACCACTCGCGCGCCGTGATGGGCGGCGGTTAGCGCTGTGTAGAGCCCGGCGGCCCCGGCTCCGACCACCGCAACCTGTGTCTTCATGGAGATACCGTACTCGTCATGGCTTCGCCGCCCGTGTTTCTCGAGCATGCCTCCTCGCTGGCCCACGACACCGGATCGCATCCCGAACGGGCCGACAGGATCGTGGCCATCGGGCGCGAACTCGAGCGCCGGCAGTGGCTCGGGTTCGAACGCATGCAGTCCCCCGAGGCCGATCGCGCCCAGGTGACGGCGGTACACCCGGCGAGGTACGTCGATGTCATCGAGCAGACCGCGCGACGGGGGGGCGGTCACCTCGATCTCGACACGGTGATGAGCGCCGGGTCGTTCGCGGCCGCCATGCACGCCGCGGGCGGCGCCGTCACGCTGGTCGACCTGCTGCTCGACGGGGCGACGCCGACCGGCTTCAGCGCTCACCGGCCCCCGGGCCACCACGCCCTGGCCGAACGCGCGATGGGCTTCTGCCTGTTCAACAACGTGGCGATCGCCGCTCGTCACGCGATCGACTCCCGCGGGCTCGAGCGCGTGATGATCTTCGACTGGGACGTGCATCACGGCAATGGCACGAACGACATCTTCCACTCCAGCGACCAGGTGCTCTTCGTCTCCATCCACCAGGCGCCCCTGTATCCGGGCACCGGACTGGCCCGCGACGTCGGTTCCGGCGCCGGCGAGGGATTCACGGTCAACCTCCCCGTCCCGCCGGGCAGCGATGACGCCCTGTACCTGTCGTTGATCGAAGGCGTGGCGGCGCCGATGGCCCGTGCCTTCGAGCCTCAGCTGATCCTGGTCTCGGCCGGCTACGACGCGCACCGCGACGACCCCCTGGCCGAGTGTGAGGTGACCGACGACGGCTTCGCGGCGATGACCACGGCGATGCGCTGGATCGGCGCCGAGGTCGGAGCGCCACTCGGGTTCGTGCTCGAGGGCGGCTACGCCCTCGATGCGCTCAGCCGATCGGTGGCGCGCACGATGGAGGCGATGGCCGCTCCGCTGGCCGGGAACGGTGGCGGTCCGGCGGCGGCGACGAGCCCGTTCGCCGTGGAGGCCGTCAAGCGGCTGACGCGATGGTGGCCCGCGCTCGAGGGCTAGATCGCTCGAGGGCCATCTCAGATGAGTGACTGGCGGTGGGCTCTGGGCGGTGTCTCAGCCGACCCGCCTTGCGTGTGCGTCGTAGCCTCTGACGCGCAACCGTACCGCCCGCAGCCTGGCGGCGGCGAGGGTGGGGAAGTGCCCGTTGAAGACGACCCATTGCCCGGGTTTAATACGCGCATGGGCCGACGAGCTGAGGAGTCCGACGGGGATGCCGGCGGCCCGCAGGCGCACGGCGGCGGACTGGGCGCCGGCCTGGGAGGTCGATGATGACAGGACGACGGTGTAGCCAGCCAGCCCGGGAGCCCAGCCGGGGAAGGTGGTCGCCGTGGCGCTTGACGCGGCCGTCGAGGCCGCCGGCGATGTGCGCGTCGCGCCACCGGCGGACGCCGAGCTGTTGGCGTTGTCCGACAGGTTGATCAACGCGATCGCGAATCCGGCCAGCGCCAGCACGATGACGGTGGCGACGATGGCCACGCCGATCCGCCAGTCGGGTGGGCTGTGGACGAGTGTGTGGCCCTCGCCGCACTCCAGGCACCACTCCTGATCTGCGGCCATCGGCGCCCCGCAGCGGTGACAGCGCGCCGCGCTCCCCGGCGCCTGGGCGGTGTCCGGCTCGGCGGTCTCCGGAGAGGGGGCGGTGATGGTCATCCAGCGCCCACGGGTTCACCGCAGGACGCGCAGAACTTGTCGCGACTCCCGTGCAACGCCCCGCAGTTGCCGCAGGCGCCCCCGATGCCGGGCTCGCGGAGTTCGCGCAGCGGCTGGTCGGTCCCGAGGGCTCGGTCGAGCCCGCGCAACTCCTCGTCGGTCCGGAGCGCCTCGGCGAGCTTGGCCTGCACCAGGTCGGGACGCTGCCGTCCGCGGCGCTGAAGCTCGACCATGAACCCGCCGAGATCGCGGAGCTGGAGCTCGCGCAGCTGGCGGAGGTAGCGGGCGCGCCGGCGGACGCGTCCGCGCTGTAGGAAGCTCGACGCGGTGGGCGGGACGGGCTCGGGCGTGGGTGGGAGCGGCCCGGGCTCCGAGACGGCCGCGACGGGTGCTGGGGTGGCGGCGGGCTCCGGTTCTTCCGCTACGGGCTCTGGCTCTGGCACGACGGGGTTCGGCGCCGGAGCCTCTTCCACACTTGGGCCGGCGGCGATCGTGACCCACGGCGCATCCGGCGGCGGCTCGACCTCTGTGGGCTGCTCGACCGGCTGCCCACGCGTCGGAGGGACGTCGGGCGTCGGGGGGGCGTCGGGCGTCGGGGGGGCGTCGGCCGTCGGGGGGGCGTCGGGCGTCGGGGGGGCGTCGGCCGTCGGAGAGGCGTCGGGCGTCGCGAGCTTCGACACCGGCACCCAGCGTGGCGCGCCGTTGTCCTGCGTCGACTGAGGGGCGGAGCCGTTCGGCGTCTCCGCATCGTTCGTCTCGGCCTCCGGCGGGGGGCCGAGACGGCTGCTCGCCGACGCGCGGCGGCGGCGGGCGATGCTTTCGAGGAGGCCGCTCATGGCTACTGAGGCTTCGCCGAGTATAGGACTCGATCTGGCGGCAGGCGCGGGCCTCAGGCGCCGTCGGAGGCCAGGAGCGCCCGCCACGCGGCGACCACGTCAGCGGCCAGCCGATCGGTGGAGAACCGCTCGGCGCGAGGGCGGCCGGCGATCCGAGGATCGGGGTCCGTCAGATGCGGTTGCAGGACTTCGCGCCAGCGGTCCTGGTCAAACGGCCCGCAATAGGTACCGGCCACGCCGTCCAGCGCTTCGGGCGCGATCCCGACCGGTGTCGAGAGCACCGGGACGTCGCAGGCCAGCGCCTCGAGCAGGGCCAGGCCGAAGCCTTCCCGATCCGAGGGGGTGAGGACGGCGTTGGCCGCGTTCACCCACAGCGGCACCCGTTCGGGGTCTACGCCCCCGAGGGTCAGCAGCCGCGTCCCGCCGGCGGCCGCCAGCGCCAGGTCATGCCGCTTCTCCGGTCGCGACGGGTCGGCGGGGAAGAGCAGGTACGGACCCGCGGGATCGAGGCCAAGTGCTGCGCGCGCCTGGTCGCGCGGAATCGACACGAAGCGGCCGAGGTCGACGCCGCACGGAAGCACCGCTCGCCTCCCGCGGACGGCCCAATCGGGCACCTGGGCGGCCATCGGGGCCGACACCGTCGCGACGAGATCGAGAAACGGGAGCGCGGCGACAGTGATCGCCCGCGAGCGCGGGTGGGCGAGGTCCGTGCCATGGAGCGTCACCGCCCGCCTGCGCGCGTTCACCGCCAGCGCCGGCCAGGCCGTGAGCCCGAAATGGGCATGCACGACGTCGAAACGCCGTCCCCTGTACCGTCGGCGCAGCTCGGTGGCGTGGCGCAGATAGCTGGCCGGACTGCCCGGTCCGAACGCATACAGCTCGAGTTCGACGTCCTCGATCTTGCCCAGCGCCTCGACCTGATCGCGGACGAAGCTGCCCAGCGCCGGTCGTTCGGGCGTGGGGTACATGTTGGTCACGATCAGCGCGCGCACGGTGGCGAGCGTATCCGGCGCGTGCTCCTCGGGCCGCGGACCGCCCCGCTGGATCGGACCGACGACACGGCCCGGGGCAGCGCGCGAACGTGACACTCGCCGCGTCCCCGGCCGCGAGTGGCACGTTGACTGTGGCCCTCGATGTCTTTGTGGCACTCGACCCGCGGGGCAGGGTCGACTGTCACGTTAAACGCCACTCCGCACGCGCTCCGCACGCGGCCCGAACATGCTCCCAACGCTCCACACCGCCTCGCCCGCGAGCCGGCGAACGCCCGTCTGCCCGTCGCTCTGGCACCATCCGTGCCATGGACCCGCGCCCCGACCAGCCCGTCGCCGTGTTCGACTCCGGCGTCGGCGGTCTGACCGTCCTGCACGAGCTACTGGTCTCGCTGCCCACCGAGGACTACCTGTACCTAGGCGACACGGCGCGTTTTCCCTACGGTCAGCGCACCCAGCGCGAGCTTCAGGCCTTCTCGATCGAGATCGCCGACCACCTGCTTCAGGAGGGCGCCAAGCTGCTGGTCGTCGCCTGCAACGCCGCCAGCTCGGCTGCCCTGGAGGCCCTCGAACGGCATCTCGCCACCCGGGGCGAGGAGATCGACGTGATCGGGGTCGTCGCTCCCGCCACCCAGCTTGCCGTGGCCGGCAGCCGAACCGGACGCATCGGCCTCCTGGCCACACCCGCGACCGTGGCCAGCGGCGCCTATGTACGGGCCGTCGGCGCGGCCGATCAGCACGTCCATCTGGAAAGCGTGGCCTGTCCTGACCTGGCGCCGATCATCCAGGGAGGCTTCCCGTTCAACACCCAGGTGGTCGATACCGTGCGCGAGTACTGTGCGCCACTGCGCCACGCGGACGTCGACACGGTGATCCTCGGTTGTACCCACTACCCGCTCGTGGCGCCGATGCTCCAGCGGACGCTGGGACGCGGGGTGACGCTGGTGACCTCGGGCGCCGGGGTGGCTCGTAGCGTCGAACGTGCGCTGGCCTCGCGTCGGCTCCTCAACGGCCAGCACGACGAGGGCAGCTACCGGTTCCGCTGTACGGGCGAGGTGGAGGCGTTCCGCCAGCTCGGGACGCGATTCCTGCAGATGCCACTCGAAGAGGTCGTTCACGTCGAGGTACAACCGCGGGTGGCCGCATGAGCGTGACCGCACCCCAGCGGAGCTACAGCCGGGCGCAGGACGAGATTCGTCCAACCACGATCGAGACCGGATTTGTGCGCACGGCCACGGGCTCGGCCCTGATCTCGATGGGTGAGACGCGCGTCATCTGCACGGCGTCGGCCCAGGAGAGCGTGCCGCGATGGCTGCTCGGGGCGGGCCGGGGGTGGGTCACGGCCGAGTACGGGATGCTCCCCGCCTCCACCGGCGAGCGCAAGCAGCGCGACGTGAGCAAGGGCCGCCCTGATGGCCGGACGGTCGAGATCCAGCGTCTGATCGGCCGCTCGCTGCGGGGCGTGATCGACTTCGCGGCCCTCGGCGAGCGCACGATCTACATCGACTGCGATGTACTCCAGGCCGACGGAGGGACGCGCTGCGCTTCGATCACCGGGGGGATGGTGGCGCTCCGCCTGGCCGTCGAGAAGCTGATTGCCGGCGGGCTGCTCGCGCGGACGCCGCTGACGGGCAGCGTGGCGGCGATCTCGTGCGGGATCGTCGGCGGCACCCCACTGCTCGATCTGGACTACCCGGAAGATTCCACCGCCGAGGTCGACGCGAACGTGGTCATGACCGGAGACGGAGGCCTGGTCGAGGTCCAGGCCACTGCCGAGCGCACGCCGCTGTCACGGGCGCATCTCGACGAGCTGCTGGCGCTGGCCGGCGGCGGGATCGAGACGCTGAGGGCGCTTCAAGACGAGGCGGTCGCCGCAGCGGCCCGCTGAGGGGCCGGCAGTCCGGTGCGCTCGCTCGTTCTCGCGACCCGCAACGCCCACAAGCTGAGAGAGGTGGCTCGTCTGCTGGCGCCGGCCGGCATCACGGTGCAGGCGCTGCCGGAGGGGATCGAGCTCCCGCCCGAGGACGCCGAGTCGTTCGAGGGCAACGCGCTGCCCAAGGCCAGGACGGCGGCGGCCGGCACCGCTGCAGCGTCGATCGCCGACGACTCCGGGATCGAAGCCGAGGCCCTTGGTGGCGTCCCCGGCGTCCGCTCAGCGCGCTACGCCGGTCCGAACGCCAGCGACGAGGAGAACCTGGACAAGCTGATGCGCGAGGCGCCGGCCGGCAGTCCGCTCAGGTACGTCTGCGCTCTGGCCTACGTCGACCCCGACACCGGCGAGGAGAGGGTGTTCTTCGGCGAATGCCGCGGACGGCTCGCGGCAGCGCCGCGCGGCGCGGGCGGATTTGGCTACGACCCGGCGTTCCTGGCCGACGAGGACGACCGGGGCCGGACAATGGCCGAGATGAGCGATGAGGAGAAGGACGCGATCAGCCATCGCGGTCGAGCCGTGCGCGCGATGACGGAATGGCTGACGGGATGAGCGCCGACGCCCACGAGGTGGTCGAGAAGCAGCGGACGGCACTGCTATCCGTCGCCTCGAACTCGACTCTGATCCTGCTCAAGGTGATCGCCGGCACGATCACCGGATCGGTGGCGATGCTCACGGAGGCCGTGCACTCGAGCATCGACCTGATCGCGTCGATCGTCGCCTTCATCTCGGTGCGCAAGGCCGGCGAGCCTGCCGACGAGGAGCATCGCTACGGCCACGAGAAGATCGAGAATCTGTCGGCCGCGATCGAGGGCATCCTGATCCTGGTCGGGTCGGCGGCGATTGCATTCGCCGCCATCAGGCGTCTGATCCAGGGCGGAACGCTCCAGGACGTGGGCCTCGGGATCGCCGTCGCCGCTCTGTCCGTGGTCGTCAACATCGTCATCTCAACCGTGATCGGGCGCAAGGCCAAGGCCACCGGATCGCCGGCGCTCGAGGGCGACGCGGCCCACCTGCGGACCGACGCTATGACCTCGGCCGGGGTCCTGCTCGGGCTGACGCTCGTCAAGGTGACCGGGGCCCAGTGGATCGATCCCGTGGTGGCGCTGATCGTGGCCGGCGCGATCGTCGTCACCGGGGTCAGGCTGCTCACCCGCTCCGGGCGGGTGCTGGTCGACCAGGCGCTCCCGCCGGAAGAGGTCGACTCGATCCGGGGGGCCATCGTGGCCTTCGCCCCGCGCGGAGTGGTCGGCTATCACGAGCTCCGCACGCGGCGTGCGGGCCCCAGACGGTACGTCGATCTCCACGTTCAGTTCGCTGCCGGAACCTCGCTGGAGGATGCCCACCGCACCGCCCACGAGCTCCAGGACGTGATCGCGGCCGACATCCACGGGGCCGACGTGCTGATTCATCTCGAGCCGGAGGACCGCGTGCGTCCGGGGGAGGAGCTGAAGCCCCCGGGGGAGGAGCTGAAGCCCCCGGGCGCCGTCACCGGAGGTTGATCGCCGCCGAGGCCGCCACCGCGAACGTCACTGCGGCATACCCGAGGTAGCCCTGGAGCACGAGGATCGCGGCAGCGACGAGACAGACGAAGACAACCGTCAGCCAGCCGATGCGCGCGAGGTCCACGGCGACATTGTCCCCGCCCGCGCCGACAGCGCCTCTCAGGCGGCGTCGGGCGGTGGCGCCCCTGGCGGCCACTCCATCAACTCGATCTGGCTTCCGGCCGGATCGCGCACGGTGACGCGGGGTGACCCCCAGTGCGAGGGCAGCGGTTCGGAGGCATGGCCGGCGTCATGAAGTCGGGCCAGGGTCGTCTCGTATTCAGGGCAGACGAGCGCGAAGTGCCCCGTCGCCGGTTCCACGTCGGCCACCGCGAGCAGATGTATCTGGTCCCCCGACCCGTCGGGCGAGCACGCGAGCCAGACGGCGCGCCCAACCAGCGGGGGCGGCGCAGGGACGGTCTGAAAGCCGAGCAGGGCATAGAAGCTCAGGCAATCGGTCAGCTTCTCGGGTGGGATTTCGCGGGTTACGTGGTGGATCATCGGCTCAGTCGCGGCGCTGGCGGGGGAATTAAACACGGGACGAAAGCCCGCAAATAGCGCCAATGTGGGGCAAACGGATGTGCGGGCGCCCGCGCGGACTGGCGAGAATGAGCTTACGACACGGGGTCGGCGGGCGGAACGCGTCCGCGAGCCGTGTTAGCTTCGTTCATTCCTACCACCTCGAAGGAGGGAGAAAGTGACGAAGTCTGAATTCGTCGACCAGGTCGCGGATCGCGCCGGGTTGAGCAAGAAGGATGCTGGTAGCGCGGTGGACGCAGTGCTGGACACGATCGAGGACGCGTTGAAGCGCGGTAGCGACGTTGTCTTCTCGGGCTTCGGGAAGTTCAGCGTCTCCCAGCGTAGTGCCCGCGAGGGTCGTAACCCTGCCACCGGCGAGACGATCCAAATCGCCGCATCCACGGTGCCGAAGTTCACCGCCGGCGCGGCGCTGAAGAAGGCAGTCAAGTAGAGCCTCCGGCTGAGCCGCCGGTCCGTCCGTCAGAGGCCGTATGCGGACAACCGAAGTGGGGGCGCCACCGATGAGTTCGGGGGCGCCGGCGGCGCATTCCCGTGGACCCTCGGCTGACCCCGAGGGCCGCGGGTTCGGTGAGCGGCTTGCGTACAGGGTTCGGGCACGGCAATCCCAGCTCGTGCTGGGACTCGATCCCGACCCGCTCCGCCTGTGGCCCCGAGCGCTCGAGCTCGCGGGCGGGGCCGGCACGCCACCAGCCCCGCCCGACGCCCAGGTTGCGCGGGCGGTCAGTGCCCACTGCCGCCTGGTCATCGAAGCGGTGGCCGAGCAATGCGTGGCCACCAAGTTGCAGAGCGCGTGCTTCGAGCGGCTCGGCGCTCCCGGTTGGGCGGCTATGCGCGAGATCACCAAGCATGCCCAGGATCACGGGTTGCTCGTCATCCACGATGGCAAGCGCGGCGATATCGACGTGACGGCGGCCGTCTATGCGCAGGCGCTGCTCGGCCACACGGATACGCCGTACGGCCGCGTCGAGGGGCTCGGCGCCGACGCCGTAACCGTCAACCCGCTGCTGGGTCTCGACTCGCTCGTCCCCTTCGTCACGGAGGCGCGCGAGCGCGACGCTGGGCTGTTCGTGCTCGTCCGCACGTCAAATCCCGGGGCCGCCGACGTGCAGGAGCGCCAGCTGCTCAGCGGCGCGATCGTCAGCCAGCGGCTGGCCGAGATGGTGGCCGAGCTTGGCCGGCCGTCGCTCGGGGAGGCCGGTCTGGCTGACATCGGGGCCGTCGTCGGCGCCACCGCACCCGATCGACTTGCCGCGCTGCGCGAGACCATGCCGCACACGCCGTTCCTGCTGCCGGGGGTGGGCGCGCAGGGGGGAAGGGTTGAGGATCTCGCGGCTGCGTTTGCCCCCGGCCCGGCGGGCGGGCTCGTGTCCTCCTCGCGCGGCCTGGTGGGCGCGGGTGAGAAAACCGGAGGCGACCCGGCGGACGCGGCACGGCGCGAGGCGGGCCGTTTACGCACTCTCGCCTGGGGACTGGGCTAGTGGACCCATCGGAGCCCACTGGGGATGAAACGCTTTTCTCAGATCCGTCGAAAGCCCTGTATTTGCAGGCCGCCCACTTGTATGATCGCGCCGCGATGGTCGCCCGAAGTCGTGCGCGATTCCTTGCGCCGATCGCGCTCGTCGCGGTGATTGCAGGGACATACGTAATCGTCCAGAAGGGGCTGACGACCAAGTCACCCCCGGTTCACCACGCCAGCAGGCGCGGCGCGCGACCGCGAGGGCGCTACCGGAAGGTCAAGTACTACGTCGTCCAGGGAGGCGATAGCCTCACGAGCATCGCGTCTAAGACCGGGCTCAACCTCTCCACTCTCGAGTCGCTCAATCCGGGCGTCGATCCCAACAGCCTGCAAACGGGACAGCGGATACGCCTGCGACGATGATCCGCCGCACCGTCTGCCGCGTGGTCCTCGCGGTCGGGTGCCTGGTGGCGGCGGGGGCGACATTTGCCGGCGCTGCTCAGTCGTCTGAGCCGCCGGCGCTGAGCGTTCGCGCTGCGATCCTGGTCGCCGGCAAGACCGGGCAGGTCCTGTACGCGGTCGATCCCGATCGCGAGTTGGCGATCGCCAGCACGACCAAGCTGATGACCGCGCTGCTGGCGCTCGAGCACGCGCCCCTGAACATGGTCTTCACCCAGAACAACTTCACCCCGGCGGCGACCGACTCGCAGATCGGCCTGGTCCCGGGGGAGCGCATGAGCGTGCACGACCTGCTGCTGGCCCTCCTGCTGCCCAGCGCCGACGACGCCGCGGAGGACCTTGCCTACAACATCGGCCACCGCTCGGTTGGCCGGTTCGTCGGGATGATGAACGCCCGTGCGCGCGAGCTTGGCCTGCGCCACACCCACTACTCGACCCCGAGCGGCCTCGACACGCCCGGCAACTACTCGAGCGCCTCGGACCTGGTCAAGCTGGCCGAGTACGACCTCAAGACGCAGCCGTTCTTCCGCCACGCGGTGGACATGCCCAGTGCGGTTCTCCACACCGGGAACCACGTCCGCGACGTGGTCAACCGCAACGACCTGGTGGGACGCGTGCCGTGGATCAACGGCGTCAAGACGGGCCACACAAACGACGCGGGCTACGTGCTGGTGGGGTCGGGCACCCAGCACGGCATGCGGCTGCTGAGCGCCGTGCTGGGCACCTCGAGCGAGGCCTCGCGCGACTCCAACACACTCGCCCTGCTCGGCTACGGGTTCAAGAACTTCAGGCTGGGGACCTGGGTCCACCGCGGCGAGGTCGAGGCGCGCCCGACGGTGCGCGACCAGTCCGGCAAGCGGGCTGTGGTGATCGCCGCGCACGGGTTCAGCTACGTGTTCCCGATCGGAGCTCACGTCAGGGTGGTGGCCGAGGTCCCCCACCAGCTCGCCGGACCGCTGCCCTGGCACGCCGACGTCGGCACCCTGCTGGTCCGTTGGCGTGGTCGCACGTACGCTCGGATCCCGCTCCTGCTGGCCCACAAGCTCAACGGCGTGAGTCCGCTCACCCTCGCGGCCCACTTCGTCACCCGCTCGTTTACGCTTCTAGTGCTCGTGGTGTTGTTCGCTGCAGCGATCGCTCTGGCCGCGCGTCGGCGCTGGCGGACCCGGGCGACGCGTGAGCAGGGAGCTCCGGCTGGATGATCATCACGGTCACGCTCAACGCAGCGCTCGACAAGACGCTCGAGGTCCCCAACTTCACTCCGGGCCGCCGGCACCGGACCGTCGATCAGACCACCATGCCGGGCGGCAAGGGCGTCAACATCGCCCGCGCGATCAAGCGCCTGGGACAACCGGTGATCGCCACCGGCCTGGCCGGCGGCGCCACCGGCAGCCGGATCGTCGAGGCCCTCAATGACGAGGCGATCCTCAATGCCTTCGTACGCATTCGCGAGGAGTCACGGACGAACATGGCGGTGCTCGATCCGACCACCGGGATGCACACCGAGGTCAACGAGCGCGGGCCGGCGGTGTCGACCTCGGAGCTCGAGCTGTTCCGCGAGAAGCTCCTCTACCTGGCCAAGGGAGCGAGCATCATCGTGTTCGCGGGCAGTCTGCCGCACGGGGTGAATGCCGACGTCTACCACGGACTGATCCGCGAGGTTCGCCGGCTCGGCGCCACGGCGATGGTCGACACCGAGGGCGAGCCGCTGCGCCAGGCCGTCCGAGCCGAGCCCGACGTCGTCTCCCCCAATGAGCTCGAAGCCGAGGAGCTGGTCGGGCACGAGTTCAACGACGACGACGACCGCGCCCAGGCCGTCGTCGAGATGACCCGGCTCGGCGCGGCCGAGGGGATCATGACCGTGTCCGACGGATGCTTCGCTCAGGTCCTCGAGGGCGGCAGTCCCAAGCTCTACCGGGTGCGGGTCGAGGAGCAGGAGGCTCGCTCGAGCGTCGGCTCGGGCGATGCGTTTCTGGCCGGATATGTCGCCGCCCGTTACGCTGGCCGCCCGCCTGTCGACTGTCTGCGCTACGGCGTCGCCTGTGGTGCCGAGTCCATCCACCACTTCGGTGCGGGAATCGTCGAGGCAGCCAAGGTCGACCGCCTGCTCGACGAGGTCGAGGCCGAGCAGCTGCAAATTCCGGCCGAAATCTCCTGAGGGAGCGGGTTTGGGGCCCGCGCCGCCGGGAGCGCGCGATGGCCGCTGCTAGCATCGGATGACCCGATGGTTGCCGCCGTCATCGCGTCCGAATTCCGCTCTTCACTACCGTCCGCTGGGCGTTCTACGATGCCGAGATGGAAGTAGAAATCGGGCGCGGAAAGAAGGCGCGTCGGGCCTACGGGTTCGACGAGATCGCCATCGTTCCGTCGCGCCGGACGCGGGATCCGGACGACGTCGACGTCACTTGGACGCTCGGTCCCTACAGGTTTGAGCTGCCGCTGTTGGCCGCCGCGCTCGACGGCGTCGTCTCACCCGAGACCGCCGGCGTGATCGGCAGGCTGGGCGGGCTTGCGGTGCTGAACCTCGAGGGCATCTTCTGCCGCTACGAGGACGCCGACGCGCAGCTCGAGCGGATCTCGACCTTCTCCAAGGACATCTCCACACGGGAGATGCAGGACATCTACCGCGAGCCGATCAAGCCCGAATTGATCGCCCAGCGGATCCAGGAGATCAAGGCTCATGGGGTCGTCACCGCCGCCTCGTTGACGCCTCAGAAGGTGCGCAAGTACTACGACGTGGCGCTCGAGGCCGGACTCGACATCCTGGTCATCCAGGGCACCGTGGTCTCGGCCGAGCATGTCTCCCAGGACGAGACGCGCCCGCCGCTCAACCTGAAGGAGTTCATCCGCGAGCTCTCGCCGACACCAGTGGTCGTCGGCGGCTGCGCCTCGTACCACACCGGGCTTCACCTGATGCGCACGGGCGCCGCCGGCGTGCTCGTCGGCGTCGGACCCGGCGCGATCTGCACGACGCGGGGTGTGCTCGGGATCGGCGTTCCGCAAGCGACGGCGATCGCCGACGTCGCGGCCGCCCGTTCGCAGAACATGCTCGAGACCGGCGAGTACGTGAAGGTGATCGCCGATGGCGGGATGCGCAACGGCGGCGATATCGCCAAGGCCATCGCGTGCGGCGCCGATGCGGTGATGCTCGGCTCGGCGCTGGCCCGCGCCTACGAGGCTCCCGGTCGCGGCTACAACTGGGGCATGGCCACGTTTCATCCCACGCTGCCCCGGGGAACTCGGGTGGCCACGGTGCCCAACGGCCGCCTCGAGGAGATCATTCGCGGCCCGGCGCGCGAGAACGATGGCACCTTCAACCTGATGGGCGCGCTGCGGACGTCGATGGCGACCTGCGGTTACCGCGACATCGCCGAGTTCAATCGCGCCGAGCTGCTGGTGGCGCCGGCGTTGCAGACGGAGGGCAAGCACCTCCAGCGCGAGCAGGGCGTGGGCATGGGCGCGAGCGGTCGAGCGGCGACCGTAGGTGTCGAATAGCTCAGCCACTTTGGAAGGCCGGCGTGCATGCACGCCGGCCCCGGGCGCGCATGCGCGCCCGGCGGGGGGTCGCATGCGACCCCCCGAACAGCATGAGGAGGTCGTCGTCCTCGACTATGGCGGGCAGTACTCACAGCTGATCGCCCGGCGTGTGCGCGAGTGCGGGGTGTTCTCCGAGCTTCTGCCCCACCACGTGGGCGCTCGGGAGGTGGCGCGCCGGCGGCCCAAGGGCGTGATCCTCTCGGGTGGGCCGGCGTCGGTGTACGCCGAGGGCGCCCCGGCTCTCGAGCGCGAGCTGCTCGAGCTCGGGATTCCCGTGCTGGGCATCTGTTACGGAATGCAGCTCCTGGCCCGCGAGCTGGGTGGGCGCGTCGAGGGCGCCGAGGTGGGCGAGTTTGGCCGCTCGCGGTTGACCGTCAGTGAGCCCGGGCGGCTGCTGGCCAGCACGCCGGCCGAGCAGACGTGCTGGATGTCACATCGCGACACCGTGTTCTCAGCTCCGCCGGGCTTCCAGGCGCTGGCCTCTTCGACGGCGTCGCCGGTGGCGGCGTTCGAATCGGCGGACCGCGGGATCTATGGCATCCAGTTCCACCCCGAGGTCGTGCACACGCCGTACGGGCAACAGGTGCTGACCAACTTCCTCGAGGATGTGTGTGGCTGCGAACGGACGTGGAGCGCAAGCTCGGTGATCGACGAGCAGATCGAGCGAATCCGGGCGCAGGTTGGCGATGGTCGCGTGATCTGCGGACTGTCCGGCGGCGTGGACTCGAGCGTCGCGGCGCTCCTCGTCCACCGAGCCATCGGCGACCGGCTCACCTGCGTATTCGTCGACCACGGGCTGATGCGCAAGAACGAGGGCGCCCAGGTGATCGCCGCGTTCCGTGACCACTTCCACGTCCCGCTGGTGGCCGTCGACGCCTCGGACCGCTTCCTGGACAGGCTGAAGGGCGTGACCGACCCCGAGGAGAAGCGCAAGCGGATCGGCGCCGAGTTCATCCGCGTGTTCGAGGAGGAGGCGGCGAAGCTCGAGAAGGTCAGGTTTCTCGTGCAGGGAACGCTCTACTCGGACGTGATCGAGTCCGGTGGCGGCACCGGAGCGGCGACGATCAAGTCACATCACAACGTCGGGGGCCTGCCCGAAGATCTCGAGTTCGAGCTCGTCGAGCCGCTCCGGGCGCTGTTCAAGGACGAGGTCCGCGCGGTCGGTGTCGAGCTCGGCCTGCCCGAACGGCTCGTCTGGCGCCAGCCGTTCCCCGGACCCGGTCTGGCGATCCGCATCGTCGGTGGCGAGGCGACCCGCGAGCGCCTGGACACCCTGCGCGAGGCCGACGCGATCCTGCAGGATGAGATCCGCCGGGCCGGCCTTTACCGCGAGCTGTGGCAATCGTTCTGCGTACTCCCCGACATCCGCACGGTCGGCGTCCAGGGCGACGAGCGCACCTACGGCAACGTGATCGTGATCCGTGCCGTGACCAGCGACGATGCGATGACGGCCGACTGGGCCCGGCTGCCCTACGACCTGCTCGAGCAGATCGCCTCGCGGATGATCAACGAGATCCGCCCTGTGGGGCGGGTTGTGCTCGACATCACGAGCAAGCCGCCGGGCACGATTGAGTGGGAGTAAGCGGCCGGGCTGCGACCACCCTCCGGCAGCACCCGCTGCCAGGTCGTTGGCGGAGTCTGTCGAAGGTCACGCGAGGTGCTGGCGGAGGGTGGCCGCAGCCCCTCCGAGCGTAGATCAACGTGGCAGTCGCCTCGCCGAGATCGTCGAGCGTCACCTTGGCTTTGACCCTCGCAGTCAACGTGGCACTCGCGCTGCAGCGCGCGCCGAGTGTCACGTTGGCACGCGACTCGGCCTTCGGCCAACCCACCGCTCCCCCCAGGCCACCGGCCCCGACTATCGCGCCAGCTTGGACATGATCACGTCGACGTACTCGCCCAGCCCGGACGGGAGCGCGTCGCGAGCGAACCAGTGCGTCGACTCGATCTCGGCGCGATCGACGGTGAGCTGGGGGTCGTGGAGCTCGGCGCGGAAGCAGTGGAGCGTCTCGGTCTTGTGCTGAGAGCGGCCGCTGACGGTGCCAAGGTCCGTCCAGTGGGTGATCGCCAGGCCGAGTTCCTCCAGCATCTCTCGCGTGGCGGCGGCCGCGGGCGGTTCGCCCCGGCGCACGCCGCCCCCGGGCAGTCCCCAGCGGCGGGGGCCGTAGGTGTGCATGACCAGCAGCAGGCGGTCACCCTCGGTTAGCACGCACTTGACGCCGGTTCCGGTGGGTCGGAACACGAACCAGTAGACGCGAAGGATCAGGTAGGCGATGCGGAAGATCGTGCGCCTCAGAGCGACGGGAAGCGCCATCAAAACAGCCTACGGCGTGGGGTGGCTATCATTGCCGGCGAGCCGCGCGGGCCCGCGCGGCTCGTGCGTGCCATGAAGACCTACGTTGCCACACCCACGGATCGCGAGCGTAACTGGCTGCTCGTCGACGCCTCCGGGCAAACGCTCGGGCGGCTCGCCACGCAGATCGCCGACGCGCTGCGCGGAAAGCGCAAGCCCACATACACGCCGCACGTGGACACGGGCGATTTCGTGATCGTCGTCAACGCCGAGAAGATCTCGGTCACCGGCAACAAGCGGGCCGACAAGCGCTACTACCGGCACTCCGGTTACCCTGGCGGGCTGCGGTCGCGGACGCTCGAGGAGATGCTCGATCGCCGCCCTGAGGAGGTCATCCGCCTGGCCGTCAAGGGCATGCTCCCGCGCAACCGCCTGGCCCGGAAGCAGCTGACCAAGCTCAAGGTGTATGCCGGTCCCGACCATCCGCACGCAGCCCAGCAGCCGCAAGACATGGAGATTCAGCAGTGATCGAGCATCCCGAGGACGAGCAGCGCGACGAGGAGGAGGAGGCTCCCGCAGCCGCGGAGGCGCCCGAGGAACCGACTGCGGAGGCGCCCGAGGAACCGACTGCGGAGGCGCCCGAGGAACCGGCCGTCGAGGCCCCCAAGGAGCCAACCGCGGAAACGCCCGCGGCGTCCGAGCCCGTTGCCCAGGCACCCGAGACGCCCGAGCCTGTGGCCCCCGAGACGCCCGAGCCTGTGGCGCCCGACGCCCCGGCGCCTCCCCAGGCTGCGGCGCCCGACGCCGCGGCGCCCCCCCAAGCTGCGGCGCCCCAGGCCGCCGCTCCCGACGCTGAGCAGGCCGAGGAGCCCGAAGAGGTCGAGCTCACGCCGCGCCAGCGACCGGAGATCCCTGGGGCCGATCTCATCCCCGACATCGTTCCCGAGGGTGAGGAGTTCCTCGACGCCGAGGCCCGCGCCGCCGCCGAAGCCGAGGCCGAGGACGCGGCCGCCCGTGCGGCCGAGGAGAGCGACGACGAGGCCAGACCGATCACGCACGCCGCGATCGACCTGGCCGCCGGCGCCCGCTACACCGCCACCGGCAAGCGCAAGACCGCCGTGGCGCGCGTCATCCTCAAGCCGGGGAGTGGGACCTACGCCATCAACGGCAAGGAGCTCGACGCCTTCTTCCCGCGCGACACGCTCCAGCGCATCATTCGCCAGCCGCTCGAGGCCGTCGGTTACGAGGCGCGCATGGACGTGGTGGCGAGAATGCACGGCGGTGGCGTGGCGGCCCAGGCCGGCGCGTTGCGGCACGGTATCTCGCGCGCTCTGATCGAAGCCGACCCCAACCTGCGCGGTGAGCTGAAGCGCCGGGGCTTCCTGACCCGCGATCCGCGCGTCAAGGAGCGCAAGAAGGCCGGACTGAAGAAGGCGCGCAAGCGCCCGCAGTTCTCGAAGCGCTAAGCGCTTCTCCTGCCGATGGCGCGTCAGCTCTTCGGCACGGACGGCGTCCGTGGCCGCGCGGGAGATTTCCTCACTGCCGAACTGGCCCTGACGTTGGCTCGTGCCGCCGTGGCGCGGATGGAGGCCGAGCATCCTCAGGTACTGATCGTCCGCGACACGCGCGAGTCGGGCGAGATGCTGGAGTCGGCGATCGCCGCCGGTGTGACGGCGGCGGGGGGCGATGCGCTGCTGGCTGGCGTACTGCCCACGCCTGCCGCGCCCCTGCTCGTCCGCCGGCATGGTCTCCAGCTCGCGGCGGTGATCTCCGCCTCACACAACCCCTACGAGGACAACGGGATAAAGCTGTTCGCGGCCGACGGTTTCAAGCTCGACGACGACACCGAGCACGCGATCGAGCGCGAACTCGAGCAGCCGCCACCCCCGCCGCCCCGTATCGGCCGCGTCAGGCGCCTGCACGGGGCCCTGGAGGATTACCTGCGCGAGCTCCACACGCGATTCGCCGCCCTCGATCTGGCGGGATGCCGCGTGCTGCTGGACTGCGCCAACGGCGCCACGTTTCGGGCCGCGCCGGAGATCTTCCGCCGCCTCGGGGCCGAGGTGACGGTGCTGGCCGACGAGCCCGACGGCCGCAACATCAACCTCGAGTGCGGCTCGACCCACCTCGGGCGCCTGATCGAGGAAATGGCGGCCGACGGACACGATGTCGGCTTTGCCTTCGACGGCGACGGGGACCGCGTCCTGGCCGTCGACGGGCAGGGCAAGGTCGTGGACGGCGATGAGCTGGTGGCGCTGGCCGCCGTGCACCTGCGCAGACAGGGCCGCTTGCCGGGCGACGGCGTGGCGGTGACGGTGATGACCAACTACGGCTTTCACACCGCGATGGCGGACGCCGGCGTAAACGTGGCGACGACGGCGGTCGGCGACCGTTACGTGCTCGACGAGCTCCGACGCCGCGGCTGGACGCTGGGCGGCGAGCAGTCGGGCCACATCATCGATCTCGGCTTTGGACCGTCCGGCGATGGGATCGCCAGCGCTCTGCTCACACTGGAGGCGCTGGGCAAGCGCGATCTCTCGCAGCGGGACGGGATGGAGAAGCTGCCCCAGCGACTGGTCAACATCAGGGCCGACGACCGTGCCGCGGTCAACGCCGCGCTGGAGGACCCACCGGTGCGCGAGGCGATCGAGCGCGAATCGGACGCCCTGAGCGGTCGCGGACGCGTCCTGGTCCGCGCGTCGGGGACCGAGCCGCTGATCAGGATCATGGTCGAGGCGCCGAGCGAGCAGGAGACGAATGACGTGTGCGGCCGGCTGACCGCCGTCGTCGAGGGGGCCTTGACCTCCCAGTAGAGTCCAGCGCGAAGTGAGACAGGCTGTGACCGGGGCAGTAGCAGCGCTGCTGACGCTCGCGGCCGCGGCATCCGCTGCCCCGATACCGGTCAGCTGCGCGAATCTAACAGCGCCCAACCGCTGGTGCTGTCGAACAACAAGTTCACCGCCGATCGCTTCATCGACAACCGCGTCGCGGTCAACGACGGCGCGCCGCCGGAGGGCGGCGGCGTCGGCGCGATCGCCGCGGCTCCGATCTTCAGCGCGCCCGCCGAACCGGCGGCGTTCACCGGCCGCGACGATCGGTTCACCGGCAACTCGACCGCCGCCGGGGGTTGGCGCGGCGCGATCTACGTCGGCGCTCCGGCGCCCGATTGCCCACCGGGCCCGGGGTGCCCTGGCAGCACGATCACGCTCGATGACTCGACCGTCGTCGGCAACCATGTAGATGCCGGCGTGGGCAGCGAGGGCAGCGCGCTGTGGGGCTCGCTGCACGACATGGTGACCGTCAACAACTCGATCATCTTCGGCAACGCGCCGAAGCCCGAGATCAGCTGGTTCGGTTCGCACCCGCCGGTGTTCGCGTACTCGGACGTGTGCACCGAGAGCGGCGGACCGACGGTGTCAGGCGCCGGGAACATCTGCAAGGACCCCAAGCTGAAGGCCGACGGAGCCGAGACGCTCGGCGTCAGCCCGACGATTGCCAAGGGGTCGGTGGTGCTCGTCCCGGCGGGGCTGAGCACCGATCTGGCCGGGCACTCGCGGGTCACGCCCGACTTCAGCTGCAAGGGCAAACGACTCCCGCCGCACGTCGACATGGGGGCATTCGAGGCGTTGATCCCGCGGCCGTTCTGTCCGGCGCACTCGAACGTGATCCTCCTCAGCACCCAGCTGGCCGACAAGCACGGCAAAGCGGCGGTCAAGCTCCGCTGCCGCAAGGCGCCGTGCGTTGGCACGCTCACGATCTTGCACCGACGGCTCAACCTTGGCCATGCGCATTTCAGGATCCGCGTCGCCGAGAGATTCAGGGTTGAGGTCAAGCTGTCCGCCGGCGCGCTCGCAAAGCTCGGCACGAAGTCCCCCGCCGCGGTCACGATCACGCTGCGGCACGCCGCCACGCAGGCCAAGTTCCCCGCCACGCTCAAGCTGCCCTCGGACGCGCCCGAGCGGAGGACGGCCTACGCAGCCACTAACATCAGGAGTTCGTTCTTCGGCGGGTCAGCTGGAGGACGCTGGCCGCCGCTGCGGCTCGACAGCTACGAAGTCTGGAAAACGACACAGGAGCTCCCAACCGTATGTGCGGAATCGTCGGCTACGTTGGTCCCCGGCAGGCTAGGCCGATCCTGTTGGCGGGACTCGAGAAGCTCGAATACCGCGGCTACGACAGCGCCGGGATCTCCGTCCTGGTCGGCGACCGCATCGACGCGGTGCGGGCGGTGGGCAACCTGAGCGCGCTGCGCAGCGCGATCAACGGGCGCGAGGAGGCAGGCGGTGGCGTGCCAGTGGCCGAGCGGTCTCAGCAGCCGGATGAGTCGCGCGCCGCGCTGATTGGCGAGGCCGGAAGCCGAGCGCGCGGCGGGCGCGAGACCGGGATTGGGCACACCCGCTGGGCCACGCACGGCCGGGTGACGGAAGAGAACGCCCACCCGCACTACGACACCGCCGACCGGGTGCACATCGTGGTCAACGGGATCGTCGAGAACTACGTCTCGCTCCGCGAGCAGTTGCTGGCCGAGGGCGCGGTGTTCACCTCCGAGACCGACGCCGAGGTGATCGCCCACCTGGTCGCGCGGCACTACACCGGCGACCTGGTGGCGGCGGTGCGCGAGGCCTACGCCCAGCTGCGCGGCCACTACGCCTTCGTCGCCATGAGCGCCGATGAGCCGGGCGTGCTGGTGGGAGCTCGCAAGGAATGCCCGCTGATCGTCGGGCGCAGCGATGGGGAGCAGTTCATCGCCTCCGCGATCCCAGCGTTCCTGCGCGACACGCGGACCGTCCAGTACATCCACGATGACGAGATCGTCACCCTGCGTCCCGAGGGTGTCGAGTTCGAGACCGCCGACGGCCAGCCGCTCGAGCGCGAGCTCGTCGAGATCGACTGGGATACCGAGACGGCCGAGAAGCAGGGCTATGAGACGTTCATGCTCAAGGAGATCTACGAGCAGGCCGACGCGGTGGCCGAGACAATCGGCGAACGGGCGGCGCGAGGGGTCGGCATCGATCTCGGCGATCTGGGCGGCGTCGACGATGCGTTGCTGCGGAGAATCCGGCGCGTGGTCGTCGTGGCCTGCGGGACGTCCTACCACGCCGGATTGATCGGCCGCTACGCGATCGAAGAGTGGGCCCGGGTGCCGGTCGAAGTCGAGATCGCCTCCGAGTACCGTTATCGCAATCCTGTCGTCGGGCCCGACGATCTGGTCATCGGCATCTCGCAGTCCGGGGAGACGGCCGACACGCTGGCCGCCATGCGGACGGCGCGCAACGCCGGCGCCACGGTCCTGGCGGTGACGAACATCATGGGCTCCGAGGCCACCCGCGGCGCCGACGGGGTCCTATACACCCGCGCCGGGCTCGAGATCGGCGTGGCAGCGACGAAGACGTTCCTCAGCCAGGTGGCGGCCATGTACTTGCTGGCCCTGCGGCTGGCCGAGCTGCGCCAGACCCTCCCCTCGCACGAGCTCACGGCTGCCATCTCGGAGCTCAAGCGCATGCCGCACCTCATTGCCGAACTGCTCGAGGGCGGCGTGAGCGACTGCCAACGGATCGCCGCCGCTCATTACCAGTCCGACTTCTTCCTCTATCTCGGACGTCACGTCGGCCTGCCGGTGGCGCTCGAGGGCGCGCTCAAGCTGAAGGAGATCTCGTACGTGGCCACCGACGCATATGCGGCCGGGGAGATGAAGCACGGGCCGATCGCACTGCTCGATCAGAGCACGCCGGTCGTCGTCGTGGCGACCGAATCGCCCGTCCTCGAGAAGGTCATCTCCAACATCCAGGAGGTCCGCGTCCGGGGCGCCCGGGTGATCGCGGTGGCCAGCCATGGCGACGTAGAGATCGGAGAGCACGCCGACGAGGTGCTGAGGATTCCTCGCACGCACTGGATGCTCGCGCCGCTTCTGGCCGTGATCCCGTTGCAGCTGCTGGCGTACTACATCGCGCGGCGTCGCGGCCTCAACGTGGACCAGCCGCGCAACCTGGCCAAGACCGTCACGGTCGAATGATCGGCATCGATCTGCTCGAGATCGACCGCATGGAGCGTGCTCTGGCCCGCCGTCCACGGCTGGCCGAGCGCCTGTTCACCGATGGTGAGCGGGCGTACGCGGCGGCTCGGGCGCGTCCAGGGCAACACCTGGCCGCTCGTTTCTGTGCCAAGGAGGCGGTGGCCAAGGCGCTGCGGCTGCAGGCCTGGAGCTTTCGCGACGTGGAGATCGTCAACAACCCAGACGGAGCGCCTGGCGTGCTGCTCCATGGCTCGGTCGCGGTTCGCGCCGACGAGCTTGGCGTGAACGTTCAGGTGTCGCTGACTCACACCGGCGCACAGGCGGGCGCGGTGGCGATCGCGGCATGACACTCCCGGCCTGGCTCCAGCCTCTGCCCGATGCGTCCGAGCAGCGTGCGCTCGACGAGTGGGCGATCAACCAGAGGGGAATTGCCGGCCTCGACCTGATGGAACGGGCCGCTGCCGGGCTCACCACGCTGGTCGGCGAGTCCATTACCGACGGTCCGATCGCCGTGGTGTGCGGAAAGGGCAACAACGGCGGTGATGGCCTGGCCACGGCACGCCTACTGCGCGAGCAGGGCCGCGAGGTCCGCGTGCTGCTCCTGGGCGCACCCGAGGAATTCAGCGGCGACGCCCGCACCAACCTCGAGCGATTGCCCGGTCCCGCTCCGGAGCCGTTCGTCGCCGACGCCCTGAGCGGCGCCTCGGGCATCGTCGACGCGATCCTCGGCACCGGGTTCTCGGGGTCGCCGCGCGACCCGGCCGCGGGCGCCATCGATGCCATCAACGAGGCCGCTGCCGGCGCCGACGCCACGGTAATCGCCTGTGATGTGCCCAGCGGGGTTGACGCCTCAACTGGCGAGGTCGCCGGTTCAGCCGTTCGGGCCAGCGCCACGGCGACCTTTCACGCCGCCAAGCCGGGGCTGTGGATCGCACCGGGCAAGGCCCACGCCGGGGCGGTTAGGGTGATCGACATTGGCATCCCTCCCGGGGGGCCGGGCGCGCCCACGGTGGGTCTGATCGAGGATGCCGCGATCGATTCGATCCCCCGCCGGGGCCGGGAATCCACGAAGTTCGCTGCCGGCAGCGTGCTCGTATGCGGTGGGTCAACCGGCCTCACCGGTGCGCCGTGCCTCGCCTCGGAGGCAGCCATGCGGGCCGGCGCGGGCTACGTGACCGCCTGCATCCCACGATCGCTAAATCAGATCTTCGAGGCGCGGCTGCTCGAGGTGATGACCGCTCCGCTCCCCGACGATGACGGCGCCCTGGGGCCCCCCGCAGTCGATCGGGTGCTTGAGCGGACCGGACGCGCGGAGGCACTTGTGTTGGGCCCGGGGCTTGGCCGCGCCAACGAATCGCTGCGGTTCGCCCGTGAGGTGGCGCGTGACGCCGGGCTGCCGTTGCTGCTCGACGCCGACGGCTTGAACGCCCATGCCGGTCATCTGGAGACGCTGGCCAAGCGCGCGGCTCCCACGGTGCTGACGCCGCATGCGGGCGAGCTGGCTCGGCTGCTCGGTCGCGACAGCGCCTCGGTGGGTGCCCACCGGCTGGCCTTTGCCCGTGAGGCGGCGGTGCGCGCCCAGGCCGTCGTGGTGCTCAAGGGCGACGACACGATCGTCGCCGTCCCGGACGGCCGTGCCGCGGTCAATCGCGGTGCCGCTCCGACATTGGCCACCGCGGGCACGGGCGACGTGCTGTCTGGCGTCATCGGCGCGTTCCTGGCCAAGCGTGTCGATCCATGGCATGCCACCTGCGCTGGCGTGCTGCTGCACGCTCGCGCCGGGCGGCTGGCGGCCAGCCGGATCGGCCCGGAGGGCGTGATCGCCAGTGACGTGATCGCGTTGCTTCCCGACGCGCGGGTGCAGTCCGGGGCAAGCGCCGCGTGACATCGCGATGCCGCGGCGGGCCATAGCCAGGGTCAACCTGGCCGCGGTGCAGCGAAACGTGGCTCTGCTCCGAGGGAAGCTGACCGGCGGTGCGGCCATGTGCGCAGTCGTGAAGGCCGACGGGTACGGTCACGGGGCGGAGGCGGCGGCGCGAGCCGCGCTCTCCGGCGGGGCCACTTGGCTGGCCGTCGCCACCGCGGCCGAGGCGGCGCAGCTGAGGGAGGCGGGCCTCACCGTGCCGATTCTGGTCATGGGGGCCATCAGCAGGGAAGAGCTGCCGCTCCTCGTCGCGGCGCGAGCCGACGTGGCCGCCTGGAACGAGCAGTTCATCGAAGACCTGGCGGCGGCGGCCAGCGAGCCAATCGCCGTCCACGTGAAATTCGACACCGGGATGGGCCGGCTCGGAACGCGCGACCCGGTGCAGGCCCTGCGGCTCGCCGAGCAGGTGCTGGCGGCGCCACGGCTGACGCTGGCGGGGGCGATGACCCACTTCGCGACCGCCGACGGGGATCTCGAGTTCATGGCGCTACAGCTGGAGCGTTTCGGCCCGCTCGTCGATGCGCTGCGGCGCCGGGTTCCGGGCATCGTGATCCACGCCGCCAACAGCGCCGCCACGCTGCGCGCGCCCGCCAGCCACTATGACCTGGTGCGCTGCGGCATCGCCATCTACGGCGGCGATCCCATGAACGACGACCCCCTCGCCCACGAGCTCGAACCGGCGCTCGAGCTCGTCTCATACGTGGCCGCGGTCAAGCTCGCCCGACCCGGCGACAGCGTTGGATACGGCCGGCGGTTCGTGGCCGACCGCGAGACGCGGATCGCGACCTTGCCGATTGGCTACGGTGACGGGGTCCGGCGCGCGCTGACCAACAACTGCGACGTGCTGATCGAAGGGCGGCGTCATCCGCTCGTGGGGACCGTGAGCATGGACAACATCACCGTCGACCTTGGACCGGGAACCGACCTCGAACCAGGCGCCGAGGCGGTGATCATTGGGCGTTCGGGCGCCGAGCGGCAGACGGCAGAGAACATCGCCGGCCGGTTGGCGACGATCAACTACGAGGTGCTGTGCGACATCTCGGGGCGGGTACCCCGGGCCTATCATCGCGATGGGGAGCCGGTGGCGTGAGCGACCCCCTCGGGCCGCTGCGCGAGGCCGCCGGCGAGGGCTCCTGGCTGGTCGGTGGCGCAGTGCGAGATCGGCTGCTGGGGCGAGAGACCACGGATTACGACGTCGTCATGGCCGGCGAGCCGCGCCGGCTCGCTCGGGCACTGGCCCGCTCGACGCATGCTCACGTGTTCTCGCTGTCGGATCAGTTCGGCGGCTGGCGGGTCGTCGCGCGCGATCGCGGCTGGCAGGTCGACCTGCTCCCGCTGAACGGGAGCACGATCGAAGCCGATCTCGGCCAGCGCGACCTGACGCTCAACGCCATCGCCGAGCCGCTGGCCGGAGGCGAGCTGATCGATCCCTTTGGCGGAGTGAAGGACCTGCGCCGGCGCCGGCTCCGGATGGTCTCCCCGGGCGCCTTCGAGCAGGATCCTTTGCGCACGATGCGGCTTGCCCGGCTGGCCTGCGAGCTGGGCTTCGACGTCGATCCAGAGACGGCGCAGGCCGCCGCCGGGAGCACCGCCGGGCTCGGGCGCGTGGCCCCCGAGCGGGTGTTCACCGAGCTCAAGCTGATCATATGCTCCGAGGACCCGCTGCTCGGGCTGGAGTGGATGGACCGTCTGCGGCTGACCGAGGCGGTGCTGCCCGAGCTGACGGAGCTGCGGGGTGTGGAGCAGAGTCATTTCCACCACCTCGACGTGCACGGCCACACGCGGGCCGTGCTGGCTCAGACGATCGAACTCGAACGCGACCCGGCCCGGGTGTTCCGCAATCAGGCCGAGGGGCTGCGCCGGGTTCTCGCGCAGCCGCTGGCCAACGAACTCACCCGCGGCCAGGCTCTGCGGTTCGGAGCTCTGCTCCACGACATCGCCAAGCCCCAGACGCGCCAGGTGACCGAGCAGGGGCGGGTGACCTTCATGGGCCACGACGCCCGCGGAGCGGATGTGGCGGTTGGCCTCCTGCGCCGTCTGCGGGCCAGCGAACGGCTGTGCGAGTACGTTGCCGCGCTGACTCGCCACCACCTGCGCCTCGGCTTCCTCATTCATGAGATGCCGCTCAGCCGGCGCGCGATGTATCGCTACCTGAAGGCGTGCGAGCCGGTCGCCGTCGACGTGACCGTGCTCAGCGTCGCCGATCGCCTGGCCACCCGGGGCAAGGGATCCGATGTGGCTATCGCCAAGCACCTCGAGCTCTCCCGCCAGGTGCTGGGCGAGGCCCTGGCGTGGCTCGCGGCTCCGCCGCGGCCCCCTGTCCGCGGCGATGAACTGGCTCGGGTGGCCGGTCTGCGGCCGGGCCCGGAGATCGGCCGGGTCCTGGCCGAGCTCGAGGAGGAAAGTTTCGCCGGCGAGATCTCGGGGCGGGACGATGCGCTGCGCCGAGGGCGGGAGCTTCTCTCCGGACGGTCCGTGGGAGAGGGCGAGCGATAGGGTCCGGCGCCCGGCCGGCGGACCATGGCCGAGCGATAGGCTGCCGCCATGACCGACCCCGACTGCATCTTCTGCAAGATCGTCGCCGGCGAACTGCCGTCGCAGATCGTCGACCAAGACGAGCGCACGATCGCCTTCATGGACATCAGTCCCGCGACCCGCGGCCACGCGCTGGTGGTCCCGCGGCGGCACAGCCGGGATCTGCTCGAGATCGACGCCGTCGACCTGGAGGCGACCATCGATGCCGCCCAGCGATTGGCCCGCCGCGTCCAGGCGCGGCTCGGCGCCGACGGCATCAACCTGCTCAACTCATGCGGCAGCGCCGCGTGGCAGACGGTGTTTCATTTCCACATCCATGTCATACCGCGCTACGAGGACGATCCACTGCGGCTGCCGTGGACACCTTCTCCGGGCGATTCCGGGGAGATCGCCGAGGCGGCCGCCCAACTGCGGTGAGCGCTTCCCTGCTACTTTTCCGGCGGTTACCGGGACGGTTGAGCCCGAATCAATCGACAGCAAGTCGCACCGAGAGGAATAGATGGCAACGGGTACGGTCAAGTGGTTCAGCGACGACAAGGGCTTCGGCTTCATCACGCCCGATGATGGCGGCCGCGATCTGTTCGTCCACTTCACGGGCATCAGCGGGGACGGTTACCGCTCACTGCCCGAGGGTTCCAAGGTTACGTATGAAGAGGAGGCCGGGCCGAAGGGCCCCAAGGCGGTCAACGTAATCAAGCTGTAGGGCCGTTCCGGCCGAGTCGTACCCCGGCTCTGGCCGGGAACCAGTTGCCTCACATCGGGAGGTCCGTCGCCATCGGACCGCGTTGCGCCAGGAGGCCGGCGTGAGCCTGCGCGAAAACCCTGCTCGCTGCCGAATTCCCCACGCCTTCCGGGCGAGCGCTCGCAACTTGCGAGGTGCCGGTCGTGTTCAATGGAGATATGAAACGTCTCTTTATGCTGAGCGGCACGGCCGCCGCACTCGGCGCAGGGCTGATGGCGGGGTCGGGATCGGCCAAGGTCATCGAGTTGGGCGCGCCTAAGACCGCGGTCGCCGCACCACCACCCTGCACTACGAACACCAACCCCGGACCCAACGGAGTTCCGAAATGTCCGGGCGGTGTTATCGCCAAGAACTACGGCATCCTCCTGACTCGTGTAACCGCCCTGCCGATCCTGGCCGACGGATCGGCGTACCCGACCATGGCCAAAGCGGATGGTCGGATCGTCGCCTTCACCGTTGGGCTCTCCGCGCTCGATACAAACCGCACGGAGCGTCGCTACGAGATCCAGCAGGCCGACCTGAGCTACGGCGGCACCACCCGGGTCCAGCTGACCGTGCTCCGGCGCGTCGGCAACAAGAAGGACAACCAGTGGAAGGTCACGGCGCAGACCGCCGCGTTCCACGTTCAGCCGTACCTGGGCTTCGTCGTCCAGATTCCATTAGATCGGACCCTCTCGGTGCGCAGAGGCGATGCCGTCGCCCTGACCTCGCCCACGTGGGCGCCGGTGCTCGTCCTCAGCCAGAACTCGAAGAGGTTCGCCTATCGCCAGAGCCGCAGGGCCGCCTGTCCGGTGCCCCCGTTGCAGGATCAGGCGCAGCTGAAGGTCGGAGCGGAGACGAAGTACAAGTGCGAGTACCTGGGCACGCGCGTCGCCTACAGCGTGACCGAGGTGACCTCGACTCCGTATCCGAAGCACTATGTTCACGCGCCCGACCGGCCGTCGGCCGACGCGACCGCGCAGTCCAGCCATCACGCGCCCAGCGCAATGCCGCTGGTGACCGGAGGCGCGGGCCTATAGCTCTTCGCTGAAGGCTCTTAGCAGGCGCCGGGGTTCTGCTGGCAGAACGCCGACCCGAGACCTGCGCCGCCACTGGACCTGCTTCCGGTGCCGCTGTTCCCCCCGGCCGGGCTGGCGCCGCCGCTGGGCGTCGTCGTCGGGGTGGCGGTCGTGGCCGAGGCCGTGGTCGTGGCGCTCGATGGAGTCGTGACGGCGGCCGGCGTGGTCGTCGAGGACGAGCTGGTCGAGGTCGTGGAGCTCGTCGTGGATGTTGTGGTGGTCACCGAGGCGATCGGGGTGGCATTCGTCGGGATCGTCAGGGTGGGCGCCCCGGCAGAGTCCGTGGCCGAGCTCGAACTGCCACAGGCGGCCAGCCCGGTGGCGATCAGTGCTCCGGCCACCACGGCGGCCAAGGGTGTGGCGAATCGAGGCATCGGGGCGACTAGTCGCCGAGCGGTTCCATACGCCTGCCGCAGGTGGGGCAGTCGTTGAGGTCCTTCTGGGCAAGCTGGTCGCACCAGTTGCAGAAGCGGAGGTTCTCCACCGCCCACGGCAGCTCGGAAGGGGTGGGAGCGAGGGGCAAGAGCGTGGCAACGACCTCGAGCTCCTCGCCCGTATCTCGGTCGAGATACTCGTGATCGGGCTCGGCCTCGATTATCGCTTCGCGCCCCGTTGAGGGCGTCCGCATCCTGTACTTCTGGCGCGTCCTCATTTGATCTGCATGCTACCAACGGCTCCGGCGACGCAGGCACGCCCTGACCTCGGATAGAGTGCCGCCGGCAACCTATGGTCAAAGCCCTCGCACGGATCCCGCGCGGCTTTGTCGCGCTTATTCCAAGCGTCGTGGTCCTGGTCGTCCTGGCCGGCTGCGACATCAAGCACCCGAACACCGACATGGTCAAGGGCAAGCAGCTGTTCGTGCAGAAGTGCGGAGCCTGCCACACGCTTGCCCACGCCCAGACGAGCGGGGCCCAGGGGCCGAATCTGGACGACGCCTTCCGCCAGGATCGCGCGGACGGGGTCAAGAGCACCTCGATCGAGGGGCTGGTCTCCTACTGGATCCAGTATCCGAACGACCAGGGTGTGATGCCGGCCGACCTGTTCAAGGGCCAGGATGCCAAGGACGTAGCGGCCTACGTGGCGCACGTGGCCGCCGTTCCCGGCCAGGACGCCGGGGCGCTGGCCACCGCGGTGGCGACCGTGACGCAGAAGCCGGCCAAGGAGAAGAACGGGGTGGTGGAGATCAACGCCGATCCCACTGGCCAGCTGAAGTTCCTGGCCTCGAGCGCCAGCGCCACTCCCGGCAAGGTCACGCTGAGAATGCAGAACATGTCGTCGGTGCCGCACGACATCTCGATCCGGGGTGCCGGGGTCAGCTCGATCGGGAAGATCGTTTCCAACGGTGGCGTGTCGACGGTGAGCGAGACCCTGAAGCCCGGCAGCTACACGTTCTATTGCTCGGTCGACGGCCACGAGGCCGCCGGCATGAAGGGGACCCTGACCGTCAAGTAGGCGCGGCGGTCAGATGGGCGCGGCGGCGGGGCTTCCCCGAAACAGGTCGCTTATGCGGACACTTTCGGGGACGGTCCCCCCGGTTTGCTGCTGCTGGACTCGGCGGCGCGCCGCAGCCGCTCCCACAGCTCCTCCCCGCGCCCGGCCGCCACCGCCCTGGCCGCGCGCCGTTCGTCGAGCGCGATGCCGTGCGATCCGGCGTAGTCGAGCAGCTCCTGGCGCTCCTCGCCCTCGCGCGCGACCTTCAGGAACAGCCAACAGAACAGGCCGATGGTGAGAAAGCTCTCCTCGACCATCATCAGGCCGCCGGCGGCCACCTGGTCGGCCAGCATGCTGATGCGCCAGTGCGCATCGCCAGCGTGGTAATAGGGGTACCAGGCGCTGCCGGAGAAGATCATCGCGTTGGCCAGCACGGTGCCGACCAGGCGGACGACGACGATGTACACGAGCCGCCAGCTGTTGGTGAACCAGGCTGGTTTGGGCAGCGGTCCCAGCAGGGCCATCCACATGGCGATGCCGAAGCCCAGGAACGTCGCGTGCTCGAGCGCGTGCAGCGGGTCGTGGCGCAGGGCGGCCTGATAGAGGGCCGGGATGTGCCACAGGTAGAAGTTCACCCCCCAGGCGACCACCGCAACCACGGGGTGCGTGAGCACGCGCAGGCGGCCGATCACGCGGTTGCGCAGCAGGGGCGCGAGCAGCGGTCCGGTGAACCCGAGGACGAGCAGCAGCGCTCCGATGTCGCCGATCAGCAGGTGCTCGGCCATGTGGGCGACGAGCAGCTGGTCGCTCAGGGTGTCGACGGGCGGGCTGAGGGCGATGGCGATGACGATCAGCCCGGCGGCGAAGCACGCCTTTCGCCAAGTCGGCACGGCCCGGTGCTCGCGCGCCAGCGTCCGCGCCCGGCGGTCGTAGGGCAGCCAGAACAGGAGCACCAGGACCGGAAGCGCGAGGCCCCCGATAGGCCCTACAACGGCAAGCATTGGCACGCTTCTATGGTGCCACTCGGGGCTGGTGGCCGCTCACGACCACTAGATGGCGCGCACGATCAGCACGATCGCGACAATCACCGCGAAGGCGACGACGACGTAGACCAGCAGGCGGAACATCTCCGCCTCTGACCGCAGTGGGTTGAAGTCCATTACGCCTACCTAGAGCACGTACACCGTCGTGTAGACGATGACCCACATGATGTCGACGAAGTGCCAGTAGATCCCCGGCACCTCCATGCCGAGGTGGTTCTCGGACGAGTATTGGCCCCTGAAGGACCGGACCGTGACGAACGCGAGCAGGCACAGGCCGATGAACACGTGGGCTCCGTGTAGCCCGGTGAGCGAGTAGAAGACCGTGGCCTGCGCCGAGTCGTGGCCGGCGAAGCCGATGTGGATGTACTCGTTGATCTGTACGCAGAGGAAGGTCAGACCGAGCAGGAACGTGGACACCATTCCCGCCTTGAGCCCGAAACGGTTGCCCCTCTTGACCGAGACCAGGGCCCAGTGGATCGTCAGCGAGGACGAGAGCAGGATCGCGGTGTTGACGCCCGCGACCGCCTCGGGAAGCTTGGTCCCCGGAGCCGGCCACGGGTTGTGGCTGACGACCCGGATGAAGAAGTAGGCGGTGAAGAAGGCCCCGAAGATCATCACCTCGGAGATGATGAAAAGCAGCATCCCCAGCGTCGCCGGCTCCACGCGCGAGGAGCGGTGGGCAGGAGGCGGTCCGTGGTGCTCGTGGGCGATCGACGCTGCTTCCAACGCTCCTCCTCCTAGGCCGCGGTGGGCGCGGTGTCGCTGTGGACTACGTGGTCTACCGGCTTGCCGGTCGTGCGCCGGACCCGCTCGATCAGATCGGTGCGCAGCCAGCCCGACTTGGTCTCCGAGAAGGTGGAGATCACGATGTCATCGACGCGGAAGTACTGAAGCGCGTTGATAATCGCGGTATAGGGGTCGGGGTCGCCGATCATGCCCGAGGCGAACAGCCCGGCCTTGACCAGACGGTCGAGCACGAGCTTCAGGCGGGTTCGGGCCCGCCGGACGGCGTGGCCGTCGCCGCCCTCCTGGGGCACGACGACCAGGAACAGATGCTGGATGTCCTTGGCGGCATCGGCCTCGGCACGCTCCTTGAGGACATTGAACAGCTCGTCGCCGCTGGCCGTGCGGTTGGCCACGGCCAGCGTGACATGGAAGGGGAGACCCTCGCTGTCCGGATCGGCCACCACATGGTCGACCGGGAGCCCCGACGCCTCGGTCACGCGTTCGATCAGATCGCGCCGCAGCCAGCCCGAACGCGTCGCCGGGTACGTGGAGATGACGATCTCGTCGGGATGGTGCTCGTGTACCGCGTCCATCGTCGCCGTGTAGGGGTCCGGGTCGCCGACCTCGCCGATGGCGTCGATCCCCTCGGCGTGGACGAACTCGAGCGCGAGGTCGACGCGAGCCTGGGCGGCGTCGTGGACCGCGTCGGCGTAGATCACCAGCCCGGCCCGTGGGCGCGTCTGGGGCACGCACAGGACCAGCCGCAGCTCCTCCTTGGCCACGCGGGCACGAACGGCCTCGATCAACGAGCGCCCCCCGAGGGTCTCGTTGGCCACGACCAGCACTGTCTTCATGTGTGGCTCTCTCGGCCCGGCGGGGCCGCCGTTCCTGCCGCCACCGGGGTAGCCTCGGTGGCGGGCTTGAAGATGCCGTGCACGGCGCCCGGCACCCCATATTCATACGGGCCGCCGACGACGGTCGGGACGGTGTCGAAGTTGAACACCGGTGGTGGCGAGGAGACCTGCCACTCGAGCGTGAGGGCACGCCACGGGTTCGCGGCTGCGCGCGGCCCGCCCTTCCAGCTGGCCACCATGTTGTATAGGAAGATCAGCGTGCTGAGCCCGAGGATGAAGGCCGAGATCGAGATGAACAGATTCCAGGCCGCGAACTTGGAGGCGTACTCGGCGACGCGCCGCGGCATGCCCTGGATCCCGATCAGGTGCATGGGCCCGAACGTGAGATTGAAGAAGATGAAGGTCAGCCAGAAGTGCCACTTGCCCAGGCGGTCGTCGTACATTCGCCCGGTCATCTTCGGGAACCAGTAGTAGACGCCGGCGAAGATCGTGAACAGCGACCCGCCGAACAGCACGTAGTGGATGTGGGCGACGATGAAGTAGGTCTGGGAGACATGGATGTCAAACGGGATCATGGCGAGCATCACGCCGCTGATCCCGCCCAGCGTGAACATGGTCAGGAAGCCGAGCGCGAACAGCATCGGCGTATCGAGGTGGAGCACGCCGCGCCATAACGTGGCCAGCCAGGAGAAGATCTTGATGCCCGTGGGGATGGCGATGATCGCGGTGGTGATCATCATCGGGATGCGTATCCACGGCGCCATGCCCGAGACGAACATGTGGTGCGCCCAGACCGTGAATCCGAGCACAACGATGGCCAGCAGCGAGAACGCCATCATCCGGTAGCCGAAGATCGGCTTGCGGGACTTGACGGCGATGATCTCGCTGATGATGCCGAACCCGGGCAACATCATGATGTAGACGGCCGGGTGCGAGTAGAACCAGAAGACGTGCTGGTACATGATCACGTTGCCGTTCTTGTTCGCCCCGACGAAGGCGTTGAAGAACTGGAAGCCCAGCGCCTTGTCGAGCAGCACGAAGAACTGAGAGGCGGCGATGAACGGGGTCGCGATGACGACCAGCAGCGAGGTGGAGAAGTTGGCCCACACGAGCAGCGGCATCCGGAAGAAGCTCATCCCGGGCGCGCGCATTGTGATGATCGTCACAAGGAAGTTCAGAGCGGTGGCGATCGAGGACGCGCCGGCCAACTGCACGCCGATGGTGAAGAACAGCTGCCCCAGGGGCATGGTCGTCGACAGCGGCGCGTAGGCGGTCCAACCGCTGGCGAACGAGCCTCCGGGCGCGAGGAAGCTCATCAGCATCATGGTTCCGGCCAGCGGCAGGAGCCAATAGGACAGGGCGTTCAGCCGCGGGAAGGCCATGTCCGGCGCGCCGATCATCAGCGGCAGGACAAAGTTCGCCAGTCCCGCGAACACCGGAATCACAAAGAGGAAGATCAGTAGCGTCGCGTGGACTGAGAACACGCCGTTGTACTGCTCGGGCGTGAGGAACTGCATCCCCGGCTTGGCCAGCTGGGCCCGGATGAGCATGGCCAGCATGCCGCCGACGAGCAGGAAGAAGAACGAGGTGACGGTGTACTGGATCCCGATCACCTTGTGGTCGGTGTTGACCCTGAAGTAGTCCCGCCAGCTGTGCGCGCCGTGGCCCGAGTGGTCCTCGGCGCGCGTCTTGCGCCCGGACACCCAGTAGAACCAATAGTCGGCGGCGCCGAGCCCGACGAGGAAGAACAGCGGCACGGCGATCAAGGCGACGATCGTGATCGCATCGCCATCGATGACCGGATGCTCGTGCATGAGCCACCGGATCAGGACGGTGAGGCCGAAGGCGAAGCCGAAGCCGATCACATCGAACAGCGCGGCGCGATACCACCCCGGGGCCCGCAGCTTCGCGGGAAGCGGCACGCGCGTGCGATGCGGTCGGTCCGCGAGCGGTTGAGGGGCCGGTGCCGTGGTCGCCATCCTTAGAACTCCTTCCCTACTCGGACCTGCTTCACGGTAGCGCGAATCCTGTCGGTCATCACTTCGTAACGCTCGCGATGAAATCGACCAGCGACTGAATCTGCGTCGGGGTCAGGGTTTGCGCGAAGTTCTGGGGCATGATGTTCGGCTGGAAACCGGGGGTGATGAACGCGTTGGGCTTGGTGATCGACTCCGAGATGTAGGCCTTGAGCGACATTCCCGCCTTCTTGGCGCTGGGCACCACCTGGGTGCCCAGGTTCGGCCCCACGGTCCCCGTCGTCCCGGCCGCCGCGAGCGTGTGACAGGAGCCGCAGCCGGACGAGCCGAGGAACACCGACTTGCCCTCCGCGGCGCTCGCTCCGGACGGCGCACCGGACGCGGTTGAAGTGGCTGTGGTCGTCGTCGATGAGCTCGAGCTGGGTCCACCGGGGAGGCCGGTCTGCTGGTCGTTGGGCGGTGGCGTGCCAATCGGCGGGGCCGCATTGGGCTTCTGGGCCTTCAGCCAGCTCTCGAAGGCGCCGGGGGTGACCACATGCACCGACGAGCGCATCAGCGAATGGCCGGCTCCGCACAGCTCGGTGCACTCAACCGGGTAGACGCCAATTCGGTTGGCGGTGACGCGCAGCGTGGTCGTAATGCCGGGGACCGCGTCGATCTTCTCGGAGAAGTTAGGCACGAAGAAGCTGTGGATCACGTCGTAGGAGCGGATCTTGAACACCACCGGCCGCCCCTCGGGCATGTAGAGCTCGGGCGTGACGATCGTGCCTGCCGAGCTGGCGCCTGGATAGGAGAACTCAAACGCGAACTGGCGCGTCGTGACATCGACCGTCATCTCGTTCTTCTGCGTGTCCTCGTTGGCTCGCAGCTTCGTGTAGGCGAACGTGCAGAGCGAGATGATCAGCAGGGCGGGCAGGGCTGTCCAGATGACCTCGAGACGGGTGTTTCCGTGGATCGGAGGCCCGTCTATGTTCTCCTGGCCCGGCCGCATGCGGAACTTCCAGACCGAGAACAGGACCACGGTCTCGACGAGGACGAAGATCGGCACCGAGGCGATCAGCAGGACGTCGTACAGCGTCTTCACGTTGTTGGCCTGCTTGGAGGCCTCGCTGGGGAACCACGGGATGATCAGGGCGATCGGGATCCCGATCACCGTCGCGATCACGCCGATGACGACCATCTGCAAGATGGGACGGTTACGCAACGCGGTCTCTCAAACTCCGGTGGCCCTCGCGCATGACTTCGGCAGCATCCTATGCGTTCCGCGCGACAAACGACGCCGGGACTGATCGGAGGCTGACAGTGCGAATCGCGGGCCCCGGCCGACGGCCTTGGTCGGTCGATGCCGTTTGACTCTATGATTGCGACAATCGTTGCAAACTGACTGTGGAGGCGGTATGCGGGTGCGAGATGGGATGTCTGACGTCGTTCTCACCGTCGGCCCCAAACATTCCCTTCGCGAGGCTGCCGTGGCGATGTCGGCGCGTAATGTTGGCGCCGCCGTGGTGATCGATCCCGACGAGCCGGGGCCGGGGGTGATCACCGAGCGCGACATCCTCGTTTCCCTGGGCAATGGCGACGACCCCGATAGCGAGCTCGTTGCCGCTCATCTGACCACCAACCTGACCTTCGCCGCACCGGACTGGTCGCTGGAGCAGGCCGCGGCGGCGATGGTCAAGGGTAGATTCCGCCATCTGGTGGTCGTCGAGGGCGGCCAGCTGCTGGGGATGCTGTCGATGCGGGACATCGTGCGCTGCTGGACCCAGGAGGGAGCCACGAGCGAGGTGCCGGCGACGGCGAAGGCATAACGGCACTGTCGCTGGGCGCAGCGCTCGGCTCGATTGGCTGCGGTCGGCGGCTTGCTTCGGGAACGGCCGCTATGCCGGTTGGACGGTCCTCCGGGCTGCCCACCGGCGCTTCCCAGCCGACACGCGGTGGTCCGGTGAAGGACCCAGCCAGCTAGCGAAGCTGGCTACCAGCTAGTGGTGCTCTTCAGGCAGCGCCGCGACGTCCCGCCGCGTATCCCGGATCCACCTGACCACGCAGACCACGAGGATCACGAGGCCGGCGATCGAGAACAGCCAGTCGATCGTGGTCCCGATGACGATCAGCGTGATGCCGATCGCCGTCACGAACGGGATGATCGTGTTGCCGGGGAGGTGGATGTCCTCGCCCGCGGGCGGCGCTTCGCGGTCGACGTCGTTCACGCGTGCACGTAGATCGCCGCGGCGAGGAACGTCATGCCAAACATGAACAGGCAGATCGCCCCGGCGATCAGGCCGGAACGGATGTTCTTGCGAGCGAGTTTGCGGTCCATATGGCCTCCGGGATCCGAATCCTAGTCCTACAGGTGAATCTTCGCGTCCGCCACCATGGCGCCGAACAGCAGCGCCAGATAGAGCAGCGAGAATAGGTACAGGCGCAGCGCCGTACGGCGGTCGGCGCGGCGGTAGAGCAGCACCGCTCCGCCGATGAACGCCAGGCCCAGCACGATCGAGGCGACCAGATAGATGCCGCCGAAGGCCCCGGCGCAGAAGGGCAGCTGCGAGATTGCGTAGAGCAGCAGCGTGTACAGCAGGATCTGCCGGCGCGTCTCCCGCTCGCCGCGGACCACGGGCATCATCGGCACTCCGACCTTGGCGTACTCGTCCTTCATGAGCAGGCTCAGGGCCCAGAAGTGCGGCGGGGTCCAGTAGAAGATGATCGCGAACAGGTAAACCGCCGTCCAGCTGAGCGAGCCGCGCACGGCGGCCCAGCCAACCAGCGGCGGAATCGCGCCGGCGGCGCCGCCGATCACGATGTTCTGCGGCGTGCGGCGCTTGAGCCAGATCGTGTAGACGCCCACATAGCCGACAAATCCGCCCAGAGCCAGCGAAGCGGCCAACAGGTTGACGGTCAGGGCCAGCAGGAGGAACGACAGAGCGGCCAGCGTGAAGCCGAAGATCAGAGCCGCCCGCGGGGCGATCCGCCCGGCGGGTATCGGCCGCGAGGCCGTCCGCCGCATGCGCGCGTCGATGTCGCGGTCCCAATAGTGGTTGACCGCGCCCGCGCCGCCGGCTGAGAGGTAGCCGCCCAGGCAGGTCAGGCCGATCTTCGAGGCCGTTGGGCTTCCGGCCACCTCCATCGTGGTCACCGTGCTGAACAGCAGCAGCGTCTGGACCTTGGGCTTGGTCAGCTCGACGTAGTCGGCGACGACCCGGCGCGCCCCGAGGAGCGCGGAGGCCGGCCGGAGCGCGCCGATCGAGGTGCTCATCCGAGCCGCGCGAAGCGCTCGCTGCCGCCCGTCTTCTGCGTAACGCCGGTGTCGCGCTCGATCTGACGGCGGATATCACGCATCGGCTCGACGGAGCGGACGCGAGGAATGACATCGAAGTTGTTCACGGGCGGCGGCGAGGGTACGAACCACTCCAGCGTGTTTCCCTTCCAGGGATCCGGCCCGGCGATCTTCCCGACCTTCAGGCTCCGGGCAACGTTGATGATCGTAAGCAGGATCCCTAAGCCCAGGATGAACGAGCCGATCGTCGAGATCAGGTTGTAGGTCGACCAGCCGAGACCGGGCTGATAGGTGTAGATCCGGCGCGGCATTCCGGACAACCCGAGCGCGTGCTGGACGAAGAACGTGGCGTTGAAGCCGACGAACATGACCCAGAACGAGATCTTGCCCAGGGACTCGCCCAGCAACCGTCCGGTGATCTTGGGGAACCAGTAGTACAGGCCCGCGAAGATCGAGAACACGGCGCCGCCCATCAGCACGTAGTGGAAATGGGCGACGACGAAGTAGGTGTCGTTGAGCTGCCAGTCGACCGGGAAGGTGGCCAGGAAGATCCCGGTGATGCCCCCGAGGACGAAGATCGCGATGAAGCCCACGGCGAAGTACAGCGACGCCGTCATCACGATTGAGCCTCGCCACAGCGTGGCTATCCAGTTGAAGATCTTGACCCCCGTGGGGATTCCGATCAGGAACGAGCTGAGCATGAAGAAGCCGAGCACGACGATCGGGACCGGCGAGGCGAACATGTGGTGGGCCCACACCAGGGTGGCCAGGAACGCGATCACGGCGGTCGAGGCGGCGATCGCCTTGTAGCCGAAGACCGGCTTGCGCGAGAACACTGGAATGACTTCGGAGATGATCCCGAACCCGGGCAGGATCATGATGTACACCTCGGGGTGGCCGAAGAACCAGAACAGGTGCTGCCACAGCACTGGCGATCCGTGAGCGGTTGGATCGAACCAGTGCGTCCCGAAATGGCGGTCGGTGAGGAGCATCGTCACCGCGGCGGCAACCGGGGGAAGGGCGATGATCAACAGGATCGCGTAGACGAGAATCGTCCAGATGAACAGGGGCATCCGGCCCCAGCTCATTCCCGGAGCGCGCATGTTGACGATCGTCGCGTAGAAGTTGATCGCGCCGAGCAGGGAGGAGATCCCGGTGATGTGGATCAGGAAGATCCAGGCGTCCTGGCCGCCGCTCGGCGAGAACTGGATGCTCGAGAGCGGGGGATAGCTCCACCACCCCGCTTCGGGCGGGTGGAAGAACAGCGTGGCGTAGAACACGATGCCGCCGAGCAGCAGCAGCCAGTAGGACAGCGCATTGAGCCGCGGAAAGGCCATGTCCCGCGCGCCGATCATCAATGGCACGAAGTAATTGCCGAACCCGGCCATGACCGGGACGACGAACAGGAAGACCATGGTCGTCCCGTGGAGCGTCAGCAGCTGGTTGTAGTGCTCGGACGTGACCAGGGAGTTGTTGGGAACTCCCAGCTGCAGCCGCATCATCAGGGCCTCGACGCCGCCCATGAGGAAGAAGACGAACGTCGTGACCAGGTACATGATCCCGATCTTCTTGTGATCGGTGGTGGTGACCCAGTCGACCCACTTCTTCGTCGTGCGAGGCCGCTCCACCTCGTGGGCGAGCAGCTGCGGAACGGGCTTCAGGGCGGGGGCGGTCGTCGACATCGTGCTCGTCCTTTTACAGGTTTCCGTTCGCGGTGAGGATCTGGCGCAGCTGGGTCACCTGCGCATTCGCCTGCTGAATTGAATTGGCCTGGAACTTCAGCCACGCCTGGTACTGGTCGGGCGTCACGACCTTGACCTTGGCGATCATCGCGTAGTGCTGTCGCCCACACAGCTGCGCGCATTGACCCCGGTACACGGAGCCGGCGTGGGGGGCCTTGAACCACGTGTACGTCGTGTAGCCGGGCACGGCATCGACCTTGCCGCCCAATGAGGGGACCCACCAGGAGTGGATGACGTCGGTCGACTGGATCGTCAGCACGACCGTCGTATCGGCGGGAACGACCATCTCCTCGTAGGAGTAGGGCAACTTGGCACCGAACGCGCCGTTCTTGCACGTCGACCCGTAGGTGAACCGCCAGATGTACTGACGACCGGTGACGCAGATGTCGAGCTTCTTGCCGTCGGGCGGCGTGGGTTCGGTCAGCGACGCCGACAGGACGAGGCCATTCGGGCCTGAGTTCGGGGGGTTGATGATGCTCGGCAGCTTGACGAAGGTGACCACGGTGAGGATGAGCAGGATCAGGGCCGCCGCGATCGTCCAGCCGACTTCCAGTCGCGTATTGCCGTGGATCTGGGCCGCCTGAGCGCCCTTCTTGGCCCGGAACTTGTAGACCGAATAGACCAGCGCGCCCTCGACGATCACGAACACCACCGCGGCGATGTAGAGGATGATCTTGTAGAGGCTGTGAATCTGGTCCGCGTTCGGCGATCCGCCGGACTTCGGGGTGAGGAAGTTGGCGAACGCGCTCGGCGCGATGATCAGTGAGCCGAGCAAGGCCAGGGCCAGCGCAAGGCCTAGCTGGCGGCTCCGGCGGCGGGACTTGGCGTCGTTCACGTCGGGTCGCAAGGCCGCGGCATTCTATCCAGGCGAGGGTCCGGAGGTCGGGGTGAGCGGGAGATCGGGCCCCTCGCCGGATACCCAATGGAACGAGTTGTGAACCGATCGCGAACGTATACTGGCCGCTCCTTGCGCACCAGGAGGGGCATCAGAACGATCGCCTGGGCTGTCGTGGCGGTCGGGGTGAGCGCACCCATGCTCCGGCGCCGGCTGAAGCTGCCGCCGTCGGCCGTACTCGGGGCCGCCTCGCTGTCGCCACTGGCGCTGTGCGTTGCCGTGCCGCGGACGAGAGGACGCGACGTGGCCGTCGGCGTCCTGAATATGTGGGCATACCTCGCCGCCTACAAGATGCCCAACGACCACCCCGACCGGCTGGCGCGCCGCGTGCACGTCGACTATCCGATCACGCTCGACCGGCTGCTCGGCTTGGGCGTGACGCCGACCCTGCGCCTACAGCGCCGTTTTTCGGCTCCCGGCAAGGTCAATCGCTTCGAGCGGGTGCTCGTGTGGTGCCACTGGATGTGGTTCTTCGTGCCCCACTCCACCGTCCTGTACGTCCTGCTGTGCGATCCGGAGCGATTCCCCGGTGCGGTGTCGAGGATGTACGCCGTCTTTGACCTCGGGGCGGTGTTCTACTGGTCGGTACCGACCGCGCCGCCGTGGTGGGCCGCCGAGCAGGGCCACCTGGTCGACGAACAGCCGGTCCGCGTTCGGCGGATGATGATCGAGTACGGCCAGGAGTTCTGGGGCGACCGCTGGACCGACCTCTACGATGTCCTGGGAGGAAATCCGCTTGCTGCCATGCCGTCGTTGCACTTCGCCACCTCCTTGATGGCGGCCCACGTTCTGTCCGAAATGGGGCCGATTGCCGGCGCGCTCGGCTGGACGTACGCCGCGGTGCTGGGGCTCGCGCTCGTATATCTCGGCGAGCATTACGCGATCGACCTTGTCGCCGGCGGGGCGCTGGCGGAGTCCGTGCGCATCGCGGCACCGCGGGTGGTGCCGGCCGTGCGTCGGCTGTCTCGCACGCTTCAGTGGCTGGAAGCACGCGCGGCGGCTGGTTAGGAGAGCCGTGACCGACGAGGAGCGGATCGAGCAGTTGTCAGCCGAGATCCGGGAGCCTGAGTCGGAAAACCCCGGTGGGGAGGATATGCCGCGCGTCGTATTCACGCGCCGGCGACTGCTGCTCTCGCTCATATTCGTCATCTCGACCGTCGCCTTTTTGTACTTCGTGCTGCCCAAACTCCTGGGCCTCCAGGAGACGTGGAACCGGATCACGCAGGGCAACGTGTGGTGGCTGGGGCTGGCGATTGGCCTCGAGCTGTGCTCGTTCGCCAGCTACGTGGCGCTGTTCCGGGCCGTGTTTGTCCGCGGGCAGTCGCGGATCGGATGGCGCGAGAGCTACCAGATCACGATGGCTGGGCTGGCGGCGACGCGTTTGTTCGCGGCCGGCGGCGCTGGCGGGATCGCGCTGACGGCCTGGGCGGTTCGGCGCTCGGGGATGGAGGGCCGCATCGTCGCGTGCCGGATGATCGCCTTCCTGGCCCTGCTCTATGGCGTCTACATGGCGACGCTCGTGGTCTGCGGGGTCGGGCTGTATCTCGGCATCTTCCCCGGTCCCGCGCCGTTCGCGATCACCGTTGTCCCGGCGATCTTCGGCGCCACCGTGATCGCCATCTTCCTCTCAGTTTCGCTGCTGCCCCGGGACTTCGATCGCTTGGTCGCACGGTGGCGCAGGGATGGGGGAGCGGTCGGTCGGATCGCCGGGCGGCTCGCGACGGCGCCGGCCACCGCAGCGACCGGCGTTCGGACGGCCATAGGGCTCGTTCGCGACCGCGATCCGCATCTGCTCGGTGCGATCGGCTGGTGGGGATTCGACATCGCCGTGCTCTGGGCGTGCTTCCACGCCTTTGGCGACGCGCCGCCCCAGGCGGTGATCGTGATGGCGTACTTCGTGGGCATGTTCGGCAACGCGCTGCCGCTGCCCGGGGGGATTGGCGGGGTCGACGGCGGGATGATCGGCGCCTTCACGGCGTTTGGCGTGCCGGTCGAGATATCGGTGGTGTCGGTTTTGGCCTATCGTGCAATCGCGTTCTGGTTGCCCACCCTGCCCGGTGCCGTGGCCTACCTCCAGTTGCGGCGAACGGTCCAGCGGTGGCAGACCGCCGGGGCCCCTAGCTATACTTAATGAAGTGTCTGACCAGCGCGTAGAGGAAACGATCATCATCGGCAGCGGTCCGGCCGGCTACACGGCGGCGCTCTACACGGCGCGGGCCAATCTCCAGCCGCTGGTAATCGAAGGGTTTGCCTGGGGCGGGCTTCTCCAGCAGACCACCGACGTCGAGAACTACCCCGGCTTCCCCGAGGGCATCATGGGTCCGGAGATGATGCAGCAGTTCCGTGACCAGGCCGCGCGCTTCGGCGCTCGGCTCGAGACCGACGACGTGACCGCCGTCGAGTTGTCAACCGACGGCGGCCTGCACAAGGTGATTGTCGGAGGCGACGTGCACCTGGCGCGCACGGTGATCCTGGCCATGGGGGCCCAGCATCGCAAGCTCGGGGTCCCCGGGGAGGATGAGCTCGGCGGTCGTGGCGTGAGCTACTGCGCGACGTGCGATGCAGCCTTCTTCCGCGACACGCCGACGATCATTGTCGGCGGTGGGGACTCGGCCATGGAGGAGGCGATGTTCCTGTCCAAGTTTGCCTCCAAGGTCGCGATCGTCCACCGCCGCGGTGAGTTCCGGGCCTCGAAGATCATGCTCGATCGGGCTCGCTCGCACGAGAACATCGAGTGGGTGACGCCCTACACGGTGCAGGAGTTCGCTCCGGGCGAGGACGGTTCGCTGAAGATCGCGCGGCTCCACAACAGCGTCGATGGCTCGACCAGGGATCTCGAGATCTCGGGTGCATTCATTGCCATCGGCCACGAGCCCCAGTCGCAGTTGGTAGCCGGTCAGGTCGAGACCGACGATTCCGGTTACGTGGTCACCCAGGGTCGCTCCACGCTGACCAACCTCCCCGGAGTATTCGCCGCTGGTGACCTGGTCGACCACACCTACCGTCAGGCGGTCACCGCGGCTGGCTCGGGCTGTCAGGCCGCGCTCGATGCCGAGTGGTACCTCCGCGACACCCCTTTCCCTCTGGCTGAGGACGTCGCGGAAGCGGCGGCCTGAGACCCGCTCAGTACGGACAGCCGTCCGCGGGGCGCCGATCGTGTGACGGCACAGCACGGCCCGCCGGCAGTGCGAAGTCCTGCGTCCAGGTCGACGGGCCAGTGTGGACTCCGCGCACGCCATGCCGGCTCACGCCCGTGCCGACGTTCAGATAGTTGGGGTCGAGGATGTTCTCGCAGTGTCCCTGGCTGGCCATCCAGCCCCGGACGACCGCCTGTGGGGTGGGATAGCCGGTGGCTATGTTTTCGCCCGCGAACTGCCAGCGATATCCGGTGGCGGTGATCCGGGCGGCGGCACTCGCGGCCAGCGTTCTCAACCGAGGCCTGTCCACACCGTCTTCGTCTCGAGGTAGGCCTCGAGACCCTCGCGGCCATGTTCGCGACCAACTCCCGAGGCCTTGAAGCCGCCGAACGGCGTCCCGGGCTCGACCGCGCCCCAGCAGTTGATGTACACCGAGCCGGCCTTGAGCAGCGCAGCGACCCGGTGCGCGTTGCCGACATCGCGCGTCCACACGCCGGCGACCAGGCCGTATTCGGTGTCGTTGGCACGCGCCGCCACCTCTTCCAGTGATTCGTAGGGCAGGGCCACGAGCACCGGCCCGAAGATCTCCTCTCGCGCGATCTTGAGGTCGTCCTGGGTGGCGGTGAACAGCGTCGGCTCGACGAAGTAGCCGTCGTTGCCGGACGGCGCCGACCCGCCGGTCACCAGCTCGGCGCCCTCATCACGCCCGGCGGCGATGTAGTCGAGCACGCGCGCGTGCTGCTCGCTGGAGACGACCGGACCGAGTTGCGTGCTCGGCTCGAGCCCGTGCCCGAGACGCGACTTGGACGCCCGCTCGGCCAGCGCCGAGACCACCTCATCGAACTGATCGCGATGCACGAAGAGGCGGCTGCCCGCGTTGCACGCCTGGCCGGTGTTGAAGTAGATCCCCTGGAAGGAGCCGCCGATCGCGCTGTCCAGATCGGCGTCCGGGAGGATGATGTTGGGCGACTTGCCGCCCAGCTCGAGCGTCACCCGCTTGAGCGCGCGGCCCGCCTTGGCCCCGATCTCGCGCCCCACCTCGGTTGAGCCGGTGAAGGCGATCTTGTCGATGTCCGGATGATCGACCAACGCCGACCCCGTCTCACCATCGCCGGTGACGACATTGATCACGCCGGGAGGGATACCGGCTTCCAGGGCGAGCTCCCCGAGCCGAAGCGCGGTGAGGGGTGTTTGCTCGGCCGGCTTGAGGACAACCGTGCAGCCGGCGGCCAGCGCCGGTGCGAGCTTCCATGCCGCCATCATCATGGGGAAGTTCCAGGGGATGATCTGCCCGCACACGCCGACGGGCTCCTTGCGTGTGTAGCAGTGAATGTCGGGCCGGCGGACGGGGATGGTGGAACCGAAGATGCGCTCGGGCCAGCCGGCGGAATGACGGAACTGGTCCACCGTTCCGGCGACGTCGACGATCTGGGCCATCTTGATCGGCTTGCCGTTGTCGAGCGACTCGAGCTGGGCCAGCTGGGTCGCGTTGGCCGCCACCAGATCGGCCAGCCGGGCGAGCAGCTCGGCGCGATCGGCGGCGCCGGCCTTGGCCCAAGGCCCCTCCTCGAACGCCAGGCGGGCGGCCCGGACCGCGTGGTCGACGTCCGCCGGACCAGCCTGGGCAACCGTGGTGATCGCGCGCCCCGTGGCCGGGTCGAACGTCTCGAACGTACGGCCGTCGGCGGCCGCGACGGGCGCTCCGTCGATCAGCAGCTCGTGCGAGCGTCCGGCGAATTCCCGCGCGGAGTCAGACAGCTGTTCGGGCAGGGCGGTTACCGACATGGAGCCTCCTACGGCTGGAGAACTATCTTCAGGGCTTCACGCCGATCGTAGAGCGCGTAGGCATCGGCGACGTCCTCGAGCGGCATGTGGTGTGTGACCAGTGGGCTGGGGTCGAGGGTGCCGGCGGCGAGCATGCCCAGCACCCGGTCGACGTGGGCGATTACGTTGGCCTGGCCCGTCTTCAGCGTGAGGCCCTTGATCCAGGTGACTCCCATGTGGACCTGGCACGGCTCGGCGTAGACGCCGATGGCCACCGCAGTGCCGGCTTTGCGGGCCAGGCGGATGGCCATGTCGAGGGCATCGGGGTGGCCCACGGCGTCGATCGTGGCGTCGACGCCGCGACCCTCGCTGATCCGCTTGGCCTCCTCGCGCGGGTTCCCCTCGGTCAGGTGGACCGGGATCGCCCCGAAGCGCTCGGCCATCTCCAGCCGTTGGGGAACGCTGTCGATCGCCAGCACGGGTCCGGCCCCGGCGGCCAGCGCGATCTGGACCGCGCACAGCCCGACCGGGCCGAGCCCGAGGACGGCCATGCTGTCTCCCGGCTTGACGCCGCTTTTCAGCACCGCGTCGTACCCGGTGGCCATCACGTCCCCCGCGAACAGGGCGACATCGTCCGAGATCTCGGCCGGGACCGTCCGCAGGGTCAGGTTGGCCATGGGCACCAGCACCTGGTCGGCCTGCGTTCCCTGGAGCGACCCCAGCGTGGAGCCGTGGCCGAACACGCGCGCGTGGTCGCACTTGATGTACTCGCCCTTGAGGCAGAAGAAGCAGGTTCCGCAGGCGGAGTGAAAGCAGCCGAGCACGCGATCGCCTGCTTCCACGCGCGTGACGCCGTCACCGGCGGCCACCACCGTGCCCACGAACTCGTGACCGATGGTGAATCCGGGCTCCATCTTCACCCGGCCGTGGTAGATGTGCAGATCGGAGCCGCAGATCCCGCTGGCCTCGATCGCCACGATCGCGTCGTCGGGGGCCAGCAGTTCGGGCTCGGGTCGCTCGTCGACGCGCACCTCACCCGGGGCCTGAAAGGTGACGGCTCTCATTGAGGATGGATCATGTCAGGCGTCGTAGCTGAAGAAGCCTTCGCCGGTCTGGCGGCCGAGGCGGGCGGAGAGGACGAGCCGTCGCAGCGCCGGCGCGGCCCGGTATCGCTCCTCACGGAGTTCCTCGGACAGGCCCTCGAGCACGGCCAGGACGTGGTCGAGGCCGATCTCGTCGGCCCAGCTGAGGACCCCCCGGGGGTAGTTGAGGCCGTGGATCATGCCAGCATCGATGTCCCCGGCACTGCCGACGCCTTCACCCAACGCGAACGCGGCCTCGTTGATCACCTGGCAGACGATGCGCCCGAGCACGAGACCGGGCGCGTCGGCCACCCACACCGTGTGCTTGCCGAGCGTTGCGAAGAACCTTTCAGCGGCTTCGACGGCCGACTGCAGCGTCTCCGCGCCACGCGTGAGCTCAACCAGCGCGGTCTCATCCAGCGGCGGCAGGGCGTGAAACCCGACCGCCCCGCCCCCCGGGTCGAGCGAGGCCAGCGAGCCCGGAGCGCAGCAGACCGCCTGCGGTCCGCCCTGCAGCGGCGCCTCGGGCTCGAGCCCTCCGGTCAGGTCGAGAATCAGAAACGGCGCCGGGGCCTCGGCCGCCTCCTCCGGCGTGGCGACAGTCCAACCGGCGTCCGTGGCGGCGTCGGCGAGGCCGACGGCGAGCGGCACCTCGCCGGCGATCACGACGACACCCTCCCCGCCGCCGACGGCGGGGGGATCAGGGTCCTCGCTCCGATGTGAACCATTGCCGTAGTCGTAATACCCACGGCCCGCCTTGCGGCCCACCCGCCCGGCCGCCACCGTCCGCGCGGTGATCGGTGAGGGGCGCCACCGCGGCTCGCCGAAGCTCTGCTCGTAGAACGAACGCGAAACATCCAGTCCGACGTCGACGCCGACCAGATCCATCAGCTCGAACGGACCCATGCGAAAGCCGCCGGCCTGTCGGCAGATTCGGTCGATCGCCTCGAGCGGCGCCATCCGCTCCTGCAGCAGCTTCAGGGCCTCCAGTCCGAACGGCCTGTTGCAGCGGTTGACCAGGAAGCCGGGCCCATCGATGGCGTCGATGACCACTTTGCCCATCGCCTCCCCGGCGGCCCGAGCCACCGCCAGCGCCGCGGGGGAGGAATCGGTCCCGGCCACCACCTCGAGCAGGCGCATGACCGGCGCTGGGTTGAAGAAGTGCATGCCGACGACCCGGTCGCGGCCGTGCTGCACCGCGGCGGCGACCGCCGTGACCAGCAGCGAGGAGGTGTTGGTCGCCAGCACGCAGTGCTCGCCAACGATGCCAGCGGACAGCTTGGCGAACACGTCGCGCTTGAGCTCGAGCCGTTCCGGGGCGGCCTCGATGACCAGCTGGCACGGGCTCAGGTCCGCGAGCTGCGGGGTGCCATGGAGGCGCGCCGCAGCGGCATCGGCTTCGGCGCCAGACCAGCGGCCGCGCTGTGCCCCCCGCTGCAGCTGGTCGCGAATTCGCGCCATGCCACGCTCGAGGGCCTCCGGGACGGGATCGTGCAGCAGCGTGCGAGCGCCCGACCAGCATGCCAGTTGCGCGATTCCTACGCCCATCGTGCCGGCGCCGGCGACCCCGATGACCTCGGGGGCGCTCACTGCCTCGCTCCGCAGGCTCACTGCGGGATCAGCGCGTTGATCCCGGTCAGGGCGCGACCGATGATCAGCTGCTGGATCTGCGAGGTTCCCTCGTACAGCGTCGTCACGCGGACATCGCGCAGGTAGCGCTCGACCGGATGGTCATCGACGTATCCCGATCCACCGTGAACCTGGATCGCAGTGTTGGCGCACTTGACCGCCGCCTCGGTCGCGTACAGCTTGGCGATCGACGTCTCTGTCGTGTTCGGCTGCCCGGTGTCCTTCAGGTGACCCGCCCGCCAGACCAGCATCCGCGCCGCGTCCGTCTGGACCCGCATGTCGGCGAGCATCGCCTGCACGAGCTGGAAACTGGCGATCGGGCGACCGAATTGCGAGCGCTCCTTGGCGTACGCGACCGATGCGTCGACGCAGCCCTGGCAGATTCCGACGCACCCGGCGGCGACGCTGTAGCGCCCCGAGTCGAGCGCGCTCATCGCCACCTTGAAGCCGTCACCCACCTGGCCGAGCATCTGGTCGTCGGTGGCCTCCACGTCGTCGAGTGAGATCGCGGCCGTGTCCGATCCGTGGAGCCCCATCTTGTGATGGATCCTCTGAGGTTGAAAACCGTCCTGATCGGTGTCGACGAGGAAGCAGGCGAGACCACGATGGGCCTTCTCGGGGTCGGTCTGGGCGAAGATCAGCGCCACCTTGGCGTGATTGGCGAGCGAGATGAACATCTTGGAGCCGTTGATCACCCAGCCGGAGTCGGTCTTGCGGGCTCGCGTGCGCTGGTTGGCGGCGTCGGACCCGGTGTCGGGCTCGGTCAGGCCAAAGCAACCCAGCCACTCGCCCGCGCACAGCTTCGGCAGGTAGTGCTGCTTCTGTTCCTCGGTGCCCCAGCGAAGAATCGACGAACACACCAGCGATGTCTGAACCGAGACCACGGTTCGCATCGCCGAGTCCCCCCGTCCGATCTCCTCGACGATCAGCCCGTAGGTGATGTAGTCGAGGCCAGCGCCTCCATACTGGCGCGGCATGATCGCGCCCAGGTACCCCTGGTCGGCGATCTTCTTGACCAGTTCGAGGTCGAAATGCTCATTGCGATCGTTCTCGCGCGCGCGCTCGACGATCTCGTTGTCTGTGAAAGCACGCGCCGTCTCACGGATCAGGCGCTGCTCGTCGTTTAGTTCGAAGTCCATGGGCCTGGGAAACTAGCTGACAGCTAGGCTGCGGTACATCTATGTCACCTCAGACCCGCTACGCGCGCAGCGGTGATCTCCACATCGCCTACCAGGTGGTGGGCGAGGGACCGATGGATCTGATCTACGTTCCCAGCTGGATCTCGCAGGTCGAGCACTACTGGGATGAGCCGATGGTGGCCGGCTATTTCCGACGGCTGACCTCGTTCTCGCGCCTGATCCTGTTCGACCGGCGCGGTTCCGGTATGTCCGACCCGGTGTCGCGCGCGCCGACGCTCGAGGAGCAGATGGACGATGTCGTCGCGGTGATGGAGGCCGCCGGCTCGGATCGAGCGGCCGTGTTCGCGCTGCTGGAGGGCGGCGCCATGGCGGCGCTGTTCGCGGCCACACATCCAGAGCGGACCACGGCGCTCGTCCTGTACGAAGCCCAGCCGCGGATGTCGTGGGCTCCCGATTACGACTGGGCCATGCGGCGCGAGGAGCGCGAGGCATACGTCAACAACGGTGGCCTCGAGTCGTGGGGCGACGGCTCGCGGATCGAGGCCGTGTCGCCGAGCTCGGCCGGCAACGTTCGCCTGCAGGAGTGGTACGGCAAGCTCGAGCGGCTATCGGCCAGCCCGGGAACGGCGGCGAGGCTGATGATGATGAACGCGGAGGTCGACGTGCGGGCCGTGCTGCCGAGCATTACGGTGCCGACGCTCGTCCTGCACCGCAGCGGCGACAAGATGATCGACATCCGCCACTCGCGCTACCTGGCCGAGCACATCCCCGGCGCCAAGCTCGTCGAGTTGCCCGGCGATGACGCGCTGTCCTTCGGGCCCGAGGCGGCGAGCGAGCTGGACGAGATCGAGGAATTCCTCACTGGAGCCCGACCCGCGTGGCGCTCCGAACGGATTCTGGCCACCGTGATGTTCTCCGACATCGTCGACTCGACCGCGCGCGCGGCCGAGATGGGGGATCGGCGCTGGCGCGACCTGCTGGGATCGGTCGAGGCCGAGGTGGGGCGGGAGCTGAGCCGCTTCCGCGGCCGCGCCGTGAAGACGTTGGGCGACGGCTTCCTGGCCACGTTCGACGGGCCGGCGCGTGCGATCCGCTGCGCGACATCGATTCGCGACACCGCCCGTGCCCGGTTCGGACTCGAGGTGCGCAGCGGGCTGCACACCGGCGAGGTGGAGCTGATCGGTGACGACGTCGGCGGGATCGCCGTGCACATCGGCGCGCGGGTGGGCTCGAACGCCGGCCCGGGGGAGGTGCTTGTCTCGGGCACGGTCAAGGACCTGGTCGTCGGCTCAGGAATCGGTTTCGAGGATCGCGGCGAGCGCGAGCTGAAGGGTGTGCCCGGACGCTGGCGTCTGTTCGCGGTGGCGTCCTGAGCGACGGTCCCTGACGACGATCGGCCCCGTCGCCTTGGCAACGGAGCCGATCGCTGACTCGGGTTTCGAACTGCGGTCTGCTAGCTGGTGGGCAAACCCGACGGCGGAGGCACCGTCACGTTGACCGTGACGGCGGACGACGCGCCGCCGATGTTGTACGGATCGCCCGGGATGCGGGCCCGGAACGTCTTCGCACCAGCCGCGCCGAACGTCCGCACGAACTGGAACGTCGAGTCATGCCTGACGGTCCCGACCCCGACGTTGTGCCAGTCGCCGTCAGCGCCGAGGCGCTGGAGGTACACGACATCACCGGCCTTGTCAGGGGTCACCGAGCCCGTGAACGTCACCTGTTGGCCCGAGATCACGTTCAACGGACTGGCCGTCAACGAGACCACATCACGAACACCCTCGAACAGCGCCGCGCTGTGGCGATGCGGCTTGAAGGTGGTGCGTGCCTGATACACGGTGTTCAGCGACGGCTTTTCGGTGAAGCTGTAGCTGCCGTCCATACCGGTCGTGGTTGCGTCAATGGCCCTGAACTGACCCTGACCTGCCGTACGGGACCACAGTGTCACCCCGGTGTTGGGCTCGGGGGTCGCGGTGCCTGGCTGATCGAGGACTCCAGAGATGTTCACGGTCTGCCCCTCGAGAATGATCGGGTCAGATGAGTTGATCGTGAAGTCCGCGATCTGGTGCTGCTGGATGGTCACGGTGACCGAGTCGGACACGCTCCGGATGTTGCGTGGGTCGCCACGGAACACCACGCGCAGGGCATGCGCTCCCGGCAGGCGCCAGCGGTAGCTGATCGCGTAGTTCGAGCCGGGCCCCAGCACGCCCCTCTTGAGCGTCCGCCAGTTGTCGGTCGCACCGATCTGCTGCTGCAGGAAGACGGGCTCGCCTGCGTGGTTCGGGAAGATGTGCCCGCTGAAGACAATCGGTTCGCTCGTATCGGTTTGGGTCTGGCTGGCCCCCAGGCTGACCAATGCCGACACGCGCTCGAACACAGTCCGGCTGTGCACGTGCTGGCCACCGACCTCGCGCGCGAACCAGCTGCGGTTCGTGTTCACGATGCCGTCGGCCCGCGGGAACTCGTAGAACCCGTGTGCGTCGGTTGTCGTCTTCGCCACGCGGCTGTAGCCGGGCTTCCCGCCTACCACGTGGTGGTAGATGATGATCGTCTGGTCGGCGACGGGCGGAGCATTCAACTGCCCGTAAACCAGCACCGCCTCACCAGCAAGGATCGGATTGGGTGCGGCATTGATCGTCAGTCCGCTGTTGTGATGCGGATGGGCACTGACGATGCTGGGCGTCGCGGCGACCACCATCACGGTCACCACGGACGCGAGCACGGCAAAGCGTAGGCGCATAACGCCTTCCTTTCCCCAGCGTCGAATGTGTCGCCTCCGCCGGATTCCGGCTCCCGTCCGGACGGTGGCTGTTGGACGCTTACATCAACACGAGGACCGCTGCGGAAGTTGCGCCGGGGGTGACGAAAGTCCCAGCGGCGCGAGGCTCACGCGAAGATCAGCGCCTCGGGGTCGTCCGGGCTGACCCTCACCTGCACGGTTGCCCCGGGTTGGAAATGACGGATCGCGATCCGCCGGACGACCTGCGTGAGGGTGGCGGGATACGGGTCGCGGCCCGGAATTGTGACGGTCAACGTGAACCGAACCTGGGGGTTGTCATTGACCGCCGTTCCCGTGTCGGCGACCTGATCGATCCGCGCCCGGCCGACGATGCCCGAGCTCATCAGCATGGCGTCTTTTGCTGCTCGCGGGTGGTGATCGCGACAACCTAGGCTTGGCGGCCGGCGCTGACAATCGCGCGTCAGTCTCAGATCGGTCTCGTCCGGGCGCGGTCAGCGCTTGGTGGCACGGACCCAGCGGGGTAGACTCCGGCTCGGTGGACCCGTTTGCGATCGTGCTTCTGGGTGGGCTGGTGGCTCTGATCTTCTGGGTCTGGCTGCTCGGAAAGCACTACCCGGGAAACGGGCTGGAGCAGCTGGGGCTGAGGACCGCTCGCCAGATCTCGGAGGACCGAGAGGCTCTCGATGCCGAGGACCTCGAGCAGATGCTTGCCGCTCACAACGCCCGGCGGCGCGCTCGGGGGCAATCCGAGACGACGGTGGCCGACCTGGAGATGCGGGTGATGGAAGACGTCCGGGAGCAACGACGTCGTCGCGAGGAGTACCTGGCTGATCGCGAGCTCGACCAGTTGCTCGAGGTCACCAACTCGCGCCGGCGAGCAAAGGGGCTTCCCGAACGGACCCGCGAGGATGTCCGCCACGAGTTCGGCGGGGACTCGTCGAGCCAGGGCTGAGCCGCGAACCGAGCTTGGCGCGATGCTTGATCATCGGGTGCGGCTGCCGCGGCCTCTCGCTTGCGCGGGCGCTGCAGGCTCGCGGCCACGCGGTGCGCGGGACCACGCGCCGACCTTTGTGGGCGGCCGAGATCGAGGCCGCCGGGGCCGAGGCCCGTATCGGCGACCCCGATCGAGTCGCCACGATCGCGCCGGCGTTCGAGCATGTGACGATCGCCTGCTTGCTGCTCGGTTCGGCGCTGGGAGCACCCGAGCAGATCGCGGAGCTCCACGGCCCGCGGCTGGAGATGCTGTTCAGCCGGATGCTCGATACGACCGTACGGGCGGTCGTCTACGAGACCGCCGGCACCGTCGACCCAGCCGTGCTGTCAGCTGGCGCCGAGCGCGTGCGGACCGCCTGCCAGGCATCGCTGATCCCGTACCAGCTGCTGGATGCCGACCCGAGCGAGCGCGAAGCCTGGCTGACGGCGGCGGTGGAGACCGTGCAACGGGGTCTCGAGAGTCCCGGCTAGGCGAGCGCTATTCGAACTCGGGTGTGCTCCACCCTGGGACGATGTCCGGCAGTCCGTCGCTGACCCGGTCGGTGAACCTCGGCGGCCGCTTCTCCAGGAACGACGTGACTCCCTCGACCACATCGGCCGACTGCCCGCGGTAGAACATCGCCCGTGAGTCGGCCCGATGGGCAAGCATCGGGTGCTCGGCGCCCAGCATCGTCCACAGCATCCGCCGGGCCAGGGCCACCGACACCGGGGCGGTGTTCTCGACGATCTCCGCGGCCAGCTCCCGCGCCGCCGCCAGCAGCTCGTCGCCGGCGTGGACGCTGCGGACGAGTCCAGCCTGCAGCGCCTCCTCGGCACCGAACACGCGCCCGGTGGCCACCCACTCGATCGCCCGGCTGATCCCGACCACCCTCGGCAGGAACCAGCTCGAGCACGCCTCGGGCACGATCCCGCGACGCGCAAACACGAACCCCATCCGCGCCGTGTCGGCGGCCAGGCGGATGTCCATCGGCAGCGTCATCGTCGCGCCGACGCCCACGGCCGGGCCGTTGATCGCCGCGATCACCGGCTTGGTCAAGTCAAAAATGCGCAGTGTGAACTGGCCCCCGTTGTCTCGCGGCACGCCGTCAGCGCTCCCGCGTCGCCGAGGGTCGAACGTGTCACCCCCGCTGATCAAGTCAGCGCCGGCGCAGAAGCCCCGCCCGGCCCCGGTGACGATCACGACCCGCACGTCGTCGTCAGCGTCCGCTCGATCGAGGGCCGACATCAGCTCTCGCGCCATCGTCGGAGTCCAGGCGTTCAGGCGATCCGGCCGGTTCATCGTGATCGTGAGGATGCCGTCGGCGATGTCGGTCAGTATCTGTTCGTACTGCACGCGCGCTCCTTGTCTGTCTTCGCTCTACGCGTGATGCTACGTTCGCGCCCGCTCGAGCAGCGGACCGATCCGATCCAGCAGATCGCCGAGGATCCGAGCCGTCGCTCCCCAGATCAGATGGTCATCGACCACGTAGGTATCGGTGCGGATCGGGAGACCGCGGCGAATCAGCCGCCGTCGTCCGTAGCCGGCCAGCAAATCGGTCAGGGAAAGCTCCAGCACCTCGGCCACCTCACGCGCGCTCAGCGTCCACGTGCGCCCGGACTCGATCATCCCCACGAACGGATACACGGCGTAGCCGGTGGCGATCGTCGGCGTGGGCTGAAGCGCGCCGAGGATATCCACGGCCTCCTGCGGCAGCCCGATCTCCTCCTCAGCCTCTCTCAGGGCGGTGGCGACCAGGTCGGACTCACCTTCGTCGTAGCGTCCGCCGGGAAACGAGATCTCGCCGGGGTGGCGGCGGAGGTCATCACGACGCCGTGTGAACACGGCGTGGAGCTCTCCGGCCTGGACGTACAACGGAACCAGCACAGCTGCGTCGGTGCGCCCGCGAACGTCAAGCTGGACCGCCTCGTCGGCGGCGAGTAGCACGTGCCGCAGCTCCTCGCCAATAGATCCCGCGTCCGTGGGCATCCAGCTGACTATATTCGCGTGTGTGGAGGGTCTGATTGCCGTCGACGTGCAAAACGATTTCTGCTCCGGGGGAGCGCTGGCCGTGTCCGACGGAGATGCCGTCGTCGAGCCGATCAACCGGATGGCCAGGGAATCCAACTATGTGGTGGCCACCCGCGACTGGCATCCCCCCGACCATCAGTCGTTCGCCGCGCAAGGTGGTCCATGGCCGGTGCACTGCGTCCGCGACACGCCGGGCGCGCAGTTCAATCCTGCCTTTGACGCCGATCTCATCGACGCGGTCGTCGATGCTGGGCGAGAGCCCGACCACGAGGGCTATTCGGGCTTTGAGCACACCGACCTCGAGCAACTGCTGCGCGACCACGGCGTCGACACTGTCCACGTTGCCGGCTTGGCCCTCGACTACTGCGTCAAGGAGACTGCTCTGGACGCCAGGCGTGCCGGCTTCGACGTCGTCGTGCACCTCGACGCCACGCGCCCTGTCGAGGTCAGGCCCGGAGACGGCGAGCGCGCCGTGGCCGAGCTGCGTGCGGCCGGTGTGCGCGTCGTCGACTGAGCTGTCTCGCTCGAGCGCTATCTGAGCAGCGACATCTTCGCGTGATGTTTCGTCGCGGACGGCGTCTTATGGCGGTCCCAGTAACCGGAAGGCGCCGGATCACCCGGAGCCATGAAGGAGGCAGCTGCATGAGGCGGGTTCTCTTCACCATCGTCGCCAGCGCCGCGCTGGTCGCGTCTGTACCGGCCAGCGCGATCGCGCGAAATCACCACCACCATCATCGGCACCATCACCACCACCGCCGGCATCACCACCGTGTGAGCCACCGCGTCCGGATCCACCGGTTCGGGCACTTCACCTCGGGCAAGGTGACGAGAGCAATCCGCCGAGCGCATCGTCGAGCGCCGGAACCGTGACGTCGTTTGATCCAACCACGGGCAAGCTGGTCATCACGCTGAACGACGGCACGACGACCGAGACCGGGCTCGTGACCGGCGACACCGAGATCAAATGCGAGGCCATGAAGAACGAGCACAACGACATGCGCAGCGACGGAGGCCCTGGCTCCTCCGGCGGTGACGGGCACGGTGACCGCGGCGGAGACCAGGGTGAGGACGGCAACGGCGATGGCGATGACCAAGGCGAGGAGCAGAACTGCTCCGCATCGAGTCTGATGACGGGCACGGTCGTGCTTGGCGCCGAGCTGAGGATTTCCAGCGGCGGAGGGTCGGGGGGCGACGACGGCGGTTCCTCCCATGGTGGATCGTCCGGGAGTGGCTCGTCATCGGGTGGGACTTCCGGAGGTGACGCCGGCACGTCCGGCCACGACGATGGTGGTTCGTCCGGCGGCGGCTCGTCAACCAGCGATGACGGTGGCGGCTCGTCAACGAGCGATGACGGTGGCGGCTCGGACGGGCGTGGGTCCGGGAGCGCGGGCGCCCCCGGGTCCTCCAGCGGCGATGGCTCATCGTCGTCCGGAGACCACGGGCACGATGGCTCCTCCGGCTCGGGCGGGGATGCCGGAGGCGGGGGTGGGTCGGACGGTTAGGCGCTAGGCCGGCGCGGCAACCGAGATGTGGTCCTCAAACAGGACCTCGCCATCGAGTGTCCGGTGAACCGGACACTTCGCCGCGATCACCCGCAGCCGCTCAATCTGCTCCTCAGTGCAGTTGCTGGGCAGGCGGAAGTCGAGCCTGAACTTGGTCGGACATCCTCGCTCGGCCGGTGAGTACTCGCACAGGATCTCGATCGGCCCGATATCCCAGCCCTTGCGCCTGGCATACATCTCGATGGTGATCGCCGTGCATGAGGCGAGACTGGCGGCAAGCAGCTCCTGCGGGCTCGGCCCCTCGTCGTCGCCCCCGTGATCGGTGGGCTCGTCGACGACCAGCTGATGCTGGCGGACGTCCACCTGATGAATGAACTGGTTGCTGGCTGTGCGTCGTGCCGTTGCCCTCATAGCTGCGCCTTGGTTTGAACGATGTGGTCAGACAATCGTAGCCGCTGCCCAGACCGCTAGATGGTCAATGGATTGAACAGCAATCCCGTCGGAACCTTGGGGAAGAAATAGGTCGACTTGGGGGGCATGCTCTCGCCCGCGCCCGCCACGGCCTGGACGCGCTCGACCGGGGTCGGAGCCATCAAGAACGCGGCGTCGTACTCGCCGGTCTCGATCAGTCGCAGCGCCTCCGCCGCGTCGCGCGCGTACCTCAGCCCGGCGAGCTCATCGATGTCTTCATCGGTCATCTTGAGCGCCCCCTTCATAATGAGCGCCTCGAGCACGGCGGTGTCAAGCTGACGGTACGGCTCGGCGTGCTCTGGAAGTGCCGCGTCGGCGATCCCGGGATCCTTGAGCGTGAGCATGAACGGCTTGCGAAAATGGGAGTCGATGTAGCCCATTCGGACTCCCTCGCCCGCCGGGGGTAAGAGCTGCGACGTGCTCTCCAGCGGCTCGACATCGAAGTTCGTACGCAGTGCGTCGGCCAGCGCCTCGTGCTGTTCGGGCCGCAACCCGCCGACCAATCGGTGAGTGGGGAAGATCGTCAGGCCGGGATCCTGGAGCGCGACCAGGCACATGAGCACGTAGCGCTGGGGACCCTCGCCACCGACCTCCTCGGCGTATACCCGCGCCGTCTCGTAGCGATGGTGGCCGTCCGCGATCAGCAGCTCGGCTCCGCTCGCCGCCGCCTTGACCTGCCCGATCACGTCGCTGTCAGAGACCCGCCAGAGTCGGTTGACCGTGCCGTCGGCGTCCGTCGTCTGCGCAAACGGACGCTCGGCCGTGTACGGCTGGATCGCCGACCAGGCTGCCCCGGGCGGATCCGAGTACAGGGAGAAGATGGGGGAGAGGTTGGCCTTTGTCGCCCGGGTTAGGCGCAGCCGGTCCTCTCTTGGGCCGGGGTGCGTGCGCTCGTGAGGGCGGACCCGCCCCGCGCCGTACTCCTCGACCCGCACGCGGGCGAGAAATCCCTGGCGGGTTCGCGCCTGCCCATCGGGACCCGTGTAGTCCTGGGCGAGCGCCCAGATGGCCGGCTCTGCATCGCGGATCACGACCCCCTCCTGGCGCCACCGGGCCAGGAGCTCGGCCGCGTGGCCGTACGGGTCGCCATTGCCCTCCGGGAGATCGATGCGCACCACGTTGTACGGTGACCTCGCCGCCAGCTGCGCCCGTTGCTCCGGGTCGATCACGTCATAGGGAGGCGCGACCACGTCCTGCAGCCCGCCGACCCTATCGAGGTCGTACCGAAGCGCTAGTAGGGGCTCGATGTCGGCCATCGCCGGGCGGAGGCTACTCGACCCGCGCCGGCGGTCGTACCGCTCCCGCCGCGCCGACTGCCGCAGCGGGCGGACTAGACTCAGCGGGGTTCGGGGCGTGGCGCAGCCTGGTAGCGCGCGGCCTTTGGGTGGCCGAGGTCCCCGGTTCGAATCCGGGCGCCCCGATCTCTTCGTCGTCGACGGGGGTTCGGCTCTGACGTCAGTGGCGCTTGTGCCTGCGCGGCTGCGGGAATCCCTTGAGCAGCCGCGAGAACAAGCCCTTGAGCGTGGCCTTGCCGTAGGCGTGCGAGCCGTCGTACATCGTCAGCACGGCGATGGACACGCGCGCGCACCCGCGGGTGAGCAGCGCCACCTGATGATCCATCAGTCCGGTGCCGTAGCCCCATCCGCCCTTGAAGTACAGCTTCCAACCCCGCGGAGCCACCTCGCCGATCCCCCAGCGCTGCGAGGGCGTGATCGAGGCGAGCAGGTGCATCGCGTAGCGGCGATGGCGCCGGGCGGTGAAGCGGTCGATGTGAAGGAAGAACTTCGTCTGGTCGCTCGCCGTGATGAGGCTCGCGCCCCACGGGTCGCGCACGGGGACGAACCGATTCATGCCCACACGGCGCGCCAGCGCGTCGAGGGCCCCGTTGCCCACGATGTGATCCACGGTCGTCGCGGCAAGGTTGTCCGAGTGCGTGATCATCGGGTACAGCAGCGACTTGTCGTAGCTGTTGAGCGCGCGGTTGGCCACCGACCGCTGGTTGACATAGGCCACGAGCAACATCGCCTTGAGCACGCTCGCCGACCACTCCTGGTGATCGCGCCGGTAGGCGCGGAACATGTGGTCGGTGCGGACCGCGTAGGCGATGTCGCCCGTACGCGTACGCGTATACGCCAGCGCCGCGGCCATGTCCGGGCGCCACAGTTGGAACAGCGGTTTGCCAAAGCCGGGCACCATGCAGTGGTCTTGGCCCTCGGCCACGTGGGCAGCGGGTTGCTGGCGCGCGTGGCCGGCCTCGGCGCTTGCCACCGCAGCGCCACCGCCAGCCGCCAGCCCCAGGCCAATGAGCAAGCGGATTGCAACTCGTCGCGTGATCATGTCTACATTCTCCCCGAGCCCCCGTAGCTCAGCTGGACAGAGCGCCGGACTTCTAATCCGATGGTCGCAGGTTCGAGTCCTGCCGGGGGCATGGCAGGATGCCTGCAAATTAGGCGGTCACGTGTTCCGCGTCGAGTGCGCTCGCGGTCCGGTTTGGTATGCGAAGTATCGCCTGGTTGACGGCCGTCAGGTCCAGAAAAAGATCGGTCCCGCGTGGAGCGGTCGCGGGCGACCGCCGGCTGGCTATTACACGAAGCGCACGGCCGAGGCCTGGCTCCGAGATGTACTCGACGCCGTGCGGCGCGGGACGCTCGCTGGAGCGGCTCGCAGTGGAGCTACTTTGGCCGATGCCGCCGCCGAATGGTTGCGCTTCGTTGAGGAGGATCGGGAGCGCAGCCGTCGACCGTCCGCGACTATCGCTCAGTCGTGGAGTCGCGGTTGCTGCCGGCCTTCGGTGCGATGCCCGTCGAAGGCATCACGAGCTCCGACGTGGAGAAGTGGCGTGCGTCGCTCACCGGGCTGTCGAACCGGAGCAAGAACAAGCTGTTGGTCGTCCTACACGGGATATTTCGTCGGGCGCAGACGGTCTATGGCCTGGGAGTCAACCCGCTGGCACGCGTGGCGACATACATTGCGGAGACCAGCGTTTACGGCGTCGTCGTCATGATGACGAGCGACGAGATCTGGAGAGACCCGATGTCGCCCTGCCTCGTGAAGGGGCGTGGTCTGGCCTTCCGAACACTGCCGTCGGCATGGTACGGAGGCAGCTCGCCGGGTGCTGGCGCGTTCGGCGTGGAGCACGCTCGCTTGCACTTGAGACTGAAGGGAGCACTCTGGCGCGGCAGATCGAGGAGCAGTAGGCTAAGCCTTGTTGGCGAACGGCGCCATAGGGAAGCATGGTCCGCGAGGTGGATCGGGATCGAGTGATGATGGGGGTTTGAGTTGGGGCTTTTCGGCCGTCGTAACGGGTTCGGAATTCTCGAGATGAAGGCTACGCTGAATCGCCGCCGTCACTGGCTTGCGAGACTGGGGTCAACGGCCGCGATGGTTGTGGTGGCCGCGAGCCTGACCACTACCGCTGGGGCGGTCGGGGCGAGCAGCAAGGCGGCGTGGCGCGCGGTCGCCCGTCATGCGCACTTCGCGGTCTATCGGCCGCGGCGGACTCTCGGCCTCGTGTTCGACGGCGTGCATCTCACACCGACGACTGGCTGCCTGGTGGCCAACTGGGGCAACCCACGGTCAGCAAAGGGCCCCCATCTCGGTTTGTCTGAACCAGGTGACACATCACGGTGCGGGCAACCCGGCGTGGCCACCAAAGTCGCCACGACCGTCATCAATCACGTGAAGGTCCCGGTGCTCGTCCAGTGCCCGACGTGGCCGAGATGCGGGATCAAGAACGGCTCAACGAACGGCGCATTCCTGCTCTTTGTGCCTGAGCACGTAGCCAAGCGCTACACGATCCAACTCGGCAGCAGTCACGTCGGCCTGGCCCGGTTCCTGGAGGTCGCCCACAGCTTCACTCGAGTCCGATGAGCAGCGCTCCCTGTTGGCGCGTAGCACCTCTGAAGCGGTTGGATCGCATCGCAGCTCGACCGCAACCGGGGCATGGGGCGCCGGCGGACCGCTCTTACGTCGTCGCCAACGCGATCGCGAGCTAACCGCTGTCGGTCGACACCCACATGTAGAAGGTCATCAAATTGTCCAAAGTTGGTCATTTCATGATCCAGGCCCGCAAGCGCCGACGTCAAGCGCCTCGCGCGGCTAGGAAGTCGGTTCCCGGGCCGCTGGTGGGGGCGCGCGACGCGCGCCCGGTTTCAAGGCAACCAAGCCAGGGGCGCTCGTGCCGACACACGGTCGCGGCCCCATCGGTTACATCGCTTACTCTCGTTCATCCTGGGCGCCGTCGCCGCTTCCCGTAGCGGAATTGCACGATGTCGACGGTCGCCTCGATCGCCGACGCAACCTCATGCCACGGCGTCCGCAGATCGACCGCTCGCTGCGCGAGCTGATCCATCCGTTCGTGGGCGCGATTGACGTCAGCGAACGCGCTCCGCAGCTCAGCGACGACGGCGCCGCACATCACTGCCAGGCGTTCGACCGCTACCGGAGGCTGGAGCACTTCGGCCTTCTCAAGCAGAAGGCGTGCTCCTGCTCGACGACGTGTGGCTGACGGATCTCATCGAGACGTCCTGAATGGACGGCATCCCTGACCCCCGTTGAGGTCAGGGATGCCGATGCGCCCCTCTTACGGATCCCGACCTTCAATCCGCCCCACTAAGCCGAACGATATGCACAAAAGCTCAACATAGCTACTAAACATTCGTCCAGGATTCTGGACAACACAGCCTGGACACGCGGTCGGTGGGTGTCGAGTGGGCTTCGGCCGGGTCCCGCACTCGCCACCTGCGGGGCGATGCTCCCGGGGCCTCGACGGTTCCTTGGTGGGTGGCAGCACGACGGCCACTCGCCCCGAGGCCACGCAACCACCACGCCGAGGCGACGTTTCTTGGCGGCGCTCGGAGCGAAGACCGATGGATGGCATCGATTCTCGACTTGAAGGCGACCATCGCCAACGGAAGGCGTCCATCCCCAGCCGAGGAAGCCACTTCAATGCCGAGGCCCCAACCGCCACCCCATGGCTCCAATGTGGGGGGCGGACGGCGCTTGGGTACCGTCCGCCCCCATCGCCCCTGTGGACCACGCCTACATGACGATCAACGTTCACCCGCCGGCAAAGTCAGACCCTACGTGCGAGGAACGAGAACGGGAAACTTGAGGCGGGCGGTCGAGGTGCAGACCGCCCGCCTGAGAGGCGGGCGGATAGGGGCGCTGCCCGCCTCGGCTCCCCCGATCCCCGGGGGATACCGTCTTTAGCACCCCAGTCCGAGAGCCGGTATCGGCCAACCGGCCCGACCAGCGTTCAATCCCCGGCCGGCGCCGCGGTAGGGGGAGGGTCCCGGCGCCAGAGCGCGCATGCCAAAGACCGCCGGATGCCGCAGCTCTGAAGGATCTGGTTCGTTTAGACACACGACGGGAGTTGGCACACAAGTGGGATCGACGCGTGACACACTGACTCGGTTGGCGCTGTCTGAGGCCGCGACGGAGCCCGGCCTCGCCGCGAAGGCGTCAGCTTTCATTCGGCTTGCCGATGCCGGAGAGAACTCGCCGGTGCCGGCGGGTCGTTTGCGCGCCGAGCTCCAGGCTGTGGTGGAGACGGAGGCGCTGTCGGCTCGTGGACTGGCGGGTGTGCTTCAGACCATATGGAGGTTGTCGTCCGGCCTGATCTGTAGATATTGGCCGGTCCCTCACGATTCGTTCGTGGGGATTGTTAGCCGTGCGGGTGGCACCCCGCGCGGCGCCCACAACCGCATAGGAGGAACCAGCCATGGCGAAGGCTAGAACCCTGGTCGGTCTGGACGTGCAGAGCGCCGGGATAAACCGGCATGGAGAAGGGGATGGAAGAGCCCTACATCGAAGGAGTAGCGATCCGCGGTGGCCCCGAGTCATGCGTCGGCGTCCGTGAGGGCGGTGGCGAAGCGTTGACAGGGGTACGCGTAGGCCGGGCTATCGAGCTGCGAAATCAAGGTGGTCGGGGTGCTGACGCCGTTGCACGAGGTGGAAGGCAATATCGCTGGGGGCGTTATCGCGAGCCCTCCGCGGATCCCGCGCGGTCGAAGAACCTGTGCATGCGCGGAGTCTTCATGCGCGAGAACCGGGAGATCCAGCGATCGCCCGTCCCTGTGATCGGGGGGCGGGACGCTCGGGGAAGGCCAAGGCCGCAAGCCTGAGATGCACGATCGCCGGAAGTCAGACAGGTCCGTACTACCTGCGAAGCCGCCGAACAACGCCGCGGATGCGGTCGCGGAGGTGGTGGAGGGAAGGGACCTGGCCGAGGGGAACACGACCAGCAAAACGCGCCCCGGACACAGAGCCGGACTGAGCGCGCCAAGTGCGCTGGATCGTGTGCGCCGAATCGCGGAAGGGGATAAGGACGCGCGGTTCACTGCGCTTCTGCACGACGTCGATGTCGATCGCTTGCGGACGGCGTATTGGGCGTTGAAGCCCAGGGCCGCGCCGGGGGTCGATGGGGTTACGTGGACGGACTACGGACAGGATCTCGAAGAGAACCTTCGGGATCTGCACGCCCGGGTCCATCGTGGGAGCTACCGGGCGAGGCCGTCACGGAGGGCGTACATACCGAAGGCGGACGGGCGGCTCAGGCCGCTCGGGATCGCGTCGCTTGAGGACAAGATCCTCCAGCGGGCGACCGTCGAAGTGTTGAACGCGATTTACGAGACGGACTTCCTCGGTTTCTCGTACGGGTTCCGGTCGGGGCGCAGCCAGCATCACGCGTTGGATGCGCTCGCCGCCGGGATCGTCAGGAGGAAAGTGAACTGGGTGCTGGACGCGGACGTCCGCGACTTCTTCACCCGGCTTGATCAGGCCTGGATGGAGAGGTTTCTCGAGCACCGGATCGCGGACCGCAGGGTCCTGCGCTTGATCTGCAAGTGGATCAGCGCAGGGGTCATCGAGGACGGGGCGTGGACGTCGTGCGATGAGGGTGTTCCGCAAGGGGCTTCGGCTTCGCCGTTGCTCGCGAATATCTATTTGCACTACGTCTTCGACCTGTGGGCCGACCAGTGGCGACGGCGGCACGCGCGAGGGGACGTGATCCTTGTGCGCTTCGCCGACGACTACGTGGCGGGCTTTGAGCATCGTGAGGACGCCGAGCGGTTCCTGGCTGACCTTCGTGAGCGGTTCGCGGAGTTCAACTTGGAGCTGGCGGACGAGAAGACGCGCTTGATCGAGTTCGGACGGTTCGCCGCCCAACGACGGAAGGCGCGGGGCCTCGGCCGCCCGGAAACCTTCGACTTTCTGGGCTTCACGCACTGCTGCGCGACGACCCAAAACGGAAGGTTCCTGCTGAAGCGGATCACGATCTCGAAGCGGATGCGGGCCAAGCTACGCGAGGTGAAAGCCGAGCTGATGCGGCGTCGGCATCTGCCCGTCCCCGAACAAGGGCAATGGCTGGCCAGCGTGGTGCGAGGGCACCGCGCTTACTACGCCGTGCCCGGCAACATCGACGCGGTACACGCCTTCCGCACCCAGGCAACACGGCACTGGTATCGGGCGCTGCGGCGCCGCAGCCAGCGCACACGCCTGGATTGGAAGCGAATGGACCGCCTCGCGACCCGATGGCTCCCGCCCGCCCGCATGATGCATCCCTTCCCCGACGCGCGCTTCGACGCTCGCACCCAAGGCAGGAGCCCAGTGCGTTAGCAGCGCACGCTGGGATCTGCGCGGGGGGCCGCTCGCAAGGGCGGTCCCTACCGCGACCGCGACGAAGGTCGTGGCGGCAGTGTTGGACGTGGAGACGGGCGAGCTTGCGTTCTTTTCGATGACCGCGGACATCGCTCGTGTGGCTGGGTTCTGCGCTGGTCTGCCCGGTCCGGTGCGGGCGGCGTATGAGGCGGGGCCGACCGGGTACGGGCTGGCGCGGGAGCTCGCGCGGTATGAGGTGCAGTGCGTGGTCGCGGCGCCGTCGAAGATTCCGCGTGGGTCCGGAGAGCGGATCAAGACCGATCGCCGGGACGCGGAGCTGCTCGCGCGGTTGCTGCTTGCGGGCAAGCTGCATCCGGTCCGCGTGCCCGGCCGCGAGGAGGAGGCGCTACGCGACCTGATTCGTGCCCGGGAGGCGGTCCGGGTGGATCTGATGCGTTGCCGGCACCGGCTCTCGAAGCTGCTGTTGCGGCACGGGATCCGGTTCGAGGACGGGGACGCGTGGACCACTCGCCACCGGCAGTGGTTAAGCACGATCACGCTCGCGCAGCCCGCCGCGCAGGCGACGCTGCTAGACGCGCGCGGCGCGGTCGATGCGCTGGTGCACCGCCGCGAGCAGCTCGAGCGAGAGATCATCGCGCTGCTGCCCGGCTCTCCGTGGAGCGTACAGTCCAGCCGGCTGCGATGCATGCGAGGGCTCGACACACTCTCCGCGGTCGGGTTATGCGCCGAGGTCGGCGACTTCGCCAGCTTCCGCAAGCCCGCGCAGCTGATGAGCTACCTCGGGCTGGTCCCCTCCGAGACGAGCAGCGGCCAGCAGCGCAGGCTCGGGTCGATCACCAAGACCGGCTCCACGCACGCACGCCGACTGCTGGTCGAGGCTGCCTGGCACTACCGCAAACGCCCGCGGATCGGCACCACGCTCACCGAACGACAAGCTGGCCAGCCACCCGAGGCGATCGCGATCGCCTGGTCCGCGCAGCGCCGCCTGCACCGCACCTGGACACGATTGGAGCAACGCAACAAACGCCGCACCCTGATCGCCGTCGCCGCCGCCCGCGAGCTCGCCGGGTTCTGCTGGGCGATCTGCCAGATCGAGTAACCCACCCAACCACAACATCATCCCGTCGGCTGGGTCGGTGGCGGCCCGGCACGCGCGGGGAACCCGCGATACGCCTCTGAGCAACCGGCTCGCCGGCCACGCTCGCCTTCAGACAGCGGCTCCCCACGACGAACCATGGTCCTGCGAACCCACATCCGGGCAATCCGCGTATATCAGTCTGACCCGCGTCGCGCACAAAGCCGGACCGCCACCCACCCAGCCGACCACAGCCCTCACTTCACACACCCCCGACCAGCGAAAGCAGGAAATTCGTGACGCAACCCTTGACACACGGCTCTCCATATCAGGCGTTGCGCGGGCTCGAGCGTTTGGACGCGCCGGCTGGTGTGTGGCCCAGTGAGACGCCTGACGAGCAGGCGCCGCCTGGCTACTGGCCGTACGAGGGTGATCCGGATTGACCGTGGGCCTAGCTCGATGCTTGGCAACACTGAATGACGGCGCTTTCCGCCCCGCGCTCAACGCGGCCCAGATTGATCGCGACCTTGGCACCGGCAAGCTGTTCGTGTGTTCCATGACCTTCGCCACACGTTCGGAACGCGCGCCGTGCAGGCGTTCCCGCACTCGGACGTGCAGGCGCACATGGGCCACGCTGACATCGCGACCACGATGATCTACGTGCACCACAGGCCGCAGCACACGGCGGCCGATCGGCTCGGGCAGTTCGTCGCGACCGATCTTGCGACAGGCGGCACCGTCGCCGCTGGCACAGGCGAAGCTCCCTAAGCCCGAGCCGCGTAGGCTTTATGCCGCGGTGCGCCGCTTCGATGCGTAATGGGCTTGGACCTGAGCAGTCTGGTCCGGCAGATACGCGATGGGTTGGTCACAGTCGTCGCAAACGAGCCAAGCAGTCAGCAGTCCGCTCCGGTCACGTCTGAGCTGGCCCGAGTGATGGACATGTGCGCACCTCAACGAATGACTGCCCCGACCGGCGAAGAGAAAGCGCTTCATTGTCCCGAATAGTGGAGCACCAGTCGCCGTAGTCAATGGGTGCCGTAGGCGCATCGCCGTTCACCCGCGTGAACGGGAAGCCTGCCTGTGGTGAAGACTCAGCCGGCCGGGAGTGGGTAACCGCGGGTAGCTTCACGCGCGTGAGGTAGCGCCCAAGACCACTGCCGGCACCACGTCGAACCACGCCGCGAAACTCCGCGCCTCTCATCGCCCGAAAGCGGGACGCCCTCATACGAGCGCGGATGTGGGCCGAGTGGCCGACGCTCGTCCGTGGCCTTACGACGAGGTCAGGTCGTCGGTCGCAGTTATGCGGTATCCGATGCCGGGTGTGTTCTGGATGATCTGCGGTTCCCCGAGCTTGCGGCGCAGTCGGCCGATCGTGACGCGAACCGTGTTGGTGAACGGGTCTACGTTCTCATCCCAGGCCTGCTCGAGCAGTCGTTCCCCGCTGAGCGCGCCAGGGCTGACCCGCTAAGCTGAACGGCCAGACTGAACCGCCGCGGGTTTGTTGCCGGCTGACGGACCGTCTTGTCGTCGCCGGGAGATGTGATGAACTGGGGCGATGGTGCGCGGGCGCTTCGGCTGGTTGGCGTTACCGACGGCGTTGGCGGCGCTGCTGACTGGCTGTGCCACGTCCAAGCCGGAAGGCCACTCCAGGGCGAAGGCGTCGGGGTATGTCGAGGTGGGGCTCAGGGTTCCGGCAGCGAACCGGTCGGGTGCGTTCACCACGAACCACACGCTCAGGGTTCCCAGCGGCTGGAAGGCCGAGGTCTGGGCGCTGGTCTCGAATGCGCGCCTGGAGCAGTGGACCCCGCACGGAGCTCTGCTTGTCAGTGACCCCGCTGACGGCAAGATCATCGAGCTGAAGCCTCACTCGGATCGCAGCGCACCCCCATCGCAACGCGTGATCGTGTCGGGGCTGAACGAGCCGCAGGGAATGGCGTTCGATCATGTCGGCGGACGCGAGGTCCTGTACGTGGCCGAGACCGACGAGGTCGACCGCTACGTCTGGCTCGGTGCCCGCGTGGGCTCACGGACCGTGCTGATTCCCAATCTGCCGAGCGGCGATGACCACACGCTCAAGAACATCGTCGTCGGGCGCCACCACAACCTTTACTTCGACATCGGCAGCACGTCCAACGCGTCGCCCTGGCCACGATCAAGCCCGCCCTACGCCGCGGTCATGGAGTACACGTCGAGCGGCAGACGAATTCGCGTCTGGGCCAGAGGCGTTCGCAACGGGGATGGACTGTCGTTCGCTCCGGACGGGTCGCTATGGACCGCGGTCAACGAGCGCGATGACATCGCGTACCCGTTCCACAGAGCCTATGGCGGCTTCTCAGACGCCTTCGGCCAAGTGATCCAGGCGTACGTCAACAACCACCCGCCCGACGAGATCGCGAAGCTGACGGCCGGTCGCAACCTCGGGTGGCCGTTCTGCCATCCGGACCCCGACCTCGCCCCCGGGGCTGTGAGCACTGGATTCAGATACCGCGACTTGAAGTTCGACTTCGACGAGCAGACCAACCCCGGTGGCCACAGCCTGAACTGCGAGAAGCTCGCGCCGCTGGAGCTTGGGCTCCCCGCGCACAGCGCTCCGCTGGGCTTTCACTTCCTCCAGGGCAGCAAGCTCCCAAAGGTCTGGCGTTCTGGAGCCGTGGTCGCCGTCCACGGCTCTTGGGATCGACAGCCGCCCCGCGCGCCCGCGGTCCTCTGGATGCCGTGGGAGCCTAACCGCCACACGCTTCGGACTGCGCGCAACCTCATCACCGGCTTCCAGCAGTCCAACGGCGATCGCTGGGGACGAACAGTCGACGCCGTTCCGGGTCCGGACGGCGCCTTGTACGTCAGCGATGACACTGCCGGAGCGATCTACCGGCTCGTGCCGTAGGCCTCCAGCGTCATCTTAGGCTGGGTCCGAAGGTGGTTTTGGTGAAGGCGAATGGATCGCTGAATGATGAGGGACCGTCCCTCATGCGAACCAGGCTCGATCCCGCCAGCTTCCACGCCGTGACCGCAACGCGCGTGCTGAGCCTAGAACTCGAGCAATGGCCGGCACGACCCGTCGGCAACATCTCCGACCAAGCCGGACACACGGTCGCCTTCGACGGGTGGGTGGCGTTTGCCGCCGCGCTCGAGAAGCTTTGCGGCAGTGAGAAGGACTGGTCGACTCCTGACCCTGGGCACCATGAGCAGGCCATGCCGCGATAGGGCGGCCGCGGACGTTGCCTTGTCGGGCGAGGTCCGGAGTCGTAACGTGTGCTCAGGAGGGAACGTTGTTCATTTCCGACGCCGGCATGAGAGTGATGCTCTCGTCGAGTCAAGCTCGGCCTTCGGCCCCCGCCAATGCCTGAGCAAGGGACCTTGCTGCCAATGGCGAGGCGCGATCTCGGAGCTCCCCGCCCCGGCCAGCGCCGGCGTTGGGAGGGCATGTCGCTGCTGTGGCGGGTGTTCGCGGCAAATGTCGTCGTCTTAGTGCTGGCGTGGGCGCTCTTGGCGTGGACGCCTGTGACGGTCAAGCGAGTCGCTACTCCGGACGAGCTGTTGGTCCTATCGATCGGCCTGGCCGTGATGTTGGTCTTTGATGCCGTGCTTCTGCGGCGTGCGTTTGGGCCGCTTCGCCGGCTGGCGGCTGTGATGGGGCGTGTCGATCCAGGCCAACCGGGCCAGCGCGCCGAGCCATCAAGGAGAGCTGGGCGCGAGGTCGTTGCGCTCGCCGAGGCGCTCAACGCCATGCTTGATCGCATGGAGGACGAGCACCGTGAGAGCGGTAGGCGAGCCCTTGCCGCGCAGGAGGGTGAGCGTTCGCGGATTGCGCGTGAGCTCCATGACGAGGTCGGCCAGACGCTGACCGCAGTCGCGCTCCGGGCTGAACGCGCCGCTGGGGAGGCGTCAGAACAGGACCAGGCGTTGACCGAGATCGCCGAGATGGTCCTTCTCAGCCTCGAGGACGTGCACAGAATCGGCCGCGAGCTGCGGCCAGAGGCGCTTGACGATCTGGGGCTCGTCAACGCGCTGCTGGCGCTGTGTTCGCGCATCGCCCGGCAGGGTGGCCTGCGCGTCCGGCCCGATTTGGACTGGCGCATTCCGACCTTGTCCCCCGAGGTAGAGCTCGTCATCTATAGGGTCGCCCAGGAGGCGCTGACCAACGCGCTGCGGCACTCTCAAGGCACGCAGGCGACCGTTAGCCTGACCGGCGCCGCCGGAGGTGTCGTGTTGGCTGTGACCGATAATGGCCGCGGTCTCTCTGAGCCCCAAGCTGAGAGCGGGTTTGCGGGTATGCGTGAGCGCGCGCTGCTGATCGGTGCGCAGCTCGCTGTCCATTCCGCGCCGGGACAGGGGACCGAGATTGTCCTCAGCGTTCCAGCAGCACCGGAGATGCGATGACAACACCGCTGAAGACACGGGTGCTATTGGCCGACGACCACGCGGTCGTGCGCAGCGGGCTCCGGGCGGTGTTGGACGGCGAGGCCGATATCGAGGTCGTCGCAGAGGCGGCGGACGGAAGCGATGCGGTCGAGCAGGCGCTGGCCAACGATGTCGATCTGGCGATCCTTGATGTCTCGATGCCGCGGTTGACCGGGCTGCAGGCGGCAGCCGAGTTGCGCCGGCGTTGCCCGGAACTGCGGGTTCTGATCCTGACGGTGCATGACAGCGAGCGCTACTTCTTCGAGGCTCTGAAGGCCGGCGCGTCGGGCTACGTGCTGAAAACGGCGGCCAATCGCGATCTGGTCGCGGCGTGCCGCGCGAGCATGCGGGGGGAGCCGTTTCTGTATCAAGGAGCGGTCACCGCGCTGGTGCGTGATTATCTCGAGCGGGCTCGGGCCGGGGAGACAGCCCCTGAGGATCCGCTCACGCCGCGTGAGCTCGAGGTCGTAAAGCTGATCGCAGAGGGCTATACCAGCGACGAGATCGCCGACGTGTTGGTCATCAGCAGGAAGACGGTTGATCATCACCGCTGCAACATCCTCGCCAAGCTCGGCATGCGCAACGGGGCGGAGCTGACGCGCTACGCGATCAGGCGCGGCCTCGTCGAACCCTGAAACCGACGTAACCCCGGGTCGCGCCGAGCAGCAGGTCGCTGACCTGCGGGCGTGCTGCCATCCGGGCAAGATCGGGACTTACACCTATGGTCGCCGAGCTCGTGTCGTGCCACGGTCCTAACGGTGACCGAAGTGCTGATTTCGTACAAGATGCCGGCGTCACTGTCAGAGATCGAGATCCAGGCCTGGATCAACAAACAGGCCACGAGCCGCCAGCCAGCGCTCATCCTGACCAGCAGACACCTTGGGGATGGCCCGGTTCTGATCCTGCGTGTCGCGCCCGGGTCCAGCTCGGCCACAGCGGCCAACGAACAGCTGGCCGATCTCATGATGGATATGCGGCTGCTGGGCCTATGCCCGACAGTCGTCTCGCGGAGGGACTAGCGGCAGGTCGGTCGAGCGAAGCAGCGGTATCCCGCTTCGGTCGTGCGTCGGCAACGTCGGGCGCTGAAGATGGGTAGGAGTACCGATGGTTGGTCGCCACCGGTTCAGGTTTGCTTTCCCAGCCCCCAGAGGTTGCTTAACCGACGTCTGACCTTCGCCCAGCCACCTCGCCCCTTGTGCTGAGTATCTGACATTGACACTCGAACGACAAGCAATGAGAGGAGACGACATGTCCGAGCCAGACATGGTCGATCACCCCAATGTCCAGGCCCTGGTGACGCAGGCGCGCGACGGTCTCGCGGCCGGTAAGGACAAGGAGGCGGCGCGACTTCTCACCGACGCTGCCTACCACACGCACGATCCCGAGATCGAGCGGCAGGTACGCGAGCTCGCCGCGCAGGGGCTTGAGCGCGCGGGTCGGTTCGGCAAGGGCCGCTGGGAAGAGATCATCCGAATCGCCGATCTGCACGTTCAGCGGCGGTAAAGCCACCGGGCGATCAGCCTCCGACGAGGCGTCGCGGCCGAGAGCCGGCACCGTCGCACGTCGCCGCGGCGGCCCGGGCATAGTGGCGCTCGCAAAAGCGGAGGGAGGCGTCCCTTCAGCGCAAACCCGCGAGCAGCAGGTAGAGGTCGTACAGCGCCAGGCCCACGCAGGCGGCCAGAAGCAGGATGACTAGCCACGCGGTGAAGCGCTCGGCGGTGGCCGCCCTGGACCGTGGCACGATGCGGGGCAGGTAGGACGGCTCGGAGCTGCTGCGTATCACTCGAACGTCCGGGTGATCGATGAACGACCCGCTCACGATGGTGATCCTTGCCGCGGTGGGTGGTCGTGGCCCGTGGGCGCCACGGATGCGCGGCTGAGCGCGGCTCGGACCAACCTCTTCAGCCAGTCAGCTTCTGCCGAGTCGGCAGTCTTGCTCAGCTCCAGCGCGAACACGGTCTGCCGGACGAGGACAAGAGACACCAGCGCGAAGGCCATCACCGTCCCGGCGGTGTCGAGGTGGCGCCCAAGCTGGAGCTCTAGCCCGGCGACGGCGAGAGCGACGAACGTCAGGACTAGCGGCGCGAGGAAGGATGCGAACGTGGGTGCGTCTGGCCCCGCGGTATCCACCACCCCGAGACTGGATGGCTCCGAGGCGAACGCCGCCAGCCCAATCGTCAGATAGGCCGCGATCCAGCCGACGTCGATGATGCCTCCTGAGGGAAAGCTGTTGGTCGTGCTGAGGTACGAGTAGGTGCTGTCCGAAACGGCCATTGCGACCAGGCCAGCGAGCAGGCACCAGAGCGCAAGGCGGGCGTCTCCGCCGATCCGCCGCACGACGACGACTATGAAGAACACGATCACCACATCGCCGAACGGGTAGGCGAGCGCCACGAGGCCAGCGAGCGTCGACAGGTCGGTGCTGTGCCACAGCTGACCGACAACGAGCGTCCAGCTCAGGAACGCGAGCGCAGTCGCCACGATCAGGCTGTCGAACAGGGAGCGGACCTTCCGTGTGCGGGTTCGATGCATGCCGGGGTGGCTCAACAGTGCGGCAACGACCAGGGGGATCGCACTCAGCTATCCGACGTCCGCCCAGGAGATAATCGGCACCCGCACACCGAGGAGCAGTTCGTACACCGCCCATGTCACCTCTGCCACCGCCCAACAGAGGCACGCGCCGGCAGTCAAGCCCCAGAACACCCGCATCCGGCCGCATTCGCGCCGAGCGGCCCTGAAACAGAACAGCGTCGCGATGATCGCCACCATCGCCGTGACCAGGTCATCGAAGTCCCGCGCGCACGCCGCGCCGCCGACCCGAAGTCCGATCCACAGCGCCGACACCGCGGTCACGAGCGAAACAATCGCAACCCCTACCAGAACGCGTTTCTTCCGGTCAGATGCCCACATGCTTGCTCGTGAAATCGGCGCCGCCTGTCACCCCTTCATCCGCCGTAACTACGAGCAAACGGGGGGCGGACTACTGACTGGTCTGCGCCGCCTCCGATATCGATTTGCCTCAGGCGCCCGCTGGCGCAGCTTGGACACCGCTCGGCTAGCCGGAGCGGTAGAACTCCCGTGATGCCGGACGAACTTCGCGTGAACGATCATCAGACGCTTCGTGTTCTCGGCGAGACGGCGGCCGAACTCGAGCTGGAAGGGACCTGGATCCCTGGCGGGTCGGCGCCGCCGGCTCACCTGCATCCCGCTCAGGATGAGCAGTTCGAGGTGACCTCAGGCCACCTGACGGTGATTGTCGGCGGGCAACGACGGCAACTCGGCCCCGGAGACACGCTGGAGATCCCGAAGGGCACCCCCCACAAGATGTGGAACGACGGCGATGAGGTCGCCACCGCGCTATGGCGAACGCGCCCTGCTGGGCGAACCGCCGATTGGTTCCGGACCATCGACAGGTTGGCCGCGCACGGCACACGCAAGCCGTCATTGCCGGCCCTCGCCAAGGCGCTGACGGAGTATGGCGATGTGTTCCGGCTGGCCGTCGGGCCCGGCTATCTACGGCCGGTCACGGACACGGCGCTGAGGATGCTGAGCCTGGCCGCCCGCTGAACGGCGCCGACGGCTAGGGGATTCCGAAGAACCTCTTGAACGTCTCGCCCCAGGTCGTCTTCGATCCGCTCGGCGGGTTGGCTGCTCCGGGATCGGACACTCCGGCCAACGTTCGCGTCCCCGAGGTGGGAGAGCCCCAGCCGATCTCGATGCCCGTGCCGCTGGAGGCGAACGTTGCCACGACCTGCCGCGTACGGAATCGGGTGCCGATCCTGGTCGTCACCGGGTTGATCTGCTCGGCGACATACCAGTAGTCGCAGAGGGCGCCGGCTGGCTGATGCTGAAACTTGAACAGCAGCAAGGGCTCGCCCGCGTACCAGTCGTTCATGACCTGCACGAGCTTGGATGGCAGCGGGGCGTAGATCGGCGCGCCGGTACGGGCCGAGCCATCCACGCCCATGTCATCGCGACCGATAGAGAAGCCGGGAATCGGATCTATGGGCTTGCTGCCGCCGGTGTTGCCCAACTTCTTGACTGCGGCCACAAGGGCTGCCGCCGTGCGGCTGCCGACCGTGCCACTGGCGGGGCGCAAGCTGTGCGATTCCTGGAACTTCCTGACCGCGGTCTTGGTGGCCCAGCCGAAATGGCCGGTCACGCTGACGTTGTAGCCGAGTTCGGCCAGCCAGCGCTGAAGCTTCTTGACGTCGGCGCCGGACTCGCCTCGGCGCAATGTCCGGGCAAACACGGCCGATTTACTCGAGGCCGATTTGCCGCCGATCCCTGCGCCACCGGAGCCACCGGAGTCCGCGAGTGCGCTCGAGCAACACCAGAGGAGACCCACCAGCATCAGAGCGCAGACTGCCCGAGCGGCCGTGGTCGACGAGCGCCGGCGCTCGGCGTGCTGCCGCCGACCGTGCTCGCGCACGGCAACCTGGGGAGAGCTGTTTGAAGCAGTACGCATAGCTCCGCAGACTGATTTGCGGATTTGACGCCTCGGCCTACGGGGTTAGCTGACGGGCTAGCGCTCTCACTGAGCGCCTCTCACGGACCACCGCGAGATTCGCCCCAAATAGATTGGGTTCCCCGCTCCCCGGGATGGCAGGCCCGGGGATTCGGCGCGGAGCAAACTATCAGACATGCCGTCAACCTGCAGCAGGACCCTGCCCATGTCGTGGAATGAGAACGAGCAGATTGGTGCCAACGTGTTGAAATCTGAGCAAGAGCCATCGATCAAACCGAAGCCGGGAATCGTCCCGATCGTCCTTCGGGAGACGCCCGGAACAGCAGTCGGTCGTCGAAGCTGAGATCGGAGCATGGTCGCGGCCAAATGAGCCGTGACCGTTTCCTTGCAGGAAGCGCCTACGCCGGAGCCAGCGGTCAGCCCGCCGCGCCGTCCAGACTGCTGAGGTCCATGACCTGATCCGGCGGCGGTGGTGCCGGTGCTCGCTGAGGCCCGTAGTGGCTGAGATCCATAGTCACGGTTTCCTGTAGTGACGGGCCACTCGGAATGGCGAGGTCGAGGGCCACGGTGACCCGTCGAACGTGGTTGCGAGCGTCCACCCACACGTCGACCGGGAACTGGTCGCCGGCGAGCACCTTCTTCAGATCCGAGAGAGCCTGCTGACCGGCGCCTCGCTGATCGGCGGGGAGGCTGTCGGCAAGCTGAGCCAGGCTCAGCTGGGCCCGATAGTGCGTCGTCGCCGCGCCATCGACGCGTTGGGGACCCTCGTCGCCGGCGTTGCCGGACTGGGATCGCAGGAACTGCAGCAGGCTGTTCGGGTCGGTTGTGGTTGGGTTGTCCCCGAGCGACGACAGTCCTGGAAGGCCGGACAGCTTCGCGACGTCGAGCTTGATCCACTGCCTTCCCGCCGTCGGCAGCGACGCGATCAGCGCCGAGGGGAGCCGCGCGTACACCGCGTCTCCGGCCGTCACGATATCGATCCGCAAGATGGAGCTCCCCAGCTGCTGAGTGACCTGGGGCTCGTCGCCCAAATTCATCGTCATCGACGTCGATGTCGCGCGGTCGCGCAGATCGACGATCCCGCGCGCGGTGCCCGTGATCGGAGCGCTCATGGTCGAGGAGCTCACCTCGAGCGACATGTGCATTCGGTACCCGGGCGCCTTGGCTGACAGCGTCGCAGCCTGCGCTATCGGGCCGCCGATCCGGGTGCCGGAAGAGCCGAGCAGGAAGAACGCCACGGCGGCCACGATCACGAGGCCCACCACGCCCGCCACGAGCCTCCCGCGGACGCGACCGCTGGCGGCAGGCGGGGCGGGAGGCGGCTCATTCGCCGGCGGCGTGACGAAGCCCGGAGGCGGCACCGATGTCTCCACGCGGCCTAAATCGGCACCGCACCCGCCAGACGTGAGGCGCCTCCCCGCCGACAGCCGCCCGTGTTGCTGCAGATCCCGCTTCCGACGTACATGCCGCTGCTGGGCCGTGGCGTGGCCAACTTCCTGGGCCCGCTTGCGGGCGGGCATCTGATTCACAGCTTCGGGGTGTACGGCGCAGCCGGCGTTTGGGCGGCCCGCGCACTCGAACGCCGGGGTGTCCACGCGGTCTCAATCGCCAGCTCGTACGGGACGCGAGCCTACGAGCTCGGAGCCTTGGACGACGGGCTTCGCGCGCACCACGGGCTGGGCAACCGGGTCCAGTACCAGGCTTGGCGACGTTGGGTCACGTCGGTGGACGACGCGGTCGAGGGGTGGGGCTACACACGCTCGAGCCTTGTCCTGGTCAACTACGAGTCGGTGCGGAACATCTGGCCAACGCCTACGGGCCGAGCCTCAGAATCCGCACGGTCCCGTATGCGGCCCCCGATGCCTTCTCTGAACCGGCCCAGGCCGGGGCCGAGCCGGCTCCGATCGCGGATCTGGGAGCGCCGGCCACGCCGCTCGTCGTGTCAGTCTCGCGCCACGTGCCGCGGAAGGGCGTCGACCTGCTGCTGCTCGCCCTTGCGCGGGTTGCGGCCAGCGGTGCTGGGTTCCGCGCGTGCCTGGTCGGTCCCGGCAAACTGCTCACCAGCCATCGCCGGCTCGCGAGCGCGCTGGGTCTTGATCGGCAACTCGTCATCCCGGGCCTCGTGCCGGACGTGGCTCCGTACCTCAGCGCCGCCGACATTTTCGTGCTGCCGTCGGTGGCCGAATCGAGCGGTTCGGTGTCCGTACTCGAGGCGATGCGGGCAGGAAAGCCCGTGATCGCCACGGCTTGCGACGGCTTGCCGGAGGATCTCATCGACGGCGAGAACGGGCTCCTGGTGGCGCCGGGCGATGTCGGCGCACTGGCCGAGGCGCTCAGGCGACTGTTGGCCGATGCCGAGTTACGGTCGCGGCTGGGGGCGGCGGCCCGCCTCACGTACGAACGGCGATTCTCGGCCGACCGCTTCGTCGAGGCACTCGCCGATGTCTACGGCGCGTCTGGCTTCACCCCCGGGGCCACGCGCGACTCGGACGTGATCGGCGTGCCCACGCCGCCAGGTTAGGGAATCCGGATGTCGTGCTGCTGGCGGGCCAGGACGCGCTCCTCGTCGCCCAGACTGGCTTCATCAACGGGCGTGACAAGCGCCCAGTGGTGCCCGACTGGGCAGTATTGAAAGCGCCACCAACCGAGCCGAAGAGACTTCAGCGAGGCGGCGGGAATCCAGATCGTCGTGAACAGGTGTCCCTGACGGCAGCGGACCACGAAATTGCCACCCAACCGATGGCTGCGCAGCCAGACGGCAGCGGTCTCGATCACCGACCGCCGCGGTGACGAGCGTCCACGCGAGGCTGCGTGCGTCAGAGCGGGTTGAGCGTCTCCGCCGGTTGCCTCCGCGCAAATGGGGGCATGGGTGGCCTCCCTCGGGGCGTGACGTAGGCTTTACTCTCTGAATCAAGAACGTTATCAGAAGTGATAACAATCTGCCTGATATGACCAGTGCCGATCTGCTCCTGCACCCTGTCCGCCTGAGGATCATCCAGGCGTTCCTGGGGGACAGGGCGCTCACGACGGGCGAGCTGCGCGCCGAGCTCCCCGACGTTTCCCCGGCCAGTCTCTACCGCCATGTCGCGATGTTGGTCGGGGCCGGCGTGTTGAGCGTCGCCGCCGAGCGGCGCGTGCGCGGCGCCATCGAGCGGACCTACGTCCTACGGGTGGCGGCGGCCACGATCAACCTCGATGAAGTGGAGCGGATGAGTCACGAGGATCACCGCCAGGCGTTCATGGCCCTCGTGGCCGGTCTACTGGGCGACTTCGACCGCTACCTGGCCCGCGACAACGTCGACGTTCTCCGCGACGGAGTCGGCTACCGAATCGCGGGCCTGTGGCTCGACGAGGCCGAAAATGCTGAGCTCGCCCGCGAGCTCACGCGCGTGATCCAACCTCGCCTGGCCAACGGCCCCAGGCCCGGGCGAAGGCGACGGATCCTGGGTACGGTGATGCTCCTCGGTGAGGACGCCCCCGGAGCCACTAGGTGACTCTGGAGCGAGGCAGGAGCGCTCGCAGGTCGTCGATCGTGTCGGCCTGCTCCGCGTCCTTGTCCGGGCGATAGCGCTTGACGCGCGCGAAGCGCAGCGCCACTCCACCCGCGTAGCGTCTGGAGGACTGCACGCCGTCGATGGCGATCTCGACGACGAGGTCGGGGCGCACCAGCACGGCGATCCCCCGCCGGCCCACCTCGCGGTCGAGCAGCGCGTTCGTTTGCCACTCGAGTAGCTCGTCGGTGAGTCCCTTGAAGCACTTGCCGACCATCACGAACCCGTCGGACTCGGGATCGCGCGCACCGAGGTGAAGGTTGGACAGCCACCCGCGCCGACGTCCATGTCCCCACTCCGCCCCGAGTACGACGAGGTCATAGGTGCGCACGGGCTTGACCTTTCGCCACGCCTTGCCGCGCCGGCCGGCTGCATACAGCGAGCCGGCGTCTTTGACGACGACGCCCTCGTGGCCGGCGCGCAGCGAGTCCTCGAGCACGCGGTGGGCCTCCCGCGCGTCTGCCGTGATGACGCCCGGGATCTTGAGCTGCGGTGCGATCACGGCCAGCCGCGCTGATCGTTCGTCCAGGGGTTCGTCGAGAAGGTCGTCGCCGTCGACGTGCAGCAGGTCAAACAGGGAGGTCACGATCCCCTCCGGCGGGGCGTCGCGGTCGATCTGCGACACGGTGTCCTGGAAGGGGGCGGGGCCGTCGTCGCTCATCCAGAGTGCCTCGCCATCGAGAACCGCCTGATGGACGGGCAACCTCCGGACGGCATCGGCGATGCCGGGCAGGGCAGTAGTTATCTCGTTGAGGTTGCGCGTGTAGATGCGCACCTCATCCCCGAGGCGATGTATCTGGATGCGGATCCCGTCGAGCTTGTACTCGACGGACGCGCGCTCCAAGCCAGCCAGCGCGTCGTCGACACTGGCGCCGGTCGAGGCGAGCATCGGAAGAATTGGTCGGAAGATCTCCAGGCGAATCTCGCTCAGCCCCGGCGCTCCCCTCCTCATCGCGATCTCGGCCGTCTGGGTGAGATCTCCCGAGAGCATCAGCGCGCGTCGTGCGAGGTCTCCGGAAACGCCGGCCGCCCGGGCCACGGCGTCGGCCATCAATCCTGCCAGCGCGCCCTGCCGAAGCTGTCCGGTCAGCAACCGCCGGAGAAAGTCTCCCTCGGCCTCGGTCGCCCTGCCGAACAGCTCCGTGAGCAGCTGCCGCCGCATCGTCGCCGAGCCGCCCCCCGTGGTGGTCTCGATGTTGCCGATCGCACGATCTACGTCACCGACCATCAGCCGCGGCGTCTGCGCCGGCGCGGCGCACACGCCGTAGACGGTGGAATATCCGATGCCGACGCGGCCTTGGCGGGGCACGCCGGACAGGAAGCCCACGCAGATGGGAACCTCGCCGGGGTCGAGGCGCTTCAGCAGCTCGGCCAGAACCGTCACCTTGCTCGAGCGTGAGCGCGTCGTGGCGACCTGGCCGGAGGCGGTGACGACTTCGACGAATAGCGTCATTCGAGGCCAGCATCATCACCGACTCGGCTCGTTGGGTGCAGCGAGCAAGCGGCTCGCCCTATGTCACGACCTTGTACGTGGCAAACGAGTGAGCCCGTGGCAGCGACTCACCGCTGGCCGTGACCTTGAAGTCGTGCCCCTTCTTGACCGTCGCCGGCACGGCCACGTGAACGGTGTATGGCGCCATGGCCAGCGCGACAGCGCCTGACGCGAGCGCGACCGTCAGCGCGACAAGCCCGGCAATCAGCCCCCGACGAGCGCCCCGGCCTGGGAATTCGAGTCGCGTCATTGTGCACGTGCTCTCGATCGGCTCCGGTCCGGGCGCAACCTCGACGCGCATACGGTCGTGCCCGCCTGAGCTGACGGTACACCACCGATTTCCGCCCACCCAGGTGATTTAGGATCGCGTTATCGAGTTCTCGTCGCGACCCACACGCCCATGAGGATTCACGCGCTGACGACCGGCGCGGTGCGACTGAAGCGGGCCTTCCTGTTTGCCAGTGACGGCTGGCGCCGGCAGGTCGACCTGTTCGGTCCCGGGCCCTGGTGCGACCCGGTTCCCATTCACTGCTGGGCCATCGAACACGCTGGGCGACGGTTCGTCATCGACACCGGCGAGACCGCCACCGCGCGCGATATCCCCTTCGCGCGGTTCGAGGTTCCGCGCGAACAGGAGCTGCCGGGTGCACTCCGCGCCGCAGGGCTGTCGGTCTCTGACCTCGACAGGGTGGTGCTCACGCACATGCATGGCGATCACATGGATGGCGCCGTGCACGTTTCCGGACCGGTGTGGGTGCACCATCGCGAGCTGGCGTTCTCGCGCACGCCTGGCGCACGGTTCTGGCGCCGTGCGCTGCGCCAGCCACTGCCGCCCGGCGTCGATTTCCGAGCGCTGGCGTTGGACGGGGGTCCGTTTGGCGCCTTCGAGCGCAGCCTGGCGCTGAGTGACGACGGTCGGATCGTCGCGGTCGAGACCGCTGGCCACACGGTCGGCCACATCTCGATCATCTGCGTCGACGACGAGGGCCGCCACGTGTTTCTGGCCGGTGATGCCACCGACACCCTCGAGCAACTGCTGGCCCTCAGACCCGACGCGGTCTCGCCCAAACCCGCCGACGCGGTCTCGACCATGCGCACGATCCTCGAGCACGCGCGTCAGCACCCCACCGTCTATCTGCCCTCGCACGACCGAGAATCCATCGCACGGCTGCGTGACGGGACGACGCTCTAATTGCCGCGCCTGCCCTTGCGCCGGACCCCGCCACCAGCGAAACTCGGGCCATGCCCTGCATCCTTGCCGTCCTGGCTCTCATCTCGCCTCGGCTCGCCCTGTTCCTGCTGTGGATCTTCAGCAGCGTTCTCAGCCGTGCGTTTGACAGCTGGATCGTCCCGCTACTCGGTTTTTTCTTCCTGCCTTGGACCACGCTGGCCTATGCCGCCTTCTGGGACTGGGGGCCGGGGCATCATGTCGCCGGATTCGAGTGGTTCTTCGTGATCCTCGCATTCGTGATCGACCTCGGGTCCTACGCCGGCGGGCGTCGGGCCCGCGCCGATCGCCGTCACGACTGACGGCCCGGTGCCGATTGAGCTACCCGCCCGGCTGGGTAGGCCCGAGAACATGTCGCGATCAACCGTGCTCCTGGCCGCGCTGACAGCACCCTCCCGCGGGGCGATGGGATAGAACCTAGGCCATGTCCGGACGCGGAGCGGTCGACCTCGAGCCACTGCGGCGAGCCATCGCCGGCGATGTGGTGACCGCCGCTGACGCCGGTTGGGACGAGGCGCGGCAGGCCTGGAATCTCGCCGCCGACCAGCATCCTGCCCTGGTCGTACTCGCAGATGGGGTGGCGGACATCTCGGCGACGGTTAAGTTCGCGGCGGCGAACGGCCTGGAGGTCGCCCCGCAGTCAACTGGTCACGGTGCCACCAGTCTGGGGGATCTGACCGGCACGATCCTGTTGCGGATGGGTCGGCTGACCGGGATCACCGTCGACCCGGAGGCCGGCACCGCGCGCGCCCAGGCCGGCACCCGGTGGCGCGAGGTGATCGCCGCGGCGGCCGAGCACGGTCTGGTGTGCCTGCACGGAATGTCGGGCGGCGTCGGCGTCGCCGGCTACACGCTCGGTGGCGGGATCGGTTGGCTCGCTCGTCGCCAGGGCTTCGCATCAACCTACGTGCGCTCGTTCGAGGTGGTGACCGCCGACGCCGCCGAGCGCCACGTCGACGCCGACCAAGAGCCCGATCTGTTCTGGGCGCTGCGCGGCGGTGGCGGCGGGCAGGCGATCGTCACCTCGTTCGAGCTCGAGCTGTTCCCGCTGCGCGAGGCGTTCGCCGGCGCCGCGCTGTGGCCGATCGAGCAGGCCGGCGACGTCCTCGGCGCCTACCGGGCCTGGATCGCCGCCGCCCCGGACGCTGTTACCTCGACGCTCAAGCTCATCCGCTTCCCGCCGCTCCCACAGGTTCCAGAGCCGCTCCGGGGTCGCGCGCTGGTGGCGATCACGCTCGCCTTCACCGGCACCGAGGCCGAGGGGAACGAGCTGGTTGCCCCGCTGCGGGCCGTGGCGAAGCCGTACATGGAAACGCTTGCCACGGTGCCCGCCCCCGCACTCGGGGACATCTCGGGAGACCCGCAGGACCCGTTGCCGGGTATGGGCCGGGCGGTGCTTCTGGACTCGCTCAGCGTCGAGGCCGCCCAGGCGTATCTCGAGCTCGCCGGGCCGGGAGTCGAGACTCCGTTGACGGCGCTCGAGCTCCGCCATCTCGGCGGAGCGTTGCGCTCCACCACGCCGGACCCGGGAGCGGCGGGACCGCTTGATGCTGAGGCGCTGGTCTATGCCATCGGCACGCCGGTCACGCCCGAGGTCGGTGCGGCGATCCGCAGCGCCCTGGACACCATGAGTGAGCGCTTTGCCCCGTGGTCGGGCGAGCGTCGCACACTGATCACATTCGATGGAGACGGGGCCGGCCTGCGCCAGTCGTTCACATCGGCGACCGCGGATCGTCTGGCCGCGGTTACGGCGAGCTACGACCCCGATGGGCTGCTAGTCGCCAACCACGCCGTCGACTGAGGCCACCGGCCCTCCAACAGGGGGCTGACCATGATTACCATGGGCACGGTGGCCGATCTCCGTCGGTTGCAGTACTTCGTCGCGGTCGCGCGGGAGCGAAACTTCACCCGCGCGGCCGAACGTCTGCACGTCGCGCAGCCCGCGCTGAGTCGCCAGGTGCGCGCGTTGGAGCAAGAGCTCGGGGTCGACCTGCTGCACCGAACGACGCATGAGTTCGAGCTCACGCCGGCAGGCGAATTCCTCCTCGAGCGCGGTCCTGCCCTGCTCAGCGCCGCGGATGAGCTGTGGCGCTCGGTGCGAACTTACGGCAGCGGCGAGCGCGGAGAGATCGTGTTCGCCTACGGAGCCAGCGCCAGCTACGAGACGGCGCCACGGCTGTTGCTGGCGCTGTCCGAACGCCAGTCGGGGATCGCCATCACTACGAGGGTCGAGTCCGTGAGCGAGATCGTCGCCGGAGTCACCGACGGCTCGATTGATCTGGGGCTCGTCCGCTGCCCGCCGGCCACGGCAGACCTTCAGGCGCGCACCATCCGCCTCGAGCGTCAGGGCGTACTGCTGCGCCGCGACCATCGGCTGGCGTCGGGAGCCATGGTCGAGGTGGCCGATCTGGCCGCCGAGAACCTGCTGCTGCACCCACGGGAGGCAAACCCGGGCCACTATGACGCCGTACTCGATCTGTGCCGCAGCCACGGCATCGAGCCCCGGGTGCGTCTGCGAGCCCTGACCTTCGACCTGGCCTACAGCCCGATCCTGCAGGGCGATGTGGTGGCGATCATCGGCGAGTCCTCGCGGTTCGGGCTCCCCGACGAACTCTGCTGGGTGCCCATATCCCCGTCGGTCAGCCTCGAGGTGAGCCTCCTGGCACACCGGTATAAGCGCTCGCCGGCCGTGGCGCGACTGCTCGAGGCGGCGTCTGACATCGGCGAAGAGCTCGGTTGGATCTGACGGCCGAGCACGGTCATGCCGTTGGGCGCTGAAGACATGCCCGAGAGGCCTTTCACACGCAAACGATCTGCCCCTACGGTGACGGTGCATCAATCGCGCTACGAGAGGAGCCGTCACATGACCGCAGCGATCGACCCCAAGACAGTGGTAACCGACTACTTCGCGGCGCTGCAGGGCGGCGACGAGGCGGCGGTCCGCGCCGCCTTTGCGCCGGACGCCAGCTGGACGCTGGCGGCGGGAGACATGCCCGTCTCGGGAACCTGGAGGGGACGCGACAACATCATGGACGGGTTCTTCGCCACCGCGATGTCCCACTACGAGCCCGGTTCGATTGACCTCGAAATCACGGCGCTGATCGCCGAGGCCGATCGGGTCGTGCTTCAGTGGACGAGTCGCGCGCGGATGCGCGACGGCCGGGCGTACAAAAACGGATGCCTCGGCGTGTTCGAGATTCGCGACGGCAAGATCCAGGCCGTGCGCGAGTACATGGACACGCTGTACGCAAGCAGCGCGTTCTCGTCGTCCAGCAACATGAGCGCCGCCGGCGCGGGAGGGAGCTGACATGCGGATCTTGCTCGCCGGACGGGCCCGCGACGCTAGGCGATGTCGCTGGTCAGGATCTCGAACCCGGAGTCGGTGATGAGGATGTTGTTCTCGATCCGGATGCCACCGAAGCCCAACAACCGGTCGGCTCGATCCCAGTCGACCTGGTCGCGCAGGCGGCTGCGTGTCTCCTGGTCGCCGATGAGCGCGGGGATGAAGTAGATCCCCGGCTCGATCGTGACCACGTGTCCCGGCAGCAGCGGTAGGTCGATTCTCAGCCCGGGAAAGCACCGCGGGTCGGGATGGCGGTCGGGGAGGACCTCACCGGCGTCGCGGACCCCGAGGCCGACCATGTGTCCGACCCCGTGCGGGAAGAACACCGCCACCGCGCCGGCCTCGAACAGCGTCTCGGGTTGGCCGCGCAGGAGTCCGAAGTCGGCCAGACCCTCCGCGATGACGAGGGCGGCGGTGCGATGTACCTCGCGGAACTCGGTCGACGCGATGCAGCGCTGCGTGGCGGCCTCCCCCGCCCGGCCGACGAGGCCGTGCAGCTCGGCCTGCGCGGACGTGAATGAGCCGCCCACCGGATAGGTGCGGGTGACGTCGCTGGCGTAGCCACGGCACTCGCCGCCCGCGTCGATGAGCACGAGCTCACTCGGCCCGAACGCCCGCGACGAAGGAGCGAAATGGAGCACGGCGGAGTTCGTGCCGCTGCCGACGATCGTGTCGTAGGCGACGGAGTCGGCACCATGGCGAAAGAACTCCGCCTCCAATTCGATCTGCAGCTGGCGCTCGGTCCGTCCCGGTGAGAGCAGCGGCCGGATCGCCGCGAAGCCGGCCCGGGTCGCGCGCTCGGCGGTCCGCATGCGCGTCCAGCTCGACTGCATCCTTCGCCCGTCTGACGTGGTTCAGCCCGCGACGCAGCTCGCCGGCCAGTGCCCCGCTCGCCTCGACGGCGCCAATCGGCGCACCAAGGTTGGCCAGCGGCCGCCCAGCGCGTCCGGACAACCAGGCGTCGAGCTCGGAGATCGGCACGCCGCCAGGGTCCTCGCGTGCGCCCGTCCACACCAGCTCATCGCGTGACAGGGGGACGACGAAGTCCATCCAGCCCTCGGCCGGATCGAAGGCGAGCACGCCGCCCGGCCGCTCGCGGTCGGTCAGGTAGAAGTACTCGGAATGGGAGCGAAACCTGTACGTCAGGTCCGCTCGACCGGGAACTCCGATCGGCTCGCCGGCGCCGATCAAGACCACCTCGCGGCCCAAATTCCAGCGCTCAGCGAGGTCCCGGCGGCGCCGTTTCAGCGCGGCGGTGAGGTCTTGGTCTGGTTCGCTGCCGCTCATGATGGGGCGAGCAACGTAGCAACGCTAGCCTGCCGGTGCCTGTACTCGACCTTCACCCCCTTCCATCGCGGTGGCAGCGGGTCGCCGCTCGTCTGCCTGCACGGGTTTCTCGACACCTGGCGGACGTGGGAGCTGGTCCTCCCGGCGCTGGAGCGGCGCCACGAGACGCTGGCCCTGACGCTGGCCGGACACGCCGGCGGACCCGCGATCGACGGGGCTGTCGATGGTCGGTCCATGGCCGACGCCGTGGAGCGCGCGATGGACGCGGCGGGCTTCGCTACCGCACACGTGCTGGGCAGCTCGCTCGGGGGTTACGTGGCGCTTCAGCTGGCCGCGCGCGGCCGCGCTGAGACGGTCGTGGCCCTGGCGCCGGCGGGCGGCTGGGCGCCGGCGGACGAGTCCTACCGGGACCTGCTCGCCTTCCAGCGAGACCTGCGTGACCAGGCCCGGGCGGCCGCGCCCCACGTCGACGCGATCGTCGCCTCGCCCGCGGGGCGGCGCCGAGCCACGCAGCTGCTCAGTGTGAACTTCGAGCACATTCCGGCCGACTTGATCGCCCATCAGCTGCTGGGGGTCGCGAGCTGCCCGGCGGCGGACGAGCTGATTGAGTATGCGCTCCGCGAGGGCTGGGCGCTCGACGCCGAGCGAATCACGTGCCCGGTGCGGATCGTGTGGGGGGCGCAGGACGAGGTTCTGCCCTGGCCCCGGGCTGCCGCTCGATATCGCGACGAATGGCTACCGCACGTCGACTGGGTGCTCCTCGAGGACGTCGGCCACTATCCCCAGCTCGACGTTCCGCTCGAGGCCTCGCAGCTGGTCCTCGGCCTCACGTCAACGTAGCCGGTCAGGCCGAGGATTCGAGCGCCGCCTTGAGCGCGGGCAGGTCGGGCGAGCCGAACACCACACGGTTCCGGGTGGCGACGTAGACCAGGTCGAGGTTGACTCCCGCCCGGGCGACCCGGCGGGTCAGATCGGCGAGCACCCCCGGCCGGTCCTCAACCTCGATCACCACGACCTGGCGCTCGCGGCTCACGGCCAGGTGGGAGATGGCCAGCAGATGTTTCGCCGCTTCCCCGTGCGGCACGAGGATGTGCAGCTCAGCCCGCTCGCCCGGTCCCACACACGTGGCCGCGGCGATGTTAACGCCGGCATCGCTGATCGCGGCCGCGACGTTGGCCAACGCTCCAGGCGTGTTTTCGATGTCGATGACCAGGTCGACTGGCATGGTGGACGCTGCACCGAGACGGTTGACGTCGGGTGCCGCGAGGATCCTAACTCCAGGGCCCCGGCTCGGGGATCCGATGCTAGATTCAGGCCTCCACGGTGGGCGTAGCTCAGCTGGTAGAGCTCCTGGTTGTGGTCCAGGCGGTCGGGGGTTCGAGTCCCCTCGCTCACCCTTCGTGAATCGCCTGTAAATCAGGCGATTATGTGGGGACCTTGTTCGGAGTTGTTAGGGGCTCAGAACAGCGTCGCTCTACCAAGCGTCTACCAAACTCACTAGCACCAGCCTCTTTCGATGGCCTTGAGCGGACGCCCTCCGGACGTCGTGCGAGGTCAAATCGCCGTCCGCGGTCTCGGGACGTCGTCGGGTAGGCCGGCCTGGTTACCCGGTCACTGCGTGCCGCGTCGATCCGTCGTCTCGTGCTGCTCGATCCAGCGTTGGAGCGTCTCGGATCGGAAGCGGACGTAGCGGTCGCCGATGCGGACGGTTGGTAGCTCGCCGCGCCGGGCGAGCGCGTAGACGAACGTCCGGGGGACACCGAGGATGTCGGCGTCGTCGTCGGCGGTTAGCAGGGCCTCCGTGGAGCGCGGCGGGGTGGGGAGAAGCCGTCGAGGGGAGTCGGGGCCGCGCCGTTCTTTCGCTGCTGCTCGCGCGCTTGGCTCGCGTCGCGGACGACGTCGATGAGGGACGCGTCGTGGTCCCTCTCCCCGGACCTGGGGGATGGTGGCACCGGCCGCGGGGCTGTCGAGGTCGCTTCGCTCCCTTCCCCTCGCCGCCGGTGGCGGCTCGGTGACAGCCCCGCGGCCGGCGCGGGGTGGCTGGGAGGTCCGGGGAGAGGGTGGTGCTCATTGACCGCTTGCCGGGTCGCTGAGGGTGGCGAGGCGGGCGAGGGGGGGTGACGTTGGTAGGGATCGCCGGCAGGATTCGCCAGGAGGAGCGGACGATGACCAGAGCTTGGCCGCGGTGGAGTTGCGCGATCTGGTCGGGCGGCAGGCGCCGCTCGCGACGAGTTGTCCACGCCTCGCTAGTGGTTGAGCTCTTGCCGGAGAAGACCGGTGAGTGCTGCTCGGTGATCGTCTGTACTGGGCGGTCCCAGCCGCCGCAGATGAGCGATAGCTGCTCGAGTGTCTGTACGTCGGCGACACCGGCCATGACGACCTTGGCGCCGAACAGCGAGGGTATGCCGTCGGCTTCGCGCGGCCAGCGCCGGCGGGCCTGACTCATGTCCTGAAGCACTACGAGCGTCTGTACGCCCTGACCACCGCCTTCTGAGAGCATCGCGGGCAGACCCGACTGGAGCGATGTTGGCGCACTCATCCAGCAACAGCAGGAGCGGCAAGCCACCGGTGCCCAGTTCGGCGTGGCGGCGGTATGCGGCGTCGCGCAGTTCGCTGATCAGCCCGACGACCAGGGGGGCGAGGAGTTGTTGCTCGTGCGCGGCTGCGGCGAAGTACACGGTGTCGGTTGAGGTCGCAAACGCGTCGGGGTTGACCGACCGCCTGGCGGTGATCGATCGTGAATAGTTCATTCTTCGCTTGGGTTATGCTAGGTTGGGGAGTATGCCCGAGAAAGAACCGCCGCGCCACGAGGTGCTACCGCTTGACGACCCGGCTCTCTGGCCGGAGCAGCCAGTGCCACATGTAGACCGCGACGTGCAGGCCGCGAGCATGCGAAGGCTGCGCGAACGGCACAACGAGATCCCTAACGGCTACATCAACCGTGACCGCCAGATGCAGGCCTGGGCGCTGAGCAATAGCCTGAGCAGGCACGACATGGCTAGAGCGATCGGCGTGCACAAGACCCGTGTGGACCAGATCGTCCGTGAGCTCGCGCTTCTCGATCAGGAGCGCAAGGCGCGAGAAATCATCGCGCGGATGCGACCTCATTTGCCAGACGAGCTGTTCCAGCAAGTCCTTAAGCAGCAGCCGGAGTTGGCCAAGTACTACGAGGACATGGGCGACGCTGGAGTCTGCGAGCCCTGAGACTTTGCAGACGGCAAGCACGCCAATTCCGGGCGGCGTCTGCTTCGGTAACGGGGGATCGGGAACCGCTTGCGCCCGGTCCCCCGCCGGATCTGCACGTTCTCGCTCGTCGACTCCTTGGGCCACCGCTGGAACAGCTAGGCGCCATGCAGGACCGGGGCGTTATTGACGCGAGCCGGGCGGAGAAGCGCCCGGCCCTGCCACCCGGCGAGAGCAGTAGCCAGCCCACTGCAGGGCGCCACCCAGCGCAGACGCAGCGTCGCCATTCGATCACCCGACCAGGCCGTGGCCCCAGCAAAAGCGATCCCGTGCGGGCGGCAGTCGTGGCTACTGCGAGCCGCCCGGCAGCCGGCAGGCCGCGATCCGTCGGAAGGCGAGGACCGTGTTGCTGAGGATCGGCTCCGGGAGCCCGGCGTCCGTCCCGCCCGCCGGCGGCTCTTGCGAGTCTTGACCGAGCCCGCGCTTCTAGGGGAGGCCCAGGGCACCTCGTAGAAGTTGCGCGCCCACCGAAGTGGCAATCCGATCGTCGACAGCTCGGTCCCGCGGCGACATCTTTCATGCGAAGGGGCGGCCGCCGGGTGGCCGTACCGGCCGCTGCCTAGGTCCTTTGCGAGAGCCAGGCCGGTCGCCTGCCGCTTCGAGCAGGTCGTTAGCAATAAGTGTGCGAGCGTCCGCCGCCTCCCGAAGCGGCCAGGTGGGCCCGCGACGGGTCCCGTATTCGTGCGGCGCGGGTGCCGCGGCATGCCCACGTGAGCCCGACCGGGCCACCAAGAGAAGTGCCGTTTGCCGAGCCGGAAGCGGCTTGGGGTCCGGGTTGAGGTGGGTGGCGCGGCCGCGCAGGTGATCCTCTTGGCGGATGCAGGGTGGGGTTTGGGTGATCTCATCCTTTTTGGCTGATGCGCTGCCTCTCGCTGCGGCATAGCCTGATGCCATGGAACTCAGCAACAGGATGGACATATCAACGCGTCGCAGGGGTCGCGCCGCGATGCGCACTGCGGTCGCGACGGTAGCCGCCGGCACGCTGATCGCGCTCGCCGGTTGTGGCAGCAGCAGTAAGCCGGCGTACTGCACTGATCGCACCAACCTAGAGAACTCGGTCAAGAATCTGCCGAGCGTCACCTCCAGCAGCGGCGTCAGCGGCCTGAAGTCACAGATCAACACGATCGTGAGCGATGCGAACTCGGTTGTCAGCTCGGCCAAGAGCGACTTCCCGAGTCAGACCAGCGCCGTCAAGACGTCGGTCGACGCGCTCCAGACCGCCGTCAAGGCGCTCCCGGCGAGCCCTTCGGCCAGTCAGATCGCCGCGATCGGACTCGACGCCAAAAACGTCGTGAGCTCGGTCAAGAGCTTCACGGACGCCAGCAAGTCGAAGTGCAGCTGACGCGTCAGTCCGCCACGGCGGGTCGGGGTGTTAGCAACTCTCTTTCCGCTGCTCGACCCGTTGGTCGCGCCCGGTGGGACCACGAGCGGGGTCAAGACCGCGGGAAAGCAGTCCGATGACGCATTTCCTGACTGGGTGACGTGTGCCTTGAGGTGCTTTCGGTGCTGGGGCCGTGCAGCGAGAAGATGGTCAAGAGGCCGATCGTGATGCCGGGCGTTCCGGTCAGCGGGCGCTCAGTCCGCTTCCCGGGCCGGGGGGTGTGACGTGGCGGGAATGAAACGGCCGCGGACGATCGAGCGCCGTATGAACCGGTTCCTACGCGAGCCGATTTCGGTGCGCAACGCCGCGAGCGTGATCGTGACGGCGACGTTCATCGTCGTGGTCGCCGGCGGGATCGCGATCAGGGCGATCGACCATCGCGAGTACTCGAGCATCTGGGAGGGCATGTGGTGGTCCCTGCAGACGGTCACGACAGTCGGGTACGGAGACGTGACGCCCAAGGACACGGCCGGCAAGATCGTCGGCGCGGTCGTGATGCTCGAGGGGATAGCGTTCCTCGCGATCGTCACTGCAGCGATCACCTCGACGTTCGTGACACGCGCGCAGCGCGAGCAGAAATCCGGAGAGCCGGCCGAGGAAACCGCCGCGGAAGCACCAGGCGACACTCAGCTCGAACAGATCGCCGCGCGGCTGGAGCGAGTCGAGTCGCTACTGCTGGAGCTCACGAGACGGTGAATTCCATCGCCGCCGGGCTCAAATCCGCGAGCACCCCGAGCGCGTCACCGGCTTCGGGCCCACGCCTCGCGCGCGTGCGCATCTCATCCAAAAAGGATGATTCCCAAACGCGTGGCCTTCCGCGATATTGGTCTCCATGGCCCAGCGGCGAAACTGTTCAAACTCAGCCGAGAAGGGCTCAACGTGCCGCGCGGGCTCATGTTTATCGGCGTTCTGCCTGGGCCAGGCATCATACTTTCCGCGCTCGACAAGCAGCGGTATCTGCTCAGCGCGGCGCTCGGGGTGGTGTTGGTGGGCTTGAGCGATGCGGGCAGGGAGTTCGGGTTCCCGGCGCGGCGGATGGCAGAGGTCGCGGTGGTAGGTGCGCTCTTGACCGCTCTGGGATTTGGCATCGGTGCAGGCGCTTGGCGGATCGTCGTGCTGGCCATTTTCGTGGTCACGTCGCTGGCAAGTACTCGTGCTGCTGCCTCTGGGACGGCAACGTGAGCGCTCGATCCCGGCGATCCAAGCTTGCCGCGGTCAGCGGGGGCCAGCGACCCCGCGAAGGATGGAATGCCGGTGGCGGATGAGACCTCGCCGGATAGCGCCCCGCCGCCGAGGCTCGAGAAGCCGGATCAGGCACGGTCTATCAGAAGGGTGGCGGCTTGCGGTGATTGCCTATCGCGACCCCGAGCATATCGCCGAGCGGATCGCGCTGAACAGCACGCAGAGCCTCGGCGAGCCATCTCTGGAGTGGGCACAGCGCGTCCGCAAGGAGCGTGAGGGTGTTCCGCGCGCGGTCATTGCCGAGCAGTTGCGCACCGATAGCGCGAAGATCGCGGCGATCGACGGGGCGGTCGCCGGGACGCCGTTTCTGGTCGCGCTGGTCCCGGGCTATCTGGTGTATCTCCGCCAGGAGGCGCGGATGCTGCTGCGCACCGCGGCGCTTTATGACCGCGACCCGCGGGCACTCGAGACCGCCGCCGAGATGCTGGCGCTGCGCGGCGTGGACCCGACGGTCGACGCGGCCCGCTCGGCCCTGCTCGCGGTGCGGGACGCACCGATGCCCGAGAAGCCGGCCGCGCGCCGCCCATGGCGTACGTGGGTCCGCGCCGTCTACGTGCTGCTGATCTACGGCGGGTTCCTCTCCGCCCCCTCCGACAAGCGCAAGGAGGGGGCCCACCCGTGGGTGAAGACCGGGCTCGGGTTCCTGGCCTTTGCGATCTTCTGGGTGGTCACCTGGGTGTTCCCGCTCAGCTTCATAATCGCGATGGCCTGGGGCTGCGACAGCAGCGCGCGTGACCTTGGGCGGCGAGCGCTGATCTTCTACGACAGCGAGCCCGACAGCGCGCAAGCGGCGATCGCCGCCGCCAAACAGCGCAAGGACCCCGGACACAACAAGCGCCAGATCCTGCGGACCATACTGCTGGTCTTCTCCGTCGCGCTCCCGATCGCATTCATCGCGTTCATCGACCGCGAGCGCCAGCACACCGGCATCACCCCACTCACCGGCGTCGGCGGCCTCGTCGCGCTCTCACTCGTGATCGCCACCGCCGTCATCGCCACCCGCCGCTAAACCTAGCCGCTAGAGAGGAGCGGCGGCCGTGATGTCGAGCGGTCGGCACCGCCGCGCAGGCTGCGGGGTAAGTCTTCGCGCTGAGGATTGCGCCCTCGGCGCGGGGCCCACAATCTACGAGAGGAGCGCCGAGGCCTGACGGTATCCGTTGGGACGGTCTCCATGTGCACGCGCACGAGTCGACGATCGCGATCTTCGAGCAGGCAAACGGGTGAGCTGACCACGCGGCGGGTGGTGGGCGTCCGCACGAGATGCTGCGGCGGCTGCGGGGCATGGCCAGGTCGGCGCGGACGGTGTACGAGGCCGGGCCGACCGGCTACGGGCTTGCTCGTCGCGCGCGGGCGGAAAGCATCGAGCTGTTCGGGTGCGGGGCGAGCTGATCGTGCAGCGACCCGGCGGACCAAGACCGACACGCGAGACGCGATCCGCCTCGCCCGGCGGCTCGCTGCCGGGGCCTGACCTTGGTGATGGTCCCGTCGGCTGAGCACGAGCGGCTACGTGATGTGGTCCGCTGCCGGGAAGACATCCGTGGCGACAACCTGATGCGCGCCCGTCACCGCCTCGGGAAGTTCCTGCTGCGCCGCGAGATCTATACGGATGGACGGCCAAGGCGCTGACTTGGCAGCATCGAGCGTTGGGTCGGCGTCGCTGCTCTTCGCCGATTTGCCCTCACGGCATGACGATGAGCGACTATATGCACGCCCACGAGCTATTGCTCGCCCGACGCGACGGGATCGAGGCCGAACACGATCAGCTCGCCGCCGATCGCCGGCGACTCGGACGATCGCCCGGCTTCGGTGCTTGCGCGGGATCGACAGGCTCTCGGCACTCGGGCTGTGCGCCGAGATCGGCGAGTTCGACCGCTTCGAGCATCCCGACAGCCTGTCCGCGTATCTCCGGGATCGTGCGCTCGGAGAACACCACCGGCGAGCGACGACGTCAGGGATCGATCACCACGGCCGGCTCGACCCACGCCCGCAGGCTGCTGATCGAGGCGTCCTACTCCTACCAACGACACCCTGCGATCGGCCAAGCCCTCGAGCGCCGCCAACGCGGCCAATTACCCGACATCGTCAACATCGCATGGCGCGCCCAGCGACGGCTGAACGCCCGCTGGCGAACGCTCAAACATGCGCGCAAGAAGCCCGCCGACTGACCCTCACCGACAACCCGTGGCGGTGGGTGAGGCGGCCCGAACCCCCCGGCATCGCGCACAACAGCGTTCCGCGAAGCGGCTACGAGCAACCCCCCTCCCAGGGCCGCGCTCGATCATAGACAGCGGACCGTGCGACGAAACCAGGTCTTGCTTGGGGTGAGAAGTCCCCGCATATGAGGCCGACCAACCCGACCAACGTCGCGACACCCGCGACGGCCTCGGACCGCCCCGCCAGCCGCCACCACAATACAAACCCCCATCTCACGCCAGAAACCCCTGACGACCAATCGACCTGCCCCCTTGACACATCACCCCACCATATGAGCCGCTCGATATGCGAGCGATCGAGCGCCTGCACCGCCGCCGGCGCGGCGGCGGGCGGGACAGTGCTCCATCGTGAGCGCGCGGTGGTGAGGCTGCCACCGCAATCACCGGGGGGTCGGCCGGGGCATCACCCCAAGCGGGCGATGACCGGATCCGGCGTGACTGATGCCACCTCCCAGAGCTCCAACCCTCACGAAAGGACGGAGCTTCTGAACTCCCCTGGGTTTCGCGAAGACTTGGTTTGTCGAGCGAGAAAGACACGGGAGGGCGTGAACTCGCCGAGCTCCTTCAGGAGCTTCCCTTACGCTTCTCGCGTCACTCGCGGCGCCGCGCTTTGATCATTCGACGACCGATCATGTCGCTGATCGAGGTCGCGACCCAGATGATCAACGTCGCGAACACGTACGTCTGAAAGCCATGAACCGAAAGCCCGCTAACAATGGCGTTGACGATGATCAAGGCGACGATCGTTGAAGCGAGGGCCAGCAGTCCGGCCAGCGCTATCGACGGCTCATGAACAAGCACGCGAAGGGCGAGCAGCTGAACCACAAGGTGGACGAGCCAGAAGATGAGAATTGCCTCAACGACGGCCGTCGCATCGATCGAGAACTTGCTGAGCACCGCGCTCGAGACAAGGATTCCGACCGCGATACCGACGAGTGAGGTAGCGGCTCGGATCCCCCAGCGAACCAACATCGGCTGATCCGGACGAAGGGCTAGAGGCCCGTTTCGGCGGTGATCCTGCCGGATTTGACTGCCGCGGCGAGATCCTGGTAGTCGCTGTCGTTTTGTTCGGCGTACGCTTTTGAGAACTCGACGATCGCGCGGTCGAAGCTGTCGCCGTTGCCGAGGTACGCGGCGATCGCGATCCGGTCGCCGCTGCGCGCGTGCGCACGGGCCAGCGTCCAGCCGCACAGCTTGCCGTAGGTGGCCATGGCCTTAGGGACCATCTGCTCGATCTCCGCCGAGCCCTTCCAGTCCTTCAGCTGACGGCCGTAGAAGTCGCGAGGCTTGCCGTCAAGCCCGGAGTCGATGTGCAGCCAGCCGAGGAAGATGTCGCTGGCGGCCTGCATCAGCCGCTGGCCGACGACCACCCGCTCGCCGTGGTTTGAGAACTCGCTCGGGCCGAGGAACTCCTCCAGCACCGACGCCTCGGCCTCCTTCATCTGCAAGAACAGCGGGTCCTGGCCGTCACGGCCGAACAGCAATGCGATATACGCGCGGGTGCCGACGCTCCCGACCCCGACCACCTTGCGCGCGAAGTCGGTCAGCTCGAACTCCTCCAGCAGCACCCGCCGATCGAACTCGAGCGTCTCCCGGTAGCCGCGCAACAACTGGCGAAGCGCTCGAACATCTCATCGCGCTCTCTGCCTTGCGCGAGCTGATCGATCGGCACGATCAGCGGCGACTGATCGACGATCCGTGCCTTCCCGTCGACGACTTCGGTCAGCTTCGAGAACGCCGTCATGCTGTCCTTCGTGCGGGCCTTCGCGAGATTCTTCTCGGTTCGCTTGACCATCTTCGGCTTGAACTGCGAGCCGAACTCCTGGATCGCGCTCTCGACATCCAGGTGCGAATACCACACCTCGAGGTTCTTCATTCCGGCGAACTTGGCCATCGCCGTGCGGTAGTGAGCCGACCGTGTCAAGCACGATCCGCTCCTGCTCCTTCGCGCGAAAGCCGTTGTCGCGCGCCGCAATCAGCATGCTCACCGCCAGCCGCTTGACATCCCACTCCCACGGACCCGGCAGCGTCTCATCAAAATCGTTGACATCGAACATCAAGCGCCGCTCCGGCGAGGCGAACACCCCGAAGTTCGACAGGTGCGCATCCCCGCAGCACTGCACGTTCAGCCCCGACCGCGGCGTCGACGCGAGGTCATTGGCCATGATCAGCGCCGCCCCGCGATAAAACGTAAACGGCGAGACCAGCATCCGCCCGTAGCGGATCGGCACGAGCTCCGGCACCCGCGTCTTCGCCTGACGCTCCAACAACTCGACCGGATCAGCGCGACCCGGCGGCGGCTCGAACTTCGCGTGATCCGCGCGCGGCACCTCACTCCGCGCCGCCTTACCACGCGCAACCCGCTCAGCCACCGACAAATGCCGAACGGCCGCGGGCTCCGACTTATTCCGCGGCGCGGCTGTCCCGCGGCTCGCAGCGGTCGTCCGTTTACTCGGAGTTGTGGTCGCCATCGCCGTTCCTTCCCTCAATCGTTATCGCATCAGCAAACAGCGTTCACAGCCACCGACATTTCACAATGGTGTGGCATCAGGCTATGCCGCAGAGCGAGGCAGTGCATCAGCCAAAAAGGTTGAGATCACGGCGCCGATGACGATTTGCAGGGAAACGCAGACGGAATCGGTCCCGCCGCGAACAGCTTCGTCGTCCGTCTACCTTACTTTCGATGACCTCCCAATCGAGAGCGGCGCGACAGCTGGCCTCTGGCTGCTCTCGCTCCGGTGACTGAGCGCTCATCGTCTGATCGCTTGCAGCGGACTGGTTCTACGCCGACCCAGCAAGCACGAGGCCTATTGCGGCCTGTGCGCCTCCAGCGGCACGGCGAGGAACAAGACGGGCTTGCTTGGAGTGGTGTCTGATGGCCTGCTCGCCATGCCCGTTGCGGCGCTCACCGTCCCCTGCGCCGGCGGGGCTGGCCGCGAGCCCCGGTGCAAGGCCGCGCATGCCGTGGTCGCTGATGCGAGTCGAGTGTCGCCAGGATCAGGATCGATCAATCGGTGAACGCGATCGCGAGCCGGCGACGCGTCAACGGCCGGCCTGCGTCTACACGACCGCTGTGCCTGCGATGCTCATGCCAGTGGACTGCATCTGGGTTTCGGGCGCGACATCCAGCGGCAGTCGCGGCGTGCGGTAGGAGCCGAGGAATTGGCTCAACGCGCCGAACACTACGGCGTAGACGCCGAGGATCACGAGAGCTTGCGTGATCCCGTGCCCGTTGAAGTACATCGTGTTGTGGACCGCCGTCAATCCGTTGCGTGGCGGCAGAAAGGGACCGAGGTCGCGCCAGAATGAAGGCAGGAACGGAACCCCGACCGCTCCACCGGTGGAGGGATTGCCGAACAGGATCATCACCATGATCGTCAGGAACGTTCCGAGGGCCCCGAGCAGCTTTTCGAGCACCGACGCGACAAGGGCGGCAGTGAGGATGACGAGGGCCATGATCGGCCACAAGGGCCAGAACTGGTGGATCGGCCATCCCCAGGCAAACGCTCCGGAGATGAGGTCGAACAGCAGTGCCGCAACGAACGCGAAGACGATCAGGCCCGCGACGCGCCGCGGGCCTGTCGCGGTCCCGGTCACACCATCGGCGTCGTCGAGGCCACATATCCGGCGTCAGCAGCGCGAACAAGACGATCGAGGATCACCCGCCCGGTCGCCAGACGGCGGTTTGTTGCTGGTCTGAGCCGTGATCGGCGTCTTCAGTTGCATTGCGGCGGCCGCGAAGTTCGCCGCCAGCGGGATCCCCGCGTATTCACTTGCGGCCCCGTTGATGATCAGCGTGTCCGCTTTGGTTCCGGGGACGAGCGCACCGTAGATCTTGGCTTGGTCGAACGCCTGGTGAACGGCGGCTTGGTTCGGATACTGGATCGTCTTCAGGGACATGTGCTTCTGAACTTGTGCGACGAGCGAGGAGGAGCCGATCACGCCGAACGGCAGGTTGGAGGCGACCGGGTTCCGATCGGCCGTGGTGTAGTTGAGCGTAAACAGGCACTGCATGATGGCCACGACCAGCAGCGCGCTCACCACCGGAGTTACTCGTGCCCGGCCCGAGCTCGGCGCCGCGGTAGTCGGCGCCGGGGTGCCCCCGGGAGACTTCTGCGGCCGGCGCCGTTTGAAGAAGGAACCGAACGCGACACCCACGAGGAGGTAGAGCCCGAGAACGACGAACGCGTGCGTCGTGCCGTTGCTGCCGAAGTAAAGCGTGTTGCGGATCAGGACCACGCGTTCTGCGCCGGCAAAGACGGTCCGATCGCGTGCCAGAAGGGCGGCATCATAGGGATCCCGCTGCCGCCGTTAGAAGACCCGCCGAGAATGATGAAGAGGACGAAGACGACCAGTGTTCCCCATACTCCTAGCAGCCGCAAGAGCGCGGCGGCAGCCACGGCGACCGCGGCAGTAATGGCGCAAAGATGGGCCAGAATCCAGAAGGCATTGGGAGCGCAAGCTGCGGCCCGGCGATCAGGTCGGTGAGCGGCACCCCGACGAGCGCGTATCCAACGAGTGTCGCCATCCGCCGTGGCCCCATCGCGATTCCGGTCGCTTTCGTCAGCAGGACAGACGCCAGGTAGCCGGCGATCAGGAGCGGTAAGAGTAGGAGCTCGGAGACGGCACCGACGGGGTCGGCGGGGGGTAGCGGGTGCGACTGCTGGACGACGAGTGGCGTGTGCTGTTTCGCCGCTGCCTCGCGGAAGGCGGACCGCATCTCGAGCTGGAGGGCGAAGCTCGCCGCCGGGACAACGATCAGCGTGTCCTTTGGCCCGGGGATCAGCGCCCCGGAGATATTGGTCTGATCGATTGCCCGATGAACAGCGGATTCGTTCGGATACTGGATCGTCTTCAGGGACACCTGCTTGCCCACCGCGCTCACGAGCGCGGAGGAGCCGACCACACCGAACGGCACGTTGTGCGGCTTGGACTTTACGGACGAGCCGATGAGGCTGGCGGCAAGCGCGCACGCCAGGATCAGCACGATGACGAGCGCCGCGCTCGCCTTTACCACGGTCTCCCTATGGCAGCGAGCCCCCCTTTCCTGTCGACGGCCCGAGATCTCGTCCCTGAGCTTGACCATCATCAGGCGTAGTTGCGTGCAGGGTGTCCGGCTGATCGCTCACAGCGATCCTTAAAAAAAAAAAAAATCGCTTTGATTTTCGGGTGGGGGTGAGTGCCCGGGGGATCTCGGCGGCAGGCTGCGGCGCCGCGACCCGCCCGCGCGCCAACCACATGATGAACGTGTAAGTGATCCACACTGAAGCGTTGGCCGCCGTCGCCGGCAATGATGGCGTAGGCAGGTGATTCGGGAACCGGCGGTCCGAGTCGTGACAAAAAATACGCGGACCGATCTCCAACCCGTTGCAATTCTCCTACGACCACGCTATAGTGGTATATCGATCCAAAGTAAAAAAAGGCTGATAATCGAGCACCTAGCCCACGAACGCTGGAGGCAGCTGGCAACAGTCCGATCCGGCGAGCCACGCCTGCGACCTGCTTCCACGGTTCGGTATGGAAAGCCGGCGGCCGGAAGATGCGCCCGTCGGGAGGCGCCGAGGAGGGCGATGAGGGCGTGCGGCAGAGCCGAGGACGAGGATGAACCAGATGTTGAGAAGATGGGCCGCGACGAATCTGTGCAAGCCATATTTCACCGCCAGCCCTCCCAGCAACGTGGCCACGAAAGCGGCGCAGCACTACACGAACCCCCAAGGACCGCCGCCGATGCCGAACCCCAGGGCCGTCAGCAGCGCACCGGCCGCGGCCATCGCGGCCATCGCGAGCACCCGGGGACCGTATTTTCCGCCGGGGTCGCTGATGGCCACGAACAGCGCCCCGAAGAGCGCCACTGAGGAAGTACCTCCGCTCGTGTGGGAGCACGCCCACGACGATCAATCAGCCCAAGCACGAAACCCCCAACACGGCACCTCTGGACAAATCCCGAAATGCCACCGACTGCGCGTTAACTTCGAACACTTTCTTTAGCTCAGTCATGCTGCTCCTCTACCCGGGGTTCCTGCTGCGGCCGCCGTGGTGAGGCAGCCCGACCGGCGGATCCGCTACGTCCACCGGACACATCCCGTGCGCGCCCCGATGCCGATCTGAACCAAGCGACGTGTCGGTGCGCGCACGACGCGCTACGGCAACGGGAGGCCTTGGCTCGCGCCGGAGCCGTTCAAGGGTCCGAGGAACACAGTCGACTCCTGCTAAAAAAAAAAAAAAAAAAAAAAAAAAAAAAAAAAAAAAAAAAAAAAAAAAAAAAAAAAAAAAAAAATCGACTACGACTGCGTCGCTGGTGGTTGAGGGAGCCGTAGCGCTCTCACACCGCCAAGCCAAGGCGCGGTGCGAGAGCGCGCCGGCCGGTCGAGGCGCTGCTAGGCGGGTAGCGCGTTGAGTTCCTTGGCGAGTTCCTTGCCGTCAGCGTCGATTTCCTTCTCCTGGGTCTTCTCCGCGTGCGTGAGCGCCTTGTCGAGCTGCTCCTGCAGGCGCGACTTGCCGATCACGACCAGCGCCGCCTGGCCGTCGTTGAGGTAGTCGCCGAGCTCCTTGGCGTCGCTACGCGACATGCCACCCATCACATGCCCGATCCCGCCGCCCGCCGCGGCACCAACCAGCGCCGAACCGATGATCGCCGGCGGGAAGATGACCCCCACCAACGCGCCAACCGCCGCACCCGTCCAAGCGCCGTGCTGGGTCGGCTTCTCGTGCTTGGTCACGTGCACCTTGCCCTCGTCATCCTTGTACACCAGCGCGACGTCATAGCTGCCGACCAGATCAGCCGAATGCAGATCAAGCAGCGTGTCGTAATCGGCATCGGCGTCATCACGATCCGCGTACACCGCCCCATACACAAACACCGGGTTGTCTTTACTCATCGTCCCGCTCCTTTCCAGTCATTTAACCGCGACAGCCACCACGGCAGGGGGCGACTCCACGCTCGGGCGCAAACCTTCCCCAACGACGCGGCCACCGCCGCCACAAACAAAACCCTACGACCCCCAACCCCCACCCCGCATCAGCCAAAAAGGATGAACCACGCGACCCCGACACCCAAAAAAAAAAAAAAAAAAAAAAAAAAAAAAAAAAAAAAAAAAAAAAAAAAAAAAAAAAAAAAAAAAAAAAAAAAAAAAAAAAAAAAAAAAAAAAAAAAAAAAAAAAAAAAAAAAAAAAAAAAAAAAAAAAAAAAAAAAAAAAAAAAAAAAAAAAAAAAAAAAGAGTACGAAGGCACCTCGATGCGAGCGTGGCTTGGCGAGCCGGCATGAGGTCGCGTTGATGGGCCGCAGCGTGGGCTCTGGCAGCGAACCGTCGCCTAAAAAAAAAAAAAAAAAAAAAAAAAAAAAAAAAAAAAAAAAAAAAAAAAAAAAAAAAAAAAAAAAAAAAAAAAAAAAAAAAAAAAAAAAAAAAAAAAAAAAAAAAAAAAAAAAAAAAAAAAAAAAAAAAAAAAAAAAAAAAAAAAAAAAAAAAAAAAAAAAAAAAAAAAAAAAAAAAAAAAAAAAAAAAAAAAAAAAAAAAAAAAAAAAAAAAAAAAAAAAAAAAAGGATCTCGAGACAATTGGCTGATCGTCGTTGCCGGCGTGCTTCCAGCCTATCGGTAGTACACTTCACCCTTCCCGAGACCGCCAGAGCCTGACCGCATGGCAGCGATGCCGTTCTGGCGGCCGCCACGAAGGTCAGGAAATGGAAAAGCGCCCGCGCGCGAAAAACTTCTGTAGGGCACGGAACTTGATCGCCTGCGAAAGCATGCCTCCAGAGACGACGGTCGCATTAAAGTCATCCTAGGACAGGAGCCGATCGGCGGAGTAGGCGCGCTGACTAGATCGGCAGACGACGCGGATCTCAATGTCGCTCGGGAGTACGCTGAGCCGCGAACGCAGTTCGCCTATGTCCGGAAGCACAACGGCAAACCAAGCATGTCGCCGCGCAGGACATCGGCTGCGACCATTCCGGCGAAATTGATCGGATCCGTGGCGCTGCCGAAGGGCGGCGCGTAGCAGAGCTCGCCTCCTCGAGGTCGTAGACGGTGGCGCGCATCTGGATCGCGAGCGCGAGCTCGCTGATGCGCTTGTCCACGCCGTCCGGGCCGGACAGCTTGCGCTCCGAGCACGCGTCCGTTGGAGTGGCGGAAGATGACCTTCATCGCGATCGGCTTGGCGCCCGGGTAGTAACCGACGTGTGAGTTCGGATAGATGTAGATCTTCTCGAAGTCGGTGTCACCGAGCCGGTTGAGTGTCTTCTGGCTGGCGCCGGTCCAGGCGACTGCGGAGCCGAAGAGCTCGACGATCGAGGTGCCCTGGGTGCCGCGGAAGCGGAAGTCGCGACCGGCGATCACTCGGCCGCGATCCGGGCTTGGCGGTTGGCTGGCCCTGCGAGCGCGATCAGGCTCGACTCGTCGGCGGCAAAGGCCCCTCCTCGACGGCGTCACCGAAAGCGAAGATGTCGCAGGTGCTCGTGCGCATCTGCTCATCGACGCGGATCCCGCCGTGCTCGCCGATCTCGATCCCGGCCAACCGCGCGAGCGTGGTGTCCGGCCGTACGCCGAGCGCGAGGATCACGCGGTCGGCCGGGTAGCGCTGGCCGGACTGCGTCGAGACGGTGAGCGTGTCGTGATCGCTCTGCTCGAAGCCGGCTACGCCGGGTCCGTACTCAGCGTCGAGCGGGGTGAAGACATGGTCGGGCAGCTCGACCACGTTCAGCACGATCCCGCGAAAAGCCAGATAATCGGCCATCTCAACACCGCTGAACCGTCAACCAACGACGATCGGCATGCGCGCGGACGCCAGTCTGGAACCCGAGTTCTTCTCCATGCCGGCGAGGAAGCTGGTGCCTCGTTCTATCCACTCACGGATCTCCCTAGCGTCTGGCACGGTCCTCACAGGGAAGATGCCTGGAAGATCGATTCGGCCAGCGGCGTCCTGATCGACGTAGCCCCGACGAGAGCACGAGCTAGCGTAGGACTCAGTGCTCACCTCACCGGAGGCGACGTCCGGTAGCTCGACGATCTGCTCGCCCGGCGTGAAGGCGATCGGATAGCACCCGGTCCGGCAGTCAATCGCGAAGTGCTCGCGGAAAAGCTGCGGGCTCGCGAGGAGCAGATCGGACTCGTGCTCGAGCACGCCACCGACGTGGTAGGGCAGCTCGCAATTCGCGAACGACACTAAGGTCCCCGCTCTACCATCCCGAGCTAGGCCCGGACGTCGAGCCGGCGAAGACGAGCTGCGCTCGATGCGCCCCCGCCGACAATGATCACCTTCATGTTGCCCTCACCTTCTGTTGCGAGGTTGCGTAATCCAGTTCCGAGCACCGGCGGGAAACTCGGCTGCACGACGGCTCGGCTGTTTCTACGACCGCTCGTTTAGGATGAAGTTGGGGCCTGTCTCGACCATCGCGTCACTGAAGAACGCGTCGCGGCAAATGCTTGGGCCTCGCGCGGCCGCGGCCACGACCTGCATGAGTGGTTGAGACCACGTCGCGAAGCGCGCCAGTCTGAAGGAATCGTCTGGTGGCGAAGCGCAGGGATCTCCAAGACCCTCGCGTCGCCTCGACCTGATAGAGCTCCTCGCCGGTGGCGAAGATTGACATGCGCGGGCACTCGATCGCCTGATCGACGCTCCAGACATCAACGGCCACACCGACGACCGGACACGAGAGCATTCCGCCCTCCAGACGGTAAGTACAGCGACCGGAATTGATTACGATAGTGACATCGCCAGTGATCCAGAACACGACCAGCACATCGGCGGGCTGCTCGCCACCGGGTCTCGCGGGTTCTCAAGGTTCTGATCGGCACCTCTCGAGTCATTCATCGTCATATCTCCCGAACCTCGATAGATGATCTGGCTTCGATCGCTCTCGCCTCTCGCTAGGGCGACCGAACGTCTGAACACTAGTCTGAAAGAGGCTAGGGAGATCCGGCTGGTAAAAAAAAAAAAAAAAAAAAAAAAAAAAAAAAAAAAAAAAAAAAAAAAAAAAAAAAAAAAAAAAAAAAAAAAAAAAAAAAGGTTCAGCTGCACTTGGACTTACCGGCGTCGGTGAAGCTATTGACTGAGCTCACGACGCTGGCCGCGTTGGTCGCGATTGCGACGACCTGGGTAGCCGAAGGGATCGTGGTAGCGCCGTGACGGCGGTTTAGAGCGCGTCTACGGATGTTTTGACGGCGCTCGTCTGACTCGGGAAGTCGCTCTTGGCCGAGTTGACGACCGAGTTCGCGTCGCTCACGATCGTGTTGATCTGTGACTTCAGGCCGCTGACGCCGCTGCTGAAGTAGGTGGCGAAAAGGCTCGGCAGATTCTTGATCGAGTTTTCGAGGTTGGTGCGGTCAGAGCAGTACGCCGGCTTGCTGCTGCTGCCACAACCGGCGAGCGCGATCAGCATGCCGGCGGCTGATGTCGCGACCGCGGCCGGACCCATCAAACGCCTCGATCTGTCCACATTGTTTCTGAGTGCCACGGCCTCAGGCTATGACGGCGGAGCGAGTCAGCGCCTGAACCAAAGAGGATGAGCCCCGATGCCCTGCATAATTTGGATGGCTAGGTGGCGGAATTAAGCGCGCAGGGTTGGTGGCTAGCCCCTCACGCGGGTCAGGCGGAGTTCGAGATCGGAGAGACTTGATCGGTGAATCAGCGACGATTCAAGGACATCGCCGGTATAGCTCGGCACCTGGGATCGTGACCTTGGCTTCTGTCGATTCGAGGCCGGCCTGCTCGATGACCTCGACAGCGTCGGATCGGCCTGTGACGCCGAGCTTGTCGTAGATCGACGCGACGTGTGTCTTGACGGTAGGGCGTGCGAGGTGAAGACGATCGGCGATATCCTGGAGCGAGAGATGCGTCCGCAGGAAAGCGACGAGCCGGAGCTCGGCAGGTGTGAGTCCGTAATCCTGTCCTCGCCTGATCCGCGCTTCGAGACGTTGCAACCGGGCCGGAAGCGTTCCGGCATCGGGATATCCCTGTAGTGCGTCGTCCGCCACCTGCGCGTGTTCGAGGGCGCCGGCAACGTCGCCGAGGTCGAGGCTGATGTCGGCGCAGCGCAGCGCGAGATCGGCGTTGAGCCATGGGCCGGTGCGGAGCAATGGGCGGAGCCGCCGGACGTTCTCGAGCTGGCGTGCGGCCTCCGTCTGGTCACCGCGTTGGTTGTGCGCGAGCGCTCCTGCCGTGTACGCGATGGCGCCGTAAATCGTGTCGTGGAGGTGTTGCTGGGCGGCCAGCCAGCCAGCTTCGACCGCCCATCGTTGCGCGTCTCGCCGATCGCCCAGCTCGGTGGCCGCGAAGACCAGATAGCCGAGAGTGAAGACCCGAGTGTGGCTGAGATCGGGTCGGTCTCTCGAAAGCGCGAGTGACTCGCGCAGCACGGCGATTGCCTCCTGCGGCCGGCCCAGGAGAACGTACGCCGCACCCATGGCGCGACGGGCGCTGAGAAGCCATCGGCTGCCCATCTTCTTCTCACACGCGTAGCCGAGCTCAGCATCGCGGAGCATCTGCGGGATGCCGTCCGGAGCCATGGCGCTTCGGAGGTTCGCGAGTGCCGAGCGAAGCGAAAATGCCCCGTCGGCGGATGCCAAGTCGAGCGGAGCCCGCTCGGCCGCGACTAAGAACCGCCTCGCCCGGGCCGCATCGCCAAGATACCCGAAGACCCATGCGGCCGCGATAGACAGCTGCGGGTCTGACTCGATCTCCTTGTCGGTGCAGCGGTCCAGCCAGAGTCGCAGGCTCTCGATCTGCCCGCGGCTTGCAAACTCGTCGCGGGACGCAAGCGCGATTCGGCCGGCGTGAGCGAGATCGCCGGTCTCATGCGCGTAGGCGAACGCCTCGCCAGGCGAGCCGTGCTGCTCGCACCAACCTGCTGCCCGTCGGAGGTACACGGGGAGCAGCTCCGGGTGGCGCCGCTTGAGCTCCGCACGGAGGAGATCGCTGAACAGATGGTGGTAGCGATACCACTCGCGGTGATCGTCGAGCGAGACGACGAAGGCATTGGAACGCGCGAGGTCCTCAAGCGAACCAGCCGCGTCGTCTATGCCGAGCACTGCATCGCACAAGGGCGCCGTCATGTGATCGAGGATCGACGTCCCGAGCAGGAAACTCTTGAGATGGTCCGGCTGGCGCTCCAGCACCTCTTCCAGGAGGTAGTCGGCGATCTGCTGCTGATCGCCGGACAGACCGGCGGCCCTCACGGCGGCATCGTCACGGCCGCGCAGCGCCAGCGTGGCCAGCGCAACCGCGGCGGCCCAGCCCTCCGTCCGCTCGCACAGGGCCCCGGCCGCCGCCGGCGACAACTCCAGTCCTCTGCTCGCGGCAACATCACGGGTCTCCGTCGGGTCCAGGGCGAGGAGCGCGGTCCCGATCTCGACCAGATCCCCACTTGCGCGCAGCCGGCCGAGCGGCAACCCCCGGATCGCCGCGCGTGACCAACACCAACTGACAGCCGGATCGAACCTCCTCGACGAGAAACGCGAGAATCGCGCGGCTCTTCTTAGCCGTTATGACATGCACATCGTCCAGCACCAGAACGAACGGATCGCGCTCGCCGAGGTCGGCCGCGAGGAGAGGAATGGCGACCTCATCGATCCTGGGCGTCCGTCCTGACAACTCCTCGAGGAGCTCACCGCAAACCGGGCCAGTCCGCTCGAGGGCCGCCACGACATGGGCGAGCAGCACGACGGGGTCGTTGTCGCCGGGGCCGAGCTGCACCCACCCGCTGGCCCTCGGATCCAGGTCACTCCACTGCGCGACAAGAGTCGACTTCCCATAACCCGCCGGCGCAGAAACCAGCACCACCCGGCTGCGCTCGGCGGCCTTCTGTACCGCAGAGAGGCGAGGTCGCGCCACCACCCAAGGCGGGACAGTCGGAACTCGACGCTTCGACGCCCGCACCAGCGGCCTGGTCCCGGAAGGGGCAACGCTACTCATCGCTCGGCCCTCCACGCCCCCCCGTTTCCCGCGCCAGCGCGACTTCGAGGCAGGCCCGCGACCCGCCAGGCTTAGACGCCGACATGAAGACGAGGTGCCGGCGCAAGCGCGGCCCGCACGCCATTTGGTGCTCAACTGTCTTGACGACGAACGCGTGTCATGGCCATCGCCCCACTCACCGTAGGGCGCGACCGCGCCAATATCTCGGACAAGTCGGTAGCTCCTTTCGCGAACCAGATCCCATTACCTAACGCTCAGCAAAGCCGGTCCGCCGCATCAGGAGATGCCACTTCTCGCTGCCCAAAAATGGACAGCGCTCGACGGTACCGGGGCCTGATAGGCGTGGCATCCGTGAAAAACCACGCAGAACCCTTCGGGAAAGCTGCGATGTCGGCGGCGCGTCTAACGGGCGCGGAGGGCTGGGGCGCGATCGCGCCCCGCCCCGCTCAGCCAGGGCGACCGTCAGTCGCCGGCGAACGCTGCTGCAAGCTCCTGCTCGAGTCGATCGAGGAGTCGCAGGCGACGACGACCTTCTCGGTCGTAGCTCACGAACACCCAGGGCGACGTTGCCGGTCACGGGATCGACTCCGGCGGAGGGGTCTTGGCACAGCGATATCAGCCAGATTGGCCGATAACGAATCGACCGCCCGCGACGTACCGTGACAGCACCATCACCAGCCAGCCGAAGCCGCCGAACAAGAACAAGTCCCGCAAGACTGTTTCGCCTGACGCCAGCCGAGACCCGCGTCCTGACGCTCCTTACCACGTATCAAACGCTCGCCGGCATCGGCAGCCAGCTCGGCATCGCCCGTCCCACCGTGAAAACGCACGTCCAAAACATCTACAAGAAACTCGGGGCCACCAAACGAGCCGAAGCAGTGAAGCTAGCCGAGAGCGCGGGCCTCCTGCCGGATGGCGCCGCGCTGATGAGCGGGAAGGATCTCGGGATGGCGTTGAGTCAGCAACGTGCGCTGCACGATCCGCGAGAGCGTGGCGGGCAGGTCGAAATCGAGCGGGAGACGGGCGAGCTCGACCGCTCATCGGTTGAGACGGGTCGGGTGCGGAGATGAGCTCCCACGCGCATGTTGAACCGTCCGCCGGGACCGGCGGCCGCGGCGAAGAGCGTCGGCGCTGCGAAGATCGCCTTGATCACGCTGGCGGCCGGGCAGTTCGTGATGGCGCTGGACACGACGGTGATGAACACGGCGATCGCGACGGTCGCCAAGGACGTCGGAACGACGGTGACCGGGATCCAGACCGCGATCACGCTCTACACGCTCGTGATGGCGTCGCTGATGATCACCGGCGGGAAGATCGGTCAGATGATCGGGCGCAAGCGCGCGTTCGCGATCGGATGCGTCATCTACGCCTGCGGCTCGTTGACCACCGCGCTGTCTCATAGCCTGGCGGTGCTGATGTTCGGCTGGTCGTTCCTTGAGGGCTTGGGGGCGGTGCTGATCATGCCGGCGATCGTGGCGCTGGTGGCGTCGAACTTCGCAAAGCCCGAGCGTCCCCGCGCCTACGGGCTGGTCGCCGCTTCCGCCGCGATCGCCGCGGCACTCGGGCCGCTGATCGGCGGCATCTTCACCACCTACGCCTCGTGGCGATGGGTGTTCGTCGGGGAGGTGCTGATCGTGCTCGTGATCCTCGCCCTGGCTCGCCGCATGAACGACACGCCCGCGGAGGAAGGAGCCCGGCTGGACCTGGTCGGCACGGCTTTGTCCGCGCTCGGACTCGGTGCGATCGTGTTTGGGATCCTGAAGTCGGGGACCTGGGGCTTCGTCAGACCGAAGCCTGACGCTCCGCAGTGGCTCGGGCTCTCCCCCGTGATCTGGCTGATCTTCGCCGGAGCCCTGGTGCTGGTCGGGTTCGTGTGGTGGGAGGGCCGGCGGATCAAGCGCGGCGAGGGCGTGCTGGTCGAACCCGCGATGCTGCGCAACCTCCAGCTCCGCAGCGGGGTCATGTCATTCCTGTTCATGTTCCTGATCCAAGCCGGCATCTTCTTCACCGTCGCTCTGTTCCTCTCGGTCGCGCTCGGAATCTCGGCGGTCCAAACCGGCGTCCGGCTACTGCCGCTCTCGCTCTCCCTGCTCGTGTTCGCCATCGGCGTCCCCAAGCTGCGCCCCAACGCGAACCCGCGGCGAGTCGTCCGCGTCGGCTTCATGCTGCTGTTCGCGGGTCTCGTGTTGCTGGTCGCGTTGCTCGACGTCGGCGTCGGCCCCGAGATCGTGACCTGGCCGCTGCTGCTCGCCGGCGCCGGCCTCGGCGCGATGGCCTCGCAGCTCGGCAGCGTGACCGTCTCAGCGGAGCCCGACGAGAAGAGCGGTGAGGTCGGAGGGCTCCAGAACACCGGCACCCAGCTCGGCGCGTCGATCGGCACCGCCCTCGCGGGCGCCGTGCTCATCTCCGCAATGACAGCCGCGTTCTTCGCCGGCATCCAGAACAACCCCAACGTTCCCTCCAGCGTCGTCTCAAAGGCACAGACGGAGCTTGCAAGCGGGGTGCCGTTCATGTCCGAGGCCGACGTCAAGGCCGCGCTCTCCAAAGCCAACGTGCCCTCGGCGACCGCCAACGAGATCATCAAGGTCAACAAGCAGAGCCAGATCGACGGGCTACGCACCGCCGAGGCCATCCTCGCACTCTTGGCGCTCATCGCCCTCCCGTTCACCCGGGGGATCCCGACCGTGCAACCCGGCGCCCAAGCCAAGCCCACAGCAGCAAGGGGATGAGAGGACCGGGCCCGTGACGGCACACGCAGGACCTCAGTCGGCATCTGCGTCTCTATTCCAATCACCCGATTGGAATGACGGCGCCACGAGCGCGGCCAGCGACCATCCCTTCACTTTGACTTCACAAGTCATGACCGTTCAAGGGCATCCAGAGCTCTCGGACACCACGGCCGTGCTGTCCCATCGCGCCATCGACTCGTTCGCGGGACTGTCAATGGCGCAGTCCGCGCTCGAGTTCGCCTCTGCCCGCCACGCCGATCAGTACCGGGAGATCGACCACGCACCCTTCATCGCCCATCCAATCGAGGTCGGCTCGCTACTGCACGGGGATGGGCAGCCAGAGGAGGTCATCGCCGCCGGTTTGCTTCATGATCTGCTCGAGAAGACCCAAACTACGGGCGCGGAACTTCGGCGGCGGTTCGGAGCCCCCATCGCCAGGCTTGTTGAGTCGGTCTCAGACGATCCATCGATTGACGATTACGAGTGGCGCAAGCATGAGCTACGCAATCGCATGGAGCACGCCGGCTCCGACACGGTCGCGATCTTCACCGCGGACAAGATCTCCAAAGTCCGGGAGCTCGCGCTGCTGCCAAGCTCGAGCCTTGATGAAACCATGACCCGCGCCAAGCTCGCCCATTACCGGGCGAGCCTCGAGATGCTCCGCAGAGTTGCCGGGAAAAGCGCCCTCGTCGACCTTCTTGACGCCGAACTCGACCGGCTCGGCGCAAAGCAGTCACCGGGAACTCGCCGACGGCGCAACTATTTTTTTTTTTTTTTTTTTTTTTTTTTTTTTTTTTTTTTTTTTTTTTTTTTTTTTTTTTTTTTTTTTTTTTTTTTTTTTTTTTTTTTTTTTTTTTTTTTTTTTTTTTTTTTTTTTTTTTTTTTTTTTTTTTTTTTTTTTTTTTTTTTTTTTTTTTTTTTTTTTTTTTTTTTTTTTTTTTTTTTTTTTTTTTTGGCACTTTTTTTCGCATTTTGACGCTTCCGACTTTTGAATCAAGCTGACTCTCGATTGCTCGCACAATCGGTTTTTTTTTTTGCAGTCGACAGTCGGGTTTTTTGAGTGTTCTTCTGGGAACTGTCGTCGACGGGAAACTACCGAGTCATCGCTGTTTCATCTGTTGCTAATCGCTACTGCGGTGCAAGTCTGGGCAGGAAGACATGCAACAACCGGAGGTCAGCGACCGTTCGTATTTTTGATGTGGTGAGCAGATTATCTTCTTGGATCTGTTGGGATTTGTCTACGTGGCATGCTGGACGACCTCGGGCCGTCAATGCTCTGCAAGACACTACTGGATGTCTGGATCGGTTCATTTTCCTGTTCTGTGGATTATCGGAGCACTGATCGGCGCGACTAAGCGTCGCGGTGATGGCATAGGCGCGGACCGCTATGCCAAGCGAATCGGTTGCTTAGGCGCCGACCGCCGTTGAGCCAGTGTCGTTCGGTGATGCGGCGAAGCAGCGGGCGGCCTGATGAGTGGCGCTGCGAGTCTCGTCGGCGGAGAGAGTAAACGCGCGATCGTCGAGGTCGAGGGAGTGCGCGGTGGATGACGCCGTTGCTGATGGTGCTGGAGAGTTCCGGGCGGTGGTTTGGCGTCGGGCTCGCGCTAGCTGCGAGCGGTGCCACGGCGAGATGCTGTCGATCTCGACCTCGAGCGCGAAGCTGAGGAGAATCCGGATAACGACGATGATGCCAGGACTGCGATGCTCTCGATGGTGGGGTCGACGATGATCGTGCGGACGATGTCGGCGACGATCAGGACCTCGAGGCCGAGCAGGATGCAGCGGCCGAGGTTCCGGCGCAGACGTCGTAGTTACCCTGCGCCGACGGGCGTGCCGGACGCGGGACGCAAACACGACAAACGAACCGAGCCCGCGACGACCATGATGCCGGCGCGACCGTTCGACGATCTTGACGATCTCGAGATAGATGTCGGAGCCAGACGCGCCTACCGGACCGCGCGTCATCGCGGCTGCAGAGGCCAGCGCTCAGCGCGAGCTGGCCTGGCGATGCCCGGGCTGCGACACAGCTGGGTTGTGGGATGAACTGGATCGGAGCATGAATCGGTGCTGATCGGAGTATCGATCGCGGGCAGTCGATCGCGAACATGACCACACGTGAACGAGAATCGCTCCCGAGAGAGCGTCGGCGGCGACAGCCGGGGTAGCGCGCCATGAGCTGTATGGGTGACGGGTCGGTATGCTGGATCCAGCTGGCGGAGCGCCGCCGTGTCTGATCTGCTGTCGCCCGACAGTGAATGAGCGTATTTCGACTGCGATATTGCTTTGTTTTCGAAGGAGATGCTCTGGCTAGCCTCAGGATGTCCGACGAGCAGCTCAGGTCTGCCCATGTCAGCTGATCGAGGCGCGCACCCGGGCGCTCGACGCAGGATCGCGTGGCGCCCACGCTCGTTACAGCTTCGGGCGTTTGACCGCGGCATGTCGACGGGCTCAGATTGCGCGAGCTGGCGGCTTGCTCGGCTTCGCGGCGTGGGATGCCTGTAGCTGCGCCGTCGCCGCGAGTCCTGGTGACCGCTTGCGCGACGAGACGGTTGAGCTCGGCGTCAAGAAGATCGACGAGAGCGCTGTTCCCGGCAACTCCGCGGAGCATCTCGAGGCTCGCCCGGTAATGAGCGAGTTTGGCGCGGGTCGTGGTGTCGTCAAGGCGCGAGGTTGGCAGCAGCGCGAGCTCCCGGACTTTGGAGATCTTGTCCGCGGCGAAGATCGCGACCGTGTCGGAGCCGGCGTGCGCTACGCGATCGCGCAGCTCGCGCTTGCGCGACTGGTAACTCGTCGATCGATGGATCGTCTGAGACCGACTCGACGAGCCCGGCAATGCGGGCTCCGAACCGGCGTTGAAGCTCCGCGCGAGTGGTTCCGGTCTTCTCGAGCACGTCATGAAGCAGGCCGGCGGCGATGACTTCGTCTGGCTGCCCATCGCAGAGCAGTAGCAACCGACCTCGATCGGATGGGTGATGAACGGCGCGTGATCGATCTCCCGGTACTGACTGGCGTGGCGGGCAGAGGCGAACTTGAGCGCGGCCCGTGCGATTGGCAGCCCCGCGAACAAGTCGGTGGCGCGACGCGATCGCACGGTGGCGCTGCCCGAGACCTCATCGTTCACGACGCCGTGGCTCTCTTCAGCGTTCACGCACATGAGGTGGCGGCTGTCTCGGGTTACGAGCCCCCGGGTGCGCTCGTCTGATCGAGCCCGGGCGGCACGACCTTGCCGTCGTCGATCTGCCGCGAGAGCTTGTTTTTCTCCGGCAAGCGGCCCGGGGTCAGCACACCGGACCCAGCGGCGTGGGAGATCGGGTCACCGCCACGGCCGCGCAGGATGATCGCGCAGCCGACGGCGATCGCCGCGCCGATCAGCGGCCCGGCGACGTACACCCAGTAGGCGGTCCAGTCGCCGCTGACCAGCGCCGGGCCGAACGACCGCGCCGGGTTCATCGAGGTGCCGCTCACCGGCGCCGCCCACAGACCGGCCAGGGCGATATAGCCGCCGACGCCGAGCGCGCCGATCGCGCCGACATTCTGCGCCGCCGAGGCGGTGCCGAGGATCACGCTGAGCAGTCCGGCGGTCAGCGCGATCTCCATCAGGAACGCCTGCCAGTTGTGGTAACCGGGTCCGGGCAGCGTCGCGCCGAGATGCTCGACGTTGCCGAACACGGCGAGTAGGAACAGGCACGCCAGCGTCGCGCCGAGCAAGCTGGACGATGATGTACCCCGGCACCCGCCTCCAGCGGAAGTCACCACGCACCGCGAACGCCAGCGACACCGCTGGGTTGAGGTGCGCGCCAGAGACCGCGCCCATGAACAGGATGATCGCCAGCACCATCAAACCCGGCGCGACCACCGCGGCCGCGAGGCTGATCTGGCCCTTGGCGTGAAGGATCCCGCCGCCGGCGGCGACCAGCACGAGCATGAACGTGCCCAGAAGCTCGGAGAACAACCTACGGTACTGGAGCTTCGGATCATCGAACTCGGTCCGCGACCCGAACTCGAGCATCAATAGTTGCCTGGCCCGCGGCAAGTCGTGATTCGAGAGATCTGGGTGTCCTTGAACCGGCATGAGTTGTGAACTCGTCGTGAAGGATGATCGCCGAACAAGCCGGGGATTCCAATCATCCAAATCGGATGATTGGAATCGAGACGCTGATGCGGATTTGAGCTTGAGGCCCTGAGGCGACGGCGTTGCGAGCGGGCGGCTGGTGTGGCAACGAACTGCGGTAGCACCGCCGACGCGGACGGCGTTCGACGGTCAGCTGCTCGGCAGCGTGGCGGGCCCGCGGGTTCGGTGCTCGTGCATCGGTTTGCTCTCCATCGCAGGGGGGTGCTTGTCCGCGGCGGTTTGGTACCAGTTGGCGTAACGGCTCACCAGCGGCGCCGCCGAGAGCCCGTGCACGAGCACCGAGAGGCCGACGGTCAGGTAGGTGGCCGCGACGATGGTTGGGGCGTGAGCGAGATGAGCATCCTCGACCATCACCGCGAACACGATCGATGCGAGCCCGCGTGGGCCGAACCAGCCCATGAACGCCACCGTCGGCCCCAGCGCGTGGGTGCCCCAAAGCGAGATTGCCACCGGCAGCATCCGCACGATCGTCAAGCTGAGCACGGCATACAGCGCGATCTGCCAGCTCACGTGCTCGAGCACCGGGCCGAGCAGCACGGCACCGAAGACCAGGAACGTGACGGTGTCGAGCGCCGCCCCGGTCTCCTCGGTGAAACGCATCATCGATGCAAGGTTCTCGCGGGCGATCAGGCCGAACAGCGATCCGGCGACGAACGCGGCGATGAACCCCGAACCCCCAGGTCGACCGCGATCCCGTACGCGAGCACCGCGGCGGCCACCGGGATGATCTGCCGCCAGGCATCGTCAATCAGATGCCGTCCTTCGGCCACGTTCACGACCACCGCGGCGAGGACGCCCGCCGCGACGCCGCCGAGCAGTCCGTAGCCGATCTCCTCGACCACCACGCGCAGCGGATGGGACTCGCCGCCGGCGCCGGAGACGGTCGCCAGCGCGATCAACAACAGGGGAACGCAGATCCCGTCGTTGAGGCCGCTCTCGACGTTGAGCGACTGACGCACAACCTGCGGAAGTCTCGCGTCCGTGACGACCGCGCTGCCAAGCCCGGCGTCGGTCGGCGCGAGGATCACCCCAAGGATCAACGCCTCGCTGAGCGAGAACGACCCAAACAGAAGCACCGCGACCAGCCCTCCGAGCACGACCGTCAGCGGCAGACCCACGCCAAGCAGACGTACCGGCATCGAAGCCTCGCGCCGCAGCGCCCGCAGATCCACCCGCGAGGAATCCGAGAACAGCACCACCGCGAGCGTCGCCTCGGCCAAAGTCCGCACAGTCGAACTCGTGGGACGCACAGAAAGGTCATCAAGCACCAGCGGCCCGACGAGCACGCCGATCGCGGTCACCACCATCGCCGGCGTGACCGGCGTGCTCGACAGACGCCGCGACACTGCCGCCACGAGCAGCAACGTAAGACCGACAATCGCAAGCCCGGAATTCACCGCTCGTCCTTCTCGGCGGAGGTTTCCTGGCGCGACATGCGCTGCCTCGCATGCCACGCGGTGTGCCGGGCCTCACGGGAGAGGGTTGAGAGTCCACTGGTGGTTCACCAGCCGAGAATCGTTCGCCGCTGAAACCGATTCGGAGCCCCACTCGGCGGCCGAGTAACCCGACCACGCGGCGCGCGAAGCGACGACAGCAGCGCCGCCTCAACGCTCCACCTGTCGATGGCGATTTGACGGGCTGAATCTGCCAAGCCGAAACCCAGCAGCTCATCCACACCCGGGGAGAGTCGCAGGCGGCACCGGCGAGTTGCATCGGCCAAAGGGGATGATTCGTTTGTAGCCAACCCGTTGCGAACGCGATCGCGCACCTGGGCGCGGGTCTCGGTCTTGATGCCTGATCGACGCGCGGGCATTCCGGCATGAGCCCGACCGGGCACGCGCTCGGCTTCGATACGAGCGCCGCTTGCCGCGCCCGAAGCGCCGGCCCGCGTGGGTCGAGGTGGGTATCACGCGGGGCAGATCATCCTTTTCGGCCGATGCGGGGCGGCGGGCGCGCATGCGAGTCTTCTGGGTTACACAGATACCCGGGGTCGGCGACAGCGCTCGTGGCGATAGATGCCGGAATTGGTTGCTGCGGGTTCTCGGGCCGCAGATCGGAGGCAAGACATGGCCGATATCAAGGTTGATGAGCTGCGATGAGCTCTCCCGCGGCACCCAACGTCAGCGGTGTTGGAGCCCCGGGCCGACGGACGGTCCACAGCATGTGCGGCATGTGCGCGGTGCGTTGCTCGATGGAGGTGACGGTCGAGGACGGGCGGGTGACCTGGCTCCAGGGCAATACGCACGACCCGGTGCTCGGCGCCAGCCTGTGCGCGAAGGGCGCGGCGGGTCTGTTTCTCGAGTCTGACGACGAGCGGCCGCAGACGCCGCTGATCCGGGCCGGCGAGCGTGGTGGCGGCCAGTGGCGGCGGGTGTCCTGGGACGAGGCGCTGGACTACGTCGCCGAGAAGCTGGGGGAGACGATCGATGCCTTCGGCGCCCGGGGGATCGCGCTTTCCGATCGCGGGGGCCCCTTTGTCGACCTGACCCAGACGTTCGTCAAGGCGCTCGGCTCGCCGAACTACTTCAATCACGATGCCGCCTGCGCTGGCAATGTGCATAACGCCATGCGTTCGCTGTACGGCTTCGGCGTCGCCGGGCTCATATTCGACTACCAGCATTGCAAGCATCTCGTGCTCTACGGCCGCAATGTCGTCGAGTCGCTGATGGTCAAGGAGGCCAAGGTGTTCATGGCCGCGGTGTCGAGGGGGATGCGTTGCACCTACATCGATCCGCGCGCCACGATCACGGCGTGCAAGGCCACCCGCTACTGGCAGGTGCGACCGAAGAGCGACTATGCGCTGAACCTTGCGATCATCCATGAGGTCCTGGAGCGGGAGGCTTATGACCAGGACTTCGTTGCCCGCTTCGTGTCCGGCATGGACTCTCTGCGGGAGGCGGTCAAGGACACGACGCCCGAGTGGCAGGAGCCGCACACCGGCGTTTCCGCCGGCGAGCTTCGCGCGTTCGTGACCGAGATCGTCGCCGATGCACCGCACGTGATCTTCCATCCGGGGTGGATGTCGGCTCGTCACAAGCAGTCGTTCTACGTGAGCCGCTCGGCGCTGATCCTGAACGCGCTGATGGGCAACATCGAGGTTCCGGGCGGATGCGTGCTCGCGAAGGCGCCCGAGCATTACGGCCGCAAGGGCTTGAACCATCTGGCCGACCGGGTGCCGGAGGTCACCGAGCCGCGCGTGGATGGAGCCGGCGGCGAGCGGCCGCAGTGGGATCCGGCCACCGGCGTGGTGCACCGGGCGTTCGCCGCGATGGAGACGGAGCAGCCGTACGGGATCGGCGCGTACTTCGCCTATCGCCACGACCCGTTCACCGGACTGCCCGATCCCGAGGCGGGGCAGCGTGCGATCGAGAAGTTGAAGCTGCTCGTCTCGATTGACGTGCGCTACTCGGAGATGGGCTGGTTCGCCGACGTGATCCTCCCGGAGTCGACCTACCTGGAGCGCGCGAACATCCTGTGCCAGATGAATGGCCCGGTGCCGGTGTTCGCGATGCGCGACCAGGCGATCGCGCCGCGCTTTGACAGCCGTCCGGCCTGGTGGATCTTCCGCGAGATCCTGCACCGGATGGGGATCAAGCAGGCGCTCGACTTCGAGACCATCGAGGAGCTGTGGAACTACCAGCTCGACGGCACCGAAGTCACTGTCTCGGAGATGCGCGAGACCGGCATCGTCGGCTTGGCGGCGGCGCCGAAGCTGATCCCCCGCGACGAGCTCACGTTCCCGACGCCGTCGGGGAAGATCGAGATCGAGAGCGAGGTCCTCAAGCAGGCCGGGCTTGAGAGCCTGCCGGCGTATGTCCCCAAGGCGGCGCCGACCGGCGATCAGTTCACGCTGCTGTTCGCGAAGACGGCGACGCTCGCGCAGGGTCAGTCGCTCAACAATCCGCTGCTGAACGAGCGAGCGCCCAAACAGGTGCTGTGGATCCACCCCGAGCGTGCCGCGGCGCTCGGGATCGCCGACGGCGACGAGGTGGAGGTCAACGGGGGTGGCCGCTATAGCGGCTGCCTGCCGGCGAAGGTCACGCGGTGGATCCATCCCGACGCGGTGTTCATGTTGCACGGCTACGGCGCCACGGTGCCGCTCGCCACGCGCGCGCTCGGCCTCGGCGTCGCCGACCAGCGCCTCCAGCACGGCAAGCTCAATGACTTCGATCCCGCCGGCGGTGGCGCTGCGCTGACCGAGACGGTCGTGCGGGTGACGCCCCGGATACCGGAAGGAGTTGCAGGATGAGCAAGTACGAGCTTCGCCACGACGAGGCCAACTGCATCGGCTGCCTGGCCTGCGAAGTCCATTGCAAGACCAACAAGCAGCTGGGTCCCGGTCCCGATCCGTGCCGGATTATCGCGCTGGATCCGGTCGAGGTCGACGGACTGCCTCGGTCGCATTTTGTGTTCATGCCGTGCTTTCACTGCGAGGACCCGTGGTGCGTGCGGGCGTGTCCGACCGGCGCGATGCAGAAGCGGGAGAAGGACGGCATCGTGTTTGTCGAGGAGAGCCTCTGCATCGGCTGCAAGAGCTGTATCGCGGCCTGTCCGTGGGGCACTCCGCAGTGGGACCCGGCCACGAACAAGGTGGTCAAGTGCGATTACTGCATGGACCGGATCGATGTGGGGCTGCAGCCAGCCTGCGTCACCAAGTGCGTGACCGGCTGCCTGTCCTTCGGCGAGGCCAACGAGGTGCCGGACCCGCGCCGCGAGCGCTACGCCCGCCAGATGCTCGCCGAATCCTCAGGCGGCGATGACGCCTCGGCATGAGCGCGCCGGGGACGTTGCCGAGTTGGCTTGACGAGGGCGCCGCCGCCGTCGTCGGTCCTATGCCGCCGGCGGCCACGCTCGGTGGCGCGTTGCCGGGCCTCGCCCAGGCCAGGGAGCTGGCGCCGTTGCAGCGGTTGCAGCACGTGCAGGAGTCGGGCCTGGCTGAGAGCAGCGGTGCGGGCGAGCCGATCTATCTGGCCTGGCGCCGGTTTCTGCGCGGCGTCGGCCCTTCGGTGCTGGTGATCGATGCCACCGGTCTCGACGTGCGTGCCCGTGGCACGGCTGCGGTTCTCGATGGCGCTCCGCGGCTGCTCGTCGAGGGGGTGCTGATCGCCGCCGGCCTGCGCGACAGCCGCGAGGTTCAGCTGCGCCTCCCGGCCGAGCTGAACGGTCACGAAGCCGCGCTCCTGAACGCTGTCGACGCGATCCGTTCGCTCGCCCACGTCACCACGCCCCGCATGCAGCTGGAGGTGCAGCGCGACAGCCACCCCAGTCCGTGGGCGGACCGGCCGCCCGCCGACGCCTCACGACTGGTTCACACGCCTGAGACCTGGTGTCGGATCGCGCTGCTGTTCGCCGGCGCGTCGGGCCTCGATTCGTCGTTGCTGACGCTGCGGCGCGGCATCAAGCAGCGCGGACTGGTCGAGCTCGCCCATTCGCAAAGCCTGCGGGCGCAGATCGACGGCTGGGATGGTGGCGTTGAGGTGCAGGGCGAGGACCCGGTGCTCGTCTTCGACGACGGCTTGGGCGGCTTCCTACCGCTGTCGGCGGCCGACGTGTCGTGCCGACCGCTGTCGCTCGCCTCCGCCGGCGTCGTACCCGTGCCGTCCACGCTGATGGTGATGGCCGAGGGCGCGTGCCTTCTGCGCCAGACGCGCCGCGCGCTGTACCGGCACTGGCAGCTCGCCGACAACCCCGAAGGCGATCCGGTGCGCCCCCTGCTCGCCCGCGCCGGGCGCCTGGTGGCCGAGCTGACGCTCGGCCGCGGTGACGCCGCCCATCTCCGCGCGCTCGACGAAGTCGCGCTCGAGCTGGGCGCGCAGGGGCTGGCGGCCGCCTGGCCGCTGGGCAGCTCGCTGCGCCACTACCGCGAGCAGTGGGAGAGTCACGCCCGGCGGGAGTCCTGCCCGGAGGGGCTGTGCTTCGAGCACCAGGCCGCGCCGTGTCACGGCACGTGTCCGGCCAACATCGACATCCCAAGCTTCATCGCTCACATCGGTCACGGCGACTATCGAGCGGCGATCGAGGTCATGAGGCGCGATAACCCGCTGCCGCTGACCTGTGGCCTGGTCTGCCCGGCGCCGTGCGAATCGGCGTGCGTTCGCGGCGGCAGCAACGGCGCCGTGTTCATCCGGCCGATGAAGGCCAAGGCGGCCGAGCACTGCCTCGCCGACGGGGGCTACCCGAAACCCGAGATCGCGCCGGACAGCGGCAAGCGGGTCGGGATCGTCGGCTCCGGTCCAGCCGGTCTCACCGCGGCCTACTACCTGCGCACGTTCGGTCACGAGGTCGAGATCCTCGAGGAGCAGGAGAAGGCCGGCGGCATGCTGCGCTACGGCATACCGGCCTACCGCCTGCCGCCCGACCTGCTCGACCAGGAGCTCGACCAGATCCGGACGCTGGGAATCACGATCCGCACCAGCGCCGAGGTCGGCAGCCTCGATGCGTTCCGCAAGAACTACGACGCCGTGTTCCTCGGCCTCGGCACCCAGCGCTCGCGCCTGATCCCGATCGAAGGTGTCCATCAGTCCTTCGTGCTCGGCGGCATCGATTTCCTGCGGGACGTGCGCACCGGCGAGCCGGTCCGCGTCGGTCCGCGGGTGATCGTCATCGGCGGCGGCAACGTCGCGATCGACGTCGCCCTGACGGCGTTGCGCCAAGGCGCAACCCACGTCGACATGGTCTCGTTGGAGAACCGCCGCGAGATGCCGGCCAGCCCCCACGAGATCGAGAATGCCGTCGGGGAAGGCGTGCAGCTGCACCCGGGCTGGGGCCCCGTCAGCATCGGGCAGGACGGCGAGACCACGTTCCAGTTCTGCGAGCAGGTTCACGACGAGACCGGAAAGTTCGATCCGAAGTTCGACGCTGCCCGGCTGCTGACGCTCGAGGGCGACCATGTGATCCTCGCCACCGGTCAGGGCACCGACCTGACGATCCTCGACGGCAGCGGGGTCGAGACCACCCACGGCTTCATCCTCACCGACCCCAAGAGCCTGATGACCAAGGTGCCGGGCGTCTACGCCGGGGGCGACGTCGAGCACGGCCCGCGGACGGTCGTGGAGGCCATCCGCTCCGGGAAGATCGCCGCCAGCGCGATCGATGCCTGGTTGCGCGGGACGGCCATGGACCCTGCCACCGGCACGCCGGTGCGCCGGGCCGACGTCGTTCCCCTGCAGGTCACGGCGGATGAGCGCACGCATCTACCTCGGGCCGTGATGCCCGAGAGGACCGTCGAAGAGGTCCTCGGCCTGGGCAACTACGTCGAGATCGAGGAGGGCCTGACCGACGCGATGGCGCACGACGAGGCGCGCCGCTGCCTACGCTGCGACGTCTGCATCGGCTGCGGTCTGTGCATGGCGGCCTGCAGCGAGATGGGCGTCGACGCGCTGCGCATGTCCGACACCGACGCCGGCCGGCTTGCCTACTTCGACTTCACCCGCCCGGCCGAGCTGTGCATCGGCTGCGGCGCCTGCAGCCAGGTATGCCCGACCGGCGCCATCCGGATCGAGGACGAGGTCGGCCTGTTCACCGGCGGCACGCTCGGCGGCGACACGCCGGACCTCATGCGGCGCACGATCATCACCGGAACCGTCGTGTGCGAACAGCCGCTGCTGACCTGCAGCGAGTGCGGAGCGCCCACGCAGACGCCCGCGCACCGGCAGTTCATCCGCAATCGCCTGCCCGATCACATGGCGGCCCTCCTGGACCGCGAGCTCTGCCCGTCATGCGCACGGCTGCGGGCCGACCGTCCCGCAGAAAGCGCTGCCGGACGAGGGGCAGTCCCCGCTCTCCCGCGACCGAGCGGTCAACTCTCGGTGATTCCGGCGATCGCGCCTACCGAGCAACGAAGCAGGCTATTTGAGGAGGAATCATGAAGGCCGTCACAGTTCAGCCGGGAGTTGCGGGGTCCGTTCGCTTCGAGGAGGTCCCCGAACCGGACGAGAGCACCGGATCGATCCTGGTCGAGGCGGTCGCCGTGGGCATCTGCGGAACGGACGAGGAGATCACCTCGGGCGCGTACGGCTGGGCGCCCCCCGGGCGGGAGCGACTGATCCTCGGGCACGAGTCGCTGGGCGGGTCCTCGACCCCGGCCCCAACGCGGGCAACCTGCAGAAGGGTGATTTGATCGTCGGGATCGTTCGCCGACCCGACCCCGTGCCATGCCCCAACTGCGCCGTCGGGGAGTGGGACATGTGCCGCAACGGCCAGTACACCGAGCGGGGCATCAAACAGATCGACGGGTTCATGTCCGAGCGATGGCGCATCGAGCCGGGCTTCTACACCAAGATGGACCCTTCACTCGGCCTCCAGGCAGTGCTGCTCGAGCCGACCACCGTGGTGGCGAAGGCCTGGGAGCTGGTCTCGGTCATGCGAGCGCGGGCGTTCTGGGTGCCGCATCAGGTGCTGATCACCGGTGCCGGCCCAATCGGCATGCTCGCCGCCATGATCGCCGTCCAGCACGATCTCGACGTCCACGTCCTCGACCGCGTCACCGAGGGCGCCAAGCCCGAACTCGTGCACGACGTCGGGGCCACCTACCACTCCGGCGCGATCGCCGACATCGGCTTTGACCCCGATGTCATCATCGAGTGCACCGGCGTCGGCTCGGTGATCATCGACTCGATCCGCCACGTCGGCGCCGGCGGGGTCGTCTGCCTCACCGGCGTGGGCAGCGGCGGGCAGGCCAGCGGGCTCTTACCCGCCGATGTGGCCAAGGCGCTGGTCCTGGCCAACAACGTGGTCGTCGGCTCGGTCAACGCCAACCGCCGGCACTTCTACCGCGCGGCCGAGGCGCTCGCCGCCGCCGACCACGCATGGCTGGGACGGCTGATCTCGCGTCGCGTGCCCCCCCAGAACATCGCCGAAGCGCTCAAGCGCAGCCCCGACGACATCAAGGTCGTCGTCGACTTCGGAGGTTGATGATGGCAACCAGGGAACATGAGCAGGAAACCGGCGCCGTCGCCTGCTCCACCAAGCAGACCCAACTCGGTGAGGGCGTTCGCTGGGACGCCCGTCGCGGCGAGATGCTGGGCGTCGACATCCTGGCCGGGCGCGTCGCTCGCGCCCGGATCGCCGACGACGGTTCGCTGGCCTACGTCCGTGAATACCAGCTGCCTTGGACCGTCGGGATGATCGCGCCCGTCGAGGGCGACGGCGGCTGGCTGCTCGGCGCCGGGCGAGGATTCGTCTACCTGGCGCCCGACGGCACCCACCGGACCATCGCCGAGCTTTCCCCCGCCGGGACCCGGATGAACGACGGCGCCTGCGACCCGCAGGGCCGGTTCTGGGGCGGGACACTGGCCGACGACCACCACGAGGGAGGCGGCGCGCTCTACCGGCTGGACCGGACCGGCCACACCGAGAAGGTGCTCAGTGATCTCACGATCTCCAACGGAATCGGCTGGAGCCGCGACAGCGGGACGATGTACCTGGTGGACAGCGGCCCGCGGGTGATCCACGCGTTCGCGTTCGACCCCGACCACGGCACCATCTCCGATGGCCGGATCCTCGTCACCGTGCCCGAGGACGTCGGGGCACCCGACGGGATGACGGTCGACGCAGCCGGGGACCTATGGGTGGCGATCTACGGCGGTGGCCGGGTCAACCGCTACGCCCCCGACGGCTCGCTGCGCAAGGCGTACCCCATCCCGGCCCGGGAATGCACATGCTGCGCGTTCGGCGGACCCGGCCTGAACCGCCTCTTCGTCACGACGGCGACCGAGGGCTGGACCGACGAGCAGCGCCGCGCCGACCCCGCCGCCGGGCTCGTCTACCGATACGACACCGACGCCACCGGCCTGCCGGCCGCACCATTTCGCCCCGACCCCGACTGGTGGCACGAGCTGACCAAGTGACCGTGTCGCAACACGGGAGCGTTCCGGCGGCCTGACGCTGGCTGGAGGATGCCCACCTCGGAATCGTCGCGGCATACGGGACCGCATAATGGCGCTGCTCCAGACCTCTGGATGTTCTTGAGCCGCCATGACTTGTGAAGTCAAAGTGCAGGATTCGTCGCTGGCCGCGGTCGTCTCCGCGGCGTAGGCGCGTCGTTCTCGTCGGCGTAGAGCTCGGCGAAGTCGGCTAGCGGCTGGTCGAGCGCGTCGCTCGGGCCGGTCGCCGTTTCGTCTCCTGAGGCGAGCTTTTTCCTATCCCGTGGTTGCGGTGGGTTTCGTCTGAGCTCGCCGCCCGAGGCTTCGCGCGTTGGAATCACAGCCCCAGCTCAACGCGATCATGAAGCTAAGCGGGAACACCCACGTGATCACCCAGATCGTCAGTCCGAACAGGCCCCCGATCGCGGTCTTCACCCATGGGTGGGCCGCCTCCTTGCGCTTGTCGTCGGGGGCGGAGAGAAACCCGCCGTAGATCAGCAGCAAGTAGATGCTGCGGACCCATGTACGCCATGGGCGGCGCGCGGTCGGCTTCTCGGGCAGTGGTTTGTCCCGCACCGCGAGCAGGGCCGAGCGGGCCGCGTCGACCGTCGGGTGCACACCGCGCAGCGCCAGCATCTCGGCGGCGGCTTCGAGCTCCCGTGTGGTGCGCCGCGGTGCGCAGCACCATTCGCGCCTCCTGGCGGAGGTAGAGAAGATAGCCGGGACCAGCGCGATGAGGGACGGCGTCGCGGCAATCGCTCCGTCGATCGCGGCGACCTTCGCGCTATCCGTCCGCAACTGCTCGGCGATAACCGCCCGCGGGACACCCCCACGCTCCTTAAGGACGCGTTGCGCCCACTCCAGAGATGGCTCGCCGAGGCTGTGCGTGCTGTTCAGCGCGATCCGCTCGGCGACATGCTCGGGATCGCGATTGGCAACCACCGCAAGATGCCACCCTTCTGACAGCGTGCGCCCGATGCGCTGTCTCGAGCCCGCCGCGGCGCTATCCGGCGAGGTTTCATCCGCCGCCGGCACTCCCTCCTTCGCGAGGTCGCTGGCTCCCGCCGACGTCGGCAAGCTCGGATCGCCGGGGTTAGCACTCACGTCTGAGCCGGCGCGCACGTGAAGCCCTTCCCGGTGCAGCTCGAACGGTTTTCGCCGCTCGGGCCATGGATACCAATATCGCGGAAGGCCACGCGTTTGGGAATCATCCTTTTTGGATGAGGATGCGCACGCGCGCGAGGCGTGGGCCGAAGCCGGTGACGGCTCGGGGTGCTCGCGGATTTGAGCCCGGCGGCGATGGAATTCACCGTCTCGTGAGCTCGAGGAGTAGCGACTCGACTCGCTCGAGCCGCGCGGCGATCTGTTCGAGCTGCTGATCGTCTGGTGCTTCCGCGACGGTTTCCTCGGCCGGCTCTCCGGACTTCTGCTCGCGCTGCGCGCGTGTCACGAACGTCGAGGTGATCGCTGCAGTGACGATCGCGAGGAACGCTATCCCCTCGAGCATCACGACCGCGCCGACGATCTTGCCGGCCGCGTCTTTGGGCGTCACGTCTCCGTACCCGACTGTCGTGACCGTCTGCAGGGACCACCACATGCCCTCCCAGATGCTCGAGTACTCGCGATGGTCGATCGCCCTGATCGCGATCCCGCCGGTGACCACGACGATGAACGTCGCCGTCACGATCACGCTCGCGGCGTTGCGGACCGAAATCGGCTCGCGTAGGAACCGGTTCATACGGCGCTCGATCGTCCGCGGCCGTTTCACTCCCGCCACGTCACACCCCTCGGCCCAGGAAGCGGACCGAGCAGCCGCGTGCCGGAAGGCTCGGCATCACGATCGGCCTCTTGACCATTTCTCGCTGGACGGCTCCAGCACCGAAAGCCTCAAGGCACACGTTACAGCTGGTCAAGGTCTTCGTCATCGGACTGCTTCCGCGGTCCTGCTCGCGCTCGTGTCCCGCCGAGCGCGACCGACGGTCGAGCAGCGCCGACGCCAGAGCAAGGATGTCGGCAAAGCCAGCAAACCTCCGACCCGCCGTGGCGGGCTGACGGGTCAGCTGCACTTCGACTTGCTGGCGTCCGTGAAGCTCTTGACCGAGCTCACAACGTTTTTGGCGTCGAGTCCGATCGCGGCGATCTGACTGGCTGAAGGGCTCGATGGGAGCGCCTTAACGGCGCTCTGGAGCGCGTCGACCGACGTCTTGACGGCGCTGGTCTGACTCGGGAAGTCGCTCTTCGCCGAGCTGACAACCGAGTTCGCATCGCTCACGATCGTGTTGATCTGTGACTTCAGGCCGCTGACGCCGCTGCTGGAGGTGACGCTCGGCAGATTCTTGACCGAGTTCTCCAGGTTGCTGCGATCAGTGCAGTACGCCGGCTTGCTGCTGCTGCCGCAACCGGCGAGCGCGATCAGCGTGCCGGCGGCTACCGTCGCGACCGCGGTGCGGATCGCGGCGCGACCCCTGCGACGCGTTGATGTGTCCACCCTCTTGCTGAGTTCCATGGCATCAGGCTATGCCGCCGACCGAGGCAGTGCACCAGCCAAAAAGGATGAGATCACCCAAACCCCACCCTGCATCCGCCAACAGGATCACCTGCGCGGCCGCGCCACCCACCGCAACCCGGACCCCAAGGCGCTTCCGGCTCGGCAAACGGCACTCCTCCGGGTGGCCGGTCGGGCTCACGTGGGCATGCCGCGGCACCCGCGCCGCACGAATGCGGGACCCGGCGCGAGCCCATCCGTTCGCCAACCGGCAGGACGGCGGACGCTCGCACACTTATTGCTAACGACCTGTTCGAAGCGGCAGGCGACCGGCCTGGCTCTCGCAAAGGACCTAAGGCAGCGGCCGGTACGGCCACCCGGCCGCCGCCCCTTCGCATGAAAGGAGTCGCCGCGGGAACGAGCTGCGGCACGAATGCTTCACGACGATTGTGGTCGCGCGCTCGCCGTGGACCGCGTTGCCGATCGCGGTGCGAAGCGGGCGCGACACCGGCGTGACGGGTACAGGCGTAAGGGAGCAGCGTCCCGCCCGCGAGCAACCCACCTGCGGGTTACGCGCTGGGCGGTCAACGGATCTTCGCGCCCGTCGCGGCAGACCCCGGTCTTCCTCGCCGACGAGCACGTTGCGGACGACCACACACGCCCTGCAACGCGCGGGAAGCGCGCATCTCGCCGACGATCGCATTCACCGCCGGCTGCCACTTCGCGGACGATCGAGTTGGTGCGACGATCCGATCGTCACATCTCTGGTCGGCCGATAGCCGCGGCGTACGATCGGATTAGCCCACGAGCACTCGCTGGAGCGCCGTGGGGTCGGCACGAGCTTGGGGCCGCATCCGGCCGCGCGGCCGCCGCCGGCGGTTCGACGGCAGGGCAGCACCACCGACCAAAGCGAGCACACCGGGCCCCGGTTGACACCCGGGGCCCCTGGACCTGCTCAGAAGCGGAGACAGGCTGCGCGCTGAGTTCGTCTGTGGGCTTGCGTGCGACGCCAGCGAAGACGTGCAGCGCGAGCATGCGCCCGAGTCCGTTCACGAGGGCCGCCGCGGCGTCGGGGGAATCTTCGTCGAGGTCCACCATCGCGCGCGATAGCCACCGAACTGCCTCCTGGGCCTGCTCGACGAGCGCCGGCGGCTCGCGGGTCAGGCGCGCCGCCGTGAGGAGCGGATCGGCGATGTCGTAGACGGCCGGCAGCCATTCGTCTGCGCTGTAGTCGTGTGCCTGGCCGTCGAGCTCGAGGGCCTAATGACAGCCGTAGAGCGCTACTGCGCTGTTGTTCTCCGCGTTGCGGTGCAACCGGTCCCTGAGCGCGAGGGCTCCGGGTTACCAGCAGTAAGTGGATCACGTGAATCCCGACGCTGAGGCTGGCGCATGCGGGAACGGCGCTCGAGAAGCATGGCGATCGGCCGGCGAATCAGATAGTCCTGATCGCATTCGGGCAGTTGCTCGCCGCGTCGCTTGGCGTCGCGGTAGCGACCGGCGAGCCCCTCGTGCGTCCAGCCACGTGCGAGCACGTCGTAGGCGGCGGTGAGATCGCTCATGGGTCGGTCAGGGAGCATGACGTGAACGCGCCAGCGCTGTCGACGGGAAGGGTCGCGGGCGTGCGGGTGGGTTGCTTCCCCGACCTCTAGGCGGCGCTGGCTGGGGAGCCGCCGGATCATGTCATCACGCTGTGAGAGGACCGAACTGGTCCTCGGTGGGCTCCGCTCAGCAGAACCACGGCTCGGTGAGCCGTGGCCTCCCCTCGGTCGATCCCATCGGGATGGCCTCCGGCTCGGGGCCGGCCGGCTCGCCGTTGGCCTCGCGCACCGCCCGGCGGATGCGCGCGAACGTCAGGCCCGGCGCTTCGTGCCCGGCGGCGCTCTGCTGGACCAGTGCGCTGAGGCGGCCCTGCAGCAGGTCGGCTGCTGGGTCCGCTGAGCGCCACGGGTAGCTGAGGCGTTCGGCTTCGTAGGGGCCGAGGTGCTCGCGCAGGTCCTTGCGCTCCAGCAGCAGCGAGCCCTCGGGCACGAGTAGCCGGATCGTGTACTGCACCGGGTCGACGTTGGCCACCAGGTCCTGCGCAACGACGAAGTCGACGATCTCCAGCACGTCACGCGGGGTCGTCCACGGAGTGAAGGGCATAAATGAGGGCCGGGTCTCGATTCCGTGCTCGCGCAGCAGTTCGAGGGCCTGCACCGCCTCGGCGGTGGTGTGGCCCTTGTCGAGGCGGGCGAGGATCTCGTCGTTGACGCTCTCCAGCGCGCAGACGACGAACAGGCAGCCCGAGGCGGCCATCTCCTCCCACACCCCGGCGTGCTCGAGCACGTGCTCGACCTTCGTCGTGCAGTCGAAGGTCAGCTCCGGGAGCCGCTCGTGGAGCGTGCGCACGAGCGCCAGAGAGTGGCGCCAGCCGTTGAGGAAGTCGGGGTCGCCGAACGTGATGTGGCGCGCGCCCATGCCCGCAAGGCGCTCGACGTCGCGCAGCACGGTCTGCGCCTGCACGACGCGGATGCGCCCGTCGTAGACGGCGGGGACCGGGCAATGCCGGCAGCGATGCACGCACCCATGACTGGCCTCGACGTACCCGACCAGCCGCTCCTCCCCGCCCACCGCCAGGCGGGCGTAGCGCTCGAGTCCGGGCAGCAGCTCGCGCGCCGGCGGGTCGAAGCTGCCGCGCTGCAGGTGGATGATCGGCCGCTCGGCGGCCGCGGCTGGCGGGCGCGGGGCCGCCAGCTCGTTCACCCAGGCCGTGAGCGCCGGCTCGTACTCGCCGGCGATCGCGCGCGCGGCGAGCTCCCGCTCTACCAGCTCGCGGCTGACCGTGGCGTAGAGCCCGTAGAAGCAGATCGGCAGCCCGGGGTGCTCGCGGCGTACTCGCCGGCCGGCGCTGAGCGCCAGGCGCATGGCGGTGTGCATCGGCACCGAGAAGCCGACCGCCTGCGTCCACTCCAGCGCCGCCGGGGTCCCACGGCTGTACGCTCAGATCCAGGCAGCGGACCTCGTGCCCGGCGCGGCGCAGCGCGGCCGCCGGCGAGGCGACGTGCAACGGCTGGTGGCCCAGCTCGTAGGTCGAGATCAGCAGGACGCGCACGGGTGACCCACGCTAGCGCGCGCGGACCGGCTCGGTCGCGTGCGGCTCGATCCGGATCCGCAGCAGGGCGTGCGCGGCGCGCAGCGAGCGCTCGACCGCGTCGGCGCTCGCCGCGCGCGCGAACATGAAGCCCAGGTACCGGTCGCCGTCGGGCAGCGGCACCACGGGGCGGCCGCGGGCGATCGTGATCTCCAGCCCGCCGATCCCCTCCACCGCCCGGGCCTCCTGCTGCCCCTCGACCGCGCGCAAGACGCCAGCCCCGGGGATCGGGATCATCATCACCCCGGCCGCCACCGGCTCCCGCGCCAGATCGTCGAGCCCGAGGCCCAGCGCGTGGCGCAGGATCACCTGCTCCAGGCTGACGCCGGCGCCGAACCGCAGCGCGCGCGAGCACAGCCCGCCGATCGACCGGGCCGCCAGCTCCAGCACGCTGACCCGCTCGCCGTCCACGCGCAGCTCGGCGTGGATCGGTCCCTCCCGCAGTCCCAGCGCCCGCGCCGCCCGCGTAGTAACCGCCTCGACCTCGGCCAGGACGGCGGTCGGCAGCCGCGACGGCGTCACATACAGCGTCTCCTCAAAGTACGGCCCCTCGAGCGGATCGGGCTTATCAAACACCGCCAGCACCTCCAGACAGCCCCCGCGCAACAGCCCCTCGACCGCCACCTCCGCGCCGGGCAGGTAGCTCTCCAGCAACAGCGGCGCCCCGGGCGGCTCCCGAGCGACAGCCAGAATCCCCCGGACGCGCTCGGCGGTCAAGCGCGCCTGCTCGGCATCATCGGCCCGGATCACCCCCCGGCTGCCCGACAGCCCCAGCGGCTTGACGACGCAGGGAAGACCCACCTCGCGCGCCACGGCCGCGACGTCCGCTCCAAACGGCAGCAGCGCGAAGCGCGGTTGCGGGACGCCCGCCTCCGCGAGCGCCCGCCGCATCGCCGCCTTGTCGCGCGTGCGGGCCACGGCTCCCGGCGGGTTGTGAGGCAGCCCGAGGCGCTCGGCGCCCAGCGCGGCGGCCATCACGCCCTGGTCATCGACGCCCACGACCGCGGCGAACGGGGTTTGCAGGGCACGCTCGGCGATCTGCTCGGCCGCCACTGCCGGGTCCGACAGCCGCACGGTCAGCGCCCGTTCGCCCATCGCCGCCGACATCGCCGCCCGGCGCTCGGACGCCACCGTCACCGCGACCCCGAGCTCCCGTGCCGCCGCCAGGAAGTCCGGCGACCGGTAGGTGGCCGACGGCAGGATCAGGAGAAGGCGCTCCACGGCGCTATCGTAGACCGGTGGCCGACCCACCCCCGGCACTCCTCGCCATCACGGCAGCGGCCCTCGAGCGTGTACGCGGCTTCCGCGACGCCGCGCCCGACCCGAGCGATCGCGTGCTGTCCGTGCGGATCACCGGCGAGGCCAACGGCGAGTACGTCTGCGCGCTGTCGCTCGAGCCACTGGCAAAGGTCCGCGGCAGCGACACCGTGCAACACGAGGGGGATCTCGCCATCGTGGTGGCCAACGACAGCGCCGCGAAGCTCCGCGGAGCCACAGTCGACTGGAGCGAGAACCGGCTGGGCGGCGGGTTCGTCGTCCTCAACCCGAACAAGCCGGCGCCCCCACCGCGCGCCCTTCCGACCCTCCCAATGAGCCCGGGAGCCGGTCCCGCCATCCGCCCGTCGAGTCCGCCCACGACGCCCGGCGCCGGCCTCGACACCCAGATCGCCCGTCGCATCACGGCCGTGCTCGACCGCGACGTCAACCCAAGCATCGCCAGCCACGGCGGACACGCCGAGCTTGCGGGCATCGAAGGCGCCACCGCCTACCTACGCCTCGGCGGCGGATGCCAGGGCTGCGGCATGGCCACGGTCACCCTCAGCCAGGGCATCGAAGTGGCGATCACCCAGGCCGTGCCCGAGATCGACCGCGTCGTCGACGTCACCGACCACGCCTCCGGCACCAACCCATACTTCGAGCAGGCCAAGAAGTAGCCGTTCCGCAAAACCCTCCCGAGGTCTCCTCGCGATCGCCCGTTCCCCCAAGACTAACGCGCTGAAAGCGAAACGGTCACGGCTCGCCGGCGTACGCGCCCGTCCCAGCCAACCCGGCCGGCGACATCAACAGCCGCCCCTGAGGACGCGCTGGATCAGGACCACGCTCGTCCGCGCCCTCAATCTTTACGGCGATGCCACGCGGCCGCTCCGCGATGACCACCGTGGTCATTGAGCCGGCGCGAGTAGATGTCGTACTCGCGCTCTCCGTGAGCGCCGCGCTCGCTGATGATCGGTCCTTGTGGCTCACCTGTCCGCGGGCCGGCGGTCGCGAAAGCACTTGCGCAACAGCTGCTCCGGCCGCGTGTGCTCCTCATCGCAGTCCTCGTTGGTGGTGACGACGATGAGCGCCGGGAACCCTGACGTGACCTCCCAGACGTGGAGGTCACACGGAGACGACGACGGGGGCGGCCAGCGCGTGGCCGATCTCGCCCGGGTCGACGCCCACAGACCGCCCACGCAGCAGCCACGATGGGGCCCCTCACAGCCGGCTTCATACCTGGGAGGCTCCTCCGGCGGAACACATCGTCCCTTCGGCCCAAGGAGCACGCCGGACTGAACTGACAACCGACTGGCGCGGTGCTGTTGCGACAACCGAGACCGCTCCTGCTTGCTCGACGTCGCTGCGGTACTCCTGGGGATTCACAAGCCAGCCGACCGGGCCATCCAGAGGAGTGCCGTGGTGCCGGCTGGAAGCGCCTTGGCGCCCGGGTTGACGTGGGTGACGCGGCCGTGCAGATCATCCTCTTTGGCCGATGCGGGGAGGGGTTGGGGGGCGTAGGCTAGTGTTTATGGCGGCCATGGCCGCATCGTCGGGGAAAGCCCGGGCAGGTCGCATACCGATGTGATGGCTGTCGCCGTCGTCGGCACCGAATGAACGACATAGGAGCGGGACGATGAGTGATAACACTTTGTCTGTGCGCGTCACCCTGTGTCTGTGCGCGTCAGTTTGAGTCGTGATGTGATTTTCATCCACGTACCGTCCCGCCAGCCGATCAGAGAGGAAGCGCTGTGATGTCGCCCAACGAGCCGGAGTCGGTCATCATGGACATGTGGGAGATCCCTCCCGGACGCCAGCGGGAGTTGATCGATGCGCTGCGCGAACTCCTCGAGCAGATGCGAACCGCCGACGGGTTCGTCGATGGGCGTATTCACGCCAGCCTCGATGGCAGCAAGGTGGTGTCTTACTCGACGATGCGCTCAGCCGCCGACCACCAGAGCTTTCAGGAGCGGGACGAAATCCGCGAACGGATGCAAGGTCTCGAGGCGATCGCCGTTCCCCACCGCAGCGCCTACCAGCTCGAGTGCGTGTTTACCGCCCCGACCGAGACAGGTCGAGCGCAGGTGTCTAGGGGAGCTTTCTGACGTTGGCCTGAACACACGGGCCAGACCGACCATCCGCATAGCTCTCTGAATCCGAGCTGTGCTCTGCCCGACGCCGGGCAACCGCTAAACCCCGAGACACTTAAATTTAGGTGCCGGCCACGCGTCGCTTCCGCCTCGCGCGCCCAGGTTCGCGGATGAGATCGCAGCTTGAAGACCCATAGCTAGGTAGTTCCCCGCGATGACCAATCGATCACGGACAGCAGTGATCCTGGGCTCCTGCCGAAGAAACGTTGGCACTCCCATCAGCTCGGCCCCCACACGCCGGATGCTCACGACCGCCATTCGACACCCGGCGCGACCGCTCAGCGTTGGCACTGCGGAGGACTGCCGTAATCGATCGTCTTGTGAGCAAGCGCGCGCCGGGCGGGTTGGGTCCCTCCCGATGGGGGTTGGCCAGCGGCGAGTCACGACCTCGTCGAGCTAGCCGCTCCCCCATTGCGCCGCGCCGCGCGTCGCCGCGTTCGCGATGGCGTCCTGGGCGCGGCCTGCGCCGCTTGGTGACGATCGGTGAGCTGGTCGCGCGCCCAAGGCATCCGTAGGGACCGTGGCCGCGACCGGCTCGACGTGGTCGATCACCGGACCGAACCGGTTGCGCTAACCGACATGGTTCTGACTGCCGATTGCGCGCGCGATCTCGGGTTCCACAGCGCCTTCTTGAACGTCAGCTGCACTTCGACTTGCTCGTATCGACAAAGCTCTTGACCGAGCTCACGACACTGCGGGCGCCGAGCGCGATCGCGGCGATCTGGCTGGTCGATGAACTCGACGGGAGCGCCTTGAACGCGGTCTTGAGCGTGTGAACCGACGTCTTCACAGCGCTGGTCTGAGCGGGGAAGTCGGTCTTTGCGGCGCTGATCAGTGACGTTGCGTCACTCTCGATCGTCGCGAGCTGCGACGTCAGACGGCTGATCCCGCTGCTCGACGTGACGCCGGCAGATTCTCAATTGAGTTATTGAGGTTGGGGCGAGCCGAGCAGTACGCCGGCTTGCTGCTACTCCCACAACCCACGAGGGCGATAACCGCAACGGCGGTCAGCACCGCCGCAGCGACCCGCGTCAACGCGCTCCCTCACGGTGACGTGATCTCCCTCGGCTGATGCTGTTCATCGGGCCGGCAGGCATGGTTCGGCTCCCTTATTGATTGAACGATCGCCTAGCACTTTCACTCGCCGCGGGATGCGCACGAGTGACACTCGGGATAACCGGTCCGAGCGTGCGGCTTCCTCACTCTGGGCCGTGGAATTCCGCCTGCGAGGCCAAGGTGCGCTAGGCGCGCCGCTCGGCGATCCCATCGCTGTAGGCGATCAGGTAGCAGAGCACGCCGATGAAAGGCAGCACGATGATGAACACCACCCAGCCGGCCTTGGCCCAGCCCGAGAGGTCGGGACGGCTGAACACGTCGATCAGGGCCAGGATCACCATCCAGATCCAGATCACCAACGCCATGAAGATCAGGATCGTCCACAAGATATTCAGAAACGGGTAACTGCTTGCGATGGTCACCATCAGATTCGCCTCCTGGGTGCAATCCCGGCAAGAAGTGACGGACTGCGGGTCGGTCGTTGACGGTAACGCTAAAGCCGGCCGATCGATGTGGCATCGGCCAAAATGGCCGATTGTCGCGCCGGTCGGCACCGGCGACCGCGCTCGGGTGTGCGCTCAATCGACCTGTGGATCTGTCTCCGCATCGGCGAGGACTAGGGTCAGCCACCGGTCGTAGCTGGTCACGGTCGACCGCGTTAGGGGTTCGCACGGCGATATCAGCCACTTTGGCCGATGACGGATCGATACCCGCGGCGTAGCGTCAGATTGCTATTTCCACTCAACCGAACCTCCACAAGACCATCTCCGAGAACATCGCATGACCTACCACGACGATTCGCGATGACCGGCTCGGGGCCGAGCAACGCGGCCGACGCCGACCCTCCCCGGGATGCTGGCGCTCCGGTCGGCGCTGACAGTCCGGCTAACGCGGGCGCCCCGGCCGGCGCTGGCAGTCCGGCTGAGGCGGACGCCCCGGCTGAGGTCGGCACCGGCGCGGCGCCGCGTTCGGGTGCTGAACCGGTTGCCGGGAGGGTTCATCGCTTTTGGGTTCCGGCGCTGCTTGTTCTGGCGACGGTGATCGGGATCGCGGCGACGTTCGCGATCTGGGTCAATCGGCAGGCGCTCAGCACGTCCAACTGGTCCTCGACCAGCGGCAAGATCCTTGAGGACAAGCAGGTACAGACGGCGCTGAGCGCCTATTTGGTGAATGAGCTGTTTGCGAATGTGAACGTTGCCGCCGATCTGCAAAAAGTGCTGCCCGCGCCGCTGCAGCCGTTGGCTGGTCCGGCTGCGGCGGGTTTGCAGCAGCTCGCCGGTCACCTCGTCCCGCGGGTGCTCGCCACCCCGGTGGTTCAAAGCGCGTGGGTTCAGGCCAACGTCGCGGCGCATAAGGAGCTGTTGCGGGTGTTGGCCGGTGGCGGCCCGGTCGCCTCGACCCAGTCAGGGGTCGTGAGCCTGAACCTGCACGCGCTCGTCACTCAGCTTGCGGCCACGGTCGGTCTCTCCAGTCAGGCCGCGGCGGTGCAGTCAAAGCTGCAGGGGTCGACTGGGGCGAAGGTCCGGGCGGTGGCCCAGCAGAAGCTCGGGGTCACGCTGCCGCCCGCCAGCGGCCAGTTTGTGATCTTGCGGTCAAAGTGGCTCAAGTTTGCGCAGGACGTGGCCAACGCTGTCAAGGGCCTGTCGATCGTGCTGCCGGCGCTCGGGATCCTGCTGTTCGCGCTGGCCGTGTACCTCGCCCGCGGACGGCGCCGGCGAACGCTACGAACGACAGGCTGGTGCTTCGTGCTGATCGGAGCGGCGCTATTCCTGATCCGCAGAGTCGCCGGCGACGCGGTCGTCAACGGCCTGGTCAGGGTCCCAGCGAACAAACCGGCGGCGCATCAGGTGTGGGACATAGGCACGTCACTGTTGCGCGACATCGCTGTGGCGATGATCGTCTACGGGATCGTGATCATCGCCTCGGCGTGGCTCGCCGGCCCGACCCGCCCGGCGACCGAGATACGAAAGGCCCTGGCTCCGAAGTTGCGCGACAGCCCCGCGGTCGCCTACTACACCCTCGGCGGCGTGCTGGTGCTGCTCGTGCTGATCGGTCCAACCCCGGCATTCCGGAACATCGTTTGGATCCTGGTGTTCGCCGTCCTGCTGGCGTATGGCGTCACGATGCTCCGCCACGAGACGGCACTGGAGTTCCCCGGAATCGAGCACGGCCAAGCACTACGCGACCTGCGAGACCAGCGAGCCAGGCATCACGCCCGCAAGACAGCACCCGCGGCGCAGCCGCACACCGTCGTGACGATTCCTGAATCCTCCGCAAGCCCCGCTAGCTCTGCCGGCGGCGCCGGGCGGGTCGAAACGCTGGAGCGACTCGCGGCGCTTAGGGCCAGCGGCGCGATCACCGACGAAGAGTTTGCAGCCGAGAAGACGCACGTAATGAACAACGGCACGTGACTGACAGGAAGGCGACCGCAATGGCAACCACGACGGATACGAGCCAGCAGGACGCGACGGTCCGAACCTGCTCGCTACGAGTACGCCTTTGCGTGAGACCAACTCGTCGACTCGCTCATTTTCCGAGCGCTCCTTTCAGCGGGTTGGGTAGCAACTGCACGCCGGCAAGCAGTAGCCGATCAGGTTCGCCCGAAGGCGGCGGTAAATCTGAGCCGCGGCCACTGGATCTCGGGCTGCGTCTCTAGCTACGGTAGAGCGATTTGGCTGTCGCTCATCACCCGAACGGGATGACTCTTGGTGCCGTGGACCGGCAACGTTGATGCCGTGGGCCGGCAACGACGAGAGCGCGCGCTGTCGAGGTCGACGGGCTCACCGCCTGCCGGAGCGGTCCACAGAGAACGCAACCGAGACTGCTCCGTCCGATCTCGACGGGCTCGACTACGCGCTCTCCGTCACTGAAGACAAGGCGCTCAATGCGATGATCGCGACCGACTTCTCCGAGTACTTCGGCCGCGCCCACGTTCTGCAGCTACCCGTCACCGACGGGCCCGGCCGGGCCGCGCGCGCCAGGGTACCGGTGCTGTTCGGAAACTCCGCCACCCGTCGACGCGACAGAATCCGAAGAGGGGCGGGATGGCTACGAAAGCGATTCCGGGCAACGTGGCCGCTGACCCCCGGCATGCAGCTCCGGCGCGGCGTCGGGGCGGTCAAGGCGCCGATGATTTAGGCGGCGGGCTTGTGTGCGCGGTTCGCCAGGGCCATAAGCGTGCCTGTGCCCGAGACGGCGAGGTAGGCGGTGAGGACGGCTATGGCGACGGGTGCTATCTGCAGGGTGCCAATCTGGGTCGACAGGCCGGCCAGCAGGATCAACGAGAACGGCGCATTGACGAGCGCTCCCGGCAGCGCGGCGAACATCGCCGCGAATGCGAGCCCCTCTGGGAGCCCCGGGATCAACACGTGCGCGGAGACCCCGGCCGTGCCGCCGATGAACAGCATCGCGAGGAACGGGCCGCCGATGAAGCCGGTGGCCTCGCACACCGCGAACACGAGAATCTTTGCGAACACGACCGCGATCAGCAGGCCCGCACCGAGCGCCGCCCCCTCGCGGATCACAGTGGTGAGCTGATTGGTTCCGGTGAACAGCGTCAGCGGCAGCGCGACCCCGACCAGCCCGAACGCGATTCCCCCGATCGCCGCGCGCAGGACCGTCCGCTGCTCGAGCGGAGCGAACAGCTTAGTGACCAGTCCGATCGCCACGACGGTGATCAGCCCGAGAGCCCCCGCGACGAGGCCGAGAGGAATGGCCGCGAGCAATTGCCAGTCCTCGTACTTGTAGGAGGGCGTCGTGTAGAGCCCGACGAAGGTCGACCCGGCGATCGGGAAGTAGACGGCGAACGCGACGGAGGAGGACAGCAGGGTCGCGACCAGCGTGTTCGTGAAGCGTGCCGCCTTTGGACGCGCTAGTTCGAGCACGAGAACGGTCGTCAGGATCGGGGATGCCAAGAGCCCTCCCCAAGCTCCGGACATCCCGCTGAGGGTGTTGGTCGCTGCGATGTCCTCGCTGAGCTTGCGCCGCTCTGAGATCCAGGTTCCCAGCCCCCCGCCCATCATTCCCAGGCCGGCCTCGGGCCCGAGGCTCGCCCCCCCGACGAGCGATACCAGCGAGACGACGACGCCCCCCGGCACGGTGGAGGGCTCGACGTGGTGGGCCTTCAATTCCCGGACGAGCCCGGGCAGCTTGACCGGGAGACGGAACGCGCGCCGCAACAGGCCGACGAGCACTCCGGCTCCGGCCGTCACCGCCACCCACCACAGGCTCCCGTCAAACCAACCGGGGTTCTTCGGGAGCGTGAACCAGAGGTTCGTGCCGCCCTTGACTAACCCCAGGTACGCCAGGGCCGCGAACGCGAGCACGACGCCGAACAGTGCTGCGTACTGCATCACCACCCAGAACCCGGGTGACCGGGTCAGCGCCACGACGTCGGAACCGGCGGGCGGTTCCTCGCTGGGGCCGGGCTGCGCCTGCTCGCTCACGGGCCAGCCATCAGAGGACGAGCGATGCCCTGTCGGCCGGCGATCCGGAATCGCGGGCCTGCTACCCACACGACCGCCGGCGGCAGCTGGGTGCTCTCGGCCACGAGCGGCGCCGACGGAAGGGCCCAGCAAGGTGTCGGTGCGCGCACACGCGCTGCAACGAGGCCTTGGCGCGCCGGGCCGTTCAAGGGTCCGAGGAACACAGTCGACTCCTGTCTCGTGGTTGAGGGAGCCGTAGCGCTCTCACACCGCCAAGCCAAGGGTGCGGTGCGAGAGCGTGCCGGCCGGTCGAGGCGCTGCTAGGCGGGTAGCGCGTTGAGTTCCTTGGCGAGTTCCTTGCCGTCAGCGTCGATTTCCTTCTCCTGGGTCTTCTCCGCGTGCGTGAGCGCCTTGTCGAGCTGCTCCTGCAGGCGCGACTTGCCGATCACCACCAGCGCCGCCTGGCCGTCGTTGAGGTAGTCGCCGAGCTCCTTGGCATCGCTACGCGACATGCCACCCATCACATGCCCGATCCCGCCGCCCGCCGCGGCACCAACCAGCGCCGAACCGATGATCGCCGGCGGGAAGATGACCCCCACCAACGCGCCAACCGCCGCACCCGTCCAAGCGCCGTGCTGGGTCGGCTTCTCGTGCTTGGTCACGTGCACCTTGCCCTCGTCATCCTTGTACACCAGCGCGACGTCATAGCTGCCGACCAGATCAGCCGAATGCAGATCAAGCAGCGTGTCGTAATCGGCATCGGCGTCATCACGATCCGCGTACACCGCCCCATACACAAACACCGGGTTGTCTTTACTCATCGTCCCGCTCCTTTCCAGTCATTTAACCGCGACAGCCACCACGGCAGGGGGCGACTCCACGCTCGGGCGCAAACCTTCCCCAACGACGCGGCCATCGCCGCCACAAACAAAACCCTACGACCCCAACCCCCACCCCGCATCAGCCAAAAAGGATGATGATCCGTGCAGTGACGCTGATCTGAAGGAGGAGATCGTCGGGCCCGGTGGTCTGCTGGCGGAGTCGACGCGGAGGCTGGCGGACAGAGCCTCGGCGCATCCCGCGGAATCGGGTTGAGCGCCTACTGCCGGGCGCCCCACACCGCGGTTGCGATCACGATGGACAGAGCGACGAGTGATCCAGCGCGCGGAGCCAGGTGAGGCCCGTCGAGTGGCGGACGTGATTGACGTATGCGACGAACGCGACCGGGATGGCCACCGAGAAAGCGAGCGCGGCGCGGCGCACGATCTGGCGTGTGTTGTGCCCCTTGTCTTAGCTTTTGCCGGCGATGTCGATCGCGGCATTGTCGTGCTCGCCTCGCCTTCGTAGAAGGCGAGCGCGCGCTGTCTCTGCGCACGCGCCTGGGTCTCGCATCCCAAGGCCATCGCGACCATGAAGATCAGCGGCAGGATCCACGTGATCGCCCAGACTGCGAGACCGATCACAAGGGTCAGCGTCGTCGGCAGCCAATAATGCGTCGTCACGCGCCCCGACCCTGGCCGGCGCCGAGAGGCTCGGCAACATCCGGATCACATCATTTCAGCCAACCTGGCCGATGTCGGCGGCGACCACCGGGAGCAAAAATGGAGCGAGACGTACCCGCGTCTCCATCGAGATAACTGGCCGAGCGAAAGTCATGAGCTCATGAGCGATCCACGAAACACCAACGGCGCGCCGATGCAGACCCCTGAGCACAAGCGGCTGGAGGACGCGCGAACCGGCGCTGCTCCGTGGAAGGCGTGGGGCCCCTATTTGAGCGAGCGGCAGTGGGGGACCGTGCGCGAGGACTACAGCCAGGATGGGGACGCCTGGAACTACTTTCCCCACGACCAAGCGCGTTCTCGCGCTTACCGCTGGGGCGAGGACGGGATCGCCGGGGTCTGTGACGAGCGCCAGCGGCTTTGCTTGGCGCTGGCCTTGTGGAACGGGGCCGACCCGATCCTCAAAGAGCGCATGTTCGGCCTCAACAATGGCGAGGGCAACCACGGTGAGGACGTCAAGGAGTATTGGTTCTACCTGGACAGCACTCCGACGCATTCGTACATGAAGTGCCAGTACAAGTATCCGCAGCGGGCGTTCCCCTACGAGGACCTCCTGTCCACGAACGGCCGCCGCGGCAAGCAGGAGATGGAGTACGAGTTGCTCGATACCGGGATCTTCGACGAGGACCGCTACTTCGACGTCATCGTGGAGTACGCCAAGGCCGGCCCCGAGGACATCCTGATGCTCGTCACGGCGCACAACCGCGGCCCGGACGCGGCGACCCTGCATCTCCTCCCCACGCTGTGGTTCCGTAATACTTGGTCGTGGGGGAACGACGTCCCCAAGCCGAAGCTCGAGGCCGCGGATGGGGAGCCGGGAATCGCCGCCGTTCGTGCTTCTCACGCCGAGCTGGGTGAGTGGCGGCTGTGCGCCGACGCCTCGGCGCAGCTGCTGTTCTGCGAGAACGAGACCAACAACGAGCGGTTGTTCGGGGCTCCGAACACTTCCCCATATGTGAAGGATGCGATCAACGAGTTTGTCGTCGCAGAGGCTGCGGACGCGGTCAACCGGGAGCGGACGGGTACCAAGGTCGCCGCCCAGCACGTGCTGGACATCGCGGCAGGCGATAGCGCGTCGATTCGTCTTCGCCTGACCGCCTCGGGAGGCTCTAGGACGGACGCGCCGGGCAAGGGAAAGCCGCTGGCCGCGAAGTTCGATCGCGTGTTCAAGGCACGGCGCGAGGAGGCCGATCAGTTCTACGCGACGGTCATCCCGCCGACGCTGCGACCCGACGCGACGATGGTGATGCGCCAGGCGCTGGCCGGGCTGCTGTGGGGCAAGCAGTACTACGAGTACAACGTGCACCGCTGGCTGCGCGAGCACGGCGTCGACCCGTGGGACCCCAATGCGCCGGCCGGCTCGGTGCGCAACGTGCCGTGGTTCCACATGATCGCTGGCGACGTCATCTCGATGCCGGACAAGTGGGAATATCCGTGGTTCGCGGCGTGGGACCTGGCGTTTCACTGCGTGCCTCTGTCGCTGGTCGACGTCGACTTCGCCAAGGCGCAGGTCGAGCTGCTGCTCAACGCCCGGTATCTGCACCCCGACGGCCAGATCCCGGCGTACGAGTGGAACTTCAGTGACGTCAACCCGCCGGTGACCGCCTGGGCGGCGCTGTATGTCTACGAGCACGAGGCCGAGATCCGCGGCGAGGGGGACCAGGAGTTCTTGGCGCGGGTGTTCGGCCGGCTGGTGACGAACTTCACGTGGTGGGTCAACCGCAAGGACCCCGATAATCGCAACCTGTTCCAAGGCGGATTCCTCGGTCTGGACAACATTGGGATCTTCGACCGCTCGGCGCCGCTGCCCGGCGGTGGCACGCTTGAGCAGGCGGACGGAACCGCGTGGATGGCCCTCTATTGCCAGTGGATGCTCCAGATCGCCATCGAGCTGGTCAAGCGCGACCCCGCCTACCGCGAGATGGCGCTCAAGTTCGCCACCCACTTCGAGTGGATCTCGGTCGCCATGAGCCCACCGGACGCCGACACCGTGCTCTGGGACGCTGAGGGCGGGTTCTATTGCGACGTGATGCGGATGCCGGACGGGCAGACGATCCAGCTCAAAGAGCGCTCGCTCGTCGGCCTGCTGCCGATGTGCGCCGCGACCGTGTTCGACCCCGAGGTGACCGAGCGCTTCCCGATGCTTCAGGAGCAGATCGACGAGTTCGTGCGCATCTTCTCCGACGCTTTGCCGTCGTTGGCGCGCCTGCCGGGCCCGAACTCGGAGGGCCGGCGGATCATCTCGCTGGTCGACGAGCCGCGGCTGCGGCAGATCCTCTCGGCGATGCTCGACGAGGAGGAGTTCCTCGGCCCGCACGGGATCCGGGCGATCTCGCGCCGCCATCTCGAGCAGCCGGTCATCTTCGACTGGGGCGGACAGGAGTACAACGTCCACTACCTCCCGGCCGAGTCAGACACCGGCATGTTCGGCGGCAACTCCAACTGGCGCGGCCCGGTCTGGTTCCCGATGAACCTGATCATCCTACGCGGACTCAGCCAGCTGCACCGCTACTACGGCGACGAGCTCAAGGTCGAATGCCCGACCGGCTCCGGTCACGAGATGAACCTGCTCGAGGTCGCCACCGAGATCGCCACACGCCTGGCCACCACGTTCACCGAGAACGAGCACGGACGCCGGCCGGTGTTCGGGGGTATCGAAAAGTTCCAGACCGACCCGCATTGGCACGACCTGCTGATGTTCCACGAGTACTTCCACGGCGACAACGGCGCCGGCATCGGCGCCAGCCACCAGACCGGCTGGACCGGCACGGTGGCGCTGCTGTTCCTGCTGGAGGGCGCGTTGCACTCGAAGCCGCGAGCGGCCGCCGCGGTGGCCGACTGAACGGCCGCGCGAATCCCGTGTGTCATGACCTCGTCCAAGTCATATTGAAGGAGCGACCAGATGTCTCTCAAGACCGGAAGCCCAACGCTTGAATCTCCGACCATGACACGGCTGGGCGCCCATCGCGATGGCAGCGGCGCGAGCTTCGGCCTGTTCAGCAGCGTGGCAGAGGCGGTGGAGCTGTGCGTGTTCGATGATTCGGGCCAGGAGACGCGATGGGGCCTTGAGCAGGGCGACGGGTTTGTCTGGCAGGGCTACCTGCCTGGCGTGACGCCGGGTCAGCGTTACGGCTTTCGCGTGCACGGGCCGTGGGACCCGGCTTCAGGCGCTCGTTGCAACCCGGCGAAGCTCCTGTTGGATCCGTATGCGCGGGCGATTGCCGGTGAGGTGCGCTGGGATCCAGCGGTCTACGGTCACGCGGACGGCAACCCGGATCAAGCGGACGACGCCGATTCGGCGCCGTGCGTGCCGCGCTCGGTGCTGGTGGGCGACGAGTTCGACTGGGGACAGGACCGCCGTCCGGGGCGGGCGATGGCGGACTCGATCTTCTATGAGGTGCACGTCAAGGGCTTTACCCAGAGCCACCCCGACGTGCCCGAGAACCTGCGGGGCAGCTACGCCGGGCTGGCGCATCCGGCCGCCGTGGCCCACCTGCAGCAGCTCGGCGTGACCGCCGTGGAGTTGCTTCCCGTCCATCAGTTCGTCCACGATGCACAGCTGGTGGCGCGCGGGATGCGCAACTACTGGGGCTATCAGTCCATCGGCTACTTCGCGCCCCACAACGCATACTCGTCCGCCAGCGACAGCGGCGGCCAGGTCGACGAGTTTCGCCAGATGGTCCGCGCACTGCACGCGGCCAGGCTCGAGGTGATCATCGACGTGGTGTTCAACCACACCGCCGAGGGCAGCGAATGGGGCCCGACGCTGTGCTTCCGTGGCATCGACAACGCCGCCTACTACCGGCTCCAGGACGACCGCTCCCGTTATGTCGACGACACCGGCTGCGGCAATACCGTGGATCTGTATCTCCCCCAGCCGCTGCGCCTGGTGATGGACGCTCTGCGCTACTGGGTGACGGAGATGCACGTCGACGGTTTTCGGTTTGATCTCGCGGCCAGCCTGGGCCGCGGGGTGAGCGATTTTTCGCCGTATTCGACGTTCTTGGAGGCGGTCGGCCAGGATCCGGTCCTCGAACAGGTCAAGCTGATCGCTGAGCCGTGGGATATCGGCGCCTACGACGTCGGGCAGTTCCCCGCCGGCTGGAGTGAATGGAACGGGAAATATCGCGACACGGTGCGCGATTTCTGGCGCTCAACGGCTGGCACGCTGCCTGATTTCGCCACGCGGGTCACCGGCTCGCGGGACCTCTACGGTCACAGTGGCCGGCGGCCTAGCGCCTCGGTGAACATCGTTACCGTGCACGACGGCTTCACGCTCGCGGACCTCGTCAGCTATAACACCAAGCACAATGAGGCCAACGGCGAGGACAACCGGGACGGCACCGACGACAACCGCAGCTGGAACTGCGGCGTTGAGGGGCCGACCGATGACCCCGCCGTGCTCGAGCTGCGCGCGCGCCAGCAGCGCAACTTCATCGCCACCCTGATGCTGTCTGAAGGCGTGCCCCTGCTGCTCGGTGGCGATGAGTTCGGCCGCAGCCAGGGCGGTAACAACAACGCCTACTGCCAGGACAACGAGCTCACCTGGTTTGACTGGAAAGCCGCAGGGCAGAACGCCGACCTGATCGCCTTCACCGCCTCGCTCTGCCGGCTGCGCGAGCAGCACCCGGTCTTCCGTCGCCACCAGTTCTTCAGCGGCACGCCGGCACACGAGGGCGGTCGCGACGATCTTGATTGGTGCTGCCCGGACGGCACGCTGATGTCGGCCGCCGATTGGCAGGTGTCCTACTCCCGGGCCGTCACCATGGCGTTCGGCGGCGCCACCGGCGACGACGCCCACGCCGACGATCCGTTTCTGGCGATGTTCAACGCCTGGTGGGAGCAGCTGGACTTCACCGTGCCCGAATCGCTGCGGAACCTCGGCTGGCAGATCGAGATCGACACGGCCGATCCTGCGACGAGCGGTCGCGCCGTAGACCCGGCATCCGCTATCCCGCGGCCGGGACGGTCGCTGATGCTGTTGCACGGCACGCCATCCGCGCGCTGACGGGTCGACCAGAGCCTCCAACCTCGACGATACGCACAGGTCTCCCGGGAGATCACGGCAAGGTGCATGTGACCGAGCACGAGAAGCCCACCCAGCACGGCGCGCCGCAACCGTGCCGACACAGCACACGCCGCGGCAGCGCACGACCCGGTCGCCTTCGGACCGGGCGCGCTACGCGTGAGCGACACTGATGGCACGCACGCAATCCCGTCAGACCAGGGCGCCCGGCTCAAGCCGGACCGCGCCAACCTGCTTGAACTGCCCTCGCTGCGGCTTGACGATCAGGCCGAGGAACGAATCGATGGTCATCGCGTACTGTCCAAGGTGCATCGCCCGCAGTCGCACCATAGTGAGGTTGTTCGCGTCAACGCTACCGGCAGAAACTCTGTACAACGATGAGGCCAGACCGGGGCCCGGTGGCGCGAGACGCAGCCACATATGAGGGGTCTCGGCGCTGTGGCTGAGCAGGGTGGGTCGTTTTTGTCCTCATGGTGGCCGCTGAGTGCGCGCCAGTCGCGCAGGCTGGTGGGCTTGGTGATGTCGTGTTCGGGCTCAGCCGGGAGCTCGAGCTCCGGGGCAATGCGGTCGAGATCATCCTGCCCAAGTACGACTGCGCGCGCTATGAGCGGATCTACGGGCTCACGGTCGCCTACGAGCATCTCTGGGTTCCGTGGTTCACGGCGGCGGTCCACTGCACGGTGTGGTTCGGCTGGGTCGACGGGCGCAAGTGCCTCTTCATCGAGCCCCATTCGGAGGACCACTTCTTCGAACGCGGGACCTTGTATGGCTGTGATGATGATCTTGCGCGGTTCGCGTTCTTCAGCAGAGCGGCGCTGGTGTTCATGTTGAGATCCGGCAAGCGGCCGGAGGTCATTCACTGCCACGACTGGCAGACGGCTCTGGTTCCGGTCCTGCTGTTCGAGCTCTATCAGTCGCAGGGCATGGCCGATCAGCGCGTCTGTCTCACGATTCACAACTTCCGACACCAGGGCATCACGTCAGAGTGGGTCCTGCCCGCGGTCGGACTGAGCGATGCACCGCGCCTATCCGACCCGTCCCGGTTGCAAGACGACCCTGACCCGGGGGCACTCAATCTCCTCAAGGGCGGAATCGTCTACTCGAACTTCGTGACCACGGTGTCGCCGCATTACGCGTGGGACGCGCGCTACACCGATCAGGGCGCCGGGGCTTGGACACACGCTCTACGTGCATAGCGCCAAGTTTGGCGGGATCCTCAACGGCGTTGACTATGACACGTGGAACCCGGAAGTCGATCGCTGGATCCCGCACCGATATGCGGCGGCGGCGATCGACCAGAAGCGTGTCAACACGCGGGCGCTACGCGAGCGCTTCATGTTGCGCGAGGAGCCCAAGCCGATCGTCGCCTATGTCGGGCGACTCGACCATCAGAAGGGTATCGGGCTGATCCATCACGCGATCTTCTACGCGCTGGCGCAGGGCGCGCAATTCGTGCTGCTGGGGGCCGGATCCGACGCGCACATCGCCGGTCACTTTTGGCATCTGAAACAGCATTTGAACGACGACCCGGAGGTCCATCTTGAGCTGCGGCTCGACAACGAGCTTGCGCATCTGGTGTACGCCGGCGCGGACATGGCCGTGATGCCGAGCCTGTTCGAGCCATGCGGACTTGCGCAGCAGATCGCCATGAAGTACGGGACGGTGCCGATCGTGCGGGCGACCGGCGGCGTGGTGGACACCGTCTTCGATCACCACTATGCCAACGTTCCGCCTGATCAGCGCAACGGGTTCGTCTTTCACCACACTGACGAACGCGCGCTCGAGTCGGCGATGACACGGGCGATCCGGCTATGGCATGCAGACCCCGAGCAGTTCCGCGGCCTAATGCTCAACGGGATGCGCGCGGACAGCTCGTGGGCGGGCCCAGGCGCGGAATATCTCTCAAGGTATACGAATACGTGAGGCATAACGACGCGGCCGGAGCTCGACGACCGTGCGGCCGCGCGACGCCGTCGATTGGGTCCAGGACGTGCGCGAAGCCGCGGTGTGCATCCCGCAGAGGCCACAGGCTGCTTGACCAGCTCGTCCACCGATGCGTCAGTCGGCGGTCCACTATGGGTCCTGACCCATAGGCGATCGTCGAACCCCATCCGTCAGGTGATCTCCGCGAGTCGCTCGGCCAGGATGATCCTCGAGGCGGCCTCGACGAGCGCGAGGTGCGAGAAGGCCTGCGGGAAGTTGCCCAGATCCCGGGCTGTGTCGACGTCGAACTCCTCGGCATACAGTCCTAGGGGGGATGCGATGTGAACGAGCTTCTCCATCAGGTCGCGCGCGCGCTGCATCTCGCCGATGATCGCCAGCGCCGAGACGAGCCAGAAGGAGCAGATCACGAAGGTGCCCTCTTTTCCGGACATCCCGTCATCTGTCTGGCCGGTTCGATAGCGCAGCACGAACCCGTTCTCGGTCAGCTCATCGGCGATCGCCAACACCGTCGCCCGCAGCCGCTCGTCGTTGCCGGGCAGGAAGCCGAAGATGGCGGCCAGCAGCGTGGAGGCGTCGAGCTCGTCGGTGTTGTAGTGCTGGCGCAGCACCCCGCGCTTGTCGACTCCGTGCTCGAGAATGTCGGATTTGATCTCCGCAGCTGTCGCCCCCCAACGCTCGACGAGGTCCGGCTCTCCGCGGATCTCCGCGAGCTTGGCGGCACGATCTAGTGCGACCCAGCACATCAGCTTCGATGAGACGTATTGCTGCGGCTTGCCGCGCGCTTCCCAGATGCCCTGGTCGGGTTGGCGCCACACGGCCGTGGCGCAATCGGCCTGCGCCTGGACGAGCGGCCACAGCCGTCGCGGCAGCCGTTGGCTGCGCCGCGTATGTAGTAACACCGAGTCCAGCGCTGCGCCGAAGACGTCGTTCTGGCGCTGATCGAAGGCGCCGTTACCAATCCGTACCGGGTGGGCGCCGGCGTAGCCCGACAGCTCCTCGCGGAGCGTCTCCGTCAGATCGCGCCGCCCGTCGATCCCGTACATGATCTGTAGGGCACCGTCGTCGTTGCACTGGAGGTCGGCGATGAACTGCATGAACTCTGCGGCCTCCCAGTCGAGGTTGAGGTAGTGCAGCGCCTGGAGCGTGAACGTCGAGTCGCGCATCCACGTGTAGCGGTAGTCCCAGTTGCGCTCCCCGCCGGGCGTCTCCGGCAACGAGGTGGTCAACGCGGCGACGGTTGCGCCCGTCGGCATGTAGGTCAGGCCCTTGATGGTGAGAGCCGACCGTTGGATCAGCGGTCCCAGGTCGTGGTCCGGGATCCGTGCCCTCGCCAGCCAGTTGCGCCAGAACCGTGTGGTGGCGGCCAGCTGCTGCCGGGCCTCTTCGACCGTCGTCGGCACCTGAGCCTCGGCGGCCCACGAGACCGCACAGAAGCGTTGTTCCCCGGCGTGCACGACGTGTCGCGCCTGAGCGGTCCCGGCCTCGATTCCGATCAACATGTCGGTCTGGAGTGCGATCGCCTGACCCGAGCCGGTCGCTTCGGCACGGTGGCGATCCGGCGTGAGCGACCACTCAGCGGCTTGGCGGCCGTAATCGAAGACCGGCTCACAGCCCAGGTCGATCTGCACGCTGCCCTCTAGGCACTCGACCGTCCGAACGAGCACATGCTCGGCATCCTCGTCCGCCGGCGCTCGCGTGTGCGGGGTCGTCGTGTCTTCGCCGCGGCGTGGTCCCATCGTGAGCGCGTCACGCACGACGGCCCAGCCGGTCGTCGTCTTCCACGACGTGACCAGCGTGTTCGTGCCGGGCTCGTAGATCCGGCCGCTCGGAACGTTGATCCCGAACGGACCGAATCGGAAGCTCCCGGCTCCGCGATCGAGCAGGCTCCCGAACACGCTGGGCGAGTCGAAGCGTGGGACGCAGAGCCAGTCGATAGCTCCGTCCGGCGCAACGAGGGCGCCGGTATGGCAGTTAGACAGGAACGCGTACTTGGCGATCGGGGTAAACGGCGACGGCGCCGCGGCACTCTGCGGCATCGTGGCCGCCTGCTTCTTCTTCTCAACCGCGGGTTGGGCGCCGTTACCCTGCTCGCGCTTGCTCTTTGCTGTTGTGCTCATCACGCCCTCCAAAGTTCATGCCAGCTCCGCTAATCCTCAGGAACCTGCTTCGCGGCCTGCGGCCCCAAGGTCCCGCTTACTCGTGCACCGGCGAGTGGGGTCAAGTAGCGGCCGCATCACTCGCTGCCGGTAGACGTCACGCTCGTACCGGCGTTTGCCGCGCGCAGTGCCCACCCCTCCCTGGCTCGGAAAGCCGCGCCGGCGGGTCGAGGCGGTGCTAGGCGGGTAGCGCGTTGAGTTCCTTGGCGAGTTCCTTGCCGTCAGCGTCGATTTCCTTCTCCTGGGTCTTCTCCGCGTGCGTGAGCGCCTTGTCGAGCTGCTCCTGCAGGCGCGACTTGCCGATCACCACCAGCGCGGCCTGGCCGTCGTTGAGGTAGTCGCCGAGCTCCTTGGCGTCGCTACGCGACATGCCACCCATCACATGCCCGATCCCGCCGCCCGCCGCGGCACCAACCAGCGCCGAACCGATGATCGCCGGCGGGAAGATGACCCCCACCAACGCGCCAACCGCCGCACCCGTCCACGCGCCATGCTGGGTCGGCTTCTCGTGCTTGGTCACGTGCACCTTGCCCTCGTCATCCTTGTACACCAGCGCGACGTCATAGCTGCCGACCAGATCAGCCGAATGCAGATCAAGCAGCGTGTCGTAATCGGCATCGGCGTCATCACGATCCGCGTACACCGCCCCATACACAAACACCGGGTTGTCTTTACTCATCGTCCCGCTCCTTTCCAGTCATTTAACCGCGACAGCCACCACGGCAGGGGGCGACTCCACGCTCGGGCTCAAACCTTCCCAACGACGCGGCCATCGCCGCCACAAACAAAACCCTACGACCCCCAACCCCCACCCCGCATCAGCCAAAAAGGATGAGTTGCGCCGGCCGTCGGTGTCCACCCGCAACGCACTTGGTCCTAACGCGCGACTCAAGCGTTTATAGATCCCACCCGAGAACGACACGGTGGTCTCCGCAACGACACTGAGTGGCTTTCGGCTCGAGCCTACCGCTCCCGCGTACCGGGCGGTGGTTGTGCTCAGTGGTGCTTTCCCCTCATAGCATGGACGAGGGCGACGAGGACCAGGCCGGCCACGGCGACTATGGCGGCGCGGGACGTCTCGCTGGTAGACCGCTGGCGAGCCTCCGCGTGATGGCTGATGCCGTGTCCTCGTGACTTAATCCGATCCGGGTGATGCGACAGCCGAGTCTTCGAACGATTATCGGAATTGAGCTTGCCCACAATCCAAGGGAGCGCAATGACAGACGCATCCGAGAGACCCCTCCTCGACACGCTTGCCGCCATGACCGCGGAGTCGGTCGCGCGGTGCGGACTGGACGCCAATTCGCTCGTTGCCGCGCGGATCGCCGCCTTGGCGGCCGTCGGTGCGCCTGCGGCTTCGTATCTCATCCACGTCCGCCCTGCGATGGACGCGGGGGTCACGGTCGAGCAGATCCAGGACATCCTGATCGCCGTCGCTCCGATCGTCGGCACGCCGCGGACGATGGACGCTGCCCTGAACGTCGCCGAGGCGTTGGGGATCGTCATCGCCGTGCTCGAGGACGAGCTCGAAGCTGAGGAGGAGGCGCAGTAACGTTCCAGGCCACCGTGACGTAGGCTCACAGCCGCTGAGCACAAACGACAGGGGAGCCAGGGTTTCATGGTTTCGCGTCACCGTTGGCGGTCCTCGCAGCGACGTGGCTCTCAAGGCGTCATCGTGATGACCGCGCCGATCTCCTCATGGTCGCTCTCGCGCTGGAGGACGCGTGAAGCGTGCCTCCGCGCCTCCACGCAACCCCGGTAGCCGGGCGGCTGGATGGCTAGCGGCTGTTCTCGCGCGAGGAACTAGCGCCTGCGGTCGCGTCGCCGCTCGCGCCGTCTCACCCCGCATACAGATACGGGCGAGAGCGGCCGCCCGAACGGGTCGATGAACAGCGTGACGGGCCCAGTCTGCATGGGAACCGTCCCCTCGAGCGTCTGGATGGAGTAGGAAAGCTGGCCTCTCTCAAGACGCGGTTGCCGGATCACAACAACCGCGTCTTCGGGTGCTTCATCGCCTGCCTCGAGGAACGCGAGCACCGCGTTGGGCGGGTCTTCCTCGAAGCTGTTGTCTCCTTCGGCCCAGAGGTCGACGAAGTCCACGGTGGTCATGTGTCCCACAATCCGTTTCGGGCGATCGGAGAAGTAGAGCGTCGATGGTGTGACCTCCTTCAGTGTCAGGGTCGTACCGTCGCTCGTCATGGCGTTCGCAGTCTGCACGAACATCGACTGCTCGGCCTCGAGCTCTTCAATCATCCGCTCGTCGGTCATCTGCTCGTCGCTCATTTCAACCTTCCTTTGTCGTCTTACGGATCTGTGCGACCGCCATTCGACGCCGGTTGCCCGAGCGATGAGGGCTCAAGCAACCGACGTTATTTGGCGAGTACGGTTGCGGCCCTTATGCAACCCCAGCGGCGCGTGGAGTCGGGCCGATCAATGCGCCAATGATCCAGAGGAACGGGAAGAAGAATCCGATCCAGAACATCCAGTAGTGCCCTTTGCGGAACGTTGTTAGCCCGAAATAGAGCCAGCACGCCACGTAGACGATGCCCAACAGAATCCAGAGGAATGTCATTTAGTCCACCACCTTCGAGATAGGCCCACGGGGCTGTCACTATCCCCGGATGCGTCGTGTCTGTGTCTTCCCTGCCAAGGGTTGCACCCCGCGCTCGTTATATGCAACGAAGTGAAACCGCGGTGTTACTCAGTAGTTCTCCGCCGGAGACGGTCCGCCGACCTCACCGCCGGTCAAACGCTCCCAGGAATCCAGTGCGCGCCCAATCCACCTCCACTGTCCGAGCTCAGGATCGCAGAGCGGCCACAGACCGGCTTAGCTCCCAAACGCGTGCGTCGTTGCGGAGCGAGCCGTAGCGCCGGCGAGACGAGCTGCTGCTAGGCGGGTAGCGCGTTGAGTTCCTTGGCGAGTTCCTTGCCGTCAGCGTCGATTTCCTTCTCCTGGGTCTTCTCCGCGTGCGTGAGCGCCTTGTCGAGCTGCTCCTGCAGGCGCGACTTGCCGATCACCACCAGCGCGGCCTGGCCGTCGTTGAGGTAGTCGCCGAGCTCCTTGGCGTCGCTACGCGACATGCCACCCATCACATGCCCGATCCCGCCGCCCGCCGCGGCACCAACCAGCGCCGAACCGATGATCGCCGGCGGGAAGATGACCCCCACCAACGCGCCAACCGCCGCACCCGTCCACGCGCCATGCTGGGTCGGCTTCTCGTGCTTGGTCACGTGCACCTTGCCCTCGTCATCCTTGTACACCAGCGCGACGTCATAGCTGCCGACCAGATCAGCCGAATGCAGATCAAGCAGCGTGTCGTAATCGGCATCGGCGTCATCACGATCCGCGTACACCGCCCCATACACAAACACCGGGTTGTCTTTACTCATCGTCCCGCTCCTTTCCAGTCATTTAACCGCGACAGCCACCACGGCAGGGGGCGACTCCACGCTCGGGCTCAAACCTTCCCAACGACGCGGCCATCGCCGCCACAAACAAAACCCTACGACCCCCAACCCCCACCCCGCATCAGCCAAAAAGGATGAGTTGCGCGACAGCGACACCCACCTCGACGTACGCGCCAAGGCGCCCTCCAAGGCGCCAAACTGAACCCCCTGAAGTCGGAGCGCGTGAACCGATCCTGCTCGCCCCCGGCACGCCCGCCGCGCGCGCCACACGAATGAAGGACGCGGCGCGGGCCTTGCGCGAACAGCAGTAGGCGGACGCAAGCAGAGCCGGTTCGCCCAGTAGGAGTCGTCGCCGCTGTCTACCGCCGAACGAGTGCGTTGCGAACGAACGCGATCGCCGCCTCGCTGTCCACCAGCTGGCTGCTCGTCGTGGGATGCGGCCACCGCGGCTTCGTCAGCGCTGGAGGCGTGAAGGAGCAGCCGGTCAACCGCGATCACTTGTCGTGCTCCGAGGAACTGGACGAGTCGCGGGAGTTCTGCTTCTCGGCGGCGACGAACACATCGGCCGCGCCGGGCCCAGTCTCGCAATCCGCGAGAAGGTCGACCCCTGGACGCAAGGCTCTATTGCACACGTGTGCCTAGAGGCATAGCTCGAGCGGCTCCCTCGATTCGCCGTCTCCGCTCCGTCGATTCCACTACCAAGAGCTGACCGCGACCGGGTTACGTTGGCTTCTGCATCGTCGCCAACCCGACACTGTTGGCAAGATTGCCGGTTTGGGGCTACTGAGCAGCGGACTGGTCTGCTCGCCCAGCTTGTAGGTTGCCTTCAGGAACTTCTAGCGGCCGAGGTAGACGGCGGTGATCTGTTCGCGTTCGTGGCCGAGTTCGCGGGATATGAGGCGCCGTGCCTGCTTGTCTTGTTGCGTCTGCTCGCTGGTGAGCTCGCCTGTGCTGGGTCCGCCGCAAGCTGGCGGGCTCCATCCGGTGAGCTCGAGGTAGCGCGCCTGGGCATACGCGTGTCGGAGGCCGTGAAGCTTGGATAGCCCGGCGCGGGCGGCGTGGCGTTCGTAGACGCGGCGCTGTTGGATGTAGGAGCGCTCGGCGGGGATCAGCGAGCCATTGCTGGCGAGCGCGTGGGCGTCGTTGAGCAGATCTCGCTGTGCCTGGGTGCGGATCGGGATCTCGCGTCCGCGGCCGCCTTTGCACGACGACGGCTTGAGGAGCAGGTGATCGCCTTGGTCAGCGAAGGCTGGCTGGAGCTTGATGGCTTCCTCGCGACGGAGACCGAACGCGGCCTGCGCCCGCAAGCTCATCCGGACGTGATCGTCCCCGATGCGCACCAGGGCATCGGCCCGAAGCTCGCGCCCTTTGGGTTGGTTGGAGACGAACGTTCGTTCCTCGATCCCGCAGTGGGCGTTATCGCGAGCGATCGCTGCCTGGCGGGCGACCTTCTCGGCCCACCAGCGCAGGTCGGCCATTCGGTTCTTGATCGTCCCCGCCGATAGCGCTCGCCGCTGCCATTCGTTGACCAGCGCCTCGACGTGCTTGGGCTTCAGTGACGCTGCCCGGAGGTGGCGAAAGCCAAGCCCGTGAAGCTCTCGGGCGATCAGCCGCAGGCGTTGCTCGCGCCGCACACGGGTCATGTAGGCGCCGTCGCGGTTGCGCCGGCAGATCTGCTTGAGGTCGTGCTCGAGGTCAAGCATCGGGCAGTCCGAGCGCCGCCCGATCGGCCGGATCGAGCTCGGCCACACCCACATCGAGCCCGAACCGGTCCGCGTCGGCCATCGCCGACTGCGCCCGTCTCCTCCGCGATTTCAACCGGGCACCGGCGCGCCCTGAGGCCTTGCCGCCTCCTGCAGCGGCGCGGGCCAGGTCGGCAGCGCCGTCGGCGAGCGTCTGGAGCTCGCGCCGCAGTGCGTGCGCGAGCGCCAGCCGCTCACGTTCGAAGCGCATCGCCTGGACCTCCGCCCGCGCGCGTCGGGCCCGGCCGGGGTGCGCCGGAACACGATCCGCCCAGAGCCGAAGCTCATGGCGGGAAGGCTCGTTCGGGTCAGGGTGCCTCGCACTGCTCATGAGGCGCCGAGCCGATCCCCGTAGGGGATCAACACGGCAGTGTTGGTGGTCGACTCACTCACGGCAAGCGGCAGCAGACCCGAAGAGCTGCACACAGCCGGAGCGCACCAATGGCGCACATCGCATCACGCGTCGGCCTCCCGAGCGCAAAGCTCGAGGCTGCCCCAAAGCCCAAGTGACAGGGCCTCGTGCGCGTGAAGGATGCCGCGCCGGAAAGAATCAGGGCTAGAGATGGACATCGTTCACCAGTCACCGTTTACCCGGCCACCGACACGTCCAGAGCTGCCCATCACTTGTTGCAAACTGTTGACAAAGAGCCGGAATCGGCGCCCCAGCGTGACGTCTCCCGTCGCGCCACTGCCTCACTCCGCTCGGGCAGTGACGCGACGCGCGCTAGAGCAGACCCACGTGAGGACCGAGGCCGCAGCGCAGCTCGGAGGGTGGGGTGCTCTGCACGAGGACGCTTTCTTACAGCAGCGGTCCCAGACGTGTGGCGGTCTGAACGAGCCCTGATCGCTCCAAGGTGACGAGAACCTCTGCCGGTGTCTTAGGCGGGTTTCGCGGTCGGGCACTGATCGACTTGATCGCTTGAATGACCGTACCGGGATTCAGATCGGCCAGGTGGTCGACGAAGGCATCCGGGTGCTGGGCCTCGATGTCGAAGTCGGCCAGCGACTCGGCGGCGAAATGCCGAGCGTTTCGAGTGACGATGACCTGGGCGCCCGCCCGGATCGCGGCGGCGAGCACGTGTCGATCATCCGGATCCGGGTGCGTGAGGCCGTCGACGAGGACCAAGTGCCCGGTGATCAGGGCCCCGGACGGCGGTCTCCATGTCGGTGCGTGTCGCTCGAAGCTTGTCTGAATCGAGGTCTGTCCGGTTCGCGGACAGGTTGCGGAACACCTCGTCGAGGATCTGCTCCGTGTAGTGAGCTCGGAAGGTGCCCGTGGTGCCGAGCGCAAGAGCAGGTCCCGCACTGGCGCCGGGTAGAGGACATCGGCGTCGTAGACGGCGGTGAACGGCACCGCCGTCTACTCGTACAGGCCCAGCGATTCCGTCTGCTCGACCAGCCGCCTGAGGACGATCTCCCGCTCGGCGTCGTCGCGGTGCTTGTACGCGAGCAGATCGCTCAGCAGAACACGCCGATGCGTGCCGACCTTCCGCGCCGGCAGCTCGTTGTCCTTTATGAGGCTGACGAGAAACGGGCGCGAGACGTTCAGCAGGTCAGCTGCCTGTTGGGTGCTGAGTTCTGCTTGCTTCGGGAGCACCACCACTCCCTCGCCGTTGGCGAGGTGGCCGAGGATCGTCACGAAGAGTCGGAGCGCGGGCGCCGGGATGGTGACCGCCTGATCGTCGCCGGTGTGAAGCACGACTGGCGTCTCGTCACCGCGCAGTAAGCCTTGGAGCTCGCGTGCCGCCTCAGCAGCGGCCTCTGTTTCGTCCTCGGGGATGGATGTTGGTTCCAGGATCCCGGACGTCATCTGTCCCTCCTATTCGGCACTAAACGAAATAAGTGTAGCGCTCGAATCAACCGAATAGACCCCCGGCGCTCGATGAATACCGGGATCTACTCGTTGGCCATACGTTCGGCCCCTTCGCTTGAACTAGTTGGCGACCCATCGCTATCAAGGGGGCACCGGCGGAAAGGTTCGGTGCCCCGGACGACGGGAGCTCCGGGGAGTTCGGCTAGCACCGACCAGCTCGATAGGGCGAGACCTGGATTCCGCGCCCGTGGCTGCGATGCTCGAGATTGGCGAGATCCGGCTGCGAGCGCCCCCGGCAAGAGAGACCTGTCGTTTGTAATCGCGGTACTCGATTCGCACGGCGTCGTCGTTCTTCGGGTCGTTCTGGACGACGACCCGGCTCGAGCGCACACCGTTGCCCTTCCGCTCCCACATCGCCGGTGGCTAGCCGGCCGGCCGGCTAGCGTCTGTTGGACGACGGCCTGCAAATTCCGAGACCCCCGGCGATCACAAGTCACGGACGTCCGGCGGCGGCTCGTTGACTACGAGCCAGTACACGCCGATGTGATGGATCAGCTCGGCGAACTGGTCGAAGTCGACCGGCTTGCGGACGTAGCTGTTGGCCCCGCATCGATAAGCCGCCGCAACGTCATTCGGCGCGCTATAGCCCGTCAGGATCACGACCGGCACTGGTCGGGTGCGCTCGTCGGCGCGGACGCGGCGCAGCACCTCGAGCCCATCGATGTTCGGGAGCCTTAGGTCGAGCAGCACCAGCCGCGGCAGGTCGTTGGCGTCGTTGAGAAGGTAGTCGAGCGCCTCCTGGCCGTCGCGCGCGACCTCGACGTTCGCGGTCGTGCCCGTGCGCAGCGCTTGGACCGTCAGCGCCTCGTCGTCTGGGTTGTCCTCGACAAGCAGGATCGTTATGGGGCCGGCCATCACGTCATCTGCGGTTCTGTGGATGTTGGGGCGTCGCGCCGTGGGGATGACCAGCCATAACGTCGCGGCGGTTTCGGGCGGCCCGCGGCTTGGTTGCGGGATTCCGTTCGAGACGGGCATGTAGAGCCCGAATTGGGCTACCGCGGTTTGCGGACTCGTTGAGGACCGGTGCTCGGGTCTGGGTCGCCGGGGCAAACAGCTCCATCTAATACACGCTACACGCCGGTTCCGTCCCGCGGCTTCCGATAGCGAGCGCGGCGAAGGCGCGCTCGAAGTCCGCGGGTGGAGACAGCTTCGGGGAGCGCCGGGCGACGTGTGGGGCTCCCTGCTTGGCTGAGGGAACGAAGCCCGTCACCACGTCTTGACGCGCTTGACCGGGCGCCGGCGCTCGATTCGCACTCGAGCGTCGAGCACGACGCAGCCGTTGGTCGTGCACCGGACCGGGTTGAGGTCAGCCTCGACCACCTCTGGGATCTCCTCCAGGAGCAGGGCAAAGCGCAGGATCAGCTCACGAAGCGCCGCGCGGTCGAGCGCAGCGGCACCCCCGAACCCGTCTAGCTCAGTCGCGACGCCGCGGCAGGAGTCGATTAGTTCGTCGGTCTCGACGTCGGTCGCAGGCGGCAGGCGGAACGCGACCGTTTCGCCAAGCCCGGCCCGGCGCCCGCCGAGGCCGACCGCGATCACGGAGCCCAGATCGGGATCGCTGAACGCGCCAACGAGGATGTCGGCGCCGGACGCTGCGAGGCGCTGGATCATCGCTCCAGTCCATTCTCGCCCGGCCGTCTGCACGCGTCGCTCGAGCTCGCGCCAACCAGATCGCACGCCCTCCTCGCCCTCCAATCCCGGCAGCACGGCGTCGATCTCGCTCGCGTGTGCGGGAGCGGCAACGTCCGCCTTGAGCGCCACCGGACCGCCGATTTCGCGCGCCACGGCCAGCGCGCGCTCGAGATCGCGGCAGCGATACGAGGCGGCAAACGGGATTCCGTGCGTGGCCAACAGAGCCTCGGTGTCAGCAAGTGAAAGCCAACCGTTTGGAGGCTCGCGAGCAAGCACTGAAGAGATCACCGCGCGCGCTGCCGTCCGGTCCAGGTCGAGGTACTGCGGGCGCACGCCGAGCGGCTGCGACAGCCAGGCGCGGCGTTCGTTCGCGCGCGCGAGTACAGCTACACACGACTCCGGGAACACGAAGTTCGGCACGCCCGAACCGCTGCTCAGAGGCAGCCGGCCGTCAGACCGCACGACGGTTGCCACAACGGGCTTTCGCTGTCCCGAGGAGACCACGGAGATGGCATCCAGAACGCTCTCCGGGTCGCCGTCAAGACGGTCGACGTAGCAGACGATCAGCGCGTCGATTCCGGCCTCGCCGAGCAACTCGGACACCGGCGCGGCGTACTCTTGCGCTCCGGCGCCGAGCCCCAACAGCACCGGGTACGGCGCTCCTCGCTCGTCTCTCGCCTCTAGCCCGCGCGTTGCGCACGCGTCGGCAACGAGCGTCGCCACACTCGCCGAGTTGCTCACGATCCCGACCCGACGTCCGCTTGGCAACGGCTGGCTCTCGAAAAGCTGCGCGACATGAAACAGCTCCTCGCTGCTGTCAAACCGCAGCACCCCGGCTTGCCGCAGCACCGCGTCGATAACCGCATCGCCGCGCAGCGCCGTAGCCGTCTGCGAGCGTGCTTGGGTTCGCGATCGCTCCGCGCTGCGACGTCCCTTGATAACGAGAATCGGCTTGCGGCGCGACACGCGCTGCGCGACCCGGGTGAAGCGCTGAGGATTGCCGAACGACTCGACGTACAGCATCACCACGGCCGTCCGGTCATCTGCCTCGCACCACTCCAGCACATCGTTCGTCGAGACATCAGCACGGCCGCCAACCGAGACCAACATCGAGACGCCCATCTGCTGAGCCTCCGCATGCCCAAGCAGCCCGAGCCCGGGCGCAACTGCCTGCGTCCCTATCGCCAGCGCGCCAGCGCGCACGCGCGCCCCGCTGAAGGTGGCGTTCAAGCTCACCTCAGCTGCGGTGTTGACCACTCCCAAGGAGCCCGGCCCGACGAGCCGCAACCCCGAGCCCCGGACGACCTCCAGTAGCCGCTCCTCCCGCTCCACGGATGTCACGCCGTCGTCTTCGAGACCAGCGGGCAGCACAAGCAGCGCTCTCGCTCCAATCGCGGCCGCCTCGGCGGCAAACTCGAGCACCTCATCGCCACCGGCCGTGATGATCACGAGCTCCGGAGCGGCCTCCAGCTCGGCGAGACACCGAGCGGCCTGCCTCGAGCACACCACACCCCCCGCGCGGTGCACCGGCATCGCCACCCCCTGAAAACCGCCGGCGACGATGTTCGACAACACCGCGCGGCCGACGTTTCCCGGTGTCTCCGCAGCACCCACGACAGCTATCGACGACGGCGCCAGAAGCGGCCCCAGCGAAGCGACCGCCGCGAAATGATCACGCTCGTCGATCCGCTTGCGCACCGCCTCCGATGGCGTGATATCAAGCGAGACCGTCAGCTCATCAACCCCCCGGCGCCGCACTGCAAACCCGGCGCCTTCGAACACGCCCAGCATGGCGCGGTTACTGAACAGGACTTCCGCATCAAACCGGGTAATCCCACGCTCCGCAGCGATCTCCGCCAGCTGCTCGAGCATCCGAGTTCCCGCGCCGCGGCGCTGAAAATCATCGGCCACCGCTAACGCAACCTCGGCGGCCCGCGGCTCGCGCAACCCGTCAAAACCGGCGACCGCCACCACCGGGCCGTCATGCCGGGCAATCAGGGCAAACCGATCAACACCACCCTTGGCGGCGGCACGCGCGGCGATGTCGGTACGTCCATAGCCATGAAAGCGCATGTAACGGCTGTCGTCCGACAGGCCGTCAAAGAAATCCTTGATGTCGTCGAAATCCGCCGGCATCGGAGCCTGCAGACGCAACGTCGACCCGTCCCGAAGCAACACATCCCGCACCAACGACTCCGACTCACCCGAGGCGCACATCACACCCCTCGCCGCTATCGACCCCCGGCAGCTGACCGGTGGCTACCAGCAGGCCGTCGCGCACTCGAAGTACACCAGCACGCACTATCGCAAAGCATGCCCGACCAGCCCCTTGGTTCACTTCTCGCGAGCGGCCGGATTCTCCCGCGAGCTACCAGTCCGCATCACGCCCCGCCTCTTCGTATGCGAGCGGTCCCCGCGCGTTACTGTGATGGCGAGCCAATCTCACGACACACCCTTGATCCGTCACGCCCATCCGGTCTCACACGCGGCCAGGGCGCGTCACACTCGCGCCCAGCTCAAGCAGCCACCCAATGTGGTGAGGCCGCGCGATGCGCGATCAGGCTGGCGTCGACCGAACAGGATGCGGTCGATCCTACCGAGATCCACGTACGGCCCGCGCAATCGCATCAACCCCGGCACGACGCGGCTCTCCCTGCACCGGCCGCCCTTTGGATTCGTGTCCCAAACGGAAAGAGACGAGCCCCTGAGGCTGGCTCGTGGGCGGTGCTACGCCTGTCGAGATGTGCGTGAAAGTACTGAATTCGTTGCGTATGCGATTCGTGGCCGCTAGGATCGGCGCAGAGCGATTCCCGGTTGGTGGTCATCGATTACATCGGGGGTTGCGTCTTGAGAGCGGGACGAGTTTGCGGTCACGTGCTGGCCGCATAGCTGGGTCCGTGGCAATCGGGTCGGCTTGGTATGGCTGAGGTGTTTGCTTGTGGACGGACTTCAGATCGCTTCGCCTGCGTCCCCGAACCTGGGTGACGCGGCTTCGTCGCTCGTTCGTGTTTCTGCGATGGCTGGTGGCTCGATCGAGTTCGCCTCAATCCGTACCGCGCCCGGAATGCCGCGACTCAGGATCGCGACCCCCACGCAGCGGGACGCCGAATTCTCGCCTCGCCTAGACCGATCGCGAGCCGTTGGTTGATGCCGTCGATGGCGCATCGTCAGACGCGCGGTCCTGCCTCCAGCGTTGTCGGGGCGACCTATTTGAACTGCCCTCGCTGCGGCTTGACGATCGCACCGAGGGCAAGCTGGTTGACGGTCGAGCATTGCCCGCGATGCATGGCTCACGATGGCATCCCCGTCGGTCTGTTCGCCTCAACGCTGCCGACGGGCGAGCTGTACGCTGCCGATGCGGCACCCGCTGCCGACCGGTTCGTCGCGCCGCGGGCCGCTGAGCGGAGGCGCTGAGCGTGTCCGGAGCCACCGTCGCGCTGTCGTCCGATGTGCTCGTGCGCCAATGGGTGGATGCCTTCAACGCCCGGGATCTCGAGGGCATGCTCGCGCGCCTTGACCCGGAGGTGCGCCTTCACCCGCTGAGGCTCCGCGGGCTCGATGGCCCGGCGGCGACTCGCAGGCGTGTACCTCGGACGCTCAGCAGAGGTCGTCGTGCTCTGTCGAACAGGTCAGCCGGTGATGGGCTGGGCTACGCGCGTGGTGCTCGGTGCCGGCGTCGTGGCCGCGTGGTGTTGTGTGGCTACGCGGACAGTCATGGCCGCGTGGGGTGGTTGCGCGGGCGATCGCGAGGGGCGAGGCCGTGAGCGGGCAAAATGGTGCAGGCCGTGACGTGGGTTTGGTGCTGGGTGGCGGCGGGGCGCGTGGCGCCTACACGTCCGGGGCGTTGTCGGTGCTGCTGCCCGAGCTCAAGGATCAGGTCAGGGTGATCGTCGGGACGAGCGCGGGCGCGCTGATCGCGTCGTATCTGGTGGCCAACTGGCATCGTCCTGCTAGGGAGGCGATCGAGGACGGTCTGAGTTTCTGGCGCGATTTGACTTTCGGGGACGTGTGCGCGCCGCTGATGGCGCTTGGCGGCGCGACTCGGTTTATGCGCTACGTCGGCGAGTTTTTGCCCGTCAGCGGCATGCACGGCCCGTCGATTCTGCGGCCCGAGCCGCTGCGGGAGACGGTTTCAAGGATCGTGGACTTCGACCAGCTGGGGAAGAACATCCGCGAGCAGCGGGTAGCGCTCGGGGTGGTCGCGGCCCCCGCCTATGGCAACCAGTCGGTCGTGTTTCATCAGGGCGGGAATCCTCGACACCGCGAGGACCCGTTGCGTGGGATCGAGTATGTCGCGACCCCCGAGCTGGGCTCAGAGCACGTCCTCGCCTCTTCGGCGATCCCGGCGCTGTTCCCGGCCGTGCGCGTGACGACGCCCGAGCCGGCAGCCGGCTGGTACTACGATGGCGGCTCGCGGCTGAACACGCCGATCAAACCGGCCCTGTGGATGGGCGCCGAGCGGGTGATCGTGATCGCGCTCAATTCCGTCGCCCCGAGCCGTACCGCGACCCCCGCCGAGCAGCCCGACTTCTACGTCGGGGCTGCGCACCTGCTGCACGCCGCGCTCGGCGACCCGCTCGCCCAGGACATCCGCACGCTCGCCAACACAAACGCCCTAATCGGAGCCGGGCTCCCCGCCACCAACGGACGCTCTCGCGACCACCGTCCCGCTACTCGCCAGCAGCAGCCGGGCGGGCTGCACGAGCCGGTCCAGCCCGTGCCCTACATCTTTATCGCGCCCGAGGACCCCTTGGCGATCGGCGAGATCGCCAGGCGCGTCTACCGCAAGCACTACGGGCGCCCCTGGAAGGCCAGCGCGCGCGATCTGTGGCTGCTGGGAAAAATCCTCGACGCCGGCGCCGACGCGATGCACGGCGAGCTGTTGAGCTACCTGTTCTTCGCCGGCGAATTCGCCGAGGAACTGATCGGGCTCGGCCAAGCCGACGCGCAACGCTGGCTCGACGAGCACCCCGCGGGCCTCTGGCAGCTCGACCCACTACCCGCCTGGAACCCCGCCCCCAACAGCGACACAGGCGCGCTCACCTCCCCGCGCCTAGCGCAACCCCGTGCGCTCGCCGCCGCGGGGGAGCTCAACACTGTCGCATCCGAGGAAAGCAACCGGGTCGCTGAGTAGCGGAGCACGCCGTGCACGGCCGATAGCACCGTCGGCCTGACAAGCGGTAAGCGGCACTCGAGCCCTCACTCGCTGGCGAGATCGCGGGCGCTCTCGGCGTGGATCCCGAGCGTTCGCCGAGTACGGACTTTGGCGAAGGAGTAGGGAGCGGGGTCGCGTCCGGTCGCAGACGTCGTGACTGTTGCTTTGGCTTGTAGGGCTGCTTGCAGCTCCCGCCGCGGTTGGGCGCCTGTCGGCGGGCGCGGGGGATTTGTGTTGAGGCCCTGGGGCACGGCGCGTAGCAGGTGCGCGTCGTCTCGAGCAGCGGGGCGTCGACGTGGGCGATGTTGAGAACGTAGTCTTGTGCAATGCGTTTATTGCGGAGGCCGCGTCACGAATGGATGGCGATGTTCGAGTGCTACCGGCCACCTGCCGGGGCACTGCCACCGCTGTGCGCGCCCGTGGGCACCGCCTGCTGACCAGGTGCGTCGAAGTTGAAGCACTCATCTAATCGGGTCACAGCGGACCATCCTCGGAGAAGCAGCGGTGGGGACGTAGCACTGCTTGCGAGCATCGTCGATTCCTCCAACGACGCGATCGTCAGCAAGACGCTCGACGGCGTGGTTACGAGCTGGAATCAGGCTGCGGAGAAGATGTACGGATACACCGCGGAGGAGATCCTCGGCAAGTCGATTGCGCTCCTGACCCCCCAGGGCAGCGGCGAGATGGACGAGATTCTCGGCCAGATCCGGGCCGGACAACCCGTCGATCATTACCAGACCGAACGCTTGAGGAAGGATGGGAGCGCGATCCCGATCTCGTTGACGGTCTCGCCGATCTACGACCAGGACGGTGAGATCATCGGCGCGTCCTCGATCGCGCGAGACATCACCCAGCTGACGCGCGCCGACGCGTTGTTGCGTGAGGCGTCGGAATATGCGCGGAGCTTGATCGAGGCGAGTCTGGATCCCTTGGTGACGATCAGCGTGGAGGGCAAGATCACCGATGTCAACGAGGCCACCGCAAAGGTCACGGGCATCGAGCGCGAGCGGCTGATCGGCACCGATTTCTCGGATTACTTCACCGAGCCTGAGACGGCGCGGGAGGGCTACCGGCGGGTGTTTGCCGAGGGTTCGGTGACCGACTATCCGCTTACGATTCGCCACCGGGACGGCGGGTTGACTGACGTGCTCTACAACGCCTCGGTGTACCGCGACGCGGCCGGGAACGTGCTCGGGGTGTTCGCTGCCGCTCGCGACGTGACCGCCCAGCGGCCGGCCGAGGCCGAGATCGCGGCGCAGCGGGCGAAGGACCTCGAGCGACTGGCGGAGCTCGAACGGTTCCAGTGGCTGACCGTTGGGCGCGAGCTGAAGATGATCGAGCTCAAGAAGGAGATCGCGGAGCTGAAGAAGCTGCTCCCGCCCGACGGGGGGGAGGTGGCGTGACACTGGGCGAGGACGGCTCCGGCCTCTCGGCGGTCGAGACCTCGGGCTACGCGCGGGCTGTCTTGAACATGCTCGAGGACCTCAGCGAGGAGCGCGGGCGGATGGGGGACGGCCAGCGCGCGCTGGTCAACATCCTCGAGGACAGCTATGAGGAGCGGACCCGGCTGCAGGACACACAAGCGGCCGTCCTGAACATCCTCGAAGACCTCCAGGGTGAGCAGGGGATCCGGCGGCTAAATGCGCAACTGGAGGACCGAGTGCGGGAAGGTACCGAGGATCTCCTGCAGCGGACCGCCGAGCTGAAGGCTGCCAATCAGGAGCTCGAAGCGTTCGCATATTCGCTGGCTCACGACCTGCGCACGCCAATCCGCGCGATCAGCGCATTCGGCGCAGTGCTGGCGCGGAACCACGGCGACCAGCTCGGCGATCAGGGCCGGGAGACGCTCGAGCGGATCCGCAGGGCGAGCGCGAGAATGGGCGAGCTGATCGACGCGATGCTGCTGCTCGCCCAGCTCACCCGACGCGAGCTTTCCTTCACGAGCGTGGATCTCAGCGCGGCGGCCAGGGAGGTCAGCGAGGAGCTACGCGCAGTGGATCCGGCGCGCAGGGTTGAGTTCGTGATCGAGGACGGGCTTGAGACGTTCGGCGACCAGCGGCTGGTGCGCGTTCTGATCCGCAATCTTCTCGGGAACGCATGGAAGTTCACCAGCCCCCGGGAGCACGCCAGGATCGAGGTGACGCGCGCGGGCGCCGGTGTGTTCGCGGTTCGCGATAACGGCGTCGGGTTCAACATGGATTTCGCCGGGCTCTTGTTCAAGCCGTTCGCGCGCCTTCACGGCGAGGACGAATTCCCCGGCATCGGCGTCGGCTTGACCACCGCTGAGCGGATCGTCCGACGCCATGGCGGAGCAGTGTGGGGAGAAGGCCGACCCGGCGAGGGCGCCACCTTCTACTTCAAGCTCGAGCCGCCAACAGAAACCGGATCATGACTTCCACGAACAACATCCTCCTCGTCGAGGACAGCGTCGACGACCGCGACCTCACGATCATGGTGCTGAAGGACAGCAAGATCGCCAATGAGATCGACATCGCCGGTGATGGAGAGGAAGCGCTGCAGTACTTCGAAGATCAGTCCCGACCGCTCCCGGCGCTCGTGCTGCTGGACCTTAAGCTCCCGAAGATCATGGGTCTCGACGTGCTCAAGCGCCTACGCGCGGACGAGCGCACGAAGCTCGTGCCGGTAGTCGTGCTGACCAGCTCAAAAGAGGAGAGCGATCGCTACCGAAGCTACGTCGAGGGAGTCAACGCCTACGTCGTCAAGCCGGTCGAGTTCGACGCCTTTTCCGAGGCCGTCAAGGCCCTCGGACTGTTCTGGCTAGTGATCAACGAGCCCCCGCCCAATCGGCAGAGCCCGGGATGAACGCACCACGAATTGCCGTTCAGCCCCGTCGTGGACCAATCGGAGAATTGCGATGTTCTTCTTCACCCCGTGAAGCGACGCGTGAACGTGGCTGTCGAGCGAAGAGAGTGAGACAAGGTCTCACCACCTGTCGATCCGACAGCGACTACGACTACAACACGCGGATGACATCGCATCGCTCGCAGACGCGATCGTCTCGAGTCCCGGCCAATCCCTCTCGCTTCCCGGCCAGAGCACAGACCGATCGCCCCGCGACGGCCCCCGGGCCTTCGACGCTGCAAGCACTTCGCCGATCCGAACCAACAGCTGCTTCCCCTGAACGAGCTCGGCGCTCGCGGCCCGACGTGGATCGGAGGAGCGGTTTCGTGGCGCGGTGGGGATCGATGCCCGACGGGTTTGCGGTCTGCTTGGCGGTGAGAAACGAGGAGGGCTGGATCGTCGACGTCTGCTACGAGTACGTCAACGACGCAGCGTCGCGGCTCGACGGGCTAGCGCGCGAGGAGATGCTTGGTCGCGGGATCCGGGGGGCTGTTCCCGGCTTCCTTGATGGCGAGCTGTTCCAGGTCCAGCGTCGGGTGCTCGAGACGGGCGAACCGTTGCGGAGGGAGGAGATCGTCTACGAGCGCGACTGGTACACGCGTACCTCGGCCGTGCGCGCTTTGAGGGCAGCATGGTCGCGTTCGGCGACGGTGTCGCCGTCAGTGGGCGGGAAGTGACCAAGCGCATGCGGATCGAGCGGGCGATGGGTGAGAGCGACGAGCGCCTGCGAGCCGCGGTCGACACGCAGCTCGACGCGTTCGCGATCTACAGCGCGGTTCGCGACAGCGCGGGGCGGGTCGTTGACGTTCGTACCGAGTTCATCAATCGAGCGGCGTGCGAGTTCAGTCAGATCGCCGCGGAGGACCAGCTCGGACGCGGTCTGCTGGAGCTGTTCCCTGAGCTGGCCTCGGGTCGGATCTTTGAGCTGTATCGGGAGGTGATTGAGACGGGCGAGTCGTTCGCGGAGGACGGGCTTGAGCTGAACGCGCTGTTCGGTGGCGTCGCTGGCCCCCGTCACTACGACGTCCGAATCGTTCGCGAGGGCGACGGTGTAGTTGTGAGCTGTCGCGATGTGGAAAGCCGCGTACTCGCCGAGCGGCGAGCGGAGCGGTTTATTCTCATCTACGCCACGCTGTCCAAGGCTGACGAGGCGATCGTGCGGATCCGGCAGCGGCTTCCCCTGTTCGAGCAGGTCTGCCGCGTGCTGGTCGAGCAGGGGCGGCTGCGGATGGCGTGGGTGGGTGAGATCGACAATGAGGGGTGGATCGTCCCCGTCGCCCACGCGGGAGCGGTGCAGGGCTACCTCGACTCGATCCGGATCTCAGTGCTCGACGTTGCGGAGGGCCGGGGGCCGACCGGCATGGCTGCGCGGGAGCGCGATCACGTGTTCACGACGGACATCGCGACGGACGAGCGGATGGCGCCGTGGCGTGACGCCGCGCTCGCGCGGGAGTTTCGATCTTGTGCTGGTTTCCCGCTCGTGGTGGAGGATCGCTGCGTGGCGGTGCTTACGGCTTACGCCTCAGAGCTAGGGTTCTTCGACGAAGAAGAGGTCAAGCTGTTCGACGGTCTGGCGGCCGACCTCTCGTTCGCGCTGGAGGCGATGGCGCGTGACGAGCGACGCCGCGCGGTCGAGGACAAGCTGCGCCGCCTGTCGGAGGAGCTCGAGCGTCGCGTGCAGGAGCGCACGCAGGAACTGCGGGCCGCAAACGCGGATCTTGAGGCGTTCAGCTACTCCGTCTCGCACGACTTGCGCGCGCCGCTTCGCGCGATCGACGGCTTCAGCCGAGTGCTCCTCAGCCGCTATGCCGACAGGCTCGACGCTGACGGACGTCACGCGCTCGAGCGGGTCCGCGCCGGCAGTGAGCGAATGGCGGTGCTGATCGACGCCATGCTCGGGCTCTCGCGGCTGGGTCGGCGCCCGCTGGAGCTCGGTGATGTCGATCTGAGTGCGCTTGCGGCCGAGGTCGTGGAGGAGTTGCGCGCCGGGGAGCCCGAGCGCGACGTGGAAGTTCTGATCGAGCCGGACGTGTCGGCGGTGGGTGACAAGGAGCTGCTGCGCGTCGTACTGCAGAACCTGCTTGGCAACGCGTTCAAGTTCACCTCACAACAGCCACACGCGAGGGTGCAATTCGGTCGCACCGAGCACGCGAGCCAGGCCGCTATCTTCGTGCGCGACAACGGCGTCGGTTTCGACATGAACTACGCGGACAGGCTCTTCCGCCCGTTCGACCGGCTGCACTCCGAGAGCGAGTTCAGCGGCACGGGTATCGGCTTGGCGACCGTGCAGCGCGTCATCGCTCGCCACGGCGGACGCGTCTGGGCGCAGGGTGCCATCGGCGACGGCGCCACGTTCTACTTCACGCTCCCCTCAGACGATGACCATCGCTAGAGAGCGCTCAGCGCCGTCCGGCGGACGCGTCTCGGCGCAGGGCGCCATCGGCGACGGCGCCACCTTCTACCTCACGCTCGCCCCAGGCGATCACCATCGGTAAAGCGCGCTCAGCGCCGACGAGAGTCCGCTCCGCTCGCGAGCAGTAGTGCAACCCAACTGGCGGGTTATCCATCTAAATCAGGCTGCAGAGAACCAGCAATGGGGAACGCGCACAGGCCTTAGCGCCCGCGTGGAGCCTCGTGCCGGCACCGATGCGAGGGCCGATCGCGATCGCCACCGCGCGCGCCAGCGCTGTCCGCTCCCACTCCGCGCGGAACTCGGGATCAGTTCGCAACTGCTCGGCGATCAGCTCGTCGTCGGTCTTCATCCCTAGACGGCACGATAACAGCGGTGTTATCGCGATCGTTCACGCCGGCCCATTCTCCGCCTACGTCTCGAGCTCAGCGGCCGACGCTTCCGGTCATCGGTCTCAAGGAAGAAGATCGTCTGGTCGCGGTAGGGACGCCCGTTGCCAGGCGCCCCCCGCGCAGATCCCAGCGTGCGCGTGTCGAGATAGAAATCAGGCGCGCGCGCTGCGTGGAGCCCAGCTCCAACTGGCCACGTTTCCTGAAGCCCCTCTACGATCCCGGACGGTCGGATTTCCCGAGTCCGGTTCTGGCCTCGGTTCTGCACGCCATTTCTCAGGGCGGGCCTTCCCCCAGCGCGCGAAACTGCGGTGCTGGCGCACCCTTCGCCCCGACGCAGTGGAGTTTGCATCGCCCCTTCGCCACGACGCAGGCCCGGCAAAACCCAGCGCTGTGTCTGGTTGCCTACCGACTGTCGTGACCACCGAGTGCCCAGAGCCCCTTTGCCCGGAGCGGGCGTTACCCGCGCCGGGGCGGCCTCGAGAGCCGCCTGGAGGGGCGTTACCCCCTCGTCGTCGCTCGTACGGGCTCATGCGCCAGACCATCCCCCTCCCCGCGCCTCGGCTCGCGCCTTGCGCGCGGGGTCTTTGCAGGTTGTCGCCAGTCCCTGCTGGGCGATGGCCCTTCCCGACGTTATCTCCGCGATCCTTGCGTAGGTGCTCGGACCCATACCCCGCCGCGCTCCTCGGTTGCGCATGTCCGCTCCTTCACCGAGGACACCGGTCTCACCCCACGTTAGACGGGTTCGACGCGCGAATCTATCCCCACATGGCAACTTCGGTGGGGAGCCCAATTTCGAGGCTGCAGTCATTCGTTTACCTTCGGGCTCCTACGCTCGCTCGGCCCCCAGGTTGCTCCCACCGCAGCAGCCCGAAAGCTGCTGGGCGGCCGGGCCTTTCACACCACGCATCGCCCGGCCGGTTACCCGGACCGGGATGTGGCGTTGCTACATGCTCGACACGGACAATTAGCATGACTGGACTCTCACCAGCTGGATCGCGGCCTTGTCGGCCGCTCCCTAACGCACTGGGGTCGAGATAGAAATCAGGCGCGCGCGCCGCGCGGAGTTCACGCTCCGACTGGCCACGTTTCCTGAAGCCCCTCTGCGATCCCGGACGGTCGGATTTCCCGAGTCCGGTTCTGGCCTCGGCTCTGTACCCATTTCTCAGGGCGGGCCTTCCCCCACAGCGCGAAACTGCGGTGCTGGCGCACCCTTCGCCCCGACGCGGTGGAGTTTGCATCGCCCCTTCGCCACGAATGTAGACGCCGCGTAACCCAGCACTGTGTCTGGAGCGTGCCGACTTCTCGTGGCCACCGAGTGCCCAGAGCCCCTTTGCCCGGAGCGGGCGTTACCCGCGCCGGGGCGACTTCGAGAGCCGCCTGGAGGGGCGTTACCCCCTCGTCGTCGCTCGTACGGGCTCATGCGCCAGACCATCTCCCTCCCCGCGCCTCCGGTTTGCCCGTTGTGCGCGCGGTCTTTGCAGGTTGTCGCCAGTCCCTGCTGCGAGATGGCCCTTCCCGACATTATCTCCGCGATCCTTGCGTAGGCGCTCGGACCCCTACCCCGCCGCGCTCCCTGGCTGCACATGTCCGCTTCTTCGCCAGGGACACCGGCCTCACCCCACAAGAGACGGGTTCGGCGCGCGAGACTACCCCCACACGCAACTTCGGTGGGGAACCCAATTTCGAGGCTGCAGTCATTCGATCACCTTCGGGCTCCTACGCTTGCTCGGCCCCCAGATTGCTCCCACCGCAGCAGCACATGCCGCCGGGCGGCCGGGCCTTTCACACCACGCATCGCCCGGCCGGTTACCCGAACCGGGATGTGGCGTCGCTACATGCTCGACACGGACAATTAGCATGGCTGGACTCTCACCAGCTGGATCGCAGCCTTGTCGGCTGCTCCCTCCTGCCTTGGGTGATGGCGGCGAATCGCTGCTCGGGCCATGGATGCAGGATTCGGGGTTGAGGTAGCCATTGGTCAGCAAGGCGCCACATCCGCTCCCAGGTCATCGTGCCGCGCTGGCTGCGACGCCGAAGCGACCAGAGCCAGTGCCGGATGAGCCGTTTGCGGAAGGCGATGAGCGCCGCGCTGTTGTCGGGCACCGCGTAGTACTGGTAGTGCCCGCGCAGGACGCTGGCGAGCCAGCGCCCTTGCTCGGGGATGGGCTGATGCATGCGTCGCCTCATTTCGAGCCGCTTGGCCCGCAGCTTCGCGCGTACCCGTTTTGAGTCGGTGATCCGCTTCAGCTTGAACCGCCCCGACTTCCTGGTCTTCGCGCACGCGTGCGTGAAGCCGAGAAACTGGAACGTCTCAGGCTTACCGAGGCCCCGCGCCTTGCGATTCCCGGCGGCGAGCCGCCCGAACTCGATCAGCCGCGTCTTCTCGGCGTTCAGCTCCAGGGAGAACTGCGCGAGTCGTTCGCGCAGATCAACCCAGAACCGCTCCGCGTCATCCCGGTGCTCGAAACCCACCACGAAGTCATCGGCGAAACGCACGATCACGACATCACCGCGCGCCCGCCGGGTCCTCCACTGGTGCGCCCAGAGGTCGAAGACGTAGTGCAAGTAGACGTTCGCAAGCAGCGGTGAAGCTGAAGCCCCTTGCGGTACGCCTTCCTCGAACGCCGTCCACGTCCCCTCCTCAATGACCCCCGCGGCCAGCCATTTCTGAATCAGCCGCAGGACCCTCCTGTCCGCGATCCGGTGCTCCAAAAACCGCTCAAGCCACCGATGGTCGAGGCTGGAGAAGTAGTCGCGGAAGTCCGCGTCGAGCACCCAGTTCACGCGCCTCGTCATGATCCCGGCAGCGAGCGCGTCAAGCGCATCATGCAGCTTGCGACCCGGTCGGAACCCATACGAGAACCCAACGAAGTCCTGCTCGTAGATCGCGTTCAGCACCTCCACCACCGCCCGCTGCAGGATCTTGTCCTCCAGCGCGGCGATCCCGAGCGGCCGCTGCCGCCCGTCCGGCTTCGGGATGAACACTCTCCGCGACGGCTTCGCCCGGTAGCCCCCGCGATGCACGCGCGCGTGCAGGTCCTCGAGGTTCCCCTCCAGGTTCTGCCCGTACTCGTGCCACGTCACGCCATCCACCCCCGGTGCGGCCTTCGGCCGAAGCGCGAAGTACGCCGCCCGAAGGCGATCGACATCGACGTGGTGCAGGAGCGCCGTGAACCGCGCTTCCTTGTCCGTTGCTGCCACTCGGCCCACGCGACCAAGCTCACTAGGCGCGCCTTGCCCGGCACTGGGTCCGGGGCGCGTTTCGCCGGCCGCGTTCCCCTTGGCTGGTCGCCTTCCCTCCACCGCCTCCGCCGCCCCGCCCTGGGCGTTGTTCAACGGCTTCACAGGTAGTACGCGACCATCCGACTTCTCACGATCGTGCATCACGGGATTACGGCCTCGGCCTTCCCCGTACGACCCGCCCTTCCATCACGACAGGCGGGTGATCGTGAGACCTCCCGGTTCTCAGCATGGAGAGCTCGCACGCATGCACGGGTTCTTCGACCCCGCGGGGTCCGCGAACGGCTCGCGAAAACGCCGCCAGCGGTATTGCCTTCCGTCGTTTCCGAGCGCGTCGGCACCCCGGACAAGCCCAATTACGGAGCTCAATAGCCGGCCTGCGTGCACCCCTGTCAACGCTTCGCTGCGCCCTCACGGGTCGCCAACGCATGACTCAGGGCCACCGTGATTCGCTAGACCTTCGGTGTAGGACTCTTTCATTCCCTTCTCTCATGCCGGTTGTCCGGCGCTTTCCGGAAGTCTGGGCAAGGATCCAGGCGAGGGGATCCGGGGCGACCTCCGGGGTTGCGGCTGAGGTTGAGGATCCGGCGGCGCCATGACGAGCACACTATCGTCGGCTCGTCCAACGCTCAGATGGCTCGCCTGCACGATTGGGTGCCGTTGGCAGCGGCAGGTACGCTCTAGGCATGGCAACGCGCGAAAGAGTCAACGTTGACCTCGATGCCGAGGTGGCAGCGATTCTCCGCAAGCCATGCCGCGGAGGCGCACGTTAGCGAGGGCGAGATCCTCGACCGTGCGGTTCGCGCATATGACCTCCGAGCACTGCTCGCCCGCCTCCAGGCAAAGAGCGACCTCGACGAAGATCAGGCGATGGCGCTCGCACGCGAGGAGCTGAAGGCCGCCCGCACGGCCCGTCGCGCCGTCGGTTGATGCGCGTCGTTGCCGACGCGAACGTGTTCGTGTCGGCCGCGTTGGGTGGCTCGCCTCAGGCGCCGTCGGTCCGGATCATCAACGCCGCGCTCGATGGGCGCGTCGAACTCGTGATGTCACCGGCTCTGCTGGCGGAGATCGCCGACGTGCTTTCGCGGGCTCGGATCCGGAAGCGGATATCGGCCGAAGATGCTCAGCTGTTCCGCGGCGACGTCGTGGCTCAGGCTGTGACGTTCGCCGACCCGCCCAACCCTCCGAGCGTCTGCCGCGACCCCGACGACGACTACCTGGTCGCGCTGACGGTGATGGCCAGCGCCGAGGTGCTCGTAAGTGGAGATGACGATTTGCTCGCTGTCGAGCCCGCGCGCGCAGGCGTCGAGGTCCTGACGCCTCGACAGCTGGTCGAGCGGCTCGGCTGAGCCGTCGGCGCCACGTATCCGTCGACTGCGAGCCGTTTCAGGCGGCGGGGCGGCGGAATCCGACGGCACAGGGATCCGCCTCGCGCATCTTGAGCGCTTGCGCCTTGATTGTGTCGAGCAGTATCAGCGTGAGCTCGCGACTGCCCTTGAACTCGCGGGGGCGGACCGTCAGCCACGCGGCCATCCATGCGACCCCGCAGTGGTGCGCCCACCAGGTCGGAGCGGGCTCGCCCGGCGCGCGGACCGGGACGCCCGCGACCGCCACGCCGACCCGCGTCGGTACGAACAGGCAGCCGTCGCCACGGCGCATCGGTTACCGCGCAAGCCAACCCTCCCGCTCAAGTCGCCGCGCATGGCTCCTCGCCGCAACCCTCGCTCCAGGCCATCGCACACCGCCACGCATCCAACGGTGCCGCTCCCACCCTCGACAGCCACCTCAGGCCCGCCATCGTCCCCCAGCCAGGACTTAGTACCCGAGTTATACGCACCCTCCAACACCCGGCTCGTGCCCGCGATCAGCCCGCCTTCGCCCCTGCTGCCCACGACCACTCGAGGGGCGCATGACTACCCGCACTCTTCCTCCTCGTAACTACGTGGAGGGCGGGTAGTCATGCGCCCCAGCGAGCCCTGGACCCCGTGGTTGCAAGGGCGGAGGCGGGTCGCGTGCTTCGCTCGACGAAACACTTCAGGCTGGACCTAGCGCAGGACCTCGAAGCCGTCATCCAGCCCTCGATCCGACCTGCCAACTGTCGTCGCGCTCGAGCTCGTCGGCGACGTCGAGCATCGCCTCTCGAGTTCGCGGAACGCGTGAGCGACCGCGGCAACCTCCGTCCCGGAGGCGGCGATCCCGAGCCGCTCCAGCGCCGCGTCGAAGTGCTGCCACAGCTCGTCGGGGCCGGGGCGGTTCCCCCCGGACCGCAACTCGTAGGGGAACGAGTCCGTGTGGAAGCCCGATCGGCCGAGCCACTGGACGCCCGCGAGCTTCGACGCGTTCGTCATCGTCGCCGCCAGGTGCTCGCACGAGTCGGCGAAGCGGCGCACGCGGTTGAGGTACCCCGGACTCGGCGGCGCGGATGCACTCGCGGCCCACGCCGCCTCGAACGCGTCGCCGGCGATCTGATAAAGCGCGATCGCGGAGTTCGCATCCGTGGTCGATGACTCGGACCGCGGCGGACGCGGCTGCTCGCGTGCCGGCCGGTCTGCGACCGGCGCCCCGGCATCCGCGGCCGGCCTGGTCGACGCGAGCATGCGCTCGAGCTCCGACCGCCGCACGATCCATTTCCGTACGCCGGCGCGCGACGCGTGCAGCTGTCCTCTGGTCACCCACCGCCGGACGGTCGCCGGGTTGACGCGCAGCTCCTCCGCGATCTCGGCCAGCGTCAGCCACGGATCTGACGCGTCGCGCTCTTCCTCAGTCAAAGGCTTCCTCTTTCGCTAAGCACTTCCGCCGATATCGCAATTAGAGTATCTTACGTAGAGGTTGTAGCGAGTACCGTGCCGAGGAACGTCCCGCGTGTTGCGCTAAGCCGCCAGGAGGCGGCGATGTCGCTCGGGATGTCGTTGGACTCGTTCGAGCGCCACGTTCAGCCCGAGCTACGGCTGATCCGGCGCGGCAAGCTCCGCCTCGTTCCCGTCGCCGAGCTCGAGCGGTGGGCGAACGACAACGCCGAGTCGGTATTCAGACGCCCGCGGGCGGCTTAGGATCCGTCGCTCTGATGCCTACCGGGATTCGCACACGTCGCGCTCGCAGTTGTCAGTTTGCGCGACGGCGGAGGATGCAACTGCACGCCGAGCTACCAGGCTCAGGCGTATGACGGGCGAACAGGCCGCCAGGTCTGGCGCACGTTCCCTACGCTGAGCGCGGCGAAGCTGTGGCGGCAGCACGCCCAGGTCGCACTCCGCCGCGGCACGATGCGTCCGCCGACCGCGAGGACGATCGCCGAGGCCGCTGAGGTACTGATCGCCGGCGCCCACGACGGCACGATCCTCGATCGCGGCGGCAAGCCGTACAAGCCGTCGACCCGCTCGGGGCTACGAGCAGCTGCTCAGGTCATACGTCGTCCCGGAACTCGGCGGCTGGAAGCTGTCGCAAGTCCAGCGCCGCGACATTCAGGACTTCGTCGACGATCTCCGCAAGCAGGGCCTGTCCGCCTCGAGCATCGCGAACATCCTCGATCCGCTGCGCGTCATCTTCCGCCGGGCGATCCGCAGAGACGAGATCTCGATCGATCCGACAACCTCGACCTCCCCGCGATCCGCGGCCGGCGCGACCGTATCGAGCCGCCCGAGGTAGCGCACGAACTCCTCGCCGCGCTCCCTAACACCGAGAAGGCGTTCTGGGCGATCGCGCTCTTCTGTGGCCTCCGCCGCGGCGAGCTGCGTGGCCTGCAATGGCTGAACGTCGACTTCGAGGGCGGCGTGATCCGCGTCGAGCGCTCGTGGGATCCCGTGAAGGAACCAGTTGACGTCAAGACCGGCGCCGGTCGTCGCGCCGTCCCGATGGCGTTCGTCGTCCGCCGCGAGCTCATGTCGCACAAGGCGCGAACAGGGCGAGACGGCCCGGACCTCGTCTTCGGCCGGACCGCGACCCAGGTCTTCTACGCATCCACGATCCGCGCCCGGGCGAACAAGGCGTGGAAGCGAGCCGGCCTTGAGCCGATCACGCCACACGAGGCCAGACACTGCGCGATCTCGTACTTCATCGCCGCCGGGCTCGACTGGAAGCAGATCTCCACGTGGGCTGGTCACGGCGACGTGCGCCAGACCTGGAACCGCTACGGCCACCTCGTCCCGGGCGGCGAGGACCAGGCCCGGGAGCGCCTCGACGCCTTCCTCACCCCCGCCCATCCGACCCCGACTGTGGCGCACGACCCCAAGAACGACGAAACCCCCGAAAACACGGCGGTTCTGAAGTACCGCTACCGGGATTCGAACCCGGGTTTCCGCCGTGAGAGGGAGGCTGAGTGTTCCCAACCGTTCCCAAAAGTACCTGGTTTGCAGGACATACCTAAAACAGGAGTGACGCAGAAGAGCCCTCGCGGCTCAGCTGATGTACGCGTTTGGTACGCGCGAGTCAGGGGGAACGCCGAGTTGCACGGAACCGGGTCGGCGGCATCGGGGGGCGTCGGGGTGGAGCCTTGAAGCTTGCCTGAGCCATCGCGTCGGCGAGCGTCGCGGATGTCGGCTGGCGTGACCGTCCCCCCTCCGTGGGTCGGATCGTTTCTGGACCTACAGTGGCGGCAAAACCACCCGGAGGCTTAAGGAGGAAGCGCTCCGCCGACAGCTCCGGAGCGCCCCGGCTCGCGAGTCCATGTCCGCAACAGCTGCCAGCGTGTGCGCATGCGAGTCTCCTCCTACCCCCGCCGCCAGGAGTACCGGCGCCTGCGCCGGGCGATATTCAGCGCTGCGACGGGCGCCACGACCGGCGGGCTGGCGGTGGTCGCCGCTGGGGCGGGAGCGATCGCGGTAGCCGGGCATTCTTGCTGTTGATGGGCGGGCTGGTGTCGACGCTCGTCGCTGGGTGCGCCTGGCCGCCCGCAGCCGGGTCGGCGCGCGGTCCGAGGATCAGGTTCGACGAGCGCTCGGCGGGCTGGAGGCGGAGGGGTGGCGGTTGCGTCACTCGCTCCCGTGTGGCGGGCGCGGGGATATCGACAGCGTCGCGATCGCCCCGACCGGGGTCGCGTTCACGATCGAGACCAAAACGCGCACGTTCGACGCACGCCACCTGGCCCACGCCCGCCAGACGGCCGCGTGGCTTTGCCGGCATCGGCGGCGCTGGTGCCGTCGAGGAGCGCTCCCGGTGCTGTGCGTGGTGCGCGCCCGCGGGGTCGAGCACGTCGAGGACGAGGTTCTCGTGGTGTCGCTGGACCGCCTGGCGCCGGCGCTCAGAGCCGGCGCGGGAACCTCACCCCGCCCCCGGTTCCTGGCCCCGCAGACGTCTTCGTGCTGAGCGGGAACTGCTCAGGGGATCGCTAGTCGCTCGGTCGGGAGCGGGCGGCGGTATCGGCGAACACGCAGACGAACAGGAGGTGCGCGAGGCAGTCGGTGATCGCCTCGGGCACGGTGGGTGCGTCGCGGTCCAGGGAGCCGATCGCGAGCGCGGCGAACCGGCCGGACTGCTGGGCGTGCTCGATCAGCGACGGCGGATCGGCTGCCGGCGAGGCGTGCTCGAGCCAGTCGGCGGCCTGCTCGTAGGCGAGCGGCAGCCACTCGTCGGCGTCGTAGCCGCGGGATTCAGCCGTCGGATTGGAGGGCGAGGTGGCAGCGGTGAGGGCTGCCGGTGGCGGTGGTGTCGATCGTCGCGATCAGCTCCTCGGCGACGTCGACGGCGTCGCGCGTGCTGGTTGGGAGGAGGTGCAGGACGTTGGCGGCGACGGCGAGGCTGATCAGCCTTGGGATCGCGGTCGCCAGCAGCGTGATCGGCCGCTCGGGGGGCTCCTCGCCGGCGGGTAGGTCGTCGGCGCCGCGCTTGTAGGCGGCGTGGTAGCGCTCGGCGAGCTCGTCGTCCGGCCACGGGCGGGCGAGCTGGCGATAGACGGCGTCGAGGCTGATCAACGGCGTGCGGGAGGGTCGCGGGCGGACCGTGGCGCAGCCGACTCGGCAGGACCGCGCGAGCGACGCGATCACCGCCGTCCGCGCGGCGGGCTCGGACGTACTGGGCGTCGGGCGGTGGGGCCAACGCCGCGCGGGCTCGGTACCTGGTCTGTGAGCGATGAGGAAAGGCGCGTGGAGATGAACATGAGCGTGAATCGGGCGGTCGCGATCGCCGCGGCCACCGATCAGACCGAGCTGCGGTCGCTCTACGGGCAGGCAGTCTCGCACGGCGCCGCCAACACCCTGTGCACGCCCGAGGAGGAGCGCGCGTACGGGACGTTGCGGCTGCTGACGCTGGCGACGCTGCGGCTGCCGGACCTCTACCTGTACGCGCACCTGCTGGAGGCGCTCGACGAGGAGCCCACGGTCGAGCCGGTCCCGCCGCTCGTCACCTCGCAGCTTGCCGAGATCGCCGCCGGGGCGTTGCGGCTCGCGCACCGCGCGCTCGAGACCCACGCGCACGAGCTCGGGTATGAGACCGGCGCGTGGGTCGAGCGGGCGCTGGAGCGTGCCCGCACGGAGTTGTGCGGCGATCCCGAACTCGTACTCGTTGACCAGGCGCGGCGGTGTGCGATCGCGCTCACGCGCGCGATCGCGGCCACCGCCGGCGAGGCGATGCTGGTGCCCGGCGAGCTCGCCGACGGACTGGCGCGTCTGCTCGTGCTCTACCTGATCGCGACCACGGTCGGATGACCGGGCGGCTGGCGAGCGGCCGGGCCGGTGCTGCGAGTGTGGGCGCGCCGCTGGCTGATGCTCGCGCTTCCGCTACCGCTGCTCGCGCTGGCCGCGGCGGCGTTCGCGCTCGCGCCGAGCAGCATCAGCCATCGGGCGGGCGCTCGGCCGGATGAGCGGCTGCTCCCGCCGCTCCCGCGCGCCTCCGTGCCGGCACCGGCGATTCACGCCCGCTTCGCCGTCACCGGAGCAGCCGTGTCCGGCGGCGAGCATGCGCTGTCCCGACCGCGGCGCGCGGGCCAGCGCTGGCGCGTGGAGCCGTGAGTCATGCGGCGGGTGTTCGTGCTCGCGCTGTCGCTGACGATCCTGCTGCCGCTGCTGGCGGTGCTGCTCGCGCTCGCCGCCGCCAGCTCCCAAGCCCAATGCGGCGGCTGCGGTCGGTCCCGGCAGCGCCCCGGGCGTTCCCTCAAACCTGCTGGCGATCTACGAGCAGGCCGCCGGCAGCTACCAGCTGGGACCGCCGGGATGGGCGTACCTGGCCGCGATCAACGAGATCGAGACCAACTTCGGCCACAACCTCTCGGCATCCACCGCCGGCGCGATCGGCTGGATGCAGTTCGAGCCCGCCACCTGGGCCCAATACCAGGTCTCGGCCGACCCCGCCAAGCCAGGCGCGCCGCCGGACCCCGACGACCCGTGGGACGCGATCTTCACCGCCGCCCGCTACCTCCACGCCAGCGGCGCCCCCGGCGACTGGCCGACGGCGCTGTACGCCTACAACCACGCCGGCTGGTACGTCGCCCAAGCCCAGCAACTCGCCCAACACTACGCACAGACCGCCGGCAGCGCCGGTCTTGGCGACCGGCGGGGTGCCGGAGCCCGGGTGCGTCATCGCCGGCCCCACCACACCAGGACCAGCAGCGCGGATCCTGCCCGACGGGCTCGCGGCCGTCCCGCAGGACGCGCCGGCGCAGGTGCAGGCCGCGATCGCGGCCGGCAACCGGATCATCGACACCTCCTACAGCACCGAACGCCAGCCGAACATGCTCAGCACCGTCATGGGCTCCTACGACTGCTCAGGCTCGACCGACTTCGTGCTCTACAACGCCGGCCTGACCAGCCCCCAGGTCGACGTCGGCAACCGGATCGCCGGCGACTCCACCCTGCTCGAAACCTACGGCGATCCCGGCCCCGGCCACTGGATCACCGTCTACGCCTCCGCCAACCACGCCTTCATCCAGATCGCCGGAATCGTGCTCGACACCGCCCACTGGACACCAACCACCCCACCCGGCAGCGGACCCCGCTGGCAACCCGCATCAACCCTCCCCTCCCAGCTCGCCGACGGCAACACGTGGACCCAACGACACCCCCCAGGACTATGAGACGACCGAGCGCCAGAGCCCTGAAGCGATCGCTGCTCGCCGCCATGTGCGCGCTCGCGATCGCATCCACCTCCATGCGACCGGCGACGACCCACACCGCCAAGCACATCGGCGCCGCGGCGCGCACCGTCCCGGCGACCGTCCTCGCCCAGCCGACACGCAGCCCACGCAGCGCGCCGAGCGCTCAGCCGCGCGCAGTCGCGGCCACAGTCGCGCGCGCGTACGCCCGCTACCTCGACCGGTCAACTCCCCGCACAGCGGCTGCCGGCGCTCACACCCCAAGCCCTCGCGACCGCACGCAACAGCGGCCCGCTGCCCGCCCGCCTGCACGTCACACAAGTGCGGCTCACGAGCCTTACCGGCGCCGGGGACAGCTGGACCGCGCACTACGCGATCAGCGACACCCGCGGCCGCCAAACGACCACCGCCCAGCTCGTCCTCTCGGCGACCGGCGGCCCGTGGAAGGTCGCCGAGCTGATCCCGCCCGACCCCGACACGCTCATGACCCCGAACCCGCCCGCCCTGCCACCCACCGGCCCCGCCGCCGCCCGCCGCGCGGCGCTCGGATTCACCCACAGCTACCTCGACTACACCTACGACCATCCCGCCGCCGACCAACTGCACGACCTCACCCCCACGCTGCGAGCCGCGATCACCGCCAACCCGCCCCAAGTGCCGGCAAACATCCGCGCGCTGCACCCCCGCATCGCAAGCCCTCGCGCTCACACGCGATGGCGCACGCTGGCTGGCAGACGCGAACGTCACCGACGGACAAGACACCTACCAGGTCACCAGCGTCCTAGCCCGCGTCCACGGCGACTGGCTCGTCGTCGCGCTGCGACCCGCAGGATGAGTCGGTCGCTCCCGCGCCGACGACCCTCGGCCGCGAAGCGACCCGATCACGCTTCCGCTCCCAAATCGGACAGCGAAATCCCAACAACCGGCGCGAAGCACATTCGCCGCTCGTCCCCTGCGAGCGCATCACCGCCGCGCCGACTCGCTCGAAAGGCAGAAAAGAACTGATGACGACCACGCCCGAGGGCGTCTGCTTGCTCGTCGCCGGCTAGCAGCGCCTCGTCGCCGAGTTCCGCTTCGTCGATAAAGCAGTCGCCGTCCGGAAACCGGCCGGCAGGCGGAAGCGATCGTTAGCTCCGACGGCTGTTGGCGCCTCAACGCAGCCACGCCGGTCGCCGACTGCGGGTTGTTGAATCACGCCTAATCCGTAGGACGCCAAGCCGTCGATCGGCATCCCGCTATCGATGCCCAGCCTTTCAGCTGAGTGCGGGACGGTGGTCGCGATAGCGAACAGCTGTGGCGCGTTCCCTCGAGGACCGAGTCGCAGATGATCGTGGCCGCGCGCGAAGCTATGCAGTTCGGGCTCGTCGATGCCCGCGGGCCGCGGGTGTGCCACATACATCCCACTGTGCTGGCTGAAGCCGCACACGTCGCGGTTGACACCCTCAGCTCATCAGAGTGCCCTGGTCCTAACCGTCGCACGACTCGATTCGTGTTCTCGCTGCCGGAGACCTGGCCTCGGCGCCTTGGGCTCGCCGCCCTATGCTTATGCCGGCAACGCGATCCGCTGAGATGAGAATGAGTTCCGTCAACGAACCGTTGGTTCCAAGACCATCCTCCATTCTTTGCGCTGATTGGGGGAAGGAGTCAGCGAAGCGAGCGGTTTATCTCGCCGACACTGCCGCGCGTGTGATCCGGCGCATGCCGGGCGAGGGCTGGTCGGTTCTGAGGCTCCTCGAGGAAGCTCAGCGGTTTACGTCGATGGGCTCCGCCCTCGTCACCGTCGATGCACCGTTGGGGGTTCCCGAAAGCCACCTAACGGCGTTGAAGAGAGTTTTGTCGGGACAGCCTCCGACGACCTTTCTTGAGTTACTTGCGAGCGCAGCGTTCATGCCTCGCTCCTATGACAGTGGTTCGGTTGCGGAAGACTGGAGACCCGACCGCCCGTTCTTCGCGGTGCCGCCGTCGTCGGCCGGCGGCCTCACGGCTTATGTTGTTGCAGCCGCCTCTTACGAGGTCAGCCTCTATCGGAGCATCGAACGGCAAACTTCAGCAAAATCAGTCTTCATCAAGTCCGGGATTTCCGGGGTAGTCGGCGGTGCCGCATGCGCGCTCTGGCAGGAGCTTGCGCCGCTCCTCACAACAGAGCGAGCATTCGCAGTCTGGCCGTTCGAGGGCAACCTTCAGGTGCTTCTCCGGACATCCCCGGTCGTCATCGGTGAGATCTACCCTCGCGCAGCCTACGCGACGGCGCTGCTCCCCATTCCACCGAGCTCCCGTCCACGCTTGAGCATCGCGAAGACCGACGCAAGCGTCCGCCGCCGGGCGATCACCTGCCTTCGAAACACCGGCTGGGTCCACTCGCATGACGTCACATTCGAGAACCTCGCCGAGGCCGAAGCGAACGAAGACAAGTTCGACGCCTGTCTCACCGCGGCAGCCCTTCTTCGCTGTGTACTAGAGGGATCGCCCTTTGAACTCGCGCGCAATGGCGTCGAGCTTGCGGAAGGCGGAATTCTGGGCACCGGCAGCATCAACCTGAAGTTGCGAGAGCAGAAGTTCGGAAACCCACAGCGAGCGCGAAAGCAACGCACTCAGAATGGCCGGTCGCGCTCGGCCGTGCCGAGCGCGCGCTCCAGCCCCAAGATTTCGTCGAGCGCCGACGCGCTGAGAACGTACCAGTGCCCGATTCCTGGTTGCGGCAAGGTCTATCGGGGCTCGCGCGGTGGCTGGGATGCCCACGTGGGATCGCTCCGCATCCATCCGAGTTGGCATCCGGAACTACAAAGCGCCGGAGATCGCAAGCAGGCGTACCAGACCGAGTTTCCGGATTTCTTTCAGTAGGCATTCCGAGCTCCCGCGTGCTCGCCTGCATCAGCTGCCCTCCGGTAGCGGAGCGATCTCGGGGCGACCCCGCGTGGGTCACGACGCCGCCAACCACCCGTGAACTGGCCAGTCGACCGACGAGCGCTTTGACCGTTCAGGCGAGCCGGTTGCTCATGATCGCCTTGGCGACCGAGCGCAATTTCCGAATCCTCTGCGGTTGCTAGCCACCGATGAGCAAGCACCGACTTGCTCCGCGAGTTGCGCTCGGTCGCCAAAGCGCAAGCCCGCCGTGCGGCGGTCCGAGGATGAATGCGATCGTTGCCCTCGCGGTGCCCGGCGCATGCTTCTGGGCGATAGCGCGAGCGACGAGCTACTCGGCACAGCCGAGATCCGGACGCCCGCTTTTCGGCGAAGCGCTCGCGCGCGAGGGATAGTGCGGCCCTGGCGGCGACCTCGGCGCCGGCGGGTGGGCGTTGTGCGCGTGCTTCCACGCGATAGCGAGCGCGCAGTTCTCGTCGCGGTCGCGACCGCTGAAGCCATGGCTGCGTAGGCATTGCCAGGCACGGGAGGTCGCATTCGGTGGCCGGTGCCGACCTCCCCTTCCGCGCCAAGTAGGGCGCTGCTCACGCCCCCAGACATGCTCGTCATCGAACGAAAGCGGGGCTCTTACTGACGCTGCTGGATCCGGGGGGAATGCAGCAGCCTGATCACCTCCGGGCAGGTGGCGTGAGACTTCTCCGTCTTCGTGGGAGCAGAAGCGAGGAGATCCACCGGCAATGTTGCTGTTAGTGCTCAGGCGCAGGAGCGCCATGAGATTACGGAAGGTCGATCGGAGCGGTAGGGATCGCTATCGCACAGATACCTCAATTGCGCGATTGACCGGAGAGCACACCTCTGGCGCTAATACGCCGCTTGGCGCCCCGGAGGGCCACCAATTGGTATCGGGGTGAGCTGAATGACTACAGTAAAGGGCTGGTGCCTACTGGCACCGCGAGTAGAGGAGGGCATACATGCTCAGCAAGGGTTTTTGGCAGCCGGATTGTGAGCTTCGTCCCCGTCGCAGCCGTCATGACCGCGATTGGGGCAGGAGGATTGGCCCTCGGCGCGCCGTCTAGGTGGTGGCTGAGGGTGCCCCAGTCAAGGTGATGAACGGTCAAAGCATGGGCTTCAAGGCGCAGCACGAGACGGGTGCTGGTCTGGGGTACCCGGGAAGGCCGCAGATGGTGCCTTGGTCGTGCCGCGCGGCCGAGTTGCGGTGTCGGCCTGCTTGCCGGCTCCTAGTCAACTGCCGGGTCGGCGGCGGCTGCGATCGGAGGCTGGCTAATGCACGCAGTCGTGTCGGCCGTCGCCCGCTAGCGTGTGGGGGGTGGTCGGGCGCGATGCGGCGCCCATCAAGAGTGGGCCGGTAAGGAGATGCGCGTGAGGCGGGTTGGTGAGACAAGGCGGATGTTGCGGAGTCGGATGTTGCGGCGCGCCTCGACGCGGGTGATGGTCGGAGTCGTGGGCCTGATCGTGCTCGCGTGCTTGCAGGCGGGCGCGGGGTTTGCGCAGGGTGTCTCCAGCTACTCGGAGCCGACGGGAACGCTCTCGGTCGGCGTCGCCGCGGTGGGAACCGGCACGGTCAACTGCCCGTCGGGTGACGTCGTGCTCGACGGCGGTTACTACCAGCCGCTTACCGACATCTACATCACCCAGTCGGCGCCGTCGAACTCGAGCGGTGCCGGCTGGTCAGTGAGCGTCAATAACCTGACAGGCCAAGCCGTGTCGGTCACGATGTATGCGGTCTGCGCTCGATCGCCAGGGTCGTATTCAGTGCAGACGACGACGTGCACAGGCACCGCCAGCTGCACGATCACCTGTCCCTCGGGCACGAGCGTGGAGGATGTCCGGATCGTCGTGGAATTTCGGCGGCGGCCTCCACGTGTGATTGACAGTCAGACAGTAACGGCTTCTGACACCTGAGTGTGAGTGACAGTGGTGGCGGTGGCGGCGTTGACGCGGTCGGCGTGGCGTTCGATCGCGATCACCAGCTTGGCGAGGTCGCGGTAGCCGATGATCCGCCGGAACTGCTGCTCGGCGACGAGCATTCCGGCCGCGGTCCAGCGCTTGCGCATGTCGCCGTCCTGCCAGCGCTTGACGTTGCGCTGCGTGTGGCGGACGATCTCGATCATGCTCTCGCACGGGTTGGTCGAGCACAGCGTCTTGGCGAGCTGGCCGGTGATCCCGAGGCGCATCAGCGTCAGCGTGTCGTCCAGTCCCTCGCGCAGCGAGCCGGCGGCGTCGGGCCAGGTCCGATCGAGCTCGGCGGCGAGCTGCTCGAGCCGCCGCTTGGCCAGGTCGGGATCCTTGAGCGCCCACGCGCCGCGGATCCGGGTGAGGATCATCGGCCGGTCGCGCTCGGGGAGCAGCTCGGTCACGTTGCGCTCCTTGTGGCGATGGCATCGGTGCACGAGCGCGCGCTCGCCGAACACGTCCTTGATCGCCCGGCGGATGGCCTTTCCGCCGTCGGTGACAAACAGGATGGCCTGCTCGGGATCGAGCCCGCGGTCGACCAGGTCGGAAAGCAGCGCGGTCGCGACGGTCGCGTTTTCGGTCGAGCCCTCATACAGCCCGAGCGGGATCTTCACCCCGTCCGTCGTGATCCCGAGTGCCACGACGTGCGTGCGGTCGGCGATCTGCATCCCGTCGAGCATCATCACCGCCAGGCGCACATCATCCAGCCGGCGGCCCATCAGCTCCCCGAGCGCGGTGCGGGTCCGTTCGATGAACAGCTCCGACACCGTGCTCTTGCCCGTCGAGCTGGACTCCCGCTCGACCTCCTCGCCGACCGGCTCGCCCACGCCCGCGTACTTGCGGGTCGAGACGCCAGCGAGCATCCGGTTCATCACCACGCACGTCAGCGGATCGCGGTCGGCGAAGTACTCATAGCTCTTGACCGGCAGCTCGCGTTCATCATCGGCGGTACGGACCCGCGGGCGCCGGACCTCAACGCGTCGGCCGCCGAGCGTCATCGACCCCCGCTCGTGACCGTGGCGCTTCGCCGTGCGATCCGGGTTGTGCCCGCCCTTCGGGCCGACGACCTCGCGCACCTCAGCCTCCATCAACTCGTGCACGACCGAGAGCCCGACCCCGACGCTCAACGCCAAAAGCCCTTCCCTCGCCGCGCCGACCAACTCGCCGAGCGCCTCCTGAATCTCCGCAGGGAGCGGCCTCTCCAGCGCCTCCCTCGGCGTGACGACCTGCGGACCGGGTACGTTCTTCATGGCGGTTCCTCCTGTCCTTTCGGACTTGTTGACACCCCGGAACGCTCCCAGCCGGAGCGGACGAGGCGGGAGGACCGCCACTCAAAGTTCTACGAGATCTCGGACAACCTCCGAGCGTGACCGGCGGTGGCTACAGCTACTCGGGTTCCATCACCGCCAACGGGTCGTACCCGTCGGCCTCGAACCAGTGGTCGCTGACGTACACGTTCTCCAGCGGTTCGATCAGCGATGACGCCGTCTGCGCGCGGGCCCCCGACGGATACATCCAGGAATCAGGGACCACCGGCCAGTACCCAGGGCTGGTGAACGTCCCGTGTCCGAGTGGAACGGTCGTGATCGGCGGTGGCGGCAACGAGGGCCCGGACTCGGCGCAGAATCCCGGGTGGAACGCGCCGATCGCGTATGGGCCAACGCTTGAAAGCACTCAGTGGAGCTTCGGGAGCGGGTATACGGGAGCGCCTACACCCGTCAGTGGGTGGGCGATCTGCGCCCAGGAGCAGCCGCCGCCGCCCACAGTGAGCAGCGTGAGTCCGGCTTCCGGCCCGACCGCCGGCGATACCAACGTGACGATCACCGGGACGAACCTCGCCGGCGCCACGGCCATCAACTTTGGAGCGAACGCCGCCACCAACGTCTCCGTCGTCAACGCCACCACCGTCACCGCGACCTCGCCGGCGGGGAGCGCCGGCACGGTCGACGTGACCGTGACCACACCCGGCGGGACCAGCGCCACCAGCGCCGCCGACCACTACACGTACGCCGCCGCCCCCACCGTCACGGCAGTCAGCCCCTCCTCGGGCCCGACCGCCGGCGGCACCGCCGTCACGATCACCGGCGCGAACCTGAGCGGCGCTACCGCGGTCAAGTTCGGAGCGAACACCGCCACCAGCGTGTCCGTCGTGAACGCGACCACGCTGACCGCCACCTCGCCGGCGGGGAGCGCCGGCACGGTCGACGTGACCGTGACCACGCCCGGCGGGACTAGCGCCACCAGCGCCTCCGACCACTACTCGTACCTCGTCGTCGCTCCGACCGTCACCGGGGTTAGCCCGTCCTCGGGCCCGACCGGCGGCGGTACGAGCGTGACGATCACCGGGACGAACCTGAGCGGCGCTACCGCGGTCAAGTTCGGAGCGAACGCCGCCACCAGCGTGTCCGTCGTGAACGCGACCACCGTGACCGCGACCTCGCCGGCGGGGAGCGCCGGCACGGTCGACGTGACCGTGACCACGCCGGGCGGGACCAGCGCGACCAGCGCCGCCGACCACTACACCTACGTCACCGTCCCGGTGACGGGCACCACGCCACCGGGCGTGGTGCCCGCCGCGCCGACGGTGCAGGGCAGCACCGGCGCGGCGTTCTCGGGGTCGGTCAACCCCAACGACTCGGCGACGACGGCCTACTTCGAGTACGGGATCGACCTCAGCGACCGCGGGCCGGGAAGCTCGACCGTGCTCTACGACCAGACCACACCGGTCCAGCAGGTCGGCTCGGACTCCAGCAGCCACGCGATCTCGGCCCCGGTCACCGAGCTGGTCCCGAACGCGGTCTATCACGTGCGCCTCGTCGCGAGCAACGGCGCCGGCACGACCGACGGGCCCGACCAGACCTTCGCCACCCCCGCGAGCGTGCCCCCGCCACCACCGGTACTCGGCAAGGCGGTCAATGTCACGCCGGTCTCCGGTGTGGTGTTCATCAAACCGCCGCCGGGCAAGACGCTCGCCGGCGACCCCACCGCCGGCGCCGCCCAACTCGGTAAGGGGCAGGGGTTCGTGCCGCTGACCGAAGCGCGTCAGATCCCGTCCGGTTCGCAGATCGACGCGCTCGAGGGCTCGCTGAAGATCGTCACCGCGACCGGCACGGTCGGCAAGACCCAGAACGCCACGATCGCCGGCGGGGTGTTCACGCTCACCCAGGCCCGCACCGGCATCACGAAGGGCGTCACCAACTTCACGCTCCAGGAAGGCGCCTTCACCGGCGCCCCGAGCTACGCCACCTGCAAACCCAAGGGCAAGAAGGCCGCCGATCAGGCCACCACCGCCAGCCTCTCCAGCAAGACTCTGCAACTGCTCAAGGCCAGCGCCCACGGCAAGTTCAAGACCACCGGCCGCTACAGCTCCGCCACCGTCCGCGGCACCATCTGGACCATCGCCGACCGCTGCGACGGCACCCTCACCCACGCCATCCGCGACACCGTCCTCGTCCAAGACTTCGTCCGCCACAAAACCATCCTCCTCCACGCCGGCCAAAGCTACCTCGCCAACGCGATTCGCGGCCCGAAGTAGCTGGCCTGCGCCAACGCGCCCTCACTCCGCGGTCGACGCTGCTCATCCCACGAGCCGTCGCGCTTCGCACCTCTCGGTGTCGCTAAGCGACCTGCACTTGGGCATAGGCCTAAGTCCTAGCGGGGCTTCGCCCCAGCCCGACGAGGTGTACTTGCTGCCGGCGACGGTGGCCGCGGGGATGGGCGCAAGCTGGCTTGCGGATGTGCGCCGGCTTGGGCGGCGCGCGTAGGCTCCGGTCGCGGATCGCTCGGGGCGGCTGGCCGTCCCGGTCATGAGCCGCGTAGCGCGGTAGGTGCCCCCGAGGGGGCGTGGACCCCGACGACCGGAGCTGGTGATGAGCGTACCCCTGTCTGCCGCGGACGTGCTGGGCGAGCACGTGGTCTTTGAGCTGGAGTCGATCGATCGGATGTATTGCAACGCGTACGTGCGCAAGCTGACCTATCCGGGTGGGGTGGCGTCGTTCTTTACCCACCATCGGGGGGCGAGCTTCGCGTCGACGTGTCTGGCGGATCCGATCAGCAAGCAGTTCGTGGCCTCGATCCAGCGGTTCGCCGCCGAGCGCGAGATCCCGGTGGTGCGCTTCGCGAAGGGGCAGCGCAAAGACGATGTGGCCCACGAGCATCGGGCCCGGTTCACCGAGCCCGAGGGGATCTACATGATCGGGGTGGCGCAGGAGAAGACGAGCACCTTCCGGACCGAGAAGCGGCGCAACCCCGAGACCGGGGCGCCCTATCCGTGGATCGTGCGCGCCAGCGCGCTGGTCAACCAGTACTACGCGTACGGGCTCGATCTCGACTTCGGCCCGTTCTTTGTGAAGTTCTCGAGCTACTTCCCGTACGGCGCGAAGCTGTGCTTCAACGGGCATCACTGGGCGCAGCGCCAGGCCGAGGCGGCCGGGATCGCGTTCACCGCGCTGGACAACGGCTTCTTGGACTGCGATGACCCCGACGCCCTGCAGCGCATCTGCGACCGGCTCTCGCCCGCGAAGATCGACGCCTTCTTCCGCCGGTGGCTGGCCCGGCTGCCGCACCCGTTCACCGCGGGTGACCGCCGCGCCGGCTACCGGTATGAGCTCTCGATCCTGCAGGCCGAATTCTCCCTCACCCAGGTGCTGGACCGCCCCCACTCGGGCCGGGTGTTCTTCGAGCAGCTGATCCGCGAGAACCTCGACCTCGGCCGACCCGATAAGGCCAGCCTGATCTTCGACCGCCGGGTGCGGCTGCGCGGCCGGCGCCCCACCCCGTCGCGCTGGCGCACCCGCGTCATCACCCCCGAGGTCACCCCCTCCATCCACGTCGACTACAAACACAGCAAGATCAAGCAGTACCACAAGCTCCAGAGAGCGATCAGAACCGAGACCACCATCAACGACACCCGGGACTTCGCCATCGGCAAACGGCTGAGGAACCTGCCGCAGTTGCGGCAGGTCGGCTTCCAAGCCAACCGGCGTCTGCTCGCCACCCAACGGCTCGGCCACGACCCGATCGCCGCCGCCCGAGCGCTGCACCAGGTCAGCGACCCCGTCACCGTCGCTGACAGCCACACCAGGGTCGCCGGGTTGCGCTTCGGCGACCCACGCGCGATGGCGCTGCTCTCGCTATTGGCCGTGTTCCGCCTGTCCGTGCGGGGTTTCACCAACCGCGAGTTGCGTTCGCATCTCGCGCCCCTGCTGGGACTCCTCCCCGGCGCCATGACCGCCGGACAGGCCACCTACGACCTGCGGCGACTGCGCACCCACGGCCCGATCGAACGGATCCCGCACAGCAACCGCTACCTGCCCACCGAGGACGGGCTGCGAGCCGCGATCGTGCTCACCCAAACCCACGCCCGCCTGCTCAGCCCAGCCCTCGCGTCAGCAACCGATCCGGCCGCCGACTTCCCGCGATTACGCAAAGCACTCGACAACGTCCGAGCCGCTCTCGACGACTACGCCGAGCACCAAGGACTCGCCGCATAAAACACGAACCCAAGACTTGACCTGATTTTCACGGCCGCAGGGCCCAAGGTCCCTAGAAGCGGAAGGCGTCCTGGGGAGTCCCGTCAAGGCACGTCAGTTTGCGGTTCCAAGCAATCCGAGATCCTCCAGCAGTGCCTTGTCGCTCAGGTATGAGCGCGACTCGATGATCAGTCCGTTGCGGACCCGCACCAGCACTCCCCACGGGCTGAGCAGCTCGCCGCTCTCGCGCTGTAGCTCTCCGAGAATCGCCACTCGATCAGACTCGAGCTCGCGGACCTCACTCACAACGACCTTGAACCACAAGCCGCTATCGACCATCGCCTGCCACCACTCCCGCACGCCAGCGTGACCGGTGTGTGGCCGATGCCCAAATATCGCCGCGGGATAGCTCACCACGTGTTCGTCCTGCACCGCGAGCATCGCATCGAGATCCCGATCGTTGTACGCGCCGACGTACCGTTCCGCGAGCTGAACGGCTTCGGCGTGCGTCAACGGTTTGTAAGCCCCCGACCTGCATGCGCTCATCCCACGGTTGCATCGATTAGCAGCGAAATCCTACCTAGCGCTGCGAAACGCCCTGAGAGGTGCGCTGACGCCACGAGCCGCCGTCCGTCGTCATTGGCCGAGGCCACGCGGCCGGATTGATCGAGACGCAGCAGCGCGATCCCTGCTCCCGCTCCTGAGCAATCTCGCAACTCTCGTTCGCTCTCGTTCGCCGTCGTAGCGAGGCGATCGCTCGCGCAAGCAATCCGACAGTCTCGCCGGTCCCGTCGTACTTGTGCTCGCTCTCGATGCGAGAGCACAACATCGGCCACTAGAAGGGTCTGAGACAGTCGGTTTGGACGACAAGCACCTTTCTCGCGTCGCCATCGGCGGGACACTGCGATCTCGCTTGTCGTCCTTTGGGGAAGAGCGACCGAGCGAGTTGCCGGTCATCTGTCGGCGGCCACCGGTTGTGCGGAGCGCACAATTCGGCGGTGACCGGCAGTCACGACCACGCAGTCGACCCCACTACCGCAACCGTGGCAAAGGGATAGCCCGGCGTCGGCGATCGCGGTGATCGAGACGTCGCCGAAACGCTCGCGCGACGCGTGGCCGCTCGAAGCTGAAAGCGATCGCGCGTGCGGCGCGCGGTGGGGAGCGGAGCTAGCGCGTCCGGACGGTGGACGGCGGCGCGAGCGATCGTCTGGGCACGATCGCGCCCAATGTGAACGCTGGCGGCATCGTGCTGCCAGCTGGTCAGAGAGAAAGGACAGCTGTTGATCGTCTGCGTCAGCGACCAGCAGCACGGCAGAGTCGAACTGAGAGGGGCTCCTCGATCGAAGGCCCCGCCCGTCGCGTGGCCCGGCAAGGCCCGCCCGCACGCCGCAGGCGTGCCATAATCGGCGGGCCGCGGCCCCGCCGGGTGGTGGTCAAATCTGTCACACCGCAGCAGTAGACTCAGCGGGTCTTCGTCGGCATGACAAGTGCAACCGGAAAACGGAGGGTCAGATGGCGGAGGAAGCCGAATTCGGCGGCAAGTGCGCGTTCGCTGTCGCGTTGGGCGGCCCCGAGAAAGCGCCGGCCGGAAAAGCGAAGTACTCGCTCGACCAGGGCGGGAAGACCTATTACTTCTCAGGAGCCCTGCCGAGAATGCTCTTCAAGACCTTCGGCCTGGCACACCGAGCCGAGAAGAAGGCAGGCTGAGCCGCACGCGTCACAGACGTCTCGAACGTTCGCGGGCAAGCGGAACCTTTGATCGACGCGCTCTGGGCTCCGCGGACATCCACGGCGACGGCAGAGAGACAGTGAAACTCGCTATGAGGCAGCGAGTTCTGCTCAGCCACGGAGTGCGACACCGAGGCGCGGGACTCAGCACATGGCTGCTTGGGACGAGCTGCACCAGCGCGCTGCCGACGTCGACGGACTGCTCCATCTGTGACGGAGCAGCCACGTCGCCCGCCATCGCCACGCTGCTGCTTGAGGCGTTTATGCGAGGTTGTGTCGGGACTGTGAATGACGTGAACGAACGGGCTTCCGGACGCGCTGTCTCGGGCGATATCTGAGGTTGTTATCGATGTGAACGACGTGATCGGTCGTTTCTCGTCGTGGGTCCGTCCGGATGCTGCTCTAGGGCGTCGGCGACGTCGACGTGGATCATGATTGGTGACGCCACGACGGGACGCGGGAGATCGCTGAGGGCCGTTAGGCGGGCACCTCAGGCGATCTCCCGGTCTGGTTTGGTCACCTTCCGGGAGGATGTCCGGATCGTCGTGGAATTTCGGCGGCGGCCTCCACGTGTGATTGACAGTCAGACAGTAACGGCTTCTGACACCTGAGTGTGAGTGACAGTGGTGGCGGTGGCGGCGTTGACGCGGTCGGCGTGGCGTTCGATCGCGATCACCAGCTTGGCGAGGTCGCGGTAGCCGATGATCCGCCGGAACTGCTGCTCGGCGACGAGCATTCCGGCCGCGGTCCAGCGCTTGCGCATGTCGCCGACCTGCCAGCGCTTGACGTTGCGCTGCGTGTGGCGGACGATCTCGACGAACGCGGTCGGAGACCGGCCAGCGGACGACATGCTGGATCTCGCTCGTGGCGAATCTCAGAACCGCGCACATCCGCGGCGAGAGCCCTTGTGCCAGATGGCTTCGGTGAGCTTGCGGGCGATGTCGATCTGGGCGACCCTGCCTCCCATGTCACCTAGTCCTCCACGAGGAAGCTATAGAGAGATGGATCGCGCGCGGAGACGCCATGAGCTTCACGCTCGCGCCTGCCGAGCTGCTCGCCATGCTCGTCTTGCTCTGGACCGGGGCCCGGCGCCACGTCCCTGAGGGCGAGCCCACCGGTGACACTCAGAACTCCCGGGGTCGCCGATCGCTTGCGCTGACACGTACGGCTACACCCGCCCAAGGAAGCGGGTGAGGCCGCCCACTCACCCATCGTCTGGCGCGTCCTTGAACAGGCGCTCGAGCATCTGACCAATGACATAGGCGTCTCGAATGATTTAGTGCGGTGTGGGAGGATGTCGGGGGTGGTTGGCGTATCGCGAGGGCATGATCGATGAATCGAAGATTGCGGAGCGTTTTGCGGGGTTGGGTCCTGAGCTGAACGAGCGTCAGCGTCGGCTGTGGGCGGCGGCGGAGGCTCGGTCTCATGGGCGTGGTGGGGTTGCTGCGGTCGCGCGCGCGACGGGTATATCTGAGGACACGGTCGGGCGGGGGATCAAGGAACTGGCGGCGGGGGTGCGGTTGGAGCCGGGTCGGGTGCGTCGTCGTGGGGCGGGGCGGCCGGCGTTGACGGTGTCTGATCCGACGTTGGTGGGCGACCTTGAGCGGCTGGTGGATCCCGAGACGCGTGGGGATCCGTGCTCGCCGTTGCGGTGGTCATCGAAGAGTCTGGGCAAGCTCGCGAGCGCGTTGGTCGGGGCCGGGCACGAGGTGTCTGATCGGACGGTCGGGAAGTTGCTGCGGGGCCTGGGGTTTCGGTTGCACGCCAACCACAAGACGCGGGAGGGCAAGGATCATGCCGATCGCGACGCGCAGTTTGGTCATATCAGCGAGACCGCGCGGGCGGCGCTCCAGGCGGGCGAGCCGGTGATCAGCGTGGATGCCAAGAAGCGGGAGCTGGTCGGTGATTTCAAGGCGGTCGGCCGTGAATATGAGCCGACGGGGCGCCCGGTGGAGGTCCGTACGCACGATTTCAAGGACAAGGATCTTGGACATGCGATCCCCTACGGCGTGTATGACGTCAAGGCCAACGAGGGGATGATCTCGGTCGGGGTCACCAACGAAACCAGCCAGTTCGCGGTCAACTCGATCCGCGCCTGGTGGCAGCACCTGGGCAAGGCACGCTACCCCGACGCCACCACGCTGACGATCACCGCCGACGGTGGCGGCTCCAACGGCAGCCGCCGACGCCTGTGGAAAGTCGAGCTGCAGAAACTCGCCGACGAGCTCGGCCTGTCGATCCACGTCTGCCACTTCCCGCCAGGGACGAGCAAGTGGAACAAGATCGAGCACCGGATGTTCTCGTTCGTCAGCCTCAACTGGCGCGGGAAACCGCTCGAGAGCCTGCAGGTGATCATCGACCTGATCGGCGCGACGACCACCAGCACCGGTCTGAAGGTGTACGCGCGCCTAGACCCCGGCGAGTACGTCAAAGGCATCAAAGTCACCGACACTGAGCTCGGTGCCGTCAACATCGTCGGCGATGAGTTCCACCCAGACTGGAACTACACAATCAAACCCAGACCTACAGCCGCACTAATTCATTCGTGAGCCCATAGAGTGCCGTCCCGGCGCCGAGCGTCAGGCCGGGCGAGCAGGACCGGATAGTGCTCGAGAGATGGGGGCGCCCCGGACCAGGCCGAGAACAGCGAGGACGAAGCCCGCGGCGCCGAGCACACCTCCGAGTACGGTTCGGTGCCTCCAGCAAACGGCATCCAGAGCCAGGTCCCGGAGTGCCCCCAGGGCCCCGGCAATCGTCAGCGCTGCGGGCACTAGGGCAGCAGTCCGTCAGTCGGTGGCCGGCGGCTCGGGGGGGTCGACGACGGTCCCCGGCGATGGCGCGTGCAGGCCGGAGGTGTTGAACGCCCGGCTGAAGCCGCGCGCGCCGCTGGTGCCGAGGCCCGCCGTCGACCACGCGAATCGAGTGGCGTCCGAGGCCGGCGCGAGCGCGCCGGGTCGCTCGCCGCGCCTGACGAAAACGATCGGGGCGGGTGCCGCTTTCGCGATCGCCCGCCGGGTCTCCCCTAGGCCCTCCTTGCGCCAGCGCTCGGACAGCCCGATCAGGAGCAGGTCGGCTCGGGAGGCCGCCGCGACGATCCCGGCCCGCCCGGGCTCGGCCAGCACTGTGGTCGGGGCCACGCCGGCGAATTGCTGAACGAGCAACGCCACGTCGGCCAGCATGCGCCCGGCGTGCTTGCCCTCGGCGGTCTGGCCGCCGGCGCCGAGCAGCTCGAGCGAGGCGCCGGTCGCCGCGCACAGCCACGATGCGAGCTCGAGCGCGGCCCAGTCGTGCTCGGCCCCGCCGAACGGGACCACCACGCGCGTCCCGGGTGCGGGCGCGACCGGCTGTCCCTCGCGGGCCACCAGCACGGCCACGTCGCACGGCGCCTCGTGGAGGACCTCGCCGACGTCGCCCCGGGGAACGCCGTCTCCAAGCAGCGGGCGCCGGCCGTCCAGCAGCACCAGGTCGACCTCGTCGCCACGCGAAAGCCTGACCAGGTCGCTCCCCGGGTGGCTCGAGGGGAAGGCCACGGCGCGCGTGGCGATCCCCTCGTCGAGCAGTCCGAGGCGAGCCCGCTGGATGTGATCTGACGCTTCGCGGACCTCGAACTGCTCGGTCTGGATCCCTCCACGAACGGCTGATCCGCGCGGCGGCGGGACCAGCCGCAGGAGGATCAGTTCACGGGGCGGCTCCCAGCGGGCGAGCGGGGCGGCGATCGCGAGCAGCGGCTCTAGCGATGCCTCGGTCTGCGGCGCGACCAGGATCGAGTGCGACGGAGCGGGGGTGTCCCCGATGGTCAGTCGGGTGGCCGTGGCGAGCTCTTCTTCCGGAGGCTCTCCGAACCGGTTCTTTGGATCGATCAGTCGCAGCAGGGGGCCTGTCATCAGCGTGGTGACGAGCGCCATCACCACCAGCGCGGTGAACAGCGCAGGCGAGATAACCCCCTCGTCGAGGGCGATGTTGAGCACGATCAGCTCGGTCAGGCCGCGCGTGTTCATCAGGGCTCCGAGCGTGGAGGACTGTCGCAGGGGAAGGTTCATCGTGCGCGCCGCGATGAACGTGCCCCCGAACTTGCCGATGATTGCGATCGCGATCAGTCCGAGCGTGATCAGAATGAGTTCCGTCTGGCCGAGCGCGCCGATGTTGGTCCGCAGCCCCGTGTAAGCGAAGAACAGCGGGAGCAGGAGCGTCAGCACGAAGTCCTCTAGTCGCTTGCTGACCTCGTTGCTGAGCCCGGCGTGGCGGGGCATAACAAGCCCCATCAGGAACGCTCCCAGGATCACCGCCACTCCGATCTTGTCGGTGATGACGGCGGACAGCAGCACCCCGGCGAGGATGACCGTGAACCAGGTGCCTGGGAGCCGCCCCTGCTCGTCGTAGGCCACCGCCGCGCGGGCCAGAATCCGTCGAACAACCGTGAACATGATCACGCCGAACAGACCGGCCTCGCCGATCGTCTTGAGCACGTCGAGGCCCGTGCCCGCGCCCGCGAGCGCCGTGGCCAGCGCGATCAGGAACCAGGCCGAGACGTCGTTCAGAGCCGCCGCCGACAAAGCGAGCGTGCCCAGTGGGCGCTTGACCATCCGGCGCTCGGAGATGATCCGGGCCAGGACCGGAAAAGCCGTGATCGACATCGAGACGGCGATGAACAGGGCGAAGGCCAGGAAGCGTGTCGGAGGCGCGAGCAGGCCATAGAGCGGCAGCGCCGCGAGCAGGCCCAGCATCAGCGGGAACAGCAGGCTCGTGTTCGAGATCGCGAGCGTCATCCCGACGCGGCCGCGAAGCTGGCTGAGGTCGACCTCAAGCCCGATCAGGAACATGTAGAAGACCAGTCCGAGGTTCGCCGCGACGCCGATGTAAGGCACGATGTCCGTGGGAAAGACGTCGCCCTGGAGCGTGGGCAGGATCGCGCCGAACACGGTCGGCCCGAGGATGATGCCGCCGAGCACCTCGCCCATGACCCGGGGTTGCCCGATCTTCGGCATCAGGCTCCCGCACAGGCGGGCGAACAGCATCACGACCAGCGTGGCGATGAAGAACGCGACCACGGTCTGGTCGGAGGTCCGCTGCTTAGTGCCGGTCACGTGCTCGCTCAGCGCGGGCGAGGCCCCGACCGCGACGGGAGTCAGCATCACGTCGAGCGCGCGCCCGGCGGCGGTGCCGAACATCCGCCTCGACCCGCCGAGGTTGCAGGCCACGGTCCCGGCGAAGCTCCCCTCGCGGTAGACGATCGTTCCCCGCCGGATGCTCTTGGTGACGACCTCGGCCCGCGAGCCGGACTCGGTCAGGGTCACGTTCGTGCCCAGACAGTTCGAGGTCGGGCTCAGCGTGTAAATGCCGGAGATCGAGCCGGGGGCCCGCGGCAGCGGCACGCCCGGTGTGGGTGGATCGCCCTTGAGCTCGGCCGCAAGCGGTCGCCCGCCGATCGTCCCGAGCAAAAGCCCATTGACGGCGTGGGCGTCGATCGCGGCCTGCGCGTGGCTGATGCAGTCGGCGGTGCCGGTCAGCTCGCCGTGCTTGAACGTGAGCTCGCCGCTCAGCGTGCCCTGGGTGTTCGACAGCGAGACGAACTGGCCCGACTGGACCACAAAAGCCTTGGCGCCCAGGCACGCGGCGCCCGAGGAGACGTTGTAGCTTCCCGCGATCGTCGCCTGGGCGTGCTTGCCGCTCCCGGCCACGATCACCCCGACGACGACCGCGGCCGTCACCAGGATGAGGACCACGTAATAAACCACCACGCGCGACGGCGGCGGGGGTGGCGGCTGATCCTCGCCGGAAGCGACTCCCGCTCCGCTTACGACCGGGGTCGACACTATCCCATGCGCGCAGCGCCCGGCGTCGGGCTTAGGACGGGGTCGGGCCGGTCGGGGGCCAGGAAATGGGACTCAAACTCCAATCGCAACACCGGCTGGCCGAGGTTGTGCGCGTATTGCTGATAAGCGGCGACGGGGTCGTCGGTGGTTCCGAGGATCGTGATCTCGCGATTCTCCAAGCCGAGACGGCGGGCTGTGCAGTGCATGAGAAGCGAGCCGAAGCCCTCGCCGACGAGGGCGATAGCTGGGTCCCTTGGATATGAAGCAGTCATTTGGCGCGAGCCTAGCGGCGAGGCGTTGCTGCTAGCAAGAGGCCCCGAGCACGTTTACGGTTCGTGCGACTACGAGGATGCTCGGCCGGTCCATACCGGCTACGCGACGGCGACGGTCGTCTCTGACGCGGCGCGCACCTCGGTGAGCGTCGGGTCGAAGTCCGGCTTTATTCGGCGGAAGAGGTCTTGGAGGTCCTCTCACAGCTGGTAGGCCGAGGGTCGGCCCCAGAACCAGTAGCCAACGTAAACCTTGTCGATGAGCAGGCCAGGCGCGAGCACGAGGTTTCGGGGGGAACGTCGGCTCCTGCGGCGCCTCGCGAAGGAGCGGCGTCAAGCCGCCCCACACGGTCAGTTCCGCAGATCGCCCGCTGAGGGAGTGCAGCGCCGGGTGCTGGCGGTCGTCTGTCAGCGAGGCGGGACGTCGCGGGTGCGGCCGTATACAGGTTTTGTGAAGATGCCCGGCGGCGGGCACACACGGGTGTAGTGTTGTCGTAGGTGTGCCGGGAAGACTGGTCGGCTGGCTTGTCGTCGACCACTCGGAGGCCCTTTGGCTCGATCGCACACCCATCTCGTTGTCCGCAGTAGAGGACGCGAGTGTGTCGCGGCCTCATGTGTTCCTCGACGCGCCGATGGCTGGTGGCGGCGTGAGGTTGTCGGGTCCGATCGCGATGAGGCGGGGGGTCGGCCGTGAGCATCTCGGTAATGATCGTGGTGGTGATCGCGGCGGTTGCGGGCGGAGCTGCAGCCGGATATCGGCTAGCGCCGCGAAGGCGGCGCCGCGCGCGCGAGCGGCCGCCGGCCGGGCGCCGGATCCTGCTGCCGTTCACGGGCCCGGAGATCTCGCGCCGGGCGTTCGAGGCGACGGTACGGTTGGCCAAGGCCGAAGGCGCGACGATCGTTCCGGCGTTTCTTGCGCGGGTCCCGCGATACCTGCCGCTCGACTCGCCACTGCCGACCCAGTGCAGCTACGGGATGCCGCTGATCGAGGCGATCGAACAGCGGGCGGCAGCACAGGGAATACCTGTCGATTCCCGAACCGCCACGGGGCGCACGTACCGCGATGCGCTTCGCAGGCTGCTTGAGCAGGAGCGGTTCGACAGGGTCATCGTGTCGGCGAACGACAGTCGGCGCACGGGTCTGAGCCGCGGGGACTTGGAGTGGTTGCTGGAGGGTGTCCCCGCCGAGGTGCTGATTCTGCGCCCGGCGCCCGATGACTTCGAGCGTGTCTCCGCTGCGGGTCCAACCCGCCACTCTGATTTAGCCGCGGCTGACGCTGGCGACGGGCGCGCGACTGCTCGTGGTGAGCCCGGAACTCTGGTGGCCGCTGCGTCTTAGCTGCTGCGATGACGGGTCGGTGGCGTCAGGCCGTCCGCGCGGAGAACTGCGGCGATCTGTCGCTCGACAACTTGGTTGCCCGGAGATGCGATCGTGGCGGCGAGCCGGGGAGTCTGGTCGGCGTTTCGTGGGTGTGCCATGACCAGACTGCTGCTGCCCGGATCGAAGCTCCGTACGCGACCGACTCGCGACTATGAGGCGACGGTCGCTTAGCACGTCGCGTGCCCACGGCGTTGCCGGCATTGCCGAGCGTACGCTTCTGCGCTCGGATCATCCGCTGCTGCGCGCGACCGAGGCCGTCCATTACACGCGCCGGCAATGGGTTGATGTTGCGGCGGTGTTGACCGGCAGCGTGATCGCGTCGATCGAGGGCCGGGAGTGGGCGGGGCCGCTGGCGGGCAGCGCCGCGAGTCGTGCTGCTGATACTCACGGTCCTGGTTGCCGTGCACAAGCAGCGCGAGCGGGACTGCGCGATCGAGCTAGTTCTGGAAGGGGACGAAAGGGTTCCGATTGCGGCTGTCCAGCGTCAGCGCCGGCGGCTCCTCGCCGAGCAGACTCGTAACGGGCTTGCGGGCAATCTCGAGGATCTGATCCGGCAATCGGCCCGCCGTTCGAGGCGTCAGATGCGGGTCACGCCGCTGCCGTTCGAGCCGATGGTGGTGAGAACGGTTGCGGGGGAGCTTCGCGACGTGATCGGGTTGCTGAGGGCCGAGGACGTGTCTGCCCGGGGTGTCGCTCGAGCCGAGCGATTGGTCGAGCGCGCGGTGTCGCCCCTGTACGGGCAAGACGTCGGTGCGCTGCGCGAGGAGCTGCGCCGCGTGCGCGATCTGCTGGCGAACGGAGGTATGTGAGCGCGAGCCGTACGCCTGAGCGAATCTGCCCGGCCGCTGCACCTATCGGATCAATGCGCCAAAGCGAGGCGATCATGCCAACCACAACCAAATCCCGTGTCAGCCGGATCATCGCGTGGCTTCGAGATACGTGGGCCGAGCTCGATTACGCGCAGCGTCGCATGATCGAGCTGAACCTGGCGATCCCGGCGCTGCGACCACCGCCCGACCGTGCGGAGGTCGACGAGCTGGAGGCTCTGTACGCACTGCCGTCGCGAGATCCAGAGGATGAATTTTGAGTAGCTGAGTAGTGTTCGCGGCGCCAGCGCGGCGCGACGGGTAGGGGTAGTTCGTATGCAAGGGGTCGAGCTGATCGTTGCGTTGTTGCTGGCATCGACCGTGCTGGCGGGGGTGGCGCGGGCGATCACGTTCATTACGCGATCGTGCTCGTGCTGGGCGGTCTGGCGGTCGGGCTGGTGTCGGGAACCTCCGCGCCACAGGTCGACCCCCACACCGTGCTGTTCGTGTTCCTGCCGCCGCTGATCTACGCCGCGTCGTTCAGCTCCTCCACCCAGGATCTTCGAACTCACGCCCGCGCCATCGGGCTGCTCGCAGTCGGCCTCGTGCTGCTGTCGATGACCGCCGTGGCAGCGGTCGCCCACGCGGTTGCGGGTATCGGGTGGGGACCGGCACTGGTGCTGGGCGCGATCCTCGGACCCACCGATCCGATCGCGGCGACTTCCGTGCTCCGGCGCCTGGGCGCACCCGATCGCATCTCCACGATCCTCGAGGGTGAGGCGCTGGTCAACGACGGCACCGGCCTGACCGTCTACAAGCTCGCGGTCGCCGCGGTGGTATCGGGACACTTCTCGCCTGGCGCGGGGATCGTCAAGTTCATCGCCGTCGCGGCCGGCGGGGTCGCGGTCGGGTTGGCGGCCGGATGGGTCTCGGTGGAGGTCCGCAAGCGCATCGACGAGCCGCAGATCGAGATCAGCATCTCCTTGCTCACCGCGTACCTGGCCTACATCCCGGCCGACCGCATAGGCGCCTCAGGGGTACTGGCCGCGGTGGCCGCCGGGCTGTACACCGGAGGCCGAGCCGGATCGATGCTCTCACCCACCTCCCGCCTCCGCACGCTCGGATTCTGGGAAGCGCTCACGTTCCTGCTCGAGTCGGTCCTGTTCCTCCTCATCGGACTCGAGCTCCCGCACATCACGCGCCGATCTGTACGTGGAAAAGCCGCTTCTATATTCGGCAGCGGTCCTCGTCACCCTCATCGCGATAAGGATGGCCTGGATGTTCACGGTCCCGCTGCTGGCACAGCTCGCCCGCCGGCGACGCCGCCGAACGCCGCCGGAATCGCGCCGCGCGGAACATATCGTTCTCGGCTGGAGCGCGATGCGCGGCGGCGTGTCGCTCGCAGCCGCGCTTGCGCTACCCCTGACCGCCGCTGGCCGTCCGTTCCCGGACCGCGCGAACGTGATCTTCATCAGCTACATCACCATCGCCGCAACGCTCGTGATCCCGGGACTGACGCTATCCCCCCTGGTTCGCCGGCTCGGGCTCAGCGAAGACGAAGCGGTCGCACGCGAGGAGGCCCGAGCACGCGTGCAGCTTGCCCACGCCGCGCTCAAGCACATCGAGGATCTCGTCGAACGCGAGCAACTGGCAGAACCAGTCGTGGATCAGCTCCGAATGACCTACGAGCTACGAATCCATCGCCTGGAGCCGCACGCCGACGGGAACGCCGCCGACGGTGACGAGGCCGCGGCCGCCCGCCGGATCCGCGAGCTGCGCAGGGAGCTGATCGGTGTGGAGCGCCGCCGGCTCGCGGACCTGCGCCGTCGAGGCCAGATCTCAGCTCACACGCTGCGGCGGATCGAACACGAACTGGACCTCGAGGAATCTCGACTAGCTCAATGAGGTCATCGAGTGGCCAATGGTCACGACGCGGGCCCAAAGCCCGCCGAGCACGCTGCTCCTGACCGATCAGCCCGCCGCGTCAGTAGTGCCCCAGATAGTTCTGTCCTCGTATCCTCCGCTCCTCGGCCGTCACGGGCGCCGCTTCGCGACTCGCTTCGCTCGGCCCTGTCGGGCCGCGGTTGACTGCCGGTCCGCGCCGGCTGGATGGCAATGAAGGTCCGCTGACGCGGACCTCGTCAGAGCGCCGCGACCAAAGGAGCACACATGTGTATTCCGGCAGTTCGAGTATCCGCGCGGGTTCCCAGTTATCGCAGCCTCGAGCCAGCGGTCATGATGACCCCGACCGTCGCCGAGACCCGGTCGGGGGGCGCGTGAAGCTCGGGAGATAACGCGTCCGCCGTCGGCGAGCGCGTGCTGTATGGCCAGCGAGTCGACGGGCGTCGTGCGTTTTCTGCTGGGGGAGCGGTCGCTCTAGTGTCGGCCAGGGCTCGTGCCGAGGACGACAGGTGTCGTTTCGTCGCCGGAGTGTGGCGGGAGGAAGTGGGAGAGAAACGACTGAACGACCGGCGCGCGCTGGTTGGGCGAGTAGCGACGGATTGTGAAGCGCGGTCATGAGTGTGACTTCGTGAAGGCAGCAGGGCGCGGACGGGTGCGTGTGTGGAGCTGGCGGGGTATTCGGTGAGGCGTGGCGATCGAGTGCTGTATGGCCAGCGGGTGGACGGGGTCGTGAGAGTGACTGACGTCCCTCTGGCCGCCGGCGGTCGTGCCTACCTGGTCGAGCGCGGGCCGGAGGAGGAGGGCGCTAATGCGAACGCGGTATTGCGGGCGTTGATCGCGGACTCTTTGCAGCAGGCATTCGTTGTTGACGAGGTGCCAGTGGCGGCGATCCGGTTCTAAGTCTCGGGCGCATCTGTACGATCGGCGCGGACGTTCGCGCGGCGGAGTGGATCCCGGCTATCGGCTGCACCGGACGTGAGGCCGGCGACAGGGGGGACGCGGATCACCGCCAGTTCAGGAACCTGCCCTGAGGGACGCGGTGTCAGATCGTGCGGCGGCGACGTTGCGGGGTGGCGTTCGGGTCGGCGGTCGTGGCCGATGGCTGGTCGCCGTGGTAGCGCGGGCGGGTCGCGGGTCGTCGTTAGACTGGCGCGTGGAGTGCCGGGAAGTCTGGTCGGCGTGCCCTAGCTGGGAGGCCGTGTGATGACCCGGAAGCTGTACAACTCGCAGTTCGTTGGGCGTCCGCGTGAGGGTTGCTGGTGTGAGCAGGACGGGGGCGGATAGGGGGTGTCCGACGGGCTGCTGATCGTTGTCTTCGTTGTCAGCGCGATGTTGAGCCTCGGGTCGAGCTGGGTTCTGGTGTCGAGGCTGGAGAGGGTTGGCGCGCGGCTTGGTCTGTCTGAGGCGCTGTTGGGGATGCTGGCTGCGTTGGCGGCCGACGCCCCGGAGATCACGGCGGCGGTGACTGCGCTCGCGGGGCATCAGGCTCGGATCGGGGCGGGGGTGGTGATCGGCTCGAACGTGTTCAACTTGGCGGCGCTGCTCGGGCTGAGTGCTGTTCTCGCTGGTGGGATCGCGCTGCACCGGCGGGTGATTGTGATGGAGGGGGCTGTGGCGCTGTGGGTAGCGGCGGTGTGCGTCGGCGCGATCGTCGGACTGCTCACACCGGCGGTTGGGCTGTTCCTGGTGTTGTGCCTGCTGGTGCCGTACGTGGTGGTTCTCGGGGTGCGCCGCGATCGACTTCGACGGATGGGTCTGCCTGCGCGATGTGTGAGCTGGCTGACGGACGCGATCGTGGAGGAGGAGCTTGAGCTCGAGGTTGCGATCCATCCGCAGCGTGGTCGGGCGGTGGACGGGGTCGTGGCGGCGTTCGCGGTGCTTGTGGTGGTTGGCGCCAGCCTCGCGATGGAGCAGTCGGCCTCGAAGCTCGGGGCGCGGAACGCGATCCCGGAGATCGTCGTTGGGGGGCTCATTCTCGCCGCCGTGACGAGCCTTCCGAACGCTGTCGCGGCGGTCTATCTCTCGGCGCGAGGGAGGGGCACAGCGACGCTTAGCACAGCGATGAATAGCAATGCGCTCAACGTCGCGGCCGGGCTGCTCCTGCCGGCGACGATCGTTGGATTGGGAGGGTCGTCGGGATCCGCGACGCTTGTGGCCGCCTGGTATTTCGGTTTGACTGCGTTCGCGCTCGGGTGCGCTTATGTGGGCCGTGGGCTGCGCCGCTGGCACGGCGCGCTGATTATCTGCGCGTACCTGGCGTTTGTCGGGATGGTGCTCGCAAGCGCGTACTCATCACCGGTCGGGATGAGCGTCAGCGCCGCTCTAGCCGCGGCGACCGGGATCGGGGCGGCAGCCTGGATGATCCGCCACACCGGCCGGCGAGCAAACCGCCGGCTCAGGGCCGGTCGTGGCTCGGGGGAGGCCCTGCGAGATCTCGACCGCGGAATCGCTGGAATCGCGTTGTTACACGGTTCGGACCCTAATCGGGGCAGCACGCCCGCGATATCGAATGGACGGCCCCGACCGGACCTCCCGCCGGCGCGGGATTCATCCCTTATCGCCGGGTGGCCGATCACGACGATCTGGTGCACCGCGCTCGCGATCACTTCGGTCATCGCGGCTACGGACGCTTTGCTGGGGCATCACGTGATCCTGATTTGGTTTCTGATTGCGGGACCGTGCTGCGGACTGCTCACGGGCCGCTGGGCGCGGACGGCTACCGCAGGTGCGTGGGCGGTCGCGCTCGCTGTGCTTCTTGGAGTCCCGGACGGGATCTGGGGCACGTGGACGCATCTAGCCTTCCTCGCCCCGGTATTGATCGTCGCGGTCGCAAGCATTGCGTCGGCTGCGTTCATCGAGAGGCGCCGTTGGGACATTCGACGCTGAGGCGACGCGGCGCAACATGTCAGCACGCAAGCCGTTCTGTCGCTCCCGCCTTGACTGCGGTGGGCACTTCGCCGGCGTGGCCGTGTGCTGCAGAGCGCGGAACGCAGGCTCAACCGGGAGCGCTTGGCGACTTCGGGATCCAGAGCTCGGCGGGTCGGGCGTGGCCGTCGGTGTGGGCTCGGCGAGGGAGCCGGCCTGCGTCTTCGAGCGCGCCGAGGGCGCGGTCGATCTCGCGGCCTTTCTTGTTGCGGCCGAACAGGTCGCGGGCCTCGGTGCGGCTGATCCCGTCGTGGCGGTCTCTTGCGAGCGCCCAGATGTCGTCAGCGGTTGGGTCGCCGAACATCCAGGCGCTGCTTGGCTGGGCCCAAAACCCGTATCTACAGGGAATGGACCGTCAGCTCAGCTCCCCCTGAAGGTTCTTCCAAAACAGCCGCAGCCTTCGACGCGGCCTCGTGCTTGCTGGGTCGGCTCGCAGCCGGCCCCCAGCAGACGCGCCCGAAATCGGCATGGCGGACCCCGAAATGCTTGCCACAACCCCGAGAATGGAGAAGACCCCGGCGCCGATCATGCCGCCGACGCCAATACTGATGGCGGCGACCAGTCCGATCTCGGCCCTCTTTTCTGAGTCTGCCATCGCCCCGGCTCCCCTAGCGCCTAGCCGGCGAACCAGATCGTCGGGAAGTCGCTGGTCCGCGACGATGAGCGCGATCTGGGGGCGTGTCGTGTATCAGGCCGGTCGCCTACGCGTGCCGTCGGTGTCGTTCTCCTGGCTGCGCGGGTATCGGTGCGTGGCGGTTTGCTGATCGTAGGCGAGGGACAGGTTTGGTTGCTCAATGCAATGATGGTAGTATGCACTCTCTGTCTGCTACCAGCGCACCCAAGCGTGACCCGGCGGAGAATGATGGGGAGGAGCTCGTCGGTGCGGTTCTCGGGGCGAGCCGCGCGCTTGTGGCGGTGGCCGCTCGCTCGCTCGCGAACGTGGCTGAGGACGTGACGCTGGCGCAATACCGGGTGCTGATCGAGCTGGCGGCGCGAGGTCCGCAGCGACTGGCTGACCTCGCGGTGGCGCTGGGGGTGGACCGTTCAACGGCTACAAGGATGTGCGACCGGCTGGTGCGCAAGCGTCTAGTGCACCGGCGGCGGACGAATGACGACCGCCGCGGGGTGCGCGTCTCGCTCACGGCGGCCGGTGGTGAGCTGGTCGCGGAGGTCAGCCGCCGCCGCCGCGCAGAGATCGCGACGATCGTCGAGCGGATGCCCAACGCGCACCGCCGACCAGTGCTAAACGCTCTGCGGGCTTTCGCTGAGGCGGCCGGGGAGGTCCCCGAGCAGGACTGGTCCCTGGGCTGGGACCTTTGATCGGTGACTGCTGAGCGCCCGCGCGACGGATCCAGCGACGCTGTTTCTGGGTCTGTGGCTCCCGCGGGGCCAATTCTGGCCCGTCCCTCGGTGTTCCGGTCGGTGTCGGCGTGGTTGGGGGGTAACCGGCCCGGGCTGGCGGTGATGGCGCTGATCGTCGGCGCCGGCGCGGGCTTGGGCGCGGCCGTGTTCAGGGAGCTGATCTACGCGGTCACGTGGCTCGCGACCGGCTATACGCGGTTCGGCCAGCAGGGCCACGCCCCGAGCCTGCACTTCCCGGCGCTCGGGATCTTCTTCGTGCTCGTGATCCCGGTCGTGGGCGGGCTGCTGTACGGGCCTTTGATCCAGCGTTTCGCGCGGGAGGCTCGTGGCCACGGGGTGCCTGAGGTGATGCTCGCGGTCGCCGAGAACGGCGGGCGGATCCGTCCCCAGGTGTCGATCGTCAAGGCGCTCGCGTCGGCGATCTGCATCGGCACTGGTGGATCGGTGGGACGCGAAGGGCCGATCGTCCAGATCGGATCGGCTTTCGCTTCGACGCTCGGGCAGCTCGTGCGGATGTCAGAGAACCGGTTGCGGATCATCGTCGCGTGCGGCGCCGCGGGCGGGATCGCCGCGACGTTCAACGCGCCGGTCACGGGGCTGTTCTTCGGATTTGAGATCGTCCTGCGCGAGTTCTCGCTCGACGCTCTGTTCGCGACCAGCCTCGCGGCGGTCACCGGCGATGTGATCAGCCGCGCGTTCTTCGGCTCCGCGCCGTTCTTCACCCAAGTGCCCCACGACCTCGTGCTGGCAAACGACAGCGCCTACCTGCTCGTCGCCGTTCTCGCGCTCGCCGCCGGGCTGATCGGCGTCGGCTTCAAGACCTTCCTCTACTGGCTCGAGGACTTCGCCGACGAGCTTTGGAAGGGCCGCCCGGAATGGGCGCGGCCAGCGGTCGGCGGCGTCGCGCTCGGCCTGGTGCTGCTCGCGCTCCCACAGATGTATGGGGTGGGCTACCCGGTGATGGGCAAGGCGCTCGCCGGCCAGTACGCCCTGTGGTTCGTCGTCATCCTGATGCTCGGCAAGGTCCTAGCGTCCAGCCTGACCCTCTCGATCGGCGGCTCGGGTGGGGTGTTCGCCCCCTCGCTGTTCATCGGCGCGATGCTCGGGCTGGCGTTCGGCACCGTCGCGCACCACCTGTTCGGGCCTTCGATCGGCCCGCCCGCGATGTACGCAGTGGTCGCGATGGGCGGAGTCTTCGCAGCCGCCGCGCAGGCCCCACTGACAGCGATCGCGAGCGTCGCTGAGATGACCGCCAACTTCTCTCTCACGCTCCCGATCATGCTCGCCTGCGGGATCGCCGCGGCGGTCTCAAAGCAGCTGAGCTACGGCAGCATCTACACCACAAAGCTACTGCGCCGCGGGATCGACATCGAGCGGCCAAGAACCACCAGCGTGCTGCAGCGGCTGACCGTCGCGGATGTCATGCAACCCATTCCGCAACCCGAGGGTGACGCACGACTGCTCCGATCGCCAGAGCCCGGCGACGAACGCGACGCGATCCCGGACGAGCTATGGCGACGCGTGGCAGGCCCGGTGACCGACACCCGCAAACCCCAGGAGCTGTTCGGCGAGGAGACACTCGAACAGGCGCTACGGCAGCTCACCCTGTACGACCACGACGGGCTGCCCGTAGTCTCCGACGACCGGCAGCACCTCCAAGGCTGGATCACCCGCCAGGACGTGCTCCAAACGCTCGCCACAAGTATGAGCGCCTCCGCCGCCGAGATCGAGCACGGCGCCATCGCAGCCGACTTCGCCGCCCAGGACCCCGAAACCCTCGCCCACACGCCCAGCACTCCGCTCAGCGGCTACGAGATCGTCGAGATCACCATCACCCCCGAGTCGCCCGCGCTCGGCCGCCGCGCGGGCAACGTCGCCTGGCCGCCCGGAAGCCTCATCGTCGCCATCGGCGAGGGACACGAGATCGTTCCCGTTCGCAACGACACCGAACTCCACGCCGGCGAGCGAATCATCCTCCTCGCACCAGCCGCCGCGCAGCTCGATCCAAGCTGAGGAGCTACGCGCAAGTCGCGTTCAGTCATGTCAGCTGACCCATCCGGGGTGAACCTCCCAGTCGACGAATGCGCGGTGGTTGCCCGTCACGGTTCGGGTCAGCGGTAGTCGGGGTTGGCGAAGTCGAATCGGCAGCCGGCGTCCCACAGGCTCTTCTGGTTCCCGTGCGCTGGAATGCCGCCAGCGTCCTTGAGCATCCGCGCGAGGTGCATGAGGTTCCATGCGAGGAAGGTGGTGTTGCGATTGGTGAAGTCGTTCTCCGGTCCGCCGGAGCCGGGATCGAGATAGCTCGGGCCAGGCCCGGCCTCACCTAGCCAGCCCGAATCTGCCTGCGGAGGGATCGTGTACCCGAGATGCTGCAGCGAGTAAAGGATGTTCATCGCACAGTGCTTGGCCCCGTCCTCGTTGCCCGTGATCATGCAGCCACCGACGCGGCCGTAGTACGCCCACTGGCCAGCCTCGTTGAGGAGATGACTGTTGCCATAAAGCCGTTCGATCACCTGCGTACAGACTGAGGACTTCTCACCGAGCCAGATCGGCGAGAGCAAGACCAGGATGTCCGCGGCCATCACCTTCTCGAAGATCGCCGGCCAGTCATCCTGATCCCAGCCGTGCTCAGTCATGTCCGGATACACCCCGGTCGCGATCTGATGGTCAATCGCCCGAACAACTTCGACGGAAACCCCGTTGCGCTCCATGATCGCGACCGCGAGATCCGCGAGACCGCGCGTGTTCGACACCTCCGGCGAGCGCTTCAGCGTGCAATTGATGAACAGCGCGCTCAGGTCGGAGAAGTCCCACTTCGACTCGGCTGCCAGCTGCTCGTGTTGTTCGGTCAGATTCGCCATCGATCATCTCCTCATCGGTGGTAGGTCCGTGATTTTGGGCGTTCTCCCAGCGGGCCGGGCGGTTTCGCCCAGCGCGTAGATCAGGTCTGAGTCGGTGACGATCTCGATCAGCGCCGGTCCGGGTGTGCCGCGGCGGTGTCGAGCGTATCGTCGAGTTGTGAACCATCGGTGACGCGGATTCCGAGCGCACCGCAGATCTCTCCGTCTTTGACGTATGCACCGCCAACCTCGTGATACTCCCGGCTCGGGCGCTTCAACTCGACGACGCCGAACGGGCTCACCTGTTCGACCTCGCCCGCGCCGCGCATCCAATGTCTGCGCGGCCTCGTCGGCGCCGAGCCAAGCAATCCGTCCGGCCCGAGGTCCAATGGACCCTCGACGCGATCACCGGCGCCACCGCGTTCGTGAGCAACGAGCGCATCGACATCCTTGCCGCCAACCAACTCGGACTCGCGCTGTACTCCGAGCTCTACGACGGACCCGTGCGGCCGGTCAACACCGCCAGGTTCGCATTCCTCGATCCGCGGGCCGAGGCGACATTCGGCGATTGGGACCGCGTCGCGAGCGAGTCGGTCGCCATCCTGCGCTCCGCCGCCGGTCGGGACCCCTCCAACCGCGAACTCTCAGACCTCGTCGGCGAACTCGCAACGCAAAGCGACGCGTTTCGCATCCGCTGGGCCACGCCTAACGTCCGCTTTCACAACGCTGGCGTCAAGCACTTCTGCCATCGCGTCGTCGGCGACCTCCGCCTGACCTACAACCGACTCGACCTCGCCGCCGACCCCGGCCTCACACTCTTCACCTACACCGCGGAGCCCGGCCTCGCGCTCAGAAGAAACACTGAAGCTCCTCGGCAGCTGGGCAGCCACCGTCGACCCCATAGAAGCGACGCACGCGACCGACCAAAGCTGAGGCGGACCGCGATACGCAGTCGCACCGCCCGCTCACGCGCACCTGCTCCCTGCGCTGCAACAGCCACGAGCGGACCTGCTTTCAACTCAGGACGATCCTTCTCTCCGTATTCGAGTCCTCCCCCCAATGCGCGGATAGCTCGTTTGAGCTCAGCGGTGTTGGTTCGCGATCGGCGGGATGCTGAGATCGAGCTGCTCCAGACGCTCGGGATCGAGAAGAACATCGATCTGGGCGATCCTCCCATTCGTGACGGTGAAGGACATCACCGAGAACACGCGGCCTTGCGGCGCCACCACGGCCCCAGCGGCACCGTTCACGAGCGCCGGTCTGACAGCCGGGTAAAGCTTCGAGTAGGTGGCCGTGTGCGTCGCCACGGCGTCCGCGCCGTGCAGCACAAGCGAGGCCTCTGCGCGCATGATGCCGCCGTCGATCCTCAGTTCGACATCGGGGTCGAGCACTTCTAGGAGAGCATCGAAGTCGCCGTCGCGCGAAGCGGCGAAGAACGCATCGACCACCCGTCTCTGTCCCGCGAGGTCATTGTCCGGCTCCGGCGAGTTGCGCACACGCCGGCGGGCGCGGCTGGCGAGCTGCTGGGCGGCCGCCTCGGAGCGGTCCAGCGCGGTCGCGATGTCGGCGAACGGCACGCCGAACACGTCGTGCAGCACGAACGCAAGTCGCTCGGCAGGGGTGAGCGCGTCGAGCACCACGAGGAGCGCCAGACCAACAGACTCGGCCAGCAGGGTCTCGTGTTCGAGGTCATCGGCCTCAAAGCCGACCACCGGATCCGGGACGTGCACTGAGAGCTCCTCGCGTCGCGCTCGGCGCGAACGCAGCATGTTCAGACACACCCGACCGACGACCGTCGTCAGCCAGGCCTGCATGTTCTCAACGGTCGCGGGGTCCTGGTCGCGAATCCGCAGCCACGTCTCCTGAAGGGCATCGTCGGACTCGCTGACCGATCCGAGCATCCGGTAGGCGACCGCGCGGAGATGCGGTCTGTGCTGCTCAAACCGGTCGGTCAGCCAGTCGCGCTCGTCCATCTTCAGCTCCACGCTCCCAAGATCAGACGTCACCAATGGTTCCGGTAGGCAAGGTCGGCGGTCAGAGCCACCGCCGCCAAAAGCAAGAAAAACACGGCTCCGCCGATCTCGCGGTCACGTACTCGTATGTGAGCGGTCACGGCGCAGATGAAGTACAGGACGAGGCCGATCGCCGCAGCCGTCCCGAGCGCCGGCACGGCAAGCCCTGTCAAGAGTCCGACCGCGCCGGAGGCCAACAGCGTTCCGAGCGGGACCATCCACCGTCGCGAGACCTGGACCCGGTCAGCGACGACCTTGACCGACTCGGCGCCAACGAAGTTCAACGATGCGGCGTAGCCGTTAGCGAGCGCCGCCAGGATCGTGGTGACGAGATAGGTGACGTGCATACCTCACAGACACGCGTCGCCCAAAGAACTTGACAACCGAGGATGTCGCTCCCCGATATGACGGATCGTCGACCGGGCTCGAACCTGGCCATGGGCAGCCTGCCCCCACGCGGCAGACCTGCTCTGCTCCCGCCACGAGCACCTCGACCGCCACCCGGCCGAGACCCGCCTTGCGCGGAATCCGCGTCAGTCGACGCCGCTAGCTGCGGGCCTGTCGGTCGGCTAGCACCGGCCGACGGCTGACGATCGCTCTGCTCGCCTGAGATGGGCGAGGCCGGCTTGCGCTTTGCCACGGTTGCGATAGTCGCGCCGGACCGCGTGGCCGTGACCGCCGGCGATCCCCGAACCGTCGGCTCCGTACAACCGACGGCTGCTGACAGACGACCGTGGGCTCGCGACGTCGCGCCTCCCTGACGGACGAATCGCGCACCGCCGGTGACGTCGAGCTCGAGCTGCTGGTTCTCGCGGTCGCGTAAGTCGTGCCCGACGACGACGTCCGGGCTCCGCGACGGTCGGCAGAGGTGTGCGAATCGTACGACCCGAGGGTGTCGACCACGCGCGAGAAGTCGCCGCTGGCGGGTTCCTTATGGATGCTGGCCGAGGAACCTGATCTCGATCCGGCGAGGGTCCCAGAGGCGGCTGGGGCGCCCATCCGCCGTCATTGCCGGCGCGACCGTAACCGACTCGACGGTGTCGGTGATCAGCCGCCGCCAAGCCGCTAACCGCTTCGCGGGTTCGTGCAGCTTGTCGATGTCGTCAGGACCGATGATGTTGCTCTCGCCGACATCGCCGAGTCGCGCCCGGACGGTGTGCGCGTCGTCGAGGGTCTTGGCGAGTTTCTCCAACGTCTCCTGGCTCGCGGGCCGGCCCAACAAGCCGAGCGCGCCGAGCTGCCGGATCGTGTCATCGAGATCCGCGTTCGCGCGTTCGATCGCCTCGTCCGCCTCGCCGATCTGCCGCCCGCGCGAGCTGCGTCGGGGCGCGTCGGCCGTGGCCCGGTACGCCCGGACCGCGTCCAACACCAGCTCCTCGACCCGGTCGGCCTTGACCGCCGCTCGCCGCCGGCACCGGTCAGCGCTCGTATCACCGCAGCGATAGCTGCCGCTGTCGGAGTTGATCACCATCCGCGAGGCGCACGTCCCGCACCGCAACACCCCCAGGCGGGCCAGCAGCCGCTCTGACTTGGCCTGGCGCCCGCGCGATACCGTCCGCCGCGCCACCCGCTCAAACAGCCCGCGATCCTTCACGATCGCCTCGTGCGCGTGCGTGTTGTGCAGCTCGCCGAAGTGGATCTCGCCCAGGTACATCCGGGAGCGCAGCATCCAGGCCACACCGGAGAGCGCGCGCTCGATCCCGTTCTCGGCGAGGAACGCCTGGATCTCCACCAGCGACGCGCCCCGCTCGCGGCGCTCGAACGCCCGCCCCACGACCCTCGCCGCCGCGGGCTCCACCACCAACACCCCGTCCTCCCCACGCACATACCCGACCGGGACCCTCGGGTGCGGATAGACACCCCGCGCCACCGCCCGCGCCCGAGCCGCCGTGACCTTCTCGCCCGTGATCTCAGCAAAATATTGGAACACCGACCCCAGCATGTTCGTCGACAGGCGCTGCGCCGCCGTACCGTTCGTCAGCCTGCCGTGATCCAGCGCGAAGATCTCCCCGCCCGCCCTCTCCACCCGCTCGATCACCTCCAACTGCACCTTCAGCGAACGCACCAACCGATCGAAATACGCCACCACAAGCTGCTCGGCCCGGCCCGCCTCGATCATCTCAATCGCCGCCAACAGCCCCGGGCGCTCCGACAGCGGCAGCCTGCCGCTGACGTCGATCTCAGGAATCGGCGAGGCAACAAGCCGCTCACCCCGGTCCCCCGCCCACCGCCTGGCGGCCTCGACCTGCACCTCCGGCGAGTGAAAGCGCTCATCCTCCCGATCGCCCTTCTCGCTCACACGGACGACCACAACATCTCTGAGCTTCGACATACGACCCCTCCCGACGAGACACTAACGCCCTTTAGACGCTTAGGACCCCACCGGGGAGAAGGCGCGCGCCGTGAAGCGTCGCTATCAGGGAGTGTGCCGCGGCTGTGGCGCCCCCACCGCGGCCCGCAGTGGTAAGGGCGACGCTTACGAATACTGCAAGCGCTGCCATCCCGGGGCGATCGCCCCTTTGCGAACGCGCGAGTGGGTGCGCGACGCGATGCGCGCATGGCGGGAGCTTTACGGCAGGCCACCGTCGTCAACCGACTGGTCTCGGACGCACGCCCGCAGGCGCGGCGGCGATGCGCTCAAGCGATTCCAAGCCCGAGACTGGCCGGCGCCGTCGACCGTCATCGACATCTACGGGTCCTGGCCTGCCGCTCACACAGACGCGTTCCCCGACGACTGACGGGCAGCGTCTGCCGGGGGGGGCCATCGGCCGAGCCGCCCGGTACTTACCAAACGAGGTGCCCGGCCAGCTTTCGCAGCGCAACCACATAGCGAACCGCCAGGCGGCGGCCGACGGCTGGCATGAGCTGTCGGTCGCCAACCCCACCTTCCTGCTCGAGCGTCTCGGCAGTGAGTGCACTGACCTTCAAGGCCTGCGCGAGCTGACCGTCAACGGGCTCGAGGCGATCGCCGCGCTCGGAGACCGCGCTGTCGGCCGCGTGGTGTGGGACCTCGACCAGCAGCGGTTCGACGCCTCGGGCGGCCGGTGCGCAAACTGTCGGTCACAGACACCGGCACCGGCATGCCCCCCGAGCAGTTGCGCCGGTACATCAACCAGCTAGCCTCGAGCGGCCGCGAGCAATCCGCCGCCGGTAACTTCGGCGTCGGAGCGAAGATCGCCGCGGGCTCTCGCAACCCCCACGGCCTCGAATACCGCTCGTGGTGCCAGGACCAAGGCGCGCTTGTCTGTTTCAAGCGCCACTCCGATGGCCGCTGGGGGCTTGAGCCACAGCGCTGGGAGGACGGTCATACCGACTACTCGCGCCCGCTCGGCGAGACGCACAAGCCATCGGCGCTGCGCGGACGGGCAGGGGGCACCCAGGTCGTGTTGCTCGGCCAGCATGAGCGGCACGACACAACGCAGGCGCCGGACAGCGTCGGCGACGGTCGCCGGCACTGGATCACGCGCTACCTCAACGGCCGCTTCCTACGGCTTCCCGCCCAGATCGAAGTGCTCGTGCGCGAGCAACACCGCCTCGAGCCCGTACAGCTGCGGCGGATCGACGGTGAGCAGCACCACCTCGAGCGGCACGCCGTCGCCGCGGGCGCGGCGCAACTGAGCGACACGATCGCACGCTGGTGGGTGCTCGATGACGACCATCGCGGCCGACGCCGCGAAGCCTCGCTATGGGCTTCGACCGGTCACGCCGCGGCCGTGTTCGGCGATGAGCTCTACGACGTGCTGGCGCAGACCCGAGGCGGGTACGGGCGCCTTCAGGACTTCGGCATCCGCTTCGGCTACGAACGCGTCGTACTACACCTCGAACCGAACGTGCCGGCCGGCAGACCGCAGTGCAACACCGCCCGAACGCTGCTGCTGCTCGACCACGAGCCACTCCCATGGGCTCGCTGGGGTGAGGAGTTCGCTGCCGCAATGCCTGCCGAGATATTGCGATTGCAGGAACGAGCAGCCAGCGCCGACGCCGTCCCTCGCCACGAAGCGATCCGCCGGCGCGTGACGGCGATCCTGCCGCTCTACACCCTCAGCCGATACCGCCCAACCGCACGACCCCGCCAGACACCCATGAAGCCCGCGACTGCCGAGCGCAACCGGCCGCCCGGCACATCCACCATCGCCCCGACGGCGTCACGGCGAGGGACGGATGGCGAGGCGGCGACCGAGTCCGCCCCTAGTGAGCGAGCGGAGCGGCCTTCGACCGACCCGCCGGTCGGGGACCCGAGAGACGAGCAACAACCGGACTCGACGGTCAGCCTCCCCGACGTCGCGTGGATCTCCGCCCACGACGGATCCCGCGCGATCGGTGACCTCGAAGATCAGGCCGCCCGTTATCACCTGGACCGCCACGAGCTGACCATCAACGCTGACTTTCGCGCGATCACCGACCTGACCAGCCACTGGCAGGACCGCTACCGCGGAATCGCCGGCGCCCGAACGGTGGTCGAGGCGCAGGTGCGCGAATGGTGCGAGCAGATCCTCGTCGAGGTTGTACTCGCCGCCCGCAGCTCGAGCTGGACCCCCGAGCAACTCGACGCGCTGCTCTCTCCGGGCTCGCTCACCGCCGCTCCGCTGCCCAGACACCTTCTCCACGCAACCCTCCACAAGCGGCTCGCCCAGAAACTCGGCGCACCGCGGAATCCGATCAGCGCCGTGACTGTGCCGACGTGCCCAATCGATGAGCCTGGGGATCGCAACGGTCATGAGGAGGACTCGTGAGCGCGATCTTGGAAGCGCTGCTCAGTGAGTTGATCGACGGCGACGACACGGCGCTCGCGCGACTTGCTGACAAGCTCGCCCCGATGCTCGTAGACCGGCTCGCTCCACCGTCCCCAGAGGAGGGCTGGCTTCGCGGCGCGGACGAGATCGCCAGCTACATCGGGAGCCCGCGCAGCCGGGTCTACGCGCTCGCGTCTGCTCGGCGGATTCCCGTCCAGCGAGATGGCTCGGCGCTGGTCGCCCGCCGGTCGGCGCTCGACTCCTGGCTGCAGAGCGGCGGCGGAAAGCGCCCGTGAGTCAAGTCGAAGCCCGTCGGCTCGCGTGGAGCGACGGTCGCTGCCGGTCCGTCGCAGCGCCGCCCGGACGCCGCCGGCGCTCGTCCGAGGCTCCGACCACGGGCTTTGCCCGCTCTGCGGCAGGCGGCAACCAGATCGGAGTGCTAAGACCTGTCCGAGGTGAAGAGCCCGGGAGCCAGCTCCGGGGGCGGCCACAACAGGGGAGGATGCAGCTCCACGATGCCAACCACCACCGGCCCTCAAAGCGGAGACAGCGCACTCGTCAAGGTGCCCGGCGCACCTGGTGTCTACCGCCGACATGTGAAGGACTGCACGCGCGGAGACCGTTGTGGCTGCGCCTACGTGATCATCTACCGCGATGCCGACGGCCGCCAGCGGCGCGAGACCTTCCGCACCAGAGCAGAGGCGATCGAAGGCAAGCGGCTCGCGGCCCGGCGGGTGGCACTCTCCAAGGCGCATGCGGCGGGGCTTCATCGCGATGTGTCCCACGAGGAGTGCCCGGACTGCGAACGTGCACGCGAGGAGCGCGACCGCGCCGAGCCGCTGCTTCGCGAGTACGCGCGCGAGGTGATCGCTCGCTACCAGGGCACAGGCCGTCGGGGCTACCGCGAGGAGACCCGTGACGAAGACGAGCGCCTACTAGAGCGGTACGCGCTCCGGTACTTCGGTTCGGACGTGCGACTGGCGGATGTCGGCCCGAAGCAAATCGCTGACTTCATCGGCTGGCTCGTGAAGCAGCCGAGTAGCCGCGGCGGCACCCTCTCGGATCGCTCGGTGCGAAACGCGCTCAAACCACTGCGGATCGTTCTCGCCACGGCCAGGCGCGAGGGCGCGATCGCGCACAATCCGGCGTCCGAGGCTGTCCTGCCGCACCGTGAGCGGATCGAGGAGGACGAGGATCGGCCCAAGCCCTTCCCGCACGACACGATGGAGCTCGTTGTCTCCCTGATCCACGCGAAGCATCGCGCGATGTTCGAGCTGCTGGCCGCGACGGGCGTGCGCCGCTCGGAACTCTTGGCGCTCGAGGCGCGCCATCTGGCGCTCGACGGCGACCGTCCGCACGTCAAGATCCGCCAGCGCGTGAGGCGTCGGAAGGGCGACGGGCTCGTGATCGGGCCGTTGAAGTCCCGTCACGCTCGCCGGGACCTGCCGATTCCGCTCGCGTTGGCTGACAGGCTGGGTGCGCTACTCGCTCACCGAGGCGAGCGCGAGCTGGTGTTCCGCTCAAGAGTCGGGACGGTGCTCGACCCCGACAATCTGGCTGATCGAGTGCTTTCGCCCGCGTGCAAGCGGGCCGGCGTCGAGTGGGCCGGCTTCCACACGTTCCGCCACACGGTCGCGTCGCGGTTGTTCGCCCAGGGCCGCAACGTCGTGCAGGTGCAGCGATGGCTCGGACATCACTCCCCCAGCTTCACGCTCGACACGTATGTTCATCTGCTCGACGGGGACCTCGGCGAACCGCTGGCGCCGCTCACGACAAACAGCACGACAAACAACGGTCGGAAAACCGCCGCAATCCCCGAGCTGCCGCTGCCCCGCGAAATTCTCGCTTAGCAGGACAAACACCGAACGCCCGCAGACGTCCGCAAGCGCCGACTCGGTCTACGGAACCGAAGGTCGGGAGTTCGAATCTCTCCGGGCGCGTTAGGGAAGCCCCGCACAGCGGGGCTTTTTTGCTTGTTCTGGAGCGTCTGATGTCCGTTGCTTGGAGCGGGCAACTGTTGCGGGCAACCGTAGGTGGGTCGCGCCTCCGCCTAGGTGACCCACGTCGGTCCTCTGGTGGGACGCGCTATTCTTTTCCCACATGGCCCTCATGCGTGGGACAGCACGACTGGACGCCCGCGGGCGTCTAGTTCTCCCGGCCGAGTCGCGTCGCCGGCTTGGCCTACATGCTGGCGACGAAGTGAGGATCACCGAGGAGGCTGATGGCGCGCTCCGCGTCGAGACGCGACGCGCAGCCGCGCAGGCACTCATCGGGTTGGCTGGCTCGCCAGAAGAATCCGCCGTCGACGAACTGACGGCCGAGCGACAGCGGGAGACGGACATCGAGGAGCGCGACGCGCGGCGTGTCCGATCCGCCCGGGTTCTCCGCAGGCGCAAATAGAGTTGCTCGACCGATGCTTCGGACCGAACCCCGCGACAACGTTTTTCTCGACGACCAGCTGACCGCCAGTCAGCTCCTGGCTAGATTTTCGGCTGTTCGTGGGCCGGATCTGCGCGACCGTTCCAGCGTTCATAGGCGTCGCCCGCTGGCGTCGTGGGGACTACCCACATACGCGCGGTGGCGGAAAGCATGGCGCAAATCGACTCCCCGCCAGCCAGTCGTCGTCCCGGCCGTTGGAACGGTGAAGCGGGCCATCGGCGTCACCACCGCCTGGTCCGCCAACGCACCACCCGCTCAGCCGGGCGCGTAGCGGCCGACTACGAGGATCAACTGCGGGCCGCTCGGTCCGCCACGCGCCCAGCCGCAATGAAAGCCGCGCGGCCTGCGGTGAACGGACATGACGCATGACAGAGCAATCGAAGGACATTCGGAACGCTCCCGATCCGGAGGGTCTCGACCAACAACCTGACGAAGCATCGGCTCTGAGCATCGCCGTTCTCGACGCCTCCGCGCTCTTGGCGCTGCTATTTGCTGAACCGGGCGCTGAGAGAGTCGCGGACGTGATCGCCGATGGCGCCGTGATCAGCACTGTGAGCCTCAGTGAGGTCGCAACGCTCCTGGTCCGTCACGGGCAGGAACCTGAGAAGACGCTAGCCCCTGTCCGCGAACAGGTCGGGGTCGAGCTGTTCACTCCGGAGGACGCGCTCACCGCAGCCAAGCTCACTCCGCTGACCGCTCCAACAGGGTTATCTCTCGGTGACCGAGCCTGTCTGGCGCTCGCCAAGCGCCTGACCGCCCGCGCGGTCACAGCCGAGCGCACGTGGGCACAACTCGACGTTGACGTCCAGGTCGAACTGATCCGAGCGTGAGCATGCTGACGCGTCAAGCGATTCGCGAGCAACGGCTGCGGGCGCGCACGAACGCCACCACGTCCCAGCCGACACGCCGGGTTCCCACCACGGCGGGCTACATAGTGGACCGCCGAGGCCGGCAGATGCAACAGGTCGCCGGCCTCTCAGGCGGTCATCACCATCACCTCATCGCGAGGTAAGCGCCGACGCGGGCTATCACGGCCGCCTCGTCGATCTGTGGAGCCGTCGGCGCCACGGCGAGCACCGCGCCACGAGCGCAGACGCCGCAACCGCAACTTCGGACATCTTCCAGGACGGCCTGGGACAACTTCGGACGACTTAGCCGGCCGCGCTAAGAAACCCCTGCACACACTCCTCTTACGGATCGCGCACGCCGGCGCGGAGATGCGAGGGGGAAAGTGCGACAAGCCAGCCTGATCGCCGTGGACGAAGACGTCGGCCGTGTCACCCAAGGTCGTCCAGCGGCGCCTCTTCGCCGAACGGCCCGCGGATCGAGAAGCCGCTCGGGCCGCCCGCGCGCTCTTGCTCGACGAGATGGCGAACATCTCGCGGCGGGCACGCGCTGCACCTCGACGGCGTCCGCTGCCGACTGCTGACTCTCGCCCCAACCGATCGAGCTCGTGGAGCGCCCCTCCCGGATCGGCCGCCGGCTGACCATGCCGGCCGCTTCCGCCCGGAAGCCGGCCGCGGTGGGCGTTCGTTCACCCCGGACGGGCTGGGACAACTTGCCGCATCTTGAGCCTTCAGCACTCAGTGCGTGGAGTGTGTCGCTGTCCCACGGGTAGCAGACAGCTGCGGGGAGCACGGGTGGCGGGGCGCCGAGGCGATCGCCGGTAGCGGTCATGACGGATGACCGAACGATGAGGGTGGGCCGGGAGCGGCGGGCGCTGTCGTGGGCGGAGCGGGGCGCGTGGGGGCGCGATGTCGATCATCTACGCGCGCGAGGACTCGTTGCCGAACACGGATGTGAGGGGTCGAGTCGTTTTCCGCGCGCGTGTAACTCGGTTGTTTCGCCCGACGACCTGGCCGGCTTCCCCGAGGTTCCGCCGCGTGCGATGTCCCAGCCGAGCATGGACGCTCGGCCCGATCTCCGCGCGGGACCACTCGGTGGCAGGCGATCCACGGTGTCCCCCCAGGTGCCGCCGTTCCCAGCCGGACACGACTGCCCTTTACGTCAGGAGGCGTTCGGGGTGCTGACGGTGGCGAAGATCACGCGTTCGACCACAGTGAAGGCGACGCGGCCGCTGACGGCTGTTCTCCTTTCACATGGCATACCAGCGATGCGCTAGCCAGAAGCGATCGCTCCTGCTGGTCGTCCAAAGCGCTATGGCGTGCTAGCCGAAATCGAGTTAGCACCGTCCCGTGCCGACTGCTCCTCGCGTCGGAATGCGGGCACGGTGCCGTCGTGCCCGCAACGGCGACGAAGCAGTGTGGCGATGCCAGCCAGAGCGCTGGTTCTGGTCCTTGACGCCGGCAAGGCGAGCGAACGTGACGCCTTGTCTCTCGCCGGTGACGCGTCAGCCCGCGACGCGTTCGACCAGCTCGGGGGTGAGATCGGCGATCGCGTCCACGGTGGCAGCCGCCAGCTTTAGCGCGTCATCGGTGGGCGGATAGTGCGGATTGGGCACCGCGATCACTGTCATGCCCGCCGGGGTGGCGGCTCGCAGCCCGTTGCTGGAGTCCTCTACTGCGGCTGACTTCGCAGGATCGACGCCCATCTTCTCGGCTGCGGCGAGATACACGTCGGGCGCCGGCTTGCCTCGGGCCACCTCTTCTGAGGAGACGGTGGCAAGCGAACGTGCCGGCGAGCTCGCCCAGCTTCAGGAATAGCTCGATGATCTCGCGGTTTGAGGAGGAGGCAAGCCCCAGCGGCCAGCGCTGTCGCAACGCGCGGACAACGTCGAGCGCTCCGGGGAGCAGCGGCAGCTGCTCTCGGTAGAGCTCCTGCGTGTGCCGCACGACCTGGCGGTTGATCTCCTGCGGATCGAGTGGAACGGCGAGCTCGTCGTGCAGATAGCGTGCCCATTCTGGCGAGCTCATGCCGAGCATCACGGTCGGCGCATCCTGGTGCCAGCGGCCGCCGGAGCAACGCGTCAGCTGCTCCTTGGCGCGGTTCCAGAGCTGCTCGGAATCCAGCAGGACGCCGTCGAGATCGAAGATCACCGCCTCCGGCACGGGATAAGCTTCGCATGGCGCACCCGACCTGCGCGCCCTCATCGACGCGAGAGCGCCGAGCAGATAAGGCTCCGTCCGCGAGTTCTGATCTGGTGTAAGCGGCGGCGGCCGATGGCTTCTCGGGCCGCGCCCGCAGCAACCGTGCCGGTCTCAGGCAAAACGCTCCTAATGCTGCTCAGGCGCGGGATTTCCGTTCTGTCTATCGCGACTAATACGCGCATGGCCCGCTCGAAACGCCGCGATCCGACTGGGTCTTAACAGGATCCGGTTCGAGCCGAGGTAGTGCGCTGGGATCGTGCGAGTGGAGGAGCACCCTCGCGCCCGGGCAGACAGCCGGATCCTTGTTTGATTGCTCGTCTCGCCGCCGCGGCGCGGCTCTTGGTGGTCGTCTCAAGCAACGGCGACCTTGGCTAAGAGGCCTGCTGCTTACCGAGGGAACCGGTCGCGGCGGAATTCACCGAGGCGTGGGGGCGCCCGCACGACTGCAGGTCCTGCTTCTGCGTTGACGACGGTTGTCGTTCCTTAAGCGCGACGCGCGCTCACTTGCGCGTTGCGGCCTGAGGGTCTGCCGGGGGTCAGGGTTGCGGGACCGTGCTCTGCGCGATCCATTTGTACAGATCGGCCGCGAACGCGTTCGGGTCGCGTGTCCGTATGTAGGTCGCGACGGCGTCGTAGAAGGCCTCCTGGAAGAAGGGGCTGAGCCCTTCGCCGTGGGCGACGGACAGCAGCACGGGCAACGTCCAGAACGCCTTCGAGGACGCCTGCTGATATGAGGGCAAGGACGAGACGTCGACGTCGTGCACGACAGGGATTGAGCCCTTATGCCTGCTGAACGCGAGTTGCGTGGCGGGATCGCTGATCCCACTCAGGAACGCCAGGGCGTTCTTGGCGTTCTTTGCATTGGTTGCGGCGACGAATACGTCGACGACGGCGAGGAAGCTGCCCTGGGTGCCGGGGAAGGGGACACCGTCGAAGCCGGTGCCCTCGTGGGCGCCGTCGGCGATGAGCTCGCCGAAGGCCGAGTCGTTCATCGACTCGAAAGCGCACCCGCCGGCCGCGAGCTTCTTGGTCGCCTGGTCCCAGGTCAGCTGGTTCGCCTCGGGGTCGGCGTAGCGCAGGATGGCGCCGAAGTTATTTAGGGCGGTCTGGACCTGCTTGCTGCGCCAGTCGAGGCCGTTGTGGATCATGTGCTGCCAGCCCCGGGGTCCGATCGAGCTCAGCAGCGTGTTCTCGAACAGCTCGACCGTGGTGAACGGGTCTTTGGCGCCGAGGCACAGCGGCGTTGCGCCGGAGGCTTTGATCTTTTTGAGGTCGCTGATGAACGAGTTGATCGTGTAGCCGCTCGAGGGGCGTGCGACGCCAGCCCGCTCGAGGAGCTGCGTGTTGAACCACAGGACGTTGCTGCGGTGAGCGCCGGTGGGGATGCCATAGGGCTGGTGGTCGTGCATGAGCGCGGTGAGGATCGTGGGGTTCATCGTCGCGTTGAGATGCTCGCTCGCGAAGATTGACGCGACATTGCGTATGACGCCGCGGCTGGCGTAGCCCTGGACTGACTTCCCGGCGAACGTCTGCCAGACATCGGGCGGGTCGTTGCGCTGGAGCCGTTTCGCGAGCTCGACGATCGCGTTAGAGCCGGCGCCGCCCGCGACGGCGGCGTTGATCGCCGTGACCCCCGGGTTTGACTGGCGGAAGGCGGCGAACAACTCGTTCAGGGCGGCTGATTCGGATCTTGAGGTCCACCACGACACGACCTCGAGTTTCTTGGTGCTCGTCGCGGGGCTCGTCGGCGAGGCGCTGCCGCACGCGCTGACCACGGCGCTTACGGCGGCCGCGAGGAGCGTGACCCGCCAGCGTCCGCTCACCCAGTCCCCCCGGCGGGTTGCGGCGGGCTCGCAGCGGTCGGAGGAGCGACATCGTGGGCTGGCCGGCCGGCCGTCACGCTCGGCTCGGCCTTAAGGTCGTAGAGCGCGTAGAGACCGACCATCGCGAAGCAGAACGCCGGGACGATGAACGAGAACGCGGGGCTGGTCGCATCCACGACCTTGCCCTGGAGCACTGGCATGATCGCGCCGCCCACGATCGCCATGACGAGGCCGGCCGCTCCGAACTTCGTCGCTGGTCCGAGGCCCTTCAGCGCCACCCCGTAGATCGTCGGGAACATCAGCGACAGGCAGAACGACAGCGAGACGACGGCGATCACGCCCGCCATGTTCGGATTCCCCATCGCAAACAGGCACAGCGCAACCGCGAGGAACGCGAGCACCGCGAGCACCTTGGTCGCCCGGACGAATCCGATCACCCAGGTCATGAGAAAGCGTGACGCGAGGAAGATCAAGAGACTCACCTGCAGGTATGCGGCTCCCTTGGTGAGGCTGCCGCCGAGCGCCTGGCCCACATACTGGATCAGGTACGTCCACGTGCACACCTGCGCGCCGACGTTCATAAACTGAGCAACCACGCCGAGGCGGTAGCGCTTGTTGCGCCACAGGACGCCAAACAGCGCGCGAGTGCCGCCATCGTACGAGCTCGCGTCTGGGAACTCCTCCACGATCGGCGGCGCCTTCCGGGTTGCGATGGCGATCCCGATCACGATCAGCAGGATCGCGAGGCCAACGTACGGCGCCATGACCGCCCCCAGCTCGCCGGCGCGGATGGTGTGTAGCTGATCCGGCGTGAGCGACGAGATATCGACCGGATCGGCGAGTTTGGGCAGGATCAGCGTCGCAGCGAGGAATACGCCGAGGTTCGTGCCGACGGGATTGAACGCCTGGGCGAGGTTCAAGCGACGCGTTGCCGTGCTCTCCGGACCAAGCGCGATGACATACGGGTTCGCTGACGTCTCGAGCATTGAGCAGCCTGCCGCCATCGCGAACAGGGCGACGAGGAACGCGTCGTAGGTCATGATCTTGCTCGCCGGAAAGAACAGAAACGCCCCGAGCGCGGCAAGCGAAAGACCGCTCAGGATGCCCGTCTTATAGCCAAACCGCTGATTGATGAAGGCCGCTGGGAGTGCCAGCAGGAAGTACGCGCCGAAATACGCGAGCTGCACCAGCGACGCTTGAAACGTACTCATGTCGAAGATGCGCTTGAACCCAGCGACCATCGGCGTCGTCAAATCCTGCGCGATACCCCAAGCCGTAAAGCAGCAGATGAGCGCGATAAACACCACCACCATGCCTTTGCCGATCAGTGGCTGGCTTCGCGTTTGCTCGGGGCGTTCGTCCACCACGCCCTTGGCGATGCTGCTCAACGGCTCACGCTCCTCTCGCGGCCGCGCTCACCTTCTCAACCCACTCTACCCCCTAATGGCGCGATAGACGCAGCGCAACAGTGATATCGGCGTCAGACCGGTCCGATTCAACGTCGGTCAAGCTCGGCACGCTCCCACATGATCAGCCGATCGCTCCTCCCGGGCGCCATGATCGCGGCCAAGGGAGGTCTTTGGGCGAGTTCGAAACAGGCGTAGCCTCGAATCAGCGCCGTAGCTCTACCCGGAGAGGTCGCGCGGGTTGACAGGCAAACATCAACATCTGGAGTTGCGGAGCGGTGGGCAAGAATCGTGACCTTGGGCGAGGTCGTGGCGGACGCCTACGAGGAGCAGACACCGTCCGAGGTAGAGCTTCAGTTCACGGCCCGCCCGGGCGGCGACGACACGCAGGCCGTCCGTGGCTAAAACCTCGTCGAGCGTAATCTACGGCGATTAGGCGCCCCTCTGCCGCCAGCCGGCCTTCGGCCAGCGCGTCGAAGTCGACGTCATCCAGGGAAGTGACCAGCACATCCGGCTCGGCGGCGAGGAGCTGCTCGTCGCGAGCGCGCGAGAGGCCGAGCGCGGCCATCCCTCCCGCCTTGGCCGCCTGGATGCCGGACACCGCGTCCTCGACGACGAAGCACTCCTCCGGCGGCACGCCCAGCTCCTTGGCCCCCGTGAGGAGGATCTCAGGATGCGGCTCACCTGCGCGAAGTCGCGGCCCGAGATGCCGGCGTCGAAGAACTCCAGGAGGTGAGTCCCGGCGTCACCTGCTCGGACTCCAGACCGTTCTCTTCCGCGAAAGTGTCAGGCAGATCTGACGGAGGAAGAGGCCCGCATTCTTGGAGGAGGAGGCCGCGGCGACATGGATCCCCGGCGTCTCTTACCGCGATGATGAAGCGCAGCGCGTCGGGGTAGGCGGTGAACTCGCCCGCGCCTTGCGAGTCGGCGATTATCGCGATCCCGCCGACTTCGCCCATTCGTTCTGCGGTCGAGGACTTTCGAGGGAACCTGGGCGCGCCGCCCCGGTCGTCAACTGAAGGAGTCCGGCGGCTCCTTCTTCCGCGCCACGCAGCCCTCCGAGAGCGCTGGGAGATCCACTTCGTCCAACGTCGAGACAACGAGGTCGGCGTCGGCGGCAGCGAGGGCGTCTGCCTCGCCCGCCCGTGCCAGGCCGACGACGGCCATGTCGGCCGCCTTCGCCGCCTGCACGCCGGAGACGGCGTCCTCGACCACGAAGCACCGGTCCGCGGGGACGCCCAGCTACCGCGCGGCGGTAAGGAAGATCTCTGGATGAGGCTTGCCGCCATGGGCGAAATCCCTTCCAGAGACGTCCGCGTCGAAAATGTCGAGCAGGGAAACGCCCGGCCGGACGAAGTCGTAGCGAAGGCCCTCGCGACCGGCGAAAGCATCGAGCCTGATCTGGCCGAGTACCCGAGCTGCGTTCTTCGAGGACGACACCGCGGCGATCCGGGTTTCGGCGCCACGCACGGCAAGCACGAACCGCAGGGCGTCCGGGTAGGCGGCCAGCTCGCCAGCCCGCAGGAGCTCGTCCATGACCCACTGTTTTCGGCGGGCGTACTCCTCGGTGCGGGCGTCGGTGGCGGGCACCCCGAAGTAGCTCAGCGCGGCGCGCGCACCGCTCATGGTCGGCTTGCCGGAGATGTGCGCGCGGTAGACCTCGGGCGTGAAGCGCTCGGAGGTGTATTGCGTAGCGTCGCGAATCGACGTCCAGCTCGTCTCGAAGAGCTGGTCGAGTGCGACGCGCCAGGCGTGCTCGTGCGGCGAGTCGACGAGCACGCCGTCGACGTCGAACACCGCGCCCTGAAAACCCGCTCCCTGGATCACGTCACCGAGCGAGCAAGAGGCGACCGTCCGCCTGACCGTGCGTCACACCGGTCGGCTCTCCGCGGCACGCGGGGCGCACTCGCGGCCCCGAAGAAGGACTCCCAAGGGATGTCAACGGGACGCTCGAGCAGGACGACCTCGTACAAGTAGCGAAGCAATGGGAGCTCGCCGGGACCGAGCAGCCCGCGCTCGGTCTGTGGGCAGTGCCCCACCGATCTGCTTGATCGCCTCCGCCCCCTCCAGCGTGATGTGGCCGAGCTGCTCCCATGCTCCTCGAACTCCATGCCCTCGCCAAGCAGGCGGCCCACCCGCACATCCGGCCGCCCTTCGCGGTGGCGTACATGTCGCCCATCGTCGCCAGGCCGTCGGCCGTCTCGGCGCGGCCACCGAGCACCTCGACCAAGCGACGACTCTCGATGACGCCCTGCGAGATCAGCGCCGCCTCGTAGTTGTAGTTGCGCCAGGCGTAGTCGCTCGCAGAGCTCGATCACCATCGACTGCTTGCGGTCGCCATACGCCCTCGACCGGGTCGCGGCGTCTGGGACGTCGAAGTACTCGAGCGCCGCCTGCGCGCCGCTGAAGCGCGGCTCGCCGGACATGACCTGCTGATAGACCTGCGGGGTGAAGCGCTCGGGCGAGTAGCTCGTCTTGGACCGGATGTCGCCCATTGCGACTCCATGAGCGCTTTGAGCGCATCGCGCCAGGCCCGTTCGTGCGGCGAGTCGACCAGCACCCGTCGACGTCGAAGATCGCGCCGCCAAGGTGATCAGCCACCGTTCCTCCTCTCCGACTGCCCAACGCGGGCCGTGTGCCTGAGCGCGAATGTGTGATGGTCGCCGGCGCGAAGCTCGCGAACCTCGTCGCCCACCGCGACACGATGGGCCGGCTGAATCCCTCCGTATGCACGGCGACCGTCAGCCCCCCGTCGGCGAGCGTGACCCTGATCGGCGTCCCCCGGAACTGCACCGGAAACGCGAGCCCGTCCAGCCGGTCGGTGAGCCGGGGGGGTGAAGTGCAGAACGCCGTCACGGATATCGCTGCCGACGTAGCCGCGCTGGATGAGATCGAGCGTCCCCGCCATCACCCCGAGGTGGATACCCTCCTTGGTCGTACCGCCCTGGACGTCTCCGATGTCGCTCTCGAGCACCTCGATCAAGCGATCCCACGAGCTCTCCGGGTCCAGCGAGGCCAGGACCGCGGCGTGCGTGATGAAACTGAGCGTCGAGCCGTGCGAGGTCCGCGCGTCGTAGTAGGCGATGTTCTTGCGGGCGGTGTCGGGCCCGTACTCGTAACCGAGCCCTTCGAACAGATGCCGCAGCTGCTCATCGGAGAACAGGTAGAAGAGCATGACCGTGTCAGCCTGCTTAGCGAGCATGTATCGGTCCTGATCGTCTCCCTCGGAGCGTAGGATCCGGTCGGGCCGCTGGATCCTGCCCTACTTCGCTCTATAGGCGTCCCAGTCGAGCTCGGCGAGCTTCTCGTAGCCCTCGAACTGGCTGATGATTGCCGTCGTCGTGGAACGGCACGAACATTTTGTGGCTCATCTCGTCCCAACGGGCGATCTCGGCGCCCGTGAGCCCGAGGCGGTCGGACAGTGCCTCGCGGCGACTCTCAGGGAGCAGGTCGATCACCTTGCGGGCGGTCTCCGCGATCCACGCCACCATGACGTTCGTGTACGCGTTGTTGCGCAGCCCACCCTCGGCCGCGTCGGGATACTTCTCGTGGAACTCGTCCGGGCCCATGACGCCGTGGATCTCATAGCGGTCCCGGTCGGGGTTAAAGCTGGCGATCGTGGCCCAGAAGCGCACGATCTCGAGCATCATCTCGGCGCCGTACTCGCGCAGGAAGTCGAGGTCCTCTGTGACCTCGTAGTAGCTCCAGATGTTGTAGAAGATCGCGGCGTTGACGTGCCGCTGGTTGTGACTGAGGTCCGGCTCCCACTGGCCCGATAGCGGGTTGAGGTGGACGACCTGTGTCTCTTCCTTGCCGTCGCTGCCCCTCTGCCACGGATACATCGCGCCGCGGTAGCCGGCGTCACGCGCGGCGGCCCGGGCCTGGCCGACACGCCTGAAGCGGTACATCAGCAGGGCGCGGGTGATGTTGGGAAGGCGGAAGTTCAGGAAGGGATAGACATAGAGCTCGTCCCAGAACACGTGCCCGCGGTAGGCCTCGCCGTTCAGACCTCGCGCCGGCACTCCGGCGTCCCGGTCGGCCGTGTACCGCGAACAGACTTGCAGGACATGGGAGATGTGGAAGCGCAGCACGAGTTCGACGCGATCGTTCCCCGGCAGCCGCATGTCGCACGCACGCCACAGCTCCTCTCACGCTCGCTTGTGGCGCTCGAGCGCCTCGACGAACCCGGGATAGCGGCCGGCGGACTCCCCGGCGCTCCCCAGCGGTTCGCTGATGGCGCGGTCGCGTGAGGTGTAGAGGGCGACCATCTTCTCGACGCGTACGGGCTCGCCCGCGCGCGCGTCGCAGGCGACGACCTGCTGGATGTAGTCCTCAGTCTGGAACAGGCTGCGCTGGACATCGACGGGCTCGTCGCCGCGGAAGACGTTGGTGCGGGCGGCCTGGGCGAAGTAGAGGTTCGACTTGCGGGTCTGAACCTTCAGCGCGATGACTTCGGGGCCGAACGTCCGCGGGGAGACCGGGTCGAGGTGGCGGCCCTCGAGCTCCGCATAGCGTGCAACGCCGCGGTTCGTCACGCGCCCGTCGATCGCGGAGATGACCTCCATCCGGCCCGACCAGTTCTCCGGGGTGATCACCCACTCGATCGCCGCCTGGTGATGGTGGGCCATGCTGACGAACCGACGACTGCGCAGGCTGGTCTCCCGCCCGGCTCGGTCTCGGAAGCGCACCGTCCGGAAGAGGAGCGCGTAGCGAATGTCGTACTCGTGGCGGTACTCGAGCAGCTCGACGTTGTCCAGGCCGATCGCGTCGTCGCCCTCGATCCGCAGCTTGAGCACGAGCCAGTTGGGCAGGTTGACGAGGTCCTCGTTGAGGACGGGACGCCCGCCCATCACCGTCGTCTCGCGGTTGTAGCCGCCGTGCGCATACGTCCCCGGGTAATGGGCGCCGCCCGCGTCCTCCCACTCGGCCGCGCCGCGCGTGCAGAAGTAGCCGTTGCCGGTGGAGGTCAGGGCCTCGCGCAGGCCCTCCCCGTCGGGCTCGAAGTTGTCGTAGGCGACGACCGCCTCGTCGGCGCGCTCGCCGCTCACCGGGCCAGCGTGTCCAGAAATCGTTCCACCTCCCCGATCGAGTCCAGAACGAACGCGGCGGATGTGCCGCGACCCCCGATCTCCGGATCGTCGGCGCGGCCGACAAAGATGCCGATGCCCTTGCCGGAGAGCGCCCGGAAGGCGTCCTCGTCGGTGATGTCGTCACCCAGATAGACGGGAGCAACATCGTCGCCGTCCAGCCCGAGCGCCTTCAGCAGGTACAGCACGGCCTTGCCCTTGTCCCATTCGAGCTTCGGCTGGATCTCAAAGACCATCTTGCCGGGGGTGACCTTGAGTTCACCGGGATGCTCGGCCAGCACCCGGTCGACGATGGGCTTTATGGCCGGCCGGTCGGCGTCAGCGACGAGGCGGTAGTGCAGCGCGACCGATGCCTTCTTGGGTTCGACCAGCGAGCCCTCGATCGGGTCGGCCTCCTCACGCACGCGCTCCGTGACGCGCTCGATCAACTCCTCAAAGCCAGCGCCCGCCTCGTGTTCCAACGTGCCCTCCGTTGGACTCCAGATATCAAAACCGTGGCTTCCCGCGACGATCAGATCCTCGACGCCCATGAGGCCCTGGACCACACGTCGATCGCGGCCGCTGACCACGCAAACCGGGCAGCGCCGCGCGAGTGCCCGGACCGCCGCGCGCATGCTCTCCGAGATGACCGCGTCGTCCGGCCGGTCGACGATCGGAGTCAGCGTGCCGTCGTAGTCGAGGAAGACCGCCGGACGACGTCCCCCGAACTGCCGCGTGAGTTCGTCGCGGTCGCGCAGGGCGTGGGGCAGCGCTGCGATGCTCTTCCCGGCCGTCATCGCGAGCGCGCCGCGAGATCGTCGATCGCGCCGGCAAGGTCGCTGTCGGCCTGCGCGTCGATCAGGCGTTTGCCGATGCCGTGCCCCTGCTGCCGGCAGGGCGCGTGGTACGTGACGGTGAGCCGCAGCGGCCCGAGGTCCGTCCGGAGCTCGCCGCGGTCGTGTGGCATCATGAGCGAGCCGAACCGTTGCCGCACGTTATGCAAGTCATTGGGCTGCGAGAGCGGCGTCGACTTCGGCTCGCGTCGGCGGGTCGGCGCCCGGCCGGGAGCACGTGATCGCGGCTATCAGGGCCGCTGCATCGACGACGCTGCAGAGCGTCGCCTCGTCGATCGCCGCCAGCGCGTCGCGGCGCGCGCCGCCGACTAGGTCGGCACGGTGCAGCCCGTCGAGCAGACCGGAGGTGAAGGAATCACCCGCGCCGACCGTGTCCACGAGATCGAGCGGCACCGCCCGCCGGTGTAACTCCAGGCCCGCGGAGACGGCGTACACACCTGCACCACCGCGGGTCACGACGACGAGGGCGGGCCCCGAGGCGAGCCAGGCCTGCGCGACGTCCTCATCGGGCCGGTCAGGGTAAAGCCAGCGAAGGTCCTCGTCGCTGGCCTTGACGACGTCGGACAGGGCGACGAGACGCTCGATGTCCGGTCGCGCCCGCGCCGCGTCTCCGAGCAGCGCGGGCCGCACGTTCGGGTCGTACGAGATGGTCACTCGACCCCGCTTGTGTTCCCGCTCCACAAGGTCCACGACGCTCGCCTTGCCCGGTGGGAGGACCGTCGCCAATGAACCGGTGTGCAGACAGCGTGCCTCGATCGGCAGCGGCTCCAGGGGCCCCACATCCCAGTCGATCCGGAAGTCATAGGAGGCGATCCCCGCCGCGAGGGTCGCGATCGCCAGGCTGGTCGACACACCCCCCTCCGGGCCCCCGTCAACCCGGACACCGCTGGCTTCCAGGTGCGCCGAGATCATCTCTCCGAACGCATCCCGCCCCAGACGCGTCTTGAGCGTCACAGGGACGCCAAGCCGGGCGAGACCGAGCGCGACGTTTGCCGGGCTGCCACCCGGATGTGCGGCCAATGTCCGGCCTCCGCGTTGCCCGACCAAGTCGATGAGCGCCTCACCGACGACAACGAACATCCGCTTTACCTCACTCGACGAGATCGATGGACTCCCGCGCCGCCGCACAGGGCGGGCCGCGACGGAGGCCGCGCTCGCGGCATCATAGTGGTCCCCGAACCTCCCTCGTCGCCGACCTGGAACGAGATTCAGCGGCGGACGCTCGGGGTAAGATCGGCCTATCAGCGATCAGGAGCGCCCTCTCTTCCTCGTGGTCACCATCAAGCCTCGACTGGACCGGCTTCAGGAAGCTGAGGCGCAGCTGCAGTCCATGCGTCAGAATGCCCTCGCCGAGCCGGGATGCGTCTTCATGCACCTGGTGCAGCCGCAGGACGAGGCGGACACGTGGGTGATGCTCGAGATGTTCCGCTCTCGCGCCGCCTGGGACGAGCACATGCGCCAGCCCTACAACACCGAGGGAAACATCATCCTCGAGGACCTGCTGCGCGAGCCCTCAGACCTTCGCTTGTTCGACGAGAAGTAGGTTGTTGCGCCTCCGACGCGGCGACGCCGGCCCATTAACCCGGGCCACGGCTGCCGACCCGAAGCCCCAGGCGTGTGACGATGCCGCCGAAGGCGCCGCGGGACACCCCTGTCCCACGCGAGGAGCAGTCCGCGCGGGGTGGCGCTAACTCGAAGGCCAGGGGCCTTGAGGGGCGCTCTTAGCGACACGGAGGGGGCGCGCGCCGCTGAAATGATGGCCGAGGCGCACGCTCCTCCCGCCGCGATCGGGCTGAGCTCAATGACGCCGATCTCGCCGCCCTCGATCGCGTCTTTAAGCCTGACCGCGACGCCCTCTCAGACCGCATCAGGGGAGCAGGGACCGAGATCACCAGCATCCGGCGAGGGCGCGGTCACCTGGGCCGGAGCGATTCTGCGCCTGTGCAGCGCCGGCAGATTCCGGTTGACGGAGGTCCAGAAGAGCTCGTCGTCAGTGGCGCCGATGTCGAGGGCGACGACCGGCATACGAGGACCCCCACCGAGCGATCCGAGCAAGCCCACGGGGCGCGGACCGTATGTGGTCGGCCCGCGCCCTGCGGCCTGCTATCCGAGCGCCCCCCGGCCGGGGGGCGCGCTACTACGGAACTACGTAGTTGACCGAGGTTCCCCAGTTGGCGAAGCCGTCGCGGGTCCCGCCGCAGGTTCCGATGGTCAGCGTGAACGCCTTCCCCTTGCAGTTCGGCGACTCGATGTACTCGTTGGCGAAGTACAACCGGTTGCTGCCGTCGGGCAGGTAGATCCCCCAGCTGTAATCGCCCCACCGGGGCCGGGTCAGGCCGGGATAGCCCTGGTACTCGCTGAACCCGTCCTGGGGTGCCTGGCCGGCGTCCGCGATGTTGATCGTGGAGTCGCTCAAGCCGAGCGAGGTGGCGGTCATCCGGCCGTACGCGGTGCTCGGGAAGAAACCGGCCTTCTTGCCGGCGGCCGGGCCGCCGTTGCCGCTCAGCGTGAAAAGCATGATCGCTTTGCCATTGCCGCCGGTGCCCTCGGCGGCGATGGCCGGCATGTTCAGGTCTTCGTGGGCCGCCGAGGCGTACCCCTGGTTGGTGATAGTGAACTGGCCGGTCCGATCGAACGAGCCGGTGTCAACCACCCAGTAAACCGCGCCCATGTGCAACTCCGAGCTGGTCCCGAACGTCTGGTTGACCTGGGTCGACATCGCGGCCCAAACCTGGCCCTGGGCCTGCGAGGCCTGGGTCATGAAATCGCCATTGGTATTAAGTCCGTTTTCGGGGCAGGATTTGGGCGGCGGGCTCCCCACGCTCAGGCTGGCCGCACCGCATTCGTCACCCAGCGGTATCGGCCCGACTTTCTGGGCAGCGAGTATCCCATCTCCGACCGCGTTTTCAGGGTTGTAGTACGGGTTCGTGCCAGTGAACAGCTCGCCGCCGAAATTGATGCCGCTGCAGGTACCGCAGCCACTGCTGTTGAGGTTGCTGAGCCCGGTCCAGGCCCAAGTCGCCATCCGGTTGTCGCCCCCTGAGGGCAACGTGGCGAAGCTGTCAAAGTCCAGGCCGCCGATCATGAACCCCGACCCGCCGTTGTGGTTGTCATACTGGCCGGCGTCGGCTGGCTGCGCCGGGATCACCGCCACCCAGCAGGTAACTCCCGCCGTACCACCGTTGGTGCCATCACAGTTCCCGTCCGGGGTGGGCAGCAGCCCCATGTTCTGGTGCGCCACGTTGAAGTTGGGGTTTGGTGACCCGTTTGACAGCGTGACCTGACGCCCCTGCTCGAGCGCGGTCTTGTCGAACGCGAACTGCTGGGCGCCGTTGAAGAACCCGCCGCCGAACCCGGGCAGCGAGCTCTTGAGCGGGAATTCGTCGTAGAACAACAGGAACGCGTCCCGGGTCACGCTGATCTTCGCGAAGTCGTTGAGCAGCGAGGGATAACCCGGCTCGGCGGGGTTGTAATCGGCGTTCAGGAAATACACGTTGTAAGGACCAAACGGGCTCGAGCCCTTGCTCACGGCGATGCCCTCGGCGCACCCGTTGGCCACACCCGCGAAGCAGCCGGTGAACGCGCCGCCGGCGGCCTCGGGGTTCTTCGAGACGATCTCGGTGAAGAACCAGTGTCCTTCGTTGCTCGAGTCATACTCGCACGAGGGGTCGCCGCCGCTGCTATATCCCTGGCTGGTGAGTCCCATCACCGTGTCGAGCGGGATCGGAGCGGATTGGCGCTGGAGCGCCGTGTTGTAGACCAGGATCTCGCCGATGTTGTTCGTCTCGACGACGGAGCCGTTGCCCGCGCACAAGCCCTGGTCGGGCGGCTCGATGTCCCCGTTGGGGTTCGTGGCCAGCGAGGCGCTGTCGACCGCGTTCAGGCCCTTGACGCCGGTGGCGCCGCCTGCCGAGGTGCTGATGCTGTCGCAGCCCGCACCCACTGGCTGGCACCGGACCGTGGGGATGATCGGGGTGGGCGCCGCGTCGGCCGCCGCCGCGAAGCCCGTGGACCCCGGCGCGAGGCTGCCGGTTGTCGGGCCAGGCATCGCGTGCGGACGGGACAACGCGGTCGCGGCTTTCAGGCTGGCCGCCGCAAGGCTCGATGATGAGACAGACGCGGTAGAGGCCGCGGTGAACGGCCCCGTCAAAAGCGAGCAGCCGCTCGCGCAACCGGCGGCCGCAGGTCCAACGAACGTTGGCGCTGCCTGGGGGTAGACGGTGTTCGCGCTGGCCACCCCCGCTTCCGCGAGAACGCCGACCATCACCAGCGACAACGAGAGCAGCAACAAACGCTTACCCATGCTGCAAACCTCCCTCCGGACGGTCCCCGGCATCCGCCCAATATCTATTCTCGGACGCCGCAAACAAATTCCGGCCACCGCCGACGTGTCAACCGACAACCGCGTTAAAACAGAGGCGCAAGTGCTCGAGCGCCTCACCCGCCCATCCGCCCGCCGGGCGCCATGCCGGTCCGACGCTCAACGGTTCTGACATTGGTCCTCACCGGCCCCTCACAAGACTCCTGCTATGTCGCCGTTGCGGGTACGACGGAACCGTGGCTGCATTCCCACGCGAGGAGCAGTCGGCGCGCGACGGTGCTAACTCGAGTTCGGCTAGCACGCCATAGCGCTTGGGACGACCAGCAACAGCGAGCCGTCCGACCTCCGTCGACTCCTGCTCCGCCTGCAAGATCAGGAGCAAAGCCATCGGGCCCATCGGCGCGGGGATACGGGCATCCCCCAGAACAGCCATGGCAGCGGTGCCGCTGGACCTTGCGGGAAGGGCGCAGCCCGAGTCGGCTGTCCTACGACTCGCGACCGGCAAACGCCCGCGAGAACCGCGCCGCCTGATCAGCAGCTGGGCGGGCGTGAAGGTGGCGCTCCGTAGTGCTGAGCCTGGCATGTCCCATCGCCACCTTCACGCTTACGAGGTCTATGCCGCCGGCGACAAGCAGCGACCCGTATGTATGGCGCAGATCGTGAAAGCGCAAGGGCTCGAGCCCGGCCGTGTTTCGTGCACGCTCCTATCGCCGCCGGAGCGCCGAAGGGTCGAGCCGGCGGCCGTACCGGTTGACGAACACGTAGTCGTCTGGTCCCGTGAAGTCACCACGACGCAGAAGCCGCGAGAAGGCAGCTTCGGCTTGGTCTGCGATCGGAACCTCACGCAACCGCCTCGTCTTCGTAGAGCTCAGCTCCCGCTCACCAGACACCGTGCGGCGGACTGTCAGCTTGCGGGCCGGGAGATCAACGTCTCGCCATCTTAGTGCGACCAGCTCGCCTCGCCGCAAGCCCGCGTATGCCGCGATTCGGACAATCTGAGCATCCTGGGAATCGCCCGCGGCGCGCGCCGCGACCTCGTCTGGGGCCAGCGCCACCCGTACACGGTCCCGATGTGCGCCGGCGGCCATCGCTTGGGCCAACGCCTCGACCTGCTCGGGCGAGTAGAACGCCAGATGCAGCGGGTCGGGCTCGGAGCGCCGGTCCGAGTGCTTCACCGGGTTGCCGCCGAATCCGAATGTGCTTGGCCGCATCCCGTAGCTGTACGCCGCCGAGATCACGGAACGAGCCCTGTTCACGGTGCTCGGCGACACGCCTATCCGCGCGACCGCGGCGAGGACCTGCTCGATCTCGCGAGTCGTCACGGCCTGCGCCGGACGATCACCGAGCACGCGCATGATTCCCTCGGTCGTCCCTCGCCCGCGTCGATACGGCTGGCCCGGCTCCGCCAAGAGGCTGCGATGGTTGCGCATCGTCGATGGCTTTGCGCCCTTCACCTCCTCCATCCAAGCCAGGTAGGCGCACGCCACCTCACGGAAGGTCACGCCACGACGCCGGCGCAACTGCGCATCACGTTCGAGCAATGCCTGCTCTTCGTGGTCTCACGCACGATCCTGAGCATCTTCTCGGCAGCTTGTGCCTCCGTGAGGGCGCCTTCGGGCGGTCGCCCGCGTTTCAGCTGGAACCCGCCGTTTCCATCGGCCTCAGCCCACGCCTTTCCGAGGGCGCGCACCACTGGCGTGCCGTCCCGTGACCACTTGCGTACCAGTGCGGCCCGCTTGCGCGGGCTCTGATGTATGGCCTCGCCATCGGGTTCGGAGCCAGCTTATGGTCGACGTTGCACTCATACCGTGTGGAACACAAGGGTACAGCGGGCAACGGTCGCGCGGGCAACGGTCGCGGGCAACTGCCTCGGTCAGAAGCGCCGTTATTTGCTGCTTCTGCGGCGGTCACTTCCCCGTATTTACGCCGGTTGCTGTGCTGCCCTCCGCCTACGGAACCGAAGGTCGGGAGTTCGAAAATCTCTCCGGGCGCGCTCCCAGGAAGTCCCGCATAGCGGGGCTTCCTGCGTACCTGACGTTCCCGCGGGAACGGTCTCAGGGCCACTTTCAGCGACTGCCTGAGTCGAGCCACTCTTCGAACGTCGGCCCGCCGAGGATCGCGTTCGGTCCCGGAAGGAGAACACCGGACTCGTTGGCTTCGCCGTCGACGGGGTCGCTGACGGCCTCGACTCGCAGCGAGCTGCCCTGCCGGGCGATGAGGAGCTTCGCCATCTCGGTCAGCTCCTCCGGACGCGGCCCGGCGACCTCGAGCGTCGGGCCGGGCGCCGAGCCCGGGTCGACGGCGACATCGGCGAGCGCCTCGGCGACGGTGCGCGCAGCGACGAGTTGGGTGCGCATCGTGGGGACGTGGGCGACGTCGCCCTGCGTCCCCCACTGCACCAGCTGCTCGACGAACTCGTGGAACTGCGCGGCGCGGAGCACGCGGACCGGTACCGGGCCGGACAGCATCGCCCGTTCGTGCGCGACCTTCGCGATGGCGTAGCCGCCCTTCAGCCGGTCCGTGTTGATGATCGACACTACGATGATGCGCTGCACGCCGGCCAACTGACCGGCCTCCTGCAGATTCCTGGCGGCGGTCGTGAAGAACTCCGTCGCCGCCTGCTGCTCGGGCGACGGACCGGTGGCGGTATCGACGATGCACTCGACGCCCGCGAGCGCCTCGGCCAGCCCCTCGCCGGTGATCACCTCGACCCCGTGGGTCCGCGAGATCGGGACGACATCGTGCCCGCGCTCGGTGAGCACCTCGACGACGTGATGGCCGACCCGCCCGGTCGCGCCGGCAACTGCGATCTTCTTGTCTTTCGACATGGTCCTGTCTCCTTGTCACACGCTTGGTTCGTCGGTCACCCGGTTCGACCCCACCGGACTCACGAATGTGACAGGTGGCGGACGTGCCGTTCAGGCTGCTCGTGACAGTGACACGAGCCCGTCGACATCGTCGTCGGCGAAGGCGGCGAGGTAGCGTGCGACGAGCTCGCGCCCGATGGCGTCGGTCGTGTCCGACACGGCCTCCGGGTCGACCGCCTCGAGCGCAGATCGCGCGCGCTGGAGGGCGCTGTTGACGCCGGCCGGTGTCGTGGACAGCAGCTCGGCCACCTCGGACGCGTGCCAGGACAGCACGTCGCGGAGAAGGAGCACGGCGCGCTGCTTGGGGGGCAGGTTGCCGACCGCGGCGACGATCGCGAGGCGCAGGCGCTCGCGGGCGAGCGCGTGGTCGCAGGGGTCGGAGGGGTCGGAGGGGCCGGGGTCGCCGCAAGCATCCGGGGCTCGCGGCACGTTCTCGACCGGCACCGGCTGCCGTGCGGCATGCGCCAGAGCATCGAGACAGACGTTCCTCGCGATCCGGTAGAGCCACGCCCTGAGCGGCGCTCGGCCCTCGAACCGCCCGGAGGCCCGCCAGGCTCGCAGGAACGTCTCCTGCACGGCGTCCTCGGCGTCGAACGATGAGCCGAGCATGCGCCGGCAGTAGGCGGTCAGCTCGGAGCGATGGAGCCCGCTGGCCAGTAGGCCCTCAACGACGGCCGTCATCGCGCACCTCATGAACCTCGACCCCGGCGGTGCGCAGCCGCGCCGCGTACCGGCGCCCGCCGTCGAGCCCGGCGGCACACACCACGGTCGCGGGTGGCGCGCCGGCGACGTTCCTCGGCATCGGATGCCAAGCGGTGAACCTGGGGTGAACCAGGAGCTGCCGCTGGAGCACCGGCCAGCCGCTGTCGCGCGCCGCCAGCGCCAACCTCGCCGCCCGCGCGCCGCCCGCCACGAGCATGTGATCACCCTCTGCGCCGAACTCGCCGGCGTGCTCGGAGAGCCACTGGAGCGCCGCGAGCTCGATCGAACTCGGGTGAGCGCCGGCCAAGCCGACGACCACGCAGTTCTCGATCCAGGGATCGGTCGGTGACAACTCGTCGGTCAACACGAGCGCGAGCGACACCGTCTCGATCGTCGGCCAACGCACTGTCGTCGGTACGCGAAGCGAGCCAAACCTGAGTGCCATGTCGGCGACCATCACGGCCGGCAGAGTTGCAGCATGCGCGCGTAAAGGGAAAGGCCGATCGCGCAAGACCGCATTGCACGATCTGCATGACCGATCGTCGGCCCGGGGGCCATACTTGTTGCGTGGCTCAGCCCGCCAGCGTCCTTCCTTTCCCCCAGGCCCCGGATGGCATCGAGCTGCGCCACCTGCGCGCCTTCGTGGCCGTGGCCGAGGAGCTCAACTTCGGCCGCGCCGCCGAGCGGCTTTACGTCTCACAGCCGGCCCTCAGCCGTCAGATTCGAGGCCTCGAGCAGCTTGTCGGCTGTGAGCTGCTACGGCGCTCCACCCACAGCGTCGAATTGACGCTCGCCGGCGAGGCGCTGCTTGATCGCGCGCGCCAGCTGCTCCGCGACGTCGACGAGGCGGTGGCGGCGGCGCTGGCGGTGGGGGGCGAACTGCTCGGGAGGGTCGCGCGGGCGCTCGAGCCGTTGCGAGGCATGCTGGCGAGCGACTCTGACCTGGTCCAGACGCGGGCCACATTCGAGTCGTTGAATGCGCAGTTCTCGCCCCCCACCGGGACGATCACGCGACCGGTGACCGCTGGCGGCGTGCCGTCGCTGGTCGTCTCCCCCGGCATGGGTTACGAGCCGACGGTCCTCTACATCCACGGCGGCGGCTACGTGATCGGCTCGGCATTCGGCTACCAGCCCCACGCGGGCGCGCTCGCGGCGGCGGCCCAAACCGGGATTCTTGTTCCCGATTACCGGCTCGCTCCCGAGCATCCGTTCCCAGCCGCAGTCGAGGATGCACAGCACGCCTACCTGTGGCTGCGCGAGCAGACGCCCGATCCGGACCGGATCATCGTCGCCGGTGACTCCGCGGGCGGCGGGATCGTGCTCTCGCTGCTGCTGGCGCTCAAGCGCGACGGCCTGCCCCTTCCCGCGGCGGCGGTGATCCTCTGCCCGTGGCTCGACCTGGCCTTACGCACCGCCTCGCGCTGCGACGCGCCGCTGGCCACCGACGAGGACGTCCGCCGCTGCGTCGAGGCGTATCTAGCCGGCCATCCGGCGGACGATCCGATCGTCGACCCGCTGCGCGCGGACCTCAGCGGCCTGCCGCCGATGCTGATCCAGGCCGCCACCGGCGATGCCCGGCTCGTCGACGCCAAGGAGCTCGCCACCCACGCTCAGGATCACGGCGTCGACGCGCGTCTCGAGCTGTTCCCCGTCGAGGCCCACGCCTTCCAGCTGTTCTGGTCGTTCCTGCCCGAAGCCGCCGACGCGATGGAAGCCGCTGGGACATACATCCGCGAGTTCGCCACCGAGCCCGAGCGCGCCCGGGCCGCCGGGGACCCGTAGCGGGGGACCACCTCGCTCGCGATCGCGGCGCTCGCCGCTGCGCCGAGAACCGTCGAGCTTCAACGATGGCGCCCGAGCCAGTCGGCGATCACGCGCGTCGACGCCTCGCTCTCTTGCAGAATCGGGTTGTGGCCCCACGCGTCGGCGACCTGCAACTCGATCAAGGGCGATGAATCCGCGCACTGCCGCCACGCTCGCTCTCTGGGCGCCCGGCGCTCAGCCGGCTGCCCACTCGCGGTCAGCAGCGTCGGGACCTGGACACGCGCGGCGGCAGCAAGCACATCTCTGTCCACGACCGCCAGAACCTGGTCGGCCATCTCCTCGGGCGAGGTGGGCTCGCGGATCTCCCCATCGACCTCGACGAACACATCGCGAACATAGGCCTCGAACGCCGCGGTCGGTTCGCCACCGATCATCGTCGCCAGCTCGCGGATCGCCGTCACCCAATTGGGGAAGCGCAACGCGTTCGACCGCATCCAGGCGATCAACTGCTCGCGCCCGGAGGCGACCGGCATCCCAGTCGCGGTCATCGCAGCAGCATCCATGAAGCCGCCGTCGGTCATGACGGCCGCGCGGAGTCTGGCCGGCGGGTCGGCGGCCAGGCCGACCGCGACATACGCGCCGAGCGAGTGACCGACGATCGCCCAACAATCACCCGCCTCGCACACGGCGACGGCGATCTCGATGAGCCGCTCGAATGTGTAGCCGTTCAGCGGGGCTGACCGACCGAAACCCGGAGGATCCACGGCCACGGCTCGACCCGGCAGCGCCGGCGCCACCTCGGCGAAATAGGCACCGGTCGAACCCAGGCCGGCCCACAGCAGAATCGCCGGATCGGCAGGATCGCCCCATTCCCGGACCGCCAAACCCGCGACGAACCTCTCGTTCACGCCGGCAGGCTACAACGCCTAGAGCGGCGCCTTGACTCGGCGGTCCGACGCTCGCCAGTACAGCGCTCCGGTACCAGCCGCGGTGAGCAACACGGCGGGCCACGCCCCGATGATCAGCCCGAGAAGATGCGAGAGCGCGAAGGCGAGCAGGCCCGCGACCGTGAGCACGATCGCGGTTTGACGCCCGTCGCGTCGCAGCCAGATCGCGATGCAAGGGAGGCCGCAGATCACGAGCACCAGCCCACCGAGCGCCCGAGATCCCGACAGCACGGCGACGCCGAATCCGGCGATCAGCCCGGTCGCCGCGATGGGTGCGGTAGGGAGGTTCTTCACACGCACATTGTCGTGCCGCGCGCGCCGTAGCGTGGCCAAGACCGTAGGATCCGCTTGTTCCGACGACGGGATCGGTCGCTTGTCGCAGCTGAGGGTCAGAGTCGTGGTGGTGGATGATCACCCGTTCTTCCGTGACGGGATCTCGCGGGGACTGTCGCTCGATGCGCGGATTGAGGTGGTCGCGCAGGCCGGGAGTGGACGAGAGGCGATTGAGCTGATCGGCCGTGAGCTGCCGGATGTGGCGGTAGTCGACTATCAGATGCCCGACGTAAACGGAGTCGGAGTCGTCCACGCGCTCAGACGTGACGGGATCGCCACGCGTGTGCTTCTGGTCTCGGCGATCACTGAAGGGGCGGTTGTGTTCAAGGCTCTGCAGGAGGGCGCGGCTGGATATCTGGCGAAGGATGCGCAGCGCTCCGAGGTGATCGACGCCGTCATCAAGCTGTCCCGCGGGGAGACGGTGGTTCCTCCCGAGCTCGCCGCCGGGTTGGTGGATCAGATCCGGCTGCGGGCCGATTCTTCGGCTCCGGCGTTGACTGACCGGGAGATGGAGGTGCTGCGACGCTTCGCGACCGGTCTGTCGATTCCGCAGGTCGCAGCAGAGCTGTATCTCGCGCCGAGCACCGTGAAGACCCATACCCAGCGGCTGTATGAGAAGCTCGGCGTGTCGGATCGGGCCGCCGCGGTGGCGACTGCGATGCGCCTCGGGCTGTTGGAATAGCCGCGGTCCCGGGGAACCTATGCCTCGAGCGCCGGGGTGTCGGTGGCCAGGCCGGTGTCCGGGAGCTCGACCTCGGCGATCGTCCCGGGGTTGCCGGGGCTCAGGTTGAAGTGACCGCCGGCCGCCTGGACTCGCACGCGCTGCGAGGTCACGCCGACATGCCCCTCGGCCAGCCGCCGTCCGACGACGCCGGCGTCGATCCCTTTGCCGTCATCCGCGACCGTCAGCCGGATGTGGCCGTTGTCTCGTCGCAAGCTCACCCGCACAGTTTGCGCCTCGGCGTGCTTGGTGACATTGACCAGGAACTCGCGAGCGGCCGCGTACAGGAGCTCATCCGCCCCGCTCCGTGCCGATTCGTCCCAGCCGTCGGCGCTGAGCTCGATGCGAAGACCGCTGCGCTCGGCGGTGATGCGAACGAGCTCGTCCAGCGCGCGCAGCAGACCGGCCTGTTCGAGCACGGCCGGATGGAGCTGGCTGACTTTCGCGCGCAGCAGCGTCGTCGATTCGCGCAACGCGAATTCGATTCGGTCAAGCGAAGCGATGTCGCCGTGCCGGACGTCCTCGAGGTCGTGCCGCGCGGCCAGCACATACTGGAGTGCTCCATCGTGCAGCTCCTCCGCGAGCCCCGTCCGGGCTCGGGACTCGACGTCCACCAGGTCTCCAAGAAGGGTCGTTCGATCCTGCACCAGGGCGGCGATCGTCAGCACGCGAGATCGCTGGATCCACGAAAGCAGCACGCAGCCGACGCTGAGCGCAACCATCACCCAGGTGCGCAGCACGATCGACGCCCATGGCTCGCCGTTGGCGTTCTGCGCGGCGATGAGCGAGGCCAGATAGACCGCCACGGCGGGCCCGGTCACGGCGGCGGCGACCCCGGGCCGCAGCTGCGTGCTCGCCAGCATCGGGATCACGAAGAACGCGTTGGCGAGCACATCGGCGGTCCAACTCTGCTCCGACTGGCCGGCAAGCACGCTGAGCACGCCGAGCGCGAGCAAGTCGACGAACAGGGGCAGCCAGGCCAGCCGAACCGCGCGCTCGCCGCCGCGCAGCGACACCCACCCGATCGCAACCGCCCACAGTGCGTAGACGCCGGCGACCACGTAGCAGCCTGAGCGATCGTGGGCCGGCGGCACGGCGAGCACCGTGGCCACCACGAACACGACCAGCGCACCCCTGATCAGCTGCTGGACGCGAACGCCGCGATAAGCGTGATCGAGCAGGATGCCGTACAGCCGCGAGTCACGACGGATGTCCGCCACGCTGATCCTCGACTCCGGCAGAGCCACCATTCCGCACCTCCGAACCGGCTCCTCCGCCGGAGGTGATAGGAGCCGCGTCGCCCGCAGAATCGGTCGTCCGGAACGACGCGATGGCCCGCTCGCGCGGGCCATCGGTTTCGGCTCTCCCTCTTGTCGGACGGTTGTCGATCAGTTCGTGGCTGCTCCGTTCGAGGAGGAACCGGCCGCCGCGCCGCCGGTTGCGTTCGCGGGGTGACCGTTGGGCGTCGTCCCGTTGGCGGGAGTGGACGTGTTGTTGGTGGGCTTGACGAGCGGGCCGGGATTCATCTGGCTATCGCCCGTGATCAGCTGCTGCTTGATCTTGGCCATCGTGCTCGGCCCGGCGATGCCGTCGACCGTGAGTCCGTTGGCGCGCTGGAAGTCCTTCACAGCGGCCGTTGTGGCCGGGCCATAGACCCCATCAACCGAGCTCTCGTAGTAGTTCAACATTCCCAGATCACGCTGCAGCGTCGTGGCGTCCTGGCCGTGCGGGTACGTGTTGGCCGGCGTCGCGGCCTGCGAGCCACCGGCGGCTGCACCGCTAGAGCCAGCCGTCGAGGCGGTGTGGGAGCCGGTAGCGGTCGTGGCCGTGCTCGCCGCCGCGGGCGTGCTCGCGGGGTTCGATCCTGCGCCGTGAGAGTGAGAGGTCTCGATGTCGGCCCACGCGCCGCCGACGCACAGGCTCGCGATCGTGGCCCCGAGCGCGAACGCCCGCGTCGACGTGCGTCGGCGGGAGCGGGTCCGGAGCGGGTTGTCGTGGATCTCGCGGTGATGGTCGCTGTACTCATCGAGGGTGGGGGTGTAAGTGGTCATTTGCTGTTCCTTTCGGTGTTGATCGGTGCGTGGGAACAGCATCGAGCTAAACGCGCGCCGCGACCATCGGCCGACAGGCCGATCGAGCGGAGGATCTTCGCGTCCCCCAATCGGGGGAACCCGGAGCTCACGCGGTTCGGATGAAGGCGACCACCGCGACCTACACGGACGCCCTGGCGAAGGGCGGCTGGCAGATCACGTCCTCGTCCGGCTCGGCCTACAACGCCAGCTTCACCGCGCACCGAGCCAACGAGGGCGTTTCGATCTCGGTGTACTCGCGCGGCGCGGGCTCCGGAATATCGATCACCACCCACCTGGAATGATCGAGACGGCGGCGGGCGGCGCCATGATGGCCGTCCCGCCGTCCTCGACGTAGGGCAGTCGGTCCAGGGCGCCGACCATACTTGGAGCATGGTAGGCGCCCACTTGACGGTGGATTTATGTCCGCGCGGCTAGAGATGTGCGGCGTTGTGATCGCGCGAACGCTCGACTGCGGCCGTGCCTGATTCGGCGAGCCGAGATGCCCGCACCAGACGTCAGCTGTTGCAGGGAGCTGGAGGCGTGGCGGCCCTCATGGTCGCCGGCTGCGGCGCCACCCGCATCCTGAGCAAACCCAAGCCGCTGCCCCGGATCGGCTCCTCCGGGGTCAAACCGGCGGGTAGCGTCGCCGCGTTCCACTCGCGACCGGACCTGCGCCCGCCGGCGGTCACGACGACCGCCGCCACGGGGACCGATGGATCGGGCAGCGCCGATCCGGGCTTCCTGTTCCTGGGACCGGGGCCCGTGTCCCTGAACGGGTCCGAGCAGTACGGGCCGCTGATCGTCGATCGCGCCGGAACGCCGGTGTGGTTCAGGGCGCTGGCGGCGGGGCTGCAGGTAACCAACTTCGCCCGCGCGGAGTACCAAGGCAAGCCGGCGCTGGTCTGGTGGGAGGGCAGGATCGAGCAGTCGGGCTACGGGCAGGGCGAGGCCGTGTTGCTCGACCAGGACTATCACGAGATCGCGCGTGTGCGCGCCGTAGGGGGCCGGTCGATGGACCTGCACGCTCTGACGGTGACCCCTGAAGGGACGGCGCTGTTCACCTGCTATCCGCAGACGGTGCCGATGGATCTGTCCTCGATCGGGGCTCCCCGCAACAGCCAGGTCCTCGAGTCGATCATCCAGGAGGTGGATATCGCCAGCGGGCGTCTCCTGTTCGAGTGGCGGAGCCTCCAGCACGTCCCGGTGAGCGCTTCCGAGGAGCCGCACGCCGAGCCGTACGACTACGTGCACATCAACTCGATTCAGCCGTTACCGGACGGAAACTTGCTCGTCTCCGGCCGGCACACATGGGCGCTCTACAAGCTCGACCGCAGAACCGGCAAGATCATCTGGACGCTGGGCGGCAAGCAAAGCCAGCTTCAGATGGGCCCTGGCGCGCAGTTTGCCTGGCAGCACGACGCCCGCCAGCACTCAGACGGCCTGCTGACCGTGTTCGACAACGGCACAAACGGTCCGGTGAAGACCGAGTCCGAGTCGCGGGGCCTGGTGCTCGACGTCGATGAGTCGCGCCGGAGGGTGATGGCGCGCACCGCATTCACGAGCCCAGAGCGGCTGTCGGCGGGCGCGATGGGCTCCGTGCAGATCCTCGCCCCGGACCGGGTCCTAGTCGGCTGGGGCGTCCAGTCGCACACGATCGAGTACGCGTCCGACGGCACGCTTCTGCTCGACATCGCGCTCCCCCCGGGTCTGTACTCATACCGGGGGCTTTGGTTTCCGTGGCAGGGCACCCCACACCATCGCCCCGCCGTCGCCGCGGCGCGGAACCGCCAGAACGGCGCCACGCTCATGTACGCCAGCTGGAACGGCGCCACCGCCGTCGCCGGCTGGCAGGTAGCGGCCGGAGCCAGACGCGACGAATTGCGCCTGCTCGGGATCGCGCCGAGCCGCGGCTTTGAGACCGTCATCCCGCTCCACGCCCAGCACCGGTACGCGTCGGTCACCGCGCTCGACCGCTCCGGCCGGCGGCTCCGACGCAGCCCCGTCGTCCGGCTCTAGCCACGCACTCTCTCGAACAGCCCGGTCTGGTATGCGAGCACGACCGCCTGCACACGGTCGCGGAGGCCCAGCTTCTGGAGGATGTGCGTGACGTATGTCTTGACGGTCGTCTCGCTGATGTAGAGCTGCTTTCCGATTTCTGCGTTGGATAGGCCCGTGGCGATCAACCGGAGGATCTCCTGCTCGCGGGCGGTCAGATCGTCGAGCTCTTTCGGCGGCACCGGCCGCGGAATGCGGGTGAACTGCTTGATCACACGCTTTGTGACACCCGGTGAGAGAAGCGCGTCGCCGCCGGCAACGGTTCGGATTGCGGCGAGCAGCTGTTCGGGAGGGTCGTCCTTGAGCACGAAGCCGCTGGCGCCGGCGCGAAGCGCCTCGTACACGTATTCGTCGAGATCGAACGTCGTCAGGATCAGGATCCGGGCTGTGTCATCGGTGGCGAGGATCCGCCGTGTCGCTTCGAGCCCGTCAAGCTCGGGCATGCGGATGTCCATCAGCACTACCGTAGGTCGATAGCGCGCGGCTTTGTCGACCGCCTCGAGCCCGTCTCGAGCCTCGGCCACGACTTCGATGTCCTGTTCGTTGGAGAGCAGCAGTCGAAAGCCGGCGCGGACCATCGATTGGTCGTCGGCAACGAGGACGCGGATCGTCATGGTCGCTCGCCGTTCACCGGGAGGCGTGTGCTGAGAAGGAAGCCTCCCCCGGTCGGAGTTCCTGCACTCATCTCGCCGCCATAAATCTTGACGCGCTCGCGGATCCCGACCAGCCCGTGGCCGAGGCCGTTGCCGGTCGAGCCGCCCTCGCCGTCGTCGCGCACCTCGAGCTGCAGCTCGTCGGGAAGGTAGTGAACGGTGACATCGGCCTGGCTGGCGCGCGCGTGCTTGAGGGCGTTGGTGAGTCCTTCTTGAACGATCCGATAGGCCGAGAGGTCGATGGCCCTTGGCAGCGAGAAGGGCTCGCCGTCCACGTGCAGTCGGACGCGCAGGCCGGCGCGTCCGATCTCTTCCAGCAGCGAGCTCAACCGGTCGAGACCGGGTTGCGGCGCGAGCTCGGCCTCGTCCCCGTCGCGGCGCGTCGCGGCCAGGAGACGCCGCATCTCGACGAGCGCCTCACGGTCGGCGTCTGCCTCGGTGGTCAACGACGCGCGGGCACCGACCCGCGCCAGGTGCGCTCGATGTCACGCTGGGAGGCCGGGCTGATCGTGACGATCGGCCTGGGGCTTGGATTGGCGATATCGGCCACGGCGCTGCTGCCGCTGAGTCACGCGCTGAACGGCAGCCTCCGCCCGTACGTGCCGCCCGTGCCGCTTGCGGCGATCCTCGGGACCTCGGCGTTGCTGGCGCTGCTGGCTCTGGCGCTCCCAACCCGTCGAGCGCTCCGCTCGCGGCCCGTCGAGGCGATCGGGGCGGGCGAGTAGATCACGGCCGCAGCGAGAACCCTAACCCGCGGTCCCAAGCTCGCGTCATAGACTGGCCGAGTGACCGCCCGCGGCACCGACTGGGGTCTCGCGGCGCTGGTCGCGGCGCTGCTCGTGACCGGCGTGCTCACGCTGTTCGCCGGATCGCCGGGCACCGCCTGGATCGTCGCCGTTCACGACGCGTGCGGGATCGCGATCGCGCTCCTGGTCCTAGTCAAACTCCGGCGGGTCTGGCCGCGTCTCGTCCGCGCTGCGCCCAGCATCGAACGACGCGCGGCAGGCATCGCCGCGGCAGCGCTGGTCGCCAGCTGCTTGGTCGCCGGGTTCCTGTGGTCGGAGGGCGCCGCCGTTGCGCCGGCCGGTTACACCCTGCTCAGCTGGCACGACGCGCTGGGCGCGATCCTGGCGATATCCGTCGCCATCCACATGGTGGTGCGCGCCAAGCGACTGCGGCGCCGCGACCTCGCCGGACGGCGCCAGTTCCTCACCACGACCGGTCTTGCCGCGTGCGCCGTTCTCCTCTGGCGCGCTCAGCGACCGGTCGAGATGCTCATCGGACTGGGAGGCGCCCGGCGTCGCTTCACCGGCTCCTACGAGGCGGGGTCGTTCGCCGGCAACGCCTTCCCAAGCACCTCGTGGGTCGCCGACAATCCCGCGGCGATCGACCCGACCGCTTACCGCCTGCGGGTCGAGGGCCTCGTGGCACGCCCGCTGACGCACTCGATCGGAGAGCTCGCTGCGGACGACGAGCTCGTCGCGACGCTCGACTGCACCGGCGGGTTCTATTCGACCCAACGGTGGAGCGGCGTCCGTTTGGGCTCGCTTCTGGACCTAGCCGGGGCGGACCCGCGCGCGCGCCACGTCACCGTCGCGTCGGTAACCGGCTACCGCTGGAGCTTTGGCATCGAGGACGCGCGCGGTCTCGTGCTCGCCACGCACGTCACCGGCGCGCCGCTCAGCCATGACCACGGCGCGCCCGTTCGGCTCGTCGTCCCGGGCGCGCGCGGCTTTCAGTGGGTCAAGTGGGTGACGCGCGTCGAGCTGCGACGCGACCCGGACCTCACCGCACCCCTGTCCACGGTGTGGAGCAGCTTCGTCTGACGCGTCCGGGCGCCGCCCGTCCACCGGGCGCTACGGTCCGACCCGGGTCGCGACGCCCCGCCACCAGAATCCGTATTCAGTTCCGAATCGATACCGAAGACGAACCGCGAACGCGCGCGTAGTCTCCCGCGTGGCGTTGCCCGACCGGGCACGGAGACTCAAAAGGGGCGGCACTTGGGTCCGATGGGCCATCTCGCGCCCGTGCTCGGCGTTCTCGCCGGCTTGGCGGGCATCGCGGACACGATCCCTTACGTGCGCGACACCGTGCGCGGGAGCACCCGCCCGCACCGAGACTCGTGGCTGATCTGGGGCGTGCTGGCGATCGTGGCCTGCGTCGCGCAGCTCGCCGACGGCGCGTCCTGGAGCGCACTGATGACCGGCACCCAGGCGATCGTGACCGGCGCCGTCTTCCTCCTGGCCATCCGCTACGGCGAGGGCGGCGTGAGCGCAACCGACCTGTCTCTGATCGCCCTCGCCGGGGGTGGTCTGATCGGATGGGTCGTCGCCGGCGAACCAAGCGTGGCGGTCGGATGCGTGATCGCCGCCGACCTGATCGGCGTCGCGATGATGACCCCGAAGGTCCACCGCGACCCCCACTCTGAGACCCTCTCGACATACGCGCTGGCCAGCATCGGGTGCGCCCTCGCCACGGGCGCCGTCGGCATGCTCGATCTGTCGTTGATTGCCTACCCCGCCTACTACTGCCTGGCCAACGCTGCGCTGGCGATCCTCATCTACCGGCGACGAGCCGCCTTCCGGAAAATTCCCCGTAAGCCAACTCGGTTTGGTAGGTTCTATACCTAACGCGCTCCACTGAGTACAGATAAGGGGGCGCGCATCGTTCGGAGCACTTGTGACCGGAGCGGTCCGCACTCTGGCGCAGCCGCGGTCGGCGGCGGCGCGGTCGGCCCCCGAGCTCGTGGGGCGGCGAGAAGAGCTTGGGTTGCTGGAAGACGAGCTGAACGGGGCGGAAGAGGGCAACTTCCGCCTCGTTCTCTTGCTCGGCGAGGCTGGAGTCGGCAAGACCCGCCTCGGGCGCGAGCTGCTCGCGCGCCACCCCGAGACGACCGGCTTGGTGGCCCAGGCCTATCCGCTCGCGGCAAGCGCCGCCTTCGGCCTCTGGACCGAGGCGCTCGACCCATTCCTCCAGCCGCTCCCGGACGACGAAGTGGTCGACCTGTGCGGAGGCCTGCTCGACGACCTCGCGAGCCTGTTCCATCGCGTTGCGCTCGTCCGCGGCTCGGTGCCCGATCGCGACCCGCCCCTCCCACGGGTGTTGCAGGGCCTTGCCGGGCTCCTCGGCAAGGTCCTGCGACGGACTCCACTCGTGGTTCTGCTCGACGACGTCCATCTCGCAGACGCGTCTTCCTGGGAGGCGGTGCGCTACTTCGCGCGGCACCTCGACGACGCGCCGCTGCTGGTGGTGGCCACCGCCCGTCCCGCTGATTTGGCGCGCCACGAAGTGGCCGCACCGGTCCTGTTCGAGCTCGAACAGGACGCGTTGCTCACCCGTCTGGAGGTCAGCGCACTGGCGCGCCGACCGTTACGAGAGCTGACCGAGGTGGTGATCGAGCGGCCCGCGCCCCGCGTTCTCGTGGACTGGGTATGCGAGCGCTCCCAGGGCAATCCGCTTTTCGCGATCGGGCTGCTGCGGGCGCTCATCGACGAAGGGGGCGATCTTTCGGCTCCGCATCTGAGGCGCTTGCCCGAGGGCCTGACCGAGCGTGTGGTATCGGAGCTGCGCCGCTTGGATGCGCCACCCAAGGAGATGCTCGAGCTGATGGCGGTCGTGGGCCGACCGGTTTCACTCGGTGATCTGACTGCACTCGCGGGAGGACCGCTCGAGGAGGTCGGACCGATCCTGACCGAACTGGTCGACGCACGGATCGTGGTCGAGGACGACCGAGCCGGGAGGCTTGGATACGAGGTCCAGCACCCGCTTGTCCGCGATGTCATCTACCAGGCCACCGGAGGCGCCCGGAGGCGGCTCCTGCACCGGCAGGCCGCGCGCTCGCTGCTTCAAACCGGGCACCTGGCGGAGGCCGCGCTCCACTTCGCCCGCTCGGCCGAGCGCGGGGATTCGGAGGCGGTCGAAGCGCTGCTCGACGCGATGCGCCAGGCCGAGCGGCGCGAGGCTTACCGCGAGGCGCTCCAACTGCAGGCGGAGCTCGTCGACCTCATCCCCCCCGACGACCAACGCTGGCTCGAGGTGCTCGAGGCGATGTATGCGCGCGCGGAGTGGCTGATCGACCACCGCGCCGAGACCGACGCGCCGGTCGCGGTCAAGGCGCTGCGAGCGATCGACGGCCTGCTCGAGGGCTCCTCGGATCACCCCAGGCGGGCGATCGTCAAGTTCCGCCTCGCCAACTTCCTCGCCTGGGGCGTGGGCGACCTCGACGGCGCGCATGAGGCCTGCCTGCAGGCGCATGAGCTGTTCGAGCGCTGCGGTGATGAGCGGCAAGCACTGCTCGCGGTACGGGAACTTGCCTGGATCAAGGGCTTACGGGGCGACCTGGCGGGGATGGGCGCCGACTCCAGGGCGCTCGTCGAGGCCGCCGATGACGCCGGAGATCGGTTCGTCGCGATGCAGGGGCTGGCGGCGGTCAGCTACAGCGCGAACTTCTCGGGCAGGTTTGCCGAGGCCGAGACGGCCCTGCGACGTGCGGAGGCGATCGCCCGCGAGGACGACAAGGCGTACCGCCTCACGATCGTGCTCGGGGGACTCGCGCTCGGACAGACGCTCCAGGGCCGGCCGGCTGAGAGCACGGCGCTGTTCGAGGAGGCGAAGGCCGCGAACCCGGCCTACCGCGACAGCATCCTGGTCGAGCTCGAGGCGCTCGTGCGCTGGATTGCCGGTGATTTCGCCGGATCCCTCGCCGCGGCGCGGGAGGCAGTCGCGTGGCTGCCGGCCGCGACCGCGAGGCGGCGCGCGCCCGGGCCGATCTACGGGGCGATGTCGGCGCTCGAAGCGGGCGATGAGTCCGAGGCCGCACGCCTGCTGGAGCGCGGCCGCACCATGCTCGGCGATGCGGCCTGGTCTTTCTATCTGAGCGGCCTGCATTGGGCCGATGCGATCTTCGTCTGGCATACCCACGGCGCTGCCGAGTGCGTGGCGCCGCTGCGGGTGGCCGCAACACAGTTGCTCGACATGGAGTCCCGGCCGAACGCGGCGTGTGTGCTGTTCGACCTCGCCGAGGCCGCCGCGGAGGCGGGGGACGCGGCGGCAGCCGCGGACGCCGCGGGGGAGTTGCGAGAGGTGGCTGAGTCCATCGGGCTGCCGGGGTATTGGGGTATGGCCGCGGCGGGGTCGGCGTGGGCGTCCGCGGCCGCCGGCGAGCCCGAGCAAGCGGCCGCGGCCGCGCGGCACGCGATCGAACTGCTGTCGAGCACCGGCTGGAAGGCTCACCTGGCACGGTGTCATTACGCGCTCGGACGTTCCTTGTCGCCCGACCGCCGGGCCGAGGCGGTCGCCTCGCTCGAGCGAGCCGCGGAGATCCTCGAGGAGTGCGGGAGCACCTGGCGCCGGGACCGGTGCCTGGAGGTACTGCGCCGCCTCGGGACGGCGGGGCGCCGGGCGGCGGCGGCGGCGCTCGGACCCGGCTCGTTGACGCGCCGCGAGCGCGAGGTCGCCCGTCTCGCCGCGACCGGGATGAGCGCGAGGGAGATCGCCGAGTCCCTGTTCGTCGGCAAGCGGACGGTCGAGACTCACCTCGCGAGCGTGTACGCGAAGCTTGGTGTGGATTCCAAGGTGCAGTTGGTTCGGCGGGCGGCGGAACTAGGGCTCTCGTGAACCGAATCCGTATGGAGATCCGTACCCCTACCGAAGACGAACTCGGCTCACTGCCCTACGGTCTTCGCAACTACCGGGCGCAGCAAGGCAACAGGGGGCTGACACATGCGTGACCGCGAGACACTCAGGCAAGGACATCAGGCGTACGCGTTGGCGCTGGCGCCGCGGCTCATCGAGCGGCTCGACTGGCCGGCGGATCGCCTGGCACTCCATCGCGCGCAGCGGTTGCGAGACCTCGTGCGCGAGGCCATAGGCCGCTCGCCGTGGCATCGAGAGCGGCTGGCCGGCATCGACGTCACTCGACTCGATGACGACGGTCTGTGCGAACTGCCGCCGATGACCAAGGCCGACCTGATGCACAACTTCGATCGGATCGTGACCGACGAGCGCCTGTCGCTCGGAGCCGCCAACGATCACCTCGAGACCGTGACCACCGGCAGCTATCTGCTCGACCGCTACACCGCGGTCACCTCGGGGGGATCGACCGGACACCGCGGAGTGTTCGTCTACGACTGGGAGGGATGGGCGACGTTCTGGATGGGCTGCTTCCGCCAAACGCTGCGGGCCAGGTGGTCAGACCCTGAGCTCTCATCGCGCCCGCTGGTGTCCGGCTGGGTGACGGCGGCTCATTTCACGCACGCGACCGCGGCTCTGGCGAGGACGTTCGCGAGCCCGGAATTCGTCAACGTTCGCTTCCCCGTCACGCTGCCGACCGACGACATCGTGGCCGGGCTGAACGAGACCCAGCCGGATTGCCTGGTGGCGTATCCCTCGGCTCTGCACGTCCTCAGCTTCGAGGCCCGAGCCGGCCGCCTCCAGATCGCTCCGAGCCACGTCCTCACCTGCGCCGAGCCGCTGCTACCCGAGATCCGCGCGGCGTCCGAGCAAGCATGGGGCGCGACGGTCGGGAACATCTGGGCAGCCTCGGAGAGCGGCGGCATTGCCGTTCCCTGTGCTCACTCGCGCTCGCACCTGAACGAAGATCTGCTGATCGTCGAGCCGGTCGACGAACACGGCCGGCCCGTCGCACCCGGCGAACGCTCGGCGAAGATCTACGTGACGAATCTGTTCAACCGAGCGCTACCGCTGATCCGATACGAGATCACCGACGAGGTGCGGATCCTGAGCGACCCCTGCCCGTGCGGGTCGGCTCACCGATGGGTGGCGGACATCCAGGGGAGGCTCGACGACGTGTTCGTGTACGACGGCCGGCGAGTTCACCCGCAAGTGTTCCGCTCGGCGCTCGGTCGCCATGCGGGAGTCGTCGAGTATCGAGTGCGCCAGACTCGTCAAGGTGCGCGGATCGCCGTGCGGTGCGCTGCGCCCGTGGATCTCGAGCGGCTGCGCGGTGAGATCGCGCAGGCGCTGGCCGACCTCGGGCTCTCGCGCCCCGCCGTCGAGCTGACCGTCGCCCGGCGACTCGAGCGCGACCCGGGGCCGGCCAAGCTCAGACGGTTCGTGCCGCTCGCCGAACCGGCTCGGACTCCGCGGGAATCGGGCGAGCGCACGCTCGCCGCGGCTCAATAGCGGACGACCTCGAAGGGATGTGACCGTCGTGAGGACAACCCTCGCCACCACACCTGCGCCCGCTGAGATCACCGGCTCACCCCGGCTTCCCGCGCGGCGCTCCCGTGAACAGCGCCTGATCGACCGGATCCGGAGCTCGGTGATCGGCGACGACACCGTGCTTGACGGCCCGTTCGGCCCGCGCCGCATGGTCTACGCGGACGCCACAGCCTCGGGGCGCTCGCTCTCGTTCATCGAGGACTTCATCCGCGACCAGGTGCTGCCGATGTACGGCAACACGCACACGGAGGCATCGGCGACGGGACGACACACCACCGCGCCCCGCGAGGAGGCACGTCGTCTCATTCACCAGGCGGTCAACGGCGCCGAGGACGACCTCGTGATCTTCTGCGGCACCGGAGCGACCGGCGCGATCGACAAGCTGATCCGCCTGCTGCCGTGGGATCCACAGGACGGACCCGTGGTGTTCATCGGGCCCTACGAGCACCACTCCAATGAGCTGCCGTGGCGAGAGTCGACCGCGGAGCTCGTGACGATACGCGAGGACCGCGCCAGCGCCATCGACCTCGACCACCTCGAGTACGAGCTGCGACGCCATGCGGACCGCCGGCTGAAGATCGGCAGCTTCTTGGCGGCGTCGAACGTCACCGGCATCGTCACCGACGTCGACCGAATCGCGATCGCGCTACATCGGCACGGCGCGCTGGCCCGCTTCGACTACGCCGCGGCGGGTCCGTATCTCCCGATCGACATGAACGCGGCCCCGCCCATCGGATGCCGTCCGTGCCCGGCGGCGGAACGATTCTGTTCGTCAGCCCATCCGAGCATGCTTACCACCCCGACCCGTCGATCCGCGAAGAGGGCGGAACGCCGGGGATCGTCGAGTCGATCCGCGCCGGGCTGGTATTCGCGCTCAAGGAGCAGGTCGGCACCGACGAGATCCGCCGCCGCGAGCACGACCTCGCCCGGCGCGCGCTCGCCTCATGGGGCGCCAATCCGCGGATCGAGAACCTGGGCAGCACCGAGCTCGAACGCCTCGCGACCGTCTCTTTTCGCGTGCGCCATCGCGGCCGCCTTCTGCACGCGAACTTCGTCGCCGCGCTGCTCAACGACCTGTTCGGCATTCAGGCACGCAGCGGCTGCTTCTGCGCCGGCCCGTCTATCCATCGGCTCTACGGAATCGACGACCGCTGGTCGGACCGGATGAGTGCACAAGCGGTCAAGGGCCAGATGGGCGCCTTGCTCTCGTTTACCCGGGCCTGCGCGACGTGCTCACGGTGACGCCGGTGCCACCGGCTACCGCACCCGAAAGCGTATTGGCCGATCAACTCGAGGCCGCCCGACAGATCATCGCCGACCTCGAGCTCCACCCACCGACGGGACCGCTCGCCGATCAACTCGTAAGCCCTGAATTCGAGCGCATTCGCTGGTTCCCGTTGCCAGGCGAGGCGCTCAGGCAGTTGCATGCGAACGGGCCGGAACGAGGAGGCACGAGACCATGACTGTGAGCACACTCACCGGTGTCGTCAACGAGAACGCGGTGCGCGCGGCTGCGGGATTGACGATGGTGACCGGCGCGGTGGCGTTCAGCTACGCCTATTTCGACAAGCAGTACGTGCCACTCCAGGTCGTGGCCAGCCTGTTCTCCGTCGAGTTTCTGGTCCGCGTCACCGTCGGGCTGCGGTACAGCCCGTTCGGCGCGCTCGCCCATGCGATGACACTCCGTCCTCAGCCGCAGTGGGTATCGGCAACGCCCAAGCGGTTCGCATGGACGCTCGGGCTGGCGATGGCCTTGGCGATGACCGTGATCACGAACAGCGGCGTCCGCGGCTACCTGCCGCGGACGATCTGCCTCGTCTGCCTGACGCTGATGTGGCTGGAGTCGGCGCTCGGGCTGTGCGTGGGCTGCAAGATCTACGGCCTGCTGGTCAGGCGAGGCTGGATTGCGCTCGGCACCGGCGACGAGTCGTGCACCAACGGTTGCTGCGAGCCACGTGTCCTCCCGGGAGCCGCACGCGAGCGCGTACAGCGTTGACACCCGAGACGGTCCTGAAAGCAGCGCCCACGCCGGCGGAAACAGTCGCGCCAGTTCGCGCCACTACGATGGCCGCGTGACCGACTCGCCGACCGTGACCTTGTTCGGGGTGGGCACGGTCGTGCGCAGCGCCGATGGGCTCGTGCTCGTCGGGAGACGGCGCGCCGAGGCCGGGGCGCCGTTGGCCGTCCCGGGCGGAAAGCCCGAGGCAGGCGAGACCGTGGAGGAATGCGCGGTCAGGGAGCTCGCCGAGGAGACCGGGTTGGTTCTCGACCCGGGCGCCGTCCGTACGTTCGCGTGCGTTCTCGTGCCCGCCGGTGAGGTCTCGTGGGTCGTCGCCGGGGTGGAGGGCTTCCTCGGGGTTCGCGCCGCCGAGGCCGGCCCGCGGGAGCTCGAGCCCGGGAAGTTCGGCTCGTTTCGCTGGATCGACCCGATCCGCGTCACCGAAGAGCTGTTCCCGGCGACCGCCGCGCTCCTCGAACGGCTCCCCGCGCGGTGAGAGCGCACGTCTTCGACATGGACGGCACGCTGCTGCGCCAGACGTCGGCGCCGGTCCTGGTGGCGGCGGCGCTCGGGCAGGACGACTCTCTCGCCGAGTTGGAGGAGCGGTTCGCCACAGGCGCCGCGACGGCAGTCGAGTTCGCACGCGCGCTGCACGAGATGTGGGGGGTGGTGTCGACCGAGATCGCGCGCCGCGCCTTCGCCACCGCTCCGCTGCTCGCCAACATTCGCGAGGTCGTGGCCGATATCCATGACCGGGACGAGCGGGCCTGCCTGATCACGATGTCGCCCGACTACTTCGCCGAGCTATTTCTCGAGTTCGGGTTCGACCGCGTCTTCGCCTCCCGTTTCCCTCGCTCGCCCGAGGTCGCTCTGGACGAGTCGGGCGATCCTCAACCCCGAGGACAAGCCGCGCCTGGCGGCCCGATTCTGTGCCGAGCATGGCCTGGAGATCCGGGATGCCGTCGCTTACGGAGACTCCATGTCCGACGTGTTCCTGTTCGGAGAGGTTGGGCTGCGCGTTTCGGTCAACGGCGACGGCCACCTCGCGGACCTGGCTGACATCGCCGTCGAGGGACCGGACCTGATGGTTGCCTACCGAGCGGCCAGGGACTGGTGCGACGGCCGGCGCCCGGCGGCCCGGGACTGACCACTCGCACTGTCCCCCTGGCGGATGCGAGCACGGGCCGCCCCGAGCAAACTCGCCGCCATGCCATCAGCGGTGCAGCACACCTTCAACTTTCGGGAGCGGCCCATGAGCACCTCGTCGAGCACTCCAACCCACTGGCATCGACGCCGCGGTCCGATGCCCCGTCCGTCATCCGCCGCCCGAACTTGCGGGATGAGCCCGCTGGGGGCGGTGGTCCGGGGGCTCGTCGCCGGCGTGGCGGGCACCGCCGCCATGGACGCTCTGCTCTACGCCAGGTATCGCCGCGATCACGGCAAGGAAGGGTTCGAGCCGTGGGAGTTCTCGTCGGATGTCGACAGCTGGGAGAAGGCGCCCGCGCCGGCGCAGGTGGGCAAGCGGCTGGTGGAGGGCCTGTTCGAGCGCGAGCTGCCGCCACGTCGGGCCCGGCTGGTCAACAACGTCACTCACTGGGCCTACGGGATCTTGGGCGGTGTGCAGTACGGCATCGTCGCTGGGTCGTTGCGGACGCCCCGCATCCGGTACGGGCTGCCGTTCGGGGCCTCCGTTTGGGCGGCGGGATACGTCGTCTTGCCGGCCGCCAAGCTGTACAAGCCGATCTGGAAATACGACCGGGTCACGTTGACCAAGGATCTGAGCGCCCACCTGGTGTACGGGCTGGGAACCGCGACCGCACTACGCCTGCTTGCAGGCACGACCGGAGCGGCGTCATGACCGCCACCCGGACATCACATGAGATAGGGCGCGAAGTCGCTCACCTGGCGAAAGGAGCCGTTGTGCCGACCACTGTTGCCGATGTCATGGTGGCGACCCTGAAGGCGTCCGGCGTGCGCCGGGTCTACGGGCTGCCGGGGGATTCGATCAACGGGTTCACCGACGCGCTGCGCCGCGACGGTGAGGTCGTGTGGGAGCACGTGCGTCACGAGGAGGGGGCAGCGTTCGCGGCCGCCGGCGAGGCGGCGATGACCGGGCGGCTCGCCGTGTGCGCCGCCAGCTGCGGCCCCGGGAACCTGCATTTGATCAACGGCCTGTTCGACGCCAACCGCAGCCGGGTCCCAGTGCTCGCGATCGCGGCGCACATCCCGCGCGTGGAGATCGGCGACAGCTATTTCCAGGAGACCCACCCGCAGGAGCTGTTCCGGGAGTGCAGCGTCTACGTCGAGCTGGTGAGCGTGCCCGAGCAGCTGCCGCGGGTGCTGGAGATCGCGATGCGTCATGCGATCGAACGCGGTGGCGTGGGCGTCGTGGTGGTGCCCGGCGAGGTCTTCGCGCACGAGGTGCCGCATGACACCCACTCGGCCGTGATCGCGCCGGCCGCGTCGGTCATTCGTCCCTCCGACGACGCGCTGGCCGCGGTGGCAGAAGCGCTCAACGCCGCCGAGCGGGTCACGATCCTGGCCGGCGCCGGCTGTGGCGGCGCGCACGACGAGCTCGTCGCGCTCGCCGGCGCGCTCAAGGCGCCCGTCGTCCACACGCTGCGGGGCAAGGAGTTCGTCGAGTACGACAACCCCTACGACGTCGGGATGACCGGGCTGCTGGGGTTCGTATCCGGCTACCGCGCGATGGAGCATTGCGACGCGCTGCTGATGCTCGGCACCGATTTTCCCTATCGCCCGTTCTTTCCCGAGCACGCGCGGGTGATCCAGGTCGACGTCCGCGGCGAGCACATCGGTCGCCGGATCCCCGTCGACATCGCGCTGGTCGGGACCGTGAAGGACACGATCGCCGCGCTGCTCCCCAGGCTGACTAATGGCCGCGATGCGACGCACCTGGCGCGGATGCAGTCGCACTACCGTCGCACTCGCGAGCGGCTCGACGCGCTGGCGGAGACCCATGGCGACCGTGGGCCGATTCATCCCCAGGTCACGGCCGCCGCCGTCGAACGGGTCGCCGCCGACGACGCAGTGTTCCTCGCCGACGTCGGGACGCCCACCCTGTGGGCGGCTCGGTACCTGCGCCTGAACGGACGGCGCCGGCTCATCGGCTCGTTCAACCACGGTTCGATGGCCAACGCGCTGCCGCAGGCGATCGGTGTGCAGGCGTCTCACCCGGGACGCCAGGTGGTGAGCCTCTCCGGCGACGGCGGGCTGTCGATGTTGATGGGCGAGCTGCTCACGCTCCGCCAGCAGCGGCTGCCGGTCAAGGTCGTCGTCCTGAACAACGGCGCCCTGGCCTTCGTGGAGCTCGAGATGAAGGCCGACGGGATCGTCACCTTCGGCACGGATCTCGACAACCCCAGCTTCGCCGAAGTCGCCCGCGCCGTCGGACTGCACGGCGTGCGAATAGAGCACCCCGGCGAGCTCGACGCCGGCCTGCGCGATGCCTTCGCGCACGATGGGCCGGCGGTCATCGAGGTCATGACCGTCCGTCAGGAGCTCTCTATCCCGCCGAAGATCACCGCGGAGCAAGCCAAGGGATTCACCCTCTGGGCCACGCGCAGCATCCTCTCGGGCCGGGGCGATGAGGTCCTCGAGGTCGCCAAGACCAACCTTCGCGAGCTGGCGCTCGAATGACCTACGCGACAGCCCCGCCGCAACCCAAACGAACTCAGGAGACACAGTGACGCCCGCGACTGACACCCCACCCACGCATCCGGTCCTCGACGGGCTCGACGCGATCCTCAAACCGCTGGAGAACCTCTACCGCGACCTCCATACCCATCCGGAGCTCTCGGATCACGAGCGCCGGACGGCCGCGAAGGCCGCCGAGCAACTCGAGTGGGCCGGCTGCGAGGTGAAGACCGGCATCGGCGGGACCGGCGTCGTCGGGGTGCTGCGCAACGGCGACGGACCCACCGTCATGCTGCGCGCCGACATGGACGCCCTCCCGGTAAAGGAGGACACCGGCCTCCCCTACGCCAGCACGGCCACCGCCACCGGTCCCGACGGCCACACGGTCCCGGTCATGCACGCCTGCGGCCACGACATGCACGTCACCTGGCTGTCGGGCGCCACCAAGCTCCTCGCGGCGGCGCCGGATGCGTGGCACGGAACGCTCATCTCGCTGTTCCAACCCGCCGAGGAGCTCGGCACCGGAGCGCAGGCCATGATCGACGACCACCTGTTCGACCGCTTCCCGAAGCCCGACGTGATCCTGGGACAGCACGTCATGCCACCGCCTGCCGGCCAGATCAGCTACCGCCCAGGGGTCACGCAGTCCGAGGAGGACAACATCGAGGTGCGGCTGTTCGGCCGCGGCGGGCACGGCGCGTGGCCCGAGGCGACGATCGACCCGATCGTCATGGCCGCCGCCGCCGTAATGCGGCTGCAGACGATCGTCTCCCGCGAGATCGCCGCCTTTGAACCCGCCGTCGTGACCATAGGCTCGCTCCAGGCCGGCACCAAGGGCAACGTGATCCCTAACGAGGCCGTCCTCAAGATCAACGTGCGCAGCTTTGACGACGGCGTCCGCGCTCGGCTGCTGGCCGCGGTCAAGCGGATCGTCACAGCCGAGGCAACCGCCTCCGGAGCGCCTGAACCCCCCAGCTTCAGATCGTTCGACCATTTCGACCTGACGGTCAACGACCCGGCAACGGCTACCCACGTCGGCGACGCGTTCCGCGCCTACTTCGGAACCGATCGCGTAACCGAGCTCACCGACCCGCTGCCCGTCAGCGAGGACTTCGGCCTGTTCGGTCAGGAATGGAAGGTCCCGTCCCTGTTCTGGTACGTCGGCGGCACCGACCCTGGCGTCTACCACCGGGCCGAGGAGGCCGGCCGGATCAGCCAGGATGTGCCCACCAACCACAGCTCCAAGTTCGCGCCCGTCCTGCACCCCACCCTCGAAACCGGCATTCAGACCCTTGCCACGGCCAGCCTCAGCTACCTCGGTCGCTAGCGAACCACGCCCGGCGATCCTCCACAACCTCGCGCTGGCGATCGCCTGCCTGGTCACGTATTGGCTGACCGTGCATGGGCTGGCTCGGATTCACTCGGTGTCCGCAGCCGACGACGTCCTGGGGGGCATCTGGGCGGTGATCGCGACCGTGTTCGTCTACCGGACCAGCTACGACGGCAGCGCCACCGCCGCTCTGAGTCGGATGGCGGCGACGCTGCTGAGCTTCTCCCTGTGCCTGATCTACCTGCTCGTCCTGCCGGTCGGCGCCGTCGGCATGGCGGCGATGATCGGACTCAGCGGGCTGGCCGCGACGCTGCTCGGGAGATCGCAGGACGCGGTGACGGCCAGCATCACCACGGCGATCGTGCTCGGGGTGGCTTCGCTTAGTCCGCACGACGTCTGGCAGCAGCCGATCCTGCGACTGGTGGACACGGCGCTGGGAACGGCGGTGGGTCTGGGCACAGCGTGGATCGCGCTGCGCCTCACGGCCGCCGACGCCCGGCGAGCATGACCACCGAGCTGGTTCTCCTGGGGACGGCGGGCGCGCCAATGCCGGTCGCCGGCCGCGGAGGGATCGCGTCCGCGCTCGTCGTCGGCGACCGCGTGTTTGTGATCGACTGCGGTCGCGGAGCGCCGTCTGCGTTCGTCGATGCGGGCCTCGATTTCCGGCGCCTGGAAGCGGTGTTCATCACCCACCTCCACGCCGACCACGTCGGCGATCTCCCCGGCATGCTGCTGTATCCGTGGGGGATCCGGACTGGGCGGCACGGCCCGCTGCCACCGATCCAGGTCCACGGCCCCGCCCCACCGAGGGCGCTGCCGAGCGGTGACGCCGCGTTTCATCGGGAGACAACGATCCGCCCTGACCGAGCGATTCCGGGGACGGCGGACCTCGTGCAGAGCATCCTGTCCGGCTACGCCTACCACCTGAACGTCATGCCGCTCGACGCGCGGATGCCCGATCCCGGAGGACTCGTCCGGGCCGTCGACATCCCGGTGCGGGCGCCGGCCGACGGCGAAGCCCAGCAGCCGGTCGTCGTCGTGGACGATGGCGGGGTGCGGGTCACCGCGATCGCCGTCACCCACGGCCACGTGATGCCAGCGCTTGCCTACCGCTTCGACACCGCGGACGGCTCCGTCGTGTTCTCCGGCGATACCACGGTCAACGACGATCTCATCGCGCTCGCCCACGAGGCGGACATCCTCGTCCACTGCGTCGCGGACCTCGGCTACCTCGAGCGCCACGGGACGACGGGCGCCGAGCTGGAACGGATGGCGGGACTCCACACCGATGTGACGCAGGTCGGAGGTGTCGCGGAGCGCGCCCGCGTCAACGAGCTCATCCTCAACCATTACCTCCCGGCCGAACCAGGCGCGATCGGCGAGGCGGAATGGGCGGCACGCGCGGCGGCGACGTTCGCCGGGAGAACCACCGCGGGACGCGACGGCCTCCGTCGCGTCCTCCCCCGCACTGCCGGCTGATAGCTCCGAGGAGGTCGGACCGCAGCGATTCGATTGACCTAGTCGATTAGGAGTGGATTAGCCTTTCGATCGGAGACTGAGACCTCAGTCCAGCGGGAAATAAGCTCACCCGAAGCATGCTCAACACCGACGGTCGCGGTTCTGAGTTGCGGGGCCGGCGCAGCGAATCCAAGACGCTCGACCGGCTACTGGCAGACGCGCGCAAGGACCACAGCGGTGTTGTGGTTGTGCGCGGCGAGGCGGGGGTCGGAAAGACCGCGTTGCTGGACTACCTCGCCGAGCGCGCCCATGGGTTTCGGATCGTGCGCGCGGTCGGGATTGAGTCGGAGATGGAGCTCGCATACGCCGGCCTGCACCAACTCTGCGCGCCATTGCTCGACGGCCTCGAGGGTCTCCCTCCGCCGCAGCGCGATGCGTTGTCCACGGCCTTTGGCATCAGCGCCGGTGAGCCGCCGGACAGGTTCCTGGTCGGGCTCGCGGTGCTCAGCCTGGTGTCCGAGGTGGCCGAGGTGGCCGAGGGACAGCCGTTGCTCTGGATCGTCGATGACGCACAGTGGCTCGACCGAGTCTCCGCGCAGACGCTTGGGTTTGTGGCCCGGCGGCTTTTGGCCGAACGGACGGTGTTGGCATTCGGTCTGCGGGACCCCAGCGGCGAGCAGGAGTTGGCGGGGCTGCCGGAGATCGTGGTGACGGGCCTGGGCGACGGCGATGCCCGGGCGTTGCTCGATTCGGTGATCAGCGGGCCGGTGGATCAGCGGGTAAGGGATCGGATCGTGGCGGAGACGCGCGGTAATCCGCTGGCCTTGCTGGAGCTGCCACGCGGGCTCTCGCCGACGGAATTGGCGTTCGGGTTTAGGTTGACCGACACGATGCCATTGGCCAGCCGCATCGAGGAGGGATTCCTGCGCCGGCTCGAGCCGCTTCCGGTCGAGACGAGGCGGGTGCTGCTCACGGCCGCGGCCGAGCCGGGCGGCGATGACGCGTTGTTGTGGCGCGCCGTGGGTCGGCTCGGCATCGGGCACGAGGCCGCCGCGGCGGCCGAGGCAACGGGGTTGATCGAGCTCGGCCCTCGCGTCCGATTTCGCCATCCGCTCGTACGCTCCGCCGCCTACCGGTCGGCGTCGCTGCTGGATCGTCAGGACATCCACCGCGCGCTCGCCGAGGTGACCGATCCAGACCTCGATCCGGACCGCCGCGCCTGGCACCGCGCGCACGCCGCCGTCGGTCCCGACGAGGGCGTCGCCGCCGAGTTGGAACGCTCCGCCGATCGTGCACAGGCCCGGGGAGGCATGGCCGCCGCGGCAGCGTTCCTGGAGGAGGCCGTGCGTCTGACCCTTGACCCGGCGCTCCGGGCCGAGCGGGCGCTGGCCGCCGCCCAGGCGAAGTACGACGCCGGCTCACCCGAGGCCGCGCTCGCGCTGATTTCGATGGCTCAGGCCGGGCCGTTCGACGAGCTCCGCAGTGCACGTGTGGGCCTCCTTCGGGCGGAGATCGCGTTTGCGATAAGACGAGGTAGCGACGCTCCCCCGCTCCTACTCAAAGCCGGCAGGCAGCTCGAGCCACTCGACATCGGCCTGGCTCGCGAGACCTATCTCGAGGCGTTCACCGCCGCCGTGATCGTCGGTCGTCTGTCCCGCGGCGCCGACGTGGTCGAGGTGGCCAAGGCGGCGCTCGCAGCTCCCTCGCCGTCGACGCCGGCGCGTGCGCCCGACGTGCTGCTGGACGGTCTGGCATTGCTCGTGACCGACGGTCGGGCCACGGCCACGCCGATCCTGAAACAGGCCGTCAGCGCCTTTCGCAACGACGATCTGTCGACGCACGAGCGACTGCGCTGGCTATGGCTTGTCGGCCGCGTTGCCCAGGACCTGTGGGACGACGAGAGCTGGGAGGTGCTCTGCACGCAACACGTCCGGCTGGCGCGTCAGACCGGCGCGCTCACGGTGCTCCCGATCGCACTCCGCTCCCGAATCTTCCAGCACGGGTTGTGGGGCGAGGTGGACGAAGGCGCGGCGCTGACAGGAGAGGCGGAGACGGTCAGCGCGGCGATCGGGACGCAGCTCGCGGCGTACGGCACCGTTGCGCTGGCGGCGCTGCAGGGCAGAGAGGCCGAGACCGCCGAGCTGATCGCGGCCACGCTCGACGATGTGGAGAGCCGCGGCGAGGGCATGGGCGTGGGCATCAGCCACTTCACGGCAGCGTTGCTCTATAACGGCCTCGGCCGTTACGCCGAGGCCCTGGCCGAGGCCGAGCAGGCATGCGAGCACGAGGATCTGGGCGTCATTTCGTGGGCACTGACGGAGCTGATCGAGGCCGCGGCCCGCTGCGGCAGACATGGGGTCGCGACCGATGCGCTCGAGCGGCTCTCGCTGACCGCGCAGGCCGCGGGCACGGACTGGGCGCTCGGGGTGCAGGCGCGCTCACGGGCGCTGGTCAGCGAGGATGAAGCCGCCGACGCGCTGCACCGCGAAGCGATCGCCCGCCTCAGCCGCACCCGCGTGCGCGTCGAGCTCGCCCGCTCCCACCTCGTCTACGGCGAGTGGCTGCGCCGGGAGCGCCGCCGGGTGGAGGCACGCGAGCAGCTGCGCACCGCTTACGACATGCTGAGCGAGATGGGCGTGGAAGCGTTCGCGGAGCGCGCCCGGCGGGAACTGGTGGCCACCGGTGAGACCGCGCGTAAACGAACAGATGAGACACGCGACGAGCTCACCGCTCAGGAGGCTCAGATCGCTCGGCTCGCTCGCGACGGGCTCTCCAACCCGGAGATCGGCGCCGAGCTGTTCATCAGCCCGCGTACGGTCAAGTACCACCTGCGCAAGGTCTTCACCAAGCTCGGCATCAACTCGCGCCACGAGCTCCTCACGGTGCTGCCCGAGACTTCACGCGCGGCGGTGCCGCCCTAGCCCGAGCCGATGGTCCAGGACGCTCCATGACGCCGGCTGCCGAACTCGACGAGAAGTTCAGCGAGCTGACCATCGCCGCTTTCCACGCGGCGCTTCACGGCGGTCAGATCACCGCCGCCGAGCTCGTCGACTGGTACCTGGCGAGAATCGAGGCGCACAACGTTGCCGGAGCGGAGCTTCATGCCGTGGTAACGGTGAACCCCAGGGCCCGGGACGAAGCGATCGCTCGGGACGAGTTCCTCGCCGCCGAGGGGAAGCTCTGCGGGCCGCTGCACGGTGTTCCCGTCCTCGTAAAGGACCAGGCGGAGATGGCCGGTCTTCGGACCACGTTCGGCTCGATCCTGTTCACCGAGTACGTGCCCCAGGAGGACGCGACCGTGATCGCGAAGTTGAAGGATGCAGGCGCGATCATCCTCGCCAAGACCGCTATGTGCGACTTCGCGGCGGGCTGGTTCTCGTCCTCGTCGCTGACCGGCCACACCAAGAATCCATACGCCCCCGAGCGCGAGTCCGGCGGCTCCAGCGCCGGGTCCGCTGCCGGCGTCGCCGCCAATTTCGGGCTGGTCGGGATCGGCGAGGACACCGGCGGATCGATCCGGATTCCCGCCGCGTACAACAACCTGTTTGGTCTTCGCGTCACGACCGGGCTGATCAGTCGCGCCGGGTTCTCGCCGCTGGTGCATTTCCAGGACACCCCGGCGCCGGTCGCTCGGACGGTCGCTGACCTAGCGACGACGCTCGACGCCATCGTCGACTACGACCCGAAGGACGCGTTCACGGTGACCGCGTCGGCGGCGCACGATCTGGGCGGCTACGCGGAAGCGGTCGCTCGCGACGTGCCTCTGCACAGTTGGCGGATCGGGGTTCTGGAGACGGGATTCGGCGAGGACGACAACCCAGACGCGCAGCCCGTCACCAACGTCATTCGGGCAGCGCTGTCGCGGCTCGACGAACTCGGCGTACCAACCACCCGTGAGCTCGAGATCGCCGACCTGGCGGGATGGATCGAAGGTACCTCCGTATACGTGAAACAGTCGAAGGCGGACATCGGCGACTTCCTCGCGCAGCGAAATGACGCCCCCGTTTCGAGCTTCATGGAGATCTACGACGGCGGCCACTTCCATCCGGAGAACGACCTCTTTCACGGCATCGCCGAGGGGCCCGAGACGGTCGACGGGGACTTGGAATACCTGCGGCGCCGGCTCAACCAGGATCATTTCCGCAGGCACGTCCTGAACATCTTCGCGGCACACCGGCTCGACTTCCTCGTCTACCCCACCGTGCAGGTCATTCCGCCGACGCGCGATGAGCTCGCCGCCGAGAAGTACCAGTGCCTCACCTTTCCCACCAACACCGTGATCGGCTCACAGGCCGGACTCCCCGCGCTCACACTTCCGGTCGGGTTGACCGGAGACGGCCTGCCGGTGGGGCTCGAGGTGTTGGGCACCCCGCTGGCCGAAGCGAAGATGCTCCAGTTCGCGCGCGCCTGGGAGAAGGCGGCGCGACCCAGACACGCGCCTGACATCTGAGCCCTCGCCCAGACCGCCGATCATGAGGGTGACCCCGGAGGGTCAGCCTGCTCCGAGACGGAACTGGCCGGTCGCACTGTCCCATGGCGGATGCGAGGGGGTGCTGTCGCGGTTGACACTGATGCTCGCGATGAAAGCACCGTCAACCACTCAGGAGATCGAAATGACCGATATCAGCAGTGATCCGACACTGACGCATGCACCGGCAGCCGTGTACGGTGGTCCGGCCCGCGTCGGCGACGCGATCGTGGGTGACCCCGCCCGGGCCGTGTTCGGTCAGGTCATGGGGCTGGTGGCGCTGACCGTGGGGTGCGCCGCGCTCGGCGCCTACATCGGGCGCGACCTCAGCGGTGGCACCGGGATCGTGGCGTTCATCGCAGCGTTCGCCTGCGTCTTTGGACTTAGCGCCGCCTCCGCCCGCGGCCACGAGCAGCTGGCGACCGGCCTGTTACTCGGACTCGGGCTGTTGCTGGGATTGGCCGTCGCTCCCGTGCTGGCGGCCTATGCCAGGACCGACCCATCGGTGCTGTGGCAGGCGGCCGGCGCGACCGCCGCATTCGTCGCCGCGCTCGGGTCTTATGGCTACGCCACGCGTCGGGAACTGTCCTCGTTGGCCCGGACGCTGCTCTGGGCGCTACTGAGTCTGATCGTGGTCGGAATCGTTCTGATCTTCGTCTCGATCCCGCAGGCGCACATCATCTACGCCGTAGCCGGGCTGGCGATCTTCGGCGCGTTCACGATCTTTGATTTCAATCGCCTGCGCCGGTCGAACTCGGCCGGTGCCGTGCCGATCGCGGCGAGCATCTTTCTCGACATCTTCAACGTCTTCCTGCTCCTGCTCCAGCTGTTCGGGGGCGGACGCGACTAGCGGCTTCGGCCTGGCCGGGGGACGACTATTCCAGCCACTCGGTGCTGAACGTCGGGCTCGCGTGGATGCAGACGAGGTTCGCCGGTTTGGGTCCGTCGTTGACGAACTTGTGCGGGGCCTCGGCCGGCGCGATCACGATGTCGCCGGGGCCGGTGCTGAGGCTGTCGTCGCCGAGCTGGAAGGTCAGGTTCCCCTCGATGACCACCCACGTCTCGTCGTAGGGGTGGCGGTGGAGCCGCGGCCCCTTGCCCGGCTCGCTGTGGTCGAAGATCAGCGAGATGCTCGCTCCGTAGGCCGCGCCTTCCATGTTTCCCCGGGCAAGTGCGCTGGTGTTCGTGACTGGCATGGTTGCCTCCCGTCTTGAACGTCGATGTGCGAGGCCGTCATCCGGCCTCGCTCCTCCTCATTGTGCTCTTCGGCGCCGCTGGCGCTCTTTTCACCCGCAGGGAACCTCGCTGTGCCAGCGCTGGGTGCCCGACCGCGTCGAGTCGTAGAAGACCAGGCCGCACTCGGGGCGGGCGCATCGCCGCAACCGGCTCGGTTCGATGCCGCCAAGCTCTTCGATGATCCGCCGGGCCAGTACCGCCGCGGCGGGTCCGGCCTCCCAGAGCACGACTGCCTCAAGCCCGCCGGTGGGCGTCGAGCGAAGCTGGGCCCGTCCGGTGCACTCGGCCGCGAGTCGGTTGAGCCCTCGGAGCGAGGGAGCGTGCCGTCAACCACGCCTGCGGCGATCCTTCCGGCCTGGCGGGCGAGACGCCGCAGCCCGTCGAGCTCGCCGGCGTCGACCGAGCGCCCGAGGAACGCCTTCAGCATTCGAGTCGCCGACTCTGCCCGCTCGAACGGATCCTCGGCCACGGGCCGGCGACTGCCAACGGGACGGCGCGGCCGCCCGGCATTCGCCGACCGACGACGAACAGGCGTCCCGGATGATCCAGATCCTCGACGATCTCGTGCGCGAGATAGCCGTCGAAATCGCGCATGTCTTGCCAGATCGCCCGTGTGACCTCCAGAGTCAAACGGTCTCACCGCGGCGTCGAGGTCGAAAGCCGGCGGGCTAAGGCCGCGCGTCAAGCCACGCGCGCATCATCGACACGAGCTGGTCGACGTCGACGGGCTTCGCGATGTAGTCGGATGCGCCGGCGGCGATCGCCTTGTCACGATCGCGCTTCATGGCCTTGGCGGTCAGCGAGATGATCGGCAGGTGCTCGAACTGGGGGATCGCGCGAATCGCGTGCGCGGTCTCGTAGCCGTCCATCTCGGGCATCATGATGTCGAGCAGCACGAGATCCGTGTTCGAGTGCTGGCGCAGGCGCTCGATGCCCTCGCGGCCGTTCTCGGCGTAAACGACTTTCATCCAGCAGCGCTCGAGCATCGCGGTCAGCGCGAACCCCGTGCGGACGTCGTCGTCGATCACGAGAACCTTCCGTCCCTGGAGCGGCGCATCGCCGATGCCCGTCAGCTGAGGCGCGCTGCCGGCGCCGTCGGGTGATCCTTCCGCAGGCTCACCGAGGAGCGGCAGGTACAGCGAGAAGCGGCTGCCTTCGCCGAGCTCGGACTTGACCTGAAGCTCGCCGCCCAGCAGGCGCGCGAGCTCTCTGGAGATGGACAGGCCGAGTCCGGTCCCGCCGTACTTGCGCGATGTCGTCCCGTGGGCTTGCTGGAACGCCTCGAAGATCAGGCTCAGCTTGTCGGAGGCAATCCCGACGCCCGTGTCGCTGACCGTGAACGCTACGCCGCTGGCTGCGCCGGTAGGCGCCGCCGCGCGCAACGCGACCGGGGCCTGCGCGCAGCCGATCGACAGCGTCACGCCGCCCTGGTGGGTGAACTTGAACGCGTTCGACAGCAGGTTCTTGAGAACCTGACCCAGGCGCTGGGCATCGGAGACGATCGAGCTAGGAAGCCGCGGGTCGATCACGACCGTGAACGCCAGGCCCTTCTCCTCCCCGACGTGCCGGAACGCCCGCTCGGCGTCGTCGGCCACGCTCGACAGTGAAACGGGGGCCAGATCGAGCTCCATCCGGCCCGCCTCGACCTTCGACAGATCCAGGACGTCGTCGATCAACGACAAGAGGTCGTCACCGGCGGAATGGATCGTGCGCGCGTACTCCACCTCTCGCTCGGCCAACGCCCCGCCGTCGTTGTCCGCCAGCAGCCGCGACAGGATCAGCATCGAGTTCAAGGGCGTGCGGAGCTCGTGCGACATATTCGCCAAGAACTCCGACTTGTACTTCGACGACAGCGCCAGCTGCGCCGCCTTCTCCTCCAGCCCGCCGCGCGAGCTCGATCTCCTGGTTCTTGATCTCGATATCCCGATTCTGCGCAGACAACAGCCTCGCCTTCTGCTCCAGTTCGTCGTTGGTCTGGCGCAGCTCCTCGGACTGTTTCTCCAACTCGTGGGTCAGCGTCTGGGACTGTGCCAGCAACGCCGCGGTGTTGCGGTATGCGGTGCTGAGCGCGAGCGAATACTCGAGCCGCTGGCGGCGCTCGCGCGCGAAGATTGCCAGCAACCCGACGAGGGGGAGCGCGAGCAGCACCACTCCCGGTCGGACGACAGCCGCAGCCGCGACCAGCAACCCCGTGCACGATAGACACGCGTCGGTGGCGTACAGCCACAGCATCGGCAGCTGACCCGTGGGAGGGACGCGCTCGGCGAACCACGTCCGCCCGAGCCCGGCGCCGGCGTCGAACGCCACCTGCGCCGCGAACGCAAGCAACAGCACGGGCCAGCGGTCCCACGAGAAGTCCTGCGCCCCGAACAGCACCAGCACGAGCGCCGGCCCCAGCGCGTAAGAGCTGTCCCCGACCCGCGCCAACAGCCGCGTCACCGATAGACGCCCACCGAGCGCCGCCGGGACCTGCTCGGCGACCGAACACGCCGCCACGATCAACGGCACCCACGGCGTCGGCAGCACGAACAGCATCGGCACGAACACCAACTGCGTCGGAGCCGTCCACGAACTGCCAACCGGGTACTGCACCCGCCCGGCGATCAGATACGCGACGACCGTCACCGCCAGCGCCGGAAGCGACAACGCCCGCGACGACGTGGCGAACGCCGCGAGCGCGCCGGCGCTGAGGACGAATGCCGCCGCCGCGCCGGCCTCGGTGATCAGCAGCCGGCGCGCCGGCGCCGGTTCGGAGTGGCGCTCCCTCCCGAGACGCAGCAGGCTCTCAGCGCCCGGCGTGTCATAGGAATCGATCAGCAACTTGCCGGCTTGGGCTGTCCGGCGCCTGCTCAGCCGCGATTCCACGGGTCGATGAACACGTCATCGACCTGGGGATCGCCGAGCAACGCGGTCAGCTGCAGCGACACCTGGGCGGTGCCACCCGACAGCAACCCGAGCAACGGCGACTCCGTCAGCATGATCGGCGTCGGCTGCCAGTCGCCAGGGGCGATCGCGACCCGAGCCGGGATCACGAGCCCGTCATCCACGACGCTCACCTCGACAACGCCCGAGCCGGCGATGAAGAACCGGGTCGTCGGATAGGTGGCATCGACACAGTTCGACGGGGACTCGGCCGACGAGCCGGCCGGAAGCGACAGCGACCAGGAGCCGAGCGTGCCGGTCGCCGCATAGGGCTCGCTCCCGGTCGTGAGCTGGGCGCCGCCGGTCAGCGTCCAGGCCGAGCTCTCGAAATCCCCGCCGGGCATGAGTTCGTAAGACGCCGAGTCACCCCAACGGAGGAACGGCTGACTGACGGCCGACGGCGTGCAGCTGTTGAGGAGGCCGGCCTGCGCTGCGGAGACGGGGCAGCAGGGCGGCGCCGACGACACCGAGGGCAAAGATCGTCGACAGGCCGGTGAACACGCGTCGCACTGGGCTGGTCACAGTCACTCCTAGCGAACTCGAGATGGTTGCGTCGATTCAGTCCGGGGCGGACCTGATACCGCGCAGGGAGCAGCGAAGCCGATGTGTGAGACGTGGGTACCTCGACAGAGCGCTGCCGCATCGAGTGCGGTTGTCGGGCTCGCAACTCGAGCGTCCGCGAAGTGCTGGCACCCTGGGAAGTGTTCGTCTGCAACGTCGCCCCACGGTAGGGCCTCTTATGCCGCTACGAAGTATCTGTTGCAGGTCCGGCCCCTAACCCAACCTGCGCTGCCACATCACGCACCCGTGATTCATGTCTCGGTGCGCATGTTGCACCATAGACGTCCACACGACAGAAGCCAAGCGTTTTCAACATATGTTCGACCGGCGGATGTGCTACCGGCGGATGTGCACCGGCGGATCGCGATCGTGCGGGTGGCCGTGGACCGCAAGCCGGCGGCGTCGTAGGCGACGATCACCAGTTGCACCTTGACGCGACTCGGATCTCCGACGAGGTTTCGGGATGGCCGGAGCGTGATCGTGCGCTTCGCCGCGCTGATCCCGACCGTCTTGTGCGCGAGCGTCAGGTCGAACGCGTCGGCGATCGTGGCCCGGTTGACCGTGCCACGGAGCATGATCTGAAGCGACGAGGGCTTGTTCGGCTTCACCGCGAAACGCAGTCCCTTGAGGAACTGCTCGAGCGTCAGGTGAGTCGGCAGTCCGAAGAAGCGGAGCGTCGGCGCCGTGTCCGGGGCGGTGGCCAGGGTGGGGCCCGTCGGTGTCACCGGGTTGGACGCGGCGGAGGCCGTACTCGTGCCTTCGGCGTTGACCGCTCTGACGGTGAACGTCACGGCGGTTCCGTTGGTCAGGCCGCTCACGGTCGCAAACGTACGCGCGTCGGGGGTCGTGATCGTCTGCCCGGTCGAGGCGGTGATCGTGTACTCGGTGATCGGTGCGCCACCGTCGTCGGTCGGAGGCGCGAACGTGACCAACGCCGAGCCGTTGCCGGCCGCGGCCGAGACGGTGAGCGGTGCGGTGGGAACGCTCGCCGGCGTGTACAGCAGCGCCTGGGTGCTCGCATCGGTCAACGACACAGTCGTGGTGCCGCCCGCCGCCAGCACCTGGCCCTCGGGCAGCACGTCGGTGGCGAGCTCAGCGAGCGGCTGAGGGAGCGGGGCGGTGGCAGACCATTGGTCGGTGGCGGGGTCGAAGATCTCGACGCCCGACAGGATCGTCGTTGTTTTTACGGGGGCCAGCAGACGTTTAGGCGGCGCCTCCGGCCGCGAGCCCGCCCCGCACACGCGG
>CAVVNG010000013.1:0-117384 GCA_963749545.1 uncultured Solirubrobacterales bacterium
TCGTCCAGACCGCCGTCGCCGCCGGTTCGTTCAAGACGCTGTCTAGCTCGTCAAGCAGGCGGGCCTCGCGGGCGCCCTCTGGGCCAGGGGCCGCTGACCGTGTTCGCGCCCACGGACGCCGCCTTCGCGAAGGTGCCGAAGGCGACGCTGGCCGCACTCGCCAAGAACAAGTCGAAGCTGAGGGCCGTCCTGCTCTACCACGTGGTCAAGGGCAAGTTCACGGCGGCCCAGGTCGTCAAGCAGAAGTCGCTGACCACGCTGGACGGCGGCACGCTGTAGATCCGAATCCGCCACGGCAACGTCTACGTCAACCGTGCGCGCGTGATCAAGGCCAACGTCGTCGCATCCAACGGCGTGATCCACGTGATCAACCAGGTGCTGATCCCGCGATGACCCACCCCACGTCTTCGGGGCGCCGCCTCCGCGGCGCCCCGACCGGGGCGGGCCACGGACAGGGGGCCGGCCGAACGCACAAGCCACTATGACGACACTCACCCTTCCGCATCCGCCCGTCGGCGCGAGACTGCACGGACGGCGCCATCCTGTTCGGTGCGTTGTGTGCCTCGTGCCGGTGTCGCCCATCCTGGGGCGGACAGGCACTGGGCGCGCTCGCTCGGCCGCTCTGGCAGCGTCCGTCGAGCCCGGTTTGACGAGGGGTGATCGCTGAGATGAGGGTTGCTGTGGTAGGTGCCGGGGTCTCGGGGTTGGTGGTGGCGCATCTGCTGCACCGGGCGCATGACGTCACGGTGTTCGAGGCGAATGGCTACGCGGGCGGGCACACGAACACGGTCCGCGTCGATACGCGGAACGAGACGCATCAGGTCGACACCGGGTTCATCGTCTTCAATGACCGCAACTATCCGAACTTCGAGCGGCTGCTCGAGCGCTTGGGGGTCGGCTGGCAGCGGTCGACGATGAGTTTCAGCGTCAGCGACGGGATGGGGGATTTCGAGTACAGCAGTGCGTCTCCCAGTGGCCTGTTCGCAAAGCGCGCGCACCTCCTGACCCCGCGCTTTCACCGCATGATTGCCGACTTGGGTCGGTTCAATCGTGCTGGTCGAGAGCTACTCGGCGATCGTGCCGAAGACGTCTCGCTTGGAGACTGGCTAGAGCGTCATCGCTTCTCACGGGCGTTCATCGAGCGGCTGATCGTGCCTCAGGCGTCGGCGGTCTGGTCGGCCGCGCCGCGCCAGATGTGGAGCTTTCCCGCCCGGTTCTTGGTGGAGTTCTTCGACCATCACGGCATGCTGTCGTTCCGCGATCGGCCTCGCTGGAGGACGGTCCGCGGGGGATCCGCTCGGTACGTGGAGGCGCTGATCGCGACGTTCTCGGATCGTCTGCGGCTGGGGACGCCGGTCGATGCCGTCACGCGCCATTCCGATCACGTGCTGATCAAGCCGCGCGGTGGTGAGGCAGAGCGCTACGACGAGGTCGTCCTGGCGACCCACTCGGACCAGGCGCTGGCGCTGCTGCGCGACGCCAGCGACCGTGAGCACGAGATCCTCGGCGCGATCCCCTATCAGCCCAACGAGGCGGTGCTCCACACCGATGTGCGGATGCTGCCGCGCCGCCGGCGAGCATGGGCGAGCTGGAACTACCACCTGCTGCCCGAGCCGAAGCCCGCGAGCACCGTCACCTACCACATGAACCGGCTTCAGTCGCTACGCGCCGAGCGCGAGTTCTGCGTGACGCTCAACCGCACCGAGGCGATCGACCCGGCCCAGGTGATCCGCACGATCCCCTACGCGCACCCGGTGTACACGCAGGCGGGGGTCAAGGCGCAGGCGCGAGTGGGTGAGATCGACGGGCGCAACCGGACGCACTTCTGCGGCGCCTACTGGGGATGGGGGTTCCACGAGGACGGCGTTGTCAGCGCGTTGCGGGTGGGCGAGCGCTTCGGGGCGCGGCTGTGAGCGCAAGCTGCATCTACGAGGGCACGATTCGCCACCGGCGCTTCGAGCCCCGGCGCGAGTTCAGCCATCGGTTGGCGCTGGCCTACCTCGACCTGGACGAGCTCCCGGGGCTGTTTGACGGCCGACTGGTCGCCCGGCGCCCGGGGCTGGTCCGCTTTCGCCGCCGCGATTACCTTGGCGATCCCGCTGTGTCGCTGCACAGCGCCGTGCGCGACGTGGTGGAGGAGCAGACGGGTGCGCGGCCCGAGGGCCCGATCCGGCTGCTGACGCAGCTGCGCTCGTTCGGGCACTGCTTTAACCCTGTCAGCTTCTACTACTGCTTCGAGCCGGGCGGCGAGCGCGTCCAAGCGCTGGTGGCCGAGGTGACGAACACCCCGTGGGGGGAGCGGCACGCCTACGTGATCGAGGGCAAGCAATCCGACTCTGCGGTGCTCGCTGGTCAGTTCGAAAAGGCGCTCCACGTCTCGCCGTTCATGGGCATGGATTATCGCTACGACGCTCGGGCGACGATGCCCGCCGAGATGCTGTCGGTCCACATCGCCTCGAGCCACGCGGGCGTCACCGTGTTCGACGCGACGCTTGCGCTGCGCCGCCGGGAGCTGACGCGCGCGTCGATCGCCAGGATCACCGCGCGTCACCCGCTCGCGACGGTGCGGGTGCTGGCGCTGATCTATGCGCATGCGCTGGGGCTGAAGCTCGCGGGCGTGCCCGTCCACCCCCACACGCGGGCGGCACGGACATGAGCGTCTGGCTCTCACGCCGGCTCGTGTTGCTCCTGCTGCGGCGGATCAAGGTCGGCAGCTTGATCGTCGTGGAGGGGGATGAGCGTCTCGTCTTCGGCTCCGGTTCACCGGCTGCGACTGTCCAGATCGACTCCTCGCGGACGTGGCGGATGCTGCTGCGCGGCAGCCGCGGGATGGCTGAGGCGTTTGCCCAAGGCCTGTGGGACTCGCCCGATCTGGTGGCGTTGGTCAGGCTGGCGGCGCGCAACGCCGGCGGCCTGGACAGGCTCCGCACGCGTCTCGCGCCGGTGCGGTGGCCGCTGCAGCGGACCGGAACGCTCCTGCGCCGCAACACGAAGCGCCGGCGCCGGCGCGACATCGCCGCCCACTACGACCTCGGCAACGAGCTGTTCGCGCGGATGCTCGATCCGACGATGAGCTACTCGTGTGCGCTCTTCGAGCGGGAGGGGATGACGCTCGAGCAGGCGCAGGTCGCAAAGCTCGAGCGCATCTGCGAGCAGCTCGACCTCGGTCCCGGGGATCGCGTGCTCGAGATCGGAACCGGCTGGGGCGCGTTCGCGCTGCATGCCGCGGCGACCCGCGGCTGCCACGTGACCACGACCACGATCTCGCGCGAGCAGCACGATTACGCCGTCGAGCAGGTCCGCCGCGCGGGACTGAGCGACCGGGTCACGGTGCTGATGGAGGACTACCGCGACCTGCAGGGCCGGTACGACAAGCTCGTCTCGATCGAGATGATCGAGGCGGTCGGCTGGCGGCACTTCGGCACCTTCTTCGCCAAGTGCTCGGAGCTGCTGGCTCCCGACGGGGCGATGCTGCTGCAGGCGATCACGATCGACGACCGCGCCTACGAGGTCGAGAAGGCATCGAGGTCGTTCATCAACACCTACATCTTCCCCGGCGGCTGCCTGCCGTCGCTCGAGGTGATCGCCCGCAACCTGGCCCGGCGAACCGACCTACAAACGGTGGGGCTCGAGGACCTGACGCCGCACTACGTCGAGACGCTGCGGCTCTGGCGCCAGAACTTCACGGCCCATGCCGGCGCGCTCTCGGAGCGCGGCTACGACGAGCGCTTCCGCCGGCTCTGGACGCTCTACCTTGCCTATTGTGAGGCCGGCTTCGCGGAGCGGCGGATCTGCGACGTCCAGCTGCTGCTGACCAAGCCCCGGTCCCGGATCGCCTCACGCACGTACCGGACAGGCTCTGACCACAGCAGCCAGCATCCCGACCTTTCGCTGAGCGCATGATCAACTCGCTGCTCGACGATGTCCTCGACCGCACCGTGGTTGCCGGCTTCACGAACGTCGGCTACCGGATCCGCAGTCGCGGGTGGCGCGCGTCTGAGCTGCGGCGGATGCAGGGCAAGGTGGTGCTGGTCACGGGCGCGAGCTCGGGGCTTGGTCTGGCCGCCGCTGAGGGCTTTGCGCGTCTCGGCGCCACCGTCTGGCTCGTCGTCCGCAGCCCCGAGCGCGGCGAGCAGGCGCGCGCGAGGATGGTCGAGCGGTCCGGTAACGGCGACGTGCACGTGGGGGTCTGCGATCTCAGCGAGCTCGAGTCGGTCCGGCAGTTCGCCGGACGCTTTCGAGGTCAGGCTTCGCGCCTGGATGTGCTGGTCAACAACGCCGGGGTGATGACCGAAGCGCGCAGTGTGTCGGCCGATGGGATCGAGCTCACGCTCGCGACCAATGTCGTCGGCCCGTTCCTGCTGACGAACCTGCTGGTCCCACTGCTACAGGACAGCGCTCCGGCGCGGATCATCAACGTGTCCTCTGGCGGCATGTACACGCAGAAGCTCAGGGTTGATGACCTGCAAAGCGAGCGCGGGGAGTTCGACGGGCCGAAGGTGTACGCGCGCACCAAGCGCGCGGAGGTCATCCTTACCGAGCTCTGGGCAGAGCAGTTGGCGGGCACCGGGGTCGTGGTCCACGCGATGCACCCCGGGTGGGCGGACACCCCCGGCGTGCGATCCTCGCTGCCACGCTTCTACAGGGTGACACGACCGCTGCTGAGGACGCCTGCGCAGGGGGCCGACACGATCGTCTGGCTCGGTGCCGCTGCCGAACCGGGCCGCAGCTCGGGCCGGTTCTGGCACGACCACCGACCGCGCCCCACGCACCGGCTGCGATGGACACGGGAGACGCGGCAGGAGCGCGAGCGGCTCCTCGCCGAGTGCGTACGGCTCAGCGGTTGGCACGACGCATCCGTTCCGACCGCGTCGACTTCAATTCCAGAAGGAGAATCTTGATGGCCCACAACCGAGCATCGATCGACATCCAGCAACCCCGCGAGGACGTCTTTGCCTACCTCAGCGATTTCTCGACCACCAGGGAATGGGATCCGGGGGTGGTCGAGGCCGAGCGTCTGAACGGTCAAGCGGTGGGCGAGGGAACCGAGTTCCGGCTGGTCGCCGAGTTCCTCGGCCGCAAGAACGAGCTCACCTATCGGATCGTCGAGTACGACCCCCCGCATGCGGTCACCTTCCTCGGCGAGAACGCCACAGTGGTCTCGCGGGACAGGATCACGTTCGACTCGACCGCCGAGGGCACACGCGTCACCTACGACGCCGACCTTGCGCTGAAAGGTCTGCTCCGGATCGCCGACCCGGTCCTGGCGCTCGCGTTCAACCGTGTCGGCGATCGCGCTCTGGCTGGTCTCAGCGAACGCTCGCCCCCTCGCAGCCGCAGACGCTGAGTCCAATGTCCGGTCGCGCTCTCGACGGCAAGGAGTACGAGCTGCCGGGCGATCTCGCCAAGCAGCACAACTTCGTCGTCGTCGCCTTCCGCCGCGAGCAGCAGCACGTCATCGATCGGTGGCTGCCGTGGCTGATCGACCTCGAGCAGCGCCGCTCGGACGTCGCCGTGTACGAGTTGCCGGTGCTGTCATCCGTCTATGGTCCGGCGCGGTGGTTCATTGACGGTGGAATGACGCGGGGGATCCCGGACGCCTCCGCGCGCGCTCGCACGATCACCGTCTACACCGACGTCCGGAAGGTCGTTGACAACCTCGGGCTTGCCGGCACCGACACGATCGCGGTGCTGATCGTCGAGCGCTCCGGCCGGATCCTCGCCAGCGAGGTCGGCGGCTTTGAGGAGCAGAAGGCCGAGCGGCTGGCCGCTGCGCTCGCGCTGACACCGTCGCCCACCGCACCGTGACATGACGCGAACGGGTGCTCGTCACCGGCGCGACCGGGTTCATCGGCGCTCGCCTCGCCGCCAGACTGGCAAGCTCGGGACAGGAGGTGCGATGCCTGGTGCGCGACCGCGGCGGGACTCGCGCCCGCGAGCTCGAGCGCGCGGGTTTTGATTTGCATGAGGGAGACGTGCTGCGTCCAGAAACGCTGCGCGGCGCAGGCCACGGGATGGACGTAGCGTATTACCTGATCCACTCGATGGGTCGCGGCGGACCCAAGGACTTCGCCGCCAGCGAGATCGCCGCCGCCACCGCGTTCGCCCGCATGGCACGCGCGGAGGGGATCGAGCGCGTGATCTACCTCGGTGGCCTTGGTGACCGCCCGCAGTCCCCGCACCTGCGCAGCCGGCACGAAACCGCGCTCGCGCTCCGCGAGCACGGCCCCGCGCTGTCCTACTTCCGCGCCGGAATGGTCGTCGGCCCGCAGAGCGAGTCCTACCGCACGCTGCGCTACCTCGTGCAGCGGCTGCCGGCAATGATCGCACCGGCGTGGCTTGAGAACCCGACCCAGCCGATCGCAATCGACGACAGCTTGAGCTATCTGATCGAGGCGCTGACGGTCGAAGCGTCGACGGGGAGGGAGATTCAGATCGGCGGCCCCAACGTGCTCACCTACGGCGAGATGCTCGACCGGATGGCCGAAGTCCTCGGCATCCGCCGCCGGCCGCGGATCCCCGTGCCGCTGATCACCCCGTGGCTCTCCTCACTGTGGATCGGGCTCGTCACACCCGTCGACGCCGGCGTGGCGAGACCATTGATCGAAGGGCTCGCCGCGCCCACGGTCGTCACCGACCCCTCCGGAATGGCGCCGTTCGACATCAAGCCAATCAGCTTCGACCAAGCACTCCGCCGCGCCGTCGCAGAAGACCCCGAGCTCGCGCCCACGTGAGAGCCCTCGAGCGTCTCTTCGGCTCGCGTCCCGCCGGCATCGGGATCATCCTCTTGTGGCTCATCCTCGGCGGACTGGGCGGTTCGTTCGCGCACCGCTTCCAAGATGTGCAGAAGAACGAGGAGTCCTCATTCCTGCCCGGCTCCTCGGAATCGGTGCGAGAGCTGACGCTCGCCAAGCACTTTCCGTCCGGAGAGCGCTTCGCCGCGATCACCGTGTGCGCCGCGACGGCGGACTGAACCCGCGAGACCTGGCCGCGATCGAGCGAACACGTGCCTCGCTTGCCGCCCATCCCCCGGTCACGGACTCCCGGCAGGTGCTCGTCCGCGTCTCACCCGACCGCACCACGGCACTCGTGATCGTCAACCTCAACCCGCATGGCAAAGAGACGCTCCTGAAATCGTCTGTGAGCGGACCGGCAAGCCGCGGCCCGCAGCTGGGCCGTTGCTTGCGCGTTGCCGCCGCCGCACGTCACGGGCCCCCGCAGGGCAGAACTCTTCACGTCTGCGGCGCGGATAGAGCTCAAGCCGGTGGTGTGCGACAGGGACCTATGTGCGCGGAGCGGTCCTGAGCGACGCCATGTCGGACGGCGCGGATAGGGGCCACGGGCTGGCCAAGTGGCGGTCAGCCGGCGCCGACGGCAGCGAGCGCATCTTGGCGGGTCTCGTACATCGGGAGCTGGCGATCGAGGGCCGTCAGCTCGAAGGCCCGGCGCTGCGATCCCATCGGGCAGGCAATTGCGAGCTGGCGTCCGGCGTGGTCTAGGCGGCGGAAGGCGTTTAGCAGCAGCGCGATTCCCGAGGAGTCCACCAAGGAGACGGCCTCGAGGTCGATGACGATCGCTCGGGCTGCGGAGCGCAGGGCGGCATTGAGCTCGGGCGTGAGTTTGCTGCAGAGTGCCAAATCGAGCTCGCCGCTAACAGTGACAATCGCCACGTCGCCGAGCATGGTCGTTGTTGGCTCACTTGTTTCCTCGCGCACCGTCGGAGGCTACCCTCGATGCCAAAGGCTCAGCCGGGTCGCAAAGGGATGGGCCGGGTTGGGTGGTTAGTCGTGGGGCGCGAGAAGCAGCAGCGTGGCGTCGTCGCGCAGCGCGTCAGGGGAGGCGTTTATCACCGCGTCTTGTAGGCCGCGCACCGTCGTCGCTGCCGATCGGGGACCGAGCTCGGTGAGGATGGCGCGCAGGCCATCCTCACCGATGCGGCCGCCGTCGGTGGTGCGGCGCTCGCTGACCCCGTCGGAGTACAGCAAGAGGCGGTCCCCCGGCCCTACTACAGCGCTGAGGACCGGGAACACGCGCTCGGTGAAGCGAATGCCGAGCGGATAGGTGCGCTCGCCGTCGAGTTCGTCTACCCGTCCATCGGCGTGCAGGATTAGCGGCGTGGGATGGCCGCAGTTGATCCAGCGGAGCCGACGCCCGTCGGCGTCCCACGATCCCAGCACCATGGTCAAGTACAGCTCCATATCGAGCGACAAGATCGCCTCGTCGGCCAGCCGCGCGGCTTCCTGCAGCCCGGCGCCGGCGCGGCGAGCGGCGCGCAGCGCGCCGATCGCCAGCGAGGAAAGCGCCGCCGCCGAGTTGCCCTTGCCGGTCGCGTCGGCGACGACCAGCCACAGGCCGTCCGCGTTGGCGGCGTAGTCAAAGAAGTCGCCGCCGACGTCATAGCCGGGCAGCACGCCCCCGGCGACGTCGGCTCGGTCAACGCGGGCAAGCCGCGGCGGCAGCAGGTTCTGCTGAATCTCGGCGGCGGGCTGGGTGTCCTTGCGCCGGCGGACGGCATGCAGCGCGTCGGTGTAGCCGGACGCCAGCTCCAGCGCCAAAGCGGCCTGGCCCGCAAATGCCCCGAGATCAACCGCCGGCCGGTCGCGAGCGAGCAGAAAGCCCATAACGCGATCGCGCACCACCATCGGCCACAGCGTGCTCGGTCCAACACGGTCGATTACCAGCTCCCGCAACTGCCGCAGAGCTTCCGGAATGATCTCCGGGCCGACACCGACCGGCGCGCGGATCCGCTCAGGAAACCGGTCTACATCGCCGGCCAAGCGCAGCGCGAACGACCCCTCCACATCCAACACATACGCCGCGACCGGGCAGCCCGCTTGCGCCGACGCCACCTCGACGACTTGTTCGGGCACCAGATGCGGCACCGACGCACCCAGCAGCCCCCCAGCGTCCGGCTGTCCACTCACCATCGTCGATAGCAACATACGCCTCTCCCGCCCAAACCACACAATCGCGGGGTGCGCCACGTCAAGAGCAGCGAGCCGCATCCCACCGGACAGCTTGCCGTGGATCTGCCGCATCCTCGTCTGCACCGCGCCGCTCCAAGCACGCCGACCCGGAGGCCCCGTCGGCCCGAAGCAGAAGCGGTTCCACGCCGATGGCGCCCGCCGCCCTGGACGAGCTGCAACAGCGCGTGAGCGCAACAAACGTGCACTCCTTGTTGGGGACGCGGGCCAGCCCGCCACCACCGAGCATTGGCCCGGGCCCGCCTGCCGCTAAGGGCGTGCGGTGGTGGATCATCGTGGCGGGACGTCGGCGACGACTTCGAGGCCTGCTCGTTCATCAACGTGTTGCTAGAGCTCGGTTCTGCTCACCCGGCGGGTAGAGCGAGCATCGAGCACCGGGAGAACATCCGCGAGGTTGTGCGCCAGCTCGCCGAGGAAGCGAGGTTGAGCGACTCTGACTCGTTCGCCCGCTCATGGCACATCCTGATGAAGGGCTCGATCGTCTCGGCCGCCGAGGGTGACCCCAACGCGGCGCAACGAGCCAAAGCGATGGCCCGGCGATTGATCGGGGACCACAGCGACACAGCTTCAGCGATCGCGGGCCTCGCCTGAGCGACACGCACGGCCGGCCGAGCACCGTCCCACCCAGGCGGTCACGCGTTCCACGCTCGGCGTCGGCCCGTTCATCAAGCCCCACCATTCAGCACCGCCGCAGCCGGTTGGGCAGGTGGCCCGCGACCAAGGCGGAGCGCATCAGGTCCTGGCCGGGTGTGAGGTTGCCGTCGAGCGGGTAGTTACAACGTGAGGATCGCGTGGGGCGCGTATCGGGGCGGAACGCGAGACCTCGTCTTACCGACATCACGACGGAAGGCAGTTTGATGCGCAAGTCAGAAGAGAAGGTCGTGCAGTACCTGGGCGAAGCGCACGCCAGCGAAGTCGGCTTGGTGAGCGTTCTTCGGTCCCAGATGGCGATGACCCCGCGCGGCTCCTACCGCGACGGGCTCGAGAAGCACCTGGATGAGACGCGCAGGCACGCCAAACGGATCCAACAGCGCTTGGGTGAGCTAGAGCAGGGCCGCAACCCAGTGCAGGCGTTGGTCGGCTTCGCTGAGACGCTGATCAGCCAGAGCATTGCTTTGAGCAAGACGCCGTTTGACCTGCTGCGCGGATCGGGCGGTGAGGAAAAGGCCCTCAAGAACGCGAAGGACGCGTGTGCGACCGAGGCGCTTGAGATCGCGACCTACACCGTCCTGGAGCGCCTCGCCACCAGGGTCGGAGACGAGCAGACAGCCAAGCTCGCCGCGTCGATCCTCGGCGATGAGGAGCGCATGCTCGCGCGCATCATGCGCGAGCTCCCCAAGCTCACCGACGCGGTCATCGGAGCGGACGTCGAGGGAAAGCCGACCTACGACATCACCCAGACCGGCGGGGCGGACGCCACGCGCGACGCCGCCCGCGAGGTCAAGCAAACGGCACGCGAGACACAGGCGCGTGCCAAGCGAACCGCCCGGCAGGCACGCAAGGTCCCCGGCGTCGCGCAGCTCGAGGGACAGATAAAGGGCGCAGTCGCCTCCGAGGAGGACCTCGCGATCGCGCGGTATGACTCGCTCACCGCGGAGGAGATCGTCAGCAAGCTACCCGAGCTCTCGCAGATCGACCTCGCCAAGGTCGACGCCTACGAGCGCAAGAACGACAACCGCACCACCGTCCTAAGCCGCGTCAGCGCGCTGCGCAGGCAGGAGCCGTGGCCTGGGTATGACGAGCTCACGGTCGCCGAAATCGAAGCCGTGCTCGGCGAGGCTGACGAGCAGCGCACGAAGGACGTCGTCGCCTACGAGCGCGCCCACAAGAACCGGGCCGGCGTGCTCCGCAGCGCGGAGCGTGAGACCGCCAACGCCTAAACCACGTCGCCCTCGTGGACGGGGCCAACACGCACCGTCCGCGCGAGCGAAGCCGACCACACCGAGACGCCTCGGATATCTCAGTCTCCGTCTCGCTTGATCGAAGCGGAGACAGGCTCGCTCGTCGTCGAATCGACGTTCCGGCTAAGAGACGGGAACCCGATCGTTTGGCGTGAACGAGAAGGCGGCCCAAAGCAAACCTATATACGCGGTCGACTGCGGTCGACACCAACGAGAATCGAGAGAAGATGGCGAACAGACAGAGAACGAAGGGAACGTCGCTGGCGAAGGGCCCGGTCGGGCTGATTGGGCTGGCGCTGCTGGCCTACGGCGTCACCGCCCTGATCTTCGGCGGCCACAGCTTTACGCAGCATGCGCCCACCGGGGCCGTTGACGGCAAGAGCTGGCTCGGCCTGGAGGTCAACGGCTGGACGGGCCTGTTGTTCGTCGCCGCCGGACTGCTGTTGTTGCTAGCCGCACCGCTTCACTGGGGTGCCAAGGGCATGTCGCTGATCGTCGGGCTCGCGCTCGGCGCAGCCGCCCTGATCGCGTTCGCCAAGGGCCACGGCACGCTCGGGATCTTTGCCGCCAACCATCTGACCGAGCTCGTCTGGGGCGCCGCCGCCGTGCTGCTGATCGTGCTGTCGCAGCTGCCGCGCGTTGGCGCTAACACAAGCACCCGCAACGGTGACGTCGGGCGGCTGGGCGCCACACGCCAGGTCGAGCCCGAGCCGCGTGCCGCCGAACGGGCAAGCGCAGAGCCGATGGCCCGATCCTCGCAGCCGCCAGCGGCGCGCGAGAGCGCAGTACCGGTCGAGCGCGAGCCGGTCGCAGCCAACGGTGCTCGCACGGAGGCTCGCGTCGCTCCGGCCCGGGCGACAAGCCGCGAAGACCGCCGCAGCAGCGCCGCGACCCTGTAAGCGGCCGGACGCTCGGACCGCGGACCGCTGGAGCTCGGCGCTGCCAGCGGCCGTCAACACGATCAACGCAAACCCAAAGAACCAGGAAGGATCAGCATGGCTGACAAACACATCGATGAAGGCAAAGGCCGTCTAAAGCAAGCGGCAGGAAGCCTGACCGACGACCACAGCCTCAAGAACGAGGGCAAGGCCGACCAGGCCAAGGCGACAGTCAAGGACAAGGTCGACAAGGTCGCCGACGTCCTCACGGCCCGCGACAAGAAGTAGCACCAACGCACGTGAGCTCCGACCAACTCCAAGCGAAGCCCGGGGAGGTGACATGCTCACAATCCTCATCATCATCCTCCTGGTCCTGTTGCTGACCGGCGGCGGATACGGCATCCGGCACCGCGGACGCCGCGGCAGCTACTAGGTTTTAGAACCCGCAGTCCCCGCGGGCTGGCCCGGGCATCCACACGCCCGGGCCGGACCCGACGCGCGCGGCGAAACGCTCAAGCGAAACACGCGCGACGATCAGCACGCCCACAACAACCACGCCGGCGCTGTCGCCGGGGTGCAGCTCGATCGCCGACGTGGCCTCCGGCGGCAGGCCCAGCGGGTTGACCCAGTCCGAAAGTTCCAAGCAGGTCGGCGCGGGTCGTCACCCATCGATGCGACTGATCACGTGCATGCCCGTGGAGCAACAGGTCGTTGCCGTCGCCGTGGTTCGAGATAAGGGGCGCTCAGATGGTGCACGGCTGGCTGCGGGCCTCCGCTCTGCGGGGTCCTGCCGGTTAGGCTCCGTGGGTGGCCAATGGCTTGGTTAAGCGCGCTGATGGGTGGGCGGGCAAGCGCATCGAGGCCTCGATCGCTAGGCATCATCGTCGCCGGCTGGAGCGTGCTGGCCGGATCGATCAGCTGGAACCGCCGCGCGGTCCTTCGCTGTGGGCTGCCGCCGATCCCCCGCCGCGAGCGGGGGGAGCGCTTGAGGTGTTGGTGGATGGCGGGGAGGCGCTGGCACGGATCGCTGAGGCGCTGGCCGGCGCTCGCTCGCATGTGCATATCGCCGGGTGGTACGTTACGCCTCATTTCGGTCTGAGGCGCGACGATCGGGCGGCTCGGTTGCGCGACCTGCTCGGTGAGTTGTCTGAGCGCGTCGAGGTCAGGGTGCTGTTGTGGGTGGGAGCGCCGGTGCGGGCCTTCACGCCTGCTCGTGCGGCAGTGCGGCGCGTGCGCGAGGAGTTGATCCGCGGCACCCGGGTGCAGTGCGCGCTTGATTCGCATGAGCGGCCGATGCATTGTCATCATGAGAAGCTGGTGATCGTGGATGGCGAGGTCGCGTTCGTCGGGGGGATCGGGGGATCGATCTGACCTCGCTCGGCGGGGACCGTTTCGACACTAGTGATCATCCGATGCGCGGCCGTCTGGGATGGCACGACGCCTCGAGCTGTGTGCGCGGGCCGGCGGTGGGCGGTGTAGCGGCGCACTTCGCCACCCGTTGGCGCGAGGTGACCGGCGAGCAGATCGAGGACACGCCGCCGCCTGCCCCCGCTGGGAGCGTGGAGCTCCAGGTGGTGCGAACGGTTCCTGACAAGGTCTATGACTTCTTGCCCCAGGGCGACTTTCGGATCGTCGAGGCGTACACGCGCGCGCTGCGCTCGGCCCGCAAGCTCGATATCTCGAGAGCCAGTTCCTGTGGTCGCCTCAGGTGGTTGACATCCTCGCGAGCAAGCTTCGTGAGTCGCCGAGCGACGAGTTTCGCGTCGTCGTGTTGCTGCCCGCAAAGCCGAACAACGGCGCCGACACGACACGCGGCCAGCTAGGCGTGCTGGCTGACGCCGACGACGGGAATGGTCGTTTCTTGGCTACAACGATCTCGGCCCGAAGTGGCGGACTCGCCGGCCCGCTGTACGTTCACGCCAAGATCGGGATCGTCGACGATGCCTGGCTGACGGTTGGGTCGGCCAACCTCAACGAGCATTCGTTCTTCAACGACACTGAGATGAACGTCGTGACCTGCGACCCCGCGGTCGCGCGCGAGACACGGTTGCGGCTCTGGGCCGAGCACCTGGAGCGCTCGGTCGAGGAGGTCTCCGGCGAGCAGGCCCGTGTCGTCGATGCGTTGTGGCGTCCGATCGCCGGCGAGCAGCTCGAGCGTCGACGCCGCGGCGAACCGCTGACCCATCGGCTGCTAGAGCTCCCGGGCGTGTCGCGCCGCTCGATGGCGCTCCTCGGACCCGTTGACGGTCTGCTTGTCGACGGCTGACGCCGGCCGGGGAGTTTGCAACTGATCCGCGTGAGTGAGCAGAGTGGCTCCTGGACGGTCGCTGACCAAGGCGGGGGTCGCTGCAGCCGGCATCGGTCCTCGCTCCGACCAACCCGGTTCGAGTAACCTTCCCCCGCGTGCATCCCCGCCGAGGTTCGACCCGCGCCTGCCCGAGGGGATTGAAGACCGACGAGCAGCCTCCTCTCATCCTGAGAGCCAGACCGGCAGGACCGGAATCCTCGGCCTCACACCCCGACACTAAACGAGGAAGTGGCTCAGGTCAGCGAGCGGGCCGCCTCGCGTACGAGGCGCTCGGATTCCTCTCGCGTCACGCCGGACCCGCGCAACAGATCGACTGCCGCCGCGCGAACCTGCACCACGATCGCGTTGACTGACAGGTTCCCAGTCTGCTCGAGCACTAGCGTCGCCTGGGCGGCCGCGCGCAGCGCGGGCTCACGCACCGAGACCTCGCCGGAGGGATCGTCGAGCGATTCCTCCAATCGGCGGACTGCGCTGGACAGTCACGGATCGCGTCGGGCATCGGAGCCGGCACGTTGTCGCCAAACAGAAGCGCACGTACGACAGCGCGACTGAGCGTCTCAACGCTCGTGATCGCCGTGTCGATCTGCGCCTGAGCACGGACGTAGCGCGCGAACTGCGCGCGGGTGGCGCCGGCGAATGGCGCCAACTGCAGCGTCTCGCGGCCCGCGGCGACAGCGCGCTCGAACTCGTTGCGCTCCACGGCGCGAGCGCGCGTAAGCGCTCGCTCAGCCAGCTTCTGGTCAGAGCGATCGAGCGCCCGGGCGATGTCCTCCAGCGTCGCCGCGATCTGCGCGAGCGGCAGCGCGGCCGCGCGGCGGGCGGCGGGCGGCCCGCACAGGATTGCGCGCCAAGACTGACGTGATGGCCAGCGCGATCAGGCCGCCCAGCAGCGAGTCAAGAAACCGAGCGCCCGACAGCCCGCTACTCGGCGGTTGGATCGTGACCACAAGCAACGCCGACACGACCGCCTCGGACACCAGCACCACGCTGCCGCCCAGCGCCACCGCGGCCACCATCGCGCCCGCCGCCGATCAGCACGAACAGCGCATCGGCCCGCCCGGAATAGCGGGCGGCGGATCGTCGTGGGGGTGGTCAGAGGGTCAGCCCCGCGCTGGCAGAGATGGTCGGCTGGCGGCGTGAGCGGACGGCGTCGATGATCTCGCTGGGATTGATGCCCTGCAGGTACGTGCTGGTGGTCCCGAGGTCGGTAATGCCCGAGCTGGCGCTGGATGATGTTGATCGCCACTCCTTCGCGCGCGAGCTCGACCGCATGCGCGCGCCGGCGCGAACCGCCGCCGCATACAGCGTCCATCGCCAGCTGGCGCAGTTCGGCTCGGGCGGCGGTCGCGGACCATCTGCGCCCTCGCGTGGGCCCGTCAATCACGCAGAACAAGGGTCCGGGCGGCAACAGCACGCGATGCGCCAACCACGCGACGAGCTGCTCGAACCCGAACAGATCCATCCCGGCCTCGCGACGCTTGTCACCCTTGCCATGCCGAATCAAAAGCGACCCGCGCCGCTCGTCGATATCGGTCTCGTTGAGCGCCAAGGCCTCAGAAATCCGCAGCCCGCCCCGCCACAACACAGCGACCAGTGCACGCACCCGTAGCCCGTGGCGATCCTGGCCGGCCTGGCGCATCACCAGCACGATCTCCTCCGGGCGCGGCGGGTCAGGCGGATACTGCATGCCCTTGTTGCGCGGCGCGCGCCCCGCGACATACCCCGGCACCGTCGCCGGCGACCGCCGACGCCCCGCCGCATTCACACCAATCATCGAACCTGAAGACATGACAGGCTCCCCTCGCTGACACTTGCGTCCCAGCCAATCCAGGACGCACCGCCACCAATCTTCAAGTCCCCAGACGCCAGCCGCGACGACTTCATTGCCCTCGCTTCTGCTTCGCGTCCGGATCAACCCGATGCGGCACCGGTCGCGCGGACTCCGCCGCGCGACCTCACGCCCCATCGTTCGTGAAGGGAGCGCTCTTCGGCCTCGCCTCCTCACTGCCCTGTCTAGTCCGGTCCAACAGTCCACGCTACGGTCTGGGAACGGTCGACGCTGGCGGTGCTTGTCCAGTTCTTACCGGTCCGGGCGGCTAGCGGTGTTGTTCGATCAGCAGCTTGGCCATTGCTTGGGCGCGTTTGCCGGCTTCGGTGTCGCCTGCGGCAGCGCAAACGATCGATCCTTTCATCAGGATGTGCCAGGAGCGTGTGAACGACTCGGTGGCGCGCAGGCCGGCTTCCTCGGCCAGCTGCGTGATGATCGCGCGGACGTTCCCGAGGTGCTCGATGCTGGCCCTGCCGGCGGGGTGGGTGGGGCCCAGCTCGAGCAGGACGTTGACGAAGGAGTCGGCTTCGAAGTCTTCGCGATGAAACCATTCGTCGAACAGGTCGAAGATCGTCAGCAACTGTTCCTCGGGGGTGTCGGCGCGGTGCCTGGCTTCCCCGTCGATCCAGGCCAGCGTCCAGCGGTCCTCGCGCAGGTTCAGGAACTCGAGCACGAGATCGTCCTTGGAGGGGAAGTGGTGGTAGAAGGTCGCCTTGGCGACGCCTGCCTGTCGGATGATTTCGTCAACGCCGATGGCCTGGATGCCGTGGCGGCCGAACAGCTCGTAGGCCGTTTCGAGGATCCGGTCACGCGCGGCCGGCCTGGGAGTTGCGTCTCGGCTGGTTGTCACAGCACCGAATCATAGCCAACAGACCGGTCTTTCTCCATGATACGCAACGGTCTGTCTGGCCTGCTCAAAGCTGTGCGGTTCGTCTGCCTGCCGTAGTTGGTGGCAAACACCATGGCTGCAACGCACTTGACAGACCGGTCCGTCTAGTGTAGATAGAAAGGTCTGTATGCATTTGAGCTAAGGAGGGATCGGATGGAAAGCTCGACCGATGAGGGCTTGCTTCGCGATGCTGCCGGTGATCGCATCGTCGACCTGGCGGACCACCGCGCTGTGACGACGGATCTCGAGGTACAGGCCGGGACGCGGGCAGAAGCGACGCCCGCACGGTTGGACGTACGCCGCGTCGATCATCCGCTCGGCGTGGTCTTGACTCTGGGCGGCGAGTTGGATCTCGCCACCGTGCCGGTGCTACAGGAGCGGCTTGATCACGCCATGCGCGGCAAAGCGGCGGTGGTCATCGACCTGTCTCGGCTGAGATTCATCGACTCCTCCGGTCTTGATTTGCTGGTGCGCGCGGAGCGGCACCTGCGCGACTCTGGCGTGCAACTCGTGCTGGTGCGCGGCCCGCGGGCTGTGCACCGCGTCTTTGCGCTCACGAGCCTGGATTCTCACTTCGAGTTTTACGACTCCCCAAGCGCGGCCTTACGAACCGCGCTTGTGCGACGTATTGGCGCCCGGCGGATCCCCCAGCCAGCGCGAACCGACAGACCGCGGCCGAGCTCGACCGCGACCTCCCAGGAGTGACGTGGTCATGAGTACAGCTGCGGTTGGCCGCGAGAGGGCTACTCGCGGGTTGTTCGAACGCTGGCAACGCGACAATGATCCCCGCGCTCGGGAGTGTCTGGCCGAGTGCTACCTGCCGCTGGCTCGCACGCTTGCCGCTCGCTATCGCGGCCGGGCCGGGGAGCCGTTTGACGATCTGCTCCAGGTCGCAAGCCTCGGACTGCTGAAAGCGATAGACCGGTTCGACCCGGACCGCGGGACAGCGTTCTCCTCGTTTGCAGTACCGACGATCCTAGGCGAGCTGAAGCGCTACTTCCGCGACACGGGATGGTCCGCTCACGTCCCCCGCGGCGCGCAGGAGCTGGCGCTCAAGGTGCAGGAGGCCGAGCAAGCGATCAGTCCCCGACTCGGGCGATCACCTACGGCTGACGAACTTGCGCTGTACATGGAGGTGAGCGTTGAGCAGGTGCTCGATGGGCTGGAGGCCGCGGCGGCGCACCACGCAACCTCGCTAGAGGAGCCGCATGACGAGCTGGATGGCGAGTCGCAGTCGCTGGCCGACGCGTTCGGGGAAGACGATCCTCGCTTCGAACAGATCGACGCGAGCCTGACGATCGCGTCCGCGGCAAGAGAGCTCTCCGAACGTGAGCAGCGCGTCCTCGAACTGCGCTTCTATGGCGAGCTCACCCAAAGCGAGATCGCCAAACGGATCGGCGTCTCGCAGATGCAGGTTTCCCGGATCCTCCGCGGCGCACTAGCGCACCTGCGTGAGCTCGCCCTGCCCGAATATGACCCCCATCAGCCCGTGAAGTCGGCCGGAACCGAGGACGGAAACCCAGGGGCTGCTTTCTCGCCACACCGCGCGGCGCGACGCCAGGACTTTCGGTCTCCCGCCGCGCAACCCGCGATCGCGCAGAGGCGCTTCACCGAGGCGCTCGCGCGTAGTGCAGCGGCCAGGGGTGGTGGGGATGCTGACCAGCCCGAGCGGTGAGCAAGCGCCGCCGGCCGCGAGCCCTGTGCTCGAGATGAAACGTGATGGTGCACCTATACAAGGACGCGTTCGGCCGCGGCCATCGAAAGCACGGGCGCAGTTCTCGGGATCGGACACGCTGGTGGCTCGGACAGATGACAGGAGCGCACGGTGGCGCTCGGCGAGCATGCCCGAGTCCGTGCACAGCGACTATTCCTAGAGCTCGCGCTCGAGGACAAAAAGCGCTCAGAGGTGGAGCGAATCCTGAAGCGGCGCGCGCTCGCCTGTGTCAGCGGCACCGACCCCGCCCGTGATCTCGCCGCCGAGGTCTTCCTGACTCGAGCCCCATCCGGCTGGCAACGTAAGGCACGCGTGTGCGGAGGTGCTCTTGTGAGGACGCCGTTTGACAGCGCGGTTGAGCTGGACGACCTACTCGAGGAGACTCGGGGCTCATGCCCTGAGGTATGGGCGGCCCGGGAGCGCAGCGCGATAGTCCGCGTAGAACGCTTCCAGATCGAGACGATCGACGCTCTCGATCACGAACCACGCCAAGTGATCCGACGGCAGCCAATCCCGCAGCGACGGCGGCATCAAGAACGCCTGCTCACGGTCACATTCGATGAAGTTCTGGGGCATGCCCGGAATCCCATCGGGCCGCCCGGACAGAACCCTTCCTGCGACAGCCACCGCGGCATGCGCGGCCGGGGGTGCGCTGCCGCCACGGACCGCATTCACGAGTTTGCATGGCGCGCGCCGCGCCTCCAGCCTGCCCTGCAACGCCCTCAAGGCAGGTGAGCGGCACCTGCCCCGACCGGGGTCAGACTCTGACAACCCGCAAAGGGGAGTGTGCCGCTGCGATTCGCTCGTAGTCGTCGTCCTGGGTGACGACCGGGAGGCCGTGCTCGACCGCGGTCGCGGCGATCAACGCATCGGTGAGCTTGACCGTGCTGTGAATCCCAGCGGCTCGACAGTCCGCCACGAGTCGCGCCCAGCTGACCATGATGGCCTCGCTAATCGGGATCGGATCGGCTGTCCGAGCGAGCGCAAGCGTGTCGGCACGGCGGGCACGACTCGTAGTATTGGCAGCATTCAGGACACCGAGCTGGAGTTCGCCGATCGTGATCACGGAAACCGCGACGTGGTCGGGTAGCTCGCCGAGCGATCGCTCGGTCTCACGCGCTATGAAGATCGAGGTGTCCAGCAGCCCCGAGCTGGGGTCGGTCACAGCTCTTCCAGGGTCTGTCCGGCAAGTTCGTCGAGCTCGCCGGTGAGCTCTGGATCGGCGGCTCGGGCGCGCAGTTGCTCACGAAGGTGCTCGCCGGAGAGCCACCTGGCGCGGCGGCCGTGGGGGACGATATCCGCGACCGGTTCGCCGCGGACGGTCAGCGTGACTCGTTCGCCGGCTTGGACGGCGTCGATCACCTGGCTGGTCCGGTTGCGCAAATCGCGAACACCAATCTCCATGTGCGACAGTGTAGCACCGAGCCCGGGATACGGCAACGTCGACTCCACCTCAACAGCCCGCGGGGTTGCCTTCGGATCTTCCCGCGTCCGCAGGGTCAGCGTCGTGAGGCGGTCACCATGCCGACGATCTCGTTGGTCTCGTGAACGTCGAACGCGGCTGGGTCGAAGTCGTCGGCGCTATCCAGTCCGAGCCACTCGAGCATCGCGTCGTGCTCTTCGCTGGCCGGGTTGGCGAGCGTGTCGCGCAGGTCGGCGTATCCCCACACGCCGCCGCAGTCCTCAGGCGGACAGGCTCCGTTACCAGCGACGCACGCAGGAAGCCGGGGGGCTGGATCCGACTCGAGCGTCTTCTCGAGGACGATGTCGTGCTCCCAGAAGTCACCGAAGTCGTACGCGTAACGAATCTGATCTCCCGGTTCTGCGAGGAAATCCACGAGGCGGGCCTTGCGTTCGTCGCGGTGATCGAGTTCTGGGTCGGGTGGACCATAGTCCCCGTACGCGGTCGAAAACGCGTGTAGGTGAGTATCAGTCCATCCCATCGCGGCCTGGACCACGTCGTGGACTTGGCTGAGACGCATGTCCGCCCGAACAAGCAGACGCCGCCAGACCGGTGGCTTGGACACGCCGCGAAGGCTCAGCTTGAGCTGCAGCACCGCGGTGCGATTCGCTTGGAACTCGGTCGCCGCCTTCGCCATTTCAACTTCCTCCCTTGACGCGTTAATCGCTCTGCCGGACCGTAGAACAGGCGGCCGACGGACCCACCGCGCATGGCACGAGACGGCTGGTCCAAACAAACCTGCCGGCTCGTCGCCAGCCTCGTACACAACGAGAGGAAGGAGAACGCAATGGAGCCTCCCATGCTCGACGTAGCCGGTCAGCGCGGCGCCGGAGGTCGAGTTTGGGCAGGGATTGGGCAGGGAGGTCCACGAAACCCCGCTTCACTGATGCCAGCGAAACCCGCACTTTCCGAGACTTCTTGCCGTCTGCATCGGTGCCGACCGGGACGTACCCCGGACCGAGCAGCGACCGCGTCCTATCCATAGCTCCCTCGTAGATGCAGGGACTTCATCCCTGAGAAATCGGCGGGATCCGCACACCTGGACGCCATACCTAGACCTAGAGTCCACGAGGGTCCACTCCCGCCCGCGCCAGCCACCATGAAAGCCCTACGAATGGCGAGGTTCAATCAATCAATCGGGGCGCCCGGATTTGAACCGGGGACCTCACCGACCCGAACGGTGCGCGCTACCAGGCTGCGCCACGCCCCGATGTGTCCAGTAAACCACAGCAACTCGGCGCGGGCGGCGCGCACGGGTCGAAGGCGCCTGGCAACTCTCGAGGCGCGTGGGCCGACAGCGCCTGGCTACCCCCCGAGGATCTTCTTGACGACCTTCGTGGGGCTGGGCACGCTGACCGTCGGCACGTGCACCTTGGGGAGCTGGACCTTGGGGAGCTGGACCTTGGGGAGCGGCACCGTGGGCACGGTCACCGTCGGCGTTGTCACGGTAACCCCTCCCACCGTCACGCTGTGGGGATGCGAGACGACCGGAAGCTGCGGCCCCGAGTGGGTCGACGACGTCGAATGGCTGGTCGACCCCGACGCGCCTGAACTGCCCGAACTGCCGGAACTGCCTGAACCACCGGAGCCGCCGGAACTCGTGGAGCCGGTGCTCGAGGACGAACCCGATCCACCGCCGCCGTGGCCGCCCGTGCTCGACTTCGCACCCTTGCCGGTCTTCCCGGCCCCGCCGCCGCTGCCGCCGCGACCGCCACCGGCGGCGCTTCCAATTCTCGACGCGTGATGCCCCGCCGACTTCACGCCCGCGTGGGCAGCAGCCGACGCCGAACCGGCGGAGACGGCCTGGTGCGTGTGGGTCGCGGATGTCGTCGACGCGGTGCTGCGGACGCTGGCCGCGGCGGTGGAGAGCCGAGGCGTCGGATGGCTCGAGTGGCCGGCCACGGTCGTGGCCACCCCACCGCCGACCGCCGCCACCGCGAGCGCGGCGAGGGCGGTCGCGGCGCGCCCGAGGCCGGTCGACGGACCCGACGGATCAAACCACCTCGCCGCGTTCTGCACCGTGGACAGTGCCGAGAAGCCGTGTGAAGAGCCGGACGCGGCCGGCGTGTCGTCGTCGCCGCCGGAGCGATGCCAGCGCAGCCAGGGAAACGGCAGCAGTGCGGCGATCTTGCCGATGACGGTGGGGGTCTTGAAGAATGACTTGTCGAGGCCGGCCATCCGGGCCTCGCGGCGGCAGGGCTGGCAGTGCGCGAGGTGGCGCGCGAGAAGGCGGCGTTGCCGGACGCCGAGCTTGCCCAGCAGGGCCGGGTCGTCCACGCCAATGATCGTCTGGACGCTTTCGCAGCGTCGTCCACTGATCAGCTCGTTGTATTCCTCGGTCAACCGGCGCCGAGCGCGGAACAGGTTGCTCTCGACCATCGCCTGAGACATGTCCAGCCGCTGGCCGATCTCGGCGTAGGAGAGGCCGGCCAGTTCGCGCATCACGATGATCTTGTGATGGGTCTCCGACAGGCCGTAGAAGGCGCCCCGCAGGTCTTCCAGCGACTGCTTGGTCTCGAGCTCGCCGTCCGTGGTCGCCAAGCTCTGGACCGCGTCGATCTCGCCGCCTTCATCGGCGTCGCTGTCGGCCCCGAGTGGGACCTCCCGAACGCGCCGCGTGCGGCGGAACTCGTCGATGCACGAGTTCTTGGCGATCTCGTAGATCCATGGCTTGAAGGCGATCGCCTGGTCGGTCTCGCGCAGGCGCCGCAGGGCGGAGATGAAGACCTCCTGGACGAGGTCCTCGGCCCGGGCATGATCACCGACCATGCCGAAGATGTAGGAGGCGATCCGGGGTCGGTAGCGGGCGTACAGCTCCTCGAACGCCTGGTCACTTCCCTGCCGGACGGCAGCGACCAGCTCGTGCTCGCTGCACGCCGGTGCGGGTTGGGTCACGCTTAGCGCGAATGACATGACCTAAGTGGGCTATCCCGGGCGCGATGCACGCTCCGGGCCGAACGTCATCTGAACTGTCCCGTTTATTCGAGACCTGTAGCTCCAATTGTTGACCGGAAAAGCCGGTTCTAAACGACGATTTGCCAAATAATGCGTTGAGACCATCCGCCCGACCCGGCATACTCCTATCCATGTAGCGAACGGCAAAGGAGGAACCAGACCGATGGCCAATCACCTGACGCCCAGTGAGCTCGCTCGGGAGGCAGGGCTCGAACGTCGAGACGTGATTTCCAAGTGCGTCCAGCTGGGTGTCCCGATCTTCAACGGTCGCATCGACAAGACACTGTTCCTCTCCAGCCTTCGCGAGTACGCCGGCCAGCAGAAGTCGCGGGCCGCCACCGCTTAGCCTTTTTATTATGGCCCGGCATTCGCCGGGCCGGTTTAGTCCTGCGCCGACTGCCTTAGCAGGGCCGAGGTGGTCTGCTCGAGGATCTTGCGCCACGCGCGGGTCCTCTCGCGCTCGGCCTCGAAGTGCTTGACCACCTTCCGCACGCGCGTGGCCGAGATCTCGATCCCATGGCGCGCGCAGATGCGCTTGAACCGCTCGTAATCCGCGGCCAGCTTTATCGTCACGGACTGGAATCCGTGGCGTGCGATGTCAACCCGGGAGCTGTAGTTCATGACGCTCGTCTGGAACATCAGCTCGTCGTTGGGCTCGGGCTCGATCAGGATGATGTCGACGCCCGGATAGCGCTCCTCCCAGCGCCGGGCCATCTCGTGCAGGCGCTGATAGGCGAGCAGCTTGAACGACTGATAGCCGATCTGCGGGAATCCCATCTCCGAGATCCGGCGGGGCCGCGAGCCGGTGCTGGTCGGGATCGCCTGGTCGAAGTCGTTGACGAACGGCACCAGGGGGTTGACCACGACGATGAACTTCGCCCCGGCCTCAACCGCGATGTCGAGGTTGGTCGTCGACAGGATGCCGCCGTCGATCAGCTCGCGATCCTTGACCTTGACCGGTTTGTACATCATCGGCAGCGCGGTCGACGCGCTGACCGCTTTGGAGATCGGCACGTCGTCCCAATCCTCGGCGCCGAACACGATTCGCTCGCAGGTGTCGAGGTCGGTGGCGGCGAGATACAGCTCGTTCGACAGCAGGCGGAAGTCGTCGGTTCGGTCGGGATCGGACAGGATCGTGCGCACGTAGCGCTCGATCCCATCGCTCGAGTACAGCCCCGACGGCAGCACCTCGGCCAGCCCGACGGCGATGTCGACCGCCGAGACCTCACCGAGGTCGCGGATCAGGGTACGCACGAGGCTGACCAGCCGCAGCGGGAGCAATAGCCCCTTGGTCACAAATTCGGCGTAGTTGGGGCGGAGCAGCGAGCTGACCCGAGCGTCGGGGAACGGTGACGGCACCTGCTCGACGATCACCCGCATCATCTCCTCCGGCGTGACCCCGTTGGCCACGGCCGAGGCGACGAACGCCCCGGCGCTGGTGCCGACGTACACGTCGAACTGATTAACGGTGCGGTTGACCGAGAGGAGATCCAGCGCCCGGAGAGCCCCGATCTCATACACGCCTCCGGTGAAACCGCCGCCGCCGAGGACCAGCGCGGATTTTGACCGCTTGGGGCGGCTGCGCCCCGGGGACTCGTCAGATCCGGTGGTCGCCCGCTCGGGCGCCCCAGTCTCGAGCTTGACAACCTTGCCCATTAGCCCTCCGATTGTAAGCCGGAACTCATCCCAAGCGCAGCTTTCGCCGCCCTGATCGGTTATATACGCTCGATGGGGCGGTTTGTTGCCACGCTGGCCGCAGTCGTAGCGCTGCTCGCCGGCCCCTCGATCTCGGTGGCCAAGCCGGCCCCGGCCCAGCGCAGGTTGGATCGAGCGCTGTCGAAATACCTGCGACAGGCCGGCGGCCACGACGGCGCGTACGTCGTCGATCTGACCGCGGGCAGGACGCTGTTTGCCTCGCACGCCTCGGTCGCGAGGCTGCCGGCATCGGTGGAAAAGCTATATACGACGTCCACGGCGCTGTTTCGCTTCGGGCCGGGAGCGAGGCTGAGCACTCGCGTGTTCGGGGTCGGGACACTGCGCTCCGGGGGCGCCTGGCACGGAACGCTGTTCCTGAAGGGAGGCGGTGATCCAACGTTCGGGTCGGTCGCCTTCGATCACCAGGCTTACGGTACGGGCGCGACGATGGGCCAGCTGGTCGGCCGGCTGGTCCGGCGCCAGGGGATCCGCTCGGTGGCGGGTCACATCGTCGGCGACGAGTCGTATTTCGATTCGCTGCGTGGCACGCCAGCGACCGGCTATCAGATCAGCGGCTACGTCGAGGGGGAGCTAAGCGCGCTGGCCTACAACCGCGGCTTCGCCGACCCGGAGGGGCTGTCGTTCGTGCCCCGCCCCGCCCTGTACGCGACCAAGCAGTTCGTGCACGCGCTGCGCTCGGACCAGGTCACGGTCGCCCGCCACGTACGGGTCTTCACCGGCACCACCCCCACCCGGGCCAAGCTACTGGCCGTCGTGCACTCGCCCACCATCTCGACGTTGATCCGGCTGACCAATGCGCCCTCGGACAACTACTTCGCCGAGATGCTGCTCAAGGGAATCGGAGCCGGATTTGCTGGCGCCGGCACTACGGCGGCGGGCGCGCGCGTGGTGCGCCAGCAGATGGCCGCGAGCTTCGGGATCCATCCCAAACTCGATGACGGCGCCGGACTGTCGCGCAACGACGCGACCTCGCCGCGGGACGTGGTCACGCTGCTGCGTGCCATGCGCAACAGCCGCCCGTTTGTCAACTCGTTGGCTGTGGCGGGAGAGACGGGAACGATGGCCGGCGAGATGCTCGGCACGCGCGCCGTGGGCAACTGCCACGGCAAGACGGGCACGCTGAGCGACGTCGCCAACCTGGTCGGCTACTGCACGGGCAAGGACGACCACCTGCTCGCCTTCGCCTTTCTCATGAACGGACTCGGCAATGCCGACGCCGGCCACGCCATCGAGGACAAGATGGGCGTGGCCGTGGCGCGTTACGACGGCTGAGGGTCAGCCGCCATTGCGCCCGAGCAGCACCCGCAGGCCGTCTTCATCGAGCACCGGCACCCCCAGCCGCTCGGCATTGGCCAGCTTGGAACCTGGACTGTCTCCCGCCACCACGTAGGCGGTCTTCTTCGACACCGAGCCCGTGACCTTGCCGCCCGCGGCGACGATCCGCTCCGTCGCCTCCTCGCGAGTCAGTGTCGGGAGCGTCCCCGTGAGCACGAACGTCTGGCCGACCAGCTTGCCCTCGCCCGGTGGTGGACCCGCCTCCTCGAACTGGAGCCCCTGGGCCTGGAGATCGGCGATCAGCTCGCGCATCTGTGGATCGGCCAGCTGGTCGTGGATCAGGGCCGCCATCTTTGGTCCAACACCCTGTGTCTCCTCGATCTCCTCGGGATCCGCCGCCAGCAGCGCGTCGACCGTGCGGAAGTGGGCGGCCAGGTTGCGCCCGGTCACATAGCCCACCTCCTCGATCCCGATCGCGAACAGCACGCGGCCGAACGGCTGCTGCTTGGAGGACTCGAGCGCGCGTACGAGCTTGTCGGCCGACACCTGCCCGAACCCGTTCTGCTCGGCCACCTGCTCGGCCGTGATCCGGTAGAAGTCGGCCGCGGTCCTGACCCAGCCGAGATCCATGAACAGGGTCACCTGCTTCTCGCCCAGGCCGTCTATGTCCATCGCGCCGACGAAGTGCGTGAGGAGCTGCCAGCGCCGGCCGGGGCAGACCAGGTTCGGGCAGCGCGTGAACACTGACCCCTCCGGCTTCACCGTGGCCGTGTCGCAGACCGGGCACCTGGCGGGCGGGTGCGGCGCCGACGGCCGGTCCTTGCGCTCGGCCACGTGCGGCGCGGGTGAGAGCACCTGCGGGATCACATCACCCGCCCGCAGCACGATCACGTCCTCGCCAATGCGGATGTCCTTGCGCGCCAGATCCTCCTCGTTGTGCAGGGTGGCCTGCTTGATCGTGACGCCTCCGACATGCACCGGCTCGAGCATCGCGAAGGGGTGCAGGTCTCCGAACTTACCCGGATTCCAGCCGATGTCGTTGAGTTTCGTGACCGCGGTGGTCGGCGGGAACTTCCAGGCGATCGCCCACCGCGGTTCGCGGCCGACCACGCCCAGGCGGCGCTGGAGCTCGACCGTGTTGACCTTGATCACGGCGCCATCGATCTCGAAGTCGAGCGAGCCGCGACGCTCCTCCCAACCCTTGCATCGAGCCACGACCTCGTCCTCGGTGGTGAGCATCTCGACGTCGGGATGCACCGGGAAGCGGTGCTCGCGCAGCCACGCGAGGGCATCCCAATGCGCGTCGAAGCTGATGCCCTCGGTGGCACCGATCGCGTAGGCCCAGAACGACAGGGGCCGGTCGGCGGCGAGCCTGGGATCGAGCTGGCGGATCGTCCCCGCTGCCGAGTTGCGCGGGTTCATGAACGTCGACAGTCCGGCCTCGGCCCGCCGCTCGTTGAGCTTGGCGAAGTCCGGCAGCGCCATGTACGCCTCGCCGCGGACCTCGACCATCGCCGGTGGGTCCGCCATGTCGAGCTTGAGCGGGATCCCTGGGATCGTCCGCAGGTTGTGGGTCACGTCCTCGCCGATCTCCCCGTTGCCGCGCGTGGCGCCCCGCTCGAACATGCCGTTGCGGTAGATCAGCGAGATCGCCAAACCGTCGATCTTCGGCTCGACCACATACTCGAAGTCCGGATCCTCGATTCCCTCGCGCGCGAGGTGGTTGCGCATGCGCGCGATCCAGGCGCGCAGCTCGTCAGCACTGCGCGCGTTGGCCAGCGACAGCATCGGCTGCGGATGGCGGACCTTGACGAGATCGCTCACCGGCTCGCCGCCGGTGCGCTGCGTCGGCGAATCGGGCGTGACCAGCTCGGGATGCTCCGCCTCGATCGCCCGCAGCTCGTCGATCAGCGCGTCGTACTGATCATCGCCGATCTCCGGATCGTCGAGCACGTAGTAGCGGTAGCCGTGGTGGTCGAGTTGCTTGCGCAGCTCCGCCGCGCGCTGGTCCGGATCGGAAGTCTTGGCCGTGCTCCGCGCCGCGCTCATCCCTCGACCTCGCTGGCCGCCGGCGCGATCAGCCTGGTCAGATCGTGCTGCTGCAGGGCATCGAGCCCTTCGCGGTCGGTGAGGTCGAAGTGGATCGGGGTGAGCGCGATCTTGCCCCGCGCCACCGCCGCCAGATCGGTGTCGGTCTCCTCCTGCTCGAAGCTCGCGTCGCCATAGATGCGATACAGCCGGCGGCCGTCGGCTCCCCTGTCAATGAGCGCCAGCTCGTCGTGATAGACGCGCTTGCCCAACCGCCCGACCTCGACCCCCGTCGGCTCGACGCCGGGGACGTTGATGTTAAGCAGGGTGCCGGAGGGAAGCGGCACAGCCTCCAGGTCGGCCACCAGCCGGGCCGTGAATCTGGCCGCGGCGTCAAAGTTGAACCCCGATCCGTGGCCGAAGTCCTGCTCGAGCGAGGGCGACTGCTGGGATACGGCGATTCCCGGCAAGCCGAGGACGATCGCCTCCAGCGCCGCCGCCACCGTGCCCGAGTAGGTGATGTCGTCGCCGAGATTCCAGCCGTGGTTGATGCCTGAGACAACGAGTTCGGCCTCGAAGTCCTCGATCAGCCCCAGCCTGGCCAGGCGTACGCAGTCAACCGGGGTTCCGTCGGTGGCGAAGCCGACGGTTCCGTCGGGAAACGTCACCTCCTGCACCCACAGCGGGCGGCGCGTGGTGATCCCCCGCGCGATCGCCGAGCGGTTGCCGTCGGGAGCGATGACGGCGAGCTCGATCCCAGGGAGGGTCAGAAGCGCACGACGAAGTGCCTGGAGCCCGGCGGCCTCGATTCCGTCGTCATTGGTGAGCAGGACACGCACCGCTTTTGATGCTATCCGGGGTGGCGGCTGACGGCGAGTGCGGCGGCCACCAGGGCGGCGACGACCATCGGCTCGTTCACCAGCTGCTTCCACGTCACCCGGATCACGCGGTATCCGGCGGCCACGAGGGCCATGTCCTTGCGCCGGTCGCGCTCGAACGCGCCTCGATGGCCATGGAACCTGTAGCCGTCGACCTCGAGGATCAGGCGCTGATCCGGCCACAGACAGTCGGCCTCCCACCCGTCGACGATCACGTTGTACCGCGGACGCGGCAGCCGCGCCTGCGCGATCAGCTGCCGCATCCGCCGTTCGGCCTCCAGACGCGTGTACCCGGACTCGTCCTCCCCAGCGATAACCGCCCGGAGGCGGGCCACGCCGGCACGATTGCCGGCGCGATTCAGGGCCCGGGCGAGATCTCCGTCGTCGACGAGCCGCTGGAGCCGGGCCTCGCCCAGCGCGTGGTCGAGCTCGTAGCCGGTCGCGGTGGCGGCAAAGTCGATCAGCGTACGGGCTGGGCCGCTGAGCGGGATGCCGTGCCGGGTGGCGCGGTCCGCGGTGGCGAGTTGGGATACGCGATGGACCGTAATGTCTCGTCGGCTCCGGCAGTTGCGCCCGACGACGGTGAGCGCCAGATCCCCGGTCGGCGTGGGCGTGAGACCCCACAGGGCCGCCGCCGACGCGTGGCTGACCAGGGAGCCAGGTCCGCAGGCCAGGACGGCCCCGAGCTCACGGGCGCCGGGAAGCGGGATCGGATTGCCGACGAGATACACGCCGCGGTACATGCGATGGATGAGGCTCCTCTCCGCGCGGGACTCGATCGCGCGCCGACCGATCCCGGCCAGCTGAAGCTGCGTGACGGTGATGAGCCCAAGCTGCTGGGCCACAACCCACGCGACGGCTTCATCTCCAGCCCCCTTCGCCCGGACAAAGTGACGAAGGTCCCGCTCCGAGACAACCTTGGTCACATAAGCCCCTGGCAGGGGCTTATGTGACCCCGGTGGCGCTCCGAGAAGAGGGTTGTCACGTTTCGCGGGGCTTGGTGAAGGGGTCATGACTGTTAAAGGCCACAACACCCCTCGCTCCACCCCCTTCGTTACGAAGTTGTTGCACCCTGGAGGGGCGCCACCCCAGTCGCGAACCGGAGCGCCACCGTGGTCAGGAACCGAGCACTCGCTCTCCGCCATACCCGACCCCGGCCAGATACAGCCCGTGGGCGGACGCGGTCGGCCCCGCCGCCGACCGCGGCGCGCCGTCTAACAGCGCCACGAACGACTCGAGCGATCGCCGCCCACCCGATACCTCGAGCATCGTGCCCACGAGTACGCGGTTCATGTGACGCATGAACGAATCGGCCTCGATCCAGAACTCGACCAGTCCCTCCGAGCTGGCGGTCCTCCAGAACGCCCCGAACACCTCGCGCGAAAAGCGCACATGATCGGTCTCCGTCGGCGTGAATGCCGTGAAGTCATGCACGCCGACGAGCGCCGCCGCGCAGGCATCGAGGGCTCCGATATCGATCACATGAGGCCAGTGGAGCGCTCGCCCCCGCTGGAGCGCGCTGCGGCCGGGGCGATTCAGCAGCAGATAGGTGTATGCGCGGCTGGTGGCGTCGAAGCGGGCGTTGAAGCCGTCGGGCGCGGCGAGGCACTCCAGCGCGGCGATGTCGTCGGGCAGCAGCGCGTTGAGACCCGCGAGGGGGACCGGCTCGCGCTCGTAGCTGGCCACCTGGCCGAGCGCGTGGACGCCGGCGTCGGTCCGGCCGGCCACCGTCAGCGCCACCGCGTCGGCGCGCAGAAGGACGCACAGCGCCCGCTCGACCTCGGCCTGCACCGTCCGTTCGCCGGGCTGGGCGGCCCAGCCGGCGAATTCGCGCCCGTCGTACTCCAGAACCAGCCGGGAAACCACCCCGAGGCCGGCCGCCCCTACACCAGCTCGAGGAAGACCATCTCCGTCGAGTCCGACCGCCGCGGCCCGAGCTTCAGGATCCGCGTGTAGCCACCGGGCCGCTCCGAGTACCGGGGGGCGATCTCCTCGAACAGCTTGTACACGCTGAACTTGTCCTGACCGAGGGCCGACAGCGCCTGGCGGCGAGCGTGGAGGTCACCGCGCTTGGCCAGCGTGATCAGCTTCTCGACCTCGGGCTTGACCGCCTTGGCCTTGGCTTCGGTGGTCTGGATCCGCTCGTGCTGAATGACCTCTTTGCTGAGGTTCATCAGCAGCGACTTGCGGTGCGACGCGCTGCGGCTGAGTTGATATCGCTGACGCTGGTGGCGCATGACGGGTGTAGACCTTACTCGCCTCGGAGCCCGAGACCGCGCGCGTGCAGAGTCTCGATGACCTCGTCGATCGACTTCTTGCCGAAGTTGGGGATCGCGTTGAGCTCCGACTCCGTCTTGGTCACCAGATCGCCGACGGTCTGGATCCCCGCCCGCTTGAGGCAGTTGTAGGAACGGACGCCCAGCTCGAGTTCCTCGATCAGGATGTCGTCCATCGCGTTGGGCTGCCGGGCCGGGCCGCCGGCGCCGGTGGCGCCCGCCAACCCCGGCTCGAGCGCGCCGGCATCGCCGGCCGCGCGCAGCTCGGTCACCCGATCGGGATCGGTGAAGATGGCCAGCTGAGAGATGAGGATCTCGGCCGCCTCGCGCAGTGCGGCGGGCGGATCGATCGAACCGTCGGTCTCGATGTCGAGGGTCAGCTTGTCGAAGTCGGTCTTCTGGCCGACGCGAGCCTGCTCGACGTTGTAGGCCACGCGGCGCACAGGCGAGAAGATCGAGTCGATCGGGATCACGCCGATTGGCTGATCGGGAGACTTGTTCTCCTCCGCCGGGCGGTAGCCCCGGCCGCGGCCGATGGTGAGATAGACCTCGAGCTTGGTCTTCTTCTCGAGCGTGGCGATGTGGGTGTCGGGGTTGAGGATCTCCACGCCGGAGGGCAGGTCGATGTCCTTGGCCGTGATCTCGCCGGGACCGGTGACCACGAGGGGCGCCTCGATCTCGGTCGCATCGCTGTGCATGCGGCAGACAACGCCCTTGAGGTTGAGAACGATGTCGGTGACGTCCTCCTTGACGCCGCGGATGGTCGAGAACTCGTGGGCGACGCCCTCGATCCGTACACTGGTCACGGCCGCGCCGGCCAGCGACGAGAGCAGCACGCGTCGCAGAGAATTGCCAAAGGTGTAGCCGAAGCCCCTATCGAGCGGCTCGATCGTAAACGAGCCGCGGTTGTCGTCGACCGACTCGCTGGAAATTCGTGGGACTTGGAAGTCAAGCATCGGGGTCCTAACGTCGTGGGGTTCCTGCCGCCGCCACGGCGGCTGTCATCGTCGGCCGGCGCCATCGGCCGGACGACTGAAAGCTTGGGTTTACTTCGAGTAAAGCTCGACGATCAGCTGCTCCTGCACGGGCGCGGCGATCTCGCGCCGCTCCGGCTTGCGAAGCACCTTCGCCGTCAGTGAGTCGTGGTCGGCCTGCAACCATGCCGGCACCTGGCCAGTCAGCTCGGTGGCGTCCCGGATCACCTGGCTCGCGGTGGAGCGCGGGTGGATCGCGATCACATCGTTGTCACGGAGCTGATAACTCGGGATGTTCACCCGCCGACCGTTGACGGTCCAGTGGCCGTGCAGGATCAGCTGCCTGGCCTGACGGCGCGAGGCGGCAAAGCCGAGCCGGACCAGCACGTTGTCGAAGCGACACTCGAGCATGCGCAGAAGGTTCTCGCCGGTGATTCCGGGCTGACCCGAAGCCTTCTCGTAGTAGTTGCGGAACTGCTTCTCGAGCACGCCGTAATAACGGCGGGCCTTCTGCTTCTCGCGCAGCTGGACGCGGTACTCGCTCTGCTTCTGGCGGCCGCGGCCGTGCTCTCCGGGCGGATACGAGCGGCGCTCGACGCCGCACTTGTCGGTCAGGCAGCGCTCGCCCTTGAGGAACAGCTTCTGCCCCTCCCGGCGGCACTGCTTGCACTGGGGTCCGGTGTCGCGGGCCATGCTTACACCCTCCTCCTCTTCCGCGGACGGCAGCCGTTGTGCGCCTGCGGAGTCACATCCTTCACCCCGGTCACCTCGAGCCCGGCGGCCTGCAGCGAGCGGATCGCCGTCTCGCGTCCCGATCCCGGGCCCTTGACGAACACCTCGACCTTCTGCAGCCCATGCTCGATCCCCTTGCGAGCAGCCGCGTCAGCGGTCACCTGGGCGGCGAACGGAGTCGACTTGCGCGAGCCCTTGAAGCCGGCGCCGCCGGCCGACTCCCAGGCGATCACGTTGCCTTCGCGATCGGTCAGCGACACGATCGTGTTGTTGAACGAAGTCTTGATGTGGGCCTGGCCGATCGGGATGTTCTTGCGGACCCGTCGGCGGCCACGCTGCGGTCTACGTGGGGCGGGCATTACTTCTTAGCCGCCTTCTTCTTTCCGGCCACCTGCATGCGCTTGGGGCCCTTGCGCGTGCGCGCGTTGGTCTTTGTGTTCTGACCGCGAACGGGCAGGCCGCGGCGGTGGCGCAGTCCACGGTAGGAACCGATCTCCTGTAGCCGCTTGACGTTCTGAGAGCGCTCCCGGCGAAGGTCGCCCTCGACGGTGAGCGAGCTGTCGATCGCCTCGCGCAGCTTCACAACCTCATCGTCGGTGAGGTCGCGCACGTACGTGTCCGGCGAAACGTCGACCTTGGCCAGCACCTCATTGGACCTCGAGCGCCCGATACCGTAGATGTATGTGAGGCCGATCTCGACCCGCTTGTTGAGGGGGATATTGACTCCGGCGATCCGTGCCATCTAGCCCTGCCGCTGCTTGTGTCGCGGATTTGAGCAGATCACGAGCACCCGCCCCTGACGGCGGATGATCTTGCACTTTTCGCACATCGGCTTGACCGAGGGTCGTACTTTCACGCTCGTTCGCTCTCGTGAGTGATTCCATTAGTTCTCTCAGCCCGGCTCTGGAGACCGCTTCAGGCCGCCGCTACCGCGCTGAGAACCGCACGCAGCGCCAACGTCGCGCCACGAGCGCCAACGGGCGATATTAGCAGGGAGGTCTTTTCAGGCCGCGGCCAAGCCGTTGCCGGCCTCGTGCCACGGAGTGAGGATTCTGGGGCCCGCGGCGGCGATGGCGATCGTGAACTCGAAATGGGCCGCCAGCGAGCCGTCCTGTGAGTAGATCGCCCAGTGATCCTCGCCGATGCGCACGGCATGGCGCCCGGCGGTGACCATCGGCTCGACGGCGAGAACCATGCCTTCCTCCAACGGAATTCCGGTCCCCGGACTGCCATAGTTGGGGATCTGGGGCTCCTCGTGCATGCTGCGACCGATCCCATGGCCGACGAGCGTCCTCACGATCGACATACCGGCCGCCTCGACGTGCTCCTGGATCGCGTGGGAGACATCACCGAGCCGGTTGCCCACACGGCACTGCTCGACGGCCACGAACAGGGATTCCTCAGTGACGGCAAGCAGTTTGCGCGCCACCGGACTGATCGCGCCGACGGGAAACGTACGCGCGCCGTCAGCCACCCAGCCGTCGAGGATCACTCCGATGTCAACCGACAGGATGTCGCCACGGTCCACCTTGTAGGGGCCGGGGATTCCGTGCACGATCATCGAGTTGGGCGAGGCGCAGATCGAACCCGGAAAGCCGCGGTAGCCCTTGAAGGCGGGCTCGGCGCCCTGCGAGCGGATGAACCTCTCCGCCGCCTGGTCGAGTTCGAGCGTGGTGACGCCGGGCCGGATCTTGCCGGCCAGGAGGTTCATCGTCCGGACCAGGATCGCTCCGGCCGCGGCCATGCAGTCGATCTCCTCGGGTGTCTTCTTGATGATCACGCCCGCCTCACACGTCCTCTTCGAGCCTCAGGGTCGCGATCACCGCCCGGATGTGATCGTTCACCTCGGCGGGAGCCCGGGTCCCGTCGATCCGTCGCATCAATCCCTGCTTGTCGTAGTAGTCGATCAGGGGCTCGGTCTGCTCGTGGTAGACGCGCAGACGGTTGGCGATCACGTCGGGCTTATCGTCGTCGCGCTGGGTCAGTCGCGAGCCGTCCTGATCACAGACTCCCTCGCGCTTGGGCGGGTCGAACTCGACGTGATAGTTGTGGCCCGACTTCACGCACACGCGCCGGCCTGACAGTCGGCGGATGACTTCCTCGTCGGGGACGTCGATCAGCAGCGCCGCGGTCACCCGGCGTCCGAGTCCCGACAGCTGTTTGTCGAGGGCCTCGGCCTGAGCGATCGTCCGCGGGAACCCGTCGAGGATGAAACCGTCGCGCGCGTCCTCCTCCTGCAGGCGGTTCGCGGCCATGGCCAGAATCAGCTGATCGGGCACCAGCTCGCCGGCATCCATGTACTGCTGCGCCTCCTGGCCAAGCTCGGTGCCATCCCTGACGTTTGACCGGAGCATGTCCCCGGTGGAGATGAACGGCAGCTGGAAGTCGTCGCGCAGGCGGTCGGCCTGCGTGCCTTTCCCCGCTCCGGGCGGGCCAAACAGAATCAGGTCTAACTCCGACACGAGACGTCACTGTATCGGTCCAGCTACCGCCTCGGTGGATGCCTTGGTCTCAGACACCGGGCCGGCTTCCGTGCCGGCCCTTCCCGTCCTGTGCCTGCGCCCCCACTCGCTCGCCCCCGGTCGTGCCCCTGCCCTACCGTGGTCTACGTCGCGCCCGAGCCCCCTAGTACGACTCAAGCGGTGACCGGCAGCCTAGAGGTCGAGTTGCTTCTTCACCCCAGGGATCGACCCCAGACTTTTCGACCCCCCACCGTCCCCGGGGGAGTCGAGGCCAGCCGGTCGGTACGCGGCCCCCAGCCGTGCCTGCTCGATCACGCCGGCCAGCTCGATCCAGCCACTGAACACCCGCGCACTCTCGCCTCCTACCGAAACCGACCCCTGGATCGGAACAGAGGAATGCTCGATCATCAGATACACGTAGGTGATCGTTCGGTCCACGGGTGGAAGCATCACCCTCGAGGCCGCACTTCGCACCAGGCAGCCACCCCAGGATTTGGGCGGCGCACGGCACGGTTGCCGTCCTTAGACTCGGCTCATCAAAACACCATTATCTGGGTAAATGAGGCCAATGCCGGTGCAGGAGACGCCCGACCGTCGCGGGAGGGCGCTACGAGGAAGAAGCGGGTTACTCGAGCGCGAAACGGCGCTGCGCCTGATTGACGAGGTGCTCGACGTGGCGATGGGGGGCGGCGGCCGGGCGCTGCTGATCGAGGGCCACGCCGGCATGGGCAAGACTCGGCTACATGAGGCGGTGCTCGACGGCGCGCGGGCGCGTCGGATGCGCGTACTGCGGGCCGCCGGCGCCGAACTGGAGCGCGAGATCGCGTACGGAGTTGCAGCGGGACTGTTGAATGCCCGACTGCGGCTTCTGAGCACGAACGCGCGCGAGGCCACGCTCAGCACTCACGGCCTGTTCAACGTGTTGGCCGCGGACCGTGAGGGACACCCGGCACTGATCGCGCTGGACGATCTGCATTGGTGCGATACGGCCTCGCTCGAGTTCGTGCTGTACGTGCTGCACCGCCTCGAGGAGCTCCCGCTGGCCCTGGTGATGACGCGCCGTCCCGCGCCGGGCATTTCCTCGACCGAGGCGCTCGACCGCATCGCGAATCATCCGCGCGTGACGGTGCACACGCTCTCAGCGCTCAGCGACGAGTCGGTGGGCGAACTGGCCCGGCAGGTGTTCGGCGAGCGAGCCGACGACGCGGTCATCGACGCCTGCCGCGATGCGACGTCGGGCAATCCGTTCTATGTGCGGGAGCTGCTGATCGCGCTGCAAGGAGAGGACGACCTGCCCAACCAGCAGCTGGCCAAGCGCGCCCGTGCGCTCGCACCCCCGGCAGTGATCCGAAGCCTGCGCGTGCGCGTCGGTCGCGTGGGGAGCGCCGGCGCGGCGCTGGCACGCGCCGTGTCCGTGCTCGGCGATGATGCCCCGCTCCGGCAGGCGGCCGAGCTGGCGGGGCTGGGCGTGGGAGAGGCCGTGGCGGCCGCCGACTCGCTGGCGGCTGTCGAGATCCTCCTCGCGCGCGAACCTCTTCGCTTCGTGCACCCGCTGGTCCGCCACGCGATAGCGGGCGACGTTCCCGTGTCCGAGCTCGCGAGTCGCCACCTCGACGCCGCACGGCTCTTGGCCCGCGAAGGCGCCGACCCGGAACTGATCGCCGCCCACCTGCTCCACGGCCGAGCGCAGGGCGAGGACTGGGCGGTCGGGCAGTTGCGCGCCGCCGCGCACGACGCGATGACCCGCGGCGCTCCGCACTCCGCCGTTCGCTACCTGCGCCGTGCCGTGGAAGAGCCAGCTCCCGAGGATCAGCGAGCCGAGCTGTGGGCCGAACTGGGGACGGCCGAGGCGACGGCGGGATTGCCCGATGCCGCCGAGCACCTCAAGCGGGCCGCGGCCGCCACAGTGGATCCACGCCGGCGGGCCGAGCTGGCCCTGCACCGAGGGCATGCACTGTATTTCCGCGGCCGCCACCGGGAGGCGGCCGCTGCTTACGAGGACGGGCTGGCCGAGTTGGCCGGCCGCCTGACGGATGCGGAGGCCATGGAGATTCACGACGCACTGCAGACGGGGTTTGTCGCCACCGGCGCGTTGCTGCCCGAGCTCCACGAGCGCTCGGCCGAGCGCTCGGCGCAGTTGCTGGCGCGCGCGCGGCCGGGGCCGCGGACTCATGGCCGGCGGCAGGTCCTCGCCCAGGCCGCGATGCACGGCGCGCTGGCCGGCGAGCCCGCTGAGGCGACGCTCGAGCTGGCCGAGCGGGCATGGGATGGTGGGCGTCTGCTCGAGTACGAAACTGCCGACGGCCCGGCCTGGAGCCTGGTGGCCCTGGCGATCTGCTGGTCGGGCGAGCTCGAGCGATGCCACGAGCTGCTGAACGCGGTTGTGGCCGATGCGCGCTGGCGCACCCCGTCTCACGGATTCGCCACTGCGAGCTACATCCGCGGTGCCGTGGCGCTGACTCAGGGCCGGGTCAGTGAGGCGTGTGCCGACCTCGAGCTGGCGCTCGACGCTCGACGCTCCGGCTGGGGTCAATTCGCTCGCGCTGCCGCCGGGTTTTACTGCCTGTGCCTGCTCGAGGCCGGCCAACGCCGGCTCGCCGCCGACGTGCTCGCGGCCGCAGGAGCGCTCGACGGGCCGCGCGACCTTGAGGACGGAGCCCGCTTGCTGGCACGCGCGGAGCTGCGGCTGGCCGAGGCCCGACCCGAGCAGGCACTGGCGGATGCTCTGGCCGCCCAGCCGGTCACGAGCCCATCGGTCGGCCTGTTTGGCCTGCTCTCGTGGCGAGTTGCGGCGTCCCAGGCGGCATTGGCACTGGGCCAGCGCCGGCGCGCGCTGGAGCTCGCTGCAGAGGAGTTCGCCATCGCGGAGCGCACCGGCGCGCTGCACCTGAAGCTCCGGGCCGGTCGCATCCTGGGACTGTGCGAGGAGGGCGATGCGGGACTCGACCGCCTGCGCACCACCGTGGCATTGGGGGTGACCGCTCCGCCGCGGCTGGAGACGATTCGCGCATTACTCGAGCTCGGGGCGGCCCTGCGGCGAGGCAACCGCCGCGCCGAGGCGCGCGAGCCGCTCCAGCGCGCGATCGACCTGGCGGTGCAGGGCGGAGCCCATGCTCTCCACGAACGAGCAAGGACCGAGCTCGCCGCCACCGGTGCCCGCCCCCGCCGGCAACGGCTGATGAGCGGGCCTGAGTCACTGACCCCGAGCGAGCGGCGCATCGCCGAGCTGGCCGCCGCCGGCCACAGCAACCGGGAGATCGGGCGGTCGCTGTTCGTCACCCCGAAGACCGTCGAGTACCACCTGCGCAACGTGTACCGCAAGCTCGATATCGAGTCGCGCCGCGAGCTGGCTAACGCCCTGAACGACTGTCGCTCGCCGGAGCGATCGTGAAGGGGAGCACGGTGACGCCGGAGTGGCCGCCGGCGTTGCTGGCCACGAGCTTCGCCCGGTAAGCACCGGGAGCCAGCAGGTGCTCGCCGACCTCGCCTCTGAGCGGCACGGTGTCCTGGCCCGGCGGCTCGTGGGCGAAGGTCACCGCACCGGCCGGTTTGCCGTTCTTGTGGGTGATCGTGATTGTGAGCGCCGCCGTCGCCGACAGCGTGAAGTGCAGCTGGGTGCCGGACGCCGCCCTGAAGCTGGTCCTGGCCAGCCTGGCCGCGCTGAGGACCGGCGGCACGCGCAACACCGTGATCGTGACCGTCTGCGCGGTGGCGGTTCCGTTGGCGTTGGCGGCCCTGTAGGTGAAGCTGTCCTTGCCGACGAAGCCCGGCCGAGGCGTGTAGGTGACCTTGCCGGCCGCCGCGTCGAGCGTACCCAGCGACCCGTGGGTCGGACGGCGCCCGATGCGGTACTTCAGGGCCAGCCCGGACGGATCGCCACAGTCGAGCGACACGCGCAACGCCCGGCCCATGGCCGTGGCGTCGGCCAGCGGCCGGCACACGGGTCGGGCGAACTCGTAAGCGCCGATGTCGCAATCTCCGTGGCGCGGCTGCGGTCGGACCACGTTGCGCTGATCGGTGCTCGGGCAACCGGCACCGGAGGCTGGGATCTGGTTGATGGCCGGGCTACTGGGCGCCAGTGACATCGTCGGCGTTGGCCCGCCGTTGTCCTGCAGCGGACCGAGCTGGGGATCGCTCGTCACCTCGGCCGGGCACGAGGTGTCGGGGAAGCTCAGGTTGCCGCCGGCATCGGTGACGTCGCCCGACGCGTTGTCGGTGACCACCACGTTGCTCAAAGCCAGCGTCCCCACGTTGTCGATCCCACCGCCGGGCGCCCCGGTCGGGCCGCGTTGGGCAGCCCGACCACCCGTGACGGTGAGGCGGCTGAGGCTCGCCGTCCCCTCCGTGAGCAGAGCCCGGCTGTGGAGCGCCGCATCGATGACCGTCTGCGACGGATCGCCCTTGCCGCCGACGATCGCGATGTCGCCGTCGAGATCGAGCTCAGAGCCGAGCGAGAGACGATAGTGCCCGGCGGGCAGCGCGATCGTCGTCACGCCCGAGGCCGCCGCGCCGGGGCAGTCGGGGCTGGGGAGCCCGGACGCCGTCTGGACCGCCTCGCGCAGCGAACAGGTGCCGTCCCCCGCGATCGTCTCGTCCTTGGTGGTGGTGACCCTGATCGCTGCGGCGGCGTTGCCTGCTCCGAACACCAGCGCGGCGACGATACAGCCACCAACAAGCCCCTTCCTCACGACGCATAAGCCTACTCAACCAGGCCGCGGCGGCCAGCGCGCCTGGGCGTTTAAGGTCGCGGCACCCCGAGCAGGGCGGCGGAGTCGGCCGGCACGAGGATCTCGTAGGCGTGATGGCGGTTGGGCACGCGCTGCGTGGTCTTCTTTCCCAGCCAGCGGCCAGCCAGCCCCAGCCGCTGACCGGCGAGGGTCACCGTCTGGTTGGCATAGATGGAGGGGGCGGTGAGCCGCTGGAGCCAGGCTGGGTGCTTCGAACGGAAGCGCAGCCTGACCGAAACCGGCTGGCTCGACTTGTTGATATAGAGCACGCGGTGCGTGCCGTCACTGCGGTGCACGACCCACACCTTCAGCGCACGGGACCCCTGGCTGCGGGACACGTTCATCAGTCGCGCCCCCGGTCCGAGCGTGCGGACGAATGTCGCCAGCCCATAGAACAGGGGCTCGGGATAGATCCCCTGCGGCCCGTACATGAGAGCGGTGTTCGGGAACCCGTTGCCGCGCACGTGGATGTTGACGCCGGAGATCCCCTCGGCGACCATGTTGAACAGAGCGTCCGGGGCCCATAGCGCGGTGGCGAATGTGTCGCTCTCTCCCTCGGTTCCCCCGCAGACAGCGGTCCCGACCTCGGTGACGCGCACCGGCACGCCCGCCTGGGCCGCGGGGACGAGGATTGGGCTCTCGGATTGGGCCAGGCCGGCGGCGGCCGAGTCCTTCAGGTAGTCGGGGGCTCTCGGGGGCGGCTCGCCCTCGCCGGGGCAAGCATCGTAGGCGGGGTAGCTGTGCACCGTGACCAGCGACAGATCGCGCGCGACCGGGGAGTCGAGCAGGCTCCTGACCCACGACGAGGACTTGGTCTCCACCTCGGGCCCATCGAACCGCGCGCCGTGGACGACGTTGCGCACTGCGGCGACGTAGTTCCCGAACCACAGGTCATAGTCGGAGGGGGTGAAGCTGAACGCCCACTGGTTCGGGCCTCCCAGATCGGAGCGGGCCAGTCCGACCAGTCCATCCTGGTAGAGGTCGGGCTCATCACCGACCCCGAACTCCTTGATGCTGCCCGTAGGAAGCGCCTTCCGCGCAGCGTCAGCAACGATCGCGGCCATCTTCGGCGAATGCACGGCAAGGTTCAGGTCGAGCATCACGTTCAGCCGCGCGGCCCGCACCAGGGCCCCCAGCCGCTGCATCCAGGCCGGTGTCAATTCGTACGGATGTCCCTGCCGGTAGGCAGGAGCGATCCATTGCGAGGAGTCCGACCCCCAGACGGTGCTGTCCGCGCTCTCCCCGCCCACACGAAGGACGACGCGTGCGTCGTCGCCCGAGGGCCGGAGCACGTCCAGCAGGCGGACGAAGTCCGCGCCGGTGCTCATGTATCGGTCGAGCTCGCTGTACTCGACCGACAGACCCAGAAACGCCGGCGGCACGGCACGGCCCTTCCCGCTGACCGCCACCGTCAGATGAGCGATGCGCGCCTGCGCCGCCCGCGGAGCAGCCACTACCGCGACGGCCGCCACCAGCGCGAGCACCGCGGCTCGGCGTACTGACAACGGGCGGACGATGCCGGCGAACAAGTTCATGCCCAAGGAGTCCTTTCCTTTAGCGGGGGCAGCTATTTCAAGAAGCCCTCGTAGTTGCGCATCATCAACTGCGCCTCGAGCTGTTTCATCGTGTCGAGCGCGACACCGATGACAATTAGAATCGATGTCCCCCCGAAGAAGAAGTTCGCATTGGTTTGATTGATGAGGACGGTCGGCAGCGCGGCGATCGCGGCCAGGAACAACGCTCCCGGGAACGTCAACCGAGCAAGGATCCGATCCAGGAATTCGGCCGTCGGTCTGCCTGGCCTCACCCCCGGGATGAACCCTCCGTACTTCTTCAGGTTGTCGGCCTGATCGACGGGATTGAATGTCACCGCGGTATAGAAGTACGTGAAAAGAATGATGAAGAGGCTCTCGCCGAGCACGTAGTGCCAGCTCTGCGGGTTGAAGAAGTCGGCCAGGTGGGTGGCGAAGTTGTCACGGTTCTGCCCGATCAGCTGCCCGATCGTTGGCGGGATCGCCATCACGCTGGCCGCGAAGATGACCGGAATCACGCCGGCCATGTTCACGCGCAGGGGCAGGTACGTCTGCCCGCCCTGGGTCATTCGTCGCCCTATCACGCGTTTGGCGTACTGGATCGGAATGCGGCGTTGCCCCTCCTGAACAAAGACGATCGCCGCCACCACGCCGATGGCGATAAACGGCATCACGACACGGAACACCTGGTCGGGGTTGGTCCACCACGCCTGGATTCCGTGCGGAATCCGGGACACGATGCTGGCGAAGATCAGCAGGGAGATGCCGTTGCCGATCCCCCGTTGCGTGATCAGCTCGCCCATCCACATCAACAGCACGGTGCCCGCCGTCAGTGAGATCACGATGAGCAGGACCTTGGCCAGGCTGAAGTTGGGGATCAGCGTCTGGCCGGCCTGCTTCTCAAAGCTCTTGAACAGGAACACGTAGCCGATCGACTGGGCGAAGGCGAGCCCGACGGTCAGGTAGCGCGTGTACTGGGTGATCCGGGTCTGGCCGACCTCGCCTTCCTTGGAGAGCTTCTCCAGCGAGGGCACGACGACCTGCAGGAGCTGCAGGATGATCGACGCGGTGATGTAGGGCATGATCCCGAGGGCGAAGATGGCAATCCGCCCCAGGCCGCCGCCGGAGAACAGGTTGAGCAGACCGAGGATGTTGCTGCCGCCGAAGTTCGACTGGATCGCCGCCACGGCCGAGGAGCTGATGCCGGGCGCCGGGATGTGCGTGCCCAGCCGGTACAGCGCCAGGATCGCCGCGGTGAACAGGATCTTGTTGCGGATCTCGCCAACCCTGAACGCCCCGAGGATTGTGGAGACCATCGCCTCAGTCCTCCGCTGCCGGCTCCGTGGTGACCTCGAGCTGACAGGTGCCGCCGGCGGCCTCGATCTGCTCGCGCGCGGCCTTGCTGAACGCGTGCGCGTGCACGGTCAGCGGCTTCGAGATCGAGCCCTTGGCCAAGACCTTGACCGGAACGTGCTTACGCGTGGCCAGCCCACGCGCCTTCATCGCGTCCAGGGTGGCCGCCTCGCCCGTCTCGAACCGGGCCTCGAGATCGATCAGGTTGACCGGCTGCGTCGCGGTGCGGAAGGGCTCGAACGGCATCGACTTCTTCATGTGCGGGCCGCGCAGCTTGCGCATCCGCATGTGGATCGGGTTCTGGCCGCCCTCGAAGCGGAACCGGCGCTTGGCGCCAGACCGCGCGCCCCAGCCCTTCTGCCCGCGGCCGGCCGTCTTGCCCGTACCGGAGCCCTCACCGCGTCCCACGCGCTTGCGCGGCCGCCGCGACCCAGGCGCCGGCTTCAGGTTGTGCAGACCGACCCGCTCGGACTCAGGCATCTTCCGAGACCTCCACCAGATGCCGAACCTTGTGAAGCATCCCGCGCAACTGCGGAGAATCGGGCCGTTCCACGCTATGGCCAATCCTCCGCAAACCGAGCGAGCGCAGCGTGTCGATCTGACTCCTATCCGCTCCGTTGCGAGAGCGCCGCTGCGTGATCGTCAGGGTGCTCATGAGGTGGCTTCGTCAGGCTCCGGCGAGGCTGATGCCGCGGCTGAGGTCCCTCGCGTCGACCCGCGGTCGACGGCGCTGCCGTTGGAGGTGCGCGGGACCTCACGCGCCGGTTCAGCCTCGGCCGCGTCGGGGGCGCCGGAGGCGGGCTCCGACGTCAGCCCAAGCACCTGATTGACGGAAAGACCCCGGATGTCGGCAACCTCGTCGGGCGTCCGCAGGGACTCGAGCCCGGCCATCGTGGCCTTGACCAGATTGATGGGGTTCTGCGAGCCGAGGCTCTTGGACAGGATGTCGTTGATTCCCGCCAGCTCGAGGACCGCGCGCACGCCTCCGCCGGCGATCACGCCGGTACCGGGCGAGGCGGGCTTCAGGAGGACTCGGCCCGCGCCGAACACGCCCGTGGTCTGGTGGGTGATCGTCGAGCCGTGCTTGGGCACGCGGTAGAGATTCTTCTTGGCCCGCTCGACGCCCTTCTGGATGGCGACAGGCACCTCGTTGGCCTTGCCGTAGCCGATGCCCACGACCTCGCGCTCGTCGCCGACGACAACCAGCGCGGTGAACGAGAAGCGACGGCCGCCCTTGACGACCTTGGCCACGCGGTTGATCTCGACAACGCGCTCCTGGAGGTCGAGGCCGGCGGCGGAAACTGTGCGATCACGAGTTGGCATGGGCTGATCCAGAGTAGCGGCTCGGCGACCTCAGAAAGTCAGCCCGGCCTCGCGGGCCCCGTCAGCCAGTGCCTTGACGCGTCCGTGGTACTGGTAGCCGCCGCGGTCGAACACGGCGTTCTGCACGCCGGCGGCCTTGGCCCGCTCCGCCAGCAGCGTGCCGGCACGGGTTGCCTGCTCCATCGGCCCCAGCCCGCGCAGATCGGCCTCGGTCCAGTTGACGGCCGCCAGCGTACGTCCGCTGTCATCATCGATCAGCTGGGCGAAGATGCCGCGATTGGAACGGAATACCGAGATCCGGGGGCGATCGGCGCTGCCGCGGATCTTGGCCCGAACGCGGCGGCGCCGCTTCAACCGGCGCGCCGGCGCAGTCCTGACGGTCATGCCCGCTTCCCAACCTTTCTCGCCACGTACTCGCCCTCGTAGCGGATCCCCTTGCCCTTGTAGGGCTCGGGCTTGCGCTGCTTGCGGATGTTGGCCGCAACCTCGCCAACACGCTGCTTGGACGCGCCGCGGATCACGATTCGGGTCGGCTGCGGCACCTCGAACTCGATGCCGTCCGGCGCTCTGATCGACACCGGGTGCGAGTAGCCAAGAGCCAGCTCCAGGTCGCGTCCGCGCAGCTGTGCGCGATAGCCGACGCCCTGAATCTCGAGCCGTTTCTCGAAGCCGTCGGTCACACCCTGGACCATGTTGGCCACCAGCGTGCGGGTGAGGCCATGCAGCGCTCGGTGCTCGCCACGATCGGTGGGTCGCGTGACCAGCACCTGATCGTCCACATGCTCGACCTTGATGTCGCGGTGGACGTGCTCGGACAGCTCGCCCTTGGGGCCGTTGACGGTCACGCGCTCGGGCTCGATGGCGATCGTCACGCCCGCGGGGACGGGAATTGGTTGCTTACCGATTCGAGACATCGCCTACCAGACCTTAGCTACGACCTCTCCGCCGACGCCCTGCTGGCGCGCTTCGTGCCCGGTCATCACACCCCGGGAGGTCGAGATGATGGCTGTGCCCATACCGCCCTGAATGCGAGGGATGTGCGCACTATCGACGTACGTGCGTCGGCCGGGGCGTGAGACGCGCTCGATCCCTGCGATCGTGGGCTTGCGGTCGTCGTTGTACTTGAGCGTGATCGTGATCCGTTCACCGGGCCGGTCGGGTCGAGGAGGACTGATCTCGTAGCCCTCGATGTAGCCCTGCTCCTTGAGGATGCGGGCCAGCTCGCGCTTGAGCTTCGATGAAGGAATCTCGACATCCTGGTGCTGCGCGCTGGCGGCGTTGCGCAGGCGCGTGAGGAAGTCGGAGATCGGGTCGGTCATCGACATATGGCTACCAACTCGACTTCGTCATACCGGGGACGTAGCCGTTGTGAGCGAGCTCGCGCAGGCAGATCCGGCAGACGCCGAACTTGCGATAGACGGCCCGCGCCCGGCCGCAGCGGCGGCAGCGCGTGTAGCCGCGGGTCTTGTACTTGGGCGTCCGCTGCTGGCGGACCCTCTGTGAAACCTTGGCCATGTGCTCCTAGTTCTCCGTGGTCGCCGCCTGTGGACGGTTGTCTCTGGCAAACGGCATGCCAAGCGCGGCGAGCAGCACAAACGCTTCCTCGTCGCTGGCGGCCGTCGTGGTAATCGTTATGTCAAGTCCGCGCACCTGGTCGACCTCGTCGTAGTCGACCTCGGGGAAGATGATCTGCTCGCGCACGCCCATCGAGTAGTTGCCGCGCCCGTCGAACGAGCGCGGATTGAGCCCGCGGAAGTCGCGGATTCGGGGAATCGCGATCGACATGAGCCGATCAAGGAACTCGTATCCGCGCTCGTTGCGGAGTGTCACCGCGACGCCCACGGGCATGCCGTCGCGCACCTTGAACTGTGCGATCGACTTGCGGGCCCGGCGGACATTCGGGCGCTGGCCGGTGATCGTGGCCAGCTGATCGGTCGCCGCCTCCAGCACCTTGGAATCCTGCTTGGCGTCGCCGACGCCCATGTTCACGGTGACCTTCTCGATCCGCGGGGCCTGCATCGGCGTCGAGTAGCCGAAGCGCTCGACGAGCGCAGGCCGGATCTCTTCGATGTACCTGGTCTTGAGCCGGGCGGAAGCCATCAGTCGAGCCTCGTTCCGCTTCGCCTGCTCACGCGATAGCGCTTGCCACCCTCGGTCTCGGTACCGATCCGCGTCGGCTTGCCGTCCCTGGGGTCGAGCAGCATCACGTTGGAGATGTGGATCGGGCCCTCCTTCTCGATCACACCGCCGACCTGCTCGGCGCGCTGTGCGCCGGCGACCTGCTGCGGTCGCTGATGGCGCTTGACGATGTTGAGGCCCTCGACGTAGACGCGGTGCTGCTTGGGCTCGACCCGCAGCACCTTGCCGCGCTTGCCGCGATCCTTGCCGCCGATCACGAGCACCTCGTCGTCAGCCTTGATCCGTTGGGCCATGGTCAGAGCACCTCCGGGGCCAGCGAGACGATCTTCATGAAGTTGCGCTCGCGCAGCTCGCGCGCGACCGGGCCGAAGATGCGCGTCCCGCGCGGATTGTTGGCGTTGTCGATCAGCACCGCAGCGTTCTCGTCGAAGCCGATGTAGGTCCCGTCCTCGCGGCCGTAGGACTTCTTGGTGCGCACGACTACGGCGGTCACGACCTCGCCCTTCTTGACCGCGCCCTGCGGGCTGGCCGTCTTGACCGTGGCGGTGATCACGTCGCCGACACCCGCGTAGCGTCGGCGATGGCCACCCTTGACGCGGATGACGAGAATCTCGCGCGCGCCACTGTTGTCGGCCACGCGCAGTCGGGTCTCGTTCTGGATCATTTCACTTTGCTCTCTGCACCACTTCGACCAGGCGCCAGCGCTTGGTCCGCGAAAGGGGTCTCGCCTCACGCACGATCACGGTGTCGCCGAGATTCGCGTCGTTGCGCTCGTCGTGGGCGTGAAGCGTCCGCGAGGTGCGGACAATCTTCTCGTAACGGCGATGCCGGCGGGCGGTGTCGATCCGCACGGTGATCGTCTTATCGGCCTTGTCGGAGACGACGATCCCCTGCCGGACCTTCTGCACGCCGGGTTGATGCTCACGCGCGGGCGTGGCCGTCACCTCACCGCGTCCCGCGCGCGCCTTGGCCCGCGACCGCTGACGCTCAACCCGCCGCAGACCCGCCTTGCGCTTGCGCTCGGCGACCCGGAGCTCCTGCCGCTCCTCCGGCGTGCTCGCGACGGGCTTCTTCGCCGATTTCGCTGCCTTAGCAGCGCGAGCGCGCGCGCGCCGCTCCTTGGGAGCCAGAACCTCCTGCGGCTCCGCGGCAGGTCCGGGCGCGGATGCTTGGCCCGCCGTATTCGAGGCCGTTTCGGCGGGCGAAGCGTCCGCGTCCGGGGCCTGCACCGATGAAGTCTCTTCTACGTTTTCAGGTTCCTCACTCATCACTCATCAACTCTCGTTCGCGCGCGACGGTCAGCGCCCGCGCCACCTCTCGCTTGGCCTGGGCCAACCCAGCCGTGTTGTCGAGCTCGCCGGTGGCGTGCTGAAAGCGCAGGCCAAACAGCTCGCGCCGCGCGGTCTTGACGTGCTCCCGCAGCTCGGTGTCCGACAGATCTCGCAGTTCGGCCGCTTTCATCCTTCCTCCCGCATCACGAACTTGGTCCGCACCGGAAGCTTGTGGCCGGCCAGGCGCATCGCCTCGCGGGCCAGCGGCTCGGGGACACCGGCCAGCTCGAACATCACCCGCCCGGGCTTGACCACCGCGACCCAGCCCTCGGGGTTCCCCTTGCCGGAGCCCATCCGGGTCTCGGCCGGCTTCTTGGTGAACGGCTTGTCCGGGTAGACGTTGATCCACACCTTGCCCCCACGCTTGATCTTGCGGGTCATGGCGATACGGGCAGCCTCGATCTGGCGATTGGTCAACCAGCCGGCGTCGAGCGACTTGAGCCCGAACTCGCCGAACTGCACCTTGACCTGGCCGCGCGACATGCCGCGGCGCCGCCCGCGATGCTGCTTGCGGTGCTTTACGCGCTTGGGGGAAAGCACTAACGATCGCCTCCGCTGGGAGCGCCACCGCCACCGCCACCGGAAGCGCCACCGGCGCCCGGTCCGCCACCGCCGCGCGGCCCGCGGCCACCACCGCCGCGACCACCGCGTCCACGACCTCCACCACCGGGGCCTCCGCCGCGGCCACCCGGACCGCCCGGTCCGCCGCCGCGACCACCGGGACCTCCCGGTCCACCGCCGCGACCACCGGGACCTCCCGGTCCACCGCCGCGACCGCCCGAGCCGCCGGGTCCACCGCCACGTCCGCCGCGGCCCTGGCCGCCGGGACCGCCTCGACCTTGGCCGCCGGGCCCGCCGCCACGTCCTCGACCGTCGCGGCCGCGACCGTCGCGTCCGCTGCGCCCATCGCGACCACCGCGCTCGGGCGCCTGGGGAGCCGGCTCGTCCATGATGGTCAGATCGGCGCCGGTGTAGCCCTCGGGCATGATCTCGCCCTTGTTGATCCAGCACTTCACGCCAATCCGGCCGAACGTGGTGCGGGCCTCGTGGAAGCCGTAGTCGATGTCGGCCCGGAGGGTGTGCAGGGGTACACGGCCGTCGGAGTAGCCCTCGGTACGCGCCATCTCGGCACCACCCAGACGGCCGGAGACCTGGACCTTGACGCCCTTGGCGCCCGAGCGCATCGCGCTCGTCAGCGCGCGCTTCATCGCTCGCCGGAAGGCGACGCGGTTCTGGAGCTGCTCGGCGATCGACTGCGCGACGAGGCGTGCGTCGAGCTCGGGGCGCTTGATCTCGAGGATGTTGACCTTGACCTGCTTGCCGGTGATCCGGTGAAGATCGCGCCGAAGCTGATCGACCTCGGAGCCGGACTTGCCGATGACGATTCCCGGCCGCGCCGTGTGGATGTTGATCTCCACCTCGGTGGCGTTCTTGCGGATCGTGATGTCGGACAGCCCGGCGTGCGACAGGCGGCCGATGATGTGCTCGCGGATCCGCGTGTCCTCATGCAGGTAGTCGGCGAAGTGGCGCTCGTTGAACCAGTTCGACTTCCAATCGTGGATGTAGCCCACGCGAATCGATTCGGGATGAACTTTCTGACCCATGTTGTGTCTATTCCTTCGGCGTGAGCAAGATCGTCAGGTGGCTGGTGCGTTTACGGATCCTCGTCGCGCGACCCATCGCACGCGGGCGGAACCGCTTGATGGTCGGACCCTCGTCGGCCTTGACCGCCTTGACGTACAGGTCCTCGCCAACGAGCTCGTGGTTGTGCTCGGCGTTGGCGACGGCTGACTCGAGCAGCTTGCTCCAATCGCGAGCCACCGAACGCGGCGTATGAGCGAGGATAGCTCGCGCTTCCTCGACGGTCTTGCCACGGATGTGGTCGCAGACCAGCCGCGCCTTCCGCGCGCTCGACCGCACGTACTTGGCCTGCGCCCGGACCACGGGCGGCGGCAGGTTCGGATCGCGCTGGGAGCGCCGGCGCCGGGTCGGAGCGGGCTTCGGCGTCTGCGCGTCTGGCGCGCCACGCCGCCGCCGGCGCCGACTCGGCCTCGGAGCGTCGGCCTCAGGCTGCTCGTCAGGATCCTCATCGGCTTCCTCCGATGGCTCCTCGTCCTCCGAGACGTCGGTCTCCTCCTCAGCCTCGTCATCGGCTTCGAGCATCACATCGGAGGCGGCCTCTTCGGCCTCGACATCGGCCGGCGGCTCCTCGACAACCTCTTCGTCTGACTCAGCCTCGGAGGTCACGTCCGCCTCCGAGGCTTTCGAGTCTTGTGCCTCGGAGGTGGACGTGACCTCCGGGGCCTCCCCGTCAGGCTTGCGACGCGCGCGACGACGACGGCGTGGCTTCTCTTCAGGCTCTTCGGCCATTACCGCCGCTTCCCTGTGTTGGCATGACCTCGATACATCCGCGTGGGAGCAAACTCGCCAAGCTTGTGGCCGACCATCGACTCGCTGATGAAGACCGGGACGTGCTTGCGGCCGTCGTGGACGGCGATCGTGTGCCCGACCATCTCGGGGAAGATCGTCGACGTGCGCGACCAGGTCCGGAGCATGCGCTTCTCGCCGCTCGAGTTCATCGCCTCGACGCGCGCCATCAGACGTTCCTCGACGAACGGTCCCTTCTTGCTCGATCGGCTCAACGCTTCTTACCTCTCCTCCGTCCGCGCACGATGTAGCGGTCCGATTGCTTGCCCTTCTTGCGGGTGCGATAGCCGAGCGTCGGCACGCCCCACGGGGTGACCGGATGGCGACCCGGCGTGGTCGAGCCCTCGCCACCGCCGTGCGGGTGGTCGACGGGGTTCATCGCCGTACCACGGGTCTGCGGACGCACGCCCATGTGGCGCTTGCGCCCGGCCTTGCCGATCTTGACGTTCTGATGATCCGAGTTGCCAATCACGCCGACGGTGGCGCGGCATTCGGCGCGCACCAGCCGCATCTCGCCGGAGGGCAGACGCAGCGTGACGTACTCGCCGTCCTTGGCCAGCAGCTGGATGCCCGACCCGGCGGCGCGCGCCAGCTGGCCGCCGCGGCCAGGGGTCAGCTCGACGTTGTGGACGACGGTACCGGCGGGCATGTTGGCCAGCGGAAGGCTGTTGCCGACGCGAATGTCGGCGCCGGGTCCTGACTGGACCGTCATCCCGACGCGCAGCCGTTGGGGGGCCAGGATGTAGCGCTTCTCGCCGTCGGCATAGTGCAGCAGGGCGATGTAGGCCGAGCGGTTGGGGTCGTACTCGATGTGCGCCACCTTCGCCGGCACGCCGTCCTTGCGACGCTTGAAATCGATCTTGCGGTACAGCCGCTTGGCCCCTCCGCCGCGGTGGCGGGAGGTCTTGCGCCCGTGGGAGTTCCGCCCGCCGGACTTCTTGAGTCCTTCGGTCAGCGACTTCTCTGGCTCGGAGCGAGTGATCTCGGCGTAGTCCGGATAGGTGACAAATCGGCGCCCGGGAGAAGTTGGTTTCGGATTGCGGATGGGCATCGATTACTCGCTTCCCTCGAGGCCGCGGAAGATCGGGATGGTGTCCCCCTCGCGGACCTGGACCATGGCCTTCTTCCATTTGCGCGTGCGACCGGCCGTCTGGCCACGCCGCTTGGGCTTGCTCTTGACCGACGCGGTCCGGATCTCGACGACGGTCACATCAAACAGCTCCTCGATCGCCTGGCGGATCTGGGTCTTGTGCGCACGATCATGGACGCGGAAGGTGTACTTGCCGGCCTCGGCCAGGACGAATGTCTTCTCAGATACGACGGGACGGATGATCACCTGGCTGGGTTCCATCAGGCGCTCCCCTCCTCGCTCGCGTTGCGGGCCGAGGCGCCTGCTCGCGCGACCAGCTCGGGCAGCGCCACCTCGGAGACCAACAGCGAGGCGGCACCGACGATGTCGGCCACGCCGGCATCGCCCACCGGCATCACGTCCACGCGCGCGATGTTCCGGAACGACTTACCCGCCGCCGCCTCCTCGGAGCCGAGCAGCACGAGCACCATGCCCTCGGCGCCCCAGTCATCGAGCAGATCAGCGGCCTGGCTGGTCGACGGCCCGTCGAACACGGAGGCGTCGAACACGGCCACCGACTCCCGCTCGGCGTGGGCCGACAGTGCGCTGCGCAGAGCCGCCCGCCTGGCCTTGCGATTGACCTTGACCGTGTAGTCGCGGGGGGTCGGGCCGAAGACGGTGCCTCCGCCGGCGAAGTGCGGGGCGCGAATCGAGCCCTGGCGCGCGCGCCCGGTGCCCTTCTGCCGCCACGGCTTGGCGCCGCCGCCGCGGACCTTGCCCCGCGTGAGTGTCGATGCCGTGCCGCGACGGCGGGCGTTGAGCTCGGCGCGCACGGTCTCGTGGACCAGCGGCATGTTGAAGGCGGCCTCGAACGCGGCGGACTCAAGCGTGACAGTGCCGCCGCCCAGCTTGGGCGCCTTGCGATCAGCCATCGGTGCGCACCTCCACGGTGCCGCCCTTGGGCCCGGGCACCGCGCCGCGGAGCAGCAGCAGGTTCTGACGCGGAATCACCTCGACCACGGTCAGGCCACGCTGGGTCACGCGCCCGCCGCCCATCCGGCCGGGGCCGCGCAATCCCTTGAACACCCGCGATGGCGTGGCCGATGCGCCGATCGATCCGGGGGCGCGGACGTTGTGGGAGCCGTGCGACTTGGGGCCACTCTTGAAGTTGTGGCGCTTGATCGTGCCCTGAAAGCCCTTGCCCTTGGCGTCGCCGGAGACCTTGACGCGCTGCCCGGGCTCGAACGCCTCGACGGTGACGGTGTTGCCGACCAGCAGCTCGCCGACCTCATCGCGGAACTCGGCCAGGTGTCGGTGGGCCGAGGCGTCGGCCTTCTTCAGGTGGCCGAGCTCGGGCTTTGACAGCGACTTCTCCTTGCAGGCGCCAAACGCGAGCTGGACGGCCTCGTAACCGTTGCGCTCGACGGTGCGGATCGCGGTGACGGGGCAGGGCCCGGCCTCGAGCACGGTCACGCGTTCGACGCGACCGTCGTCAAGGAACCGCTGGGTCATTCCGAGCTTCTTGGCGAGGATCGCGGCCATCGTTATGAGGCGAGGCGAATCTCGATATCCACACCCGCGGGGAGATGGTCGAGTCGCTGCAACGAGTCGACCGTCTTCGGGGTCGGCTGGTGGATATCGATCAGGCGCTTGTGGGTGCGGATCTCGAAGTGCTCACGCGAGTCCTTGTCCTTGAACGGCGAGCGGATCACGCAGTAGACGTTCTTTTCCGTAGGCAGCGGCACGGGACCGGACACGGTCGCGCCGGTGCGCGTCGCCGTCTCGACGATCTCCTTGGCCGCCGTCTCGATCGCCGTGTGGTCGTAGGACTTCAGGCGAATGCGGATCTTGTTTTGGGCGATGGTTGCCACGGGTGGGGTTCTGGCTCTTCTCAGTGTTGAGGGCGGGCCCCGGGCTCGGGGCCCGCCCTAAAGGTCGTATCTGCTGAAAAACAGGCGGCGGGCCCCCTGGGGCCACGCCGCCCGATAACTACTGAATGACTTCCGAGACGACCCCCGAGCCGACCGTCCGGCCGCCCTCGCGGATCGCGAACCGCAGTCCCTGGTCCATGGCGATCGGCTGGATCAGCTCGATCTCCATCTGGACGTTGTCGCCGGGCATGACCATCTCGGTGCCCTCAGGCAGCTTGGCCACGCCGGTGACGTCGGTCGTGCGGAAGTAGAACTGCGGCCGGTAGCCAGTGAAGAACGGCGTGTGACGGCCGCCCTCCTCCTTCTTCAGGACGTAGACCTCGGCCTTGAACTTGGTGTGCGGGGTGATCGAGCCTGGCTTGCAGAGAACCTGGCCACGCTCGATCTCGTCGCGCTTGGTACCGCGCAGCAGGCAGCCGACGTTGTCACCCGCCCGACCCTCGTCGAGGATCTTCTTAAACATCTCGACGCCGGTGACGACGGTCCTGGTCGTGGCCTTGATGCCCACGATCTCGACCGTCTCGCCGGTCTTGATGATCCCCTGCTCGACGCGGCCGGTGGCCACCGTACCGCGGCCGGTGATCGAGAACACGTCCTCGACCGGCATCAGGAACGGCTTGTCCAGGTCGCGGACAGGCTCGGGGATGTAGGTGTCGAGGGCCTCGGCGAGCTCGAGGATCTTGCCCTCCTGCTCCTCGTCGCCCTCCAGCGCCTTCAGCGCGGAGCCGGCCACGAAGGGGATATCGTCGCCCGGGAACTCGTACTCGGACAGCAGGTCGCGAATCTCGACCTCGACGAGCTCGAGCAGCTCGGGGTCGTCGACCATGTCGACCTTGTTCAGGAAAACAACGATGTAAGGCACGCCAACCTGGCGGGCGAGCAGGATGTGCTCGCGCGTCTGGGGCATGGCGCCGTCCGCCGCGGACACGACCAGGATCGCGCCGTCCATCTGCGCGGCGCCGGTGATCATGTTCTTGACGTAGTCGGCGTGACCCGGGCAGTCGACGTGCGCGTAGTGCCGATTGGGAGTCTGGTACTCGACGTGCGAGGTCGCGATCGTGATCCCGCGCGCCTTTTCCTCAGGAGCGTTGTCGATCGACTCGAACGACCGCACCTCCGTACCGCCGAACCGCTCGTTCAGCACCTTGGTGATGGCCGCGGTCAGCGTCGTCTTGCCGTGGTCGATGTGGCCGATGGTTCCGACGTTGACATGGGGCTTGTCGCGCTCGAACTTGGCTTTCGCCACTTTGGTGTCGCTCCTTCTGGTTTCAGTGGTTCCGTTCGTCCTGAGGACGAACCTACTCAGGATATAAAGTTCCGTCCGCGCTTGCGGATAGGCTGCTGCGCCTTTCTCCTAGGCTGGCTGCAGTTCACCAACCACCTTCTCCGCGATGTTTGCGGGGACTTCGTCATAGCGCTCGAACTGCATCGAGTACGTCGCCCGGCCCTGGGTGTTCGACCGCAGGTCCGTGGCATATCCGAACATCTCCGCCAGCGGGACGAAGGCGCTGACGACCTGTGCGTTGCCGCGCTGCTCCATGCCCTGGACATGGCCGCGCCGCCGATTGAGATCACCGATCACGTCGCCCATGAACTCCTCGGGCGTGGTGACCTCAACGGCAAAGATCGGCTCGAGCAGAACCGGCTTGGCCCGGCGGGCCGCTTCCTTGAGGGCGAGTGACCCGGCCACCTTGAAGGCGATCTCGCTCGAGTCGGTGTCGTGGTACTTGCCGTCGACCAGCGTGACCCGGACGTCGACCATCGGATAGCCCGCGCGCGGCCCGTTCTCGAGTGCCTCCTCGACGCCCTTCTCGACGGCGGGGATGAACTCGGTCGGGATCGCACCGCCCTTGATCTTGTTGACGAAGTCGAAGCCCTCGCCGGGAGCCGGCTCGAGGTCGATGTAGACGATTCCGTACTGGCCCGCGCCACCGGTCTGGCGGACGAACCGGCCCTCGATCTTGTCGGCGTGACCACGCACCGTCTCGCGGTAGGAGACCTGCGGGCGGCCGACGTTGGCCTCGACCTTGAACTCCCGCAGCATGCGGTCGACCAGCACCTCGAGGTGAAGCTCGCCCATGCCCGAGATCTCGGTCTGTCCGGTCTCCTCGTTGGTGCGGACCTGGAAGGTCGGGTCCTCCTCGGCCAGTCGGCCGAGCGCGGTGGACATCTTCTCCTGGTCGGCCTTGGTCTTGGGCTCGATCGCCACCTTGATCACCGGCTCGGGGAACTCGATCGTCTCGAGCTTGATCGGACGGTCGGGCGCGGCCAGCGTGTCGCCGGTCACGACCTGCTTGATCCCGACCGCAGCGGCGATGTCGCCGGCGAAAATCTCCTTGACCTCCTCGCGCTCGTTGGCGTGCATCATCAAGATGCGGCCAATGCGCTCGGTCCGCCCGGTGTTCACGTTGAGCACGCGCGAGCCGGCCTCGAGAGAGCCCGAGTAGACGCGGAAGTAGGTCAGCTTGCCAACGTAGGGGTCGGCCATGATCTTGAAGGCCAGGGCGGCGAATGCCTGATCGTCGGAGGCTTCGCGCACCGCCTCGTACTCATCGCCGTTTCGGGAGCCCTTGGCCGGCTCGAGCCCCTTGACCGGGGGCACGTCGAGCGGGCTGGGGAGGTAGTCAAGGACGGCGTCGAGGAGCGGCTGGACACCCTTGTTCTTGAAGCTCGACCCGCACAGGACTGGGGTCATCTTGATCTGCAATGTGGCCTTGCGGATCGCGGCCTTGAGACGGTCGGCAGGGATCTCCTGCTCCTCGAGGATCATCTCGAGCAGCTCGTCGTCGTAATGCGACACCTCCTCGAGGAGATGCTCGCGTGCGGCCTCGGCGGCGTCGGCGTACTCGGCGGGGATGTCGGTCACATCCTGGTCCTTGCCGAGCTCGTCCTTGTAGATGATGGCTTTGTTGGCGACCAGGTCGACGATGCCCCGGAAGTCGGCCTCGACGCCGATCGGCAGCTGGATCGGGACCGGGTGCGCGCCGAGCCGATCGACCATCGTCTGCACTCCACGCTCGAAATCGGCGCCGATGCGGTCCATCTTGTTGATGTAGGCGATCCGCGGCACGTGGTACTTGTCGGCCTGGCGCCAGACTGTCTCGGACTGGGGCTCGACGCCGGCCACGGAGTCGAACAGGGCAATGGCGCCATCGAGGACGCGCAGGGACCGCTCCACCTCGACGGTGAAGTCGACGTGCCCTGGGGTATCAAGGATGTTGATGCGAGTGTCCTTCCACTCACACGTGGTGGCCGCCGAGGTGATCGTGATGCCGCGCTCCTGCTCCTGCTCCATCCAGTCCATGACGGCGGCGCCCTCGTGAACCTCCCCCATCTTGTAGGTCCGACCGGTGTAATAGAGGATGCGCTCGGTCGTCGTCGTCTTACCGGCGTCGATGTGAGCCATGATCCCGATGTTTCGAGTCTTCTCTAGCGTGAACTTGCGAGGCATGAGTGTGAGTCGTGTGGGGCGGTTTCGTTCCGAGTCCGGGAACCTGTCCCGGACGGCACTCCAAACCGATTGCGGACATGAAAAAGGGCCCAGCGGGCCCCTTCACGACGCACCTGTCGGCGTGGGGCGGTTTGCTATTTGGTCGGCGTCTCCATCGCTTGGATCTTCCGCGCCCGGGAGCGAGCACAGATGATTGCCACGCCGCCCGAGGCGAACACCGAATATAGCAGAGCACCCAAGGACCCGCGGGGCGTTTCCGGAGCGCAATCGAGGGTTCTGTTGGGCGTCCTGGTCGGCGGCTCGCTGGCCGCGGTCCTGCTTGTGGTGGCGGAGTTCACGACCCTTTACACCGTGCGCACGACCACCGGCGCAATCGTGGTCAAGACGGTCGGCGGCGGTGCAAACCACTCCTACGCCCTGCTCCCGATCGCCGTGATGGTCGGGTTTCTGAGCTACGCCGTGTGGCTGGCCGTCAGTCGGCCCGCCCTGCTGTCGCTCGGCGTGCTGGGCGTGATCGTGCTCCTCATCAGCCTGCTCGGCGACCTCCCTGACGCCCATGCCTCGGGCCTGATCGGGTCGAGCGTCACCCACTTCGCATCGGCCAGCTCGCGCCCGAGCGCCGGCTTCTATATGGAGACGCTGGCCGCGGTCCTGCTCCTGATCACCTGCGTGTCGGGGTTTCTGCTGCTCGGGACCTCGTCGGAGCGACACGTCGCCTGTTGACAATCCAGACCCGCTCGGGCGTCGATGGTCGGCATCCTGACATCGACCGCCCCAGCTGCGACGGCCGCACCCGATTTGCATCTACTCTTAGATGACGCGAGGGTTGTCACATCGCAGCCCCCGGTCCCGTGTGGTGGGCAGCCCTCGCGTTTCTCTACCCAGGCGCCGGGCTTCGGCCCGAGTACACGTCGAGGATCCGCGGCACGGCCGTGGATGCACGGGCCTCGGTCGGGACGCGCGGTCGGACCAGGCAGTCGGTGACGGCATACCTGACTTCCTCCCGTCGGTCGAGGTCGCGCGCGCGAGCCACGCGGAGCCGCCCTGTGATCGTGGGCTCCGGATCCCAGGTGGTCAACACGGGGCGTGCCCCCACCCGCGGCGTCATTGCCGCGCGCGTGACGTGGACGACGTCCGGTCGGGCACGCTCGACGATCCGAGCGATGATGCGGCGGCTGCGTGCATCCGCGATCGGGGTGGCGTACCTGGTGATGCGTCCGTGATGCCGGTAGGGAGGGACGTGGACGAGGGTCGTCCCGTGCGGGGCATTGCGCAGCGCACCGCCCGTTCGCTCGACCACCAGAACCTCATGGCCACCGCGCACGAGCTCCTCGGCGAGAAAGCGTGTGTACGTCTGGATCCCGCTCGAGTCGGTGAGCAAGCCTGCAGTAGAACTCGCATCGGCCGCACCCCGGCGAGACTGCCGAGCGAGCCCCTACCAGCGGTAGTGGGCGAAGGCCTTGTTGGCCTGCGCCATGCGGTACACGTCGTCCTTGCGCTTGTAGGCCGAGCCCTGCTGCTGCTGGGCATCGAGCAGCTCGTGAGCGAGCCGCTGGGCCATCGTCTTCTCGCGGCGCTGGCGGGCGAAGTGGACGAGCCATCGCACGGCAAGCGTGCGGGCCCGGCGCGGAGGCACCTCTACGGGCACCTGGTAGGTGGCGCCACCGACGCGGCGGGACTTGACCTCAAGCACCGGCGTCAGGGCCTTGATGCCGCCCTCGAGCTGCTCGACCGGGTTCTTGCCCGTGCGCTCGCCGATGATGGCCAAGGCGTCGTAGACGATCTTCTCGGCCACCGACTTCTTGCCGTCCAGCATGACCTTGTTGATGACCTGCTGGACGAGGCGGTTGCGGTGGACGGGGTCAGGCTCGGTCGGCCTGATCTGAGCGGCTGCGCGACGGGGCATACGGTGCTACTTCGCCTTTACGCCGTACTGCGAGCGCGCCTTCTTGCGGTCCCCGACACCGGCGGCGTCAAGCGTTCCACGAATCACCTTGTAGCGGAAACCAGGCAGGTCCTTGACGCGCCCACCGCGGACGAGCACCACCGAATGCTCCTGCAGGTTGTGGCCCTCGCCGGGAATGTAGGCGCCGACCTCCATGCCGTTGGTCAACCTCACACGCGCCACCTTGCGCAGCGCCGAGTTTGGCTTCTTCGGCGTAGTTGTGTACACGCGCGTGCACACGCCGCGCCGCTGCGGGGCGGCGACCTTCTTCTTGCGGCCCTTGCCGGACTTCAGACCCGGTGTGGCGAGCTTCTTCTTCGGCGTGACGCGACCCTTGCGGATCAATTGGCTGGTAGTCGGCATGCGGATCGCAGCGTAGCAGGGGCGCGATCCAGGCCGTCTGAAGAGAAATCTTCCAATTCAGTGATCCAATCGCACCCGCCGTCCGTATGCATCTGAGCGAGGTTCGTGCATGGGGCGCATCCCAGGGCGATGCGGCCGCTTCCCCGGTAGAGCGGCCGCGTTGCCCTTGGTCTTTTTGAGGTCGTGCGTTGGCTGTCTCGTTCCGCTCCGGCTTGCCGTCATACGCCGGCTAGACCTTGACCCCCGCCAGCGCCTCATCGACGTCGAGGCAGGGCACGCCTACGGCGTCGGCCACGGGCTTGTAGGTCACGCGCCCGCCGGCAACGTTGACCCCGAGGCGAAGGCCCGGGTTCTCGGACACGGCGCTATGCACACCCGCGTTGGCCAGGTGGACGACGTAGGGGATGGTGGCGTTGGTCAGGGCATAGGTCGACGTGATCGGCACCGCGCCAGGCATGTTGGCGACGCAGTAGTGGATCACGCCGTCCACCTCGTAGGTCGGATCCGAGTGGGTGGTCGGGTGCGAGGTCTCGAAGCAGCCGCCCTGGTCGATCGAGACGTCGACAATGACCGCTCCGCGCTTCATCCGCCCCAGCTGAGCCCGGGTGATCACGTGCGGGGCGCGGGCACCGTGGACCAGCACGGCCCCGATGACCAGGTCCATGTGGGGCAGGCGCTCCTCGAGCGACAGCGTCGAGGCGAAACAGGTATCGGCGCGACCGCCGAAGATGATGTCGAGCTCGCGGAGACGGTCGATGTTGCGGTCGTACACGTAGACCGTCGCCTCCATGCCCAACGCGATGAAGGCCGCGTTCATGCCGACCACGCCGCCCCCGATGACCATCACGTTGGCTGCGGCCACGCCGGGGACCCCGCCGAGGAGGATGCCGCGCCCGCCGAGAGGCTTCTCGAGCATGAACGCCCCCGCCTGCGTGGCGATCTTCCCCGCCACCTCAGACATCGGGGCCAGCAGCGGCAGCCGGCCGCGGCTGTCCTCGACGGTCTCGTAGGCGATGCAGGTCGCTCCCGAGGCCATCAGGCCCTGGGTCAACCCGGCGTCGGCCGCCAGGTGGAGGTAGGTGAACAGGGTGTGGCGGGGCTCGAGCATCGTGACCTCGCCGGGCTGGGGCTCCTTCACCTTGACGATGAGCTCGGCGGCGCCGAACACATCCGTCGCTTCGGGAACGATCGTCGCGCCCTGACCCGTGTAGGCCTCGTCGAGAATCGCTGAGCCGTCCCCGGCCCCGCTCTCGACGATCACCTCGTGACCCGCGTCGATCAGCTCCCGCACTCCGGCCGGGGTGAGCGCGACCCGGTACTCGTCGGTCTTGACCTCACTCGGAACGCCAACCCTCACGACACCAACTCCCTTCCTCGAAGCGCCAGCCAGAACTCGATTCGGTCCCGTGCACTGGCCAGGTTTCGTCCAGTCAACTCCTCCACGCGCCTGATGCGGTAGCGCAACGTGTGGCGGTGGCAGTACAGCCGGCGCGCAGCCCGCTCCCACTGCCCGTTTTCCTCGATGAAGGCCTCCAGCGAGCGCATCAGCTCGCCGCCATAGTGGCCCTCTGAGGCCTCGATCGGTCCGAGGATCGAGTCGCAGAACAGCTTCAGCGCCTCATCGTCCTGAAGCGAGAGCAGCAGCTGGAATGAGCCGAGGTCCTTGTAGGTGGCCACCCGCGATCGGCCGGTGCCCGATGTGGCGCCGTTGCCGACGCGATTGGACCCCGACGTGTCGACAAAGGCCAGCGCCTCCAACGCGCACCGTGCCTCGTGGAAGCTCCGGCGGGCGTCGCTGCCGGGCACGGGGCGCCCGACACCGATCGCCACGTCGCTACCGAGCTCCTTGGACACCACCACGGCCACCCGACCGGCGAGCTGGAACAGCTCGTCCTCTTCCATCCCCGCAACCAGGGCGCAGGTCAGGCTGCCGCTGGAGGCAACGAGTCCGGGGGCCGCGTCTTCGCGCAGGGCAATGCCGAGGGCGGATTCGGCCAGAGCGGGCGAACCGCGCCCGCGCGAGGGCCGCTCGAGCACGATTGCCGCCACCCGATCGGCCAGCCCAAAGGGCTCCAACCGCCGCGAGAGCTCCGAACCGGACAGCTCTCCACGCACGACGGCCGCGAGCACGTCGCCAGCCAGCCGGCGCTCGGTGTCGCCCGCGACCCGTGCGCGAAGCAGCTCGAGAGCGACGATCGTGACCGCCTGGTGAAGCGTGAGCCGGTCAAAGTCGGTCAGTGGGCCGGTGTCCTTGATCGCCACCAGCCATGCCTCGGGCACGCGAGGCGGACTCGAGACGCCCGAGCGCGGCACGCCGTCGGCGGCCACCGGGAGCGCGAGGGAGCGGCTCCCATCCTCGCCGCCAGGCATGAACGCCCGCGCCTCGCGCCGGCGCGCGCGTCCACGCATCTCGTCCCGGAGCGCCGAGAAGGTCTTCTCCTCGACCGGCCGACGGAATGCATGTTGAGCCAGCGCCTCACCGCGCGCGTCGAAGACCAGCACGGCCGCCCCGATCAGCGTGGCCAGCGTCCCGGCCAGGGCGTCAAGACCACGCTCGGAGAGCACGATCCGCTCCAGGCGTTCCTGGGCGGCCAGCGCTCGACGCAGCACCGCGTACTGCTCATTGACCAGCTGGGTGAAGGCTGCCTCGGTGACGGCGATGAACGGCACGTCGTAGGGCACCTCAAATACGGGAAAGCCACGCTCGGACGCCACCTGAATGACGGCTGGGGGCACCGCCTTGTGACCGAACCCGGTACCGAAGCCAAGCGCGGCGAGTTGATGGTCGGCCAGCCGCTGCACGAACTCGCGCTGGCGGTCAGCCGACCCCAGCTGCAACCCGGTGGTGAGGAGCACCTCACCACCGGACAGCCACGGCGTTGGGTCAAGGAGCTCGGTGATGTGGACCCAGCGCACCGGCAGGTCGAGACCGGCTTCGCCGGCCACGAGGTCGACGTCGACGTCCGAAACCAGGTCCCTGACGGTGAGCATCGGCTGCTATCGCGGTACGGGACGAATGTGATCTTCGCCTATCCGAATCTGCATCCGCTCGGTCGCCTCGGTGAGGACCGACCGCAGCGTCGACTCGATCTCGGCGAACTGCTCGGGCCCGGCGATCAGCGGCGGCGAGAGCTGGATCACCGGATCGCCGCGATCATCGGCGCGGCAGATCAGCCCCTGGCGGTAGAGCTCTCCGGACAGGAAACCACGCAGCAGAGTCTCGGACTCTTCGGCGCTGAAGGTCTCCTTGGTCTCCTGGTTCCTCACCAGCTCCACCGAGAGGAAGAAGCCCGCACCGCGGACATCGCCAACGATGGGGAGATCGCGCAGCGACTCGATGCTGTCGCGGAACTCCTTCTCGTGGGCCCGCACGTGATCGAGGATGCCATCGTGCTCGAACGCATCGAGGTTGGCCAGCGCCACCGCGGCGCAAATCGGATGGCCGCCGAAGGTCAGGCCGTGGGTGAAGCTGTTGTGGCCCTGCAGGAACGGCTCGGCGACCCGATCGGAGAGGATGACCGCACCCATCGGCGCGTATGCGCTGGTCAGGCCCTTGGCCGTGGTGATCATGTCGGGTTGGTAGTTGTAGCGCTGGGCGCCGAACCACTCGCCCAGCCGACCCCAGGCACAGATCACCTCGTCGGATATGAGCAGGACGTTGTACTCGTCGCAGATCTCTCGGACGCGTTGGAAATAGCCCTCTGGCGGCGTGAAGCAGCCTCCGGCGTTCTGCACCGGCTCGAGGATCACCGCCGACACCGTGTCGGGTCCTTCGAACTCGATCCGCTCGGCGATCGCCTCGGCGAAGGCGTCCGTCGTCATCCCGGGCGACATCCGGTAGGTGTTGGTGTTGGGGACGTGGCAACCGCCCGGAGTCAGGGGCTCGAACGGCTGGCGCAACGGGGTCACGCCGGTTGCCGAGAGCGCGCCCAGCGTGGTGCCGTGATAGGCGATCTCGCGCGCGATCACCTTGGTCTTGTTCAGGTTGCCGTGCAGCTTGTGGTACTGACGCGCCAGCTTCAGCGCCGACTCGACGGACTCGCTGCCGCCGCTGGTGAAGAACACGCGATTGAGATCCCCGGGCGCCAGCGACGCCACCCGCGCGGCTAGCTCGATCGCCGGCGGATGGGCGTAGGACCAGTTCGTGTAAAAGCCGAGTTCCTTGGCCTGGTCGGCCCCGGCCTGGGCGATATCAGCCCGGCCGTGGCCGATGTTCACGCAGAACAGCGCGGATAGGGCATCCAGATAACGCTTGCCCTTGTCGTCGTAGACGTAGCACCCCTCGCCCCGCACGATGATCGGGATATCCGTCTCCTCGTAGGCGGACATGCGCGTGAAGTGCATCCACAGATGGCGACGGGCCAGCTCCTGAAGCCTCCCAGCCCCCACATGAACTGCGGTGTCAGTGGCCATATCTCTCCTCACAAACCGTGTGCCGTTTTGTACAACGGTAGCCGCCTTGTCGAATGGACTCAATTGTCCATGCTGGAAGCATCGCTACACAAGCCTTAGCCCGGTCGCTGCAATAGTCTTGCCGCGGCATGTACCTGAATCACTACCGGCTCGGCACCGGTACGCCGCTCGTGCTGATCCACGGAATCGGCAGTCAATGGCAGATGTGGCGACCCGTGCTGGGGCGACTGGCGCAGGAGCATGATGTGATCGCCATCGACCTCCCCGGCTTCGGCGCCTCAACGATGCCGCCGCCGGGCACGCCGGCCGGGCTGTCGAGCCTGACCAACCTCGTGGCCGAGTTTCTCGACCAGCAGGGCATCGAGTGCCCGCACGTGGCCGGGAACTCGCTCGGCGGTTGGATCTCGCTCGAGCTGGCCAAGCAGGGCAGGGTCGCTTCTGCCACACCGCTGTCGCCGGCCGGCTTTCATCAGGGTTCCGAAGGGACGTATCAGCGGTGGGCGTTGAAGATGACGGTGACCGGCGCGCGGCTGGTGGCCAGCCGGGCCGACGGACTCCTGGCCAGCCCGGCGAGACGCGCCACCATGCTCGGGCTGCTCGTCGGCAAACCCCGCCAAGTCCCGGCCCTCGACGCGGCTCAGGCCACGCGCGCGCTGGCCGGGGCCGAGTGGTTTGACGACACGCTGGACGCCCTCATCAACGAGCGGTTCAGCTACGGAGAACGGATCAAAGCGCCGGTGACGATCGCCTGGGGCAGCCGCGACCATCTCCTGCTCCCCCGCCAGGCGCCGCGAGCGCGGCGGGAGATCCCCGGGTCGAGGCTGATCATGCTGGAGGGCTGCGGCCACGTTCCGACCTGGGACGACCCCGACCACGTCGCGCGCGTGATTCTGGAGGGGAGCCGGGCTTAGGCACCGTCCTCCCTGGTTCGCGGCCATCCCGGGGCGCTTACACAGCCGGCCGGGTCTCGGCCGCCAGCGCATCGAGGAACCGCGGAACCTGCTGCTTGGCGGCGCCGTGGACCTTCATCTCGCCATCAGGCCAGGCCAGGACGAACCCCTTCTTCTTATGCGACGAACTTCTGGTTGAACTGGTAGCTCGGGTTGAGCGCCACGCAGGTGCCGATCAGCGACTCCTCGGGCTCGGAGATCTCGGCCAGATGTTCGAGAGCCTTGCCGAAACGACCCCGTCTCCCAGTCCCTTCTCATCCGGGCTTCGGGGCCCAGATCGCGGGGAGCATGGCAAGCTCGCCGAGCCCGTGTCAACCGCGAGCGCTAGTGGAGCCCAGCTAGGCGGTCTGGGCAGCCCGCACGGGCGCGGGCATCATCCAGGCGGCCATCAGCACGAGCAGAAAGGCGAAGCACTGGACGACCAGCCATAGGGGGTTGCCCGACAGCGGGTCGCCGAAGACGATGATCCCGCCGACGATGCCCGCCACGTTGGCCGCCGTACCGGTGATCGCAATCACCGGGACCGCGTCGCCATCCTGCAGGCCCTTGGCCGAGGCATAGAAGGCGGCAACCGAGGCGGCGACGGTGACCAGCATCCACGGGCTGAGCAGGCCGCTCGCCCCGTGGGCTCCGACCACGCCCGAGATCGCCTTGATCGCCACATCGGAGACGCCGAACAGGATGCCGGCCGCGGCACCGAGCATGAATCCATGGTGCTCACGCGGGGCGCCGATCCGTGGGCCCATGATCAGGAGCGTCCCCGCGGCGATCAGGAACGCCTCGAACGCGATCATCCCCGGCACCGAGAAGCGCGAGTGGGCGCCGTGGACCGAAGGAAGCGTGACTCCCAACAGCATGAGACCAAGCGCAGTCAGGGCCAGGCCGAACCACTGGCGCCGCCCGATCCGCAGACCGAACAGGCGCTCAGCCATCACGGCCAGGAGCACGACGCCCCCGGCCAGCACCGCCTGGACCATGGACATCGGGGCCAGCGCCATGGCCGCGACGTGGAAAATCCAGGCGCCGGTGGCGATCAGCATTCCGATGGCGAACAGGCGCGAACGGAACAGACACGCCGCGGTGGACAGCGGGCGGCGCATGTCGACCGCGGCAGCCGTACAGGCCCCGCGATGCTTGTAGAGAAAACCGATGTTGGTGGCCAGAGCGCAGACGAGCGCGAGGAGGATGCCGATAAGTGGGGTCATATGGTCAGGAGGCGGAAAGCAGCGGCGCGGCGCGCAGCGTCATGCCTCGTACTCGGCACCGCACGTAGCTATCTTGAATCCGCTCGGACAAGTAGAGCAGATATCGACTCATGCGGTGGCACCGCAACGGCATCTTCCAGAATCTGACGTATGCGGATAAGCGGAACATATGGATAGGCCCCTGCTCCTGATCGACGTCGACGGCGTTATCTCGCTGTTCGGCTTCGATACCGCCGATCCCCCGGCCGGGCGGTTCCAGATGGTGGACGGAATCGCTCATTTCCTTTCCGCCAGCGCAGGCGAACACCTGCGAGCGGCTGTCGGGCGCATACGAGCTTGCCTGGTGCACCGGCTGGGAGGAGAAGGCCAATGAGTACCTCACGCTGGCGCTGGGGCTACCCACGGAGCTCCCACTCGTACCGTTTGACGACTGCGATCGCCCGCCCAGCGCTCACTGGAAGGTGGCGGCGATCGATGCCTGGGTCGGCCCGGCGCGGCGGCTGGCGTGGATCGATGATGCCCACGACCAGCGATGCCAGGTGTGGGCCGAGGCCCGCTCGGCGCCGACGCTACTGGTCAGCACCGAGCCGGCGCTCGGCATAACGGCAGGCCACGTCGAGCAGCTCCTCGACTGGGCGCAAACGGCGGCCTAGCCGGTCGAGAGCTCCTGGCCGACGAACACGCAGTTCGTCCCCTCGGTGCGCCCGTTGATCCAGGCCGTGACGACGTGGTCCTGACCAGCCGAGGTGAATCCGTTCTGGTAGGTGATGCTGAACGGGTTGCCGGGAACCAGCGGCTCGCTGACCGGAACCCCGGCTGGAATCCCAGTTCGCGTGTCGAGATTGACCGAGCTCGGGGATTGAGTCACGTTCGCCATGTACTCGTTGTTGCTCGTCGTGGGCGTCCACGAGACGCTCGGCTTGGCCGTGGTCGAGCAGTTGGCGGTGAATTGCCCGATCAGGGTGTTCAAGAAGATGGCGCCGGTAGCTCCCGCGGCTATCGAAATGCGCCGATCCTCCATGATCCCCACGCCCTGCACGAAGTCGGCCGGGAGCAGGCCGCCGAGCCGGCTCGAGTCGGCCGCCGTCCCGGTGGCGGCCAGAAACGTGTTGGGCGCCACGTCCGACGCCGTCAGCGAGCCGTCCTTGACCTTTGACCCCGTGACCGCGTTGTTGGCGATCTTGCCGTTGCCCACGGAGCCCTTGCCCAGCTTGGCGTTGGTGACGGCCTTGTCGTGAAGCTTGGATGTCGTCACCGCCCCGTTCTTGATCTGGTCCGTCCCGATCTGGGTTACAGCCAGCGCCGTGCCGCCCAGCGCGACGAACAGCGCTGTCGCCGACAGCGCAAGCGACACCCGCGATGAATTGATGCCCAACACAATGCCCTCCTCCGTTTAATGGTTGCCCCGCTGCCTAACCGTGGCAGCGGTGCCCGCGCCCTAAACCCTACCCGGTTCTGTCGAACGAACCGTGACGTCCGTCACCGCCGCGGAAGCGCTCGAGTCCCGCCTGGACATCGGGCAGCGACCGCATCCCGTGCTCGAGCTCGTTGGCCATCGCGTCGGGCTCGGTGAGGCCCGAGGACTCGAGCAGCGACAGGCGGTCCTCGCGCATGCACGTCTGCGGGAAGCGAGCCAGGTCGCGCGCCAGCTCCTCGGCGGCGTCGCGAGCACGGCCCGCCGGCACGAGCCGGTTGGCCAGGCCGATCGCGTACGCCTCGGTGGCATCGACGGCTCGACCCGTCAACACCATGTCCATCGCCCGGCTGCCGCCGATCAGTGCAGGCAGCCGGACGGTGCCGCCGTCGATCAGCGGAACGCCCCAGCGACGGCAGAACACACCGAACACCGCGGTCTCGTCGGCCACCCGCAGGTCACACCACAGCGCCAGCTCGAGTCCGCCGGCGACCGCGTGACCGGACACGGCGGCGATCACCGGCTTGGCCAGCCGCATTCTCGTCGGTCCCATTGGCCCGTCTCCGTCGGGTGCCACGCGGTTTCCCGCCTCCGTTCCGGCGGCCTTGAGATCTGCGCCGGCGCAGAACACCCCGCCCTCCCCGTGCAGCACGGCGACCGCGGCCTCGTCGTCGGCTTCGAAATTCCTGAACGCGTCGGCCAGCGCGGCGGCCGTCTCGCCATCGACCGCGTTGCGACGCTCGGGACGCGACAGGAGCACGGTCGTGACCGGCCCGTCGCGCTCGGCACGGACCACGTCGCTCACGACGCGGCCGCCCCGACGGCGCGACGCACGAAGGTGCGCAGCGCAGCGACGATGTCCTGGATTGCCGGTCGGTCCCCGGCCAGCGGCGACAGCGGCCCGACGAGTGCCTCGCCGCACCCGCCGACCAACGCCGCGGCGGTGAGCTGGACGTTCTGCTCAGGGATCTCTCCGGCGGCGATCCCGGCACGAAGCGCCTGCGCGGTCAGCTCCCGGTAGCGCTCGCGATAGGCCAGCCTTTCGGCGTCGACCATCGGATCGACGGGCTCGGCGATCAGCGCCCAGGCCAGCCGCGGGCGACGCAGCGCGCGCTGAGCGAACGTGGCCAGCACGGTCTCCAGGCGGTCGACGTGCGACGCCTCGGGTGGCATCTTCTCGGCCGCGGCCTGCATCGCCCGGACCTCACGGTCGCACACCGAGCGGAACAGGTGCACGAACAGCTCCTCCTTGGAGGGGAAGTGACGGTACAGCGTGCCCGAGGCGACGCCGGCGCGCTCGGCGATGGCGATCACCGAGGCGGCGCCGTAGCCACCGTCCTCGATCAGCTCCTGGGCGGCCCGGAGCAGCCGCTCCCTGGTGGGGGTCAGAACCTCGGTCATCCCTTAAACGTGGACGATCCGTGGTCGCCGAACGGCTCGTCCCGTTGACGCACCGCCGCTCGGAAGCCCTCGCGGGCGGCCAGCGCCTGGAACCCGTACCCCTCCTTGGTGTGCCTGGTGATGCCATCGAACACCGTCCCCAGCACCTGCGTGGTGTGAAGTCCCTGCGCGTAGAGCGACTGGTTCACCAGCAGCTTCATCATCTGCAGCTGGTTGACCGGCACCTGGGCGATCCGCGCCACGAGCGTCTCGGCGCGCTCGTCGAGTGCCTCGGGGCTGGGGGCCTCGATGGCCAGCCCCCAATCAACCGCCTCCTGGCCCGAGAGCGAGTCGCCGGTGAACAGCAACCGCTTGGCCCGCTGCGGTCCGAGGCGGTAGGCCCACATCGAGGTGGTCGGCGAGCCCCACACGCGGGCCGGGGGATAGCCGATCTTGGCGTCGGCGGCGATCACCAGCAGGTCGGAGCACAGCGCCATATCCGTCCCGCCGGCCACGCAGAAGCCGTGCACCTTGCAGACGACCGGCTTTGAGCAATGAAACAGCGACATGAACGCGCGGACGTTGCGGCTCATCGCGCTGTAGTCGAGCATCGGGTCCCACGGTTCTGAGGGATCGTGATTGGGGATCGTGCCCTCGCCGTACTGCACGAGGTCATAGCCACCGCAGAACCCCTTGCCGTTGCCCCCCAGGAGCAGGACGTGAACGGCGGGGTCGAGGTCGGCCCGCTCGACTGAGTCCAGGAGCTCGCGTGTTAGCTCGCCCGTGATCCCGTTGCCGCGCTGGGGGCGATTGAGGGTGAGGCGGGCCACCCGACCCGTGACCTCGTATGTCACATCGCTCATACGGGGAAGGCGCGCTCGATGATCGTCCCGGCGTCCACCCCGGCCGGAAGCGTGCCGTAGACCCGACCACCCTGGCCATCGAGACGAGCTGCGCAGAAGGCATCGGCCACGGCGGAGGGCGCGTGGCGGACGAGCAGCGACGCCTGGAGGGCCACGGCGAGATCCTCGACGATGCGCCGGGCCGAGAACTGCGGCTCGTCGCTCTCGAACACCTCGCGCACCGCTCCGCGGACTCGCTCCAGGTGGGCGTCCAGCCGCGGGTCACCGCCCGCCCCGAGCTCGCACTCGGCCATGAACGCGGGCAAACCCTCGGGCTCCTTGACCATCGCGCGCAGCACATCGAGTGCGGCAACGTTGCCCGACCCCTCCCAGATCGAGTTCAGCGGCGCATCGCGATACAGCACCGGCATTCCCGAGTCCTCGACAAAGCCGTTGCCGCCCAGGCACTCGAGCGCCTCGGCGGCATGGGCAGCGGCGCGCTTGCACACCCAGTACTTCATGACCGCGGTGCCGAAGCGCCGGAATGCCGCCTCGGACTCGGTGTCGTAGCTTCGCGCGACCCGCATGGCCGACGCCGTCGCGGCCTCGGACTCGATGGCCAGATCTGCCAGGACGTTGCGCATCGCCGGTTGATCGATCAGCGTGGCTCCGAACGCCGCGCGGTGGCGGGCATGATGGATCGCCTCGAGCGTCCCGCGACGAATCCCCGCGCTCGCGCCGAGCAGACAGTCCAGCCGGGTGTGGTTGACCATCCGGATGATCGCCGGCACCCCCCGGCCCTCGTCACCGACCGGGCGCGCATGGATGCCGCGGAACTCGACCTCCGAGGAGGGCAGCGAGCGCGTGCCGAGCTTGTCCTTGAGGCGCTGGAATTCCATCCCCGGACCGCGTTCGATCAGGAAGCAGGACAGCCCGCCCGGCGCCTGAGCGAGAATCAGGAACACGTCACACGGCGGGTAGGAGCAGAACCACTTGTGGCCGTGGATCTCGTAGGAGCCGTCGCCCAGCGGCTCGGCGCGCGTCAGGTTGGCACGCACGTCCGAGCCTCCCTGGCGTTCGGTCATCGCCATGCCGGCCAGCGCGCCGCGATCGTAGTCTGGCCTGGTCAGCCGTGGCTCCCATTCGGCGGCCAGGTCGGGGGCACCGTCGCGCAGGGCTGGAACAGCGGCGTAGGTCATCGATACCGGGCACATCACGCCGTCGTTGGCGTTCCCCCACTGCATGAACAACGCGCCGCGGGCGACGTGTGCGCCGGGCTGCGGCTCGCGCCACGGCAGGCTGGCGATTCCCCGCTCGACCGCGCCGCGGAGCAACCAGTGCCACGACGGGTCGAGCTCGACCTCGTCGATGCGGTTGCCGTAGCGGTCGTGGGTACGCAGGATCGGCAGGTTCCGCTCAGCGCGGCGCCCGTGCTCGACCGCCTCGACGCTGCCGGCGACGGCGCCGGCCTCGCGCACGCGATCGACGGCCCACCCGCCGCCCTCGCGCTCGAGCGCCTCGCGCAGGGGCACATCGACCTCGAACAGGTTGATCGGCGCCAGTGGCGGTGGCTGGTTGCGAACCTCGCGGGCGGGGTCGGTGACGTCGATCGTGGCCATGGGGCTCCTCTCGCGGACGGTTTGGCGCCTTTCGCTCCGTCGGCGCGGGCGCGCGTGAATCGCGGTTCACAAGAATAGTGAATCCGGATTCACATGGCAAGGACACCACTTTCACGTTGGACGGGTCGAGTGTGACGTCACCGGCAGGCGAGACCCAAGCACTGACCGGCGGCGCGGGGCCCGTCGCTTGCGTCCTGGACAAACGGATCAGTGATGAGCCCTGAGCTACGCCGCCGCGGCAATCAGCGTCTGCTCGGCCACCCGATCGGTGGCGTCCTGCGTCCCGGCAAGCAGTCGCCGCGAGAGCTGCGCGCGCCGGAAGAACAGCGGCGCATCGTGCTCCCAGGTGGCGCCGATGCCACCGTGCACGTTGATCATCGAGCGAGCCGCGACGTCGAGCGCCTGACCGGCCGCCGACCGCGCCGCGCTGGCGGCGAGCGGGAACTCGTCGCGCTTGGACTCGCGCGCCCACCCCGCGTAGTACTGGAGTCCGCGGGCGTTCTCGAGCTGGCGCAGCACCTCGGTGAGCTCGTGCTTGATGGCCTGATAGGAGCCGATCGCCCGACCGAAGGTGAAGCGTTCCTTCGCGTAGGCGACGCTCACCTCGAGACACGTCTCCACGGCGCCGAGCGACTCGGCGGCCAGCAGGGCGTGGGCGAGGTACCAGGCGTCGGCCAGTTCGTCGGGTCCGACACCGCCCAGCAGGCGCCCCCGCGCGCGCGTGAACCTGACGTTGCCGAGCAGGCGGGTCGCATCGTAGCGCATCACCGCCTCGACCTCGACGCCGTCGGCGTCGCCGGCCACGGCCACCGCCACCGGTGCTCCATCGGCGGTGACCCCGACGGCCACCAGCAGTTCGGCTCCCGGCGCGTCGGGCACGAAGGCCACCGATCCGTCGACGACGGCTTCGCTGCCCTCGATCGTCGCGCTCGGGGCACCGGCGCGGCCAAGGCCGCTGGGCGGCTGTACGGTCCAGCGCGGCTCGGCCGCGCTGGGCGGGCGCGCGGGGACGTAGGCGACCCGGAGCTCACCGGCCGCCAGCGCGGCGAGCGACTCATCGCCGGCGGCGTTGAGGATCGCCGTGGCCGGCAGCAGCCCGAGCAGCGGCACGGACGCGAGCACACGACCGCATTCCTCGGCCACCAACAGGGCATCGAAGGCTCCGAGGCCAGCGCCACCGTGCTCCTCGTCGATCAGCAATCCCGGCCATCCGGCCTCGACGGCGGTCGGCCACAGATCGGGCAGGGCATCCGGGCGCTCAAGCGCCTCGCGGGCCGCCTCGATCGTCTTGAAGCGCGACAGCGAACCACGCGCCGCCTCGCGGAGCAGTACCTGTTCATCCGAAAGCGCGAAGTTCATTTCGCCACCGTCTCCCTCTCCTTGGCACGCAGCTCGCTGAACGGCACGCCCTTGTCGAGCCGGGGCTCGGGGGGCAGCCCGAGCACACGCTCACCGATCGTGTTGCGGAGGATCTGCTCGGTTCCACCGGCGGACTTCAGCCCCGGCAGGAACGAGATCAGATAGCTCCACTCGCTCTCCGCGTCGAGCGCGTCGGGTCCGACAACGTCCGCGCCGAGGTCGCTGGCGGCGATCCCGGCGTTGACCAGGGTGACCTTGGCCAGGCCCGCCTCGGGCCCCGGAATCTGCCCGCGCGAGAGGGCGGTGAGTGCACGGTAGCCGTTGAAGCGCACCGCCAGTAGGTCGGTGATGATGTGGCCCAGGCGCTCGCGTACATCGGGGTCCTCGCGTGCGACGGGGTCGGCCGCGATGGTCTCCGCCAGCCGGGTCGGCGAGGCGAACGAGTCCGAGCCGAAGCCGATCGTCAGCCGCTCGTACATGAGCACCGTCAGCGCCGTCCCCCAGCCGTTGCCGACTCCGCCGACGACAGCGTCCTCGGGCAGCGTGACGTCGTCGAAGAACACCTCGTTGAACTCGGCCTCCCCCGAGATCTGACGCAGACCGCGCACCGTGACCCCGGCCGCGTTGATCGGCACGATGAACATGGTCAGGCCCTTGTGCTTGGGCACGTCGGGATCGGTCCGGGCCAGGAGCAGTCCGTAGGCGGCGAACTGCGCGTTCGTCGTCCACACCTTCTGCCCGTTGAGCGTCCAGGTCCCGTCGTCGTTCTGGCGGGCGCGTGCCTGCACCGCGGCGAGGTCGGAGCCCGCCGCGGGCTCGGAGAAGAGCTGGCACCACACCTCGTCGCCATGGAGCATCGGGCCGAGATGACGGCTCTTCTGCTCGTCGCTGCCGTGGGCGATCAGGCACGGGCCCAGCATCCCGATTCCGATCACGTCAAGGATCCCGGGCACCCCGACACGCGATATCTCCTGATTGACCGTCACCTGCTCGATCGGCCCCAGGCCGCGGCCGCCAAACTCCTCCGGCCAGGTCACGCCGGCCAGCCCGGCCTCGGCCAGCTTGCGCTGCCACTGCCGGCGGGTGTCGATGTAGGCGCCGTCCTCGTAGGAACCCGAGCGCGCCGGTGCCTGCGCCTTGTTGGCCTCGAGCCAGGCGCGCACCTCGGCCCGGTATTCGGCCTGCTTGGGGGTGTCATTCAGGTCCAAGTTCGTCTCCTCACGTGCGATGCCCCACGGTGAATCCGGATTCACACCATGTTAGAGAATCCGCGGGCGAGGTCACCCAGCCGGATGCGGCCGGCGCTGACTCGTCAGCTCCGAGCGCAGAACGGAGTCCGCGACGCCGGATACTTGGGTGGATGGATGATGCCCCTCAGCCTGCAGAAGGTGTTGCTCGCGTAGTACCGGTTCCCGAGCCCGGCGGCGAATGCGTGGGCACCACCTCGGTCGATTGGGAAACTCCACTCGTTGTGCACGTTGTACCAGACGAAACCATGAACCTTGGGATAGCTGGTCGGAAACGCGTGCAGCATGTTCCGGATCCAGTTCCCCTGCGAGCCGCCGTCGGTGCTCGAGGCAACCTCGCCGAGGATCATCGGCTTACGTGGAGCAATGTGGTGCACGATCTGAACGTAGGTCGAATGGTAGAGCTTGCCGAAAACCGTCCACCCGCCCCGCTGGGCCCCTGGGCTGCCCGGACCCGTGCTGCCCCAGTTGTAGCCGTCGAGACAGGTCCAATCGACGTAAGCATTACCCGGGTACAACCGCGAGATAGGTGTGAAGCCGTGACCGGGATCGATGTTTGGGCACCACACCCAGGTTGCATTGCGGACGCCAACCTCGCTGAAGATCTTGTGGACATGGCGCCACATGGGAACGAAATCACCCGGACGATTGTGGCCCTCGTGGTTCAGAGTGCCCCAGCCAAACCAATCTCCGTTCATCTCCCAGTCGAAGCGCAAAAAGAAAGGCTGACCCCACGCTTTGGCCTGCTTAGCCCAGGTGCGGATTGCCGAGTCGTAGCGGCCATTGGCCACCTCGCGATCCGTGAAGCCGGAGTAACTCGAGTCAGTCGGTATCGTGCTGTAGCTCACGAACGGGATTGCTCCGTGCTGACGAACGGCCTGCGCGGCAGATGTCGGGAAGCCCCAGAACGTGCATCGTCCCGATGGGCAGCTTGCGAACGGCGCGCCGATCCCCACCAGCGAGAGCGGCTTCTTGATCGCGCCTTCGAACTTCGCCACCGGCGCCCAGGTGTACGGCGCCCCGCCATCGATGGTCGCGCCCCAATAGACCGCCGCAGACGGATGTCTGCGGTGCTTCGTCGCGGCCGCTGCCCCTCCTGCGGTCAGGCTTGCCAGCGTTACCACCGCGAGCAGCGGCATGAATAGTCGGACCGTTCGCATACGCATTCGCAGGGACTCCGTTCCCATGGCTTAACCCCTGATAACAACATAGCACCACCCATAAGTTGCGCCAGCTCGCATAATCGGCCAGCTTGTGAGGGCCGCTAAGGTTGCTCGCGCCAGCGATGCCGGACCCTCGCCAGCCTCTGTTCAGCGTCGTGATCTCGACGTACAACCGCGAAGCCAGCGTCCAGCGCTGTGTGGCCAGCTGCCTGAGCCAGGAGTGCGATGATTTCGAAGTGGTGGTCGTCGACGATGGATCCAGCGACGACACAGTGGCCGCCCTGGAGCGAATCGGGGATTCGCGGCTGCGAGTGGTCGTCCATGGCACCAATCGAGGCATGCTTCCCGCCCGGCACACCGGAGTGGTCAAGGCGCGGGGAACCTGGCTGATCGTGCTGGATAGCGACTGGGAGCTGGTCCCCGGGGCGCTGGGCCGCCTGGCTGAGATCATCAAGGGCCTGCCGGCGAAGCGCAAGGTGCTCTGGTTCCGCGTCCTGTGGGACGACGGGCGGATCTCGCCCGCCTTCGTGCCCGAGGGACCGGTCGACTATCGCCGCAAGCTGGCATGGGTCGAACAGGAGCGAGGCTCCGACGCCGGACGCTGCATTCATCGCACGGTGTTTGAGCGCACGCCGTTCTTCGCCGACCGCTTCGGTCGCATGGAATGGCTCTACGAACTCGACCTGGCCAAGGCCGACACGGCGCTGTACCTGGCCGATGTGCTCGCCAAACAGCACTTCGACGCTCCGCACAGCCTGCTCAGGGCCGCCGATCCGCACGAGCTCTACCCCCGCCTGCTGCGCGAAGCCCCCGACATGTTGTGGATGACCCAGACCGCGCTGGAACGACACGGCGAGGCGCTGCGAGAGCTCTCCCCGACCCAGCACCGCGAGCTGGTACGCCTGGCCAGCCGCTACTCGTTCCTGCTCGGCAAACGGCGGCAGGGGCTTCGATACGCGTGGCAGGGCGTCAGGCTCCGCGATACCGACGCGACGCTGTGGCTCGGAGTCGTGCTGGGCGTGATCGGACCTCAAGCGTTGGTCTACGGGATCGCGGCGCGGCGGCGGCTCGATCAGCGCCACCGGCACGCCTCCAGCAGGCCAATAGGCTGACGGCGATTGGGGATCTCGTGAGCGATCGAGGCCGACATGACGCTGAGGGGCGCAGGCGACGGTTGTTGCTGGCGGCGGCCGATCCGATCGGCCGGCTGCTGGTGGCCCCGCTGATCCTCGCCTGGCGCCCTGCGCGTCATCAGCTACCCCACCGGGGGTCAGATCCTTTCGCCCATCCCCGGCGACGTCGGGATGCTGATCCGTCGCGGTTGTTACAGCACGACCCTGGCCTCGTGTGGAGAACGTCTGACCGTCGAGTTCGGGACCGTGCTTCAGGCGCGCTAGGTTCCCCGTGTCCGTGCCCGAGCTCAGCGTCATCATCCGCAGCCACAACCGGCGAGAGAAGCTCCAGAAGCTGCTCGAGTCGCTCGACCGGCAGACGCAGCCCGCCGACACCTTCGAGGTCATCGTCGCCGACGACGAGTCGACCGACGACACGCCGGAGATGCTGGCGGGCCTGCCCACGTGCTACACGCTCCAGCATCTCCGACTCGAGCCCAACCGGGGGGAGTGGCGTGCCGCCAATGCCGGCATCGACGCTGCCACCGGTGGCGTGTGCGTCTTTCTCGACGACGACATCGTGGCCTCGCCCCAGCTGCTGGCCACGCACGCGGCCGCGCACCGCCAGGACCCGGGGATCTGTGGCCTCGGCAAGCTGACCCAGGTGCCTCCGGAGGGCAGTGACTGGCTCGCCCAGGCGCTGGCCCGCGGGTGGAACGCGAACTTCGAACAGATGGCCGGGCGTGAGGTGACGTGGACCGACACCTTCAGTGGCAACCTGTCCGTGCCGCTCACGGCGCTCAAGGAGGTCGGCGGCTTCTCCGGCGAGGTGATCGCCAACGGGGATGCAGAGCTCGGCTATCGCCTCTGGAAGGCCGGGTACCGGCCCGTGTTGCTACCCGACGCGGCTGCCGACCACTTCGATCACAAGCTCGGCCCGCAGCTCCTCAGGGACCGGCGGCGCCACGGGCGCAGCGCCCTGCTGTTGACCGAGCGCGAGCCTCCGATGATCCCGCCCCTCCTCGGCTGGTTCGGCGCCGCGGCGCGCCATGTCGTGCTCCTGCGCCGACTCCTGCTCGCCCTCCGGGTGCCGCCCGGGCAGCTGGCTCGGATGGGTCCATTTCTGCCCAGCGATGAGTGGCGCGGCCGTCTGTCGGACTTTCTCTCCGGGCTCGCCTACTGGGGGTCGGTGCGCAGGAATGTCTCGCGCGCGCGGTGGGTGGCGATCACCCACGGCGTGCCGGTGCTCATGTACCACGCCTTCAGCGAGACCGACGACGCCAGCCGCTATGTCGTTCCCAAACACGCCTTCGCCCGGCAGATGCGGCTGTTGAAGGCGTTGCGCTTTCACGTGATCTCGTTTGAGGAGCTGGCCCGGTGTTTGCGCGAGAACCGGTTGCCGCCGCCGCGCTCGGTGGTCATCACGATCGACGACGGTTACGTGGACAACCGCGACGTCGCCGAGCCGATCCTGCGTCGACACGGCTTCTCGGCCACCGTGTTCTTGGTCAGCGGCCGGCTCGGCAAGTCGGCTGACTGGTCCGACGAGCCTTCCCTGGCCGCGCGCTCGCTGCTGACCGGCGAGGAGCTGGCCCGGATGCTCAATGGCTCGTTTGCTTTCGGCGCTCACAGCCGCAGCCATCCCTGGCTGACCCGTATCGGCGATGATCAGGTCGTCGAGGAGATCCAGGGCTCGCGCGACGACCTCGAGCAGGCGCTGGGCGCACCGATCAGCACGTTCGCGTATCCCTACGGGGACTACGACGACCGCTCGATCGCGGCGGTCAACGCCGGTGGCCTGATCGGCGCCGCCACCACGGTGGAACGTCGCCTCGTGTGGCCCAACGCCGACCCGGCGCTGATTCCACGCGTCGAGATCGAAGGCACGGACTCGACGCTTCGCTTCCTCATCAAGCTCTTCGTCGGCGAGGTTGACTCAGCCTAGGCGGGCAGCCGCCAAACGTGTGGCACCACGACGTCGCCGTCTGACCCCAGCGCCGGGGTCGGGCGACCATCCATGACGCCGGGCTCGACGTCGAAGAAGGCCGCCGCCTGCAGCCCGTCCTGCATCTCATTGCGACCGCGAAGCAGCACGTCGATGCGGTAGCGCCCGGGGATGAGCGGCATCGCGGCCAGCTCGCACTCGAACCGTGGCCCAAGCTCGCTGGTGCGGATGTCCTCCTCGGAGGGCATCTGGCTGTCGAACGTAGTCACCGGCTGCCCGAGGCTGTTGAGCACCGTCAGCTGGCACTCCATCAGCGAGAGCACCTCGGTGACGTGGACGACGATCGTGGCCGGGTTTCCCGCCACCACGACGTCGGGGATGCCCGATGTCGTGTCACGGATCTCGAGTGCCTTGACGCGGGAGGCACCGCGGCCCCGGCGGTCGCGGTCCGTGCGCTCGAGCAGATCATCGTTGGCCCCGCGCTCGAGCATGCGCAGGTAGTGAGGCACCGCCTCATCGACCGGTGCGTCGACCAACACCTCTCCGCGCTCGAGGAGCACACCGCGCCGGCACAGCGCCTGGATGATGGCCAGGTTGTGCGAGACGAAGATCACGGTCCGCCCGTCGCGCGACACCTCGCCCATCTTGCCGAGCGATTTGCGCTGAAAGGCCGCATCGCCCACGGCCAACACCTCGTCGACGAGCATGATCTCGGGTTCGAGGTGCGCGGCTACGGCAAAGGCCAGGCGCACCGACATGCCGCTCGAGTAGCGCTTGACCGGCGTGTCGAGGAACCGCTCGACCTCCGCGAACTCGACGATCTCGTCGAACCGGCGGCGGATCTCATGGCGTCGCATACCGAGGATCGCGCCGTTGAGGAAGATGTTCTCGCGCCCGGTCAGGTCGGGATGAAAACCGGTGCCCACCTCGAGCAGCGAACCGACGCGACCGGTCACGTCGGCATGCCCACTGGTGGGTTCGGTGATACGCGAGATGATCTTCAGCAAGGTCGTCTTGCCCGCACCGTTGTGGCCGATGAGCCCGACGATCTCGCCCTGGCGGATGGTCAGCGTTAGCTCGCGCAGCGCCCACAGGTAGTCCGGCCGGCGCGATTTGCCCGATCTGCTCAGCCCGACCTTCTTGACCATATTGCTTGCGACATTGACCATGCTCTCGCGCAGCGTGTCCTCGTTGCGGGTCTTGACACCGAGCCGGTAGCGCTTGCTCAGATCGTGCGCCTGAATGGCAAAGTCGCTCACGTCAACGGCTCACACGATGTCGGCGAAGGCACGTTCGACGCGGCTGAAGTAGGCCAGGCCGACGCCCAGGAACACAACCGCGGCGCCTCCCGACACGGCGAGCTGGGCCCACGGGGCTGGGGTCTGGAGCATTGCCCAGCGAAGGCCCTGGACGACCCCGACCATGGGGTTGAGCGCCGACAGCGTCTGCCAGGGTGAGTGGAGCAGGGACGTCGAGTAGGCGATCGGCGTGGCGAACAGCCAGAACTGGATGGTGAACGGCACCGCATAGCGGACGTCGCGGTAGCGCACGTTGACAGCCGCGAACAGGGCGGTGACTCCCAGCGCCGACGCCACCGCGATCAGGAACACGAACGGCAGCGCGAGCACCCCGATCCCCGGCGTACGGCCATCGATGAACACGACGACCACCAGGATGGTGAACCCGATGGCCAGGTCGACGAGGCACGCCGCCATCGTGGCCATGGGAAGGAAAATGCGCGGGAAGTAGATCTTCGAGACCATCTGAGCGTTGTTGACCAGGCTGTCCGACCCGACCGTCACCGTGTTGGCGAAGAACATCCACGGCACCAGCCCGGCGAGGGAAAACAACCAGTACGGCACGCCCTCCGAGGCCACGCCGGCGACTTTGCCGAAGAAGATTGTGAACACGAGCATCAGGCCGACGGGCTGGAGCACGGCCCACGCCGCGCCCAGCGCGGTCTGGCGGTACCTCACCGTGATGTCCCGAACGGCAAATTGCCGCGCCAGGTCGCGGTAGCGCCACAGCTCGCGGGGCACGAGCATCCGCCCGAGACCGCGCGTCGCCTCCAGACGCGTGACGGTCTGATCTCCCTGCGGCGCACCCGGCAGCGTGTCGCTCGGCGCCTTCTCCATCACTTGAGCCACAACGCGAGAATACCCACGGACACGCCGACCTCATTGCGAGCGGAGAGTTCCGCACAAGTTCGCGGCCGTTAGATCATCGACCCCGGTGCTAGACCCGGTGCCAACCGATGTGGCCGCCCCGCCATCCTCGCTTCCGGGCGGCGCGGTTGATCATCAGGTGCCCGAGGAGGTAGCCGACCGCCGTGCTCCCCAGGCCGGCGACGATCGTCAGGGCCCGCGCCAGCCCGTCCACATCACCGTGTCTGAGGAACGCGCGCAGGCCCTGCCACGCACCGCGCGGGAGCACCTCGCGCGTGTATTGGTATTCGGATGACAGCGCCTGGCCCGAGCCGACCAATCGCGATACCACGGCCTTCGAGCCGCCCTCGAAGTAGCAGCGCGAGATGAAGCGGCGAAACCGGGTGCGGCTGGCCGGTACGTGATGCCGGATGCTGGCCTCAGGCACGTAGAGGATCCGCTTCTCGGGCCAACGCTGGCCCAACCGGATGCACAACTCGGTCTCATCGCACGAATAGCCGAGCCGAAAGCCGCCCAAGGAGACGACCAGCTCGCGGCGGAACGACATGTTGCAGCCGAACATGTTGCGCACCTGCTGCGTGCGTAGCGGCATGCCCAGGTACGAACAGCCGATCACCCAGTCGAACTCCGGCGGAAACCACCCCGGGCGGCCGTCGGTCCACAGCGGCGCCGCGCTTCCCCCGACGCCGGCCACATCGTCGTCGGTGTAGTGATCTCTGAGGTGCTCGAGCCAGTCGGGGGAGGCCACGGCGTCGTCGTCCATGAATGCCACGACCGAGCCCGAGGCGGCGGCGAAGCCAGTGTTGCGTGCCCCGCCGAGGCCCTTGGGCTCGGCATTGGCCAGCACCAGGGCGCCGAGCTCGTCGCGAATCCGGGCGAGCAGGCGGTCGTTGTGGTCGACCACCACGATCACCTCGTGGGGTGCGACGGTCTGCTGGGCCAGCGACCGCAGGGCGGCTCTGATCTCCTCCCACCGCCCTTCGTCGTGCACGCAGACCACAACCGAGATGTCTGCGGTCATATGGGGCTGGTTAGCATACGCGCCGTGCCACCGCCCCCGACCGATGCTCGGAGCGATGTGGCCGTGGTCACCGGCGGTGCGGGTTTCGTCGGTTCGTGCACAGTCGATCTGCTCATCTCAGAAGGCTGGACGGTGGCGGTCTTCGACGACCTGTCCACGGGTTCACGGCGCAATCTGCCGTCCGAGGCTCATCTCGACGTGCTCGACGTGAGCGATCGTGAGGCCCTCGATCGCGCGATCGAGACCGCGCGGCCGTCGGTGATCTTCCACCTGGCGGCACAGGCCAGCGTCACCCGCTCGGTTGCGGACCCGCAACGAGACTGCGAGGTCAATGTCGGCGGGACTCTGAACGTGCTTGAGGCAGCAAGCCGACTGGGCGCCCCCGTCGTGTTCAGCTCGACCGGCGGAGCGATTTATGGCGACAACGCACCGATCCCCACTCCGGAGTACTCACCGCCGGCCCCGATCTCGCCCTACGGCGCATCGAAGTGGGCCGGCGAGGCGTACGTCAACACGTGGCGCCGGGCCACCGGCCTTCAGCACTCCGTGTGCCGGCTCGGCAATGTCTACGGCCCGCGCCAGACACCGCACGGCGAGTCCGGTGTGGTCGCGGTCTTCAGCTACATGCTGTGGCGCGGCCAGTCGCCACAGCTGTTCGGATTCGGCCGTCCGACCCGGGATTACGTGCACGTCAACGACGTGGCGAGGGCGCTCCTCGCAGCCGTCGGCAAGGGCGGCACCTTCAACGTCTCGACGGGTATCGAGACTGATGTCACGACCGTCTTCGAGAAGCTCTCCCAGGCGGCCGCCAACGACGTCGCCCCGCAACCCTCGCCGTTGCGCCCCGGCGAGCTCGAGCGAAGCTGCATGGATCCCGCAAAGGCGCACGATCAGCTGGGCTGGCGCGCCGAGATTGGCCTGGACGAGGGGCTCGCCAATACCTACCGAGCTCTGGTCGCGGGATTCGCCGACGACAGCGTCGACGCCGCCTAACCGACCGTCGAACACTCGTCCACCCCGTCCGGCAAGAGCTGGATCCTTCCGTCTAGCTGCCGATAAGGGAGCATGGCATCTGCTCTCCATATAGCACTGCGCAGCTTCCTCGCCCTGGCACTCGGTCTCCTGGCCTCGGTCGTCTTCGTGAGCCCGTCGCTCGGTGGCCAGGACAGCCGTCACGCCAAGGCGACGGCGTGCACGCGGAAGCACCATCGGGCGCACCATGGCCGTGCCGACCGGCGGACACGCGGGCACGCTCGCCATCAGGCAGCCGGCTGCGTGCGGACCGGACAGATTGAAATGTTCTGGCGCCGGTATTCGGCGTGGCACCACCCACGAGACCACTCGGGCGGGTCGAGCAACACGACCCCGCCACCACCGACCACCACCACGTCGACCCCGCCCCCGACGACCACGGCGTCGCTCTACTGGGGCGCGACGATCGGCACCCAGCTCACCGGGACCCAGGCGCCGTGGGATTGGACTCCCGTTACCAAGTTTGAGACCACCGACGCCGGCGGCAAGAGCAGCAGCATCCTGCCGTGGGGCTCGATGTTCTACTCGTCGGCCTACTGCGGCGGTCCCTGCAACTTCACCACGAACATCTACCAGAAGGTCCGTGACAACGGGAAGATCCCGTTCCTGTCCTGGTCGACACAGAGCTCGACAGGCGAGAACGGCTACACCGACGCCCAGGTCGCGACCGGCTCTCAGGATGCCTACATCACGAAGTGGGCGCAGGCCGCCAAGGCCTGGGGGCATCCGTTCTTCCTCCGTTTCGACTGGGAGATGAACTCCAGCTGGTTCGGTTGGGGAGTTGGTGCCAACGGCAACACAGCCGCCAACTACGTGGCCATGTGGCGCCATGTGCACGACATCTTCACCAGCGTCGGCGCCACCAACGTCAGCTGGGTTTGGTGCCCAAACATCGATGACTCGTCGTCGTTCGCCCCGCTGGCCAGTCTGTATCCCGGCGCCTCCTACGTCGACTGGACCTGCCTCGACGGTTACAACGGCGACGTCCCGTGGACCAGCTTCCACAACCTGTTCCTCAAGAGCTACAACGAAGTGGCCGGAACGATCGCGCCCCGCAAGCCGATGATCATCGGCGAGGTCGGCAGTACCGAGACCGGCGGGTCGAAGGCCCAGTGGATCACCGACATGCTGAACGATCTTCCCGTCAGCTTCCCCAAGATCCACGCGTTCCTCTGGTTCGATGTCAACCAGTCCGGGCCCGGAAACCACAGCGACTGGCCGATCGACTCGTCAAGCTCATCCGAGACGGCCTTTGCGCGCGGCATCGCCAGCCCGACCTACACCGGCAAGTCCTACTCCAACCTGAACGCCAGCCCAATCCAGGCCACGCCCTAGGAGCCGCGCGGGGCGCACGCGACCGGCCTACGCGCTAGCAGAGGGCGTGGGCCGGTCGTGCCGCTGGCCCTCGGTGGCGCCATCGGGCCTTACGAGCTGCCGGTACACCGCGAGTTGTTGATCTACGCAGTCATCCCAGGTCGCGAGCTTGGGGACGGCGGTCGGCGCCGGCCGCGCGAGTTCCTCGAGCACCGCCGCGGCCACGTCTGACGGCGATGACGCCAGGGGGATGAGACGGGCGAGCCCGTCCTCGCTGAGCTCGCGGAGCCCGGCGTGGTCGTCGGCCACCAGCAGGCGGCGCCGGGCAGCCGCCGCCTCGAGCCCGACGAGCGGGTGCGTCTCGTACTCGCTCATCAGCACGACGAGCGACACGCCGCCGAGCAGCGTCGCCATACCAGCCCGATCGCCGGAGGCCACGCTGGTGAACTCGACCCTCTCGGCCACGCCGAGATCGGCCGCCTGCCGGCGCAGCTCGGACTCATACGGCCCGGTGCCGACGACGAGGAGGCGCGCGTCGGGTCGCGCCGCGAGCACGTGGGGCAGCGCCGCGATCACGCGCTGATGGCCCTTGTAGCGTTCGAGCCGGCCGATCGTGGCCAGCACCAATCCGTTGGCAGACGCGTCGGTCAACGGCCCGAGCCGGAGATCCGTCCCGTTCGGGATCAGCCGGAAGCGCTCGCGCGGCACCCTCAGCACGCGGCCGTAGAGGTCGATCTCGAACCGGGCCACGGCAATCAGAGCCACCGCACGAACGAGCAGGGGGCGCAGCGCGCGCCACTGGAGAGCCCGGGCTTCGTTGCGCAGCCGGGACGAGTGCCCGCCGCCGTGAAACGTCAGGCAGTAGGGGATCCCGAGCCTCAGCGCTCGCGACATGGCGAGCGGTGGAACGAAGGTGTGGTAGGACTGCACGTGGATCAGATCCCACCGGTCCGGTTCGATCTCGCGCCATATGCCCGGAGCGAAGCACCAGTCGCGGCTCGCGGGCCAGGCCGGCACGATGCGAATTCGCAGGCCGTCGCGATTCTCCGTCCGGGCCCGCTTGCTGCCGGGGGCCGCGCACAGAACCTCGGCATCGACTCCTCTGGCGAGGAGCCTTGAGCACACCTCCCACACATAGCGCTCCACGCCGCCCACCTCGCACGGGCTGCGCGGCGTCACCATGAGAATTCTGAGGGGCCCCGACATCAGGCGGCGCGGGCGCGGGCTATCACGTCCTCGAGCATCTCCTCGTAGCGCGCCACCACGGCCTCGGCATGGAATTCAGGAGCCTGCTCCCGCCCGGCCCGGATCAATGCCTCGCGGCGATCGGGATGGTCGATTAGAGACTGGAGCGCGTTGGCGAGGGCGAGCGCATCCCCCTGGGGAACGAGGACGCCAACGGCCCCGCCGAGTACGTCAATCGCGCCCCCGGGGATCGTGGCCACCATCGGCACCCCTTGGGTGATGCCCTCGACCGCTACCGTTCCCAGCGGCTCCGGCCAAAGCGATGGCATCACTCCGATCAGCGCGCGGGTCCAGATGGCCATGACGGCGCTGTGGGGCACGTCGGTCAGCACGATCGCCTCGGGCGGGAACCGAGCGGGACCGTCGGGCTCGATGGTTCCGACCAGCACGAGCGGGGGTGCATTCCGGAGCCGCGCGTACGCATCGAACAGGACCTCGATGCCCTTCGCGAGCCGAAGCGCGCCGACAAACAGGATGAATGGCTCCTCGGGAAGCCGAGCCAACATCGCGGCAAGCTCGTCCTCGCTGATCTCATCCGACGGGTCGAGGTTCAGGAAGGGAGGAACGACATAGCGCGGCACTGCACGATGAAGCGGCCGGAAGCCGAGCAGATGGCGTGCGTTCATCCCGTCTAGGTAGCACGACACGCTGTGCATGGCGGCTGTGCGGGGAGGCGCGGCCCGCTTGAAGTAGGACAGGCTGGCCGTCGTTACCGCGCCCTTGACGGCTCCGTAGTGAGAGCCCGCGCACCCCAGGCACTTGGCGAGTCGCGGTCCAGTGCACGGCTTGCCCCGGTAGAGCAACGTTCGCTTGGGGCAGAAGAAGCCGTAGTCGTGGGAGGAGAGGATCAGCGGTATGTGGGTGCCGCGGACCGCCCTTTCGGCAGAGACCGAGATCCACCCGTGTGAGAGGACGACCTCCGGACGGCTTTCCGCGAGGACCCGGCGCAGGCCGGCTATCAGGAAGGGATCGGGAAAGGGCGGGGAATGGCGTTGGCTGCTGTCCCGTACCAGCGGCGATGCTGCCGTCCTCAGCTGGCGTAGCCGGTGGACGGGTACCACGTGCGGGCCGCGGTGCTCGAGCTCCGGCATCCCACCGTGCCACATGGTCGCCACCGTCACGTCGTGGCCTCGAGCAGCGAGCTCGTCAGCGAGCACCGCCGCCCAGCGGTGGGCGCCGCCGATGAACGGAGGAAAGTGGTCGCTGGCGATCAGCAGCCGCACGTTCGAGCCCTCACGGTCGCTGGGCGGTATCCCCGCCGCGGCGCAGTCGCCGGGTCCACGACGTCAGCCGCTGACGCCGCTCGGGGAATACGAACAGCTCCGCCATCTGCCGGGCGAGCGGGCGGGGGCTGGCGAGGATGGCCCCCAGCCACACGACCATGGCCGCGCGCAGGGCGACCGACATGTCGTAGCGCCGGACGGCGGCGCGCGCCGCGCTCCAGAGCAGCTCACCGGCGCGGTCGTTGGCCACCGGGTGGTGAGCCGGATCGAGCTTGTGCGAGATGATCCGCAGGGCCACGTTCGATAGCGAAAGGATCGGCTCTGGACGATCGAGACCCAACTCGTCGGCCAGACGCGTCAGCGCCCGCGTGGTCGTCTGTTGGTATTCGATCTCGCGACGAATCCGAGCGAGGTCGAGCACGGGCGCGGCGGGCTCGAACGCGTTGCCACCGTGGACTCGATAGTACGCGCCGACCTCGTCGAGCCCGACGACCGGGCCGAGCAGTGCGCTCAGATGTACGAGGTACCAATCGGCGCCCCACCGTCCGTACTCATCGGTGGGAATCGGCATGATCTGGCGAAGTGCGTCGGTGCGGTAGGCGTTGCCGCCGCCGACCCATGCCATATCGAACGGGAATGCCAGCTCGGCTCGCCTCAGATCTCCACTCGGCAGCGGCTGGTGCCCGGGCGGGCGGACCAGGCCGAGCCGGTTGCCCTCCGCGTCGATGACCGCCATGCGAAACTGGACGCGGACCGCGTCGGGCTCGGCGGCCAGGGCCGCCGCGGCGCGCGAGGCTGCGGTGGGCTCGAGCACATCATCGGCATCGAGGAACAGCACCACGTCGCCGCGACAGCGGGCAAACCCGGTATTGAGGGCCGCCGACTGACCGCCGTTGTCCCTTAGCACCAGGTCCACGGACCCGTCGTAACGACGCAGGCGCTCCCGCGAGTCGTCGGTTGAGCCGTCGTCGACGACCACCACGTTCACCGCCGGATGGTCTTGGGCGCGGGCGCTGTCGACCGCGTCGCAGACATAGGTGCCGTAGTTGTGATTGTTGACCACGATGTCGATCTTTATGGCTGACTCCGGGGTCATCGATCAGCCGGTGAGCGAGGACGCCGTCGCGGTGGAGGGTGGGAGTACCGCCGAGACCCTGCGGTACACGGCGTTGCTATCGGCCTTGTACAGGTTCGCCTTAACAACCGACTGCCTCGACCGCGTGCCCGAGAGCTTGACGCTGACCGTGTAACTCCCACCTGGAGCGAGCCGGAGTTGCGGGTCGATGACGGTGGCGCGCCCCGAAGGTCCGACCAACTCGAGCCGGTAGGTGGTGTCCGTCTTTTCTGCGCTCGTCACGCCGATGCGCACGGTCGGAGCCAACTGAGTCCCGCTCGGGAGCATCCACATCTGTGTGTAGCCCAACGCACTGCTGGCCTTCAGCGGAAGGCGAGAGAGGGTCAGCGCAGACGCGATGATCAGCGCGGCGACGAGCAGAAGCCCGACGTCGCTCGGCCGCAGCCGGAGGCGCACGAGGGAAGGCGGGGGAGCCTCGGCGCCACGGCGCCGCAGCATGGCCACCGCCGTCGCCGCGAGGATCACAACGAGGAGAAGCGCTGCCCACGTCCCGGTCCGGATCCCTCCCGGCGAGAGGTCGAGCACCAGCGACCCAAGCACCAGTGTGGACAGGCTGAGCGCGAGCGTGAGAACGGAGAGCTGCGAGCCCGTGATTGGCCGACGGGCGAAGATCGCCCGGGTGAGCGCGTAACCGGGCAGGACCAGACAGAGCGGGACGGCCGCAACGGTGCGCAGCACTGTTACGGGGACGGCGAGGGCGACAGCGGCGCAGATCGCCGCCGCGACTGCCACGAACCACAGATCGCGGCTATCGCGGTTCACTGCCCACTGCCCAGATCGTAGATGTAGACGTGGCCGCTGTCGTAGATCCGCGCGCGCGGGAGGTGGTCGAATCTCGTGGCGACCTTTAGCGAGTACAACTGATCGAACGAACCGCCGGGGGGACGCAGTGAGAAGCGATAGCCCCGCGAGTCGTCTTCCGCGCGCTGGCGTGTATCTACTACGACGTAGCGCAGCTTGTCCGCGCGCAGCAGAGCGAGCTGCCCGCTCGTGATTGTCTTCTTGGGAAGGATGTCCTCCAGGTCGGCACTCGGGGCGGTGCGCACGTCGGCATTGCCATAGAGGAGGATCGTGCGCCCGTCGGCCGCGGTGGCAGCGTACCCCGACCCGGTTGGGTGGACCCCGACCCACTTCCCGACCGCGAGCGTCTCCGAGTCGATCTGGCGACCAGCGACCCGGACCGTAACCGGGGACGCCAGGATGTTGTCCGGTGGCCACCCGGTGATCGCCCCGCCGACGACGACGATGCACCCGGCAATGGAAATCGCTCCGCGAACCAAGGGCCCCGTGCTGCGGGAGAGCAACCGGTCAACCACGCCGTATGCGACCACGAAGCCCAGGCCGATGAAGAGGAACTCGCCCAGGCGGTTGCCGATTTCCCACGCGTCGGGCTCCAAGCGAAGGACCAAGATCGCGAAGTAGCCCAGAGCGATGAGGCAGAACCCGACCGCGACCGGGTCCCGCTTGTGGCGCCGCCACACCGCGCGCAGGCCGAAGGGCAGAGCGGCGAACAGCAACACGAGGGCACCGAAGGCGACGGCCTTTTCCAAGAGGGGTGTCGGAACAGCGCCGCTCGACGATGCGAAAGGAGCGCGCGGAGCCGACTCGCCGCCGATGGTCTTCAGGGCCTCGTTGACCGCATTGGTGACCAGTGGCGAGATGTAGCCGACGGTCTCGCTCGCCACCACCACGAGCCAGCCGGTGGTGAGCACGAGCGACACCACGGCGAAACGGCCGACCCTGAGGTTGTTGAGCCGCCCGCGACTCACCCGCGGCGCCACGACCAACAGGATCAGGACGAGATCGAGCAGATACGAGGTCAGGTGATGCGTGATCACGATCGCAGCGATCACGATCACGGTCGGAATCGACCAGATGTGGCGATCAGCCTTGCCGGTCGCTGCCCGCTGGACGATCAGCGCCAGAACGACGACAAGCAGCGGGAGCGATAGCGACTCATACGAGAACTGCGCGCTCCACAACAGGAAGTTGCTGTTGCCGGCATAGAAGGCCGCGCCCAGCGAGGCAATGCGCCACGATCCGCACAGCCAGTAGAACAGGACCAGCATGGCGAGGCTCAGCGTCAGGCGCGCGGCGGCGATGACGATCAGCCCGGCCCCGAAGCTCGACATTCCGGTCAAGCTCATCAGCGCCGATGTGGCACCTTCGAGCCCCGGGTACCTGGCCGACACGGGCAGGATCGAGTTTGCGGTGAACATGTGGTGGTGCCGGGCGATCGCCTGCGCGTTGTAGGCATGGAAGAACTCGTCGGGCATCGTGTAGCTGAACGGATCGCGCATGAGCTTGACCGCGTACAGCGATAGTCCGAGCAGGCAAACCAGTGCGATTCGCTCGCCCACTGGCACGTCGGCGGCGCACAGCCGGTATACGATCGGCGCCACGATCACCGAGACTCCGGCCCACAGGAGCCAGATCGAAGGTGCCAGGGCGGCCCGCGAAAGGTCGTCGGTCACCGCGCACAGAACCAGCCCGAGCCCGGCGATCACGGCGACGACCGCGAAACGACCCAGCGTGCCGAGCCCGCGTGGCTCGGCACGGGCAGGCTGGACACGTCGCTTCCGCAGTCCGAGCCGCTTGCCTATCCGAGATGGGTCCTTGAGCGTCGCCGCGTCCGCGGTGCGAGGCCCGCGCGCGATGTCCCCCGCATTCGCGCGCAACACATGAGCATTTGACACGCCACGGTCGATTGTAAGGTCCCCCCCAGCGCTATCGCGAGCGCGCGCCGTCGTCGACACCGTCGTGTCTTCTCGAAGGGCGGTCTGCTGCGAGGCCGCGTCAGGCGGCGAGCTTCAGCGGAACCTCAGCCGGCGCCTCGACCGCGCGATACACCACGACAGTGTGCTTCGGCTGATGCCGGCGATCGCTCCGCCGGCGCTCGGGCCCGGTGTGGCCCGAGTCGGAATGATCGAGCACCCGGCGGTCGCCGCGGCGGCGGTCATGTCCCGCCGGCTTCCAGCTCACCGAGCCGGGGGCGGGGAGCTGAACCGGAGCCAGTGCGATTCGTGTGTGCGTGGACGCGCGACGGGAATCGCGCCCGGGGCGCTCCTCGAAGATCGTCCGCAGCACCCGGAGGCCGTCGCGGACGGCGTTGAGGTTCGACGCGCCGGCCCGACGAGACAGCTCGTAGCTCCCGACCTCCTCGATCTTCAGGCCCGCCTTGATCGCGTTCAGCGTGAGCTGGGTCTCGATCTCGAATCCGTCGGCGTCGAGCGCGAGCGCATCGAGGTCACGCCGCCAGAAGGCGCAGTATCCGTAACAGAGGTCCGTGAACCGCGATCCGTACATGAAGTTGACCATGTGCACGAAGGCCCGGTTGCCGGCGCTCCGAATCCACGTCCAATCGTCCGACCCGCCGGCGCCGAGGTACCGGGACCCCTTGACGAACTCGGCACCGTTCTCCAAGGCGGTGACGAACGTCCGCATTTCCTCTGGATTCGTGCTGCCATCAGCGTCGATCATCACGATGACATCACCCGTGGCGGCCGCAAACCCGGCGCGCAGGGCGGCCCCCTTACCGGGCTGCAGCTGGTGCACGACGATCACATCCTGGCGCAGGTCGCGCGCGACGACCTCGGTGTGGTCGGTTGACAGCCCGTCGACCAGAACCACCTCGGTCACCCACGCGGGCAACCGCTCCAGCACCCAGCCGAGATTATCCGCCTCATTCAGCGTCGGCACGACCACGCTGATCGTCGGATGCAGCGAGCGATGCCGGTGCGGGCCAGTTGAACATTCGACACGCCGCCTGCGCGTGCGCCCCGCGCGCAGGGGCGTGTCGAAGCTTGGTACGAGAGCTCTGCTGAATAGAACGCCGGCGCCGCCAATCACGGTGAATACGGCGCCAACAAGCAATACAGGTGTTGCCATCCTTAGCCTCTTCAATCGGTGGTGGGACGCACGACCGCGGGGGTCGTGACTTCGAATCACCCGTCGCACAGAGCCGGTCGCCCAGGCGGAACGCCTCGGCCCGATTGGTAGTGCCCCTGCTTCTACGTCCTACGGCAGCACTACTCATATGCCCTTGCCCCTGCGACGGATCAATCCGAAGATCGTGTATCGGCAGATCGCGCCCCGAGTTAACGCAGCCTTGCCCCTGAAATGTTTCGATAACAGTAGCGCACTTTGACAGTTTTCATGAAAAACACTCAACAATGAGTAGGTTTGGTGGGTAAAACGCCGACATCGTGCGTGTGCGCCCCACGTCGGGGCGTGCGGGCGCAAATCGGCTGGCGCAAGTCGTTCCCACCAGCCGAGTTCGTGCGCCACTGGGATCCGCGAGCGCGCCAGAGTCGCCTTAGAGCGCTAACCGGCGGCGATCCTCAGCGCGCCGACATAGCTACCGTACGCCACCGCGGGAAACCCTGAAGCGGCGCTGGCGCTCTGGACTTCGAACAGGCATACGACGAGAACCTCTCACGCGTCTACGGGTTCTTTGCCTACCGGCTGACGAGCCGCGATGACGCCGAGGACCTGACCCAGCAGACATTCGAGCGCGCGCTCCGGGCCTGGGAACGCTTCGATCCCCGTCGCGCGGCGGCTGGCACGTGGCTGCTGGCGATTGCCCGCAATCTGCTCAGCGACCACTACCGCTCGGCGAGTGCCGAGGCAGGTCACGTCCCGATCGGCGACATGAACCCGGGCTCGATGCCCAGAGTCGAGAGCTCGCCCGCCGGGCTCGGATTGGAGCCCGAGCTCGCTCGAGCGCTGACAGGGTTGGCCGATCGCGACCGAGAGATCCTTGCGCTTCGCTACGGAGCCGAGCTGACGGGACCAGAGATCGCCGAACTGACGGGGGTGAAGCTGGCCAACGTCCAGCAGATTGTCTCTCGTTCGTTGCGCCGGCTGCGTGCGTCGCTCGAAAGGTGAGCAGCTCACTCAACTCACGCGCTCGCCAGACCGCAGCCATACCTGAATATCGCATTAAGACCGCGGCCAAGCAGCCATCGCGCAGATGGCACTTCTATGTGCATGAGGCCGCTAGCCGGTAGCGCGGGCCCTCCGCCACGACGGCCAGCGTACACAAGGCCCTTGTCAGCCCTGGCTTTGCCACCGCGTATATAGAGCCCGGGATGACCGAGAACCCGCAACAGCCCGTGCGCCGAGCGACGTTGTTCAAGACCCTGATCTTCACAGCGGCCATCACCGCGCTTGCCGGCCTGCTCGCGGCCGTTCCGGCCACGGCCCGCCCAAGCTCGTTCATGACCGGCTTTGCCGATGGGATTTACCAGAACCCGAGGGCCGGCAACCTGTGGTTCAGACGCGCGGCGGGGGCGGGCGCCCAGTTCGTCATGGTCAGCGCCCACGGCGTGTTCACCGCCATCAGCAAGCCGCCGGCGCATGCCTCACTGCGCGCTGTGATTTGCAAAGAGACCAGACTGACCTGGCACGCGGGCTGACGATGGAAGCCGCGACAACACCGGTCCCGCGGCCTCGAATCCGTGGCGCCGCGCTCCGCCTCGACGGACCGGCGCTGGGCGCGTGGACGCTCGGCTTCGCTCCGGTGCTGTATCTGGCCCTGCGCGGAGGAGGCTACGACCTGGTCATCCGCAGCCAGATCGGCCTGGCGGCGTGGTGGCTGGTTTTGCTCGGGGTCCTGGCCGGGGCGCTGTCGCTGCGGCAGATCGGTCGGCTGGGCTGGCTCTGTCTCGCGCTGCTGGCTGGATTCGCCGTCTGGACACTAATCGCCACCGGATGGTCTGAGAGCGTCGAACGAACGGTCACCGAGGTGGGACGGCTGTCGACCTTCCTCGGCATGTTCCTGCTCGCCCTGATCGTCGTCCGCCGCCAGACGCTGCGCTCACTCGTCGCCGGCGTGGGAGCCGCGTTCGGTGTGGTCGGTCTCCTTGCGGTGCTCTCACGTCTGTATCCCGGCGCCTTCCCGCACGATCAGGTACTGACGTTCTTCCCCGGCACCAACGAACGGCTGAACTACCCGTTGAACTACGCCAACGGTACGGGCAACTTCCTGGCCATCGGCCTGCCGCTGCTGCTGTTCCTGGCCACTCGGGCCCGGACGGTCGCGGGGCAGGCGGTTGGGGCAGCGGCGATTCCCGTATCGGTCCTGGGAATCGTCCTCACCGCCTCGCGGGGCGGCGTGCTGACGACGATCGTGGCGATCGTGTTGTTCTACGCGCTCGCGCCGGATCGATTGCCGAAGCTGCTCACCGGGCTCTTGGCCGCGGGGGGCTCGGCGATCCTGATCGCGGGTCTGCTGCACCGCTCGGCGCTGCGCCATGGCCTCTCGACGCCGGTGGCGGTAACCCAGCGACACCAGCTCACGGCTCTGCTGTTGCTCGTCTGCATCGGCGTCGCACTCGCGCAGGTCGGCATCGCACTGGCGACAAGGTATGCGGTCCGACCCAAGCTGCTTCGGATCAGCCGCCGTTCGGCGGCCATCGGCACGGTTGTCGCCGTCGTTGTCATGCTCGTGGTGGCAATCGCCGCCGGTGTCCCCGGGAAGCTCGCCCACCAGTGGAATCTGTTCAAGCAGACCGACGTCACCGGCGTGGTCTCGGGCAACATCTACTCGCGGCTGGGAACGGTGACCGGGAGCCACCGCGATCAGTACTGGCAGACGGCCGCTCACGCGTTCAAGAGCAAGCCGCTGACCGGCATCGGCCCGGGTACGTTCGAGTTCTACTGGGCCCAGCACGGACCGACTTACGAGTTCATTCGCAACGCACACTCGCTCTATCTCGAGACTCTCGCTGAGGCCGGCATTCCTGGCTTCCTGCTCGTGTTCGGGCTGCTGGCCGTCGTGCTCATCACCGGGATCGTGCGCAGCCTGCGCGCCCCGCCGCTGGCGCGGGCCAGCCTGGCGGCGGCAACGGCATCATTTGCGGCGTTCTGCGTGGCCGCCGGCTATGACTGGCTGTGGCAGCTGGCCGTGCTGCCCGTGGCGGCGCTGCTTCTCGCCGCGGCCATCCTTTCCTACTCGCGCGAGAAGCCGGCCGCCGAATCTCCTCCCGTGAGCTGGCGCAAATGGGCCCCGCGGCTCGCGATAACCGCAGTGTGCTTGGTGGGAATCGCGGCCGTCGCGATCCCCTACGGCGAGACCGCCGCGATCCGGTCAAGCCAGGCCGCGTACCGGGCTGGCGACATCAAGGCGGCCCTGGCCGACGCCGCCACCGCCCAGCAGCTCGAGCCCTACGGCGCCACGCCCCGCCTCCAGCGAGCACTGATCCTCGAGGCGGCGGGCGACCTCAAGGGGGCGAGCGCCGCGATCGCTCAGGCCGAGGCGCGCGAGCCGACCAACTGGAGCATCTGGCTGATCGCTTCGCGGATCGCCGTTGAACGTGGGCGTGCACTCCTGGCCGTCCGGGACTACCGGAGAGCCCACGTGCTGAATCCACTTTCCCCAACCACCGCCCAATGACCGAGCCAGACGAACTCGACGACCAGCTCGACGCTCGGCTGCGGCGGGAGAGACCGGCACCCTCGGGCACGTTCACCACGCGCCTCCGCGAGCGGCTGCTGGAACGGGACGCCCAGGCACACCGCCCCGCGCGACTCTGGCTCCTGGTGTTCGCGTACCTCTGTTCAGGAGCGGTGCTCCTCCTGCTCGCAGCCCTCGGCGCGTTCGGCGGCGGCCCGTTTGGATCCTGAGATGCGCACCGTCCATGTCTGTCAGTCACGCTTTCCCCGATCCGTATTCGGTCTCAAGATGAAGCTGTGCGTTGCCCTGATCGCCTGCCTTGGAGCCTCCGCGCTGCCGGCCGGCGCCCTCGCGGTCAGATGCGCGCCGCCCGGGAACTCGGGCGTCAGCCAGTTCTACGAGACGATCCCGGGACCGAGCTGCAACACGGGACCGGGCGGCCACGGGCCTCACCACGGCGGTGGAGGCGGGATATCGAAGCACACGGCCGACCAGCTGGGGAAACAGGGGCCGACCGGCCAGGCCGTTTCGCGGCTTGTCGTCAACACCGGGACGGTGGGCACGGCGGCCAACGGCGCTGGTCTCGGCACCGGCACCACCGGGAGCACGGGCGCCAGCACTCCCAACGTCGATGGCCGCGGGCTGGTCTCGGCCCTGCTGCACCCGATCCTCACCGGCGCCTCAGGCGCCGGCGGTGCGGGCCCGCTCCTGCCGATCTTCCTCGTCGGAGCGCTCGTGCTCGTCGTGGGCTGGCTGCTGCTGCGCCGGCACCGGCGACCCAGCGCGTAGCTGGCCGCCCCAGGCGCGGCGACTTATTTGGCGGGCCGCCGATGAGTTTCTGGCCCCACACCGGTCTTTGGGACGATGGCCATACCCGAGGCAGGCTCGATCATGTTCGAGGTCTGGGGGCCGATAGCCCGAGAGGACCTCCCTGGATTGTGCGACCGGGTCTGCGCCCTGTTCGCCGAACACGCACCAGTGGTGGCGTTCTGCGACGTGGCCACCGTGGCGCCCGACGCGGTGACGCTCGAGGCGCTGGCCCGGCTCCAGCTGCTCGCTCGCCGGCGCGGCTGCCGGGTCAGGCTGCGCCATGCCTCGCCGGCGCTGCTCGAGTTGGTGGCTTTCGTGGGCCTGGCCGACGTGCTGTCGGAGTAGCGCCCCAGGCCCGCCGCAATGCACTACCGGACGGCCTGCCGCGCGGCCCAGGGAGCCGCTGCGCTATCCGTCCAGGCGGGCCGGGAGACCGAAGAGGGGGAACAGCCGGTCGGTGCTGAGGAAGAAGGTCAGCTCGGCGATCTTGCCATCCTGGCCAAACTCGAGCACCTGCAGCGCCCAGGGGTCGTAGCCGCTGCCGCTCTCGCTCGGCTTGTACTGGCCGAAGGCGACCGAGCCGTTGGCGTTCGGGGCCGGCAGGACCTTCGAGCCCTTGCAGGCGATGCCGGGCCCGAGCCACCACTTGAAGATGTCCTCGCGGCCGGCGAGCCACATGTCGAAGGGCGGCATCGATTGAAGCGCGTCCTCCTGGATCAGGTCGGTCAGTGCGTCGATGTCGTAACGCTCAAACGCGTCGACGTAACGCACCAGCAGGTCGCGCTGGGCCTGGTCGATCTGCGGCACGACGTCGGCCGAGCTGACCCCGGCCTGCTCCAGCGTCGCGCGAGCGCGCTGCAGGGCGCTGTTGACCGAGGCCACGCTGGTGTCGAGCAGCTCGGCCACTTCACTGGCCTTCCACTTCAGGACCTCGCACAGGATCAGCACCGCCCGCTGGCGAGGCGGCAGGTGCTGCAGGGCGGCGACGAAGGCCAGGCGAATCGTCTCGCGAGCCATTGCCTGATCGGCGGGGTCGTTCTCGGCGATCGCCAAGCCGTCGGGGATCGGCTCCATCCAGGTCACCTCGGGCAGCGTGTTCAGGTTCGCCTCGACGGGCTCCGCGGCGCCGCCGAGGTCCATCGGGCGAGCACGGCGGGCGCGACCGCCCAGCATGTCGAGGCAGACGTTGGTGGCGATCCGGTACAGCCAGGACCGCAATGCGGCTCGACCCTCGAAGCGGTCATAGCCGCGCCACGCGCGCAGGAACGTGTCCTGCACCGCGTCCTCGGCCTCGAACGGGGACCCCAGCATGCGGTAGCAGTAGCCGACGAGCTCCTTCCGGTGCTGTTCGAGCCCCCGCTCGAGCGTCTCTGTAGCCAAACCGCCAGCTCCCTGAGTCACGACAATCATCGTACGCATCCGCCACGACGGGCGGCGTCTGATCCGTTCATGAAGCCGCCCGGTGGTAGGTGAGAAGCAGCGTTTGTGCCGCAGGCGCCGAATACATCAGTTCGAGGTTGATCGGCTCGGCGCCCTCCGGGTACAGCCGCTTGCCGGAACCGAGAACGGTTGGATAGACCATCAGCCGCAGTTCGTCGACCAGCCCGGCGCTCAGCAGGCCCTGGGCGAGCTGGGCGCTGCCGGCCACGAGCAGATCGCCGACCTCGTCCTGGAGCCGATTGACCTCGCCGGCCAGGTCCTCGCCGCTGATCACCGTCGAGTTCCACGTGGGGTCAGTCAGCGTGCTCGAGACGACGTACTTGGGCATCGAGTTCATCTTCTTGCCGAAGTCATCGCTGTTCATCTTCGGCCAGGCTTGGGAGAAGCCCTCGTAGGTCACCCGGCCGAGGAGCAGCGCGTCGGCCGCCATCAGCTCGTCGACCTTGTACCTCGTTCCCTCCTCGCCGCGGTCGTACTTGAACGCCCAGCCGCCGTGCGCGAACTGCTCGGCTCCGCCCGGATCCTCGATCACGCCGTCCAGCGTGACGAACTCTGACACCACGACACGTCCCATTTGCGCTCCTCTCTGTTCGGGTTGCTACTGGCATTTGAGACGGTGCGAGCGAGCAAAACTCATCGGCCCGGCCACGTACGATCCCCCGGTGGGATGGTCTGAGTCGATCGAACTGCGCGGTCCCGGAGGGGAGCCGGTGGACTTCGCGCGAACGCTGCTCTCGCACGGGGTTGCCGACCTGCCTCCCAACACGATCGCACCCGACGGATCGAGGATGGAGACCGTGCTGCTGGCCGGGGGCCGAGCCTGGCTCGTGCAGTTGACTCCGGCGAGCGCCGCCTCGGCGCGCCTGCAGACGCCCGATGACGCTGCGGCACCGCCGGCAAGGATCCGCCCGATGCTGCTCGATCAGGTCCGGCACATGCTCCGACTCGACGAGGACCTGAGCGCGTTCTACGCGATGGCGGCGGCCGACCCCGTGCTGGCCTGGGTGCCCGTCGGGGCGGGACGGATGCTGCGCAGCCAGAGCGTGTTCGAGGATCTCGTCAAGACGATCTGCACGACCAACTGCACATGGTCGGCGACGGTGAGGATGGTGACCGCGCTCGTGGACACGCTCGGCGTGGCGGCGAGAAGACATCCCGAACGAAGGACATTTCCCACGCCCGCCACCATGGCCCACGCGGACGAGGGCTTCTACCGCGACGTCGCCCGCGCCGGCTACCGGGGCCCGTATCTGCGCGCGCTGGCCAGCGATGTCGCCGAGGGAAGGCTCGACCTCGAGGCGCTCGGGGATCCGGCCGTGGGCGACGATGAGGTGGCCGCGCAACTCCTGGCGCTGGCCGGAGTGGGGCCTTACGCAATGGCGCATATGATGATGCTGCTCGGCCGCTACCGGCCGCTCATTCTCGATTCCTGGACGCGCCCGACGTACCGCCGCCTAAGCGGACGCCCGCGCGTGACCGATAAGGGAATCGAGCGCGCCTTCCGGCGCTACCGAGAGTTCGCCGGCCTCGCCTTCTGGTTGACGCTGACCGAGGACTGGGTGGCAAGTGATTAGTCTCATTCTTTGACCATGCCCTCGACGCCCCGGATACGCCAGCAATCAGAAGGACTGGCCGGCACCGGACTGATGCAGTCGCGGGCCGAATGGAACCGGCGCAACCAGACACTCAGCCGGACGCTCTGCGACCTGATCAACCTGTACCGGGCGCTCGACGCGCGGCGGGCGCTCGACGTCGGCGCTCAGCACGGAGGGCTGATGGACCGCTACGCGGACCTCACCGGCCTGCAGTGGACCGGGATCGACCCTGTGTTTCAGGAAGAGAGTCGATCGCCCCAGGGCGCGCTGCTGCTGCCCGGACTGGCCGACGAGCTGCCGTTCGAGGACGGCTACTTCGATGTGACGATGCTCGCCAACGTGTATGAGCACATCCCTCCCGAAAAGCGGGTCTCCTCGCTGCGCGAGATCAGGCGCGTCCTGCGCCCCGAGGGCGTGGTGGTGGGACAGATCCCCAACCCGCACTTCGTCATCGAGAACCACAGCCGGCTGCCGTTCATGGGTTGGCTTCCGGTGGGGCTTCAGAAGCGCTACTGGTCGTTGTCGCGCGTGCCCTGGGATCACGATTTCTTCGTCGTCACCCCGCGCCACCTCCGCCACGACGCCGAGCTGGGCGGTTTCACGGTCAAGCTGGTGCAGCGCTTCAACTACCCGCTCGAGGTGATCCCGCGCAACGTGCGCCGCGTCGCGAAGGTCATCGATCGCCCCACTCGGCGGCTCATGCCGTGGGCGTGGCAGTTCGTGCTGGCGGCCGTGTGATCCGCCGCGAGTCAGCGCGGAATTCCGTCCCGAATCCTCACGCCGAGATCCTTCTCGAGCAGGCCAATCAGCGTCGCATGCGGATGACCCGGAATCGGCCAGCTGGCCAGGGGCGGCTGACCCTCCCCGCCGAGGCTGAGCGCGACCTCATCGCAACCGCCGTCGTGGACCCTGGCGTCGGCCATGGGCTGTCCGCCGCGCGGGCCGTAGAAGCGCAACCTGACCACGGTGCCCCGGTCCGCGGGGCAGTGCTCCGCGCCGGGCTGCGCGACTGGGAGCGAGTTCAACAGTCCGGTCACGGCTCCAAGCGTCCTTTCCGTCGTGTAAACGAGCGGGCCCGGGATCGGTCGCGATCCCCGGCTCACCGTGACCCGGAGACGCGCGGCATCCGAGGGGATCTGCTCGGACGCTGGCCGCGGTGTCAGCCAGACATCCTGGGCGTCGACGCGGAGGCCGGTGACGCCACCGGGAAGCTCCACGGCGGCGACCAGCAGCTCGCGGCTGCCCAGGACGCGAAGGTCGGCCGGCCAGCCGAAGCCCAGGCCGGCGAAGCTTGACGCGTCCCCCGGGCTGGCGCTACTTTCGTTCAGGCTCGAGCCCCGGGGCGTATGGGCCCTGATGTAGGCGAGGACGGAGCGCGGCGAGCCGGTAACCAGCCACCATTGGTGCAGATCGACCAGATTGCCCGTGGCCGGGAAGCTCCACGGACCGGCCAGCGCCGAGTGGTCGCCGTCGGGCTCGACAGATGACGCCCGGGCGGAGGCCGGTAGCGCGAGCTTGCTCTCAAGGCGCACCGCATCGGCACGCGCGGCCGCCTCGTTTGATGCCGCCGACCCATCCGAGTCGGCCAGTGCCACGGCCGAGACGAGCGCCAGGGCCAGCACCAGCCACCCGGCAACCAGAACCCGCCTGTTGCGACGCACCCAGCGGCGAGGGGTCACACGGTGTCTCCGTTCACTTCGACGTCAGGCGCGGGCAATTCTATGGTCGCCCGCGGACGGCATGGCACAAAGCTCCGGGCCGCCCCCCCAAACCAAAAAAAGGGGGCGGCCCGGAGCCGTTAACAAGGCGCTGACGGCCCACCCGTCAGCACAGCGCCACCTCAGTCCCGTGACCAACCCGTAGCCGAAGGGCCCTCGGCAGTGAGAAGTCACGAAAGATTCGGGCGTCCCGGCCGACAACGCTTGCGACCAGCCGCCCCCCGATATGGGTGATGCTGGCGCCCGAGGCAATAATCGATCGCTCGATTTCGGCGCCTTCGATGTGCGCTTGTTCGCCGATCGAGGTGTACGGCCCGATATACGCGTCCGTCACCAGCGCGCCACGACCGATTACCGTCGGACCGACGATTACGCTCGCCCGGACGGACGCGTCCGCATGTATCTGGACACGTCCCTCGATTCGGTTGCCGTTGTCGTTCCCGTTGCCATTGGCCCGGCGATCGGAGATCTCAAGACGCTCCAAAGCAATGTGGTTGAGCTCCAGGAGATCCAGTGGGTTGCCCGCGTACTTGCGCCAGCCAAGCGCGAGTCGCACTTGGAAGCTCCCTCCTGCTGCCGCGATCTGGTCGGCCACGCCAGTGAGGTCTACATCGTCTTCCGCGCGCCACGCGGCCTGGCCGGTGCACTGCAGAGCACCCGGACCGAAGAGCCACACCCCGGCCATTCCGAGCATGGCCCGCCCAGGGAGCTCGGCGATATGCAGCATGTCGCGCGTCGCCAAGCTCAGGTGCTCGTGCGGGCCCGGCTCATGATGCACGTTGATGACTAGGTCGGGTGGGCCGGTCCGCAGGCGATCGACGAGCGGCGTCAGCGGCTCTCCGAGAAGACCGCTCGCCAGGTGCACGATGCAGGGCGCCTCGCCGATTATTGGGGTGACCAGCCTGAGTGCCCGGGCGAGATCGATCGGGCCCCGGCGCTCGACGTGGCGCAGGCGCAGTCCCGTTCGCGGCTCGCAGGCGGCGAGTGCCTTCCGGATTTCGCCCGCTCGCTCGGCCGGCGACGCAACCACGACATCGCGGACGCCCGCCGAGGCCATCTCTTCGATCACGTGCTCGACGATCGGCCGGTTCGCGACGTGTTCCAACGCCGCGTCGCCTGGCGAGGGCACGGCACGGCCGTGAAACTCCTCGTCGTCGACCACAATCACGCCACACGGATCCACACACAAGGAACGGAAATGCGCCGCCCGTACTCGCGCCGGCTCTAACTAAGGACGAACAGGCTGCAAACCAACGCCCGTCGCCGGGCGACGCGCGTCACTCGATGCCGTGCTTGATCGCGTAGACGGCAGCCTGAATACGGTTGACCACCCCCAGCTTCCCGAGGATGCTGGAGACGTGGTTCTTGGCCGTACGCGGGCTGATCGACATCTCGGCGGCGATCTCGTTGTTGTCGAGGCCGCGAGCCAGGAGCTGAAGCACCTCGACTTCACGCGGGGATAGATCGGCCTCGAGCTCGCCGACGTGGCTGTTGCGTGCCTCTGCGCGCCTCATGCATTGCAGAACTGTCTCGGCCGCGTATGGCGAGAGCCATGCTGCGCCGCTCGCGGCGGCGCGAACTGCCGCCACCACATCTTCGACGGGTGAGTCCTTGAGGAGATGGCCGCATGCTCCCGCACCGACGGCGGCCACGACGTCGGCTTCAGCAGCAATCACCGTGAGCATCACGATCCGGACCGATTCGTCGTGCTCGAGAATCGCTCGCGTCGCAGCAGCCCCGTCGAGGTCCGGCAGGCGCATATCCATGAGGACCACGTCCGGCTGCAACTCCCGTGCAAGCCGGACCGCCATCTTTCCGTTCGAAGCTTGAGCCGCGACTTCGATGTCCCTGCTGGCCGCCAGCATCGACGCCAAACCGACCCTGAAGAGGTCGTGGTCGTCGACCAGCAAGACCCGGATCGGCGCACCCGGTGCGGTCTCTCCCAGTTCGGCGCTTTGTGGCATCCGTTCTGTCCCCTCCCACCCCGATGTCCGCGCGTGCGCCTCGATCTCGGTTTCCGCATGGCCATGGTTCCGCCTTCGGCGGCCGACAATCGTCCGGTCAGACCCGGGTGCCCCTTCGCTTTCTGGCCCGCCGCTGTGCACCGGCTGCCTCCCCCTTCGACTGCTGATCAGGATGCTCGTCCCTTTTCACGGTGGACAAGCCGCCACATGAAGTTCATCAGTTTTGTATAGCTTTTGCAATCTACCACTTGCGCGCGGCGAGACTGAGGGCGTTAGCGCCACCGCGGTGGCGGCTGTGGCGAGTCGCGGTCCCGACGCTTCCTCGCTGCCCGGCCTTATGGCCTCACGCCAGCGCGAGGTTGCGGTGCGCGTCCAGCTGATCGGCGATACCGGCCGGATCGAGCGTCACCTCTCGGCCCCCCCGCGATGAGCGAGCGGTAGGCGGCCTCCACAATGCGCACGACGCTGCGCGCGAGGCCAGCTGTGGAAACTCATCCGTTCACCGCGGAGGATCGAGCGCACGAAATCTCCGAGCTCGAGGACGAGTGGCTCGTGGGTCTCGATCTTCGGCGAGAGGATGTCGCCGCTCCTGTAGGAGAGGTGGTACTCCCCGAATGTCTCCGGGTCGCGATACACCACGCCGCGGTCGAATAGACGGACGGGCTCCGCCGCTCCGTCGTCATAGATCACCATGCGCTCGCTGCCCACGACCACTGTGCGGTGAAGCTTGCTCGGTGCCAGCCCGATCGAGTCTCGTCCTACGGCCAGGATGCTGCTCGGAAGCTCGCTCAGCCAGTACAGCAGGATCGAGAAGTCATGAGGACCGAGGTCCCAAATGACGCTCACGTCGCGCTGATGCAGCCCAGGTTCACCCGGCTCGAGGAGATGAAGTAGATCTCACCGAGAGTCCCTGACTCGAGCATGCGCTTCACCGCGCGTACGGGCGGGCTGTAGATGAACGTGTGGCCGCACATCAGCGTTAGGTGCCGCGCGGCAGCCGGTTGCGCCAGGTCATCAGCGAGCGCGCTCGACGACGCGAGCGGCTTTTCGACGAACACGTGCTTGCCAGCTGCCTGCAAAGCGTCCAGGCGCGCGTTGTAGCCCAGTTCGACGTGCTCGCCTTTGTTGCGCTGGCCGAGGTTGCGGAGGCGACGCAACCGCCCCGCCAGCACGTCGTCCCCGGTGCACACCGCACCCGCGTCGCCGAGCGCTCCCAGGTTCTTGCTGGGGTAGAACGATGCGCGATCCCGTAACCACTCAGAACTGGTTCCAGCGCCGCGGTGCCTGACGAGACGCCCACGCAATGCGTCACGTCGCAATGCTCGGCGAACGCCGCTTCGAACCGCTCGACCTCAGCCCCGAGTGTGAACGCACTCGCGCCGATGAGCCTCGCGAACGCGTCGCTCAGCTCGCGGTTGAATACGCGCATGCTGCTGCTCGAGAGCGACAACCTAACCGTCCCCGCTGTGGGAGCGAACCAGGACCTGGCTGCAAAAGTTCTCCCCGGGTTGCCCCGTAGTTTCCTGTGAGGACCGTACGGCAGCCGCGCACCGGAGCGAATAGGACTCGACGCCCATGGGCCGTTCAACACAATGAACGCGCCAAGACGGCCCGTTGGCCGTGTTTGTCGCCCTGAGGAGTGTTTATGACTAGCGTAGTTACGACCGAAGCAGACGCCACCACCGATGGGCCGGAGCCACCCCCCGACGTCGTGCGATTGCTCATCGTGGACGATCACGACCTGTTCCGAACGGGGCTCGCGACGCTGCTCGGTGCGAAGCAACGAATCGCTGTCGTGGGCCAAGCATCTGGGGGCCACAGCGGCGTTCGGCTGGCACGCGAGCTCAAACCCGATGTGGTGCTGATGGATCTTCGGATGCCCGATATCGGTGGCGTCGCGGCAACCCGGGCGATCGTCGAGCGGGACCCCCAGACTCGGGTGGTGGCGTTGACCGTAGCGTCCGAGGACCGTGACGTTACGGCCGTAATGAGCGCAGGCGCCTGTGGGTTCCTGGTCAAGGACGCGCCGGTGGACGACGTCGCCGGCGCAGTTCGCGCTGCGGCTCAGGGCGCGGCCTGGCTCTCGCCGCGTGCGGCCGAAGCGGTGCTTGGCCGTGTACGCGGCACAGGCCCCGATACGGGCGAGGGCCGGACTCCAGCGGAGGATCTGACGCCTCGAGAGCTGGATGTGCTCAGGCTTATCGCGCGCGGGCTGGAGAATGTCGAGATCGCGGCGGAGTTGGATATCAGTCCCCGGACCGCGAAGAACCACGTGTCGAGCATTCTCAAGAAGCTCAGAGTGCCAAATCGGATCCAGGCCGCAATCTGCGCGGTCCGCCAGGGTCTGGACTGACCGACCAAGGCCTGAGATGATATGTCAGAGGGAGATAGCAAAGGCGTAAAAGCTCGCGAAAGTAAGAGAGTTAGGAAAGTAGACGATAGAAGAGGAGATAGGGGTAGAAGACGATGATGAGGATGATATGTAAGAGGAGATGGAATGGATGGTAGATAGAAAGAAGAAGATAGAGGATAGACTAGAAAGAGGGCAATGGTAGAAGAGGAGATGGTGATCTAAGACGTGTAATAGTAATATAAAGAGGGAAGATGAAGAGAGATGGAGGAGATGGGGTAATAGAGGGAAGGAAAGAGAGGAAGAGAAGCAGATCAACTACGGGCTGTAGTGAGACAAGAGGGGAGGACGGATAGATGTAGAGGTGTACTAGGGAGAGCTGCAAGACGACAAGACGCTGCACTAGGAGAATAGAGAAGCTCAAAGAAGGGTTAGGGCTCTAGCGGGTGGTGGTAGTGTATGACGGCGGGATGGTGAAAAAGAGAACGTAGAGTTGATGAGACGGGGTAGACGGGACGGACTGGATCAAGGCGCTCAAAGAGACGCAGATAGAGAAGCTAGAAAGAGACGGCGAGTTGCAGCTGTCGCTGTTTGATCAGAAGAACGTAGGAGAGATCGACTCACAGGACTACGAGGGGGAGCGGCTGATAGTGTGAGGCAACGAGCTGGTGGACGCAGAGCGCGCGAGCAAACGCGAAGAGCTCGTACAGGACACGGAGCGGGGGCTGGCGGAGATCGCGGAACGCGTACAGCGCGGCACGCTGCAGGGCGCGGACGAGATCGGGTTAGCGGTCGGGATGGCGCTCAAGCACTACAAGGTCAAAAAGCACTTCGAGGTCCAGATCACCGACACCACCTTCGCCTATCAGCGCAAGACCGAGCAGATCGACACCGAAGCCGCGCTGGACGGGATCTACGTGCTACGAACCAGCGTCCCGGCCAGCGAGCTGGCCACCGGCGAGGTCGTGCGCTCCTACAAGAACCTCGAACAGGTCGAGCGAGCGTTCAAGACCATCAAGCGCTCGTCGAGCACAAACCCGCGCGCCAACATCTCAATACCTTCGGCCGGGGCGCCATCTGCCGAGGACGGATGTAGGAGGTCAATGGCTCGGCGCAACGAGGCCATGGCGCGCTCCACCTCCCTCGTCGCGGGATCTAATGCGCTGTCCGAGTCAGCCATCTCCTGTCGCGCCACCTCGAGAGCCAGAAGCGCACCGCAACCTGCTTCGAGTGCAGCGGTGACGTGGTCCGGCCCGGGTCTATGCGCCTGCGGCTGATCCATCGAGGAACCTAAGATGGTCGCCCATCGTTGTGGTCCGGCCAATGAGTCGCACGGCCCGATTGGCGTTCAGAAGATGAGCGCCGGGCGTTCCGGCGCCGCGGCCTGCCTACGCCACCGCCCGCTCTCGGCTCAGTTCCGACCGGTCTTGTACGCCGAGCTTCTGCACGAGCCCCGATATGTGCCGGCGAACGGTGACCGGCCTGATCCTGAGCCGCGTAGCGATCTCGGCAGTGGTGAGGCCGCGCCGCAACATCCCGAGTACCTGAGCTTCCCGCGCTGTAAGGCCGTCCTCGCTGCTGCCGCGGCCACGCAACTCCAGGAGAAGCTCGAGCACCAACGCCCGAGGGATCGCGGCCTCACCGGCATGGACGTGGGCAACGATCCGACGCAGCGACGCCGCGCTAACACCACTTTCCACGTAGCCGACCGCACCGGCGCGGATGGCGGCGAGCACGTCGTCGGTATCGTCGATCCCGCCGAGGAGAATCACGGCGGCGCGCGGTGCTGCCCGACAGACCCCGCGCACTGCGGCGATCCCTCCGCCCGGAATGTCGAGCCCGATCAAGCAGACGTCAGGCTGCTTCGACTTCGCCTCCCGGATGGCCTGCTCAGCATTCGCGACCTCAGCGCAGAGCTCGACCTGACCATCGAGCGCCATCCGAACGCCCACGCGTGTCGGGCCATGGTCCGCGACCAGAAGGCGCGGCGGGGCGGTCAAGGCAGGGTCACCTCAAGCTCTGTCCCGGAGAGGTTCCCCGAGTGGATACGCAGTGCCCCGCCGAATCCGGCGGCACGCTCGCGCATCGTGCGCAAGCCAAACCCCTCGAACATGCCCGTTGATTCCCCTGCGGGGATGCCGCAGCCGTCGTCGTGTACACGCAGAAGCTCGCTACCGCCCTCGCGCCGGGTCAACGAGACGACCACGGACCTGGCGCGGCCGTGCCGCGCGGCGTTGGCGATCCCCTCGCGAGCGATGCGGAGTACATCGTCTCGGACGGTCGGTGAGAGCTCGGCGTCGGGCGAGGAGTCGACGTCAACGTCGATGCCAAAGCGATCGCGCTGTTCGAGGGCGACCGCTTCCAACGCTTCGTGCGCGCTCAACTCCTGCGAGACAGACAGCTCGGAGATGGTCCCGCGGGCAAGGGCCAGCGCTCGCCGGGCGGCGGCAGCCACCAGGTGGCCGGCGTCGACGGAGCGGGCGATCTCGCCGCTGTGTGCAGCGATGAAAGCGAGATCCTGCGCCAGACCATCGTGAAGATCGCGCGCCACACGCTGTCGCTCAGCGAGCGCGGCGGCCGACGCTAGTCGACGCCGTTCATTCAGCTCCTGGCGCGCGATTGCCGCCAGCAGCAGCGCGAACGCGAGTACGCCGAGACCCTGAGATGGCTCGATGCGATCGCGCCCTGAAAGAGCCCCAGCAATACAGCTACGTCCATGCATATTCGCCCCCAAACTCATGCCCTATTTCTTACCACCATGCACAATACCTCATTAAACGTGGGCTTGTGCGGAACGCTTCCATGTGGTAGCGCCGATATCACGATTCTCACAGGTCCGACCCCGGCTTAGGGCCGCTCCGGAGCGTTCAGAGCTTTGAACGCCCCAATGGTCCGGACCGTTCATTGACCGGCCGGGCGGCCTCGCAAATACTCGTTGCAGCAGCAGGGGCGCGATCCATCTCAGGGGCTGGCGGATCTCCGTGGAGCTCGAGCTAGGAGTGCGCCCGTCTTGGGACGCCACGCTGCTGTTGATAGGGCGCACAACCCGAGCGACGGTTCGGTTCAACTAAGGGGTGCTAAACGTGCTTACAGAGGGGCTTGCCGCAGCGCCGGCAACCATTGGGTTTCGAAGTGAGGCGACGCTGGATGAGTCGCCCGAGACGTTGAGGAAGGTTCGGCTGGCGGTCGCCCGCGCCAAGGAGGGCGATCACGATGCGATCCGGTTTCTGTACGTCAGCTACTCGAACAACGTCTACGGCTATGTCCGGTCGATCGTCCACGACGATCATGAGGCCGAGGACATTACGCAGCATGTGTTTGCCAAGCTGATGACGAAGATCGTCCGGTATGACGACCGCGGGGTGCCGTTCTTCGCCTGGCTCCTGCGGCTCGCGCGCAATGTCGCGATCGATCACCTGAGGGCCAATCGCCTGATGCCGACCGAGACCGTGCTCGATCCGGACCGCAGCTCGGTGTCCGATCTCGATCGGCCGGTAACGATTCGCGCAGCGCTCGCAACCCTGCCCAATGAGCAGCGCGAGGTCGTGTTCCTCCGTCACGTCGTAGGACTTAAGCCCGGCGAGATCGCGGATCGCATGGGCCGCACCGAAGGATCTATCCACGGCCTTCATCACCGAGGTCGGCGGGCGCTCCAACGAGAGCTGGAGCGACTCGATTCCACCCCACTCACGCAGGAGCCACATCGACTGGTACCAGCATGATTCGGCAGCCGCCGCTACCAAGCAAGGGCAAACGTGAGCACCGCAGCCATCGATTCAACCAACGCGCGGAAGCCGGACGGAACCGATAAGGACCGGAAGCCGACGGCGGTGGACGTCGGGTGCCGGGTCCTGGACGTGATCGTGGCAGCCGTACTTCTCGTGGTGTCGTCGCCGCTGATGCTGCTTGTAGCCGTGGCGATTCGGCTCGAGTCGCCCGGACCAGCCTTGTTTCGCCAGCGCCGCGTGGGCCGCTCGCTCGTCCCGTTCACGGTCAACAAGTTTCCGCACGATGCGGCAGGGCGTAAGCCATGACATCCACCGGAAGTTCGTCATCAGCCTGATTGCCGGGGTTGAGCCGGCGCCGTCCGCCGCGGGCAACCCACGTTTCAAGCTGGCATCGCATGACCGCGTGACACGCCTGGGGCGAGCCCTCCGTCGATCGAGCCTGGACGAGCTACCGCAGCTGTGGAACGTCCTGCGTGGGGTCGCGTCGGTAGAAGTGGTGTGACGTGCGTCGTGTAGGTCGACCGCAGCGAGGGTCGACCATCGCGGCGCCGAACTCGTCGGCTGTTACCGCAGTCGACGTGAAGGAGACACCCCACGATGGCCGATGGTCAGATCTGACGCTCAGGCGTACAACGGGCTGCCGTACTGCTTAACGGCTCGAACCCGACGCTCGGAAAGCCGTACCCGTACGCGACAAACGAGGTCGTGACGAACAACGTGTTCCAGCGCGGCGTGTCTCCGGCTACCAACAACCGCGGGCTTTTCGGCCCCGTGTTCGCCTGGACCGCGCCGAACGGCCAGAACGCTGGCGACGTGTGGTCCGGGAACACTGGGGATGACGGCACGCCTCTGAACGAACCCTAGGCCTACTAGGAGGCATGCCTTGGTCGAGGGTTCGGCTAGCTGCGACCAAAGTCGCGAACGGATCACGTTCGCGCGGAGGCCGCGTGTCCGTCTGCCCGGCCGGTCTTGCCAGCGCCGATGCAACACAGCACCCGAGGTCGAGAGCACCGACACCGCGAGGCCGAGCGTGTGCTGGGCCGGCTTTCGGCCCCGCGCGACATCTGCCCGGCCTGGCTGATCAGCTCGACGAATCGTCGCGGCACCCGGGCTCTACCGCGGGGATCATGCCGTGATACAACAAAGACCTCCGGTCAGCCGTTCATGAATCGACGGTTCGCTGCAACTCCGCCCTACCCAGGACATTGCAATGAAGCAATTAGCTGTCGTAACTGCCGCCGACCCGGGTCGCGCGCGGGAGCTCGGCACGGCGGCACGCGCCTTCGGAACGCATGAGGGGTGGTCGCATCCGGCGGTCCTCCAGACCTCCGGGCGTGCGGTTGGCGAGCTGATTGTGTGGGGCGCCGACGCAGCTGACGTGATCCTTCCCGAGCAGGGCCAGGCGGCTGTGCTACTGGGCCGGGCCGCCTACGACGAAGGCGGAAACCGGCTGAGTCCCAGCGGTGTTCTCGGATCGCTAGCTGAATCCGGAACCCAGGTCCTTGGCCGGATCGCGGCGCCCCAGAGCCTTGTGGTCGCTTTCGGCCAGCCAGTGCAACTGCTCGTGGCGACTGATCCCATCGGGCTATCCGCGGTTTACTACATGTCGCGCGGAAGAGAAGCAGCAATCAGCTCCTGCAGCCGCCTGTTGGCGGCCATTCTCGAGTGTCAGCTTGACGAGGATGCGCTGAGTGCCTTTGCGGTTCTCGGTGCTTACCCTGGAGCGGAGACTCCGTTTCGCGGAGTTCGCCGACTCGGAGGGGGCGAGTACGTCCGCTTAGACGAGCGCGGGGTGGTCGTCGAAGAGTACTCGCGCCCTGCGACCCCTCATTACGGCGCCGAGGACTTGGCCGGCTCCGTTCGCGATGGTGTCAGGGCAGTCTGCACAGGCGTCGAAGCGTGCGTCGCGGCGTACCCCGACGCGTCGATCGAGCTAAGCGGCGGGCTGGATAGCCGAGTCATTCTCGCTGCGCTTCTGACAGCCGGACATAAGCCAGCTGAGGCGGTGACGCTCGGCAGGGAGACCGATCCGGACGTCGTCATCGCGGCGGAGATCGCGAGTCGGGCAGGAATCGAGCAGAGGCGGGTTGATCTCGCCGGCATTGACCACCTAGGTCCTGACGAGGCATTTCGCCTCGTCGACAACGCAGGCCGCCGACGGGACTACTCGGACAACTGCGTCTCGTTGGGGGTGCTCGACTGGGTCGAGTCATCCCTCGGCGGTGGGGTGAGGTATTCGGGGCAAAACGGTGAGCTTGCCCGTGGCTACTACTACGCGTTTCAGCCCTCTTGGCCTCGAACCGCGGACGGCCTCGCGCGCGCGCTCGTACGATGGCGGCTCACCGCCAACGAACGGGTATCAGAGGACCTACTCGACCCTGAGGTGCGAGCCATCGGTGAACGCCATGCGACGGCAACGACGCAGGCATTCTTCGAACGGACTCGCTGCGACTGGCTCACCGCCACGGACCTGTTCTATCTGTATTGGCGGATGCAGCGATGGGTCGGGAGCGACTGGACGGCCGCGGCTCAATCACGGGTGATCCTGGCGCCGTTCTTCAATTCGACCTTCATCACCTGGGCGTTGAGCGCGGCTCCCCATCGCAAGCGTGGGAGCAGACTCCTAACGAGGGTGCTCCATGAAATCGACCCAGAGCTGGCTCGGCTCCCGACAGCCGACGGCAGCAATCCTGTGGCGGTCTTCAACCCAAACATCACGGACCGGATTGACCGCGCCACCCGCAAGGCTCGAAAAGCAGCCGTAAAAGTACGTCAGCGGTTTGGCGCGGTGACCAAGCCGCCGATGGGGGCCGACGCGCTGGCGCGGCTCGCACTCGACGGAATGCGTGACGAGCCGCTTCGCCTCGAGCGAGTAGCGGCACTGCCGTTTGTGTCTCGCCAGTACATCGAGCGGCTTGCCGAAGGCGGCGAGTCAGCGTCGCCCCCGACCGTCGGCCTCCTCGTCGCGTTGAGCGGATTGGCCGATCACATCGCGGCAAGGCCGCGAAACCCCCCCGAACTCCTCGGCGGGGACCTCGACCCGCACACGGACGAACCTATCTCGCATATCTCTCGATGAGCTCAGAGCTGACGCCCCCAACGCCCGGTGGAGCCGTCAGAGCGCTCGGCCGCGCCCGGAGATTCGTCGCACCACCCGATGCGACGTCACATTGCGCGCAGCTAGGATCGCGGCCGCCGCACGACGCCGTGGAGCACGCTATCGAACCGTCGTGCGAACGCCTCGACGTTGAAGTTGCGTGCGGCATACTCGCGTGCGGCCGCGGCTCTGCGGGCGATCTCCTCGCGGGAGCGAGTGATCTCGCCCAGTCTGCGTGCGAACACTTCAGGATCGCCGTTATCCACGATCCATCCGCCGCCTGATGTACGGACGATGTGCGCGACCTCGGAGCGTGGATCGACGGAGGCGACGATCGGCAACCCGTACATCATGAAGTTCATGAGCTTCGAGGGAATGTTGAACTCCTCGCCGCCGTGCTTCTGGCTGACAAGCGCGACGGTCGCGTCGTGGAGCTCCCGTTCGAGGCGCTCGCTCGACACGAGCCCCAGCATCTCCACACGCTCGGTGCGGATCTCCTGAGCTGCCTCGGACGCTGCGGCGCCGTTGCCCGTAATGACTAGGCGGACGTTGGGGTTCAGATCAGGCTCACGCTCGAACTGCCGGATGATTTCAGCGAGGTTCTGCGAGAAGCCGATGTTGCCCATGCTCAGGAGCTTTAGCGGCCGCTCACCCCGGGGCTCTCCACCGTTTCCGTTGTGGCCGTTGCGCCAGTCGGTCCGCGCTTCACGGGTCGCGGGGTCATAGATCAGCTCGATCTTCTCCGAGGGAACCCCTTTGAGTTTGAGGTTCCTGGTGAATGCCTGCGAGAGCACCACGATGGCGTCGGCCTCGCGATAGGCCAGGCGCTCCAGCTTCCTGGCGGCGCGCAGCACTGGGCCATCGCCGACCAGCCCCGTAGCGGCGGCGCCGTCGGGCAGGATGTCATGCAGCCATAGCAGCCACGGGATGCGACGCAGGCGGGCATTAACGATCGCGGGTAGTAGGGCCGGAAACGACGGCGAGACCGCGACCATGACGTCCGACCGGGACAGCACCGGGATCGCCGCCGTCTGCGCGGCGGCGAAGCTAAGCTCCTGGCGAATGCGCTGGGCGGTGCTGCTGCGGCCCGCCCAAAGGGGAAGTCGGGTGACCGGGATGCCGTCCCGCACTTCGCGATACGGCCGTCGCGGGTGCTCCCACACGGGCTCCGGGTAATGGGGGAACGCGGCGATCACCTCGACCTCGTGCCCAAGAGCCTTCATCGCCCTCGCCCATACCTCGCTGACCGGCGCGATGCCGGTCACCTCGGGCGCGTAGTTGTAGCTCCAGAGCTGGATCCGCATCAGGCGGCGACTGCGACTGCGAGCTGGTCGTAGATCCAACGGTAGGTGTGCTCGAGACCTTCCTCTAGCCGAATGCTTGGCGCCCACCCCAGCTCTTTCTGAATGAGCGTGTTGTCGCTGTTGCGGCCTCGGACGCCCTGCGGTGCCGAGAGGTCGTGGCTTCGCTCCACCGTAATCCCGGCGATGTCGGACACGATGTCGACGAGCTGGTTGATCGTCACCAGCTGGTTGCTACCGAGGTTAATCGGGTACTCGATCCCACTGGCCATGATCGCCTGCATCCCGTACACGCAGTCGTCGATGTACATGAAGCTGCGAGTCTGCTGGCCGTCGCCCCAGATCTCGATCATCGTGATTCCCGGTGAGCTTGGCCTGCGCGATCTTGCGGCAGATGGCGGCCGGCGCCTTCTCACGACCGCCGTCGTAGGTGCCGTGTGGACCGTAGACGTTGTGGAACCTGGCCACGCGAGTCAGAAGGCCGTAGTCCTCAGTGAAGTGCCGGCACATACGCTCACTGAAAAGCTTCTCCCAGCCGTATCCGTCTTCCGGCTGGGCCGGGTACGCGTCACCCTCCGCGAGCGCGGTGACCTCGGGCGAGCGCTGCTTGTCGGCGGCGTACACGCACGCCGAGGATGCATAGAAGTACCGGTCGATTCCGGCGTCGACCGCTGCCTGCAGGAGGTGCGTGTTGATCAGGACGGACAGCATGCAGGCGGCCTTGTTGTTCTCGATGAATCCCATGCCGCCCATGTCGGCCGCGAGGTTGTAGACGGTGTCGCAACCATGCACGGCGATCCCGCACGAGTCGCGGTAGCGCAGGTCAAACTGCCGGTTGTCGGCCTCGGGGAACACCTGGAACCACTGCGCGAGGGGCTTGATGTCGACGGCTCTCACGTCGAATCCATGCTCCAACAGCTCTCGCACGAAATGGCCGCCGATGAAGCCGCCGGCCCCCGCGACAACAACTCTGTTGCCGTTACTCATGTGATCCTCCGTTACGCTGGTATCGAGTGGCCGGACAGGCGTGGCCGTTTCTAAGTCCGCAAGCCAGGCGGCCACACGAGGCGCGCGACGGCTGGCTTCACGTCCCAACCAACGGTCGCGGCGGGGGAGGACTTGCATGTCTGAGGCCGAGCCTTCAACTCCGTCGCCTGCGGCGCAAGTCTCTCACTCGCCAAGGCGTTGGTTGGGCGACGATGGGACTCGGAATGCACCTACGCGAGCTTTCGCGCTTACGGATCGGCGTGACGCTGAGCCTTGTGCTGGCAGCCGTGGCAGCGCTTTGGAGCGTCGACCGCATCAGCTTGCTGCCGCCCAAGCTCGCGCCTCGATCGCTGGCGATGGCGACCGCATACACGCAGGTCATGGTCGACACGCCCAAGTCAGCGCTTCTCGACCTGAACGTCGACTCGGGCGGCATCAGCAACATGACGAATCGGGCTCTGTTGGTCGGCACCCTGGCGGGCAGTCCACCGGTCGTCAATTTCATCTCTCGCCGCACGGGCGTACCGGCGAGCGAACTTCAGATCCAAGCGCCGAGTACGCCGGCGCATCCAGCCCCTCGCAGCGTGGCGGGCAGGTCGAACGGACCGACGGATCTACTGCGTTCCCCGAACCAATACCGCTTGGACATTTATGCGGATCCGATCGTCCCGTTCCTCGACATCTATGCTCAGGCGCCGACCGCAAGCGCCGCAGCACAATTGGCGAACGGTGCCGCCGATGGTTTGAGTGACTACATACAAGGCATCGCGGCTTCACGAGGCTCGACCAAATACGCACAGATCCGGCTGCGCCAGTTCGGGCGAGCGCAAGGCAAGGTGATCAACCCGGGCGTCGACTTCGAGGTGGCGTTTCTCACCTTCTTGATCGTCTTCGCCATGGGGTGCGCCGCCAGTGTCGCCGTCGGACGGATCAGGCGTGGCTGGAGCGTAGCGGGAGCTTCGGTCGGTCCATGACCGGCCTCGCACTATGCGGCCGGTGACGATTCGGAGGCTGCTGGGCGATCAGCGAATCGGCGTCGGACTGGGTGCCCTGGTGGCCGTCGCCGCGACCCTATTCGCGATGTTCGTGATCCCGCGAAGTTCCGGCCCTCCGGCCGCAAACGCCGTCGCTCAGGTTCTTCTCGACACCACCCAGTCTCAGCTCGTCACGGCGACGAGCAGCGGCGTGGTCACGTTGCCCACGCGGGCGACGCTCGTCGCGGATCTCATGGCGTCCGATCAGCTGAGGACTGTTGCAGCGCGTGAGGCTCATATCCCATCAAGCGAGCTCGACATCCTCGCTCCGTCATCCATGGCGACGCCAGCGGTCTTGACGCCGCTGGTGGCTAAGGTGGAGCCGCTAGCGTCGGCTGCAACCACTCCGTACATCGTGAGGCTTCTCACGGATCAGCAGACGGCGACCTCGCCCACGCCCGTCATTTCGATCGAAACGCAGGCGCCCGACAAGCCCGGCGCCACGACGTTGGCCAACGCGACGATCGCGGCACTGAGGTCGGTGTTCGCGCCGCCACGACCCGGCGCGAACACCGAATTCGTCGTCAGAACGATCACGCCACCCCGGACGGTCGTAATTCCACACCGTTCACGGCGCGTCGTGTATGCGGTCGTCGGCGGCCTGGTGATTTTCGTCTGCTGGTATGGCGCAACGCTCCTCGGCGCCGTAGCCGGTAAGCGGCGACGCCCGCAGCTGGTGTAGCGGGCTCGTCGTAAAGCTGTTGGTCGCGGCAGTTCGGCGGGACGAGGAAGTCCGAAGCTGCCGGCGCCGTTGGTTTTTCAGAAGGCGCCGAACGGGGCGCACGCAACCCTATGGCGATCATCACCCACTTACGGAAACGCCTGCCCCTTGTCCCCTGCGCCGTTGCGGCGAGCTTTCTCATAGCGCTCGTCTGTGCGATCTGGTCGGTCAGCAGCGTTAGCATCCTACCGCCAAAGGTGACGTCTCGGGACCTCGAGACCGCCGGGGCGACAACGTCTGTTCTACTCGACTTTCCGCAGTCTGTGGTCACCAACCAGGGTTCCGAGTGGAACGATGACGTCCAGTCGCTGTTTGCACGGGCAGCGCTTCTGTCGCGGCTGATGGCTACGGCACCGGCGGTCGAGTACATCGGTCATGAGGCCGGGATCCCGCCAGAGAAGATCGCCGCCATTGCGCCGGTGACCGTGCCGGAGCAAAGCGAGCTGATCGATGCCGGTAGTGAGCAACGGGCGAGGGAGCTTCTCCTCGCGGGCGACCGCTACCGACTTGAGATCCAGGCAAGACCGAACGAGCCGATCATCGATATCTACGCGCAGGCACCCTCACCGGCAAACGCGGACCGCCTGGCGGATGCGGCGATCGCAGGGCTGCGTGACTATCTTCGCGTTCTTGCCGTTGGGGCAGGCGTCAATCCCGCCTCGCAGGTGCGTCTCGACCAGCTTGGTCCGGCCCGCGGCGGCGTCATCGACTCAGGCGCCACCGTGAAGATCGCCGGCCTGACTTTCGTGTTCGCGTTCGTACTGGCACTCGGTGTCCTGCTCACGCTAGGCCGGCGCCTGTTGGGTGGGGGGCGTCCGGCGCCGAAGAACCCGGATCCCGCTGTCGGAGCGCGCATCGCACCTCTGCCGAGGACAGCGGTAACGCTGTCCTCGGCGGGCCCGGCGCGCCTCTTGGGCGTTCCGGGGCCGCTCGCTGCTTCCGCGTCGGCCGGAGCCGTCGCGCTCCCGCCCTGGCGGTTCGCGTTCCCGGTCCGCAGCATCGCTGGATACGCGAGGGACTGGCCGCGGACCACGCGTGTGATGCCATGGATGCTCGCGGGATTCATGGCGGTCCTCTGGTTGGTCCCGTTCGATTCGATCTCGCTCCGTGTGTCGTTGCCGATCGACGTGAAGTTTGACCGCCTTGTTCTACCGTTTGTCGTCATTGCGTGGCTGGTGTCGGTCTCCAAGGGCGGCAGCAATGCACCGCGCATCCGCGTGACGAAGATCCATATCGCCGTAGCGATATTCGTCGCGATCGCGTTTCTGAGCGTCCTGACTAATGCATTTTCGCTGAGTCAAACGCTCGAGCTCGATACCGCGATCAAGCAGCTACCGCTGCTGGTCGCCTACCTCTCCGTGTTCGTGATGGTTGCGAGTGTCGTCCGGCGCAGCGAGGTTCGGCCTTTCCTCACCTACACCCTCGTACTTGCCACCATCTGCGCGCTCGGAATGATCATCGAGTACAAGACGAAGTACAACGTCTTCTTCGACCTATCGAACAGACTGCTGCCCAAGAGCATCTTCTCCGTCGCGCTGAGCCCGTCCGGCTACGACAGTGGCGGCCGTCTCCAGACACATGGCCCGACGGCTCACGGCCTGGCAGCCGTCGCAATGCTCTCGATGGCCCTCGCAATCGCGCTTACGCGCATCATGCACGCTGAGCGAACGCGCGAACGCGTCATCTATACGCTCGTTGCGGGGACCTTGATGGTAGCGGTGCTCGCGACTCAGAAGAAGACCGGGCTGATCGCGCCGGCGGTCGCCGTCCTCACGCTCGGATACTTCCGGCGGCGGGAGCTGCTGAGAATGGCGCCCATGGCACTTGTCCTGATCATCGGAGTGTTCATCGTCTCACCAGGCACCGTGGACCCCGTGATCAGCCAGTTCGCCCCCAGCCAGCTCGGAGCGAACGCGCCCTCCACCACGAACGATCGCGCGGCTCGCTACGACGCCATCCGTCCTGATATTTGGACCCACCTGGCGCTGGGTCGAGGCTATGGCACCTACCAACCGCTTGGGCACCGAATCTTGGATTCCGAGATCCTCTTGAGGTTGATCGAAACGGGCGTGCTTGGCCTGGCCGCTTACTTCTGGTTAGGGTTATCGGTTATCGTGACAGGACGGAGAGCGATCAATTCCCGCCACCCGATCTGGTCGCAACAGGTCTTGGCGGGCGTAGCTGCAGGCGCCGTCTTCCTCGTGGTGGGCGCGCTGTTCGATTCCCTTTCGTTTCCGCAGGTGCCGTATATCTTCCTGTCTCTCGCGGCGTACGTCGCGGTGGTCGTCAAACCGCCTGACGAGCGACTCCCTTTTACGCGGTAAGGCCCTCCGCTGGCGGGGCGTTACCCTTGCCGGCGACTAGCTAGCGGCTTGGCGGAGCGCGATCGACAAAATGTTGTCGATGTGGCCGGCGAGGTGTAGCTTTGGGATACCAGCAACGGGCGCAGACACCTCGGTTTCGGCCCATAGGGTGCCCAGGTCTGGAACGAGCTGGTGGGAGAACGCGGTCGGGTTGATTGACCGGGCGATGTTTGCTGCCCCGAAGGGGCCACCGGTTCCGGGCGAAGTCCCGGAAACCGGAGTAGCCTACTTGCCGCGGCAAAACT
>CAVVNG010000014.1:0-142100 GCA_963749545.1 uncultured Solirubrobacterales bacterium
AGCGCGCTGATGCCGCTATCCCCGGATTTGACGGCATCACCGCAACCGAGCGCGTCACGCCTTACCTCGACGCTGTTGGCCGCGCTCTCGGCCCGATGGAACTCCGGCCGAACGGCCGCTGCGCCGTGTCCTCGAAGTCCTAAACGGGGTGTCGGGGCGGTCGGTCATGGATCTGCTCAAGAGCGACGACAACGAGATACTCGAACCAATCGGATTCGTAGCGGCGATCATCGCCCTTTCAGAGCTGGATGGGGTCGTCGGTAGTAAGCGCGAGGGCACCGGCGTCCTGGTTGCGCTAGGGGATTACATAGGTGGCCGCCCCCGCGCCGGAGTGCAGTCGCGCTGGATCCCGGTGGCACCCCCTGGGTCGCCGCGGAGCGACGACCTGCTGCTGCTCTGGCTTCCGGAGAATCTCAGCTCAGGTCCCATCCTTGTCCGCGGGGCGGTCATCGAAGTGAAGTACTCGAGCGAGGGCCAAGCAGACCTCGACCGAGCCCGCAGCCAGGTACTCCGGACTCGGGGGTGGCTCGACGACGCGCTCAACGCCCAGGGAAGCTCACGGCCGTTCCGAGCACGCGACCTCTGTGAGCTGATCGCGAGCGCGGTCGCCCGAGCCGACACCTTCCGCCTCGGCAGCCCGATCAGAGCTGGCACCGCCGACAAGGCCATCGAAGCCATCCAGGAAGGCAACTATGAGCTCGACCTCACCCACTGGCGCGATGGCAAGGCTCACGCGGCCTAGTGGTCTCGGTCGAGAATGGCTCGGACGTTCCGATTCACCAGGGCGAGCTCGACGGTCCGGGCGAGCGAGTAGACCTCCTCAGGCTGGGCAGGCCATTCCTGTCCCAGATCGTTTCAGGAGTCCAGCCTGCACGGCCAGCATCCTGGAATCCACTGAGATTCAGGGCACGGCAGCTTCGAAGCGAAACCCGCCCAGAGCGACAGCCGGAGACTGCCGCCCGGGAAACGCCGACAGAAACGTGTCGGAGGCAGCATCACGTCCGGAAGTATAACCTGTCCGTGCCGCAGACGGCGCTGCACTTGAGGATCTTGCTGGCATCGGGCGGTTGCTCGATCAGGCCATGGCGAAGTACAAGCTCACTACGGAACTTTTTCTTCCGGAGTCGCAAGGTCGGCCCAAACGTCCTCCGGTTCCGGGCACGCGCTCTCGGCAAGCTGTCGTTCGCAGATGTCGACCCGCGCGCGATATCGGCCGGGAGATCGGGGCCACAGGTGCGGTGATCGTGTCGCAGGAACCGCGGTACATCTGCATCGACGTCCCGCGGGAAGAGCGCATCCCCGTCTACTACCGCGAGCTTGCTGCACGTGTAGTCACGGGCAACGATCCTGGAGCTCTCGAGTTCGTCCTCGGAATGGCTCCATCCGGTGACGTCAGGGCAGCAGACCTAGCTCGCCTGCCACACCTTCTAGTCGCCGGTGCGACTGGATCCGGAAAGAGTGTCTTCCTCCGCGGAATTCTGTGCCATCTCGTGCGGAACCGAGGTCCAGAGACTCTGAGGCTCCTGCTCGTCGATCCGAAGCAGCTGGACTTCGCCGGCTTCGCGGCGCTACCACACCTTGAGCGAGGCGGCATCATCTCGGATCCCGCTGAAGCGATGACCGCGTTGGCCGAGACGATCGAGCGCGAGCTCGAGGCCCGGCGACCGCTGTTGATAGATGCGGGAGTTACCAGCGCCACCGAGTACTACGCGCAGGGTGGCAGCTACACAGAGCTCCCCCAGATGGTGGTCCTAGTCGATGAGTTTGCCGACCTCGTGGGGATCCTCGGCGCCGAGCGCCGCGGGTTCGACGACCTCATCCAGCGCTACGCCCAGATCACGCGAGCGTTTGGGATATATCTCGTGCTCGCTACCCAGCGGCCTAGCGTCGACGTCATCACCGGGTCCATCAAGGCGAACCTCACAGCGCGGGTGGCCTTCAGCCTGCCAAGCCACCGCGATTCGATGACAATACTCGACCGCGCTGGAGCAGAAGATCTGCTCGGCCAAGGCGACATGCTCTTCTACCACTCCGGCCGTGTCGAGCGGCTGCAGGCTGCCTACGCAGACCAGCAGGACGTGCGCGATGCCGTGGAACGCTGGCGCGGCGTCGCGAATCCCAGTGCTGGCGCTGGATAGTTCGTGCTTCGCCTCTGCCGTCACGGGCGCGGTGCGGATCGATTACACGTAACACGCGTGACACCCCCGTGACAGTCGCTTGTTGTCAACCGGTCGTACCTGTTGTAAGCGTTGTGGACCGTTCAGCAAGAGCTAAGGAGGGTCCGTCGGCGCCGTCCCAAACAATGCCGAACGGCGCTTCACTCAGACCAACGAGCTGCTGTCGCCGAAGCGAAACGTGACTGGTGCTGTCCATGCGCCTCTTGTGTCGGCGTTTCGCCGCAGCTAGCCGTAGTGCTGTCCGGGCTGTCGCCGGAGCGGATCGCAGCAGCGATCTTGCGGCCCACCGCCTCGGCTACGGGCGGCGGGAACGCGTTTCCAAGCTGCCGGTACGCCGCCGTCTTCTTGCCCCAGAAGGGCCAGTCAACGGGAAATGCTTGGAGAATTGACACCATACGCACGGTGAGAATCGGCGGCTGACCGTTCGCAGACGCGTCTGGAGGCTCAAGCGCGACGAGCTTGCCGTTGACGCCGAGCCTCTCCCATTGCTTGCGCGCCTGGGTCGGCCCCAGGTCCGGTCCTCCGTGCTTCTTTGAACCCCCTACGAGCGTGGGAGCGATTGCGGTCGCTCGCGCGGCCCAGGTGCCGGCGCCCTTCCAGCCCCTCCGGTTCATCTCTCTGAGCAGAGCTTCACCCACCGTCGGTGGCTCAGCGTACTCCTCCGGATGCGGCCAAAAGAAGTGCTCGGCGTACTGGCGCTTCACAGCCACGAAAATCAGTCGCGGCCGCAGTTGAGGGACGCCGAAATTCTTAGCCTGTGGGAGCTTCCACCCCATCGGGACGTACCCGTCTTCCTCAAGCGGTTCTTCGACGACCGTGCGCCGATAGCGCTCGAACTTCAGGTGGAGGAGCCAGCGCACGTTCTCAAGCATTACCGCCTTCGGCTGGCACTCCCTGATCCGCTTTACGGCAGTCGGGAAGAGATCTCGTTCGTCGTCCGCTCCAAGTTGCAGACCTCCCCGGCTAAACGGAGGGCACGGAACTCCACCGGACAGCAAATCCACAGGCTCGGGCAAATCCCCAGCGAAAACCAGCGCACATCGATCTGGACCACCTTGTCCTTCCACGTTCGCCGGACGTGCGGCGGCTTCACCGCTCTCAACGTCCCAACGCAGGCCTCATCGTTCTCGATCAAGACGATATGGCGGAACCCGGCCCGCTCAAGGCCGAGCGCCTGTCCGCCGGCGCCCGCGCAGACATACGTTTGACATGAGCGACTCCACCCTCGCGCGGTCAACGATGCACAGAGGAGGGACCAATCCAGTCAAGCTCGCATCCATCCGATCCCGCTCGTTCTGGGATGACACAGACTTGCCGTCGGGACGCGGGCTTGGATGCCCGCGCGCCGACGGCAAGTACCGCGAGGTGCGCAGTCAGATGCGGAAACCGGGCCGTTCGCGACGATCAGCTCTCATGGAGCGGCGGTGCGGCCGGATGAGGCCCGCGACCGCCAAAGGCGACAGCCACTTCAAACGGCAGCGCAACGCTCACGGCGCCCGGCGCTAGCCACCACCCCAGCGCTGCTACCACTCGGTACCGACGACGCCGAACATGCCGTCCCGCCGCTCCTCTGTCGCCATTGGGATCGTTGGCTCTGCGGGGGCGCGGCTAGCAAGCCACCGCCGGAAGGAACGCCAGGCGCTACGAGTACCGGCTGCGGCTGCTCGCGCGCGAACAGCACAGTGCCGCGGGAGCCTAGAGTAATGACATGACCCTCGCGGATGATCCCGATGCCATCGATCCCCGACTTGAGGCCGCTCTCGATGAGGATCTCGTCGGCGCGCTCCGGGAGTGGCAGCTGGCGGTCGGTGCGCGCGTGGTTTTCGGACGATCGCTTGATGGTGGGTACACGCCCGCGCGCGTTTTCTCGGTAGTCATTGACGAAGTTGCCGGTCCCGTTCACAAGTGTGTGCTCAAGGCGGTGCCCGCTGGCGAACGCGGTGGCCACGAGGGGAGTGCTCACGCCGCTGCTCGGCCTCGGGGACTGAGTTCGTGACGGCCCACCTGGTCGAGCAGCCCTATCCGTCACAAGAGACCGCGGCAGGCGGGGTGATCATGTTTCAGTCTGTTGCTGGCGGAGACATGAGCAGATTCCGACCCCTGGCAACGTTGTGGCAAAACGGCGATCTGCCGACGGTGGCGGCGAGCATCGCACGCTCGTTGCTCGAGGATTGGGACCCCGATCCCGTCGGTGGAGGCGGTGACGGCTCAGGACTTGGTGCGTGTGCAGCTCGGGCGGCGCGGCGAACCCGGAGGCGCACTAGAGCGCTGGGCCACGGCCTTTGGTGATGGCGCCGCATCACGCTGGGTCCGATTTGAGCGGGGAGGTCCAGCATTCCCCAATCCGCTGGTATGGCTTGCAGACACCGATGGCGAGACGATGCTGGTGCACTTCGGTCGAGCGCACGGCGATCTTCACCTCGACAACATCTTTGTTCCCCTCGTCCCGAACGTTGATGCCGGTGCATACCGACTCATTGATCTCTCGGAGTTCTCTGAGCGGGCCCCGCTATGCCGTGACATCCCACACCTCCTGTTAGCCACCATTGGCAAGCATCTCGTGGACATCCCGACCGGACGTCGCCGCACGCTTGCAGTTCGAATCGTCGATGCGGCAATAGGCGCACCCCTCGGTCCGGGAACGCTCGCCGACCAAGGCTATGGACGGCTTGCCGAGGAATTGCTCGCCGCAGGGCAGGACTGGGCTGCTGGTCACGACATGCTTGACGACTGGAGGAGCGCGCAGCTCTTGGGGGTCGTCGCAGCTGCGTTGATCCAGGCCAGTGTCTCGGTCCACCAACCTCAGGTCCGGTGGTGGTTCTTCGAGCTAGCCGCCGTTGGTCTGGCCCGGCGTCTTGGCGAAGACGTCGGGATGAGCGCAGAGGACGCCGCATTTGTCGGGCCCGCTGCGGCTACGCCGCCAACGTGACCTCGGTTGCTGAGCGGATGGATGAGGCGGCGGCGGGGTTCGGGCGGCGCAAGGCGACGATTCTGCTCGTCGGAGAAGCCGGAGTCCGTGATCCGGCGGCCATTTCGCGTCAGCCATGGGATCTCATCGTGGAATTCGATCCGAAGACGGACACAACCGGTGCCTACTCGAAACGGCCGCTTGATCGAGACCATCGTCTTGCCACCTTCGAGCAGGAGCCGTCCTTCAGCGCCCACGCGACAGTTTGGCTAGCCGCCGACGGGATCGAGGGCGGTCGTCAAGGCCCAGCGGACCTTCGATCATGGCGTCGGCAATGTCTGCGTGGGATTAGAAGGACTTTCGAAGCGTTCTCAACGTTTTCAGCACGTCCGGTCGTCGTTTTCACGGCAGGCACACTTGGTGGAAAGGGACGGGCAACCCTCGACGCTCTGCTCGACTCCTCCACTTCACGAGCCGAGCTTGTCGCAATCGACACCGGGGGCGCCGTCGACCTCGCTGACTACGCGCCTGAGGTGCTCGCGGCGGATCCATGCGCTGTGCTCCAGGCGCTACCTGACCGGACGGCGCCGGCTGAGACCGCGCGGTCCTGCACGATCCCGGGGCGGATAGGCGACGACTTCGTGCCAGTGCCGTCGGCGACGCCGACTTGGCGTGGATCTCGAAAAGCGGCCAACTCCTTCACTCCGAGACTGGCCGCTCGACGGACCGCGAGGCGGCTGTCGGCGAGGGGTTCTATCGGGGAGAGACCATCAGCTGGCTGGAGCTTGATCTCGAGGCTGACGTATCGCGTGAGATCACTCGTCCGCTAGTCGCTACCGTTGAGCATGATCTGTATAGCCGCGACACCCGTCGCTTCTCTCTGCTTCATTACCCGGGAGCCGGCGGAACGACGGTTGCTCGCCGGGTAGCGTGGAATCTTCACGACCGCTACCCCGTGCTCTTGGTCGAACAAGCCCAAGACGCGCTCGCCCTTGTGGATCGGATTCAACGGCTGCAGGGGATGACGGACAACGCAACCCTCGTGGTGTTCGAGTCGACGCTGGACGCCGTCGTTGACCTCGCCTACTCTGAAATCCGAGCGAACTCGCTCGCGTGCGTCTTCCTGATCGTTGAACGCCGCGCTCCTGAACCCGAGGACGCTGGGGAGCGCAGCTTCTATCTTGGGCCGCTGCGACCGAGCGAGCGCGATGCATTCGTCGCTCGGTTCGGCGGAAACGTGCCGGAGCGCCATTCGGCTCTCGTGCGACTTGGGAACAGCCCAGGCCGGGTCATCGTCCCCTTCCTGTTCGGGCTTACAACCTACGAGGAGGACTATCGGGGCCTCGACCGCTACGTCGAGCGAAGTCTCGCCGTCACTTCGCAGCGGGAGCACGACGCCCTTAAGGTGGTCGCCCTAGTGCATCACTACACGGGCCTCACCCTTCCATCCGCGCTGCTCGCCGGGGTGCTCGATGTACCGGACGATGAGGACGTAGATGTGCCGACGCTTGTCGGACCGGAGTTGATGGTCCTGCTGATCGAAGGCCAGCCGGACTACTGGCGAACGATGCACGACCTAATCGCACACGAGTGCCTCGTCCAGCTGTTGGCTCCCCGCAACCGCGCTGAGCCAGGCGGCACAGAGGACTGGAAGACCGCTCTGAGCGGTCTCGCCTCCGAGCTCATCCATCAGGCGTCGCGGGAGTACGGAAGCCTCATCCCAGCGGAGGTCCGGTCGATCCTCGACCAGCTGTTCATCGTCCGGAATAACAAGGCGATCTTCACTGCCGAACGCCACGTGCTGAGTGAACTGCTCACGGATATCCCGTCCGTTGAAGGCCGAATCGAAGTGATGCGGACGCTAGCGGCGTGCTTCCCGGATGAACCGCATTTCTGGGCGCATCTGGGCCGCGTCCTGAGCCTTGCCAAGGATCATCTAGCTGCTTTGGAGGCGATCGATCACGCCCTGAACATCGATCGGGAAGACGACGTGCTTTACCACATGAAAGGGATGATCCTCCGCTACAAGCTTCGGACCGTCGTCGAGAATCGCGAGCGACTTGAGTCGCCGCAACTTCGTGAGCGCGTCCTCACGGATGTGCAGGAGGCTCTCAGCCAGTTCGAGCGCTCCATCGAGCTCAATGACGAGTCAGAGTACGGCCATGTCGCACTCGTTCAGCTATGCATCCAGGCAATCGAGTTTGGTCGAACCCAGTCGGATGCACGTACGTACAGCGCGTTCCTTGCTGCCCCAGAGTCGGCTTTCTATCGCGAACTTCTCGCCCTCGCCGAAGAGAATCTCCAGCGGATCCGGGAACTTCGCGGCGGTGGCGGCCCCACCCGCTACGCGGCCACGGCCGAGGCTGAGGTCCGGATTTTCTACGACGACTACGCTGCGCTCCTCCAGGGCTGGCGCAACCTCCTGGACCGTCACGACCTGGCCAAGCCACCGATCCGTCGCCAGTTGGTCCGGGCATATGAGCGCCGGGCAGGGTCGTGGGTCGCCGCGCACGCTGACGACCGAGCTCGCGCCATGGAGCTCCTCGAAGACAATCTCAGAGACGACCCGACGGACACGCGAAGTCTCTTGGATTGGCTGCGCCTCGGCCGTTACCGAAACGTCAGCCTTGATCGGGCATCCGAGCTGCTCCAGTACTCCGTTCAGAGTTCGACAACCACGCTTCGCGACATCTACTTCTATGACTACGTGGTCACTACCCTACTGGCGCTGGCCGGGCGCGATACAGCAGCGATCGAGTACCGCCGCAAGGTTGAGCGGAGCCGTGAACGGGCGGCAAACTTCAGCAATCGGCGCTATGCCTACGAGTGGTACGGCCCAGGCAACGGCCTCGCCCACCTCGTGCATCACACCGACCTCCGTGATTGGGACCGCAGCCAGACCGGTGCTGACCCGGCGCAGCTGGTCCGCGTCGAAGGCCGCGTTCAGCGAATCAACCGACCACAGTCGGGACAGATCGAGTTCGGCCCCGGGCTCCTGGCGTTCTTTGCTCCCGGTCGGTCCGGAATGGTGGCTGACCGCCACATGAATGCCCGCGTGTCGTTCGTGCTCGGGTTCTCATACGATGGCCCGCGGGCCTGGAGTGTCCGATTGCTCGACACCTGAGAGCGCAACCGGACTTGCATGCTCTATGGGTCGCCTTAGGGATCGCCCGCTAGGGCGGCCGCGGGCCTCATCCGGCCGCACCGCCCCTCCATGAGAGCTGATCGCCGCGAACGGCCCGCTTCCGCATCTGACTGCGCACCTCGCGGTACTTGCCGTCGGCGCGCGGGCATCCAAGCCCGCGCCCCGACGGCAAGTCTGTGTCATCCCAGAACGAGCGGGATCGCTCCCTCTCTGTCAACGTCCGGCGAGACGCTCAACATCGAGGAATCTATGAACCTTGAGGGCGAGAACGGAGCAACGCCAGGATGTTGGAGTCGAGCACGAATGGAGCCAGGGCTGCGGATGATGCTGCCGCCGGCCGCGAAGACCAGCTTGGCGTAGCCGAGCTGGGATTCGTGGCCGGCGGGCGCGCCGCGCCGGTGGGGGTCTCGGACCCCGAGCTGGTCGAGCAGGCCAAGCGCCGGAAGTTCACCGCGAAGTACAAGCTGGAGATCCTCGAGAAGGCCGAGGCGTGCACGAGGCCGGGCGAGGTCGGCGAGCTGTTGCGTCGCGAGGGCTTGTATACGTCGCATCTGACGTACTGGCGCAAGCAGCAGCGCGACGGGGCGCTGAAGGAGCTCGGCCGCACGCGCGGGCGCAAGCCGGTCGACCGGCGCGACGAGGAGATCGCGAAGCTGACGCGGAAGCTGGAGCGCTCCGAGGCTGAACTGGCGAAGATGAAGCGAGTCGTGGAGATTCAGGGAAACGTCTCAGCGCTGTTGGAGGAGATGCTCGGTTCCGAGAGCGCGCCGAGGAGCACCGAGCGATGATCGCCGCCACGGTCGAAGAGCTGACTCCGTTGATCGGCACCCGGCCGGCGTGCCGGGCGCTGGGCGCCTCGCCGGCGACGATCTACCGTCGCCGGCGCCCGCCGCGGCCACGGCCGGCGCGGCCACGGCCGACGCCCGCCAGGGCACTGAGCGAGCCCGAGCGCCAGCAGGTGCTCGAGGTGCTGCACTCGGAGCGGTTCGTCGACGTCTCGCCGGAGGAGACCTGGGCGACGCTGCTGGACGAGGGCACCTATCTGTGCTCGACCCGGACGATGTACCGGGTCCTCGCCGCCCAGCACGGCGGTGTCAGAGAGCGGCGCGCTCAGCTCACCCATCCCGCCTACGCCAAGCCCGAGCTACTCGCCGAGCGGCCGAACGAGCTGTGGTCGTGGGACGTGAGCAAGCTGAAGGGACCGGCGAAGTGGACGTGGTTCTACCTGTACGTGATTCTGGACGTGTTCAGCCGCTACATCGTCGGCTGGACCGTGCAGTACCGGGAGAACGCCCAGGTTGCCAAGGCGCTGATCGAGCAGGCCGCCGAGCAGCAGCAGATCACCCCCAAGATCCTGACGCTGCACGCCGACCGCGGCGCACCACAGCGCGCCAAGCCGGTCGCGTTCCTGCTCGCCGACCTCGGCATCACGAAGACGCACAGCCGCCCGTACACCTCCAGCGACAACCCCTACTCGGAGTCGAACTTCAAGACCCTGAAGTACCGGCCTGAGTTCCCCGCCCGGTTCCAGGACATCGACCACGCCCGCACCCACTGCCGTGCGTTCGTCGACTGGTATAACCACGCCCACCGCCATTCCGGGATCGGACTCATGGCCCCGGCCGCCGTCCACCACGGCACCGCGCCGGCGCTGCGCCAGCAGCGAGCTCGCGTCCTCGACGCCGCCTACCAGCGCCATCCCGAGCGGTTCGTCCGCAAGCTGCCCGCGCCGCCCGAACTGCCCACCGCGGCGTGGATCAACAAGCCGAAGGAGGTCGCCGCCGCTCACTAAATTCGAATGCGAAGCGTCTCACCGAGCTTGACAGGCTCCGCCCGGCGGCGTTCACAGCACCCCGGGGCCCGGCCGAGACCTAAAGGGAGGTCCCGACATGCAGCACGATACGCAACTGCGCATCGACCAACTGACCGGCAGGGCGACCCTCACCATCGAGCAGACGCCCGGCTCCTTGGCCTCGGACGGACAGCCGCCTACGACGCCGCACGTCGGGGCGAGCTTCCCACCCGCCGCCTTGGCCGCCGTCTGCTTGTGCCGGTTCCGGCGCTTCTCGAGTGGTTGGGAGCGCACTAATGCAAGGACACATCCACAAGCGAACGCATCTGACCAAGGACGGCAAGGAGACGACCAATTGGTATGTGGTCCTCGACCTCGGAGTGGACGGCAATGGCCGACGCCGCCAGAAGTGGCACGGCGCGTTCCGAACGCGACGAGAGGCGGAAGTGGCTCGCGCCAAGCTTGTTAATGATCTACACACCGGCTCCTTATGTCATCCCAGGGCGGGTCACGTTCACCGAATGGATCCAAGAGAAGCTGGCTGCCAATGACCGAAGCCCGGGTGAAGCCGTCAACGTTCGACTCGTACCGGCGGAACATGGAGATGCATGTCCTCCCGCTGCTGGGCGCGAAGCCGCTCCAGCAGCTCACGCCACCCATGCTCAACGCGCTTTACGCAGCGCTCGCCACTGGCCACCAAGGCCGTAGAGCCCTGAGCGCCAAGACGGTCCACTACATCCACACGACGATCCACAAGTCGCTCGAGGATGCCCTCGACGCCGGGCTGGTTCCGAAGAATGTGGCCGACCGTGCGAAGCCTCCAAGGCCATCGCGACGCTCTACGGAAGGAATCCGGGCGTGGGAGCCGCACGAGCTCGCTGCGTTCCTGGATCACGTTCGCGGAACAAGGCTTGGTCCAATGTGGCGGCTCGCCGCCATGACGGGCATGCGCCGCGGCGAGGTCCTCGGCCTCCGGTGGTCCGACCTCGACCTCCGCATGGCGCGTCTGTCGGTGCGTCACGCTGTAGTCGCTGTCGCGTACGAAACGATCGAGTCGACGCCGAAGAGCCATAACGCGCGCGTCATTGATTTGGACGACGAGACTGTCAATCAGCTACGTGCTCATCACCGCCGTCAGCAGGGCGAGCGGAACGAGTGGGCAGCCGACTACGAGGACCACGACTTGGTCGTCTGCAAGGAGAACGGCGAGCCGATCCACCCCCACACGTTTAGCCAATCGTTCGAGCGGCTCTTGAAGAAGGCTGGACTTCGCCCGATCCGCCTCCACGATCTGCGGCACACGCACGCGACGCTGGCGCTGAAGGCCGGTGTCCCCGTCAAGGTCATCAGCGAAAGGCTCGGACATGAGTCCCCAGCCTTCACGCTCAAGCAATATGCGCACGTCATTCCGGGGATGCAGGCAGAGGCAGCGGCCCGAGTCGCCGCTCTACTCGCTAGCGATTCTTCGCAGACGCCTCCGCCCGGTCCAGGGTCGAACTGTCCGGCGGAATCTTGACGCCGGCGTGACTGCGACTATGCGATTCGCGATGCGAGAGCTCACGTCGATCGAGATCTGTGCCGGAGCGGGCGGCCAAGCGCTCGGGCTGGAGCAAGCCGGGTTTCGTCACCTCGCGCTGGTAGAGAACGACGAGGCCTGTGTCGAGACTCTCCGGTCGATAAGGCGTTGGAGGAAGCAGGTCGAAGCTGTCAGCGTCAAGCGCTACTACGCCAAGGAAGACTTCGAAGGCAAGGTGGACCTCCTCGCGGGGGGCGTCCCATGTCCTCCGTTCAGCCGAGCTGGTCGCCAGCTGGGAGCCAATGACGAGCGAGATTTGTTCCCAACAGCGATTCGGCTGATCCGCGAATGCAAACCAAGAGCCGTAATGCTAGAGAACGTGCGTGGACTGCTGAACTCACGCTTTGATGCGTACCGCCAGCAAGAGATCATCGACAAGCTCGGGGAGATGCAGCCAAGCTACCGGTGCTTCGGGTGGAGACTCCTAGAGGCGAAGAACTTCGGCGTCCCGCAGCTGCGCCCCCGCGCGATCTTCGTCGCGATGCAGGAGCCCTGGGCGAACTACTTCCAGTGGCCCGACGAGAACGATTACGAGGAGCCGCCGACAGTGGGCCGAGCGCTCTTGAGCGAGATGAGAAGCGGTGGCTGGAAAGACGCCGAGATCTGGGCACAGAAAGCCGACGGGATCGCGCCAACTCTCGTCGGCGGATCAAAAAAACATGGCGGACCGGATCTCGGGCCAACGCAGGCAAGGAAGCAATGGGAAAAGCTTCACGTGAACGGGAAACTCGTTGCCCTCGAGCCGCCAGGACCATCTTGGAACGGCGAACCGCCCATCCTCACGGTCAGGATGGCGGCCATTCTCCAGGGATTCCCACCCGACTGGCCATTCTCTGGCAAGAAGACGGCTCAATACAGGCAGGTGGGGAACGCGTTCCCGCCGCCCGTGGCGAGGGCCGTCGGTCGAAAGATTGCGCTCGCGCTTAGGTCATCCGCAACGGCGACGCGGCACTCAGAAATTCAAGAGCTCGGACGAGGAGGGTCCCGGCATAGGGTCAGTGCCCGGAGTCGATAGCAGCGCGGATTGGACCATCAGGCCAGCCTCCGTCGGTCTCGAGCGCGTAGAACGACACGACACGCCCGCTTTCGCGCCGCTTCGTAACTGTGTAGTCCCAGCCGATATCTCGCAGCTCGCGGAGTCGGCGTTGCCAGTCCTCGTTGAAATTGCCAGGCGGAGAAGCCACGAGCTCCAGGACCCATGAGGGGACCTCAACTCCCTTGCCGAACGCCCGCAGTGCCTCGCCCAGCCTGCGGTGGACTTCGGGATAGCCGATCGCTTTGGCGATCTTGTCGTGATGCTGCTGAATGCTGTCGAAGAACGCCCGCTTGCCTTGGTTGCACTGGCGGCAGAGCGTCCACAGGTTGTCTTCATCGTTGCTTCCACCGAGGTCCAACGGGCGCATGTGGTCCACCTCCAACTGCACGTCGGCGTCCCGGGCCGGATTTGCCCCGCACATCTGGCAACGGCTTCCGTCTCTGAAGAGCACCCGCGCGCGGACTCGTGGCGAGATGCGGGCCGTCTCCGCGCGCTGCTTACGGAGACCGACGATCCGGTACCGGACGACGCGGCCCTCCCGCACGCGGACGATCTCGAAGATCTTGTCTAGGTCCCGAAGTCGCCGGCTGAAATGCACCTGCCCTCGGTACATCTTGCATTCGGGCGATCGCTCGAGCTCTGGAAGCGTGAGGCCGTTGCGGTTTCGAAGCAGCGCGGTCGCCTGCGCGCGCTGAACCTGGCCGGGAACGAGATCTTTGAACTCCGGCGTCCTGGGCTTGGGTATGCGGTCAAGAGCTGACATATGGACTCCTTTCCTCCGGTGAGCGCCTCCTGCGCCGCCAAGCTACGTTTCGTACGTAACACCGTTCGCCGCCTAAGGTCAAGCTCTGGGTTCGAGAAATATAGGCCTAGCTGGTGTAGCCGTCTAGCCGTATAGTGTTCTAGCCGGTTAGCCGCATCAGCTATGAAACGATCGCGCCTCGCCGTTAGACGCGACCTATTCCCAAATTGCGAGATGGCTCCGAGGGTCGCTCGTCTACGGTTCGTCAGATGTCAATCGAAGTCCCGCCCTCGCCTCCAGCATCTAGCCCTGGACGGTCCAGGAATATGGCTGCTATCCGGCGCCGGGACACGCGCGCCGAGACGCGGCTCCGATCTCTCCTTCATGCCGAGGGCTTGCGGTTTCGCGTCGACTATCCGCTCCGATTTGATGATCGACGCCCGGTTCGGCCCGACATCGTTTTCACGCGTCCGAAGGTGGCTGTGTTCGTTGACGGCTGCTACTGGCACGGTTGCCCTGAGCATGGTCGACGCGACGGAGGAAGGAACAGCGCGTACTGGGGACCAAAGATTGCTCGGAACATCGAACGCGATCGGCTCCACGATGCTGCGCTACAAGCGGCCGGATGGACTGTCGTCCGCGTATGGGAACACCTAGATCCGCGAACGGCTGCTGCATGCGTGAAGGAGGCGCTAGGTGCAGCGAGGCCCGTTTGACACCCGTTTGACATGGCCTTAAGCACCAAGACCCCCGATCTCTCGGAGGTCTCGATTTCCAGCGGATTCGTGATAGCGGGGGCGGGATTCGAACCCGCGACCTTCGGGTTATGAGCCCGACGAGCTACCAGACTGCTCCACCCCGCGGCGGATATTCAATGATAGCCAAATCTCGCCAATTTCGGCCTATTCGCCCCCGCGATCGGATGCGCCGGCGCCCCTAGCAGCCCCGGGCAAACGGCGCCGGCACAGAGACGGCACATAGTTGGCGCACAAGCTTTACGAATACGTCTTGATCCGTTACAGCGATCTGGCGGACGATCTCGGGCATGGCGACGCTCAAGAAGAAGATCGAGGCAGAGACAAAGATGCGGGAGCTGCTGGATAACGAGGGACTCCCGCCGCCGGATGAGGTCGAGTATGGGTTTGGCTGCATCCGGCTGTTCTGGAATCAGAGCAAGACCGTGGTCGTGATCGATATCGACGACTACAGCGACGTGGATGCTGAGCTCGACCTCCCGCCGGCCGCGTGAGTGCCCGGCGCGGCCAGGTGGGAGGTCGAGGGCCGGGGTTGGTAGGGCCGGCGGTGCGGCGGAGACGGCGAGGTCGCGCTTACGCGGCGGCCCGACCTCGTCTCAGGTGCTCGCCGCCCGCCGGTACCGGCCCACGGCCAGTGGCGCGAAGATCGCGAGGATCACGGCCGACCACAGGAACGCTTCCCAGACGTAGTTGTGCGCGGGGGCTCCAATCCAGAGCGCGCGCATCGCGTCGACCACGATCGTGAAGGGGTTGATCTTGGCGAACCACTGCAGCGCTCCGGGCATGGAGGCGACGGGGACGAACGCCGAGGAGATGAACGTCAGCGGGAACACGGTGATGAACCCGACCGAGTTGGCTGCCTCGGGCGTGCTGACGAGCAGGCCGAGGAAGGCGAACATCCATGAGAAGGCGTAGCCGAAGAAGAGCAGCAGCACGATCCCCACCGCGATGTCCAACACGCTCGCGTGGAAGGAGAAGCCGATGATCACGCCCGTGATCAGCAGAATCGTCATGGACAGGAAGTTCGTGACGATGTCGGCCACGGTGCGGCCGGCGAGCACCGCGGGGCGGGCCATCGGCAGCGAGCGGAATCGATCGATCAGACCCTTGTGGAGATCCTCGTTGAGCCCCAGGGCGGTGACGAAGCCGCCGAAGGCGATGTTCTGGGTGATGATGCCCGGGATCAGGAAGTCCACGTACGTGTAGCCCGGGGTCACGATCGCTCCGCCGAACACGTAGCGAAACAGCAAAACGAACATAATCGGCTGGACGGTGAAGGCGAGGAGCAGCTCGGGCGCTCGCGGCAGCCGGATCAGGTTGCGCTCGGCGATGATGAGCGTGTCGGTGGCGAGGCGCTTCACGACGCTCCCTCCTTGTCGGCGGCCCGTGATTCGTCACCGCGCCGCGAGCCGTCATGAGTCGAGTCGCGCCGCCTCGAGTCCGCCCCGCGCGAATCCGGCTTCGAGTTCGTGTGTCGGCCGTCGGGCGCGTCGTCGGAATCGGCCTCGGACTCGGCCTCCGCGGCGTGGCCCGTCAAGGTGAGGAACACGTCGTCGAGCGTCGGCCGGCGCACCGTGAGATCGTCGACACCGATGTCGACATCGCTCAGGCGCCGGACCGCTTCGACGATCGCGCCACTGCGCTGGCGGATGTGGATGGACACGGTCCGGCCGTCGCAGGCTGGAGGCTCGTCGGTCATGGGCGTAATCGCCTCGAGGGCGGCTGCCACATCGAACGCGTCGTCGAGAAGGACGTCGAGTCGCTCGCCACCGACGCGGTCCTTGAGCTCGTCCGAGGTCCCCTCGGCGATCACCTTGCCGTGGTCGATGACGGCGATTTCGTCGGCAAGTCGGTCGGCCTCGTCGAGGTACTGTGTGGTCAGCAGGACGGTCGTGCCTTCCTCGACCAGGCCCTCGATCACCTCCCACAGGGCCAGGCGGCTGCGCGGGTCAAGACCGGTGGTGGGCTCGTCGAGGAACAGCACCGGCGGCTTGGCGACCAGCGCGGCGGCGAGGTCGAGGCGCCGGCGCATGCCGCCCGAGTACGTCTTGACGACACGCTTGGCGGCCTCGTCGAGCTCGAAGCGATCCAGCAGCTCCTGCCCACGCGCGCGGGCGGTCGCGCGCCGGGAGCCGTACAGCCGACCGACCATGGTCAGGTTCTCGAGGCCGGTCAGATTCTCGTCGACGGCGGCGTACTGCCCAGCCAGTCCGATCTGGTGGCGCAGCGTCGCGGCGTCACGCACGACGTCATAGCCGACGACCGAAGCGCTCCCGGCGTCGGGTTTCAGCAGCGTGGTCAGAATGCGGACGATCGTGGTCTTGCCGGCGCCGTTCGGGCCGAGCAGGCCGAGCACCGTTCCCCGCCTCACCTGGAGATCGACGCCCTCCAGGGCTCGGACCTCTCCGTAGGCCTTGTAGAGGCCGCTCACGACAATGGCGGCATCGCCGTCCACACGTGTCACAGGGCGAGCAGCCGGATTTGTCTGGACCCCAGATTCCATATCTCCTCACAGTAACGAGAGCGACTCGTCGGCTCGGATCGGCCCGCGGGAGCGTCCGCATCGGCCGCCAAAGCGGCTCGCATCGGCCCGCCAAAGCGGCTCGGATCGGCCGCCCAAAGCGACTCGGATCGTTCCACGGGAGCGGCTCGGATCAGGCCGCCGGAGACGGGGTTCCCGCGCGGCGAGAGCCGTAAACCTCCACGCAATAGCATGCGCGCCAGTGGCTCAAAGCCCGCCAGCCGCCTCCGTAGCCGACACCGTCGGCGCCACGATCGCCAGCCTGGGTGTCACTGACGCCTTCGGCATTCTCGGCAGCGGCAACCTTGTCGTCACGAATGCGCTCACACAAGGTGGCGCCCGCTTTCACCACGCCCGCCACGAGGGCGGGGCAATAACCATGGCGGACGGGTTCGCGCGCGTCACCGGGCGCCTCGCGGTGTGCAGCGTGCATCAGGGTCCCGGCCTGACCAACACGATGACCGGGCTGGCCGAGGCGGCGAAGAGCCGGACGCCGGTGCTGGTCCTGGCCGGCGAGACGCCGGCGGCGGCACTGACCAGCAACTTCCGGATCGATCAGCACGACCTGGTCGAGTCCGTGGGCGCGGTCGCCGAGCGGCTCCACGGCCCGAACACGGCCGCAGCCGACGCCCAACGCGCCTATGAGCGCGCCAACGCTGAGCGCCGCCCCGTGGTTCTCATGCTCCCCATCGACATCCAGGCGCAGCCAGCGGTGGCGCCGCCCGCGGGAGACGGGCAGGCGACCCAGAACCGACCACCCGTCCGGCCGCCCGCCCCGGCACAAGAATCGATCGCCGAAGCCGCCGCGCTCGTCGCCAATGCCAGCAGGCCGGCCATCATCGCCGGCCGTGGCGCGGTCATTGCGGACGCCGGCGCTGAACTCGCCGCCCTGGCAGAGAAGATCGGCGCTGTCCTCGCGACCTCGGCCCCGGCCAACGGCCTGTTCGCGGGTCTCCCCTACGCCGTCGGCATCTCGGGTGGCTTTTCCTCGCCAAAGGCAACCGAGATCCTCCGCAGCGCCGATCTCATCATCGCGTTCGGCGCCAGCCTGAACCACTGGACGACGAAGCACGGCGCGCTCATCGACCCGGACGCCAAGCTCATCCAGATCGACATCGAGCCCGGCGCCCTTGGGCGCAACCGCCCGGCGCACCTCGCCATCGTCGGCGACGCCAGAACCGCGGCGCTCAAGCTAAGCGAAGCTGCAGAGAGCAAGCCGGGCTGGAGGACACGAGCGCTAGAGGAGGACATCGCCAAACACCGCTGGCAAACCGAGCCTTACGAGGACGCGTCCACCGACGATTACATCGACCCCCGCACGCTCAGCCAAAGCCCTCAACGACCTCCTCCCGGCCGACCGCATCGTGGCCGTCGACTCGGGTCACTTCACCGGCTATCCGGCCATGTATCTCGACGTCCCCGACGCCCGCAACTGGATCTTCGCCAACGGCTTCCAGGCCGTGGGCCTTGGGCTGGGGAACGCGATCGGCGCGGCGATCGCCAAGCCCGACACGACAACGGTGGCGGCGCTCGGAGACGGCGGGGCATTCCTGGCCCTACAAGAACTGGAAACCGCGGCCCGACTCAAGCTCGGCAACCTGCTCGTCGTCATCTACGACGACTCGGCCTATGGCGCCGAGGTCCATCACTTCGCGCCCATGGGGCATGACGTGTCGAAGGTCCGCTTCCCAGACGCGGATCTGGCCAAGATCGCCCAGGCCGCCGGCGCCAGCGCCAAGACCGTGAGAAACCTCGACGACCTCGCCGTCATCGACGCCTGGCTCGCGAACCGAAGCGGCCATCCGCTGGTCCTCGACGCAAAAGTGAACCCGACGATCTGTGCGGAGTGGCTCGAAGAGGCCTTCCGCACCGGATAGCACAAGGAGAGACATGACCCCCGACCTCACCGCGCTACTGGGCAGCGACCGAGATCGTCGACCTCACCCAGCCCCTGACCGAGTCGACACCGGTCATCAAGCTGCCACCGCCGTTCGCCAACACGCCGGGACTGACGCGCGAGGAGATCAGCCACTACGACGACCGCGGCCCGGCCTGGGCCTGGTACACGCTGACGATCGGCGAGCACGTCGGCACCCACCTCGACGCGCCGATTCACTGGGTCACCGGCAAGGACGGCAACGATGTCGCGTCCATCGACCCCAGCCAGCTGATCGGCCCCGCCTGCGTGATCGACAAGACGAAGGAAGCGCAGCAGGACCCCGGCTATCTCCTCACCAAGAACGACATCGAGGCCTGGGAGCAGGAGCACGGCCAGATCCCGCGCACGGCCTGGGTCCTCCTGCGAACGGGATGGAGCTCACGAGCCCAGGACGAAGCCCTATTTCTCAACGCCGGCCCGGAGGGTCCGGTGACCCCCGGCCCGGACGTCAGCGCCTCCCGATGGTTGGCCACCCACCCCAATATCTCGGGCTTTGGCGTGGAAACCGTCGGAATCGACGCGGGCGCCGCCGGCGGTTTTGACCCCCCCTTCCCCGTCCACAACCTGCTGCTCGGCGCCGGCCGCCTCGGCCTGACGCAGCTGGCCAACCTCGACAAGCTTCCCGCGACCGGGGCTGTGATCGTCGTCTCCCCGCTGAAGCTGGTGGGCGGAACGGGAAGCCCGAGCCGCGTATTCGCCTTCGTCCCCCGGGGCTAAACCGCAGCGGCCTGGGCGACAGAGGCACCCACCGAGCCGCGCCACCCCGGCTTGGCCATCTCCATCTGCACGACGCCGATCCGACGCTCGGCGAAGCCGCCCTCGCAGTAGGACAGATACAGCTTCCACAGGCGCTGGAAGCGCTCGTCGTAGCCGAGCTCGGCCAGACGCGCCGACGCCGCCTCGAAGTTGCCGCGCCAGCGGCGGAGTGTCGAAACGTAATGTGGAGTCAGGTCCTCCAGCCCGACCACGCTCAAGTCCGTACGAGAAGCGAGGCAGCGGCCGATCACCTCGAGCGAGGGGAGACAGCCGCCCGGGAAGATGTAGTTACGGATGAAGCTCGGCGAGGTCTTCTCGACCTCGTAGGCGCGGTCGTCGATGACGATCGCCTGCAGCAGCATGTTGCCATCACGCCGCAGCAGCCGGGAGCAGCGATCGAAGAACGTTCCAAAGTCGCGCCAGCCGACGGCCTCGATCATCTCGACCGAGACCAGCTTGGAGAAGTCGCCGCGCAGGTCGCGGTAGTCCTGGCAGACCACGTTCACGCGATTGTCCAAACCCGCAGCACCAACTCGAGCACGCGCGTACTCGTACTGCTCGCGCGAGATCGTCGTCGTGGTCACACGGCACCCGCGCGTCCGAGCCGCATGCACCGCAAGCCCGCCCCACCCGGTGCCGATCTCCACCAGATGGTCCCGGGACGACAGCCCGAGCTTGTCGCAGATCAGCTCGAGCTTGGCCAGCGACGCCTCACCCAGCGTCATCTCGCGGTGAGGGAAGTAGGCGCACGAGTACATCATCGTCTCGTCGAGCATGAGCGAGAACAGGTCGTTGCCGAGGTCGTAGTGCGCGGCGATGTCGTCGCGACTGCTGATCCGGGTGTTGCGACCGCGCAGTCCGCGCACGAGGTGCCACGGCACACGCACGGGAGCGACCCGTCGCCGCCACAGGTCGAGCCCAGAAACATTGCGCGCCGCGACGCGAATCAGAGCCGTGAGGTCGGGCGAGTCCCACAGCTTGTTGATGTAGCCCTCGGCCAGACCACGACTGCCGTGGAGCAGAAGCGGCCACGCCCGCGGGGAGCGCACACACACCATGGCCTGCGGAGAGCCCTCGCCAAAGACCAACCGCCGCGCGCCCTCGACGATCGTGAGCTGACCCGCGCGCAGGCGGCGCACCAGCCCCAGAACCACTGAGCGTGCAGCGCTCTCGGCTGCCGTCAAACCCCCACCTCGGGTCGCCGATGGACGGGCACGCCCTTCAGCTTCAGCACGGCGGCGTGGCCGTAGATCATCGCCAGGACCTGCGCCGGCGGAGTCGGACGAACCCGAGCAGCGTCGTGCAACTCGACGCGCCGCAGCGACAGCGTGGCGTCAAACACGGGCCCCGCACACGAAGAGCTCTCGATCTGCACGGACAGCGTCTTACCCGGCGTCGCGGCACGGAACACGTACTCCTGGTCCATGCCCATGAACGGCGACACATGCATCCGTTTGGCGAACGGCGCGCTGAGGACCGGTCCCGGGCCGGTCCTCGTCAGCACGTAGGAGTGCTGCTCTCCCCAGGGCGTTGATGTCACTTCGGCGATTATCGCCTCAAGACGCTCCTCAGGTCCAGTTCTGAAGCAGTAATAGAAGCTGACCGGGTTGAAGCCCACACCAAACCGGTGCGGCAAGGTCAGTAACCGCACCGGACCGGAGACATCGACCCCGCAGCGCACACCCACCAGAGCCCGGGCAGCGTCGGCCAACGGAACCGAAGGATCGCCGCCCAAGTAGTCACCCCGCCGCAGGTGCCAGGGCACGACATCCAGCTCACTCAAATCCACATACACCATCGCCACGCGATGCCGAAACGAGTGACCGCGCACGGCAAACCGCCGGTGGCGGATCGTTCCCTCGTAGATCGCACTGGCGGTCATGTGGCAATCGGCATCGGGAGCGCCGCGCCGAGCTCATCGACCACCCGCAGGGCGCTGACCACGCCGTCCTCATGAAAGCCCCAGCCCCAGTAGGCCCCACAGTAGTGCGTGCGGTTGACACCGCTGATCTCGCGGTGCCGGGTCTGGGCCGCCACCCCCGCTCGCGTGAACATAGGATGGGCGTAGTCGATCTTGCGGACGATCTTCGACGGGTCGATGGCCTCGGTGCGGTTCAGGGTGAGGCACAGCTCGACGTCCGCGGCGATCGATTGCAGGCGGTTCATGTGGTAGGTCACGGTGGGCAGTCCGGGGTCGCCCCCGAGGTGATAGTTCCAGCTCGCCCACGCGCGCCGGCGGCGAGGCAGCAGCGAGCGGTCGGTGTGGAGGACGGCCTCGTTGCGCTGGTAGGGGATCGCGCCGAGAAGCTCGCGCTCGCAGTCGCTCGGGTCAAGAAGCATGGCCAGGGCCTGATCGGAGTGGGTGGCCATGACCACGGCGTCGAAATACTCGGGGCCGCCGGCGCCGCGGACAAAGATCGCCGCCCCGTCCTCACAGCGCTCCACCCCCACCACGGGCGTTGACAGACGAACCCGATCGCGGAACGGCTCGATCAGAGCCGACACATATGCCCTCGACCCCCCGGTCACCGTCCGCCAGCCCGGCCGGTCGCGGAAGCCGAACATCCCATGGTTGTCGAAGAACTCGAACAGGAACCGCGCGGGGAACGACCACATCTGGCGCGGATCGCCCGACCACACGGCCGAGGCCTGGGGCACGATCAGGCGCTCGACGAAGGCGTCCGAGTAGCCCTGCGCGGCGAGCCACTCGCGCAGGCTGGGATCGGCGTCCGACTCGAGCAGCGTCTTCGCGTCACGGTTGAAGCGCAGCAGGTCGGCGATCATGCGATGAAAAGTGGTGCTGACGAAGTGCCGGCGGCGGGCGAAGAGGCCGTTGGCGGAGCTGCCGTTGTACTCAAATGACGACCCGTCACTGACCCCGAAGCTCATGTCCGACGGCTGCGTCGGCACCTCGAGCTCCTCGAGCAGGCGCTCGAAGTTGGGGTAGTTGCGGTCGTTGTAGACGATGAACCCGGTGTCCACCGCATAGCTGCCGGCGTCCGTCTCAACGTCAATGGTGTTGGAGTGCCCGCCGGGATAATCGGCCGCCTCGTAGACGACGATGTCGTGGTCCTCGTGCAACCGATACGCACAGACCAGTCCGGAAACACCGGCCCCGATAATCGCGATCTTCATATTGATCGTATTCGCCTCGCCCCGCGTATTGGATCAACGTGAGCGCCCGAACGCTGCGATACAGGCTGCTCGATCATGCCCTCGGCTCGGGCCTGCTCCCGGACCCTGCGCTCAAACTCGGCTCCCGCCTCGGGATCCATAAGCGCCTGCGGGCCGAGGAGCGTGGGGGCGTCGAAGCTGAGGAGGATGGCACGCACGACCTGGTGGAGCGCATGTCGAACGGGCCGATCGCCGAGCTCCCGGCCAGGGCGAACGAGCAGCACTACGAGATGCCGCCGGAATGCTCGAGTTGAGCTTTCGAGATGTTCGAGCACATGCGTAACTGGGCGGCCCCGCTGGCGCGGATCGGGGACTGGCTCACACCTGACGGCCGCGCCTTCATCCACGTGTTCTCACACCGGCGGCTGGCCTACCGATTCGAGAGCACGTGGGCGGCCGAGCGCTTCTTCACCCCCGGGACGATGCCCTCGCACGACCTGCTGCACCGGTTTGACTGCGACCTCATCGTCACCAAGCGCTGGGCGGTGTCGGGCGAGCACTATGCCAGCGACTGTTCCTGATCTCGACGGCCGAGATCTGGGGCTGGCGCGGCGGGAACGAATGGATGGTCTCTCACTACTTGCTCGAGCCGCGCCGCGGCGGCCGCGGCAAGAATCCACTGGTGCGCTCGATGTACTCGGCATAGCCGGGGCGCTCCTTCATCCGCTCCTCCAGGTGGCCCTTGCCGGACACCCGGATCAGCAGCGTCGACATGACAAGCGGCCCGATGATCGTCCACCAGGCGCCGCCGGTCGATAGCGCGATCAGATAGATCCCCCACCAGACGGTGAAATCGCCGAAGTAGTTGGGATGGCGGGTGTAGCGCCACAGACCGCGGTCCATGACCTTGCCGCGGTTGGCCGCGTCCGACTTGAAGCGCGCGAGCTGATAATCGCCCACGGCCTCGAACGCGATCCCCACCGCCCACACCGCCACACCGATCCAGTCGAGCACGCCGAGGCGATCGCCCTGCGGAGCGGACCCCTGCACGGGCAGCGACACGACCCAGATCAGAAGGCCCTGAAATAGGAATACGGCAATCAGGCTGACGAGCACAAAACGCGGGCCCCAACGCTCGCGCCACTCCCCGTAGCGGGGGTCCTCGCGTCGCTCGCGTAGCTTGCGGGCCAGGAGGTAGCCGGCCAGACGCAGCCCCCACAGCGACACGAGCACGGCGAGCAGGATCCGGCGGCCGCGGCACCCGGTCCCGACCGCGAGGGCCACCCAGGCGACGATCACGAAGCCGAGCCCCCACCCTGGATCGACGATCGACACGTCGTGGAGCGGAAGGCTGAGGATCCACAGCAGGAGCACGTACACCAGCAGCGCGCCGGCACTCCACAGCATCACAGCCCCGAGCATGGGTTCATTCAACCGCAGACGGCGAGCGCGACGATCTGGTGGGGTCCGTCGCAATGTTTCGGCGGGGTCCATTAGCTTTGTCGCCGTGTCCGTCCGCCTGAGCCTGCTGTCGTTGCTCGCCGCCGGCCTGATCGCAGGCTGCGGTAGCGACGACCCGCCGAAACTGAACGTGACGATTCACAACGCGACGATCAGCGCCCCGGTGCGGCCCGGATTCATCGGACTCTCGCTCGAGTACGAGGCTCTGCCCGCTTACGCCGGCACGAATCCGAAGGCGATCAATCCCGTGTTCGAGCAGCTCGTGCGGAACATCAATCCCCGGCAGGCGCCACAACTGCGGATCGGGGGCGACAGCACGGACGCGACGTGGTGGCCGGTCCCCGGGATGCGACGCCCGGGCGGGGTGACCTATGAGCTGAACAACGATTGGGCGCGCGTGGCCAGAGCGCTGGGCACAGCGCTTCGGGCCAAGCTGCTCCTCGGGATCAACCTGGAGCTCAAGGACCACTCCATCGCCGGCTATGAGGCCCGGGCGCTGGTCTCGCGCATCGGCACCCGCTCGATCAGCGCGCTCGAACTCGGGAACGAGCCCGAGCTTTATGGCGTGTTCGGGCTCTACAAATCGCACGGGCGCGCGGTCGGGCTGCGCCCGCGCGGTTATGACATCGCGGACTACACCCGCGAGTTCAACCACGTGTCGTCACTGCTTCCGCATGTGCCGCTGGCCGGGCCGGCGACCGGCGCGCCCATCTGGGAGGCAAGGCTGCGCGGGTTCCTGGCCGCGGTGCCCAACCTGAGCCTCCTGACCCTGCACCGCTACGCGACACGGGGGTGCTACACCTCGCCCCGCTCGCCCAACTACCACACGATCTCCAACCTGCTCTCCTCACGCGCGACGGCAGGACTGGCCGCGATCGTGGCGCCGTTCGTGCACCTGGAACCAACCGGGAACCCACCCGTCCGCTTGGATGAGATCAACAGTGTCAACTGCGGCGGCGTGCGCGGCGTCAGCGACACGTTCGCCACCGCGCTGTGGTCACTGGACACGCTGTTCCAGCTCGCGCGGGTGGGGGTGGCGGGAGTGAATTTCCACACCTTCGACCATGCCGCCTACGCGCCGTTTTCGTTCAGCCGCGCGAACGGCACCTGGACCGGTCGCGTGAACCCCGTCTACTACGGGATGCTGGCCTTCGCGCGGACGGTGCCGCCGGGGTCGCAGCTGCTGGCGGGCTCCGGGCGCGCGGCGAGTGACTTCGATGTGTTCGCCATCCGCACGCCCCAGCACCAGGTGCGCGCAGTGCTGGTCAACTACAGCCAGACCCAGGATCAGACTGCCGAGCTCCACCTGCCTGCGTCGGGCCCGGCCACCGTGGAGCGCCTGGTGGCGCCGAGCGTGCGGGCAAAGCTCGGCGTGCAGCTCGGCGGCCGAACGTTCGGAGCGCAGACCACGACCGGAAAGCTCGCCGGCCGGCCGACCTTGAGCCAGGTGAAGCCCGGCAAGAACGGCTACATGGTGCAGGTGCCGGCGGGCAGCGCCGCGGTGGTCAGCCCGTCGGGCACCGCGTAGCGCCGGGCGGTTTCGATCAGGGCCGGGCGAGAGGTCCTGGGCGGACACGTCCACGCCGCCATTGCTCAGCCCTTGACTTGGAAGTGCTTGATGACTCGCTTGCTCGGCGAGCCGAAAGAGTTATAGGCGATGGCCTTGAGCACATACGCGCCGGGTTGCAGGTGCTTCTTGAACTTGAACCGGTTGTGACCAGCGATGCCCCTGTGGCTGAAGCGAGCGAGCTTCGTGTGGCCGGCGAACACGCTGAACTTCGCCAGCCCGGGCTCCGTATCGCGGTAGCTGACGCGGCGCCCGTGGACCCTGAGCTTGCTGAGCTTCGGCGCAGCCGGCGTATTGAACGTCGCATCGGCACCGAAGCCGGTGCCATCGCCGCCGCCGCCGGCACGGTTATCCGCAATGGCGCTACGCGTCAGGGTTGCCGAGACCCCAAGCTCGAGTGCCCCGCCGTGCCCATCACCGCTTGCCCCGCCCCCGCCGGCGTCGTTACCGCGAAATGTTGAGTCGGTACTCGTCACGGTGCTCGCGTCGAGCGCACCGCCGTAGCCGAAGTGGCCATCGCCGCCGGCGGTGTTGTCGGTGAACGTCGAGGCACTGACGACCAACGGCCCCTCGGTATTAGCCGCGCCGCCGTAGCCGCCTGCCTGATGGCCACCAGCGTGATTACCGGTCATGCTCACGTGATTGAGAGTGATGGTTCCGGGTCCCTGGTTGTCGATCGCGCCCCCGTGGCCGGAGTCGGCCGTCGAGCTGCCGCCGGCCTGATTGCCACTTAGCGTCGTATTCGTGAGGCTGATCGCGACGTTGCTGGGGGGCTCCACGTCAATCGCGCCCCCGTATCCCCCAGCGCCGCCGGAACTGCCGGCAGCGGTATTCCCCGTGATGGCCGCATTGGTGATCGTCACCGGACCGCCGCCGTCATCCAGGACAGCGCCGCCCTCGACGGCCGAGCCCGGCGTCTGTGCCACGGCAGCGCCGCCGGTCACTGTGACCCCAGAGAGGGTCAGCTTGGCCCGCCGAAGGTCTCGAATACGCGATCGATGTGGTTGCCGTCGATGGTGGTAATTGAGGCGCCGGCGCCATCGATCGTGACGTGGTTGGTGATGTTGAGATCGCCGGTGGCGGCGTCGTGCTCGCGCGTGCCGGGGATCGTGAGCTTGTAATGACCGGCGCGGAGCTTGATGGTGTGGCCCCCAACGACATGTTGGAGGCGATGATCGCGTCGCGCAACGAGCAGTTCGTGGGCGTGCACGCGTGATCGTTGACGTCAAGATGCGTGGTGACTTTGAACGTCTGCGCTTGTGCCGTCGCCGCCACAGCATCAAGAGCCCCACGATGAGTCCGGTCCTCCACCCCATGGAGGGGCGCAGACTACCGGCAAATCGGCCACTGGCTGGCGCTTGTGTGACCTAACTCTCGCAGGCGCCCTTGAGGACCGCGTCGAGCAGCCCAGGGAAGCGAACCTCGAGGTCATCGCGGCGCAGGCAGCTCAGTCGTGTGGTGCCCTCGAGGCGTTGCTTGATCACGCCCGCCTCGCGCAGCACCTTGAAGTGATGCGTGGTGGTTGACTTGACCACGGGAAGGTCAAAGCTCTTGCAGTTGCGCTCGTCTCCCGAGGCCAGGCCGGCCACGATCCGCAGGCGCATCGGGTCGCTCAGCGCGTGGAGCACGGCGCCCAGCTCGATCTCGTCGCGGCTCGGGTGGGGCAGAGGCTCCCCCGGTTGGGGCACGGGCTCCGCGAACTGGTGCGGATGTTCCGAGGGAGCTGTCAGGCCCATGTGGTCATAGTACGACGATCATCGAACTTTTGCTAGTGTGTTCGATAGTCATCGTACCAACGGCCCCAGGACGGAAATGCCACGCGCGACCGCGACCGAGCAGCACGGACATCTTCGCGCGACCCTCCTTCTCGCGTGTCTGGCCCAGTTCATGGTGATCCTCGACGTCTCGGTCGTCAACGTCGCGTTGCCGGCCATCCGTGGTGGTCTTCACTTCTCCGAACAGAACCTGCAATGGGTCGTGAACGCGTACACGGTGACTTTCGCCGGGTTCCTGCTCCTCGGGGGTCGCGCCGCTGACCTGCTCGGGCGCCGTCGCGTGTTCGTGGCCGGGCTCGTGCTGTTCGCTCTCGCGTCGCTGGCCGGCGGGCTCGCCCAGACGCAGGCTCAGCTGATCGCTGCTCGGGCAGTCCAGGGCCTGGGGGGCGCCGTGATCGCGCCGGCATCGCTGTCGATCATCACGACGACCTTCGCGGAGGGGGCCGCGCGCAATCGCGCGGTGGGAATTTGGGGGGCAATGGGCGGCGCCGGAGGCGCCGCCGGTGTGTTGCTGGGCGGGATCATCACCGATCTCGTTGGCTGGCGCTGGATCCTGTTCATCAACCTGCCGATCGGCCTCGGCGCGGCGCTCCTGGCTCACTACTTCATCGCCGAAGGGCGCGACCGCAGCCGCGCTCGTCGCTTCGACATCGCCGGCGCGCTCGCCGCGACGGTTGGCCTGTCGGTGCTCGTTCTCGGCATCGTCCGCACCGACGCCACCGGCTGGGGCGCGGCGCAGACCCTCGTGCTGATCGCCGCCGGGTTGGTGCTGCTGCTCGGGTTCGTCGGGATCGAGGGCTGGTTCGCCCGCGCGCCGCTGATGCCGCTGCGGATCTACCGGTCGCGCACGCTGACCGCATCGAACCTGATCGTGCTGTTGATCGGCGGGGCCACATTCAGCATGTGGTTCTTCCTCTCGCTGTATCTCCAGCAGGTGCTCGGCTACTCGCCGATCCGCGCCGGCCTGGCCTTCCTGCCGATGACGCTGTGCATCGTGACTGGCTCGGCCCTGGCCTCACGGATCGTCAACCGAGTCGACCCCAAGCGGCTGCTCGTCACCGGCATGCTGGCCCAGGCCGTCGGGCTGTTGCTATTCACTCGCCTGGCGACGGGCGGAACGTATCTGGCCGACGTGCTCGTGCCCTCGCTGCTGGTGGCCGTCGGGATCGGATTGGCGTTCGTGCCGGCAACGATCTCAGCCGTGTCGGGTGTGGCCTCGGACGAGGCCGGGCTGGCCTCCGGTCTGGTCAACACATCGCGGCTGTTTGGCGGGGCCCTCGGGCTTGCCGTGCTGGCCACGTTGGCCACCGCACGGACCAACAGCACCCTTCACGGCGCCCACACCGTGCACGCGATGGACGTCGCTCTGACCAGCGGGTTCCGGCTGGCGTTCATGGTGGCGGCGGCATTCGCGCTGGTCGGCGCCTCAGCGGCCGCATTCGGGCTGCCGCGCACCGGCTCGAGCAGCGGGCACGCCCGACGGCGAGTCGTCGCGCTCGAGAGCTGATCGCCAGAATGCCGACGCGTGGCCCATTGTTTCGTCACGCGCGAACTCCCCGGAACCGCGCTTGACCGCCTGCGCGCCGAGCACTCGGTCGACGTGTGGGCGCAGCGGCTGCCCCCCAGCCGCGGCGAACTGATCCGACGTACTCAGGAGGCGGACGGCCTGCTCAGCCTGCTCACCGATCGCGTGGACGCCGAACTGCTCGACGCCTGCCATCGACTCCGCGCGATCGCCAACCTCGCCGTCGGCTACGACAACATCGACCTCGAGGCCGTGCGTGCGCGCAACATCCCGGTCGGCAACACGCCCGACGTGCTGACGGAAGCCACGGCCGATCTGACCTTCGCGCTGCTGCTGGCCGCGGCGCGCAGACTGCCCGAGGCGGCCGCCTCCGTGACCGACGGTGATTGGCTGACCTGGGAGCCGGGGCGTTACCTCGGGGCCGACGTGCACGGCGCGACGCTCGGGATCATCGGGATGGGGCGAATCGGCAAGGCGGTGGCGAAACGGGCGTCCGGGTTCGAGATGAACGTGATCTCGGCAAACACAGGCCAGTCACCTGAGCCACTGCTCGAGCGGTCAGACTTCGTGACGATCCACTGTCCATTGACCCCCGCCACCCACCACCTGATCGACGCCGCCGCGCTGTCGCGGATGCGCCCGACGGCGATCCTCATCAACACGGCGCGCGGGCCGATCGTCGATCAGCGGGCGCTCGCCGAGGCGCTCCACGCGGGGACGATCGCCGGGGCCGCGCTCGATGTCACCGACCCCGAGCCCCTGCCGGCCGATGACCCCCTGCTCGAGGCGCCCGGATTGATCGTCGTGCCCCATATCGGGTCGGCGACGCACTCCGCCCGCGAGCGCATGGCCGACCTGGCCGTCGACAATCTCCTCGCTGGGTTGGCCGGGCGACCAATGCCGCATCAGGTCGTGTGATGCGCGTCGCCGTGGTCGACATCGGTACGAACTCGACGCGGCTGCTGATCGCCGATGTGGAGGACGGGCGGGTGCAGTCCGAGCTCGAGCGGCGCACGAAGGTCACGCGCCTCGGGGCCGGCGTCGACGCCGACGGCCGGCTGCGCGACGACGCCATGCAGCGGGTCTACGACACCCTTGACGACTACCACGCGCGGATGGAGTCCACGGGGTTCGACAAGGGCGTGGCCGTGTTGACCAGCGCCGTCCGCGATGCGTCAAATGGCGAGGAGTTCGCCGGCACGGTGCGCGACCGCTACGAACTTGAGCCCCATGTGCTGAGCGGTGACCAGGAGGCGGAGCTGACATTCCTCGGGGCGACCAGCGAACGCGATCCAAGTGATCAGACGCCGACGCTGGTCATGGACATCGGGGGCGGATCGACCGAGCTGGTCATCGGGGCGGGGCAAAAGGCGGGATTTCATGTCTCCACGCAGGCCGGGGTCGTGCGCATGACCGAGCGCCACCTTCACTCCGATCCGCCGACCGAGGCGGAGATGGACGCGGTGGCGCACGACGTGCGGGCGATCCTCGCGGACGGGGTACCCGAGTCGCGCCGGCGGGCGGTGGAGCATGGGATTGGTGTGGCCGGAACGGCCACGTCGCTGGGGGCGATCGCCCAGGAGCTCGACCCCTACGACCCGGCGAAGGTGCATGGGTATGTCGTCTCGGCTGCCGAGCGGGAGCGGATGCTCCGAGAGCTCGCCGGGATGACGCTGCAGGAGCGCCGGGATGTCGCCGGTCTGGATCCCGACCGCGCGCCGACGATCGTCGCCGGCGTGATCATCCTCGGCGAGGCGATGAGGTTGTTCGGGCTCGACGAGATCGAGATCTCCGAGCACGACATCCTGCGGGGCGCGGCGCTCGGCCTGGCCTAGGCGCTGGGCGCGGCTCCCTGGAGGCGGTCGCTGATGTCGGCGCACTCGAGGCACACCGTCTCGGGGACCACCCCGACGCGCATCAGCAACCCGAAGATCTTGCAGCCAACGCAGTAGCCGAAGATCGATTCGAGGCCGGCCGCGGGGAGGAACAGGATCAGGACGATGTCGGCAGCGGTGTGGTCGCCGGCGATCAGCGCCAGGACGAGGGCCGCGGTCGACATCAGCGCGCCCATGGCCTGGGCGAATCGCTTCGGCGGCCCGGGGACCGGGCGCTTCTCGCCCAGCCGCGGCGCCACCACGTTCTGCGCCAGCCACCCGAGCGGGCTCAGTGTCGGCCCTGTGAGGACACGGGCCCAGAAGCCGTAGGCCAGTGGGATCAGCAGCCAGTAGGCGCCGGTGGCGAGGATCGCGATCACGGTGGCGAGGACCACGCCGGCCACGACCCGAGCGGCCTTTTCGTTGACCGGGTTGGGGAACGAGAAGAATCCCTGCACTTAATACTCAGGATATCTGGTCGGGATTGCGGATTTGCCCACGCGGTGGCGCCTGATTTCATCACCCTCGTCGCGCGGGAGGAGGCGACACGGACGTTGGACCCCACCCTGGCCGCCGGGCGCCGCACATCAACGTTGGCCGGCGCTTGTTAGGCAATTATTGCCCGGAATAAGACAAGATTGTGGTGCAACATGGCAGGCCTGGAGATCCGTCGAGCGTCCAGAGTGTCCAGTTGGCTGGCCAGCCAGCCCTGGACGAATGTTCGATTGTGACCCCTATACCCCACCCGCCATGATGCTTGCGGGGTGAGGGCTAGGTAACGAACCCATCATCCCAACATAGGTTCGGGCGAAGCCGCAGACATCGGCGCCTCCCGCCGCCCGAGCCACTCTAAACGGCCCTTTCTGGCACGTACCCCTGCCCGTCCCGATTGGGCCAAACCTGGATCGGAAGCCGCCCGCTTAAACGCGGGCGGTTTTCGCTTCAGGACCGCTCGGTCGCGTGGCGGCAACTCGACCGTGCACCGTCTCAGGCCAGATTCGACCGCCGCGGGTACGCCACGCTCGGGTCCGTGAGCACGTTGACCAGCGCCGGCTTCCCGCTCGCGAATGCGCGATCGAGCGCCGGCCGCAGCTGCGCCGGCGAACGCACCAGCTCGCCGTGACAGCCGAGCGCCGCGACCATCTCGTCGTAGCGCGTCTCGGGACGCAGGTCCGCGGCCACCGAGTAACCGTAGAGCGCCTCCATCGGGTGCTTCTCGAGCGCCCAGATGCCGTTGTTGCCCATCACCGCGACGACCGGCACCCGGTGGCGGGCCAGCGTGTCGAACTCCATGCCGGCGAAGCCGAATGCGCCGTCGCCGACCAGCAGCACCACCTGTCGATCGGGCCGAGCCAGCTTGGCCGCCAGGGCATAGCCGGGACCCGAGCCTAGGCAGCCGAACGGCCCCGGGTCAAGCCAGCACCCGGGCTCGAACGAGTCGACCACGCGTCCGGCAAAGGAAACGAAGTCACCGCCGTCGCCGATGACGATCGCGTCGCGATCGAGCACCGTTGCCAGCTCGCTGTAGATCCGCATCGGGTGCAGCGGCGCTCGCGGATCCGCAAACGAAGCCGCCTCCGCTGCACGCCTGTCGCGCTCGACCGCGCGCAGCGTGTCGACCCAGGTCGACCCGACGGGGCCACGGCCTCCCCGGGACACAGTGCGATCGCGCAGCGCCTCGAGGGTCGCGGGCAGCGCCCCGTAGAGCTCGACCGACACCGGGCGCGGATGGTTGCGGTGCGGCTCCGCGGTGTCGATCACCATTACGTCGGCGTCCGCAGCGAAAGCGCCGCCGAAGCCGAGGCGGAAGTCGAGCGGGACGCCGATCACCAGCGCGACGTCGGCCTGCCCGAGCCCCGCGCTCCGCGCCCGGGAGAAGAACAGCTCGTGGTCGGCCGGCACGCAGCCGCGGGCCAGGCCGTTGAGGAACACCGGGATCCGGCGGGCCTCGGCCAGGGACCGCAGTGCCTCCTCCCCACGCCCCCAGTACAACCCGGTCCCGGCCATGATCACCGGGCGCTCGGCCTCGGCGAGGAGCGTGACGGCGCGATCGATCTCGGCGCTATCCGCGGCCGGGCCGCGCCACGGCTCCGGCAGCGGGACCGGCTCGGTCTCACTGGCCTCCATGAACACCTGGTCGAGCGGGAAGTCGACGAAGGTCGGACCCGTGTGGGGTGTCAGCGCAGCCACGGCCGCGACATCGACCAGGCTGGCTATCTCGGTCGTGTCCGCCGGCGTCGAGGCGAGCTTGACCAGCGGGCGCACGAAGGGAACGTGGTCGATCTCCTGCAGCGAGCCCTGGCCCCAGCGGAACTGGGGCGCCCGGCCGCCGAGGACAAGGATCGGCGAGTTGTTTTGGCTCGAGGAGGCAATCGCGCTCATGCCGTTGGTCACGCCCGGGCCGGCGGTCAGCGCGCATACGCCGAGCTCGCGGGTCACCTTGGCCCAACCCTCGGCGGCGAACGCGGCCGTCTGCTCATGGCGGACGTCGACGATGTCGATCCCCTCCGCCCGGCAGCCGTCGTAGATCGAGAAGAGATGGCCGCCAGACAGGGTGAACAGCTTGGTCACGCCGTAGGCGCGGAGCCTCCGGGCAATCAGCCGGCCACCATGCAGCTGGGTTTCGGTGTCGGTGGCCACGTTGACGGCACGCTAACACGCGACTTAGCCACGCTGCTACGTTCGGAGGTGTAAACGAATCGGAGGGAGCGATCCGGTGTCCAACGCGGAAACGCGAACCGAGATACACGAGCAGTTCGAGTCCATCTGTGCCCACGTAGGCGACTGGGAGCCGCTGCCGACGGTGGTGCCCGTTTCGTACGAGCAGGACGAGATCGACGTCGAGCAGCAGGAGGCGCCGATGAACGACCTGATCCTGGCGGGACTCGTCGCCCCCTATTAGCGAGAAGCCCGCGAGGCCTGGAGAGAGCCCTCACGGCCTCCGCGCCACCTGGTCGCGACGCAGCCGAAGTGAGTTGATCACGGCGCCGCCGAGGATGATTAGCGCGACGACGTAGAACCACGCCAGCACGATAAGCACGAATACGATCGTCGTCCCGAAGCGCGCGATCGTCGAGATGTTGGAGAAGTAGAACGGGAATACGTAGTCGATCACGCCGATGGCCAGCGTCGCACTGATCGCCCCCGGCCACACAGCGCGCCAGGGCGTGTGCAGGTTGGGCACGACCGTGTAGATCAGCCCCAGGCAACTGAACAGCAGGATGAGGCTGATAATCAGCGAGACCACGTACACCGCATCGGTGATCTTGGCCAGGTCGAAGGGCAGGTGCTCGGCGCCCGAGAGCAGGAACGCCTGAACGATCGGTACGGCGACCGTCGCCACCATGAACAGCAGCACGACGATCAGCATCACGAAGGCAAAGCGCTTCTGGTCCAGCCAACTCCGCGAGCGGCAGCGGTAGACGTGACCAAACGCCGTGTCGAGGGCTCCCCAGAAGGAGGAGCCGAGCCACAGCGCGCCGATGAAGGCCAGTACGCCCGTGCTCGTGGTCGAGTCCCTGACCTCGTTGAGCAGCGAGTTCAGCGTCCCTTCGGCTGCGCCGGGGAAGATTCCCTGGAGATCGGTGAGCACGCTCCGCTGGACCGCTTCGCTGGACAGCACCTGCCCGGCGATGAACAGGCCGAGCAGCGCGATCGGGATGACCGCCAGCAGCATGGAGTAGGCGACCATGGCCGACAGCCCGGTGATGTTCGCCTCCCAGGCCAGGCGCCAGAAGCGTGTCAGCGCGCCGCCGACCCGGCGCCTCAGACGGCTCACGGACCGTCGTGGCACCGCGCGAGTTCGAACTGCGCCCGATTCGATTTGCGACGAGCGGTCGCCCGTACCCGCACTCTCGGCGGGGTCCCTCATCAGCGGAACCATACGCCGCCGTCCGACATCCGCGACAAACGAGCCGTAGGTGGCACGGGGACCGCGCCCCCCGCAGACACACAGCGCGGCCCCATACCCCTGCCCTTCAGCTGACCAGCGGACCCTCCACGCTCGCGTCCGAACGTAGGTAGGCGGCCGATCCGGCCAGCACGCCATCGCCCGCGAACCACCGGCTCCCAACCCGGACCGCGGGCAGGCGTTGGATGCCGCGCGAGAGCAGCCCCCGCGCGGTGGCATCGAGCTCGATGTCGCGCGTCTCATCACCGGCGGCGGCGAGGCAATCGCGCAGGCCGATCCCTGCGGCCGCGGCTGCCTCGGCGAGGATCTCGGGATCCTCGAGGTCGAAGCCACCACAGAAGGCGAGCCGGCTGGCGGCCAGGACGAACCTGGCACCGGCTCCGATCTCGGCGGCGTGAACGGCGGCACGCAGGGCCGCCGGCGTGTCTGAGGGAAACGGATCGGGCCAAACCAGCGGCAAGCGCAGCGCCACCGCGCACGTTTCGGCGTGAGCGCGGATCGCCGCCGGCCCCGACCACTCGCCGCTCTGGCGAAGCAGCCGGCCGGCGGTGGGCACCCACTCCACGTCGCCAAGCACGCGCTCCACACGCTCGGCGGCGAGATAGGAGAACGGGCAGGCGAGGTCGAAGAAGAAGGCCGGCCGCGCGGTCCGACAGGGCCGCGAACGGTCGGCGCGGCGCTCGGCCAGAAGGATTAATTCACCCATTACTGGCCTGTAACGACGGCGCCGACAAAAACTGGCGCAAAATTTGTCCACTTGGCCGACGGTTCTTGGTTGCGCCCCCAAAACGTCACGTTAGACTCAAAGTTGGTAGGTAGGTTTCCGTTCTACGGGAGGATCCATTCCGCACGTACCCCCGCCCAAACGCCATCCCTATGACCAGTGGTCGCCGGACGCCCGCGCCCTCGATCTGGTCGGCGACAAGTGGACGCTGCTGATCGTCCGCGACCTGGCGGCAGGCCCGCGCCGCTTCGTCGAGCTACAACGCGTCCTCCCCGGTATTTCCACCGAGCAACTGCGTTCGCGACTGAACCGAATGGTCGCCGACGGGATGCTCACCCGCAAGCGCTACCGCGAGGTCCCGCCGCGGGTCGACTACGAGCTCACCGAACGAGCCCGGGAACTGATGCCGATTCTCGGCGAGCTTGCCCGCTGGGGCTATGAGTGGGCGTGGAGCCTGCCGCGCTCAGCCGAGCGGGTCGATATCGGCGCCATCTTCAGACTCGCCGCCGGCCTGCTCAGCCCGGGCGGCGCCAGCGGCACGGTCGAATGCACCGTGAGCGATGGTAAGGACGGCGACGCCACCACGTACTCGTTCGCCCTCTCGGGCGACGGCGTGTCCCTGGCCGAGCGCGCTGCCGACAGTCCCACCGCGCGCGTAAGCGGCAACACGGCCGCTTGGGTCAGCGCGTTCTCGCCCGAGCACAACTGGGGTGCACTGCAGTTCACCGGCGACCGCTCGCTGGCCGAGCTCCTGCTCGGCGGACTTGCGCCGAGCGTCAACAACGAAGGCCAGACCGCCGGCGTAGCCTAGAGCCGCACCGAGTTCATCGTCGGCGGGATCGCCAGGGCGACCGGATCGAGCTCCCTGATGACCGGATCTGCGTCGAGCGCAAAGCTCTTCAGCCGAGCCATCGTCGCCTTGGTCTCGTCGAGGAAGGTCGGGAAGACGTGGAGGGTGGCGGCCAGCGCGTTGTTGTTGGCTGCCGTGGTGTGAAACACCTGCTCGCCCGTGGTGATCAGGTTGCGCAGCGCCGACTGATTCTGGGACAGGGCCGAGAACACCGTGCCGCCTTTGACCGACAGGCGCACGACGGCGCCGTGCTCGGCGTCGAGCACCTTGAGAATGTCCGAGGCGTCGGCGGCGAACTGGGGCAGGTTGCCGATCACATCGTTGAGGTTCTGGTCGTTGCCCTGGATCGCCTTGGTGAGCTGCTGCTGCCAGGTCGGGAAGGCGGCGTGCGTCTTGGGGTCGAGCGCGCCAAAGATGTCGCTGAGTGCAACCGCGTTGGTGACCTGGCCCCGGGGCAGTAGACCGCCGTCGGGGACCGCGGGGCTGTTCGGCGTCCCGGGAGTGAGCTGGACGTAGGTCTCGCCGAGGATCGTCTTCATGCGCAGGATCGCCCGGGCGTCCTCGTGAATCGGCGCGTACTTGTTGTCCATCTCGATCGTGGCGATCGTCCGGTTGCCCTGGGGATCAAGCGACTTGCTGACCACCTTGCCGACCGACACTCCCGCGATCCGCACGTCGGCCTGCGTGGCCAGCTGGTCGGCATCGGTGAACGAGATCCGGACCTCGTAGCCCTGAGGGTTGAACGGGAGCTTGCCCCCGAACGAGATCCACAGGAACAGCAGCAGGCCGACGCACGACAGTGCGAACAGGACCATCGTGAAGACCTTGGCCATTGAGGGCGTGCCGGTGTCCATCAGCCGATCGGGAGTTGCGGGAGGAACGGGACGTTCAGCGCGCTGGAGCCCGCCGCGCCGCGGGCGCTCCGCGAGGGGAGCTTGCCCTGCTTGTAGAGCCGGTAGTCGCGCGAGTCGGCGGCGGCCTGCTTGGGGCAGAGCTTCAGATCGGTCAGGATCGGCGTGAGGTTGAGCACCACCTCGGCCAGGCCGCCCTGGAAGCTGGCCAGCTGGGCCATCGAACCCGGACAGCGATCGCCCTGGCCCGTGGTGAGCAGGCCGCCGGCGCTGGTCTTGTTCCCGGGTCCGCCGAAGGCGAGGATCGGCCGCAGCAGGGGAATGCCCAGCGACGGCAGGAAGTTGAGCACGCCGTTCTGTACCGAGGCCACGCCGACGATCGGCGCCACCCGGCTATAGCCGCCGTTGGCGTCATAGCCGCCCGGATGCGAGTAGCCCTCGAACCACCCGGTGAGGTCAACCGCGTATGGCCGCGCGGTGTTCAGCTCGGGCGTCGAGTTGTGCAGTGCCAGGGTCGATTCGGGGAACGCCCCGCGCCGGAGCTCCCCGTCGGCCCTGATGTTGCGCACGGTGGCGCCGGCGAGCGGCACCCCGAGCTTGATCAGCTCGATCAGGTCGTTGTTGGCCCCGGGCCGACTGACGATGTTGGCCAGGTCGCGCACCGTCGGCACCGACTGCTCGGCCAGCGGCTTGAGCGCAGCGAACAGCTTCTGGAGCTTGGGCGCCACCGGCCTGGTCGCATCGACCAGAGGTTGGATGTCGTCGAGGGCACGGCGCAGGTTGACGAACGTCGTGTTGGCCAAGCGCATGAACGGAGGCAAACGCTGAATCGACCGGCCGAGCGCGGTGCGCTGATTGGCGAGGGCACCGGTGGTGCTCGACAGGTGCCGGATCAACCCGGTCAGGTCGCTGCTGCGCTGCGAGACGTCGGTGACGAGGTTGCTCGACTTGACGAGGAGGTTGGTGAACCGGTTTGTGTCGCGATTGCTCTCGCGAAACAGGACGCTGGTCGAGACGACCACGGGGTTCAGGTACTGCCACGCCGCCTGTATGGCCTTGCCCTGGCCGGCGTACTGCGAGGCCGAGCCCTGGATGACCTCCTGCAGACGCTTGCGGGTGGGCGCGTCAAGGGTGTTGAACAGCTCGTCGAGGTCCACCGCGCTGGTCGTGTCCTGCGTGGGGATCGTGCCGCCGTCGTTGATCTTGGCCGCGGTCCCGGGTCCGAGACGGAGGTCGACGTATCGGTTGGCGATTCCCGACAGCGACGCTTCGCGGATCGTGGCCTGCGTGCCCTGGCGCAGCGGCTCGTAGCTCTTGTTGTTGATTGTCAGCGTCAGCTCGGCCTGGCCCGTCGGGGTCAACGTGATGTTCGAGACCGCGCCGATGCTGTTTCCCGATACCTCGACCAGGTCGCCGCTGACGATCTGGCTGGCGTTGGTGAAGACCGCTTTCACGTGGTAGCTCGAGCCGCCGCTGAGCAGGATCACTGCCACGGCAGCGACCGCGACGAGCACCGCCGCGGTCGCGGCGGCTCGGCCGATCACCGATGAGTTGCGCATCGCCGAAGCGAAATGGACATCGAAACTCCTCCCGCCCGGGGTACCTGGAAACCCCTAAAACGCGGCTCTCGATCGACGCTACCAAGGCCTTTATTCGGGTGTCAAAAAGGAACCTACGGGCCTTGAGACCGTCTAAGTGACTGTTGATCTACCCGTTTTGGAGTCCGTCAGACAGGTCCGAGAGGGGGCGCGCAACCGCTCCGCGGCGAGGCGCGTTTGGCCAGCGGCCAGCGCGGGGATCGAGCAGCCCAGAGAGGTAACATCCGGCCAGTACCCGGGGCGGGACTCGAACCCGCAACGCTCTTGCGAGCAGCGCATTTTAAGTGCGCGGACTTTGCCACTTTGTCTACCCGGGCTCGTGGCGGATCTTAGTGCGCGCCAACGTCGATCCGACGAAGCCCGCAGGCAACAAAAATGCCCCTTGGGACCGGATAAACCGCAACTAATGCGCTGCTACGGTGTCCTTGTCAGGGAGAGCTTTCTCGCTGACCGGTTGAATGGAAGTCTCCGCACTTAAATACTCGGGGGGCATCGGCCTCCATGGCCGATCGCCGTTGCTGCGTCTGCAGTCAGACGAGCGCCTGGTCGCGTTCGCTCGGCGCGGCAATTCAACTGCCTTCGAGGTGCTCATCAACCGGTACAGCACCCGGCTGCTCGCCTTCTGCCGCCACCTGCTCGTCTCGCGCGAGGACGCCGAGGACGTGCTCCAGGAGGTGCTGGCCGCCGCGTTCAACGCGATGCTGGCCGACGACCGCCCGATCAACGTGCGTCCGTGGCTGTATCGGATCGCGCGCAACCGTTGCCTGAACCATCTGCGGCGCGCTCAGGCCGTCGGCGTCGACTCGATGGATGCTCACTATTCCGATCACGGCGCCAGCACGGCCGACAAGGTCCACGAGCGCGAGGAGTTCCGCCTCCTGGTCGGCGACATCCACGAGCTTCCCGAGACGCAGAAGACGGCCCTGGTGCTCAGGGAGATGGACGCGCTGTCCTACGAGCAGATCGCCGAGGCGATGGAGACGACCGTCCCGAGCGTCAAGTCACTGCTGGTCCGCGCTCGCGTCTCGCTGGCCGAGGCGGCCGAGGCTCGGCTGCTGTCCTGCGACGAGGTGCGGATCGAGCTCGGTGAGGTGGCCGAGGGCCTACGGCGCAAGCCCAGTCCGCTCGTGCGCCGTCACCTGCACGCGTGCAAGCGGTGTGCCTCGTTCCGTGTCCAGCTCAAGGAGACCAACAAGGCCCTGGCCGCGCTGATGCCGATCGGTCCCCTGGTCGTGCTCAAGAAGCTTGTGTTCGGCCATCTCGGCCACGGAGCGGGCCAAGGAGCCGCCGGCTCGAGCGCCGCGAGTTCGACGGCCGCCGGCGCCGGCACAACCGCGGCCGGCACGACCGCGGCCGGCTCAACCGCGGCCTCGGTGGCGGCCGGAACCGGCTCGACGATCCTCGCCGGCTCGAGCGCCAGCGGATTCGTGTCGGCAGGCGTCGGAGCAATCGCCACCAAGGCGGCCGCGGGATTGGCTGCCGCGGCGATCGTCACCGCGGGCGCGGTCGAGGTCGACCACAGCAGCTCGACGCGGACCCGGGTGGCCAGCTCCGGCTCGAACAGCCAGGCCGTCAACCGCTCGAGTGGCTCATCGCACCACACGCCGCCGAGCTCGGCCAAGCATCACGCCGCCACCAAGACCAAGAAGCCGGCCGCCAAGACGGTGGCCAAGACGTCGAACAAGCCAGCGGCCACACTGGTCGCCGCCGTCACGCCGTCGACCTCGACGACCACCACCAAGCCGGCGACCACGACCACGACCACCTCCACCACCCCACCGGCCCCCGCCTCGCCGCCGCGGACCACCAGCACGCCGGCCGCCCCGGGACGCACGCAGACGCAGACCGACCCGACGGTACTCCCCTCCCCACCCACCACGACGCTGTCGGACCAGCCGTCACCGCCCACCACCACGGCGGTGTCACCTCCGCCGACCACGACGGTGGCGGTCACGCCGACGACGCCGAGCACCCCCACCACGCCGACCACGCCAACCGACGGCGGCGACGGCAGCGGCACCACCACCGGGCCGTAGTCCTCCCAGGACGTGATCGACATCGACCACTTTCAGGCGGTCGACATGCGCGTCGGGCGCGTGCTGGCCGTCGACGAGTTCCCCGAGGCGCGGGCCCCGGCCTGGAAACTGACGATCGACTTCGGCCCCGAGGTCGGTACCAAGCGCAGCTCGGCGCAGATCACCCACTATCCCCCCGAGGAGCTCGAGGGGACGCTGATCGTCGCCGTGGTCAACTTCCCGCCCCGGCGCATCGGTCCGTTCTCATCCGAGGTACTCGTGCTCGGCGCGCTCGATCCCGACAAGGGCGTCGTGCTGCTCAGGCCCGACCGGGACGCCGTGCCCGGATCGCGCATCGCCTAGGGGCCGGGCGGGACTCCGATGATCAGCTCGCCGGCCGCCTTGCCGTCGACCGTGATCTTGTAATGGCCCTTCTGCAGCCCGGTGATCCGTGTCGACGCTCGGCCGCCCGCAGGCACGCTGAGCATCGTCGGGCTCGGCGACTGTAGGACGACGTGATGGGCGGCGCCGTCGGCTGAGGTGACCGTTAGCTGGACGGGGAGTCCTCCCGGGACGCCGATCTGAGGCGGGACCAGCCTGCCACCCGGGCGGACGACGAATGTCACCGGCAGGCGGACGTCGGCCGAGGACTGGGTCTGGGTGGTATGTGTGGTGCTCGTGGTGGTGCTCCGCGTCTGCGGGGCCGCGGACGAGCTCGCGCTCGCCGTCGTCGCGCTCGCGCTGGTGGTGCTCGTCGGCGTCGTGGCAGCGCTGGTCGAGCTGCTGCTCGACCCGCCGCAGCCGGCGACCCACACGAGTACCGGAATCAGTAAGGCCAGGCTCCGGATCACCGCCGGCAGCTTAGACACCTTCATACAGCCCCATCAGCCGCTCGTAGTAGGCCGCCTCGCCGAACTGCTCACGCGCGCGAGCCAGCGCCGCCGTGCCCCTGCGCTGGCGGAGCTCCGGGTCGTGCCACAGTTCGGAGATCGCCATCGCCCACTCCTGCACTCGAGGGGTGGCGATGACCGCGTCGGGGCTGACCAGCTCGGGGAGGCCGCCCCGGTCGCTGACCAGCACCGGCACGCCGCTGGCCTGGGCGTCGAGCACCGCGTACGGGCACGGCTCCTCCCACCGCGACGGCGCGAGCGCCAGCGCCGCCCCCGCGCGCAGCCGCGCGAGCTCCACCCCCGGCACGCGCCCGGCGAAGCGGACATCGGCGCCGTCCGCCAGCCTGCCCAGCCGCGCCGCATCGGGCCCCTCGCCGGCCACCACGAGCGGCACCCCGGCCAGCCGGCACGCCGTGATCGCCGTGTCATAGCCCTTCTCCTCGACCAGGCGGCCGGCGATCAGGGCATAGCTCCCGTGCCCTGCGCCGCTGACGGCGGCAACGTCGGCGTCGCGAAGAAAGTTCGGCGTCACCGTCACACGGTCGCCTGGGAGACCGAGCTCTCGCAGCCGATCCGCGGTGGCGTGGCTGACCACCGCGAAGCGGTCCACGTTGTCGTAAATGTGCGGCTGCTGGAGGTGCAGCCCGGCGGCGTACACGGCCGCCTCGGCCAGCGAGCCGCGGCAGCGCAGGCGCAGTCCCGGCGCGGTGGCACGACCCCGGCAGCGGAAGCACGGAGCGCCGTCGCGGTAGGCGACACCGATGGCGCAGATCAACCGGAAGTTGTGGAGATGAAGGACCGTGCGGGCGCCGGCGCCCCGCGCTGCCGCCAGCGCGCGCCAGCCGAGCAGGGGATGGATGTTGTGGGCGTGGACGATGTCGACCTGGTGCGAGCGGACGGCATCGCCGACCTCGTCCGGGTCGAGCCCTCCGGCCATCATGCCCCAGGCCGCGCGCCCGCGGCCAGTCCCCACACTAAACCGATCGATTAAGTGCACGGGATGGCCGCGGCGCTCGAGCAGGTCGGCCAGATCGGCCACCGCCCGTTCTTCCCCGCCGGCGGCGCGATAGCGGTTGTGGAGCAGAAGCACGCGCATGGCGAGTCGGCGATTCTGCCAACGTCCCGCGCTCGCCATGACCATCGCCCTGCTCACCAACTATCTGGCTCCGTACCGGAACCCCCTGTACGAGCGGCTGGCCCACCGCTACGAGCTCGAGGTCCTGTGCTACGGCGGGGGCGAGCGCTACGTGCCCGCCTGGTTCGCCGACCTCGATGCCCAGCTGGCCCGGGCGTCCTTCCCAGCCCGGCGGATCCACGGACCTCGCGAGGCGCTGAGCGCCGCGCGCCGCTACGACACGGTGATCGCCCCGTTCGCCGGCGGTTCGATCCTCCCCGCCGCCTACGCGGGCGCGCGGGCCGGCCGCAACCGCTTCGTGTTGTGGGCGTCGGTGTGGCGCCAGCCCCGCTCACTTGGGCACCTGATCGCCCTCCCGGTCACCCGGCGCATCTACCGCCACGCCGACGCGGTGATCGCCTATGGCGAGCACGTGCGGAGGTTCGTGGCCGCGATCCGCGGTCGCGACGGTGACGTGTTCGTCGCGCCGCAGTCCGTCGAGGCGGAGCTGTTCGGACGCGGCGTCGGCGCCGATGAGATCACCCGCTGGCGCGCCCGGCACGGGTTCGCTGACGCTCCGATCGCCCTGTACGTCGGGCGCCTGGTGCCGGAGAAGGGCGTGGCCGTTCTCCTCGAGGCCTGGCGCATCCGCCAGCCGCCGGCCACACTCGTGCTGATCGGGGACGGGCCGCTCAGCGGCCAGGCGAGTCAGACGCCGGGCGCTCGCTGGCTCGCCCCGGTGGCGCGGGAGGAGCTCCCCGTGGCCTACGCCGCCGCCGCCACCGCGGTTCTCGCCTCGATCCCCACGCCGAGGTTCGTCGAGCCCTGGGGACTGGTCTGCAACGAGGCCATGCACCAGGCTCGGCCGATGATCGCCAGCCTGGCCGTGGGTGCGGTGGCGGGAGGACTGGTCCGCCACGAGCGCAACGGGCTGGTCGTCCCGCCGGGCGACGTTCGGGCGCTCGGCGGGGCGATCGAACGCATGCTCACCGACCAGTCGCTGTGCGGCCGCCTGGGCGCCGCCGCGCGCGATGACGTCGCTGGCTATACCTACGACGCGATGCTCGAGGGCTTTGGCCGCGCCCTTGACTATTGACCGATCGAGAACAGTGCCTCGAGGTCGTGCTCGGAATAGACCTCGAAGGCCACCATCGTCTGGGTGCGACCGACCCCGGCGAGCTGGGACAGCTGGCCCGTGACGACCTGCGCGAGCTGGTCGTGCTCGCGCAGGCGCAGGATGGCGACGAAGTCCCACTCGCCGGTGACCGAGTAGGCCTCGGCCACGCCGTCGATGTCGGCCAGCTGGCCGCCCAGTGTGGCCAGCGCCGAGCGCTCGGACTGGATGAGGACGATCGCGTGGATCACGCCGAATGGGTCTCGCCTGGCTCGAGCACGACGACGTTCGAGCTGGTCGAGGACTCGACGTCGGACTTGAACGCCTGGGCGTCGGTCTCGATCGGCGGAAACGTGTTGTAGTGACACGGGATCACGGTCTTTGCGCCCAGCAGGCCCGCGGCATCGACGGCATCGGTGCGATCCATCGTGTAGTGGCCGCCGATGCACATCAGCGCGACGTCGATCGGCGTGCGCTTGCCGACCAGCTGGAGGTCGGAGAACAAGCACGTGTCGCCCAGGTGGTAGATGATCGTGTCCTGGAAATGGATCAGCAGTCCGGCGGGGGTGTTGACCGTCCCTTTCGGAGTCGTCGACGTGTGCCAGGCGGGGACGATCTTCACCGAGCCCCAGCCGAACTTGACCGTGCCGCCGAGATTGGGGTCGAACACGTCGACTCCCTCCTCCCCCACCTCGCCGGCCAGCTCGGTGATCGCCGCCACCGGCGCGCCCGTGCGCTTGGCGATCGCGATCGTGTCGCCAAAGTGGTCGGCGTGTCCGTGCGAGAGCAGGATCGTGGTCGCCCGGACATCGTCGGCGGCGATGGCCGCCTTGGGATTGCCGGTCAGGAACGGGTCGATCAGGACTGTCGCGTCGCCGTCCGACAGGGTGAAGCAGGCGTGTCCGAGAAAGCGCACATCCATCGTCGTTCATTCCTCCTGTTGGTTTGCGTGACCGAGCTCGCGCGCGAGCTCGAACCCGACGGCGACGCCAACCAGCATGGCCAGCCGGGTCTCCTCGGCGAGGAGCGTGCGGATCGCGCGCATCCGTTCGGCCGGGTCCTCAGCGGCCGTGGCCTCGCGCAGCGCCTGATCCTGACCGGGGTCGAACCAGCCGCCGTCCTCGAGCGCGGCGCTGAGCACGCGTTGCAGCGCCGGAGCGACCCGCAGGACCACCTCCTGCGCGTCGCGCAACCGCTCACGATCGGTGATAGCGGCGATCGCGGCGTCGAGGTCGCTGTCGGTATAGGCGCGGTCGGCCACTGGTTTCGTTGATCATACGTACGTGGTCGTGCCGCTGACATCGCTATCCCACGGGGCCGGATGCGGGTGCAAGCTGCCGGCGGCGTCGATTGGCCCGCTGCTCGCCGGTCTCCCCTCGCAAGCCGATCCCAATGTGCTGGTCGGCTACGGCACCGCCGACGATGCCGGCGTGTATCGCGTGCGCGACGACCTCGCGCTGGTGCAGACGGTGGATTTCTTCACGCCAATCGTCGATGACCCGTTCGACTTCGGACGGATCGCCGCCACCAACGCGCTGTCCGACATCTACGCGATGGGGGCGACGCCGGTCAGCGCCCTCAACCTGGTCGCCTTCTCGATCGAGGAGCTGGGGGCCGACGTCCTGCTCGAGATCCTCCGCGGCTCGGCCGAGGTGACCGAGCGGGCGGGCGTCGCCGTGCTCGGTGGGCACTCAATCGAGGACGCCGAGCCCAAGTTCGGCCTCGCCGTCACCGGCGTGGCCCATCCCGACGAGATCCTGACCAACGCCGGAGGCCGGGCGGGCGACGCGCTCGTGCTGTCCAAGCCGCTTGGCGCGGGCGCCGTGTCAACCGCCGTGAAGCGCCGGCTCCCGGGCGCTCCGCTCGATCGGGCGGTCGAGGTGATGACCACGCTCAACCGCGACGCGGCGAGCGCCGCGCGCGACGCCGGCGCGCACGCCCTCACCGATGTGACCGGTTTTGGCCTGCTCGGCCACCTCCACGAGCTCGCGGCAGCCAGCGGTCTGGCCGCCGAGGTTCGCGCCGAGGATGTGCCGGCAATCGACGGCGTGCTCGAGCTCCTGGCCGATCCGGAGGGACGGTCGGTGGCGGGCGGCACGCGCCGCAACCGCGCTCACGCCGAGGAGTTCACGACGTTTGACGACGGTGTCCGAGAGGTACGGCGGTGGTTGTGCTGTGACGCGATGACCTCGGGTGGACTGCTCGCCGCCGTGCCCGCGGAGCGGGCCGATGCGATGCCAGGCTGGCCGATCGGTCGGCTCACCGACGGACCGCCGGGCACCGTGAGCGTGACCTAGACCGGGCGAAGCTTGGCCAGCGGAAGTCCGATGGCGAAGCCGGCCGCGACGCCCACGGCGGTGGCCAGCCAGCTGGCGTCGACGACGGCCAGCGGCATCAGGGCGACGACGACCCCGATCACGGCGGTGCCGAGTATGTCGCCCTCGATCTCACGGCCCCCCCGCAGCGAGAGCAGGTCGGGCACTGCCCACGCGCACAGCAGGGCCAGCGCGCCGCCGTTGCCGCCGACAGCCACCGGGACCGGATAGGCCGCCGCCGCGGCCGCGATTCCGCCGACACCGCCGAGGAAGAACAGGACGAGGACCGCGAACGGCCCGTGCCGGCGCTCGATCAGCCACCCGTAGAGGGCGATCGTGCCGAGCGCGACGAAGGCATAGCCCGTGTTGTTGTATATGAACGGCGCGGTCAGGATCCGCCACCAGTGCGAGCCGGGCTTGCCGAACACGCCGACCTGGGCCAGCGTGAGTGCGGAGGTCCGCCAGACGATCGTGCCGGCCAGGCCGAGCAGGAGGAGCAGGATGGTCGCGTACGGATGCGCCTCGGCCCGGATGCCCGGGATCTCGCCGCTGCGCAGGCGGGGCAGCGAGGGGGCGGGTGGCCGCCGCCGTTTCTTCTCCGCCACCCGACCCTGGCGGTCGATCTTCGGTGCCCGTTTGCGCAGCCGATTGCCGCAGTAAGGACATTCGGTTATGTACGGACTCACCTCGGATCCGCAGCTCTTGCAGATCACGAAGAGGTCCGGGCCGCCGGTGCTCACATAGCGATTGTAGAGCGGGGGCAATGCCCGTTTGTAGACCGAACTGTTCACACAGCGGTGGCGGCCACGATCTCCGCCATGACCTCGCGCAGATCGTGGTTCGCCTCGTACACGACGACCTGTCGCGCGGCGCCGTTGCCACGCTCCAGCAGGTCCTCGACCGCCGCCAGTTCGCCGTCCGATCCCAGATCCTGGCTGTGCTCGTACATGCGATCGATCAGACGCCGGGCCAGCGCTCGGGTGGACACCCGCTCGGAGCTCGGCAGATCGACCAGCTCGCCGTCGAGACCGTGCCGGGCGGCGATCCACTTGTTCTCGTCGAGCATCTCGAACGGATAGCGGGACAGCCGCTGCCCGGCGTCGAAGTGCTCGCACAGCTCCTTGACCAGGACCTGCACGAGCGCCGCCAGCCCGATCGTGTGCTCGACGTGGGTCTGCGAGTCCATCACGCGGATCTCGACGGTGCCGAAGTTGGGGTGGGGGCGGACGTCGTGCCACAGGTAGGTGTAATCCTCGATGACCTTCGCCGCGATCATGAACTCGATCCGCCGCGCATAGTCCTCCCAGTCCTCGTAGGTGGGCGGGATGCCGACCCGGGGAAAGGCGCGGAAGATCGGAGTCCGCGTCGAGGCCAGGCCGGTGGCATCGGCGCGCCAGAACGGGGAGTTGGCCGACAGCCCCAGCAGAACGGGCATGTGGACCCGCATCCCGTTGGCCACGTGGATCGCCTTGTCCGGGTCATCCACGCCGACGTGGACGTGCATGCCGAAGATGAGCTCCTGGCGAGCGACGAAGCGCAGCGCCGAGATCAGGTCGCGGTAGCGAGGGCGCGCCACGATCCGCTGGTCCTCCCACATCGCGTACGGGTGCGTGCCGGCCGAACCGATGGCGAGGTGCTTGCTGGCGGCCTTCTCGGTCACCTGACGCCGCAGCGCCCGGAGCTGCTCCCCGGCCTGCGCGATGTTGGCGCACGCGTCGGTCGAGACCTCGAGCACGGACTCCATCAACTCGGGCTTGATCTCACCCGACGGCGCGGCTTCCAGCATCGTCTCGATCGCGTTGACCAGGTCCAGTGTGCCCGCATCGACGATCATGAGCTCCTCTTCGATCCCGATCGTGTATGCCGGCCCGTTGAAGGCGTGCTCCACGCGCCGCAGCCTACCCGGCCAACGGGTCGTAGACTGGACCCAGCGGCGATCACCTGAGCAAAGGAGGGACCACATGGCCCTCGGATATGACGGCAAGCTGTACATCCTGGCCTTCGACCATCGCGGCTCGTTCCAGAAGAAGATGTTTGGGATCGAGGGCGATCCGACGCCTGAGGAGACCGAGACGATCAACGACGCCAAGCGGCTGATCTTCGAGGGCATGCTGGAGGCTGTCAGCCGGGGCGCGGAGGCCGGCGCCACCGGCGTCCTGGTCGACGAGCAGTTCGGTTCGAACATCCCCGCGCGCGCCCGCGAGCACGGCCTGAAGCTCGCCATGCCGGTCGAGAAGTCCGGGCAGAACGAGTTCGACTTCGACTACGGCGAGGACTTCCCCGAGCACATCTCGAAGTTCGACCCGGATTTCTCCAAGGTCCTCGTCCGCTACAACCCCGACGACGATCCCGAGATGAACCAGCGCCAGCTCGGACGGCTGAAGCGACTGGCCGACTGGCTCCACGACAACGGCCGCAAGTTCCTCTTCGAGCTGCTCGTGCCCGCCACCGAGGGACAGCTGGCCTCGGTCGAGGGGGACACCGAGCGCTATGACGCCGAGATGCGGCCGGCCCTGATGCGCCAGGCGATCGCCGACATCCAGAAGTTCGGGATCGAGGTCGACGTGTGGAAGATCGAGGGCGTCGACGAGCGCGAGGATGCCACCATGCTGGCCGATGAGACCCGTTCTGGCGAAGGCCGCTCGGGCGTCGCCTGCGTCCTGCTAGGCCGCGGTGCCTCCACCGAGAAGGTCGAGCACTGGCTCCAGGTCGCCGCCCCTGTCGACGGATTCATCGGCTTCGCCATCGGCCGCTCCATCTGGTGGGACGCGCTGAAGGCATTCCTGGACGGCGGGCTCGATCGTGAGGTCGCGGCGTCCCAGATCGCCGATAACTACCTGCGCTTTGTGCAGGTGTATGAGGGTCAGGCCGTCCACTAGTACGAGCTCACGCAATTACGTCCGGTTCAGTCGGCGTCTCGGCGCCCGCCTGACCTAGGACATACTTGCGTTCGGACGTACTAGCCACCTCTACATAAGGCCCCCGGTGTCTACATAACCGGGGCCGCAAATGGTAGTCTCGGCGCGCCATGGCCATGAAGATGCGCCAGAGTCTCGCGCAACTCGAGCAGGAGTTCCGGCACGAGTCGCAACTTGACCGTAACCGCCGGGATCACCTGCGCAGACAGGCTGTTTCGCGCTCGCGCAAGCGCGGGATCGAGCGCGAGAAGAAGCGCAGCTCCGTGCGCTTCTGGTTGCTGGTGCTGTCGCTCATCGCCACCGCGCTGATCGTCACGGCGGGGATGTTCGAGACGCTCTACCGCCTGCTCGGTTAGCCGCCCTGCACGGCGAGTCCCCACCAGCGCGGGTGTCCGGGCCCGCGCGGTCGGCAGCGACAGCTAGCTGGCGTCACCCAGCCCGCGGAGCGCTGCGTCAACCTCCTCGCGCGCGCCTGTGCCTTTGCTCTCGTTCAGGCGCTCGGCCTGGATCTCGAGGTAAACCTCCTTACGGAACACCGGGATGTCTCGCGGAGCCTGGATACCGATCCGCACTTTCTCCCCGATGATCGCCAGCACCGACACCTCAATGTCGTCGCCGATCATGATGCTCTGATTCGACTTACGGGTCAGTACCAACATAGAAAGGATGCCTCCCTGCTCGTAGACGGGGTTGATGACACGACCGGAGTCCGCTCCGTCTCGAAGAGGGGCCCAGCCTGCCCGGCCCCAGCATACCGACCCGCCCCTTGGTTGCACAAGCGTTCGGCGATCAGCCACCCGCTTGGGGGGACCGCCCAACCGGCGGCTGTACTAGTCTCCGCGCCTCATGGCACGACGATCACTTCGACCCGAGCTGAATCGCATCCGGGCGTGGGTCCGCCAGGGCCGCACGGACGCCTGGATCGCCCACCAACTCGAGGTAACCGTTCAGCAGATTCAAGCCTTCAAGCGCGAGCAGGACCTCGACAACGGCGTCGACGCCGAGGGCGTGGCCGCGGTTGATTTCGATGAGGACATCGATCTCCGAGCCGAGGACGATGCGCTTATCGCCGCCGAGCTCGATGCCGCCGAGGCCGAGCGCGGTGATGACGAGGACGACGAGGACGCCGAGGATGAACCCAAAGGCCGGCGCCGGCGCGGACGGCGCGGCGGTCGCGGCGGGCGGACCCGTCGCAAGGCGTCAGGCCCGCTCGAGGCGACCTTCGACCACGGCGAGGAGGGCTACGGACTGTGGCTCGATCCGGCCGTCCAGGACGATCCGATCTACGCTGAGTACTGGGCCGGCCACCGCCCGGTGGAGGTGGCGATCGAGGAGGATCAGATCATCATCCGCCGGGCCGGCGGCGAGGACTCGGACGAGGGCGACTGAGGACTCCGGCTCAGGAGTCGGGCTCGATCCGCCGTCCGCCGGCGTAGTCGCCGGCCGCGCGGACGTACCGGGCGAACGCGGCGCCCGCCACCGTGGTCATGTCCCAGGCTTCCGGGGTCTCAGGCGCGACCTGCACGGCGATGGCAAAGCACCAGTCCGTGCCCTGGTCGAGGTAGAGCGCCACCAGCTCGGCGGCCAGGAACGGTCCGCCCAGGCGCCGACGGAGCTCGGGGACGAGCGCATCCCGCACCCGCTCCATGGTGGCGCGCAGGGCCGGATCGGCAGCCGCCAGGCGCCGCTCGCCCTCCCGCCACAGGGCGATGACCTGCTCGGTCTGCCGGGGGTCAGGCCCCGGCATCTCGGCTTAGTGCCGCAGGCCCGTGACCACGTAGGGGCGTTCGCCCGGCCGGACCATGCCCAGCGCGCGGGCGTCCTGGGCGATCGTGGCCGGGTTGTTCAGCGCGCGCTGCTGGCGTAGCAGTCGGGCGTTGTCGCGCGTCAACTGGTGAACGATCGACACCTGCTCGTCGGTCTGAGAGCGGGTGGAGAGGTAGGACAGCGTGTGTTGCACATACAGCCCGGCGACGATCACGAGCACGATCAGCAGCGTGGTCCGCCCAAGCCGGTCCCAGCGAATCCGCGCTCGCGGACGCGCCACTCGGCGGGGTCGTGCCGGCGTCCGACGCGTCTCGCGATGTCTCGCTGCCTGTGCCCGCGCGTACGGCATGCCGTGATCGCTTCGTTCGACGCGACGATCCTCCTTCCTGCTGCAAGCGAGGGTGCACCGCCAGCGTCAGCTGCGAAACGCGCGCTGGCCGGGATACTCGGCGTCCGGGCCCAGCGCCTCCTCGATCCGCAGCAGCTGGTTGTACTTGGCCACGCGGTCAGTCCGGGAGGGCGCCCCGGTCTTGATCTGGCCGCAGCCGGTGGCCACGGCGAGGTCGGCGATCGTCACATCCTCTGTCTCGCCCGAGCGGTGCGACATGACCGCCGTATAGCCGCTCTCGCGGGCCATGCGGACCGCGGCCAGCGTCTCGGTCAGGGTGCCGATCTGGTTGACCTTGATCAGGATCGAGTTGGCCACGCCGGTGTCGATCCCGCGCCGCAGGCGGTCGGTATTGGTCACGAACACGTCATCCCCGACGAGCTGGATCCGGTTGCCAAGCTGATCTGTCAGCGTGGTCCACCCCGCCCAGTCCTCCTCGGCCATCCCGTCCTCGAGCGAGATGATCGGGTAGCGCCCAGTCAGCTCGTTCCAGTAGCTGACCAGCTCCTCGGCGTTCAGCCGACGGCCCTCGTGCTGGAGCACGTACATGCCATCGCGATAGATCTCGGAGACGGCGGGGTCGAGCGCAATCGCAACCTGCTCGCCGGGGACATAGCCGGCGGCGCGAATCCCCGCCATCAGCGCCTCGAGCGCCTCCTCGTTGGAGCGCAGGTCGGGCGCGAAGCCACCCTCGTCGCCGACTGCCGTACCCAGGCCCCGGTCGTGCAGGGTGCGCTTGAGGTGGTGGAAGACCTCGGACCCGATCTGCAGCGCCTGGTCGAACGTCCGCGCCCCGACAGGGACAATCATGAACTCCTGGAAGTCGACGGCGTTATCGGCGTGCACGCCACCGTTGAGGACGTTCATCATCGGCACGGGCATGATGTGGGCCGAGTCGCCGCCGAGGTAGCGCCACAGGGGCAGGCGTTGCTCGGCCGCCGCCGCGTGGGCCGCGGCGAGGGAGACGGCGAGAATCGCGTTGGCACCCAGGCGTGACTTGTTCGGCGTGCCGTCGAGCGTGATCAGGATGCGGTCGAGCGCGGCCTGACTTCCGGCATCCTGCCCGTGGACAGCCGTGGCAATCTCGCCGTTCACGTTCTCGACCGCGTGGGTCACCCCCTTGCCGAGCCAGTCCGAGCCGCCGTCGCGCAGCTCGGTGGCCTCGAACTCACCTGTGGAGGCGCCCGACGGAACCGCCGCTCGGCCCCAGGCCCCTGACCGGAGGCTTAGCTCCACCTCGACCGTCGGATTGCCGCGGCTGTCAAGGATCTGGCGGGCGTGGACGTGCTCGATCTGGCTCATCTCGTTTGGGGTCCTCCTTCGGTGAGGCGAGCCGCGGCATAGTAGGCCAACTGCTCGTCGGGTCGGAGATCGTTCCACGTCCGCCCGTCTGATGCGGCCTGCTCGGCGGCGCGCTGCACGCGAAAGCGGAATCGGTCGGCCGACGCGCGGAGGGCCAGCTCGGGGTCGAGGTGCAGCTTGCGGGCGATGTTGACGGCGGCGAAGAGCACGTCGCCGAGCTCGTGGAACTGCTCGTTCTTATCTGCGGTGGCCTCGAGCTCGTCGACTTCGTCTCGCAGCGCCTGGAGCGGCCGCCCGATGCCCGCGTCCTGGAAATCGAAACCGGACGAGGCGGCTCGCCGCTGCACCTTGCGGGCGTAGAGCGGGCCGGGAAGGTTCTCGGGCACCTCCCCGAAGATGCCGGGCTCTCGGCCCGGCTCGGTCTGCTTGATCCGGTCCCAGTTGCGCAGCACCTCGCGGGCGCTCTCGGCCTCGACATCGCCGAACACGTGCGGGTGGCGGCGGATCAGCTTGTCGATCGTGTGCTGGGCGACCTCGGCGAGGTCGCCGGCGCCCCTCTCTTCGAGCAGCAGGGCGAGGAAGTGGACCTGGAACAGGACGTCGCCGAGCTCATCGAGGAGCTTGGCGTCATCGCCGCGGTTGGCCGCGTCGGCCAGCTCGTAGGCCTCCTCGACCGTGTGGGGGACGATCGTCCGTTCGTCCTGCTCGCGATCCCAGGGACATTCCTTGCGCAGCCGTCGCGTGATCGCATCGAGCCGCTCGAGGGCATCCACACTCTCCGGCCGGCCGGAGGAGCTCAAGGGCTACGGCGAGGACGAGGTGGTTGTCGGCGCCGCGGTGGTCGTGCTCGGCGCGACCGTCGAGGTCGCCTTTGGCGCCTTGTAGCCCGAGCAGTCGGCCATCGAGTAGGCCGAGCGGCACTTGGTCTTGCTCAGCCAGCTCTTCTTGGCCTGGGCGTCGACCGCGCTCTGGGCGGCCGTCTGGCGGTTGCCGTTGAGGATCTGCTTGATCAGCGGGGTGGCCTGGGCCAGCGACTGCTGGCTGCCTGGGATGATCTTCGTCACCTGCACCACGTAGTAGCCGAACTGGCCGTGGACCGGGCCGACGATCGTATTGAGCTTGGCGCCGAACGCTGCGGTGTCGAGAGCCTGCTCCTCCTGGCCCTTCTTGACTCCGGTGATCACGCCGCCCTTGTTCTTGGTCGAGCTGTCGATCGAGTACTTCTTGGTCACCGCGTCCCAGCTCTGGCCGTGGGCCAGCGCCGCCTTGGCAGCGTTGGCCGCCTTCAGCGTGTTGGTTCGGACGATGCGGATGTTGCGCGTCTCCGGCTTACCGAACTGGCTCGTGTGGCTGTTGTAGTAGGTCTGGATCGCCGCGGCACTGACGGTCGACTGGTGCTTGGCCAGGAGCTTCTTGTAGATCTCGTTGACTCGGACGCGGAACATGATGTCGTTCAGCGTCTGGCCCGACTGGCTGAGGAAGGTGTTGAACGCGGCCGCAGTGGGGAACTGCTGCTTCTTGGCCGTGGCGAAGGCCTTGTTGACGTCGGCGTCGCTGACCGTGATCCCGAGCTTCTTGGCCTGGGCCTGGTACCAGTAGGCGCGGATCAGGAAGTCCATCACCTGCCCGGAGAGGGAGGTGAACAGCTGCTTACACGCGGTGCGGATCTGCGCGTCGGTCTTGCCCTTGGCAAACGTGGGGATCTGTGCCTTGACCTGCGAGATGCAGGTATCGAAGTTCGGCGGGTCGCTGGGGACGATCACGGGCGCGCCGGGAGTCTGCGCCGAGCTGCCCTTGGCGGCGATGTACATCCAGTGCTTAAAGGCGGTGGTCGAGATGGGGTTGCCGGCCATGTCGGCCACGGCGTTACCGGGGATGCCGGAGCCGCAGCCCGACAGGGCCACCGCGACCACAAAAAAAGCGCCAAGCGCCAGGAAAGTCTTCATCCGCTTCATCGACGTGGGTGATGGTAGCGAGCGCTGGCAGAACTGGTCACCAACTGTTACGAAGTTCTTCGGCACCGTCACCCATGGGTCACATTAATGGTGGAACCCTGGGGTGATCGTGAGTGGGTCCAACGATTACGGCAATAATCGCGGTAATCGTTGGACTCAACGTGCGATTGTGGCTTTGGCCGATGTTCAGCACGGGGTCGTGGCGCATTGGCAGTTGGTCGCGGAGGGCATGCCGATCGACGCGATCCAATATCGAATGGCGCAGGGACTACTGGTCAGCGTGCATAAGGGCGTGTACGCCCTGGGCCGGCGAACGCTGACGCCCAACGGCCACCGGATGGCCGCCGTCTTGTCCTACAGGCCCCCATGCGTCCTCAGCCACCGGAGCGCCGCCGCCGTCTGGGGGATCTGGTCCTCGGGGGCCCGGATCGAGGTGACGCTCGAGCGCAAGAGCCGCTCCCACGCCAAGATCCGCGCCCACTACACGGCCACGCTGGACCCCGAGGACGTCGCGACCAAGGACAACATCCCCCTCACCTCCCCCGCCCGCACCCTCCTCGACCTGGCGAGGACCCTCAAACCACACCTCCTGGTCAAGGCGATCGAGGAAGCCGAGCGCCGGCACATCTTCGACCTCATGGGCCTCGACCGCGCCATCGCCCGGGCACCCCGTCGCCGAGGCGTCAAGACGCTCCGAGCCGCGCTCGCCGGCTACCGCCCGCCACCGGACACCCGCTCACCCCTGGAGCACCGGTTCTACGAACTCATCCGCAGCGACCCGACCATCCCCGACCCCCAGACCAATGTTCTGGTGGCCGGCGTCGAGGTCGACTTCTTCTGGCCAGGGACGCGCCTGGTGGTCGAGGTCGACGGCCGTGGCTACCACTCGAGCCCACGGGCCTTCGAGACCGATCGCGTCCGGGACGCCAAGCTCGCCCGCGCCCGCTGCCCCGTGCTGCGGATCACCGAAGAGCGCATGAGGACCGACCGCGCCGGCATCCTCACCGACGTCCGCGCACTGTCTACGCCGCCTCGCGAGTGACCGCGAGCAGCACGTCGGCCGCGCGCACGACAGCGGGGAAGCGCTTCGTCGGATCGTCGGGCACGCGCACCGATAGCTGCGATTTGCCGGACTCGTAGAGCGCCTCGGGGATCTCGGCCCGGATCTTCTTGGCTCGCACCGAATCGAGCTCGATCGGGGTGACCGCCAGGCGTCCGCCGCGGAACGTGACCGCGGTGGCGCCCGCCTGGCCCAGCTTGATCCGCGCCTGCTGGAGCGAGATCAGATTGCGAAGCGGCTCGGGGAGATCGCCGAAGCGGTCCTCCAGCTCCTCGCGCAGCAGCACGAGATCGGCCACCTCGCGGGCCGCCGCGATCCGCCGGTGCACGTCGACCTTGGCCTGCTCGTAGGGGATGTAGTTGGCGGGCACGTAGGCGTCGACGTTGACGTCGAGGCGGACTGGCTCCCAGTCCTCGTCCGGGTCGCCTCCATCGGAAGAGGCGGCGGCCACGGCCTCGTCGAGCATCTGCATGTAGAGCTCGAAGCCGAGGGCCGCCACGTGGCCCGACTGCTCGTCGCCGAGCAGGTTGCCGGCGCCGCGGATCTCGAGGTCGCGCATGGCGATCTTGAAACCCGCCCCCAACTCGGTGTAGTCGGACAGGGCGCTCAACCTCTGTGCAGCCTCTCCGGTCAGCGCAGCCGCGCTGGGATAGAGCAGGTAGGCGTAGGCCCGCTCGCGAGAACGTCCCACCCGGCCCCGGATCTGGTAGAGCTGCGCCAGCCCGAAGGCGTCCGCCCGCTCGACGACCAGCGTGTTGGCGGCGGGGATGTCGATGCCCGACTCGATGATCGAGGTGCACACGAGCACGTCGGCGTCACCACGCAGGAAGGACAGCATCCGCTTCTCAAGCTCCCTCTCCTCCATCTGGCCGTGGGCGACCTCGAAGCGGATGCCCGGGCACAGTCCGCGCAGCCGCTCGGCCGTCTCGTCGATCGACTCGACCCGGTTGTGGAGGAAGAAGGCCTGACCGCCGCGCTCGTGCTCGCGCACCAGGGCGCGGCGCACGAGCTCCTCGTCGTACTCGCCCACGTAGGTCTTGACCGGGCGCCGCCCCTCGGGCGGGGTCTCGATCACGCTGATGTCGCGCACGCCGGCCAGCGACATCTGCAGCGTGCGGGGGATCGGCGTGGCGCTCATCGAGATCACGTCGACCCGCAGCTTCAGCTGGCGCAGGAGCTCCTTCTGCTTGACCCCGAAGCGCTGCTCCTCATCGACGATGAGCAGCCCCAGGTCCTTAGCGCGCACGTCACGCGACAGCAGGCGATGGGTCCCGATGAGGATGTCCACCTCGCCGCGGCTGAACCGAGCCACTGCCTCGCGCTGCTCGGCCGCTGGGCGGAAGCGCGACACGTGCTCAATCGTCACCGGGTACTCGCGCAGCCGCTCGGTGAATGTGCCGTAGTGCTGCTGGGCGAGGATCGTCGTCGGCACCAGCAGCATGACCTGCTTGCCGTCCTGGACCGATTTGAACGCGGCGCGCAGCGCCACCTCGGTTTTGCCGTAGCCGACGTCCCCGCAGATCAGCCGGTCCATCGGCCGCGGCGACTCCATGTCGGCCTTGACGAACTCGATCGCGTCGCGCTGGTCGGGAGTCTCGGTGTAGGGGAAGGCGTCCTCAAACTCGCGCTGCCAGTCGGTGTCGACGGGAAAATCGTGGCCCGCGCGGCGCTTGCGCTCGGCATACAGGTTGAGCAGCTCCCCAGCCAGCTCCTGGGCCGCCCGCCGGGCCCGGGCCTTGATCGTGTCCCAGCGCGTTCCGCCGAGCTTGGACAGCGGCGGGTGGGCGCCGCCGGCTCCGACGTAGCGGGAGATCTTGGCCAGCTGGTCGACGGGGACGAACACGCGGTCCGAGCCGGCGTATTCGAGGTACAGGTAGTCGCGAGTGACATTGGCCACCGTCTTGGTGTCGAAGCCGGCGAAGCGGGCGATCCCGTGGTCCTCGTGGACGACGATGTCACCGGTGCGCAGGTCGGCGAAGCTGCGAAGCACCCCGCGACGGCGCTCCGGGCGCGCCGGCGCCGGCCGCCGGCGCCGGAACAGCCGGTGGTCGGGGATGACCGCGAGGTGGAACTGGGGCGCGATGAAGCCAACTGCGAGTCGGGCCCGCGCAAACGTGATCGCGCCGTCGGTGCCGGCGCCATCTTCGGAGAGCCAGTGGACCTTGAGGCGACCCAGGTTGTAGGCGGCACGCTCGCCCTCGCCGCGGCTGGCGAAGGCAACCACGGTCCGGTAGCCCGATCGATGCAGCTTCTCGAGCTCGGGCTCGGCCTCGCGAATGCCCCGCGCGGCGACGTCGGCGCTCTGAGCACGGAACTGGAACGGCTGGTCCTGATCGATGCTCGACAGGCGGATCCGGGCGCGGTCGCGCAGCGCGTCCTCGATGACCGTGGGGCCGAGATACAGCTGATGGGCGTCCTCGTCGTGGAAGGCCGCGGTGACGTCCTGCCAGTGGTCGGACAGCGCCGGCGCGACGTCCTCCTCGCCGGCGATGACCACGGTGGCCGCCTCCGGAGCCAGGGACAGGAACGAATGGAAGTCCTCGACCGGGAGCAGCTCGGCGATGTCGGGGCGGTCGGCCTCGTCCTCGAGCGCGGCGATCTCGGCCAGCTCGCGATGCTCGGGGGCGAGCTCGGCCGCTGGCGCGACCTCGACCTCCTCGGCGTCTCCGAGCGATCGCTGGGTGAAGGTCGAGAACCACCGCAGCGACTCGATCTCGTCGCCGAACAGGTCGAGACGGACCGCGCGGTCCTCGGTGGCGGGAAATACATCGAGCAACCCACCCCGGATCGCGAACTGGCCCCGGTCCTCGACCTGCTCCACTCGCTCATAGCCCGCCGCAACCAGGTCGGTGGCGGTCTCGTCGAGGTCGAGGAGATCGCCCATCCTGAGCGTGAACCCGCGCGGGCGCAGCGCCGGATCGGGCACCTTCTCCGACAGCGCCACCGCGCTGACAACAACGATCGGCGCCGCGCCGGCCCAGTCGTCGAGCAGCGAATCGAGCGCGGCGATGCGAAGGCCGACAAGGTGCGGCGGTGGGGCGAGGTGCGACTCGTAGGTGACACCCCGACTCGGGTAGTAGCGAATGGTCCGCGGGGACAGCCAGCTGCGCAGCCCCGCGGCGAGGTCGCGCGCCGCCCGGTCATCGCCGGCGACGACGATCGCCGGGCGGTCGGGTTCGCGGTCGAGCAGGGCCGCGATCAGGTACGGACGCAGCGACGCCGAGACGAACGCGCGCCCACCATCCCGCTGCAGCGCAACGGTCTGTGGATCGTCATCGGCGTGCGTGAGCAGAGCGCGAAGCATCTGCCTCTGAGTCTATGAAGCGGACGGCTCGCCCAGAACGAACTGCTCCGCCGCGTCGGCGGCTTCCTCGACCAGCGCCCGGACGTCCGCTCCGGGCTGGCGAAAGCGCCCGAGAACGTAGGAGGCCACCTCGTCCGGATCGGTGCTCGGCGGGCGGCCGACACCAACGCGAACGCGGCTGAAGTCGGCCGATCCGAGCCCCTGCTTGATCGACTTGAGTCCTCGGTGGCCGGCCAGGCCCCCGCCGGTGCGCACGTGGATGCGACCGAAGTGAAGGTCGATCTCGTCGTGAATGACGAGCACGTGCTCGATCGGCACCTTCAGCGCACCCCGGGCCGGGCCGACCGACTTACCCGCCTCGTTCATGTACGTCTGGGGCAGCAGCACCGCCACGCGCGGCCCGCCGAAACCCGTCCGCCCCTCGGTGAGCAGGCCGCCGTACTTCGGCTTGGGCCTGGGGAGGCCCCAGCGCGCGATCAGGGCGTTGGCGGTCTCGAACCCGATGTTGTGTGGCGTGCCGGCGTACTCGCTGCCGGGATTGCCCATCCCGACTATCAACCAGTCGACGCGGCCGCCGTGACGGCCCGTTGCTGACATCGCCTACTCGTCGGAGGATTCGGCCTCGCCGGCGCTCTCGTCGCCGGCGGCCGCCTCGGCCTCGGCAGGCGCCTCGCCCTCGACGAGCTCGGTCTCTTCCTCGATCTCGGGCTCTTCCTCGACCTGGAGACGCGGTGGCGACAGGGTGGCAATCACGGTCTCGGGATCGTCAATCAGCTTGACGCCCTCAGGTGCCCTCAGGGCCTCGAGCGTCAGCGTGTCGCCGATCACCATCTCGGAGACATCATGCTGAAGCGAGTCGGGAATCTCGGTCGGCAGCGCCTCGACGGTCAGCTCGCGCGTGACGTGCTCGAGGACGCCGCCCTCCTTGACTCCCGGCGCATCCTCGGTTCCGGTGAGCTCGAGCACGACGGTGGCCTCGATGGCCTCGTCGAGCCGGACACGGAGAAAGTCGATGTGGACCGTCTGGCCGTGGACCGGGTGGCGCGTCAGCTCCTTGACCACGACGGGCGTCGATCCGGCGCCATCGATGCTGAGGTCAAACACCGCGCCTGCGTGGGCGAGGGCGAGCCGCAACTCACGGCCGTCGACCTGAAACGCCGCGGGGGGCTCACCGCCGCCGTAGACGACACCGGGAACCTGGCCGGTTCGACGCAGACGCCGAACCGCCCGCGAACCCGCGGGTTCGCGCTGCGCGACTGACAAAGCGGTTGTGGTTGCGCTGGCCATAAGCGGTCATCGATGGTAGCGACAGCGCGTTTTCACGGGTTGCCGGTCGCGGTACCCTTTAAACCATGTCGGGCGAGGCTCAGCTGCTGCTGATGATCGCTGGAGTGCACTTCTTGGGACTCGGTTGCGTCGCAGTGCTGATCATTCCCGCCCTGCGCGAGCCCCCCGGGCCGTCCTCCTCGTCCTCTGACTCGGGTAGCGACGAGGGCTGGGGTCGAGGCCCGAAGGTGCCGCCCAAGCCGCCCGAACCGCCGCGCGGCGGGATTCCGCTCCCTGACGCGGTGCCCGCGCACGTCCGACTTCGTGATCACCGACGGCTGTCCGACTTTCGCCCTCATCGCGATCGTCGGCCGGCGCGAGAACCTCAGCGAACGCCCGTCCGCCGGTGAGCTGACGCACATTTGTGGGGGTGGTTCCGGGGGTCGGCCTGGCGGTGCCTGCCGCCGCAAGTGCCGATACGTTCTGCGTTGACCACGCGGGCTGCACCGGTGCCGGGCACAACTTCACGACGATCGGTGGCGCGCTCACGGCCGCGGCGGGCAATGGCTCCGGGACACTCGACACGATCGAGGTCGGCTCCGGCACCTACGACGAAGATCTGGCCGATGCGGCGGGCAACCCGGTGAACATCGTGGGCAGCGGGGACAGCACGGACATCGCGCCGAGCTCGAACGCGAACAATCAGGACGTGCTGTCCATCGGACAGGGCTCGACCTCGGTCTCGTCCGTCAAGATCAGAATCCCTGCGGGCTCGGGCAATACCGGAATCTCGGTCGCTCAGACGATCGGCACGCACGGCCCGAGCTTCTCGCACGTCGACGTGGTCGAGAACGCGTCGGCCACGGACGGCACCGGCGCTCTGCTCTACGGGTCGAGCTTCTCAGACGGCAGCGTGCGGCTTACGGACGCCGATTCTCGCGCTGTTTCCCTCACCGACTCGTCTATGAGCGGTTCGACCGTGGCCGGGGACCAGGCCGTTGGTCTGGCTACATCGGCCACGCAGGAGGCGTCGATCGTCCGCTCGCGGATCACGGGCGTGCACACCGGGGTCTTCGTCGGGAGCGACCAAGGCGCTCGTCGCCGACGATCTGATTGACCTGACCGGATCGCCCGGCCAGGCATTCATCCTTGCGTCGGGGTCGCAGCAGACAGTGACGATGGACAGCGACACCCTGGTCGGCGCCGGCGGCATCGCCACAGGCGTCCAGGACGGGACAAGCCTTCCCGCGGCCGCCGTGACGCTCAATGTCAACGACACGATCATCAGAGGATTCGCCACCGACCTGGCCGCCACCGGCAGCCCAGCGCACCCCGCGACGCTGACCATCAGGTACTCGGACTTTGATCCGGCCAAGGAAGTCATCGCCAGCGTCGGCGCCACGTTCACCCAGGGCCCTGACAACCTCCACAACGCCGACCCGCACTTCGTGAACTCGGCAGCGTCGAATTTCGAGCTCGCTCCGGGATCGCCGGTCATCGACAAGGGCGACCCCGCGGCGCCCAGCGCAGGCAGCCCGGATTCGATCTCGCCGGAGCCGTGCGCAAGGTCGATGGCGACCACAGCGGCGTAGCGACAATCGATATGGGGGCCTACGAGTTTCAGCCGCTCAACCATGCGCCGGTGGCCGCGTTTACGGCGCCGAAGACGGCGGTGAAGGGCAAATCCGTGAGCTTCAATGGCTCGGCCTCCCACGATCCCGACGGCGACCCGATCAAGTTTGCCTGGCACTTCGGCGACGGCGCGACATCGACGGCCGTCAAACCCACCCATGCGTAGGCCAAGGCCGGCAAGTACCAGGTCGAACTGGTCGTCACCGACGACTTCGGCGCCCACTCGCAGACCGTGAAGACGATCACCATCACCGGCCCGCCGTGCAAGGTCCCCAGGCTGGCGGGCAAGACGCTGGCCGCCGCCGAGCGAGCGCTGAGGAAGGCGCATTGCGGGGTGGGCAAGATCACCCGCAAGCAGTCCAAGCGCGTCAACGCGGCCACGTGATCGGCTCGGACCCCAAGGCGGGTTCCCAGCGACGCAACGGCGCGCGCGTCGCCCTCACCGTCAGCCGCGGCAAGGGCTGAGGCTCAGCTCAGACTCGGGCAGTTCGCATCGCCGGCCAGCTTGCGGGTGATCGAGAGCAGCTCGATGCTCAGGCCGCTGACCACGTTGCCCGCCCGCCTGACCTTGACGCACTGGACCCTGGGCAGCGAGCCATCGACAGTCCAGGCCACGCGGGCATAGCCCAGCGTGCTCGTCAACGAGAACCCGGTCGAAGGCTGGAGCTGAAGGATCGACACCGAACCTGGGTGTCGGAGCGTGGTCGCGTTGACCGCGGCCTGGGCGCGGCAGCTTGCGCTCCGATCGCAGTCGTGCATCAGGCCGATGATCTCGTTCTGATCTCCTCGCACCTCAGCCTGGATCAGCGCCGTGATCGCGGAGCGTTCGTTGCCGTCGGCGTTGAACGCCCTGGCCAGCAGGAGGCTGATGCCGAGGAAGACGATCACGCCGATACCGATGCCGATGAGGTAAACGCGCCGCACCGCGCGCGAAGCTACTAGCTAGCTCGCCGCCGGGAAGTCCTCGCCGCTCAGCTCGAGAAAGCGCTCGACCGAGGCCTCCTGATGGTCGAGCCGCAGCGCCAAGGATCGGGCGTGCTCGCGGGACTGGTCAAGGAACTCCTCGACGCACCGCTCCGGATCGTCGGCCAGGGGGTAGACCCGGCTGAAGTCCTGTTGAGCGCAGGCGATCCCCAACGGCGGGCGCCCCTCGGCGAGCGTGCGCGCGCTGCACACGGGGGTGACGACGAGCTTGGCATCGCTGGCGATCAACGCCGTGGGCAGCAGGCGGGGCGCGGGCAACCGCACGGCCAGCTGCACGGAGCGGTCCACGGTCACGCCACTGCCGATCACGTCGGACAGGGGTTCGCGCCAGACGTCGAGAACGAGATCGGCGCCGACCAGGGCGTCACGGAGTGCGGTGGCCTGCTCCACGTAAAGCCGCTCGGCCTCGGCCCGATCCTCGGCGTCGCCAAGATCCAGATCACAGGGGACGCGCAGCAGCTCGTTGGCCGCGACGCTCGAGCCGGCTCCGCGGCTACCCGGGGCCACGTAGGTTTGCAGCGTGCCGAGGTCACGGCGAGCGTGGAAGATCACCGTCACGGCATCACTCAACGGCAGACCGTCGACCCGGAGCGATACCGCCACCGAAGTGGAGTCGTCGAGCAACGCGCGGCGAAGCAGCTCCTCGGCCTCGGCCCTGCGCTCGTTGTGGTCGTCCTCGAGCATCGCCCTGAACCTCAGATCGGCCTGTTCCGTTAACCATTTACTCACAAGTCCCGGTCGTGGACCACTTGCAAGTGGAGCAAATGTGCCGGCGCGAGTCCTCCATCTGGAGGATGGGTAGGCTCCACGGCGTGTTCGTCCTGAAGATCTTCTACCTGCCGTTCGCCATCGTGGCCGGCCTGATCGCGAAGCGGCTCGGCCGCAAGACCTTCAAGGCGATCTGGGCCAAGTTCGACGACGAGGATCCGCCCAAGCCAACGCGTGAAGACCAAACCGCGCCCAAGGTGGTCGGAGCGGCAGCGCTCGAGGCGGCCACGATGGCAGGCGTCGCCGCCCTGATGGAGCGCGGCGCGGCCAAGAGCTTTCACTATCTGACGGGATTCTGGCCCGGGGATCGCCCCGACGACGAGGACGAGGAGAAGAGCGACTGAGGGCCCGTCTGGAGGCGGGCGCCGTCCAGACGGCTCGTCTCTAGGCTAGCACCGTCCACGGGGCCAGCCCCGTGCGTGCCCATTCGGGGATCGGCGTCTTGGCCATCGACTCGCGGTCGACCATGACGTGGCGGATCTCCGCCTCGACCAGCGTCTGGCCGTCGCAAACCAGTTGGTGCCGGCTGATGATGCTCGTCGTCCCCAGATGGGTGATCGTGGCCGCGACGGTCACGGTGTCGTCGAACCGGGCCGGGCGATGGAAGTGCAGGTGGGCCTCGGCCACCACGACGTCGACGCCCCGGTCGAGCATCACGGCATACCCGCCGAAGGCCTCCCGCCACAGCTCGGTGATGACGATGTCGACGAAGGCCAGATAGTGGGAGTTGAACACCACACCCTGGACATCGCACTCCGCGTAGCGAACCCGAAACGAGTGCGTGAACGGCTCAGCCACGGCCGCCCCGAAGGACGAACCCTCGCTGGGCCAGATCCTCGAGCGCCTCCTCGAAACCCCCGAAGTCGCGGCTCGTCAGGGCCTCGATCGGCCGGCCCCGCGGGCCCGGCGCGCGCACCCAGCGCCTGAGCACGGCAGCCCCGGCGCGCTCGTCAGCCTCCTCGAGCAGGCCGAGCAGGATCGGAAGCTCGGCCCGGTGCTCGAGCTGGCCCGAGAGCAGCGTCAGCGCGTCGACGCCCAGCAACGCGCAGAGCTCATCCTCGCTGAGCCCGAGCAGATCCATCAACCGGGCGGCGCGGGCGGACTGAGCGCGCGCACCGAGTTGCGGATCATCGCGGTCGCCCATGTCCGCGGCCACGCTCAGAACAGCTGGTTCTCTTCCCGGCGTGACGGTTCGTGATGACCGGTCACGGGAAGTTGGTGATCTGCGGGTGAAATGGCGCGGGCGGCGCGGTGCCGTGCTGCGCTGGCGCGTGCTCGCGCGTTCGTCAGCATTTCGTGAGCATCCTAGATCCACAGCGGCAGTGCAGCGGCGTCATGTTCGTTTGCCCAACGAAGTGCCTCCAGAGGGGAATCGATCGCCGCAGATCCCGTAGGCGCATCCAAGCACCTTCTGGACGAGAGTGGATTTCAATGCTCAGAACACCACGTCGCTGCTGGGAGCTGACACCCCCTTTCCTCACCCGCACAACGCTCGCGCGCCCTCGCTGCGCGTTGATCGCGAGGGCGCACGAGCCAAGACCCGCTCGCGCGGGTTCAACTCACCGAATCACGCCAGGCCTGCGCACGCTGCAAGGCAGGCACGGCAGCCTGGATATCCATCACCGGCGTGACCTCAAATTCGAAGAACGGCCCCCACGGGCTGATGCCCTCGATGATCGCCTCGACCGAGTCGGTTTCGACGATGGCAATGCCTCCCTTTCCGTCACCGCGCGAATAGTTAGCCTTGAACTCGAACGGCGGGGACCAATTGGTAAACAACCGAAGCCCGCGCTTCTGCGTCTCCTCGGTGACGTTATCGCGCGTGAAATAGAGCACTCCGAACAGCATTGCGGCCTCCTGACCTTCGTTGACGGCGCCCCCGCGCGTGAGGCCAGCCTAATCAGAAGGGTTAGGGTTGTCCAGGATACCGTCGAGCCTGATCCGTGGCAGCTCACGGCGGAGTGACCGGCGAATCGCGGCTCGGCGGTCAACCGTCCTGGACGTCCGGCTTGTCCTTCACGACCATCGGCAACGCCAGGCCGGTCACCGCAGTTCCGATGCAGGTGGGGCAAACCCCGCAGCAGGCGGCCGGGGCCACCTCGATCCAGCGCGCGAGGAACTGAAAGCAGCGAAGTCAGCCTGAGGCGCAGCATCGTTCGATCAAGACTACCCCCGCAGGCCAGACAGCGGGGGATATGGGGTGTAGGCCCCATGGTCCCGCTCACGTCCGCGATGGATGCTCCCACTCAGCTTCGGAGCCCGCCAAGGCCGTGGAAACCTGGCGAGGGACCCTATGCTCTTCCTAGGGTGCGGCCACGGCTCCGATGCTGCTCGAAAGGGCTGGGGACCTGGATTGCGGTGGCGAGTGCTCCTCGGCCCGCGACCGCAAACCGGGTCACAACGCGTGGTCTCGATCAGCCCGGCTCCCCCTGGACTTGCCGGCCGCCACCATCGCTCGGATTCTCGGCCCTGCCTGCGTAACAACTACTGAGCACATCGCGCAATCTTTCCCGATGACCTCGCGCCACGGGCCCCGTAACGTCATGAGCATGTCTTCGACGAGCAATGCAACTGAGCGACAACGACGATACCGAGACTTGCGCGAGCGCAACGACCGCGTGCGGCGACGGCACGAACAGTTCCTGGAGCGACTCGCCCAACGGCAAGGGACACATCGCCTGCAGGCTTTCCGCCAAGCCAAGCCGCGCGGTTGAGCACGCCGGCCGAGGATTCGAGCGTGCCGCCCGAATCGGGGCGCAGTGTCCTGATCGCCTTGGCGTCAGTAATCGAAGACGGGGTAGTGCTCAGAACAGCTGGTTCTCGCCGCCGAATACGTCGCTCACCGAGCCGTCGGTGAAGATCTGGCGGATCGAGTTCGTGAGCAGATCCGCGCAGGACAGGACCCGGACGTTGCTCGGCGCCCCGGGGGGCAGCGGAATCGTGTCGGTCACCACGACCTGATCGAATCCGGCCGCGGCGAGGTTCTCCCACGCGTTGCCGCAGAAGTTGCCGTGGGTGGCCGCGGCGTACACGCGGCGCGCCCCGGCGTCGATCACCGCCTGGGCGGCCGCCTTGAGCGTGCCTGCGGTCCCGATGATGTCGTCGACGATCACGGCGGTCTTGCCGGCCACGTCGCCGATCACATAGTTGATCTCGGCCACCTGCTGGGCCGGGCGCTCCTTGTTGAGGATCGCCAGGTCAGCCCCGACCTCGGAGGCGAAGCGCTTGTTCAGCTTCACCCTGCCGGCGTCGGGCGCGACGACGACCAGATCCTCGAGCGCGAGGTCGGCGAAGTACTGGGTGAGCATGAACAGGGCGGTCATGTGATCGCATGGCTTCTGGAAGAAGCCCTGGATCTGACCCTGGTGGAGGTCCATCGTGAGGATCCGGTCGATCCCCGCGGTCTCGAGCATCCTGGCCACCAGGCGCGCTGTGATCGGCTCCCGGGGCGCGGACTTCTTGTCCTGCCGCGAGTACCCGTACCAGGGGGTGACGGCGATCACCCGGTGCGCTGAGCCGCCGACGGCGGCGTCGATCATGGCCAGCAGCTCCATCAGTGCATCGTTGGTCCCCAGGTTGGTGGCCACGTTGAGGCAGATGGGCTGGACGATGAACACGTCGGCCCCCCGCACGGACTCCTCGTAGCGGCAGTAGACCTCGCCATTGGCGAATGTCCTGAGCGTGACCCCGCCGAGCTGAACCCCCAGTTTGTCGGCGATTCTGGCCGCCAGCTCGGGGTTGGCGCGGCCGCTGACCAGCATCAGGCGCTTGTCGTAATCGAGTCGCAGCTCGTTGGGCGCCGGGCTCGTCTGGAGCACGCTCATTGTCGCTGCGAGTGTACGCCCGACTCCCGACGAAATCGGGTCCGGTTGCTAGCGCTCGCGACCATCGTCACGGCGCTCGACTGCGCGTTGCCTGCGTCGCTCCATGTAGCCCTCGATGTTGCGCTGCCGAGCGCGCGCGATGCCCAGCGCTCCGGGCGGAAGGTCGTCGGTGATGACCGATCCAGCCCCGGTGTAGGCCTCATCGCCGACACTGACCGGCGCCACGAGCATGGTGTCCACGCCCACGAACGCTGCCGAGCCGATCGTGGTGCGGTACTTGGCCGTGCCGTCGTAGTTGGCCGTGATCGTCCCAGCGCCGATATTGGTGCGCTCGCCGACGTCGGCGTCGCCGATATACGACAGGTGGGGCACCTTCGTGCCCGCCCCGATGTCCGAGTTCTTGATCTCCACGAACGTCCCCGCCTTGGCGCCTTCGCGCAACACGGTCCCGGGGCGCAGATAGGCGAATGGCCCGACGCTGACCCGGTCGCCGATGTCGGCGCCCGTCACGTAGGAGTGGAGCACCTTCGCCTGGTCACCGATCCTCGTGTCGAGCACGGTGCTGAGCGGCCCGACGGTGGAACCGTCGCCGACCGCGGTTACCCCGTGCAGGCTGGTGAAGGGGGCGATCACGCTGTCGGCGCCGATCCGCACATCGACGTCGATCACCGTTGCAGCCGGATTGACGATCGTCACGCCAGCGAGCATGTGGCGATCGTGGATCTGCTGTTGGGCCACGGCCTGCACCTGGGCGAGGGCGAGGCGGTCGTTGATGCCGAGCGTCTGCAGGGGATCGTCGAGCTCGAAAGCGAGGACCGTGCGCTCGTGCGCGCGCAGGATCGGAAGGACATCGGGCAGGTAACGCTCGCCCTGGGCGTTGTCGACGTCCACCTGCTCGAGCGCCTGCAGAAGCGCCGCGCCGTCGAAGGCGAAGATGCCGGTGTTGACCTCGCGAATGTGCAGCTCCGCGGCGGTGGCGTCCCCGCTGGCCTTGGTCTCGACGACCCGCTCGACGGTGCCATCGGGAGCCCGCACCACGCGGCCGTAGCCGGTCGGGTCGTCCAGCACCGCGGTGGCCATCGTCGCCGCCGCCCCCGACTGCGCGTGCGCCTCGGCCAACGCGCGCAGCGTGGCCGCCTTGATCAGTGGTACGTCGCCGTTGATCACGGTCACGGTGGCGGCGGGGTCGATGTGGGCCGCTGCCGCCCAGACGGCGTCGGCCGTCCCGCGTGGCTCGGGCTGGATGGCGAGAACGGCGTTGCCATCCACCAGCGGCTCGAGCCGGCGGCCCGGATTGTCGACCACGACCACCAGCTCCGCGCCGGCGTCGCGGGCCGCGGCCAACGGCCAGTCGAGCATCGGCCGGCCACACAGGGGGTGCAGCAGCTTCGGAACCGCGGAGCGCATGCGCGTGCCCTGGCCGGCGGCCAGGATGACGACGACGGACCCAGTCAAGACGCCCGCGACTCTAGATGATTGACTCGCTTACGACCCGCCACCCGCTGCTAAATTCGCCTCGCCCGGCCGGCGGTCTCTAGCTCTGGGGGGTCGTCCAACTGGCCAGGACACCGGGTTTTGGTCCCGGGAATCGGGGTTCGAGTCCTCGCCCCCCAGCTCGCCACCCCGACGGCACGGCCAGCGGCCCCCAGCTCGCCACCCCGATAGCACGGCCAGCGGCCCCCAGCTCGCCACCCCGATAGCACGGCCAGCGGCCCCCCTCAGCACGTGGTCGAATTGCTCCCGCCCGACACCGGCGTCGTGCACAGCGTCTCGCGACCGACCTCCCAGCCGCCGGTCGAGATGTCGAACAGATAGGGCGGCAGCAGGTAGGCCAGGCGATCGTCGTAGGTGTAGCTCTTCACGTACCCGGTGAAGATGTTTCCGCTCCCGTCGGAGGTGCCCACCGCGCCGCGGAAGTTCTGCACGAGCGCGCCGTTGATGGTCAGGCTGCCGAGCGGGGCGCCGCAGTTGTAGTGGTCGACGATGAACGAGTGCTTGAGCGAGAGGATGGCCGCGTCGATGTGCAGGTTCGAGAAACGACTGGGTCGTCGAGTTGTCCTGGTCACACGGGCCGGGCGCGTTGCTGTGCGACGCCCCGAGCCCATGCATCACGCGCACGTCCTGATTGGCCACCAATCCCAGCACGGCGCTGCCCCGTGGGTATCCCCGACGACTCCGTGGTGGTGATGTTGCCGTTGACGATGATGTTATTGGCCGCGGCGATCGTCAGCGGCGTCGTGTAGTTGCCAGAGACGTAAACGTCCCCGGCGCAGCCCGAGTTCGAGTACGTGGCGGTGAACGGGTCGTAGGCCCCGGGTGAGCAGCTGGCGGCGTTGCTCACGTAGATGATCGGGTACTGGCTGATGTTGACGTTGGTGGGCGCCCCGCACGAGCTGGGACAGTTGGTCACGGTCGCGTTCGTCCCGTTGAGGACAATCGTCGTCGTACCGCTGAACACCTGGCCGTTGTTCTGCGCATCGGTGAGCAGCTGCGAGTTGTCCGAGGGCAGGGGGACCAGGCGCGCACTCCACACCCGGGTGCCCTTGAACACAGCGCTCCCGCAGTTGTTTCCCGAGCAGACCGCGCTGGCGTTGGTCCCCGGGGCCAGGCTCTCGATCTTGTCGTCCGGACCGCGTCCGAAGGTCGGAGAGCCGAGGATCAGGTACTGGTCCTGGGTGTACGTGGGACCGTTCATCTTGTCGCCGCTCACCCGGTTGATGTTGCAGCTGCTGTTGCGGCCCTGCCGATAGAAGACGCCGCAGCCGGTGAAGCCGTTGATCGAGCTGTCGAGCGCCTCGTAGACCGTGTACCAGAGGAAATCGAGCGGGGTCAGCTTCCGGAAGCTCGCCACCACAGTGCGCTGCACCTGCGGATTACCCGAGTAGCCGGTGAACTCCATTCGCAGGCTGCCGGAGGACGTGTCGATCAACGACGCGATGGTGTTGCTCGTGCAGCTGGTGAAGCCATTGGCGGGGATCGCCACGTAGGAGTAGTACTCGGCGGGCGAGGTGCCGGGGACCTGCGTCTGGGAGAGCGTGTCGTTGGAGCAGCTCGTCCAGTAGTTGGGTTCTGGTTGAGTTGGTAGAGAAACGCGTTGACGCCGGCCTCGGCGGCGCTGTAGGCGCGCTTGCTGTCGAGATCGTGCTGGCTGGTATGGACATCACCGCCCACGGCGATGGACAGGGCCCCGAGCAACAAGGTCGTGACGGCCAGGACGCCGAGCGCGATGATCATCGTGAAGCCGCCCTCGGCGGCGAGACGTGTGCGGAGCGAGGTCATTGACATGGCAGGAAGACGTTGCCGTCGCCGGCGTGGTTGGCGGCGGGGGTGAGACGCAGGACGACGCCATCGGCCACCGTGTCTCGGGCGTCGGCGAGGTTGGTGTTTTCGCCCGTGCCGCCGGACGGCCCGACCGACACGGTGATCATCACCTCGGACGTGTTCTGCGAGTCGCTGACCGACAACGAGGGCGAGGCGTTGAGCGGCTGGGCGGGCGGGATGATGCCGGTGCCCGGGATGTCGCCGGTTCCGTCGAGCAGCATCATGTACGGGTCTCCGGCCGAATCGGTGTACGGCTGGCCCGAGGAGTTGACCGGCTCCTGATAGGCGAAGTACTGGAACACCGGTGTGGTGCCACTCTGCTTGACGTTGGTCAGCAGCGTGCGGGTGGTGCTCGGTGTGGTCGAGAACGTGTACACCGGCAGCCCCGAGGATGAGGTGGTCACGCCCGTCTCCGCAAATGTGCTCTCGATCAGCGTCTGGCCGGTCGAGCTGAACGCGATCTGGTGCTCGACGGGGGCGAGCGTCGCGGCGGTGCCGAACTGGCTCACGAACAACAGGGTCGACGGCGTGCTTCCGCCCTGAATTGGTGTCACGTTGTCGGTCAGGCACGCCGAGTGCAGCTCGTTCTCGAGGTTCTCCAGCGCCTCGCGCACGTGCTGGGTGGCGTCGACCTGCGAGAACTCGCGGCTCGTCTGGCGCAGGACCACGTCCTGGATGGTGAACACGGCGAAGACGACGACCACCGCGGCGGCCATCGCGACCAGCAGCTCGATGAGCGAGAAGCCACCTTCCTCGGCCAGGAGCTGCGACGCTCGGGGTGGCAGGCTCAGCACGTGCCGGTGCCTCCGGACGTCGGGATCGTGACTGTCACGGACGTGGGCGCGCTGAAGTTCGTGTTAGTGACACCCGTCTGGGTGACCTTGCGGGTGCCGTTGTCAGCGCATACCGAGAGCGTCCCCGTGTAACCCGAGGCGCTCGCGCCGCTCCCGGATGTGGCGGTGCTGGCAAACGGCCGACCGGGGAAGGCCAGCGCCCCCGTGCTGCTGGTCGCCGCGTTGGCGGCGATCGCGGGCGACCACGTGTCAGTGCACGATGTGCCGGTGATGCTGGTGAAGCTGATCTTGAGATGAGAGGGCTTGACCTGACTGCTGCCCTGCTTCACGAACACATCGAGCGCCGGCTCGGCCACGGTGATGGTCTGGTTGGATCCCGGCGACACCATGAAGGCGTCCGTTCCCGTCGGCGGTTCCATCTGCCGGCAGGGCCCGGCCCACACGGCGTAGTTGCCGGCGTAGCTCGGTCCGGTGAACGCGAACGGGAACAGGGGGATCGAGCCAGTGGCGGGGATCGGCGTGCCCTGGACGCCGGCCGACCCGAAGGCCTGGGACTTGTAGTTCGACATCGAGTTCGACGTGCCCGCGCCGTACCACGAGATCGCATCGGCCTGCTGCCCGGTCAGTGTGTTCGAGTTCGAGCTGAACTTGGCGCTGATCGCGCCGGCGAGGCCCATGACCAGCGGGTTGCCGCTGCTCGGTGTCGCCGTGCCGGTGCCGGTGACGGTGGCCGTGAGGCTGATCGGCGAGGGGTCGTCGTCGGGATCGACGTATCCCGCGTCGGTGAGCATGAGGGTGTAGTCGCCCGGATCGAGACCAGAGAAGATCGCGCAGCCGTTCGAATCGGTGGTGCCCGAGGCGGCGTCCGCGCCGGTGGCCGACACGGCAACACCGGGCAGCGGCGCGCCCGTCTGATCCTTGACCTGGGTGAGCAGCGTGCCGCCGGCGGGCGGCGTGATCAGGCTCTGCACCTGCACCGGGGGCGCGTGTTGGAAGCCCAGTTGACCTTCGAGTAGACCTCGTAGTAGGCGGCCGCGCCGGCACCCGTGCTGCCGCACGCCGCGCCGCCGGTGCTGTTCAGGAACTGGGCCTGCGAGGTGATCGTGTAGGGGACGCCGTCGAGGGTCACGGTCCGCGACTGGGCGGTGTCGAGCTGGGTCAGCTGCAGCGCCGAGAGCCCCTTGAGACGTTCCTGATCGAGCTGGGCCAGCTCCGAAGCCTGCGATCGGTGGCGCTGGTCAGCCGAGGTCTCGGCCCCGGCGATCAGCGCGCCGGCAACGCCGGCGGCGATCAGGGCGACGAGCAGCGCGCTGACCAGGACCTCGATCAGCATCATCCCGCGCTGGTCGGTTAGGCGGGGACGATTGCGCCCCAAAATTCCTGGCTTCGGGTGGCGCGCACGTACATACTTCGGTTATCGGCAGACCGTCGAGGATGCGCCAACGCCGCCGACAAGTGTCCACGTGATGTGGACACTCAATGAGGATTGATGACCTTTTGTCGGCCTGCACCGCTCAGCTGATCCTGCGGACGTGGCGACCAAGCATCTGCGCCAGCGGATCGCGCAGCAGCGGGTCGGCCAGCGCAGCGCGGAGATCGGCCGGGCGGTGCAGCGCGCGCTCGGTGCGGAGGATCCCGAGCTCGAGCCCGGCGTCACCCGCCGCCACGGCGGCGATCGTCATCGCATCGCCGCCCCGCCAGGCGCTCTCCGGCAGCGCGAATAGGTCGGGCCGTGGGCGTGAGACGGCGATCAGATAGAAGCCGCCATCGATCACCGGCCCGAGCACGAGGTCGCAACCGGCGCCAAGGTCAGAGAGCGCGGCCCCAGCGTGGTCGGGACGCAGCCGAGGTAGATCGGGCCAGGCGACGAGGAGTGGGCCGTCGCTATGGGAGAACACCCGACCGATGGCATCGGCCAGGCGACCCGCAATCCCGTCCCCGTTCTGGGGAAAGACGGTTATATCGTCGCGGGCGAGGGCCCGGAGCTCGGGTCCAGCGTCCGGGGGCTCGTGGGCGACGTGAACCCGGCCGGGGGCAACCTCGTGGGCCCAGGTCAGGGCCTGGGCGATCAGGCCAGCCTGCAGGGCCACGCAGCCGTCCGCCCCCAGCATCGGCTCGAGCGCACGGCGCACCTCCCCGCGACGAGGAGCTCGGGCCATGATCAGCACGTCGGCCGCCACGGCTCATTCCTGTTCGAGTCGATAGACCGTTCCAGCTGGGCTCGGTGGGGTGGCGACGATCCCGCCGATGGCACCGGCCACCACGTCGGCGAAGATCGTGCTGCTGGCGCCCATCAGCTCGATCAGCTTCGCCACCGGGGTGGGATCTCCGGGGCGAACCTCGTTGGCGTAGTCGGTCACGAATCCGATCAACGCATAGGGCAGCTCGAGCTCGCCGCACAGGACGGTCTCCGGACCCCCGGTCTGGCTGACGGCAACGACACCGCAGGCCGCGAGCTGGGCGATCTCCGAGGGCGTGTTGAACCGCGGACCGTCCACGTGCCCGTAGGTGCCGCCGTCGCGCGCCGGGTGTCCGGCGGACGCGGCCGCCGCGTTGAGCGTCTCGCGGAGCCCGGGCGAGAACGGGCCGCCATGAAGGATCCAGTGGCCACGTGACCGCTCGCCGGAGCTGAAGAACGAGCACAGGCTGCCGTCGGGCAGCCGGTTCACCGGGAAGTGCAGGTCATCGAAGACGACCAGCGACCCGAGCGTCAATGTCGGGTCGACCGCGCCACACGCGGTGCAGCCGATCACGCTGGTCGCTCCCAGCTCCTTCAGCGCCCACACGTTGGCGCGGTGGGCCACGTGGCTGGAGAGGCGGACGTGCCCGGAGCCGTGGCGGGAGACGTGAAGCGCGTCGCTACCGCCGCAGCGTCCGGTGCTGACCGTCGCTGAGCCAAACGGCGTGTTCACCTCCTGGGACGCATCAACCTCGAAGCCAGGCAGGGCATGGGTACCCGATCCCGTGATGATCCCGACCGCCATCGGGCGCGATCCTACTGCGGGCGCGCCGTCGAGCGCCGGAGCCGATCAGACGGCCAGGGTGGTGGGCTCGGCCAGCGCGGGCTCGTGCTCGGCCAGCCAGCCATCGAGAGCCTTGGCCTTCTGCGTGTCCTCGTAGACCTCGTATTCCTTGAGCCGGCCCCACCGCAACCTGGCCCAGATCACGAAGCGGTTGTCGTACACCCGCTGGCCGCCGGCTGAGTCGCAATAGGAACGGCCTCGAATACAGACGGTCATGTTCCAGGGAAAGCCCGAAGCCGACACCTGATCGGGTTCGGTCTTGACCCCCACGCGAACCAGCCGCTCGAGCCACCGCCGGTGTTCGGCCTTGCCCCGGAACACCCCCGACCACGAGTTGTCTCCGGGGAACGTGAACACTACGTCGTCGGCGTCGAGCAGCAGGGTGGGACGGATGTCGCCGGCCCGAGTCCGGGCCATGACGCGGGAGATCACCTGCTTGACGAGCCATGAGATCATCGGCGCCTCCTGTCTAAGTAGAGCGATCTATCTAGTACGATACCGGATATGTCGAGCACCCGCGAGCGCATCATCGAGACCAGCGCCGGGCTGCTGCGTCGGCAGGGCTATCTGGCCACCGGCGTCAAGCAGATCGTCGAGGAGGCGCGGGCGCCATTTGGATCGATCTACCACTTCTTCCCCGGGGGCAAGGAGCAGCTCGGCGCCGAGGCCGTGCGCACGTCAGGCCTCCTCTACGAGGAGCTGATCCCCGCCGTGTTCGGGCCGGCACCCGACATCGTCACCGGGGTGCGTGCCTTCTTCGCCGGAGCGGGCGAGCACCTGAAGCAGACCGACTACACCGATGCATGTCCGATCGCCACGGTGGCGCTCGAGACCTCGAGCACCAGCGAGGTGCTGCGGAGCGCCTGCGCCGAGGTGTTCGAACACTGGATCGCGGCCGGCGGCGCGGTGCTCGAGGAGGCGGGGTTCGAACACGACGCCGCCCGCGAGCTGACCATCGCCATGCTCTGCGCGCTGGAGGGCGCATTCGTGTTGGCACGGGCGATGCGGACCACGGAGCCCCTCGATGTCGCGGGCGAGATGACCGCCAGGGCCGTCCAGGCGGCGATCGACCGGCTCTAACGGGGAACGCGGCCGCCCTCGGCCCCGGGCTCGGTGGCCGGGCCGCGCGGCGGGGCGATGCCGAGGACGCGCATCGCCTTGAGCCCCAGCGAGAGCTTCTCGCGCCCGTCGGTGGAGGAAACATCGAGCCCGGTCAGCTCGCGCACGCGCTCGAACCGGTAGCGGATCGTGTGGCGGTGCGTGATCAGCCGAGCGGCGGTGGCGTTCACGTTGGCGTCGCACTCGAGGAACGTCGACAGCGTCCCGAGCAGATCGGTTTCGTACTGCTCGTCGTAGGCCACCAGCGGCCGGACGGTCTCGTCGTAGAAGCGCTTGAGCTCGGCTGGGTCGCGCATGTGCGGGAGCAGGAGCTGGTAGGTGCCCGTCTCTTCAAAACCCAGCGCGGCCCGCTCGGGGTCGCCCTCGACGACATTGGCCGCGAGCAGCGCCTCGGTTCCCGCCCGGTACAGATCGAGTGGCTCCTCGGCGCGGCGGCTTCGGCCGATAGCGAATGCGAATCCGGGCAGCCCGGACTCGAGTTCGCGCATGATCGACCCGCTCACCCGACGCCCGATCTCGCCGTCGCCGTCGGGCACGAGGACCACCACCTCGCCGGCATCATCATCGGCTGGCGCAGCGATCGCTCCCGGCGCGACCGATCGGGCGCCGCGGGCGGCCACGGCGAGCAGCCGCCGGCGCCAGTCGTCCTCGGTCGGGTTGCGCGCATGCGCTCTCACCACGAGCACCGAACCGCCGGCGGAGAGGTCGATGCCGAGCTCCTTTCCGCGCGCCACGAGATCGTCGCGGTCACGAATCCGCCGGTCGAGCACGGCCCGCTGAAAGCTTGTCGCGGCCTCCTCGGACGCGCGTTCGGGCGCCCGCACGCGCTCGACCTCGGAGGCGATCAACGTGGTCACGAGGCCGAGGAATGCGGCATCGGGCTTGTGGTCGCGCACGCGCATGCGCAGCTGGCCGACCGGTGCCTCGGCCACCCGGAGCTCGATCGTCGTCACATCCTCGGTGTCGCGCATCAGCGAGCGCTCATCAGCGGGCGAGCGCGCCGCCACCGCGAGCACCGACGCCGAGCGGTCGATCAGGATCAGACTGGCATCCAGGGCACGCGCCGCGGCGCGCAGAACCTCGGGGAGCCCGGCACCGGCCTGGACGGCCTCCGTGATGGCGGCGAGCGCACCAAGATCCGGGGGGTTCGCGGATGCGTTGGCGCGAGGGAGGTTCTCGGCCACCTCAGAAGACACGAGGCCACTCGAGGACGATGAAGGCCCCGGCGAGGATTCCCACCCCGACGAATGCGGCGAGCACGTAGAACGACAGGATGACGACGGCCACGCGCTCCAGCGGGCGGCGGTAGGACGTGATCGCCGGCGCCACCACCAGCGTGCAGAACGCGGCCAAACCGAAGACGCCGAGGCATGCCCCGACGAGGTAGGTGATTGTCTCGTTGCTCATCGCGGGCGTTAATTGTGCCCCACGCCGTAGATGACGCCGCCACTCGCGTGTTGCGGATCATGCAATACGCGGCATTCCGTAGTCGGCGCCCACCGGGACAACGTCGATCGCGCGCGGATATCGCGGTCTCAGTGCGGCCGCCGCGGCCGCGGCCTGGTGGTGACCGCTCTCACCCCAGAACACGCCGACGACGGTCGGCCCGGACCCGCACACGATTGTCCGGTCGGCACCGGCCTCACGAGCATCCTCAAGCGCCGCGCTGACCGGGGGGCACAGCGCCTCGGCAGCCGGACCGAGATCATTGACCAGGAGCTCGTCCGACAGGCGCGCCCCGGGGGTCACCTCGGCGATCAGGTGCGCGTGGCCCGCCTCGAGCTCCGCGCTCGAGCGGGGCAGCCCGAGCACGTCGGCCTCTCGGTAGACATCGGCCGTCGACAGGCCGGCGGTCTGCGGCAGCACGAGCAGACCGTGGGGCGTGAGCGGGGCAAACGGCTCGATCTCATCGCCGGCCCCGGTTCCCACCGCCAGTCCGGGCACGAGCTGGCTGGGAACATCGGCGCCGAGCGAGGCGGCCAGCGCGGCGAGCGCCTCGGGCCGCACAGGCGCCAGCTCGACAGCCAACCGCAATGTGGCCGCCGCGTCCGCCGATCCGCCGCCCATGCCCGCGGCAACCGGGATCCGCTTCTCGATCTCGACCGTGACCGCGGGGCCAGCCCAGCCCTGGACCCGCAGCCCGTCGAGCGCCTGCCCGACCAGGTTGGGCCCGGTCACACCCGGGCAATGGACCTCGTCGACGCCCTGCTCGCGCGTGCGCAGCCGCAGCTCGTCAGCCAGCGACACCGACTCGAACAGGGTGACCAGCTCGTGCCGCCCGTCGGGCCGAACGGGCCCGACGAACAGGCACAGATTGACCTTGGCCGGCGCGCGCGCCCACAGCCTCACGGCCCAAGCCTAACCGCCAGTTGGCGAAACTCCTCCGCCGAGAGTCGCTCAGCGCGCTCGTCGGGCGGGTGGCCGAGCGCTTGCAGCGCATCGCGTGCGCGTTCGCGGATCCCCGGAGGCGCACCGGGGGCCAGAGCCAGCGATCGTGCCAGCGCCTTGCGCCGATGCGCAAACGCGCGGTGTACGAGTGTTCGCGTGCGCTCGTCGCTGCCCGGCCCCGTCCGGCGCAGGCCGACCAGGACCGAGTCCACGCCCGGCACGGGCCGGAACACACGTCGACCCACCGCGCGCAGAACGCGGACCTCGCAGGCCAGCTGAGCCAGCACCGAGGGGACGCCGTAGGCTGGGGTGCCGGGCGCCGCGGCGAGCCGCTCGCCGACCTCGCGCTGGACCATCGCCACCCAGCTGTGGACGCTGGGGAGCTCATCGACCGTGCGCAGGATGACGGTCGCGGCGATGCCGTACGGGAGGTTGGCCACGACCTTGGTCGGCGCCGGCGCGAGTGCGCCAAGATCGAGCCCGAGTGCATCGGCGAGGTACAGGGTCGCGTTGTCGAACGGGGCCAGCACCTCTCGAAGGCGAGACTCGAGGCGGTCATCGACCTCAACCACGTGGACATGACGAGCGCGCCGGGCCAGCCTTTCCGACAGGATGCCCTGCCCGCCGCCGATCTCCAGCACCACATCGTCGGGGTCCAGCTCGGCCAGCCGCTCGATGACGTCGAGGATGTTGCGGTCGACGAGGAAGTTCTGGCCCAGCGCTCGCGTGCGTCTCGATGCGCTCACCAGTCAAATACTGCTGCCGCGCTGAGCTCGATCGACTGCTCGAGCTCGCGATACGACACCCGGCGCTCGAGCGCCAGCGCCTGCGCTGTGTGGACGACGTTGGCCGGCTGGTTGGGCTTGCCGCGGACCACCTGGGGCGACAGGTACGGGGCATCGGTCTCGACGAGCAGACGCTGGGCGGGCACCTTCAGCGCGGCTCCGCGGAGATCGGCCGCCTTGGGGTAGGTGAGGTTGCCGGCGAACGAGAGCCACCAGTCGGGCTGGGCCAGGCACTCGTCGATTCGCGCCGACATCGAGAAACAATGGAGGATCACCCTGAGTCCGGCGGCGCGCTCCTTCAGCGTTGCGATCGTGTCGTCGTCTGCCGCGCGCGTGTGGATCACCAGTGGCTTGCCCGTGCTGCCGGCGAGTTCGATCTGGGCATGGAACGCGCGCTCCTGATCGGCACGGGGCGCGTAGTCGCGATAGAAGTCCAGGCCGGTCTCGCCGATCGCGACACACTTTTCGTGGGCGGCCAGGGCCGCGAGCTCGGCCAGGTCGGCGTCATCGAAACCCGTCGCCTCGTTTGGATGGCGGCCGATCGCCGCGTACACCTGGGGGAAATCCTCGGCCGCGGCCAGCGCGGCGCGGCACGAGGCGCCGTTGGTCCCCACGGTGACGATCCTCGACACACCGGCCTCGACGGCGGTGGCCACCAGCTCGGCATCGGGCGCCTCGCACGAGTCCAGATGCGTGTGGTTGTCGATCACGCCCGTTTGGGAAACAGCGGCTCGAGCGCGATGACCGCGCCACCCGGCGCGCCCAACGCGGCGCGCAGCTTCGCCGTCGACTCGGGCATGAACGGTTCGAGCATCACGTTCACGGTCCGTAGGCCTTCGACCAGCGTGGCGAGCGCCCCGTCGAGCCTGTCGGCGTCGGCCGGATCACGCGCGAGCTGCCACGGCGCCGTTTCCTCGACGTAGCGATTGAGCCGTCTGACGCGCTGCCAGACACGATCCAACGCCACCGTCGGCTCGGCGCGATCCATCAGCGCGGCGACCTCCTGCGGCAACCCCTCCAGCTCGGCGTCCAGATGCGGGTCGGTGGCCACCGCCGGTACGACGCCGTCGCGGTACCGCTGGACCATCGCGATCGTGCGGCTCGCGAGATTGCCGTACTCGTTGGCGAGCTCGGAGTCGTACCGGGTCCGGACGCCGTCCATGCCGACGGCCCCGTCGGATCCGAACGGGACATCGCGCATCAGGTAGAAGCGCAGCGCGTCGGTCCCATAGTTCTCCATGACCTCGAACGGGTCGAGCACGTTGCCGAGCGACTTGCTCATCTTGCGCCCGTCGGCGCCGAGGAGGAAGCCGTGGACGAACACATGGTGGGGCAGCGGAAGCTCGGCCGCCATCAGCAGCGCCGGCCAGAACACGGTGTGGAACTTGAGGATGTCCTTGCCGATGATGTGGTACGTCGCCGGCCAGAAGCGATCGGTCAGGTCCTCGCCCGGACGGGCGTAAGACAACGCCGTGTAGTAGTTGAGGAGCGCGTCGAACCAAACGTAGAAGACGTGTCCGGGGTCCCAGGGGACGGTCACGCCCCAATGGAGTCGGGCCCGGCTCAGCGACACGTCCTGCAGCCCCTGTGCGATGAACGACCGCGCCTCGTTGAAGTGGTGCGGCGGCATCACGAAGTCGGGGTGTTCGGCGTAGAGACGCTCGAGCGGCTCCTGGAAGGAGGACAGGCGGAAGAACCAGTTCTCCTCGCGCTCCCGGATCAGTGGGATCTCGTGAATCGGGCAGCGGTTGCCCTCGAGGATCTCGTTCTCGACCTTGAAGTCGGCACAGCGCGGGCAGTACCAGCCCTCATACAGGCCCTTGTACGTGTAGCCGTTGTCGTGCACACGCTCGAGCACCTCCTGGACCTTGGCCTTGTGCTGTTCGTCGGAGGTGCGGATGAAGAAGTCGTTCGACACGTCGAGCCGTGGCATGAGCGACTTGAACCGCTCGGCGTTGCGGTCGGCCAGCTCCTTGGGTTCCAGTCCCTGCGCCCGCGCGGCGTCGGCCACCGGCTCGCCGTGCTCATCGGTGCCGGTGAGAAAGAACACGTCCTCGCCCCGCTGCCGCATGTGCCGGGCCAGCACGTCGGCGGCGATCGTCGTGTACGCATGGCCGAGGTGCGGCTGGGCGTTCACGTAATAGATCGGGGTGGTGATGTAGAAGGACATCGCTCTTCTTTGAAGGCTATCCACGGGGGTGCAGGCGAGCTACCCCTGTGTCGTCAGCGCGCGGTACAGCTTGTTCGCGCTCGTCCCGGTCAGCTCGGCAACCACCGCGGCAGCGGGGCGCGGCTTGGCGCCGGCGTCGATCAGGCGCTGCAGCGCAGCCAGCGCCGGCGCGAGGTCGGGCTCGGCCGCCGGCGCCGGCCCGACGACCAGCACGATCTCCCCCCGCGGTGGCTCGGTGGCGTAACGCTCGGCCAGCTCGGCGGCCGTGCCCCGCACCACCTCCTCGTGCAGCTTGGTCAGCTCGCGGCACACCGCCACCGGCCGATCGGGGTCGAGCATCGCGAGCGCCTTCAGCGATGCGCCGAGACGGCGGGGCGACTCGAATGCCACCATCGTCTCGGGGGACGAGAAGACCGCCTGCAGCTCCGCCCGCTTGCGGGGCAGGAAGCCGGTGAAGCGCCAGTGGTCGGCCGGCACGGCCGAGGCCACCAGTGCCGACAGCGCCGCCGACGGGCCGGGGAGCACCTCGACGGCCAGGCCGGCGGCCACGCACGAGCGGACGAGCACGAAGCCGGGGTCGGAGACGAGCGGCATGCCGGCATCGGAGACGAGCGCGACGACCGTGCCGGCCTGCATCTGTGCCACGAGCTCGACCGCGCGTTCGCGCTCGTTGTGCTCGTGGTAGCTGACCAGCTTGGCCACGACCCCGTAGCGGTCGAGCAGCACCCGCGTGCGCCGCGTGTCCTCGCAGGCCACGACGTCCGCCTCGCGCAGGGCGGCCAGCACGCGGAGCGTCACGTCCTCGAGGTTGCCGATCGGCGTCGGGCAGACGATCAGCCGGCCGGCCATCGCCCGTCCAGACCATCGAAGGCCATCGCCGCGGCGCCGATCATGCCGGCCTCGACGCCGAACCTAGCGGCCACGATCCGCACCTCGTCGCGTGACGGCGGGAGCGCACGTTCGGCCACAACGGCGCGCGCCGGCGCCAGCAGTAGCTCGCCGGCGGCGATCACCCCGCCGCCGATGACGACCACCTCGGGATTGAAGATGTTGACGAAGCTGGCGATGGCCACGCCGAGACGGCTCCCGATCAGCTCGATCACCCCGAGCGCCGCCTCGTCGCCATCGTGGGCCAGCTCGGTGACCAAGGGGCCGACGAGCTCGCGACCCTCGGCCAGGGCCTGGCCGAGTCCGGAGTCGGGCTGCTCGCCGGCCACCCGCAGCGCCTCGCGGGCCAGCGCGGTCCCCGAGGCCAGCGACTCGACGCAGCCGCGGTTGGGGCAGTTGCCCTGGCAGGGCGGGCCGTCCATGTCGATCACGACGTGACCGAGCTCGGCCGCCGCTCCCACCCAGCCGCGATACACGCGACCGCCGAGGATCAGTCCGCCGCCGATCCCGGTGCCGATCGTCAGCAGGACGGCCTCGCTGGCGCCCCGAGCGGCGCCGGCGCGATGCTCGGCCAGGGCGGCCAGGTTGGCGTCGTTGTCGACGAACACCGGCATCTCCAGCCGCTCGGCCATCACATCACCGAAGGCGACGTCGTGCAGGGGCAGATTCACGGCAATCACGCCGGTGCCGGTACGCTGATCCATCAGACACGGAATTCCGAAACCGACGCCGGCGATCTCGCCCCCCACCGCTTCACGCGTTTCCATGACCGCATCGACGGCGGTGTCGAGAAGCGCGGACTGGTCAAGACCTGCCACTGAGCGCTGAGCGCGGTGACGAACGCCCAACCCCGCGTCCACCGCGCCGGCGAGCAGCTTGGTCCCGCCCATGTCGACGCCGATGGTGCGGCGGGCCGGCATGTCGTCACTATATGAGCTAGCGAATGCCAAGCAACACCGAGGAACGCCCCTACAAGCTTTATCGCTCCGGCCCGCGGGGCCTGCGCGCGCGACTCCGCGGCGAGGAGGACATCTTCGAACCGGGCGGCGGGGGGCGCGACCGCGACCCGAGCCAGCCCGGCGACGGGCACCGCGACGGCTGGGCCATCGCCCGCCGCGTGCTCAAGTGGGTGGCGATCGCGATCGTGGCCTGGCTGCTCCTCTCCCTGGTGCTGTTCATCATCAGCGCGCAGATCGAACAGGGCAACCTGCCGAACTCGGCCAAGGCGGCGCTCACGTCGGGCGGCAACATGCTGACCTCGACCGACACCATCCTGATCATCGGTACCGATCAGCGGCCCAAGGGGTCCAAGGAGCCGGGGGCCAACACCAACGACGCCGGCAGCCGCTCGGACACGCTGATGCTGTGGCGCATCGGTGGCGGCACCTCGCGCCGGCTCTCGATCCCGCGCGACACGGTGGCCGAGATTCCCGGTCACGGCACGAGCAAGATCAACGCCGCCTACGCGTACGGCGGGCCGGCGCTGACGATCCGCACGGTCGAGAACTTCACCGGGATCAAGATCAACCACGTGATCGTGGTCAATCTCGCCGCCTTCCCTCAGTTCATCAACGCGATCGGCGGGATCGACATCCACACCGGGCGGATCTGCTCGGTCATCAGCGGCGGCATCAAGAACGGCGGCTTCCAGCTGTTCCTCAAGCCGGGCGAGCACCACCTCAACGGCGAGCAGGCCCTGGTGCTGGCGCGGACGCGTGAGAATCGGTGCAACCCGGCCGAGAACGACCTCACACGCGCCCTGCGCCAGCAGCAGATCCTCAACGCGGTCAAGTCCCAGCTGCTGTCGCCCTCGACGTTCTTCCGCCTCCCGCTGGCCTCGTGGGACGCGCCCAAGGTGCTGCGCACCGACATGGGCGGTTTCACGCTGCTGACGCTGTTCGCCGCCTCCGAACTCGGCGGCTCAGCCCCGACTGACGTGCTCAAGCCCACCGGGGCGACAACACTGCCCGACGGCGAGTCGGCGCTCACGGTCGGCCCGCAGGACGTGCATGGCGCTGTGGCGAAGCTGATGCACGGGTAGCGGTGGCGGCCTAGCTGGGTCCGGTTGGCTTTCGCTGGCAACGACTTCACTGCTGGGGAAGGGGTGGCGGGTTTGCGGCTGCCGGCTGTCCAACCGCCATAACGTTGATAAGCGACTGGCCGCGCTGGTCGCTCTTCAACGAAACGCCGGCTATACCGCCACAACGTTGATCAGCGCCCCGGCCACCGTGAGCTTTTCTACGTTGTGCCGGTTCCGGAGGCGTTGCCGGTCCGCCAAAGTAACCCACAGCCCCTTCCCAGCCGCCTTTACTCGGCCAGGGATGGCGGCGGAGCTAATCCGACGACTTCGACGAAGACGAGGACGCCTTGGCCTCGGCAGGCTTGGAGTCGCTCTTCGAATCCGAAGAAGACGACGACCCGGACTTCGATGAGTCCGACTTCGATGACCCACCGTCATCCTTCTTGCCCGACCCCTCTGCGGCGAGCTCGCGGGAGCGCTTCCGGGTCCCGTAGTCGGTGTTGTAGAAGCCCTTGCCCTTGAAGTGGACGGCGATCGGGTGGAAAACGCGCTCGACCGGAGCATCGCAGGTCTGGCAGCTGACCACCGGATCGTCGGTCATGCGCTGCATCACCTCGAACGTGTGACCCTGTTCGCAGCGATACTCGTAGATGGGCATTGCTTTACCAAGTATAGCTCCGGGGTTCTGGCACTCTCAACCTAAGAGTGCCAAGCGGGCCCAACCCTGCACGGGCCACTAGTATCGGCCGCTCGAATGGCTACCGACGTCGTCACGATGGACAAGATCGTCTCGCTGTGCAAGCGGCGCGGCTTCGTGTTCCCGAGCAGTGAGATCTACGGTGGCCTGGGCTCGAGCTACGACTACGGCCACTACGGCGTGCTGCTCAAGAACAATGTCAAGAACCGGTGGTGGCGGGCGATGCTCCAGGAGCGTGACGACATCGTGGCGCTTGACTCGGCGATCATCCAGCACCCCCGGACGTGGCTGGCCAGCGGCCATCTGGCCGGGTTCACCGACCCGCTGGTCGATTGCCGGACCTGCAAGCTGCGCTTCCGCGCCGACCACATCGATGAGGCTCAGTGTGGCCGTAAGCCGTCGAAGCATCCCGGTGAGACGCCCGACTGCGACCTGACCGAAGCGCGCGAGTTCAACCTGATGTTCGAGACCAGCGTCGGGCCGGTCAAGGACGAGGGTTCGACGGTCTACCTCCGGCCCGAGACGGCGCAGGGGATCTTTCTCAACTTCAAGAACTACCTCCAGTTCTCGCGCAAGAAGCCGCCGTTCGGGATCGCCCAGATCGGCAAGAGCTTCCGCAACGAGATCACTCCGGGGAACTTCATCTTCCGCACGCGCGAGTTCGAGCAGATGGAGATGGAGTTCTTCGTGCCCCCCGACCAGGCGCCGGGCTGGTTCAACCACTGGTGCGAGCAGCGCACGAACTGGTACATCGAGCACGGGATCCGGCCCGAGCAGCTCCGGCTGCGCCCCCATGATCAGGATGAGCTGTCGCACTACTCGAGCGCGACGAGCGACATCGAGTATCTATTCCCGTCCACCGGCGGAGCCCGATGGTCCGAGCTGGAGGGGATCGCCAACCGGGGCGACTTCGACCTGCGGCAGCACGCCGAGCATTCCGGGCAGAAGCTCGAGTACGTCGACACGGCCACGGGCGAGCGCTACATCCCTTACGTGATCGAGCCGGCGGCCGGCGCCGACCGCGCGATGCTGGCCTTTCTCGTGGACTCGTACGACGAGGACGAGATCGAGGGCGAGACGCGGACCGTGCTCAGGCTGCACCCGTTGCTGGCCCCGGTCAAGGTCGCCGTGCTACCGCTGGTCAAGCGCGACGGCCAGCCCGACCTGGCCACCGACGTGTACCGCATGCTGCGCGATCGCGTGCAGACGGAATACGACGAGGGCGGCGCGATCGGCCGGCGCTATCGCCGCCAGGACGAGATCGGCACGCCATGGGCAGTGACGATCGACGGCCAGTCGCTAAAGGACAGAACGGTGACCCTGCGCGACCGCGACAGCCTGGTCCAGGATCGGATCGCGATCGATGCCCTGGCCGACGAGATCGAGCGCCGGCTGCGCGCTCCATGGAGGACACCGAAGCCGTCCGCCTGACGGCTGCCTCAACGGGGACGAGGGCGCGGCTTGGGGCGTCGCACGCGAGGACGGCGCGCCACCAGCCAGCTGATCCCGCAGACGACGAGCGCCACGAGGGCGACGATCGCCACGATCGCCCACCCCGGTGAGACGAGCACGACGACGACCGCCACGGCCACCGCGGCCGCCACATCGACGAGCAGAGGAGCCCGGCTCACAGCGGGAGCCTGCGGTAGAGCGGGCGCGGCAGGTGACGCAGCACGGAGAACAGGGGACGCAGGCTGCCGGGAACCCAGATCGTGTGGGCGCCCGTGTCGAGCCCGCGCACGGTGGCCCGGGCCACCACCTCGGGGGTCGTGCTCAGCGGCGCGGGCGTGAGGCCGGCGGTCATCCGCGTCTTGACAAACCCGGGGCGAACGACGAGCACCCGCACTCGGCTCGACGTGTTCGCGTCGGCCAGCCCCTGGGCCAACGAGTCGAGGCCGGCCTTGGCGGCACCGTAGATCGGATTGGCGGCTCGCGGCCGCTCCGCCGCCACGCTCGAGAGCACGACGAGCGTCCCGTACCCCTGATCCCGGAGCGCGCGCAGGCAGTGCAACAACAGCGAGCCAGCGCCGAGAAACGTGACCCGCATGACCTCGACCGCCCGGTCGGGATCGGCGTCCAAGCCCTCCTGACCGCCGATCATGCCGACCGCGACGACGATTACCTCGAACCCGCCGGCCTGCGCGAAAGCGTTGGCCACCGCAACCTGGTGCTCGTCGAGGTCATCGGCGTCGACCACGCCGATCGTCCCTGGAGCGCATCCACCCCGCTCGAGCTGGCCCATCGCCGACTCCAGACGACCGCGATCTCGGCCAATCAGGAACGCCCGCGTCGGCTCCTGCGCCGCCATCCGGCAGCCGATGGCCACTCCGATCTCAGAGCTCCCGCCGACGATCAGGAGCCTCCGGGGCGTGGTCGTGCTCACCGCGCCACCAGCCCGGTGCGCAGTCCAAGATCCGAACGCCACACGCGGTCGGGATCGGCCGCGTCGCGGACCTCACGCCACTCCGCCAGGCGCGGATACATGGTCTCGACCATCTCGGCGCGGAGCCGCGCGTCCTTGGTCAGGTACACCCGACCACCCGCGCCGGCGACCAATTCGTCGCAGCGGTCGAGCGCCTGGGACAGACCAGGAGCGGCGCGCGGCACATCGAGGGTCAGCGTCCATCCGGCCATCGGGAACGACAGCGGCGCCTGGTTGGCTTCGCCGAAGTCCTTGAGCACGGCCAGGAAGCACGGAATCCCAGCCGCCCGGACCGTCCGGATCACGGCTTCGAGCACCTGATGACGGCCGGTGGGGACGACGAACTGGTACTGGAGGAACCCGCGCCGGCCGTAGAGCCGTGGCCATGAGTCGAGGACGTCGAGCGGGAACAGGTGCTGGCCAAGTGCCTCGAGGCGCCCGCGCTGACGCTTGGGCGTGCGGCGGAAGCGCAGCTCGTTGAAGGCCCTGACCGTGCTCGGTCGGAGCATGCCCCCGGGCCAGCGATCGGGCACTGTGGCCCGTGCGCGGACGATCGGCCGCGCGCTGCACTGCGACGGCACCGCGTCCGAGGGGGCATGCTCGGCGCGGGTGACGGTGCCACGGACGAGGCGCGGGGCGAGGAGGTCGAGCCAGGCAACGCGATACGAGCCCCCGGGTTCCGTCAGGGCGCTGAGAACAGCGTCGAGGTCCTCGCCGCGATCGCTGTCGACGACCATCAGGGCGCTGCTGACCGGGATGAGGGCGATCTTCGCCCACATGATCACTCCGGTCAGCCCCATCCCTCCCACGGTGGCGTCGAACAGAGGCGAGCCGGGCCCACATTGCACGGTCTCATCGTTCGCGGTGAGCAGCCCGATGGCCTGCACATGGCGGCCGAAGGTCCCGGCGGTACCGTGGTTCTTGCCGTGTATGTCGCTGGCGATCGCGCCGCCGACGGTCACGTGTTGCGTCCCCGGGACCACCGGCACCATCCAGCCAAGCGGTACGGCCGCGTCGAGCAGTGAGCCGAGGCTAGCCCCCGCCTGCGCCGTCACCGTGCCCGCCTCGAGATCGAACTCGAAGCCGCCAAAGCCATTCATATCGAGCACGAACCCACCGGTCAGCTGCGCGGCGTCACCGTAACTGCGGCCAAGACCGCGGGGAATCGCCGCCGCCCCCGGCGCACGCAGCTCGCCGAGGGCACTCTCGAGCTCATCGGGATCGCTCGGGCGTAGCACGGTCACCGGCGCGGGCGCCCCGCCTCCCCAGCCGGTCACCAGCGCCGCCTCACCGATCGGCGCCCGCGTCCGCGTGATCGTCTCAGCCAGCATTGACGCTGAGGGCGAAGAGGATCAGCCATACGAGTCCGGCGAGCTGGAGGCGCCGATCCCGCAGCACGATCTCTTCCGGAGCCTCGCCATCGCCGGCCTGTATCACGGCGCCGTAGCGAGCCAGGCAGATGACGAACGGGACGATGGTCAACGGTCGCCAGGGAATGCCGTCGATGCTCGGCAACTGGAACGCCCACACGCTGTAGGCGAACAGCGCCGCTGTGGCGCTGAGGATCAGCAGCAGCCGCAGGCTCCTGTCGGTGTACAGAGCCAGCACGTGGCGTCCCGAACCGCCGTCACGGGTCGAGCGCGCCAGCTCGGAGCGGCGCTTCCCGGCGGCGACGAACAGCGCGGCGAAGCTGATGACCAATATGAACCAGCGCGACAGCGTGACCGGAGCGGCAACACCGCCGGCCAGGGCCCTGAGGACAAAGCCGCCGGCGATGGCGGTGATGTCGAGCAAGGCCACCCGACGCCAGAACATCGTGTAGGAGAGCGTGAGGGCCAGGTAGGCGACCCCGACCACTGCCAGCAACGGTCGCACGGCGTAGCAGGCGACGATGCCGACCGCGATCAGGGTGATGCCGAGCGCCACCGCGGACCCGGGTTTGATCTCGCCAGCCGCCACAGGCCGGAAGCGCTTCACCGGATGGCGCCTGTCCTCGGCCGCATCGTGGACGTCGTTGATGGCGTACAGACCCGAGGCGAGCAGACAGAAGGCCAGGCCGGCGATCGTCACGCGGCCGAGCACATCATCGTGTGTGAGCGCTCCGGCGGCGCCGGCCGCCGCGATGACCAGCACGTTCTTCATCCACTGGCGCGGACGCAAGGTGGCCACGACGGCGTGCACGCGCCGATAGCGCGCAGGCGTACGCACCGCAGCAGCGCTACCTCCGCCAGACATAACCCCACGCTAGGAATCGTTTATGAACCGAAGCTGTGCGCTCGATGAGAACCCCCTCAGCGTTCCTTTAGCCTTGCCTGCAGGCTTAACGCCAAGGTTACGCTGCAATGCTCACTCCGACTAGAGCAACCGAGCGTTCGGGCCAGCCCGTCTCAGAGGCGTGGCGCCCGCCGCCAGCGCTCCCGACTCGCGCCCGGCGGCTGCGCCGGATTGCCGCGATCGCCGCTGCGCTGTGCCTGATACCGGTCGCCGTGTCCTACGTGCAGGCGATGACAGAGCGGTCGGACTCGAGCCTCGGCGTCCGCACCGTCGAGTGGCTGCGTGACAACGGGGCGCGCGGGCTGGTCAACAAGGTCGAAAACATCTACTACTCGCTCAATGCCCCCGCCACGGGCGGTCCGGCACTGCACTCGCTCCCCAGCCAGCCCGGCGTGGTGGCGGCACCGGTCCATCGCCATGTGGTCGCCTACTACCACCCGCACCGCATCCGCCCGCTGCTCCATCCGGCGCTGCGAGGAGAGGGCGTCTGGCGCCCCACCTTCGCAGATGGCGGTTCGCACCCGCCGGTGCTCGTGACGAGCTTCCGCAGCGATCCGAACTACCCGCAGATGGTTGCCGGCGTCGCCTGGATCGACCACAAACAGACGACAACGTGGCTGTATCCAGGCATTTCGGAGCCGGCCGTATCGCTGCCCTCACGCGGGCCCGAGGAGGTCCCGATGTCGATGCGCCGCCGGCTGGTGGCCACGTTCAACAGCGGGTTCAAGCTCGCCGATTCTCGCGGCGGCTATGCCCAGGGCGGGCACACGTACTCGCCGATGCAGCCGCAGATGGCGACGTTGATCCGCTACCGCAGCGGCCGGATCGACATCCGGGCGTGGTCGGGTGGGACCGATGCCGGACCGGGGATCGCCTACGCGCGCCAGAACCTCCCGCTGATCGTCAATCACGGCCGTCCGAATCCGAATCTGTCCGATGGGCCGGAATGGGGGGCGACGCTGGGCAACGCAATTCGCGTGTGGCGCTCGGGAGTCGGGATCGACCGTCACGGCAACCTCATCTACGCCGCCGCCAACGACCAGACGGTCGGTTCGCTGGCGGCGATCCTGATCCACGCTGGAGCTGTGCGGGCGATGGAGCTCGACATCAACACCTACTGGACGAGCTTCATCACCTACCGCTATAGCGGCGCCCGCCACCCGGCGAACCTGCTGGCCGACATGGACCGTTCTCCGGAGCGCTACCTCACGCCCGACGATCGCGACTTCTTCGCCGTCTATGTGAAGTAGCTCGTCTCAGTGGACCCGGGCCGTGGCGCTGACCACAAACCCGTCCGTGGTCCGTCGCGCGCTGACCGCCTCGATCTCCACGTGGGGATTGCTGAACAGCGTGAGCGTTGCGAACCCGCCGAACGGCACGTCGGGGGCGACCAGCAGCTTCCCGTCGCGGGCCGCCACCGTGGCGTCGACCGTCGCCGTCACCCCCAACAGGCTCGCCGTGCCCCGCAATGTCAGCTGACCGTTGTTCGACGACACCGGAACCACGCTCCGGAGGAATGGCGCCGCCGCGCGCAGGTCGGCCTCGGTCACTCGCGCCGACCCGGTGAGCTGATCCCCGCGCTTGCGCAGGGTGGCGTCGCGCAGGGTGAGCAGGCCCGCGCGCACCTCGGTGGCCGAGGCGTCGAGCGTGCCGGCGTCGCCGGCCTGGCTGAGCGAGCTCCCGAGCGCGGGCGAGCTCGAGTGGTACTCACCCATCCGGATCACCACCCGATCGGCCTGGTGCCACAGGAGCTCGATGGCCGGGAAGGCGTGGACCTCGACGTGCAGCACGGTGCCGTTTCGCGACAGCTGGTCGCGCAACTGCTGGGCGGCGATGCCCGGGAGGATGAGCTGCGCGAGTACGAGCAGCACGACCACCAGACCGGTGGCGGCGAGAACGATGATCCTGCGCATGTTGGCGAACCTTACGGCGCCGCGATGGGCGCTCAGCGACGAACGGCGCCGCTCCGGGGGGGAACGCCGTCGTGCTGCTCATCGCTGAAGTTGGCGATCAGCTCGAACTCCCCCCGCCGGAAGCTGAGCACCTGGCGATCCTCGTCGACGGAGACGTCGGCCGGACCGTCGGGGAGCTCCCGCCTCAGCGCCAGCAGCCATCGGTAGTAGTCCAGGTGCTCGGGGTCACCGTTCGCCGGATCGAGTTTTGAGCGCTCGAAGGTGGCCGGATCCTGCGGGTCGGGGATCTCCTCGGCGAGGAAGTTCGAGAACTCCGCGAACTCCTGCCGCCGCCCCTCGCGGGTCAGCTGGGCGATCCTTGGGTCGATGTGATCGGTGAAGTACTGAAACGGGCGTGACTCGTCGTATTCCTCGCCCTGGAACAGCATCGGCGTGCCGGGCGAGAGGATCGAGCAGAACGCGGCCAGCCGTAGATCGCGTCCGCGCAGTCGATCGCCAAGGGCGCGGTTTCCCACCTGGTCGTGGTTCTGCGCACAAACCACGAACCGACGGCCCTCGGGCCGGTGGAGCTGGCCGGCCACGTCGGCGAGCCTGCCGTACCTGGCGTAGTAGGCCTCGTGCTCGCCGGTCAGCAGAACGTGGACGGCATGGTGGAGCGAGTCCTCCCACTGAGCGTCGTGGCCCCACTCGCGGATCGGCCGCAGGTCGCCGATCTCCATCTCTGAGATCAGCAGGGCGCGAGGATTGATCGCTTTCACACGCCCGGCCAGCTCGGCCATCACGTGCGGGTCGGAGTCGTCGATGATCGCGTGCATCGCATCGAGGCGCAGACCGTCGACGCCGAAATCGCGCACCCACATCTCGGCGTTCTGGATGGCCCATTCGCGCACTGCCCGTTGCGAGTAGTCGATCGCCTTGCCCCAGATCGTCTTCTCACGATCCGTGAGGTATGGGCCGAAGGCGACGATCGCATCCGAGCCGGCACCCATGTGGTTGTAGACGACATCGAGGATCACTCCTAGCCCGGCCTCATGAGCGGCGGCGATCAGCCGGGCAAATCCCTCCGGTCCACCGTAGGCGGGATGAGGCGCGTAGGTGTACACGCCGTCGTAGCCCCAACCGTGGTTGCCGGCGAAGGTGGCGATCGGCATCACCTCGATCGCCGTCACACCCAGCTCGCGCAGCGCGCGTAGCCGCGGGGTCGCACCGTCAAAGGTCCCCTCGGCCGAGAACGTTCCGACGTGCAGCTCGTAGATCACGAGGTCGGGCAGGGCGACCCCAGGGAAGCCGTGACCGCGATCGGCCAGCGCCGCGAGGTCGACGACGCGCGAGCGGCCGCACAGGCCGTCGGGCTGTGACCGCGACCACGGGTCGGGCCGGCGCTCGCCACCGTCGATCATGAACTCGTAGTCGGTGCCGGCCGGCGCGTCGACGCGCGCCTCGAACAGCGCGTCACCGACCGGGGTCATATCGACAGGGCCGGCGTCCGTGACCACGGCGACCATTCCGGCCGCCGGCGCCCAAACGCGAAACAGGGCGGTGCCGTCGCCCTGAAGCAACGCCCCGAGGGCGGGAAAGCCGGTCCGCGTGCGATCGCTCATCCGCTCCTGCCGTACCCCGCCCGACGCCCGCGGAACCCTGTGCGCCTCAGCTCAGCAACGCCCGCGTGGCCGTGACCGCCTGCTGCATGACCGGCCCGATATCGAGCCGGGGCTCGCTGAGGCGACGGATCGTCATACCGTCGGCCAGCGTGAACAGGAACGTGGCCACGGTGTTGGCGTCGGCCCGCAGCGACACGACCCCGGCCTCGCTCTTGGTCCGCAGCATGTCGGCGGTGTGCACGCGCACCCGTCGCCCGAGCTCGGCCAGCTCGGCGGCGATCTCCTCGTTGCGCTGACCCAGCGTGATCAGCTCGTAGATCATCACCGCAGCGGGCGGACCCTCGCCGAGAAAGGCCTCGAAGCTCTCGACCAGCGCGGCCAGCACGTCATCCGCGCTCTGGGCCTTGAGGATCCCCTCCTCCAGCCGCTCGATGCGGACATCGGACTCTCGCCGGACCACCTCGACCAGCAGCCGTTCCTTGGTGCCGAAGTAGTAGTGCAGGAGGCCGCGTGATACGCCAGCCTCGCGCGCGACGTGATCGAACGTCGAGCCCGCGATGCCACGAGTGGCCACGCTGATCCGCATCGCCTCGACGATGCGCGTGGCCCTGGCCGTGCTGAGCTCGCGTACGGACCCCAGCTCGGATGTCCTTGCAGCCTCCACGATCGCGATTCTAGGTCGTTAAGCGACGGAGGCGCCGCGCGGGCGCCTCCGGTCGGGAAGGGTGTGGCCGCGGCCGCTACGGCGTGCCGACCGGCGTTGCCGGGGGCGTCGAGGCGCTGGCCGGGGGCGTGTACTGGAACTCCTCCTCCTTGCCGAACAGCGTGTCCAGCACCTTGGAGCGGAGCTTCTCGCTGCCCACCAGCGCCAGGCTGCCGGCCAGGCCGACGACCACGAGCTTGCGCCCCAGGCGACGACCCTTGCGGGCCTGCACCTTGGGGGCATCGCTCAGCGCGATCGTTGCGTCGCGGAGCGCACCCAGGGCCTCGCCGAGGTCACGCTGCAGCTTCTTGTCCTCGAGCAGCGCCTTCGGGGCCTTGCCATTGCCGGAGACCCGCCCGTAGGCGCTTTTGGTCGATTCGACAGCCTGCTGCAGGTTGTCCCGCAGCTTGGCGTCCTCGATCAGTCTCGCGATATACGGATTGGACCTGGCCGCGGCGGCCACGTCGGCGGGATTGAACCCGCTCGACTTGCCTTTTTTGCTTCGTGATGCCATTGGACTCCCTCGGTGCTTGGGGCTCGTGGGTCCCCAGGATACGGAATGCTAACCGCCAAACAGCGTTTATTCGCGCGCGGAGCGATCACGCGGCCTCAACCGCGACATCGGCCAGACCTTATACCGCCTTGAGTGCTGCCGTTCGACGGTTGGCCGACCGCCGCTGCAGGGCGACCTCGAGGACCTCGCCGATCTCGGACACAAACCTGAACTCGAGGTCCCTGCGCAGGTGCTCGGGGATCTCGTCGACATCCTGCTCGTTAAGGGCCGGCGCGATCACGGTGCGGATGCCGTAGCGCTGCGCGGCCAGGGCCTTCTCCTTGAGTCCGCCGATCGGTAGCACCTGGCCGGTGAGGGTGATCTCACCCGTCATGGCCACGTCGGCGCGCACGGGTCGACCGGTCACGAGCGAGGCCAGCGCGGTGACCATGGCCACGCCCGCGCTCGGACCGTCCTTGGGGGTCGCTCCCGCGGGAACGTGGACGTGGACCTCATGGCTGGAGAACCAGTCCGCATCGAGGCCCGGGGCCAGCTCGCCCGCGTTGCTGCGCACGTAGGACAACGCCGCCTGAGCGGACTCGCGCATGACGTCCCCCAGCTGGCCGGTGATCGTCAACCGGCCGCGACCGGGCATCGCCGTGGCCTCGACGAACAGCACCTCTCCGCCCACGGGCGTCCAGGCGAGCCCGGTGGCCACACCGGGACGCGACGTGCGGCGGCGCGTCTCGGAGTGAAACCGACGCTTACCCAGCAGCTGGCGCACGCGGGGCTCGGAGATGGTCACGCGGCGCTTCGCCTTGCCCTCCGCCACCTGGCGGGCCACCTTGCGGCAGACGTTGCCGATCTCGCGTTCGAGCTGGCGCACGCCGGCCTCGCGTGTGTAGTCGGTGATGATCGCGCGCAACCCCGTGTCGGTGAAGGCGATGCGCGAGCGGGTCAAGCCGGTGCGCTCGATCTGGCGCGGGACCAGGTAGCGCTTGGCGATCTGGAGCTTCTCCTCTTCGGTGTACCCGGCCAGCTGGATGACCTCCATGCGATCGCGGAGCGGACCCGGGATCGTCTCCAGCGTGTTGGCCGTGGTCACGAACATGACGTGGGAGAGGTCGAACGGGAGGTCCAGATAGTGGTCGCGGAATGAGTGGTTCTGCTCGGGGTCAAGCACCTCGAGCATCGCGCTGGAGGGGTCACCGCGGAAGTCCGCCCCCATCTTGTCGATCTCGTCGATCATGAACAGCGGGTTGTTGGCGCCGGCATCGCGCAGCGCGCGGATGATCGTCCCGGGCAGAGCGCCGATATAGGTGCGGCGATGGCCCCGGATCTCGGCCTCGTCGCGCACCCCTCCGACGCTGATCCGTTCGAACCTGCGCCCCAGTGAGCGCGCGATCGATCGGCCAAGTGACGTCTTGCCGACCCCCGGAGGACCGACGAAGCAGAGAATCGAGCCGCGCGCGTCGGGCTTGAGCTGACGCACGGCCAGGAACTCGAGGATCCGCTCCTTGACCTGATCGATGTCGTAGTGGTCCTCGTCGAGCACCTTGCGGGCATGCCCCAGGTCGAGGTTGTCCTCGGTCGCCTTGTCCCACGGCAGCGCGGCTATCCATTCGAGGTAGCTCCGCACCACGCCGTACTCGGCCATCGCCGGCTGGAGGCGCTGGAGGCGCGCCAGCTCGCGGTCGGCCTGCTTGCGGATCTCATCGGGGAGCTCGATCGCGGCCAGCTGCTCGCGAAGCTCGTTGACCTCGGCCTGGACCTCGTCGGCCTCGCCAAGCTCCTCCTGGATCGCCTTCATCTGCTGGCGCAGGAAGTACTCGCGCTGGCCCTTGTCGAGCTCGGACTGCACCTGCGATTGGATCTTGGAGCCGATCGCCACCACCTCGAGCTCGCGAGCCAGAATCTCGGAGAGCCGGCGGAGCCGCCTGGCCACGTCGAGCTCCTCCAGCAGTCCCTGCTTCTCCTCGGTTGGCAGCCGCAGCGCGCCGGCGATCAGGTGCGCGAGCACGCTGGGGTCGTCGACGTTGGCCACCATGATCTGCAGCTCCTCGGGCAAGTAGGGCACCTCGGCCACGATGTTGGTGAAGGTCTGCTGAACGTTGCGCATCAGGGCGACCAGCTCGGGCGACTGCTTGACGAAATCCGGCGCCTCGGCGATCTCGGCCACCAGGTAGGGGTCCGAGGCCAGCCAACGGTCGATCCGCACCCGCTGGCCTCCCTGGATCAGCACTCGCAGCGTGCCATCAGGGAGGCGGATCATCCGCGCCACCACGCCGAGCACGCCGACGCTGTACAGGTCCTCTGGGCCGGGCGTCTCGTTCTCAGTGTTGCGCGAGGCGACCATCACGAGCGAGCGGTCTCCGCGCAGGACATCGTTGATCAGCTCGATGCTGCGCTCCTGCCCCACGTTGAGCGGGATCAGCATGTCGGGGAAGGTGACGGTGTCGCGCAGCGGCAGGACGGCGACGCGGTCAGGCAGGCTGCGCGTCCCGGCGACCTCGACGTCGACCGGGCCGCTGTCGGGAACGCCGATGTCGATCACGCTCGGGTCCCGATGGCAGGCAGGCCGGGCAGCACTACTACTGTTGAGCCTTCTCGATCGGTACCGGACGTCTGCGGACGACGCCCTGCGCGAGGGGCAGCTCGACCCGGAGCATGCCGTCCTCGTAGCTGGCCCTGGCCTGGTCGGCCAGCACGTCGGCGCCCAGCTCGATGACGCGGCGGAAGTAGCCGCGCTCGATCTCGACCTGCTGATAGACGTCCCCCTCGACAACGGCCGGGCCTCGGCGACCGGTGAGGACCAGGTTGCGCCCCTGGATCTCGAGGTCGAGCGTGTCCGGGTCGACGCCGGCAAGCTCGGCGGTCACGATGGCCCGCGGCGGATCGGCCGTGTAGGCGACATCGACGGCGGGAGAGAACCCGCCGCGTCGCCGCGTCAGGCCGCTGCGCTCGAGCACGTCGCCAAACAGCTCGTCCATCTCGCGGCGCATACGATCGAAGTTGGCGAACAGATCTCGTTCAGACATTGACGTCCAAGGCTATCTCGCCGGCCGCCGGTGGACCCCACCGACTAGATGCAATAGACGGCGCCCTCGGCCGCAAGCTCGACCGGCGCTCCGAAACCGCGACTCGCTTCGTCCCGCGCCCATTCGGCGTCGAGCTCATCGGAGAAGTGAGTGATGACGACGCGGCGCGCCCCGGCGCGCCGGCCATGCTCGCCGGCCTCGTGGGGGGTGAGGTGGCCGCGGATGCCGGTGCGCTCCGGCCGCGGCAGGGTGGCCTCGATCAACAGCATGTCGGTGTGCCGGGCGAAGCTGACCAGCTCGTCGTTGGGACGGCAATCGGCGCTGTAGGTGAATCGGCTCGCGCCGTCGACCAGATCCACCGCATAGGTGAGGGTGTAGTGCGGCATCTCGCAGAAGTGGACGCCGAACGGGCCCACCTCGAGCTCGGAGAGAACGTCGTACTCGCGCAGCTCGAAGGCGTGGTCGATCAGCTCCTCGTTGCCCCACGCGCCGACGATGTTCCGGAACACTTCCGACGAGCCGACTGGGGCATACAGCTGTGGCCGAGCGGGATGATCGGTTCCGGGCCAGCCGGCCACCGCCACCGGCTGCTGGCGCGGCGCGTAGGTGAGCGCGTAGGCAAACGGGATCAGATCGAGAAAGTGGTCGGCGTGCAGATGGCTGATCAGGACGGCATCGACCTCGAGGTAGTCGGCGAATCGCCGCAGCTTCGAAAAGACGCCGTTGCCGCAATCAAGCAACAGGACGAAGCCATCGTTCTCGATCAGATACCCACTGCATGCCCCTCCGGCGTCCTGCCAGGATGGAGATTTGCCCAGCACGGTGATCTCCACACCGCTCCTCTCTCAATGAAGACTCTGACACTCTAACCGCGTGAGCCCAGTGCACCTGCATATGCCCGTGCTGGTGCCGGCCTCCGTCAGCCACTTCGACGTGGTCGTGCTGGTGTTCGGCGCGGTGCTGATCGGCAGCGCGCTGCTGTCGGGGATCGCCCGGAAGAGCGCTCTGTCGCTTACCGCCCTGTTCGTCCTCGTCGGGTTCGCGCTCGGCGCCGGCGGTCTGGACGTTCTGCATTTCGATGCACGCTCGCCGTTCGTCGCCGACCTGGCGGTGGTGGCCCTGATCGTGATCCTGTTCCGGGACGGCCTCGAGGTCGAGGCGGAGATGCTGCAGAGTCATTGGCGCCTGCCGCTGCGCAAGCTCGTCCTGGCCATGCCGCTGACGGCGGTGATCGTTGCGGTTGGCGCGCACACGCTGACGTCCCTGACGTGGACCGAGTCGTTCCTGCTCGGGGCGCTGCTCTCGCCCACCGACCCGGTGCTGTCCTCCAGCGTGGTCACCAACCCCCGGGTGCCGCGGCTGGTGCGCCACTCGCTGAACCTCGAGTCGGGGCTCAACGATGGCCTGGCGCTGCCGGCGGTGCTGGCGTTCAGCGCCGCCCTGGCCTCGTCGAACAAGCACTTCGTGTGGTGGCGCTTCGTGCTCGAGGATGTGACGATCGGTCTGGCCGTCGGTCTGGCCATTGGCCTCGTCGCAGCGGCGGTGATGCCGCGCAACACCAGCCTCGAGGAGGGAATTCCGGCGCACCAGCGCTCGCTATACGCCCTGGGGGCGGCGTTTGCCGCCTACGGCCTGGCGGTTCTGATACCGCACGGCAACGGGCTGATCGCGGTGTACGTGGCGGCCATCACGCTCGGCATTCGCCGCGCCGACCTACGCCACTACTTCGAGCGTCAGGCGGAGGATCTGGTCGAGATCGTCAAGCTGGGGATCTTCGTCGTCTTCGGCTCGCTGCTGACCCTGCACGGGCTGTTCGGGGACGGTTGGGCCGCCGTCGGGATGGTCGTGATTGCACTGCTCGTGGCCCGCCCCATCGCCGTGTTCACGGCGCTGGCCGGCACCGGAGTGGACAGGGCCACCAAGGCTTTCATGTCGTGGTTCGGCCCCAAGGGCGTGGCGACGATGACCTTCTCGCTGCTGGTGCTGAGCGACGAGATCGAGTCGGGTGCGCGGATCTTCAACCTGGCCGCGCTGGTGGTCGTCTGCTCGATCATCGTGCATGGCGTGACGGACAGCGCGGGGGCGGAGTGGATCGCCACGCGGTCGGAGGCGCGCGAAGCGGCCGGTGGTGATGCAGATCATGCCGCCGGGGCCGAGGCGGCCCCGCGAGCCGTGGCTCAGTGACCGTTGTCGCGCCGCGTCGGGTCGAGAATCCACCCGAGCAGCACGGCAAGCAGGACGAAGACGATAAATCCGCCGATCAACGGCCAGAACACGGCGGGAACCTTATAGGACTTGGCCGCGGTGGCGCCCTGATTGTCGCTGCTGGAAGTTCGTGGGCAATTTGGCCACAAATCTCCAGCAGCCCGAGCGGGCGGAAGCCCACGCCGGCGGCCCCACCGCGGGATGCCGGCCGGCGCTAGGCGTGCAGGGCGACCTGCTCGCTGGCCGAGGGGAAGGCCCAGGCCACCTGCATGCGCCGCTCCTGGCGGAACACGAAGCGCAGCTGGCTGGGGGGGCGCAAACCATCGGGATGGTTGGGCCGGTACGTCGAGCACGGTCCGGACTCGCTGATCGCGCAGAGAAGATTCTGACGGAAGAAGCAACTCTCGCAGCTTGGTTTTGCCACCCCGGCACGCCCGCTCGCCATCCGCTTAGCACTCCTCCCGCTCTCGAAACTCGACCCAGCGACAGGAGTCATCAAAGCGAACTTCGCCCCCCGCCCGCAACCACGTTTTTCGGAAAACGCTGGAACTTTCGCTGTTACCCAATTCCCTGGAAAAAGCGCAGATTTTGTGACCCCGGGCATGAAGGATCCGCAATTTCCGTAGCTTTCTGACTCCATGGAACCGACCGGGCCACTGATCAGCCTCGCCGACTACGAGCGAGCCGCCGAAGCCGTGCTCGAAGCCGGGCCGTTCGGCTACGGCGTCGGTGGCGCCGGCGAGGAAATCACACTCCGGGACAACGTCGCTGCGTGGGGTCGGGTCGCCATCTTGCCGCGCGTGCTGGTCGGCGTCGGTGAGCGCGACCCGGAAGTTACGCTGCTGGGCAAGCCTCGCCCCCACCCGCTGATCATCGCCCCCATGGGCTACCAACGGCTGGCCCATCGCGAGGCCGAGATCGGGATGGCGCGTGCGGCGGCGGCGACCGGCTCGATCTTCTGCCTGTCGACGTTCGGTACGACGACGCCTGCCGAGCTGGCGCGGGCCGAGCCCGATGTCTCGCGCTGGTTTCAGCTCTACGTGCTCAAGGATCGCGGCGTCAGCCGCGATCTGGTGGCGCAAGCCGCCGCGAACGGCTACGAGGCCCTGGTAGTGACGGTCGACCGCCCGATCTCGGGCCGCCGCGAGCGTGACATACGATCGGAGGTCAGGTCGACGGGCGCTGATCTCGTGCCGAGCGCGAACCTGGCGCGCGCCGGTGGCGACATGGCTCCGATGGACTTCGTTTCGTTGATCGACCCCAACCTGGCCTGGGATGACATCGAGCAGCTCGCCACCGACAGTGAGTTGCCCGTGCTCGTCAAGGGAATCCTCACGCCGAGCGACGCCCAGCGGGCCGTGGACCATGGGGCGCGTGCGATCGTCGTGTCAAACCACGGCGGACGCCAGCTCGACACCATGCTGTCGGGCGCCGACGCGCTGCCGCCGATTATCGACGCCGTGGGCGACCAGGTCGAGGTGATCGTTGACGGCGGCATTCGCCGCGGCACCGACATATTCAAGGCGCTGTCGCTCGGGGCAAGCGCGGTGCAGGTCGGGCGCCCGGTGCTGTGGGGGCTGGCAGTTGACGGCGCCAACGGCGCTGAGGCGGTTCTGCGAATCCTGCTCGACGACTTCGACACGACGCTGGCCCTGGCCGGAGCCCCGAGCGCAGCCCAGCTCGACCGCAGCTTCGTTACCCCCGCGCCGTGGGTAGGCCCACCCAGATGAACGTTCTCCTGACTGGCGTAAGCGGTTACATCGGCTCGCGCCTGGTGCCGCGCCTGAAGCAGGACGGACACACAGTGAGGGGCTTCGCTCGCGACCCCAGTGCGGTCAGCGTCGATGTTCCGGTCCAGGCCGGCGATGCAGTGTCCGGTGCCGGCCTCGACGAGGCCCTGCACGGCGTAGAGGTCGCCTACTACCTGATCCACTCGATGGAGCACGCCAGCAACGGCAGCTTCGACGTGCGTGAGCGGACCGCGGCGGAGAACTTCGCCCGCGCCGCTCGGGCCGCGCGTGTGAACCGCATCGTGTACCTGGGCGGTCTGCTGCCGTCGCTCGGCCCGGCGTCGACACACCTGAGGAGCCGGCTCGCCGTCGAAGAAACGCTCAGTGGCGCCGCGCCGTGCACGGTGGCCTTTCGGGCCTCGATCGTGATCGGGGCCGGCTCACGTTCATTTCGCTTCCTCGTGCGACTGGTCGAGCGCATGCCGGTCATCACCGTTCCGGCGTGGGGAGATAACAGCACCGCGCCGATCGACGAGCGCGACATGATCGAGCTCCTGGCCCGGGCGGCCACCAGTGACGCCGTTTGCGGTCATGCCCTCGACGCCGGGGGGGCCGACATCGTCACCTACCGCGAACTGATCGAGCGAATTCGCGAGGCCATGGTCGTCTCGCGTCCCACCGTTGGTTTCAAACGACTCACTGCCACTCCGATCGCCAGCCGGATCGCCTCGATCATCACCGGTGAGGATCCAGCTCTGATCGAGCCGCTGATGGAGAGCCTCGATGAGGACCTGCTGGCGCGGGACAGCCGCGCGGCCGAACTTCTCGGCGTCCGGCTTCACTCGCTCGACGCGGCGATCGAGCATGCGCTGCGCGATTGGGAAGCTGTCGAACCGCTGGCCGCCCGTTAGCGAGTGAGTTAGTGTCTGGCCGCCCGCGATGAGCACTGTCCGCGTGAAGATCAAGATCAACGCTCCGGTCCAGCGGGTGTGGGAAACGATCATGGACCCGAGCCGCTTTAGCGAGTGGGTGACGATTCATCGCGAGGTCAGAAATTTCTCGACGCCGATGTCTCCAGGATCGACCATGGACCAGGTTCTACACATGCGGGGTGTCTCGTTCCACGTCCACTGGACGTTGTCCGATTGCCATGCCCCGAACCGAGCGGTGTGGGATGGCCAGGGACCCGCGTGGTCCACCGCGCTGATCCGTTATGAGCTATCGGGCGATGGAGACGGCCCGACTGAATTTGTCTACACGAACGACTTCAGCCCCCCGGGAGGACGTCTGGGCTCGCTGGCCAGTCGGGTGGTTGTGGGACCCGCATCGGAGCGTGAAGCGCGCAATTCACTCCGGCAACTCAAAGCCCTAATCGAAGCCGATTGACGACTCAGTACTAACTGTCGCTATCGTTCACAACCCGTCAACGACCGGGCGCACCCCAGGAGACTGTTTATGGCCGAATTCGTAGATAGCACAGTTAAGGAGATCGACAACCGCCTGCGCGCACTGCAGGACGAGGTAAAGAGACTTGAAGCGGCCAAGGCTGCGCTCACTGGCGGGACGACGCGCCGTGGGCCGGGACGCCCACGCGGCTCGACCACGACGACAACGCGCCGGCGTACGGGGCGACGGCCGGGCCGGCCCCGGGGGCGTCGGGGTGGCGCCACCCGCGCCAACCAGGCGCTGGACCTGGTTAAGAACCAGCCCGGTATCACCATCCCCCAGATCGCCGAGGCGCTTAAGATCGAACCGAATTACCTGTATCGGGTAATGCCGAAGCTTGTCGCGGAAGGCCAGGTCAAGCGCGACGGCCAGGGTTGGCACCCGGCCTGATATAGCCGGCGTTGTCAGTCGTCATAACCCACCCGCGCTCAATTAGTTAACGGCCAAATAAACAGGGCCGCCCCCCGCAGGGGCGGCCCCATTTATCTAAATCAATCCAAGCTGCTGGACGGCCTCGCGCTCCTCGCGGAGCTCAGCCACGCTGGTGTCGATGCGCGCGAGCGAGAAGTCGCTCACCTGCAGACCCTCGACGACCTCGTAGGCGCCGTTCGAGCAGGTCACCGGGAGGCCGCAGATGATTCCCTCCACCACTCCGTAGGAGCCGTCAGAGGGAATCGCCATCGAGACCCAGTCGCCCGTCGGTGTACCCATCGCCCAGTCGCGCACGTGGTCGATGGCGGCATTGGCCGCCGACGCGGCACTGGATGCGCCACGAGCCTCGATGATCGCCGCGCCGCGCTTCTGGACCGTGGGTATGAAGTCCGTCTCGAGCCATTCCTGATCGGACACGACCTGCGCGGCGCTCTGACCCTTCACCTTGGCATTGAAGACGTCGGGGTACTGCGTCGCCGAGTGGTTTCCCCAGATCGTCATGTTCGTGACCTCGCTGACAGCCGACCCGGTCTTCTTGGCCAACTGTGCCACGGCGCGATTGTGGTCAAGCCGCATCATTGCGGTGAATCGCTCGGGCGGAATATCGGGCGCGTTGCTCTTGGCGATCAGGCAGTTGGTGTTGGCCGGGTTGCCAACGACCAGGACCTTGATGTCAGAGGCGGCGCGCTCGTTCAACGCCTGACCCTGTGGCTTGAAGATGCCGCCATTGGCCTCGAGCAGGTCACCGCGCTCCATCCCCTTGGTGCGAGGTCGCGCCCCGACCAGCAGCGCGATGTTCACTCCGTCAAAGGCCTTGACCGGGTCGTCGGCGATGTCGATCCCGCGCAGCAGCGGGAACGCGCAATCGTCCAGCTCCATCGCGATACCTTCGGCAGCCTTGACGGCGGCGGGGATCTCGAGCAGTGAGAGGTGCACGGGGGTATCGGGGCCGAGCAGCTGGCCGCTGGCGATGCGAAACAGAATTGCGTAGCCGATCTGACCGGCCGCGCCGGTGACCGCTACTCGTACGGGGGTATCACTCATGCAGCTGACTGTATACCCGCGGCTGATCGAGACGTCGTCCGCGCCCGCACCGGTAGGGTCCGCCGGCCATGAAGATCGTCTACACCAACACCGATGAGGCTCCTGCCTTGGCCACCCAGTCGCTGCTGCCGATCCTGCGCGCCTACACCCAGGCGGCCGGCATCGAGATTGAGCTGCGTGACATCTCGCTGGCCGGGCGGATCCTGGCTCAGTTCCCCGAGCGCCTGACGGACGAGCAGCGGACGGCCGATGCGCTGTCCGAGCTGGGCGAGCTGGTGCAAACGCCCGAGGCGAACATCATCAAGCTGCCCAATATCAGCGCGTCGACGCCCCAGCTGAGAGCCGCCATCGCCGAGCTGCAGCAACAGGCCTACGACGTTCCCGACTACCCCGAATCACCTGTCGACGAGGAGCAGCGTGAGGTCCGCCGGCGCTACGACAGGGTCAAGGGCAGCGCGGTGAATCCGGTGCTGCGCCAGGGCAACTCGGACCGTCGGGCGCCAGAGTCGGTCAAGGAGTACGCCCGCCGCCACCCCCACTCGATGGGGGCATGGTCACATGACTCGCGTTCACACGTGGCAAGCATGGCTGACGGCGACTTTCGCAGCACCGAGCGATCCGTGGTCGTGCCGGGACAGGGTGAGGTACGGATCGAGCAGGTGTCGCCAGACGGACAGGTGACCGTGCTCAAGCACAGCACGCCGGTGCTGGTTGGGGAGGTGCTCGACGCGGCCGTGATGCGCCGGGCTGCGCTTGACCAGTTCCTGGCCGAGCAGGTCAGCGATGCCAAGGACCGCGGAGTGCTGTTCTCGGTCCACCTGAAGGCGACGATGATGAAGGTGTCGGACCCGATTCTGTTCGGCCACGCCGTCCGTGCCTACTTCGCGACGGTGTTCGCCGATCACGGCGAGCTGCTGAACGCCGCCGGGGTCAACGCCAACGATGGACTGGCGGCGATGCTGAAGGCAATCGAGGGACTTTCCGGCGACCAGCGCAGCGCGCTCAAGGAGGCGATCGAGGCCGCGTACCGCGAGGGCCCGGCGCTGGCGATGGTCGACGCCGACCGGGGAATTACCAGCCTGCACGTGCCGAGCGACGTGATCATCGATGCGTCGATGCCCGCCGCGATCCGCTCGTCGGGCCAGATGTGGAATCGCGACGGCGAGCTTCAGGACACGAAGTTCGTGATTCCCGACCACTCCTACGCGCCGCTCTATGCGGCCGCCGTCAATCATTGCCGCGAGCACGGGGCCTTCGATCCGGCCACGATGGGCACCACGCCCAACGTCGGCCTGATGGCACAGGCGGCCGAGGAGTACGGCTCGCACGACAAGACGTTCGAAATCTCGGCAGCCGGCGTCGTGCGCGTGATCGACGACCACGGCGAGACGCTGCTCGAGCACGAGGTGGACCGCGGCGACATCTGGCGGATGTGCCAGACCAAGGACGCGGCGATTCGCGACTGGGTGGCGCTGGCCGTCGCCCGAGCTCGCGCCACCGGCTGGCCGGCCGTGTTCTGGCTCGACGAGCAGCGTGCCCACGACGCCGAGGTGCTGAGCAAGGTACGCGCCGAACTCGAGCAGCTCGACACCGGCGACGCGGACATCACGATGATGGACGTCGCCTCGGCGGCTCGGTACACGCTCGAGCGGGCGCGCCGGGGCGAGAACACGATCTCGGTCACCGGCAACGTGCTGCGCGACTACCTGACCGACCTGTTCCCGATCCTCGAGCTGGGCACGAGCGCCAAGATGCAGTCGATCGTTCCACTGATGAACGGCGGTGGACTATTCGAGACCGGAGCCGGCGGCTCGGCTCCCCGCCACGTCCAGCAGTTCCTGTCCGAGAATCACCTACGCTGGGACTCGCTGGGCGAGTTCCTGGCCCTGGGCCCGTCGCTTGAGCTGCTGGCCGACAGAGAGGACAACCCCCGGGCCCGGATCCTGGCCGGGACGATCGACCGCGCGATCGGCCGGCTGCTGGAGGAGAACCGTTCGCCATCGCGCAGATCCGGCGAGCTCGACAACCGTGGCAGCCATTTCTATCTCGCGCTCTACTGGGCGCAGGAGCTGGCGGCCCAGAACGATGATGCCGAGCTGGCCGACCGATTCAGACCACTGGCGCAGCGGCTGTCTGAAAATGAGGACCGGATCGTTGCGGAGCTCGCCGACGTGCAGGGCGAGGCCGTCGATATCGGCGGGTACTACCGGCCGGACCCCAAGCGGGTGGCCGAGGCGATGCGCCCCAGCCCGACGCTCAACGCCGCGCTCGCGTCGCTGTAGGCGCCAAGAACTAAAGGCTCACGCCGTAGACCTCGCCGAGCTTGGCCTTGAGATAGGCGACGAACGGCCCCACCGAGATGTCCTCACCGACCACGCGCTCGAGGAGCTCGCGGCTGGAGAACTTCGACCCGTGCTGGTGGACGTGCTCGCGCAACCACTCGCGCAGCGGCGAGAGCTCACCGTCGGCGATCTTCGCCTCGAGGCCGGGGAGGTCGGTGTGGGCTCGCTCCCACAGCGACCCGGCGATCAGGTTGCCCAGCGAGTAGGTCGGGAAGTAGCCGATCAGCCCGGCCGACCAATGCACATCCTGGAGGACGCCCTGCGCGTCATTGGGAACCGCGATGCCGAAGTACTCCTTGAAGCGGGAGTTCCAGGCTTCGGGCAGCTCGGCGGTGCCGAGGCGGCCCTCGATCAGCTCCTGCTCGAGCTCGAAGCGCAGCACGATGTGCAGCCCGTAGGTCGCCTCGTCGGCTTCGACGCGGATGTACGAAGGCTCGACCTGGTTCACCGCCCGGTAGAGCGCATCCGGGTCGACGGCAACGTCGAGGTGCTCGCCGATCAGCGGGGCGAGCACGCCCGAGAACGCCCGCCCGCGCCCGACCATGTTCTCCCACATGCGGCTCTGAGACTCGTGGAGGGCGAGCGACTCGGCATGACCGAGCGGCGTGCGCTGGAGCGCCGGCTTGATCCCGGCCTCGTACAGACCGTGCCCGCATTCGTGCATCGCTCCATACAGACCGGAGGCGAAGTAGGTTTCATCCCAGCGGGTGGTGATGCGGATGTCGCCGGAGCCAAACCCGGTGGCGAACGGATGAACGGCGTCGTCCATCCGCCAGCTCTTGCGGTCAAAGCCCATGCGGCTCAGCACGGCGGCGACCAGGTCGCGCTGACGTGACTCGGGGAACTTGCCGTGCAGTGAGGAGTCGTCGACGTCATGCTCGGCCAGCGTGGCGATGAGCGGAACGAGCTCGGCCTTCAGCTCGGCGAACAGGGCGGCCACCTCCGCCGTCTTGCGCCCCGGGTCGAAGTCGTCCAGCAGCACGTCGTAGGGGCAATCGAACTCGTCGAAGCAGTCGGCGTAGCGGCGGGCCAGCTCGTAGTTCCGCGTCAGATGCGGGGCGAACGACGCGAAGTCACAGTCCGCGCGCGCCTGCACCCAGGCCTCCTGGCCGATCGATGCGGCATGGACGAGCTGGCCGGCGAGGTCGGTCGGAACCCTGCGTGCCTTCTCGTAGTGGCGCCGGACGACCGATACCAGCCGGGCGTCGTCGGAGTCGGGCCCCGAGCCGTTGACGGCGCTGGCGGCGCCGTCGAGCAGCCGTCCGGTTTGGGGACCGATGAGCTTCTCGTGGCTGATCCGCTCGAGCGTGGCGAGAGCCTCGGCCCGGCCCTCAGCGCCGCCGGGGGGCATCATCGTCTGCTGATCCCACCCGAGCAACTGGGCGGCATTTCGCAGATCCACGAGCTCCGCAAGGTGGATTTTAAGTTCCTTGAGCTGGTCAGTCATTCGCGTTCCCTTCGACGCCTGCACAAATAGCACCGGCGGACAGCCGATCGCCTGTGCCACCATTGCAGCATGTTCCGTCGTTCGGGCTCAATCAAGCTGATGGACGTGTTCGGAATCAGGATCGGAGTTGATGCCACGTGGTTCCTGATTCTGTTCCTGATGATCTTCTGGCTGTCCGGCCCGTTTCGGCAGACGCTGCACTCTTCCGACGGGGTGGCATATCTCACCACCGTCGTGACCGCGCTGCTGTTCTTCGGCTCGCTGATCATGCACGAGCTCGGGCACGCGCTGGTGGCTCGCCGTCAGGGCGTCGAGGTCAAGCAGATCCAGCTGTTCCTATTCGGCGGTATCACGCAGATGAGTCGCGATGCCGCCTCGCCGGGGGAGGAGTTCAAGATCGCCGCCGCGGGACCGGCGGCGACGTTCGCCTTCTGCGTGCTGTGCCTGATCGTCGACCTGGCCATCGTCGGGCCCCACCGGCTGATCAACGCGGCACAACTCGACGACACCGTCCGCGTGACGCCCGTGCTCCTCAGTCTGAGCTGGCTGCTGCTGATGAACGTCCTCATCCTGATCTTCAACCTCGTCCCCGCCTTCCCCCTCGACGGCGGACGGATCGCCCGCGCGGCCGTGTGGAAGATCAGCGGCGACAAGCAGCGCGGAACGCGGGTCGCCGCCCTGCTGGGCCAGGGATTCGCGATCGTGCTGGCGGGCCTGGGCCTGGCCTGGATCTTCTCGACCGGATCGCTGGGCGGACTGTGGTTGGTGGCGCTGGCCTTCCTGCTCGGGTCCTCGGCGCGGGGCGCGGTGGTGCAGAGCGCGCTCAGCGAGCGGATCGAGGGCGTGCGAGTGGCCGACATCATGGACCGTCAACCGGTAGCCATCGAGGCCTCCACGCCGGTCACTCAGGCCCTCGACGAGTACTTCCTTCGCTACGGATGGTCATGGTTCCCGGTCATCGACGCCAGCGGCCGGTTCATGGGCATCGCCCGTCAGGAGCGAGCCCAGGCTGCGCAGGACGGTGGCGAAGGCTGGCTGACGATCGGTGGCGTGCTCGACGCGGGCGAGGCGTCGAGCTGGCGGGTCAACGAGGACCGACCGCTGACCGAGCTCCTGTCGTCCGAGTCGCTCGGCCGTCTCGGTGCGCTGATGGCGGTCGATGCCGAGGGCGTGCTGCGGGGCGTGGTCACGGTCGACCAGGTCCGGCGAGCGCTGCAGTCGGCCATCGGGTCGCCGGTGGCGTAGATGGTCGATTCCACGACCATCTGAGGCCGACACGACGCCCGGGTCTCCGCGCACATAGAATCGATTGCGTGCCCTCACATGATGTCTTGATCATCGGCGCCGGGCTGGCAGGTCAGCGGGCGGCGCTCGCCGCGGCCGAGGCCGGCGCCTCGGTCGGAATTATCTCCAAGGTCCACCCGGTCCGCTCTCACTCGGTTGCCGCCGCGGGAGGAATCAACGCCGCGCTGAATCCGGAGGACACCTGGGAGTCGCACGCGTTCGACACGGTCAAGGGCTCGGACTACCTGGGCGACCAGGATGCGATCGAGATCATGTGCCGCGAGGCGCCAGACGAGATCCTGTGGCTCGAGCACGCGGGCGTCACCTTCTACCGCAACGAGAACGGCAACCTGGGGACGCGCGCATTCGGTGGCGCCTCGGCGGCGCGGACGTACTACGTGGCCGACATCACCGGCCACGCCCTTCTGCACGTTCTCTACGAGCAGCTGATGAAGCACCACGCGGTCGTCGACCGCTTTGAGGAGTGGTTCACCACCGATCTGATCCAGGACGACGAGGGCCGGTGTGTTGGGGCGATCGCCCGCAACCTGCGCAGCGGCAATCTCCAGGTCTTCAACGCCAAGAACGTGATCCTGGCCACGGGTGGGTGTGGCCAGGCCTACAAGCCGACCACGAACGGGCTGATCGTCACCGGCGACGGGATCGCCCAGGCGTACCGGATCGGGGCCAAGCTGATGGACATGGAGATGGTCCAGTACCACCCGACCACACTGGCCGGCAACGGACTGCTGATCACCGAGGGCGCTCGCGGCGAGGGCGCGTGGCTGCTCAATGCCGAGGGCGATCGGTTCATGGAGCGCTACGCCCCCAACAAGCTCGAGCTCGCCTCCCGGGACGTCGTGTCCCGGGCCGAGCAGACCGAGATCAACGAGGGTCGCGGCTTCCCGGACGGCACGGTGGCGCTCGATGTGACCAAGGTCCCGCGGCGGCGGACCCTCGAGGCGCTGCGCGAGATCGTAAATATCGGGCGCGATTTCGCCGGCACCGACATCACCCGCGAGCCGATCCGCATCAAACCCGGGCAGCACTACGTAATGGGGGGCGTGAAAACCGACGTCGATGGCCAGACCACGATCCCCGGCCTGTATGCCGCCGGTGAGGTGGCCTGCGTCTCGGTGCACGGCGGAAACCGTCTGGGCGCCAACTCGCTGCTCGACACGCTGATCTTCGGCCGCAGGTCAGGCGATCACGCAGCCAGGCAGGCCATACAGATGCCGATGCCGGTCACTCCGACGGCTCGGGTCGAGGACACCGAGCGCACCATCGCGGCGATCATCAACCGCGAGCCGAGTGGACGCCGCGTGGCAGCAATCAAGGACGAGCTCGGCGAGACGATGAACCAGTACGTGGCCGTATTCCGCGATGCCGACGGCCTGAACAAGGCCCACGAGATCATCCGCCGGCTCAAGGAGGAGGCCCCGAAGGCGGCGATCGACGACCGCGGCTCGGTGTTCAACCAGGACGTGATCGCCGCGATCGAGCTGGACTACATGCTCGACTGCGCCGAGACGATCGTCGTCGGCGCGATCGAACGCAAGGAGTCTCGCGGCGCCCAGTACCGCACCGATTTCCCCCAACGCAATGACCACGAATGGCTCAAGCACATCGACATCTCCGTCAACGGAGCCGATGTGCCCGAGGTGAGCTACTCGCAGGTCACGATCACGCGCTGGGAGCCTCAGGAAAGGACCTACTAAGTGGTTCTCGTCGTGAGCACGCTTCGCACCGAGAGGCGGCACAGGCGGATGCCTGGGGAGGACGCAGGGAGCGTGGCGTACCTGGAAGGTACGCGAGCGACCGAGGACGAGGCCAGGCGCCGCGTGGGCGCCTCGAATGCGAGCGGGCTCGCGAGGAGGACCACTAATGCCTGAATACACGCTTCGGATCCGGCGCTATGACCCCCAGTCAGGGGAGACGGCGCACTGGGACGAGCACACGGTCGACATGCCCGGAACCCAGTCGGTGCTCGACGCCATTCTCGAGATCCGCAACGACAAGGATGGGTCGATCGGCATTCGCTGTTCATGCCAGCAGGCGATCTGCGGATCCTGCGGCGTAAGGATGAACGGCAAGCCGGGACTGGCGTGCAACACCCATCTCGACGAGGCGGCCGAGCGCGGTCATCGCACCGGTCCGAACCCGCCCGAAGAGGGCCAGGAGATCAACGTGATCTCGGTCGAGCCGATGGGGAACATGCCCGTTATCCGGGACCTGATCGTCGATATGGACGCGGTGCACTGGAAGAAGATCCAGCGGGTTACCCCGTGGCTGATCAACAAGGAGCCGGTGCCCGAGCGGGAGTACATCGTCCCCCACGAGAACATGGTCGACGTGACGCAGACGGTGGCCTGCATCCAATGCGGCGCGTGCGTATCGGATTGCCTGGCCATGGAGGTCGATCCGCTGTTCGTTGGACCCGCCGCGCTGGCCAAGTCCTATCGGTTCGTGGGCGACCCGCGCGACGCCGAGCACGAGGAGCGGCTGAAGGATCTGTCTGAGGACGAGCACGGCATCTATGACTGCACACACTGCTTCAACTGCATCGACGCCTGCCCCAAGGGCGTCGAGCCGATGAGCCAGATCATGCGGCTGCGGCGCCGGGCGGGCTCGGATTTCGAGATCAACGACCGCAACAACGGCTACCGCCACGAGCATGCCTTCGTCAAGAACATCCGCAGGAACGGGCTGCTGAACGAGGCCGACCTGCTGCCGGACTCCTACGGCGGAAAGTTCCACCCGCGAGCGGCACCCGAGCTGTTGAGCGCGCTGCCACTCGCGTTCACCGCGCTGTCGCGCGGCAAGATGACACCCCGCACGGCGCTGGGACATCCGCACAAGGCGCCGGGCGAGGTCAAGCGTCTGATCGACGCGATCGAGGGGCGCGAGGAGAGGGTTGAGCTGAACCTGTACGTCGTTGGCGAGGAAGAGCCCGAGGATTCGGGCCAGGAGACCTCGCCAACCACCTCTCCAAGCGAAAGCGAGACCTCATGAAGGTTGCCTACTGGCCGGGATGCGTGAGCCGCGGGTTCACGCCGGAGCTGCATGGGGCGATGGCCAAGGTGGCACCGCTGCTCGACATCGAGTTGATCGAGCTCGATCGGGCCGCGTGCTGCGGCGCGGGGGTGATCGCCGAACACAATCAGGAGCTGGCCGACACGCTGAACGCACGGACGTTCGCGCTGGCGCAGAGGACGGACGGTGAGCTGATGATGAACATCTGCTCGACCTGCCAGGGAGCCCAGTCCGAGTGTCAGGAGCGCCTCGACGCCAACACCGACTACCGCAACCATGTGAACGGCAACCTCTCCGAGGAGGGTCTCGCCTACGACAAGGGCCTCACCAACAAGAACTTCCTCTGGCTCCTGGTCGAGGACATCGGCCTTGACGCGCTCCGCGAGCGCGTCAAGCGACCCCTGACCGAGCTCCGCGTCGGGCCGTTCTACGGGTGCTACATCGTCCGGCCGGTCACCCGGCTCGGGATCGATCACGAGCACCCCCGCGATCGCTACCTGCACCAGGTGATCGAGGCCCTTGGCGGCACCGTGGTCGATTTCGCCGGCGTTTACAAGTGCTGCGGCTTTCCGGTCATCACGATGAACAAGGAGGCCTCGCTCACGCAGGCCGGTCGCCATCTCGGCGACGCGATCGACGCCGAGGCCGACTGCCTGGTTGTCCCCTGTCCGCTGTGCCATCTGAACCTGGACATGCAGCAGCCAGGAGCGGCGAAGGTGGTCGGCCGCGAGCTCGGGCTGCCGGTGCTGCACCTCCCCCAGCTCGTCGGTCTCGCCCTTGGGCTGTCGCCCAAGGAGCTGGGAATGAACAAGCACATCGTCCGTCCGACATCGGTGATCGATTGGTCGACGTCGGTGGTGGCGGGCGCGCCGGCGTGATCGCGCGCTGGCGGCGGGTCCTGTCCTCGACGCTGAACCGCGGCTCGGGAGCGACGGAGCCCGTGACCGTGCGGAATCAGCCTGGCGCCGATGCGGACCGGCGGATCGAGGCCGCGCGCCGGCGCCTCAAGGCCGAGATTCCGCCCCGCGAGGAGTGATGAAATGCGAGGAGCGGGGTCCCACTCCCCGCTGTGCGCGGTACCCCTGCCTCGCCCTGGTGGAAATTCGGTCGCCGCGCGGGAATATTGGTGCGCGCCGCCGAGCTGCGCGTCCCCTTTACGACTGAACCCCCCGGCTGAGCTGAAAGGACTCTGCGCATGTGCCCTGGCTTGCCGCGGGGCGGTCTCTCCCGACCCAACGATCCGGCCATGCTTCGCCGAGCGCCCGCGTCGCCACCGGGACACGTGACAGGGGTTCAGTCGCAGGTGGCGGTGTTTGGCCACATTCGCCCGCCTCGCTACCGGGAACGTGACAAACCATCCCCCGCCGGCGCACTGTGGTCGCATAAGCACAAGCACGTGGGAGGGGCTTATGTGGCCGGGGTTCGGCGGGGTGGGGAGGTTTGTCACGTTTTCCATCGAGGAACCGGTTCGGGGGTCGCCGGTCGTCGCGGCCGGAACGCCGGGGGTGGTCATGGCCGCTCGAACGCCGAGATCGCCGACGCGCTCCACGTCGGGATCGAGACCGTCCGCAGGCACGCACGTCGCGTCGATCGCAAGCTCGATGTCGGGACCCGGCGCGAGCTCCGGCCCGGATCTGACCGCTACCCGTGCGAGCTCCGCGCCCGCATCTGAGCGCTACCAGCGCCCGCCCCAGCGCTCGCCGAACGCGAACTCGCTGACCTCGTTGCGGCTCAGGCGCTCGGGCCACGGTCGCTCGCGAACGCCGACCGAGATATGGCCGGCCAGCGCGATCCCATCGGGAACTCCCAGCAGCTCCAGGACCTGCGGTTCGGCCGGCGTGAGCAGGGTCGTGAACGACGCCCCGTAGCCTTCGGCGCGGAGGCCGAGGAGGATGTTCTGTACGAACGGATACACCGACGCGCCGGCGACGATGCTCGGTCGCTCCAGGGTTCGATCGACGACGGCCAGCGAATCGATGACCGCACAGATGACGAGATGCACGGGCGCGGAATCGAAGCTGTACGCGTACGCATCGGCCCGGCGGAGCATCTCCAAGCGTCCGGGCGGCACCCCGCTGGCCCGGCCCTCAAGCAGCGCCCGCGCCCCGGTCTCCTCGGTGTAGGCGCGCCAGGGCTCGGCATACAGCTCGCGCAGCCGACGGCGAGTGTCGCGGTCTCTCACCACGATCACGCGCCAGGGCTGGCGGTTCCCGCCGCTGGGGGCGAACCGGGCGTTGTCGAGGACGCGCTCGATCACCTCGCGCGGCACCTGATCGTCGGTGAACTCGCGCGTGGAGGGCGCGCAGCACATCACCTCGTAGAGCTGGTCAGACTCGGGCAACCGCGGCGACCTTGGGCGCTCCGATCACCAACTCGGCGATCTGGACCGCATTGGTGGCGGCGCCCTTGCGGAGGTTGTCGCTGACGATCCACATGCTGAGGGCGCGCGGGTGCGAGTCATCGCGACGCAGCCGACCGACAAACACCTCATCGCGACCCTCGGCGCGCAGCGGCGTCGGCACGTCCTCGAGCGCCAGCCCGGGGAAGGTGTTCAGCAGCTCGCGCGCGTCATCGACCGAGAGCGGCTCGCGGGTCTGGACATTGACCGCCAGGGAGTGGGAGGTTCGCACCGGCACGCGCACGCAGGTGACGGCCACGCCGATGCTCTCGTCCTCGAGAATCTTGCGCGTCTCGAACATCATCTTGCGCTCCTCGTCGGTGTGGTCCTCACCCTCGGCGAATGTGCCCGCCGCGCCGATCACGTTGAAGGCGATCGGCTCCGGATACACCTCGGGCTCGGGCATGTCCATCCCGTGAAGCGACGCGTGGGCCTGGTTGTCGAGCTCGACCACGGCGTCCCGACCGGTCCCCGAGACCGACTGGTACGTCGCCACGACGAGACGCTCGATCCCGACCGCCCGTTGGATCGGCGCCAGCGGCACGACCATCTGCATGGTCGAGCAGTTCGGGTTGGCGATCAGACCGTGGTGGTCCTTCAGCGCGTGCGGGTTGACCTCGGCGACGACGAGGGGCACATCGGGCTCGCGCCGAAAGGCGGAGGAGTTGTCGATCACGGTAGCCCCCTGGGCCACGAACCGCGGCGCCCATTCGCGCGCGGTGCCGCCACCGGCCGAGAACAGCACGACGTCGAAGCCAGTGAGGTCGGCGCCGCCATTCAACGCCCGCACGGTCAGACCCTGCACCTCCTTGCCGGCCGAGCGCTCGGTGGCGAAGGGGACGATCTCCTCAGCGGGAAACGCGCGTTCGCGCAGCAGCTCGAGCATCGTCGTGCCCACCATGCCGGTGGCGCCGACCACGGCGACGCGGGTCATCGGGCCTGCTGCCCGATCGGGCGCTCGCGCTGGACCTCGGCGGCGCTCAGGCCGAATGCAGTATGCAGGGCCCGGACCGCCTGCGGGACGGATTCAGACCGGATCACGCATGAAATCTTGATCGGCGAGGTGGAGATCATCTCGATGTTGATCTCCTCCTCGGCCAGGGTCTCGAACACCTTGGCGGCGACGCCCGGGTGTGAGCGCATCCCGGCACCGACGATCGATACCTTGCCGATCTCGGGATCGGTGTCGACGTGCGCCACGCTGAGATCCTGGACCACCGGCTCAAGCGCCACCTTGGCGGCCTCGAGATCCTCGGTGGAGATCGTGAACGACACCTCGGCATCGCGTCCCTGGCCGAGTGGCTCGTTCTGGATGATCGTGTCGACGTTGCAGTTGGCGCGCGCCAGGGCGCCAAAGATCGCCGCCGCCGCACCCGGACGATCGGGCACGCCCAGGAGCGTGATCCGGGCTTCCTCGTTGGAATGGGTCACGGCGGTGATCAGTGGGTGCTCCATCGTCTCGTCTTCTCCTAACACAACGGTACCGGGGGCGTCCTGGAAGCTCGACCGGCAGTGCAGCCGGACCTTGTGCGTGCGCGCGTACTCGACCGAGCGCAGCTGCAGCACCTTCGCCCCCGAGGCGGCCATCTCGAGCATCTCCTCAAAGCTGAGGTAAGGCAGCTTGCGTGCGTCGGGAACGATCCGTGGGTCGGCCGTGAACACTCCAGCCACATCGGTGTAGATCTCGCACACCTCGGCACCTATGGCCGCGGCCAGCGCCACCGCAGTGGTGTCGGAGCCACCGCGCCCCAGCGTCGTCACGTCGTAACTGGTCGAGACGCCCTGGAAGCCGGCCACCAGCACGATCAGATCCTCCTCCAGGGCCTCGCGGATGCGATTGGCGCGGACGTCGAGGATCCGCGCCTTGGTGTGCGATGTGTCGGTGACGATCCCGGCCTGCGATCCAGTCAGCGAGATCGCCCGATGGCCGAGATCGTTGATGGCCATCGCGCACAGCGCGCAGGAGATCCGCTCACCGGTGGAAAGGAGCATGTCCATCTCGCGCGGGTCCGGATGGTCGGAGACCTCCTGCGCCATCGCGATCAGCTCATCGGTGGTCTGGCCCCGCGCTGACAGCACGGCGACGACGCGGCGGCCGGCTTCGCGCTGGGCGACGATCCGGCGGGCGGCTCGCTTGATCCGGTCGGCGTCGGCGACCGAGGTGCCGCCGAACTTCATGACGATCGTTTCCACTGGTTGGGGCAGGTTACGGGTTGAGTCGCGCGGGCCGTCGCGCGGGTCGGCTGCTCCGGGCGCCGACCCCAAACGAAAGGTTTCTGAAGATCAACGCAGCTACGCTTGACAGTGTTGATCGTCCGACCTAGGGTCGGACAAAGCTCCACGGACGCGAAAGAGGGGTCAGAACGATGGATCGTTCACCAGGTCTCACAACGGCGGCGGGTCGGTCGCAGCGCGACGTCACCTGCACCGTCTGCGCGACGCACTCGCAGCCGCAGCTGGTGCCATGGACGCAGCACGCGATGGGCTGTGCCGTTCGCGCGCGACTGCTGCTCGAACTGCCGCGCACGACGCCAGAGACAGCCGGCCCTTTGACGACCGACTGAGCGCGGTCACACCGCGCGCCGACCGGCGAGGGCTCGACCCAGGGTCAGCTCATCCGCGTACTCGAGGTCGGCTCCCACCGGCAGGCCGCTGGCCAGCCGGGTGACCGCGACCTCGCCGCCGCCGGCGCGGAGCCCCTCGGCGATGTGGAGCGCGGTTGCCTCGCCGGTGGTGGTCGGATTGGTGGCGATCACCACCTCGTTGACGCCCCCGTCGTGCACGCGCTCGTACAGCTCGGCGATCTTCAGATCCTCCGGGTCGACACCGTCGATGGGCGACAGCGCGCCACCGAGCACGTGATAGCGCCCGCGAAACTCGTGCGTGCGCTCGATCGAGATCACATCCGAGGGCTCCTCGACGACGCAGATGATGTCCAGATCGCGGCGTTCGTCGGAGCAGATCCGACATCGCGGACCGTCGGCGAGGTTGAAGCACACCTCGCACAGCCCGATCCGCTCCTTGACCTCGCGGATCGCCTCGGCCAGCGCCAGGGCGTCACTCTCATCGGCCCGGAGGATGTGAAAGGCGAGCCGCTGCGCGGTGCGCCCGCCGATTCCCGGCAGGCGGGATAGCTCGGTGATCAGGCGCTGTACCGGAGGGGCGTACACGCCGGGTTACATTCCTGGTAGCCCGAGACCGCCCAGGCCGCCCCCGAGGCCCCCGGCGATCCCACCGAGCTTGTCGGAGGCCAGCTCCTGGGCCGAGCGCAGCGCCTCGTTGACGGCGGCGAGCACCATGTCCGCAAGCAGCTCGACGTCGTCGGGATCGACAGCCTGGGGATCGATCGTGATCGACTTGACCTCCAGATCGCCGGTCACCTTGACCGTGACCATCCCGCCGCCGGCCGACGCCTCAACGATTTCGTCCTTGAGCGCCTCCTGGGCGGCGATCATGTCCTGTTGCATCTTCTGGGCCTGCTTGAGCAGCTGCTGCATGTTGGGTTGTTGGGGCATCGCTAACTGGCCTCGCCTTGATCGGGATCATCGTGTTCGAGGAGTTCCTCTGCGTCGAACTCCTCCATGAAGCGTCGCACGAGCTCCTCCCCGGAGAGCGCCGGCGTCCCGCCCTGCTGTTCGAGCTCGGCGTCGTCACGCAACTCATATCGAAGGGCCAGCGCCTGCCCGGTCACCGTCCGCAGCGCCTCCGCGGTGACCCGGCGATGGTCGTCCTGCTCGGCCTTGCGTTTCAGAAACGCGGCCCCGGCCGGGAACGCGACAGTCAGGTCGCGCTCGCTGATCGCGACGGGCTGGGCGTCAGCGAGCAGCGCGGCGAGCATCGCGTTGCGCGCGCGCACGGTGTCGACCACGGCCGGCCACGTGGCGAGCGCGGTGTCGAGATCCAGCGTCTCTGGTTCGTCTTGGATCTCGGGCGCGGCCTGGGCCACCGCTCCCTGGGGAGATGCGGCGCTCTGACGTTGCGCTGACGGCGGCCGCTCGGCCGGCTGCTCGGGTCGCTCTGGGCCGTCGGTTGACGGCACGGCGCGCAGGGCGCCGCCGGATGGCAGGCCAGCTTCGAGCCGTTCGATCCGGGCCAGCAGGGCGGCGCTCGACGGGTCGACCTCGGGCGCTGCCGCCTTGATCAGCACCAGCTCGAGCTGGATCCGCGCCTGGGCACCGTTCGCCGTGGCGTCGAGCGCCTGGGCCACGAGGTCGAGCAGGCGGACGGCATCAGTTTCGGACAGGGCCTCGGCCTGCTCGGCCAGGCGGGCGTCGCGCTCCGGGGTGATGCGGAGCTCCGGCGGGACCTCGCCCAGCACCTGGACGGTGAGGAGCTCGCGCCCGTGCACCTCGAGGTCGCGCAACACCTGACCTGGGTCGCGTCCGGACTCGGCGAGCCTGGCCGCCGCGCGCAGCGCTTGCGCCGGGTCGCGGGCGACGATCGCCTCGACCGCCCCGAACAGCTGCTCGGCGTCGGCCACGCCGAGCACGGCCAGCACGTCGGCGGACTCGATCGGCTGCTCGCCGGCGTAGGTGACGAGTTGCTCGAGCGTGCCGAGCGCGTCGCGGAAGCTTCCGGTGGCGTGGCGCGCAATCAGCGCCACCGCGCCGCCGTCGATCTCGATCCGCTCCTGGTCGGCCACGCGTCTGAGGACGGTGGCCACCTGCTCGACGCTGGGTCGCCCGAAGTCGAACCGGTGGCAGCGGTCGACCACGGTGGGCAGTACCTTCTGGGCCTCGGTCGTGGCGAGGACGAAGATCGTGCGCGGTGGTGGCTCCTCGAGCGTCTTCAGGAAGGCGTTCCAGGCCTGCGGCGAAAGCATGTGAGCCTCGTCGAGGATGTAGACCTTGTGGCGCCCGGAGACCGGGGCGTAGGCCACCTTCTCGCGCAGGTCGCGGATGTCATCGACCGAGTTGTTCGAGGCCGCGTCCATCTCGATCACATCGAGTGACGTGGCATTGGCGATGGCCACGCACGATTCGCACTTGCCGCACGGCGCCACCGTCGGCCCCTCCACGCAGTTGAGACAAGCGGCGAGGATCTTCGCCATGCTTGTCTTGCCCGTCCCGCGCGAGCCCACGAACAGATAAGCGTGGTGGACCTTGCCCTGGGTCACGGCATTGGAGAGCGTGCGCACGACGTGTTCCTGACCGACGACGTCGGCGAACGTGCGCGGGCGGTGGCGGCGGTACAGAGAGGGGCCGGTGGACACGAGCTTCCGAGTCTAGTCGCGGTGGCGGAGGCGCTCGCGGTGGCTCTCGGGACGCGGTGGCGGGGGCGTTCGCGGCGCGCTCTCGGATGAGTCCAATGTTGTGTCCGATTATCGGGAACAACGTTGGACTCAACGAGCGCTAGCATCCCCGCTGACCGTGCTAGGCGGGGACGTAGCGGCGCCCTGAACCCGCAATCCGCTTTAGCGGGGCTGAATTCCCCCTCGAGGGATGCAGGCCCCGGGTCAGCGCCCTGCTTGCGGTGCTGATGGTCCGGTCCCACAGCGATGGAGGCCCGTGAACCAGGTCAGGTCCGGAAGGAAGCAGCCTTAAGCGGTCACCTTTAGGCGCAGTGGGAGCGCCGGGTCGGAGCCGTAAGTGGGAGACGCGATCCGGGAACCGATCTCGACGGGGGGTGCACGGTCAGTTTCCTCCGCGACGATGAGCGTCGCTATCGTGAAGTGACTATGGCTGTGGGCGTAATCGGGCTGGGCTACGTGGGGCTGCCGCTGGTCGTCTCCTTCGCAGAGGCGGGAGTGGACGTCGTCGCGGTCGATCTGGACCCGCGCAAGGTCGCGGCGATCAAAGCCGCTGAGTCGTATGTGGAAGACATCCCGTCCGAGCGGCTGCGGGCTGTGCTGCCGCGGATCTCCGCCACGTCGCACTACCAACCGCTGGCGCGCACCGACGCAGTGATCATCTGTGTGCCGACGCCGCTGACCCCCAACCGCGAGCCCGACCTGGGCCCGCTCATCGGAGCCGGCCGGGCCCTCGGGCAGGTGCTCCAGCACGGCCAGCTGGTGGTGCTGGAATCGACTACCTACCCCGGGACAACGCGGGAGCGGCTGGTACCCCTCCTGGAGGAGGAATCGGACCTTCGCGTCGGCCGGGACTTCAACGTCGCGTTCTCGCCCGAGCGCGTAGATCCGGGGCGGACCGATTTCGCCCTGCAGAACACGCCGAAGGTGATCGGCGGCATGACGCCTGCGTGTGCCGACCGCGCAGCCGAAATGTACGGGGCGATCTGCGACAACATCGTCCGCGTTTCGACACCTGAGGCGGCGGAGATGACCAAGCTGCTCGAGAACATCTTCCGCTCGGTCAACATCGCGCTGGTCAACGAGCTGGCGATCCTCTCCGAGCGGATGGGTATCGATATTTGGGAGGTCGTCGACGCTGCCGCCACCAAGCCATACGGGTTCATGCGCTTCGAACCGGGGCCCGGGATGGGTGGCCACTGCCTGCCCGTTGATCCCTTCTACCTGACGTGGCGAGCGCGCGAGTTCCAGATGTCGACCGAGTTCATCGAGCTGGCGGGCAAGATCAACCAACAGATGCCCTACCACTGCGTGCAGCGGATCGAGCGCGCGCTCAACGATGTGACCAAGCCGGTCAAGGGCTCTCAGATCCTGATCCTTGGCGTCAGCTATAAGGGCGGGGTCGGCGACATGCGCGAGTCACCGGCGCTGCGCATCATGGACGTCCTGGCCCAGCAGGGGGCACTGCTCTCCTACCACGATCCCCACATCCCCTCGCTCCCCGATTTCGGGCTCGAGAGCGTGCCCTGGCAACCCGCGGTGGCGGCCGCCGATGCAGTCGTGCTCGTGACCGCCCACCCCGGCGTCGATCACATGGAGATCGCCCACAACGCCCGTCTGCTCATCGATCTGCGCGGGATCACGCGGGGCCAGCACGCCGAGAACTGGGTGCGGTTGTAGCGGCCAGATCGTCCGGGATCTGCGCTCGTGAACTGATATCGAGCTTCTGGTAGACGTGGCTGAGGTGGGCCTCGACGGTCCTGCGACTCACGAACAGCTGCTGGGCGATCTCGGGGTTTGACATGCCTCTCGCGGCGAGTTCGGCGACTCGGCGCTCGCTCGTGGTCAGCGAATCAGCGCCGGACAGCACAACGCGCCGGGGACGCGCACCAGTCGCCGCCAGCTCCTCGGCGGCGCGGGTCTCCAGCGGTGTGGCCCCGCAGCGATAGGCCATATCGAGCGCCACCCGCAGGTGTTGGCGAGCTTCCGAGCGCTGGTTGGCCCGGCGCAAAGCCGCCCCCAACTCGAGGAGGGCGTGCGCATGCTCCAAGCGGGACGACGACGGCTCGAGCACGGCAACGGCTTCGCGCAGCAGACCGATGCTCGGCGCTCCCTGGCTCACCATCCCGGCAGCACGGAGTGCCATGCCCGGGGCCCAGGGGGCACCGAACTTGCGCGCCCGCCGAACCGCCGGCTCGATCACGACCTGCGCCTCTTCGCGGCGTCCCAGCATGGCCAGCGCCGGCGCCACCCGGGCGCGCCAGGGAATGTAGGCGGGGTCAGAAAGCCGCGCTCCTCGAGCCAGCGCCCGGCGTCGAGCAGGATTTGGACGCCTTCGGCCGTGTCACCACGGGCGAGGGCCAGCTCTCCGCGCAGCGCCACCGGCCAGGGGAAGATCACGACCGTGGGTGCTGACTTGTCAAACCCGGTCTGTTCGAACAGCGCTGCGGCCGTGTCCAACTTCCCCCGAGCAATCAGGATGTCGATGAGCGCTGCCGCCGACCACCAGTAGACAACCGCCGCAGACTCGCCGACGGTGCGCATCAGCTGCCATGCCGTCCGCGCGGTCGCCTCTCCATCCACCAGCGCTCCATGGCGAAGCCGGATGATGGCCAAACAGGTTTGAGCAAAGCCAAGATCCACGGTCCTGCCCTCGCGGATGCACTGCGGAATGGCGCGTTTCTCGAACAGGTCGGCCGCGGTCGGGGCGTCACAAACGAGCTGGGCGAAGGCGCTGGCGCCCTGGCTCACGTCTCCCTCGCGATCGGCCCACTCAATCGTGGTGCGGCTGATCCTGCGGGTGCGTTTCATCGCCTCATCAGCCGACACCAAGCCCGCCATCAGGCCCGTCACGCGAGCCGCGGCGAGCACCTGCCGCTCAGCCACCGTGTCGCCGGCCAGGTTGACGGCACGCCTGTGCAAACCACGCTGCCTCTCCGCACGGTTCGGCTCCTCGCCCCACCAGGCAGCGAGGAATGCGCGGGTGCCGCTCATATGCAGCGCTGCCTCTGAATCCGTGGATGCCAGCGCGATGGCCGCGTCGAAGACGGCCATCGCCTCCCTCATCCGGCCCGCGAAGGACAGCGTGTATGCCCGCCATCGGTGGGCAAGGAGTCGCACCGATTCATCGTGGCTTTCGGCGGCTCTGGCCAGACTCGCGGCAGCCCGACCGCTGTCGAGGCCGATCAGCGCGCGGCCGAGTTCGAGATTGACCTGCGCGACCAGGTCCGGCCCGGGAGGCTCCTCGAGCGCTCGCTCGAGGTATCGGGCGCCGGCATCGGGCGCGCCGGCGAGAACCGCACTGTCGGCGGCGGCCCGGAGCCAGCCGACGACCGCCGGATCGGCGGCAAGGCTCGATCGAGCTCACGCCCGGGGTGGCCCCAATCCGCGCCAGCATCTCCTCACCGTCCCGATCGGCGGGGCGCGCCGCCGCGAGGATCAGTACCGGCAGGCCCACGAGCCGGCTGGCCAGGTACACAAGCCACCGGCCGGTCTGGGGATCGGCCCAGTGCAGGTCGTCGATCGCGATCAGCAGCGGCGTGGCGTCGGCGAGGTTGGCCGGGAGCCAATACAGGCCATGGATCACGGCCAGCTGGTCTCCCCCTCCGACCGGTTCGTCGGTCGGATCAAGCAAGAACTGCGCGGGGGCGGCGGCACCTGCGAACACGCGCTTCCGGTCAGCAGGCCTGAGCGCGCGGACGGCGGTCTCGAATAGCTGCCGCAGGACGCCGAACGGCATATCTCGCTCGAGCTCTCCCCCCCGAGCGCTCAGCGCGCGGACGCCCCGCTGGGCGGCAACAAGCGCCGCCTCGTCCAGCAGCGCCGTCTTGCCAAGGCCAGCGCCGGCCAAGATCATTCCCAGCCGCCCATGGCCGTCGCTGGCCTGCAACAACCAGTCCGCGACCGACTCAAGCTCGTACCTCCGCTCCAGCATCTCCTCGCCGACGAGCGTAACTCAAGGGACCCTCCCCGATGCGAACAACGCGGCGGGCGGCCATGCTCCCGTGACATGCCGATCCAGATCGTGCTCGAGCTTGACGGAGACGCTGATCCAATTGCCGGTCGGCTCCTCGCGCCCAGTGCTTCCGAGTTTCGGGGCTGGCTCGCGCTGGCGGCGCTGATCGAGTCCATCCGCCTGGCCGCGTCGGGGGGCACCGAACCCGGAACTTAGGCGGGAATCCCAGGCGGACCGAGGATCTCGATCCCGTATTCAGCGGCGAGCGCAACCATCGGAGCCATGTCGGGCGGCGTGGTCGGGGCCGGCGGGATCTCCAATCGCTCGGCCGGCTCGGACAACGCCCGCACAAACCCCTCGAACCCGGCCGGCTCGGTCACGAGCAGGAACCTGGCGTGCTCGGAGCTGATCGTGAACGTGTGCGGGATATCGCGAGGGCCGAACACGAACGACCCAGCGGGCGCCGTGATGACCTGCCCGCCGACCCAGAAGGTCAGCTCGCCGTCCATGACGTAGAACCACTCGTCCTCGTTGCGGTGCACGTGCAGCGGCGACCCGCTCCCGCGAGCGCCATAGTTCTCCATCACCGCAACGCGTCCGGCGGTGGATTCGCTCGACGACTTCATCGTCACGAGCGTCCCGAGGAACCACCGTGCCTCGCCCTCGCCCGGCCCGAGCACGATTGGTTTGCTCGCCGCGCCGCCCGGCGTCGGCGCAGTATCGGTGTTCGGGGTGCTGGTCAGGCCCATTGCTTGCCTCCTACGGCGTGGTCGATGTCTGCCGGGAAGCATGCGCCAGTGCAACGGCGCCGTCGATCCCTCAGTCGCGGGGATATTTTCTGCGCCGGATGGACAGCGACAGCGCCGCGGGGCATACTCGCGCAGTGCCCGCAGGACGCTGGCAGATTGAGCGGCTCATCGACGACGTGGCGGCGCTGGGGCGTCGTGGCCTGCCGCGTGAGCGCTACTACGCCGAGGTTGGGGGCCGGCTGCGACGCGTGTTCGACTGCGACGCGGGCTGCTGGCATACGCTCGATCCGCAGACCCGTCTGATCACCAGCGACGCGCCGGAGGAACTGATCAGCTCGGGCGTCTACACGCAGCCGACAGCTGTCGACGCCGGCGCGAAATTGATCGCGAGCGAGTACTTCATCCCCGACGTCAACACGTTCGCGGACCTCGCCGCACGCCGGATCCCCGTCGGCATCCTCAGCCAGGTCACGAAGGGTCATCCGGAGCGGAGCACCCGCTACAACGATCTACTCGCCCCATCCGGCATTCCGTTCGAGATGCGCGCCGCCTTTGTGAGTCGCGGCCGCGCATGGGGCGCGGTGCACTTCGCGCGCCGCGACGACAAGGAAGACTTCACGGCGCAGGACGCCGCCGCTCTGGCAAGTGTCGTCGGACTGATCGCCGACGGGATTCGCACCTCGCTTCGGTTCGATGCCGCCCGCGCGGCCACAGGCGCATCGGCGCCCGGCTTCGTGCTTCTCGGCCCGCGCGATGAGATCGAGATGATCACGCCGCCGGCACGTGAGCTCTTCGCGGCGATGGAGCGTCAGCGTGCGGACGGGGGCGAGACGCCTCCCACGCCGGTGCTCGCCTTGGCCGCGTTCACCCGCAGCAAGACGAGCTCGACGGTGGTTGACGGCGAGGCCGTCGCCGTGCCCACGTCATCGGGTTGGGTCACCCTCCATGCTTCGCTCCCCGAGGGACGCGCCGACGGTCGGGTGGCAATCGTGCTCGAGCGCGCGTCGAGTCGACAGTCGACGGCCATCCGACTCGAGGCAGACGGCGTGACACCGCGCGAGCGCGAGGTCGCGACCCTGCTCGCTCAGGGCCTGACAAATCCCGAGATCGCCGATGCGCTGGTTCTCTCCCCCTACACGGTCCAGGACCACATCAAGAACCTCTTCGAGAAGACCGGCGTCTCGTCGCGCCAGGAATTGGTGGCGCGCATCTTCCTCGACGATTACATGCCGAACCTCGCCCGGCGGACCCCACTCACGTCGAGCGGAGGCTTTGGTTAGCCGCAACCGGCGTGCTGCTGCGGGTTAGTGCAGGGTGGGCTGGAGGTGCCTGCCCGCTCGGTCAGCCCGTGGTCGGCGGCTGTGGGGTCGAGTCGCTTGATGATCCGCTGGCGCCGCGACACCGCGGCGCGCGCGCTGATCCCGAGAATCCTGGCGATCTCGTCGAGTGGTGTGTCGAGGAGCAGCAGCGCGGCGATGGGTCGGTCACGATCCTCGACTTGATCGATCAGGCCGTCGATCGTCTCGGGAATCAGGGCCGGGAACGCTTTCCCGCCGGCCGCAACGAGCCGAATCGTGTCTGCCAGCTCGTCGGGGTCGCCGTAGCGCCATACGCTCCCAGCGGCGCCCGCGAGCACCGCCTCACCATCGAGCTCGGAGCCCTGGTAATCCGTGTACGCGAGCACTCGTGGCCCGTGGGGCAGCTCGTGGAGCCGGTACATGAAGCACGGGCCGAGTTCGGCCGAGACGAGGCACACGGCCGGCCGCTGCAGCAGCACAACATCGGGGACGTCGGCGCTGGTCGCCGTTGCGACGTGGATGCCCGGGCGCCACCAGAGAAGTGCGCAAAGGCTGTAGGTCGCGTCGCGGTCATCATCGACGACCATGACGTCCACCGGCGGCAGCCGCGCTGCCGTTGGCCCCGCCCCGACGGTGGCCGCCGGGCGTGGAGTGGTCTTGCGAGTGTCGATGATGGCGATGCTCATGTGGCTTTCCCTGGTCAGAGATGACCTCACCACCGTCGCACCGGCCGCCTCCCGGCTCAATGGGTGCCACCATGTGTTTCATCGCGCGGGCCTGCTCCCGCTCATCGGCACGCGGCGCACCCGAGCGAGGAGGACCGTGGTCGCCCGCCGCTGCCAGCGTCGGCGTAGAATCGGCGCACCCAGGGCGCGTAGCTCAGTGGGAGAGCGCTCGCTTCACACGCGAGAAGTCGTTGGTTCGAACCCAACCGTGCCCATCAAAGGTCCTGCAAATGGGCTTGTTTTGCTCTGTCCTCGAGTGTCGCTGCCGGGACTCGGAGAGGGCGAGTCGCCCGAGGTGCAATTCAGGGTGCGCGACAGCGGATCATGGCGTCTTGTGTTGCATGGGTCTGAAGCCGAGGTATTGCATCGACGGGGTGGCGTCCCGCCCGGATTCGCGTGAATCCCCAGCGCGTCTCTCTGTCTGGCTGCGACGAAGGCCCGGGTTGCCGACACGCCAGGGCGCGCATCGAAACAAATCCGCCGTCGGCACTGCCCTCTGTCCCGCATAGGAGGCCTTGGCCGCTTGTCGACCTCAGACCTGCTCCCTGATCTTTGCGAGCCTCTGGGTCCGTCGTAGGCGTGTGGATGACACGGTTGCCGTCGCGAATTTGTAGAACGCTGCGGCCGTCAGTCATGGCGACGGACAGGTCGAGGTTTGCGAAGGTTTCGCGGCTGAGACGGGCGCATCGGTGGCGCGGACTTCGGTGATGACGGCGCCGATGTCGCGCAGCCCGGCGAACAGACCGTGGAGCTGCGCTTGGTCAGCGATCTGAGTGGTGATGGTGGTCGTGCCGTCGTCGTTGCGGGTCATGTCGAGCTCGCCGAGCCAGGCCGACCAGTGGTCGTCAAGGTGACCGTCGACGCGGATGGCGTATGTCTTGGTGGCGGTGTTCATGGGAGTGGTTGGGTTTGTTGAGGATTTTGCGAGTGCGAGGCGGTGACGGTGGCGAGGCCGCAAACCGCGGCTGGCACCTGGCCGGCACGGCGGTGCCAGACCAGGTGCCGGGACCGGCGGGAGCGGGAGCGTGCCGCTTACCGGGTCGCCGCCTGCGCGACTCGCATGGTGCCGGCAGCACCGACGATGTCGGCCTGGCGGTGCCCGTCCCGCCACAACGAGACACCGAGGCCAATCAGTGCGATGCCGACAGGCACTGCGAACGGGCGATCGAAGGACTCCGGAAGCATGGACAGTGCGAGCGCGGAGACGGTGCCGTAGGCGAACAGCGCGGAAGCCGCGCGAGACAGCACGCCGGCACGGAACAGCGAGATCCCGAACAGCAGACCGCCGAGCGAGTAACCGATGCCGCAGATCAGGAACAGCGCCTGGAACGCTCCGATGCCACTGGTTGCGCCGTGAGCCATCGCCCCGTTGAGGACGTGCTGGACGTAGACGGGCTTCGAGTGGGCGAGGGTCGGGAGGTAGTAGCCGATCATGCACTCCTGGACGAGCATGGCGACGAAGCCGACGCTCACCAGCGAGTAGCCGACGCGCCCGAGGCGGCCGAACTGATCGCGATGGCGGATGAACATGCCGGCGAGGCCGGCGAGCGCCAGGGCGCAGAACAGAACCTTCGCGGTCATGCGGATCGTCATCTCGCTGGTCACGAGGTGCGCGACGTCGGCCGGCGGGTGGTTGATCTGGACGCCGATGAAGATGGCCCCGGCGGCGGCGGCGCAGATACCGGCGATCGCGGTGAATCGGCTAGTGGTGGTCGTGCTCACGGCGGACTCCTTTGTGTCGGTGCCGGGCGGGGTGTCCGGCGATGTCGACAACTTAGGAATCGATGTGGTGAGCGCACATCACACGATGATGTGATTGAGGGTGGTGATTCGGCCGCGGAGCGGTCAGAGAATGTCGAGGTCGATGGCTCGACGTACCGCGGCGCGGCGGGTGTTGACGTCGAGCTTTTGGAAGATGTGCTTGGTGTGGGTGCGCAGCGTGTTGACCGAGATGTACAGGTGCCCCGCGATCTCGGGCCCGCTGAGCTCGGTCGCCAGCAGGCGCAGCACGTCCCGCTCGCGCTCGCTGAGCTCGTCCTCAGCGCCACGTCCGGTGGGCGCTGGCGCCGGCGGCCTGTGTGAGGCGGCCAGCAGGCGCTCGGCGTGCGCCCGTACGTCGTGCGCCCCAGCGCGGGCGAGTTGTCCGAGCAGCCGCGCCATCGGCTGCCCCTCGTCGAGGAACAGCCGGCGGTAGCCGGCCGGCACCCCGTCGGCGAGAGCAGCAGACAGGTCCGTCGCTGCCGAGTCGATCTCGCCGTTCGCGTGGTGTGCGAGCGCCCGCACGATGCCCGCCTCGATCAGGGTGCCGTCGCGGCCTGCCGCCTGCGCGGCATCGAGGACCCGATCAAGCAGGTCCAGCGCCTCGCGCGGGTCACCCTCGGCGATCAGCAGCCGAGCGAGAGTGAGCAGGTCGTACTCGGCCAGGTAGCTCGCGGGATCGGTCGGCGCGACCCCGCGCTCGCGTGCCCACGCGCGCGCGTCATCGAGGCGCCCCTGGACAATCCGGACCCGCGCTCTGGTTGCAGCGATCGGCCGGATGTCCGGGAAGTAGCCGGGCAGGAACAGCGGCTCGGCCTGGTCGAGCATTGCGACCGCGCCGTCGAGGTCGCCTCCCGCCCGTAGCAGCGCAGCGTTCGCGGTGTACCACCGGTGCCGGTTCTCCAGCAGCGACGCCCGGTCGCCAAGCTCGCGGGCAGCCTCGAGGTGCTCCGCGGCCGCATCAAGGCTGCCCTGCTCGCGCAGGACGTCCGCGAGGCCGACGTGCAGGTCGCCGGTGGTGGAGAGGACAGCGGGGTGGCTCTCGGCCGCGGCCAGCGCGCGTTCATAGAGCCGGCGCGCCTGCACGGGACGTCCGCGCGCCAGCCACAGGTTCGCTAGCACGACGGTCCCACCGAGCTCGTCCGCGACCATGCCCGCCGCGTGCAGGCTGGTGACCGCCGCGGTGAACGTGTCCACCGCGGTTCTCAGGTCGCCGGCGGCCCACGCCGCGAGACCGAGGAACCCGGCGGCAGCACCGCGCGGAAAGTGGTCCTCCGGCCCGGCCAGCATGAGCGCCCGGCGTGCATGTGCGACCGTGCCGTCGACATCGCCCCGAGCCTGCGCCACCGAGGCTCGGTAGACGGCAATCATGGCCGGGAGCGAACGGACCTCAGCCTCCCGGTCCCTCGCCGCCGCGGCCAGCGCGCCCGCCGGGGGAACCGTCAACCGCGGCGTCGTGTCCAGGCCAGCCTCGGCGGCGTCGAGCCACTCGTCCACCCCGTCGAAGTCACCGGCCGAGAGCCGGCTCCAGCCCATGAACATCGCAAGCAGCGGCCGTCGACGCACGACATCGTCAGGCAGCGCGACCAGCCAATCGCGAAGGATGCGGTCCTGGCGCCGTCGCCGCATGTCCGCCAGGCTGAGCTCGACGAGATCGGCGGCGTGCTCATGGTCGCCGCTCACGATCGCGTGCCGAACGGCATCGCTCAGCAGCCCGTTCTCCGCGAGCCATCGGCTGGCCGCGGCGTGCAGCTCACTGACGCGGTCGGCATACCCGGCCGCCAGACGGGCACGCAGCGCGTCGGCGAACAGGTGGTGATAGCGGTACCACCGCCGCTCATCGTCCAGCGGGACGACGAACAGATTCCCGCGCTCAAGCGTCTCCAGCATCCCCTGACCGTCGCCGCGACCGGTCAGGGCATCGCAGAGAGCGCCCGTCATCTGACCGAGCACCGAGGTACCGAGCAAGAACTCGCGGACCTCGTCCGGCTGACCCCCCAGAACCTCCTCAACGAGATAGTCAAGGACGAAACGATGGCTTCCAGAGAAGGCCGCGACGAACCCAGCGACATCTCCAGACCCCTCGGCCGCGGCGGCATGGGTCCGGGCCGACAGCGCGGCCAGCTGCAACCCCGCCGCCCACCCCTCGGTGCGCGCCTCGAGCGCTGCCACCAGCGCTGGCTCCAGCTGCAGACCCATCACCTCGTTGAGAAACGCCTCCGCTTCCTCGGCGGTGAACCTGAGGTCCGCGGCCCGCACCTCCACGAGCTCGCCACGCGCACGCAGACGGGACAGCGGCAGCGGCGGATCAGCCCGAGTGGTCATCGCCAGCGTGACCTGCGGAGGCAGGTTGTCCAACAGGAAGGCCACCGCTTCATGGATCGCGGCCGAGTCGATGACGTGGTAGTCATCCAGCGCCACCACCGTAGAGCCGGCGAGGAGGTCGAGATCGTTGATCAGGCTGACCAGGACATCCTCGGGCGGCGTGGCTCCGCCGGCCGCCAGCAGGCCGAGAGCCTCAACGCCCACCTCAGGATCGGCGACCTGAATCGCGGCCACGAGGTGGATCAGAAACTGTCTGAGGTCAGCGTCGCCTGGGTCGAGCGCCAGCCAACGCCACCCTGCACTGCGACCCGTCCGCCGCCAGCCACTGCGCCAGAAGCGTGGTCTTGCCGAACCCAGCCGGCGCCGCGACCAGCACCAGCCTCGCCCCCTCGCCTCCGCCGACACGTAGCCGATCGGTGATGCGGGCGCGCGCCACCAGCCGGCGACGAGGCGAAGGCAAGTGCAGCTTCGTGCCCAGCACGGACATCGGGTCAGCGTAGACCGGCTGTGGGACCTAGGGACTGCCGATGACGGTCAGCTACGAACAGCCCGCCACTCACGTTCCAGCGTCGCGTAGACGCGGACCGTGGTCCACTCGCCCTTGAACCAGCCCGCCTCGACCTGGCGCGCCTCGCAGCGGAAGCCGAGACGACCAAAGAGGTTCTGCACCGCCGTATTGCGGTCATCGACCTCGCCGAACACGCGGTGCATGTGATGGACCTCGAACAGGGTCGAGACGATCGCGCCTAGGGCCTCGGTCGCCAACCCCGAGCCCTGGTGCTCAGGCGCGAGCGTGACGCCCACCTCGGCGGTCGCCGGCTGGTCCGCCAGGACGTGGACGGCGCAGTCGCCGACGAGCTCGCCGCTCGCCCGATCAAGCGCAGCAACCTGCACCCACACCCCCGGCGTGCCGAACGCGACATGGGCCTGCGCGGCCAGCAGCGCCTCCGCGTCGTTCATGGCATACGTGGGGTCGGTCCCATGACTGGTGCGGGGCGACGTAGGGGTGCGATCGGTACGCGACGAAGGCCCGTAGGTCGTTCGCCTGCAACGGCCGCAACCGGGAGCAGAGCACCTTGGAGGTTGGTGCTGACCGCGGCGCACTCGAGGTAGTTGGAGGTCACGAGCTCGCCGCTCTCGCGTACGAACTCCTCTTCGTGCGAGCCGACCGCGATCAGGCCATGGTCGGCGAGCTCGAGCCCGACGATCGTGTGATCGGTATGCGGCTGACGCCAGTCGTGGTAGTCAACCAGCCTGGCGTGGATGAACGTCTCGACGTCATCCTCGAACCACGCGCCCGTGCTGCACCGCATCCCGGCGAGCAGCTCACGATCGCCAACCCCGAGATACCGGGCCGCCGGGGTCGGAAGCTCCACCGCTCAGCGCGGCCCAGCGATCGAGATCCTGCGCGGACGGCGCATCGTCGGCGCCGCTGCGACCGCGCCCGCCAGCGCGATCGGCGTGTCCGCGTCGGGCAACGGACGCTCGTACGGATAGATCCGCGAATCGTCACCCCCGTCAAGGTTGATCGCAGGCGCCGCCTTCAGCAGCGTCTGCCCGCGCCCGAACCGCTCGAACCGCAGCGCCAGCGCCGCACCCACGAACGCCGAGTCGAGCAGCTCAAGGTCCGGGATCGGAATCGACACCGGCGCTTCTGCGCCCTCGAGCATCAGCTCCGCAAGCTCGCCGTGGATCGCCGCCACGAGCGCGAGCCGGGGCACAGCGGCTGGATCGTGCACCAGCCGGTTGCGCTCGGCCGCGGTCTCGGCGATGACATCGACAAGCGCCTTGCGGAGCTGCTCGTCCAGCGATGACGCCCACTCGAACCGTCGGCGCAAGCTCGCCGAGCCGCCCAGCTCGGCGAGCCGCCGGACGAACTCGACGGTCGCGCGACGGCGCTCGATCCGCGCCGCCCGCTTGGCGATGGCCTTCGCAGCTCGTTCGTCGTGCGCGCGAGCGGCTCTGACCGCATCGAGGTTCAGAGCCGAGTACACGTGCCAGACGCCGGCGACCCTGCCCGCCGCTCCGCGTGGGTGTTCAGCCACCCCTGCGCTGATCAGCTCGCGCTCACGCAGCCGCCTCAAGGTGGCCTTCACCGTCGCCTCGCCGCCGGGGCGGTACTCGGCCGCGATCTCGGCCGCCGTGACAAGAGGAAGCTCGACGATCACCCTACGGATTGTAGCCGATGGCGCAGATCACGCCACCGGTCCTCGCAGCATCCGGACGCCCGGCCTTCAATTGCACCCCGAGGTCGCTCAAGGTGCCAAATGCAGCCGAAAACACCGCAAATAGGCCGAAATCGGCGTCCTGCAATTCGGCGCCATAACCGCTCGGTTTGCAGGAACATCAAGCCCTCGAGGCGTGACTGCGGTAACGATTCACACGCGAGAAGTCGTTGGTTCGAACCCAACCGTGCCCACCAAAGGTCCTGCAAATGGGCTGGTTTTGATGTGCCTCGAGTGTTGGGGCGGGATTCGAAGGTGGTGAATCCCCCGGGCAGGGACGCTTGCGAGCTGCCAGGCGCCGACCGGAGGTCTACTCTCGCGCCCCGATCGCCTCAGCGGGCCGGGCGCGGAGCGCTCGTCTGGTTGGCAGCGCAAGGGCCAAGAGCGCCAGGAGTGCTGAGATGCCGAGGATCGCGGCGAATGGTCTCGCGGGTATGTTTGGGAGGCCGCCGTTGAGCGCCTGGCTGAGTGGTAGCAGCGCGATGGCGGCGATCGCCAGGCCGAGGCCGAGGCCGATGGTGATGATCAGGGCGGCCTCCCACCGGGCCATTGACCGGACTTGGCGGGGGGTGCCGCCGACGAGCCGCAGGAGCCCGAGCTCGCGGCGGCGCCCGAGCGCGATCATGATGAGCGTGGTGATCACGGCGATTGATGTGAAGGCGAAGATCTCGGCGACGAACTGGGGGCCGAACCAGCGGTTCATCTCGCGGTCGGCGTCGGTGGCGGTGGCGAGCGTCGCGCGGTTGCTGATCTTCAGTCCGGGATACCGCGTAGCGAGGGCGTGGAGGCGCCGGGCGACCGCGGCGGGGCGGTCTGTTTGGATGAGGATCGTCCCGAGCAGCGGGATCGTTTGGTGGCCGGCGGCGAGCTCGGAGGAGAGCAGAGCGTCTCCGAAGGCCAGGTCGCGGCTGTAGATCGCGACGACGGTGGCGTGGGCGAGTGTGCCGTCGCCGAGCATGATCTGGACGCGTTCGCCGATGTGGGCGTGGGCGGCGTTGGCGCGGTGGCGCCCGAGCGCGATCGTGTTGCCGTGCAGGGCGTTCAGGGATCCGGCGGTGACGCCGACGTCGAGGCCGCCGCCCTGCCCGCCGGCGAGGATCTGGGCGGGGAGGGTATCGTCGGAGTCGCCCAGGCTGGGGCCGAGCGTGGTCGAGGTGAGCGCGACGGCCGAGCGTACTCCGGGGGTGGCGCGCACGTCGCTCAGCGCTGCGGTGGGCAGTCCCGGACCGGTGGTGGTGAGGGCGAGCTGGCCGGTCAGCCCGGCGTGCCTTTGCTGGGTGATGGCGTGCTCGATGGTGGTCGTGCTGAACAGCAGCGTGCAGCTCATGGCGACGGTGAGCACCAGTGGGGTGCTGGCCGAGGAGAAGCGCCGGGCGGCGGTGCGCAGGTTGGCGGAGGCGAGGAAGCCGCCGACGGGCGAGATCGCCCCGAGCGTCGGCGCCAGCAGCCGAGCGACCATATACGCGAAGATCGGTCCCAGGAAGCCGACCGCCACGACGAGGAGGATCGCGGTCATTTCCGCTGTCGCCGCGGCAGTGTCGGGGGTGCTGGTGGTGACCGACACGGTGAACAGCGGCACGGCGCCGGCGAGCGCGAGCAGCCCGCCGATGATCCGCCCCGGGCCGAGCAGCCGCGGCTCGACCGCGGCGTCGGTGAGCGCGAGGGTGGGCGGCACTTTGGCGGCGCGCCGTCCGGCGGCCAGGACGGCGAGCAGCGAGGTGGCGACCGCGCAGCCGATCACGGCGGCGGCGGGGAGCCAGTCGTAGTTGAGGGCGAAGTTCGGCGGGGCGATGCCGTGGCGCACGAGCCCGTGTGCGAGCGTGCGGCCGAGCACGATCCCGGGCCAGATCCCGGCGGCCGAGCCGATCAGGGCGATGATCGCCGCTTCCCAGGCGATCATGCGGCGGATCTGCCCGGGCGTCGCGGCCACCGCCCTGAGCAGCGCGATTTCGCGCTCGCGCTGCTGGATTGAGAGGCTTAGCGTGCTGGCCACGACGAACATGGCGATGAACAGCGCGAGTCCGCCGAAGGCCGCTGTGACGGGGATAAGAGTGGTGCGGGTCGCGTTGAGCTCGGGGTATTCGCCCTGCCCGCGGGCCGCGCCGGTGAGCACCTGTGCTCCCGAAGCGGCGGCGCGCACGCGGTTGATGTCAAAGCCGGGCCCGGCGAGCAGGCCGATCGCGTCGACTCGTCCGGGGTGGCCGGCCAGCGCGGTTGCCTCGGCGTCGGTGAGGAAGATCGCGCTCTGCTGGGTGACGGGATGGCGGGGGCGAGCGACGCCGACTACGGCGGGCGATAACGAGGCGGCAGCCAGTAGCTACCAGCTCGCGAACACCATTTACCAGCAGATGTCAGCTAACTGCATGGTTATCGACCTGATCCGCTCGCTGACCATCGCAAACGCGCGGGCGAAGCTCCGTCTCCCAGGCGGGGCTTCGCGTTGCTCGAGCCCCATTGGCCCCGGCTCGTCGTCGGCAGCGCGGGCGCGCGAGCGCTGGCCCGAGCCGCGGTGGGACGGTCCAGCTTGATCCATGGCAGCTCGAGCCGGCGAACCCGGCCTGAACGCATACGCTGTCGGGATGCCGTGGGAATGGCCAGTCGGCGCCGTGTGCGCGTTCCTGGTAGCGCTGGTGACGACACCGGCCGGAGTGTCTGGCGCGGTGCTGCTGCTACCGATCCAGCTGAGTGTCCTGCACGTTCCCAGCCCGGCTGTGACACCGACCAACCTGCTGTTCAACGTCGCCTCGGTCCCGGGAGGGCTGTTGCGTTTCTGGCACGAGCGGCGGTTGGTGAACACTCTTACGTGGCTGCTGGTTGCGGGCACGCTGCCCGGCGTCGTTGCTGGCGCGATCATCCGCGTCGAGTTGCTCTCCAGCAGCCGCGCGTTCACGCTCGTGGCTGCCTGCGTGCTGTTCCCGCTCGGGCTGTGGCTCGCGCTCGGCAGCCAGCGCCTCACCCCCGCGCTGCCGGCGCCCTCCCGCCGAGCTCGACAACTCATCTGGGCGCTGTCGCTCGCAATCGGGACGGTCGGCGGGATCTATGGGATCGGCGGCGGGTCGCTGCTGGCGCCGATCCTGCTCGCGCTTGGCTATTCCGCCTACGAGGTTGCGCCCGCGACCCTCGCGGCCACGTTCCTGACCTCGATCGGTGGGATCGTTACCTACCAGATCCTGCAGAGCACTCACGGCGGTACGATCGCTCCCGATTGGGCGCTCGGGGCGTTCCTCGGCGCGGGCGGATTTCTCGGCAGCTACCTGGGCGCACGGCTCCAAAGCCGACTGCCTGAACGCGCGCTCAGACGACTACTCGGACTGATCGCCTGCCTCGTCGCCGCACGCTATGTCCAGATCGTCACTCAGCCGTCCCACCACGCTCGCCCAGCGCACTCCGCCGGCCCGTAACTACGCAGGGAACGAGCGCTGGCCAGCGCCCCGCCGGGGCGTTCAGCTTGATCCATGGCACCCACGCACGGCGGTCATCCGAGCGCTAATGGCGTCGTGGGTCCAACACGCAGAGAGCCCCTACGCGACGCGGACGCTGGTCAGGCTGGCGACAGCACCCGAGAGCGACGCAGACGACGTCGCGAAAATCTCGATGTAGTCGCTCGTCGCGCACGACAGGATGCCCGACGCCAGCGAAACGATTACTTTCACTGCTTGCGGTCGAGTGCGGAACGGTGCCCCCGAAGACAGCCGACCCGTTCTGATACACAGACACCTGAAGCCACTGAGCACCTGCGGTCGAGGTGGCCTGAAGCTGCCCCAGCGCCTGGTAAGCGGTGCTCGACACGATCCACGCGAGCGCGCTGCAGATTCCGTTCAAGCCGAGCGTCGTCGAACAGCTGCATCGTGACCTGTACCAGTTCACGGGCGTACGCGCCGGGCATTGGAAGGCGGTCGACAACTCGATCGAGGAGGTGCGGCCGGACGGGAACAGGTTCGTGCGCTTCCGGACGCTGAGCGCTGCCGAGACACCCGCGGCAATGGACGAGCTGCACGAGCGGCTCGATCGCGCGATGCGCTCGGGCGAGTACCACCCGCTGCTCCTAGCTGGGAGCTACGTGTTCGACTTCCTCGCGATCCACCCGTTCCTCGACGGCAACGGCCGAATGGGCCGGTTGCTGACGCTGCTACTGCTCTACCAGGCTGGCTACGAGGTCGGCCGCTACGTCAGCCTCGAGCGGCTCGTGCAGGACAGCAGCGACACCTATTACGAAGCACTCCGCGCGGCCGGGATCGGTTGGCACACGGGCGAGCACGACATCACGCCGTGGCTCGAGTACTTCCTAGGCATCGTCTCCGCGGCGTACAAGGAGTTCCAGTCCAGTGTGGGCGTCGTCGCCGGGCGCGGCTCGAAGCGAGAGGCGATCAGTCAGTTCGTTCGGCAATCGATCGCCGCGGAGTTCACGGTGGCAGACGTCCGCCGAGCCGCGCCGGCCGCCAGCGAGTCCTACATCTCGAAGACGCTCGCGAGCATGCGCGACGAGGGCCTGATCGAGCCGATCGGCGCCGGGAAGACCGCGCGGTGGCGGCGACTCAGCTGCGACTTCTGACTGTGCGACCATGCGAACATGGCCGAGGAGCATCCGCTGATCACGCCCGCGGACGGGCCCGCTGGCCGCCGCCCGCGTATCGCCGGCACGGGACTCGATGTCTGGGAAGCGATTTGGGTCGTCCGAGACCACGACTGAGACGAGCAAGAGGCGGCTGCCTACCTCGAGCTACCCCCCCTCGATCTTGTCATCGCCGCGGTCGCCTACTGCGACGCGCACAAGGCTGAAATCGACGCGTGGATCGAGCTGAATGCCCGCCGAAGCGATGCCGCATACGCGGCCTGGCTCGCCGGGTGCGCAACCGGCCAGATCGTCGCCGCGCTCGAGATGCGGCTGGCCGAGTACCCAGGCGACGACGATCTCGCCAACGGTGAGTCCTGGATCTGAGCGAGGCGGGCGGCGGGCCAGAGGCGACTTCGGACCAGGTCGCTGTCCGCGCCGGGCCGTACGATCGCTTGGACCCGCACGACGATGAGTTTTCGTCTCGCGATCGGTCACTAGCTCAATGGTGAACCTCATCGCGATCATCGTCAGTCGCTCCTGTGCGATGAGCGTGAAGCCATGCTGATCTACTCGATGGGCGTCTCGGTGGACGGCTTTATCGCCGACCGCGAGGGCGGGTTCGGGTGGACGGTCCCTAACGAGGAGCAGTTTCGTTTCCACCTCGCGCAGGTGCGCGAGCTCGGCAGCTATCTGTGCGGCCGCAAGCTTTACGAGACCATGCTGCCGTGGGAGACGGATCCGTCGATGCGCGACAACGAGCTCAGGGCCGCGTTCGCTGACGTCTGGTGCGCTATCCCGAAGGTCGTCTTCAGCCGCACGCTCGACAGCGTTCAGGGCAATGCTCGGCTCGCCGAGGCGTCGGTGGCCGAGGAGGCCGCCGCGGCGCTCGACGCGACCGACAAGGACGTCTCGATCGGCGGCGCGGGCCTGGCCGCGGCAGCGATCGAGCTCGGCCTCGTTGACGAGCTGCGCATGTTCCGCAATCCGGTCGTCGTCGGTGGCGGCACGCCCTTCCTGCCGCCGGTCACCGAAGACTTTCGGCTAGACCTGGTCGAGACCAGGACGTTCGGCTCGCGCGTGATCTACGAGCGCTACGGGCGCGCTCGCGATGAGTCGGACTGACACCGCCGTCCGAGTCATCGGACTGGTCCTGAGCGATGGAGGGTCAGATCCATCAACTACAACAGCCAGGACGTGTCGTCCAAGCCAGCTCGCTCAGGACCATGATCGCGCGGGGCACCAGGTGGCGCTCGCCGCCAAGCGGCGTGGCGCGGTCATCCGCACGCTGGGAGACGTGATCGTGTTGATGCCGCCGATCGCGATCGCCGAGGCCGATGTGCAGCTTCTCGTCGTGATCACCGCCGCGGCGATCTCCGAGGTAACGTCTGCGCGACCTTCACCGGCGGCGAAGATCCCCGATCAACAATCCGCGCTTGTCGTCGACCCCTCGAAACAAGTGTTTGCACCCACCCTTTGGACACTTAAGGATCCTCCACTCCCATGATTCTCGTTATTGGCGGACACAGCAAGATTGGATCGGCCCTGGTCGACGACCTCGTCGCGCGGGGCGAGCTGGTGCGGGCGATGGTCCGCAGTGGCGAGAGCGCGGACTCGTTCCCGACCGGCGTCGAGACGGTGGTCGGTGATCTCGTCGATCGCGCCTCGCTCGACGCGGCCATGGAGGGCGCCGACAAGCTGTTCCTGCTGTGCGGACCGACGCAGGACGAGGTCGCGTTCAACCAGAACGCGATCGACGCGGCCGCCGCCGCGGGCCTGAGCCTGGTCGTCCGCAGTTCGATCCTGGGCGCGGATCCGAACTCGCCGGCGACGTTCGTGCACGATCACGGGATCTCCGACGCGGCACTGCGCGACTCGGGGCTTCCGCACGCGATCGTGCGCCCGAACATGGTCATGGAGAATGTCCCGGAGAACTATGTCGCGTCGATCGATGAGCACGGCAACTTCTACGCGAACGCCGGTGAGGCCCGTCTCAGCATGGTCGACACGCGCGACGTGGCGGCCGTCGCGGTGGCGTTGTTGACCGAGCCCGGCCAACAGGAAGGTATCTATGACGTGACCGGCCCCGAGGCTCTGTCATACGAGGACGTCGCCGGCAAGCTCTCGAGCCACCTCGGGCGCCAGATCAACTTCGTGGACGTGCCCGACGACGCGGTCCGTCAGACGCTGCTCGGCTTCGGCGTGGGCGAGTGGATGGCCGGCGGGCTCGTCGATCTCTTCCAGGAGTACAAGCGCTCGGGGACCGACGGCTATGCGGCCGCTGTCACTGACACGGTCGAGCGCATCACCGGACGCGCTCCGCGGAGCCTCGACATGATGCTCGAGGAGCGGGTCGAGCCCTAGCCGCTGCTCGTAGGACAAATGGAGCTGGGCCGTCCGGGAGCGCGGGTCGCTCGCACCCTGGCCGGCCGCGCGGCGGATTGCAAAGCTACCCCGAAGGGCATGGCACCCCCCGCCGCCGCGGACTTCCGGTACCTGCTCGAGCAGCTTGGCGCGATCCCGAGCGTCGCCTGAAGGCGATCGCCGCCAACGAACGACGGTGTATGTGGAACCGTGATGCGCAAACCTATGTTGATCCCTCTCGTGGCCTTGTCACCCATCAAGCCGGAAGGAGAGAACCCGCAATGAGTACCCACAAACCCGGAGATCGCTATATAGAGTGGCTGAATGTGGCAGACCATGGCGATCAAATGTTCAAGGCTTCGCGCGAGGCATACGAAGCAAACGGGCGCGGGTGCTGGGTAACGAGTGACGAAGAGCAGGTCAAGGCGTCGGGAAAGAGCGAGGCGATGTACTACGCCGCTGCTCGGATACCAGACCTGCTGCGCCGCTTTGTCCACGACGGACTTGTGGGCGCTGGAGACCCGGCAAGTGGCAACTTCAAGGCGATGGTCGATACCTACGATCCGACCACGCAGTTTGTAGTTGTCGGTTGTGAGGACGACCAGCTATTCGTTCACATCGTGACGGGACACCAGGCGGGACAATGAGCTGCCAGCTGGATCTCGAACGGGATCCGCCGACGTTCGGCCCCGATGCCAAGACATCAGCTCGCCACTCTCGGTGGTCGCCGGCGTCAGCATCTGCCTCGCTGGTCGCGGTCCCGGGAACGACGTACGGCTGGGAGCGCGTCCTGAACAGCGCGGCAACCGTCTGTCCCGCTCGCCCCACGAGCAGTGGAGCCACTCGGACCACGATCGCACTTGCCCCAGGTTGGTCTCCCGTTGCGCAGCGAGGCGAGCGATCTGATCGTTCGACGGCGTAACCTAATCGAAGCACTCGACCGTGCCGACGGGCTGAGCAGCTTGGCGACGATGCAGCACGCGGAGCACCTAGAGCAGCCGATCTCAAGAGACGTTTCGGTCGCCCGGCGCCTGCTGAGCCGGGACGATCTCCTTCAGGTATTGGATCGCGCGGTGTCCAAGCGAGTGACCATCGTCTCGGCGCCGCCGGGGAGTGGGAAGACCTCGCTGTTGCGCGCGTGGGCTGCGCGCTCGGCGAACCTTCGTCGGGTCGCTTCGGTGTCGGTCGACCGCGACGAAGAGGATGCGCAGCGGTTCTGGGCCGCGGTTCTGGACGCGATCCGCCGCTCGACACGCTCGACCGACCCTCGGACGCAGCATGCGGCGGCCACTGCGGTGGACGCCGACCAGCTCGTCGACGCAGTCGTTTCGGAGCTCGCCGAGCAAGTCGGACCGGTCGTGCTGATCATCGACGATCTCCACGAGCTGAAGTCGGCTGACGCCCTCGCGCAGCTCGAGCGTTTGCTCGCGGTTCTGCCGAGCTGGGCGTGCGTAGTGCTCTCGTCTCGCCGGGATCCGGCGATCAGGCTGCACCAGCTGCGGCTGCTCGACGAGGTTGCCGAGATCCGAGCCGGCGATCTCCGGTTCACCGAGAGCGAGACGCGCGAGCTGCTCGCTGGGTCTGAGATCAGCCTGTCCGAGGGCGGGGTGGCAGCGTTGTACGAGCGCACGGAAGGTTGGCCGGCCGGCCTGCGCTTGGCGGTGATCTCGCTCACCGGTCACGCGGATCCCGAGCGGTTCGTGGCCGAGTTCTCCGGCACCGACAGGGCGATCGGGGAATACCTGATGGCCGAGATGCTCGACCGTCAGCCGAGCGAGGTGCAGAACACGCTGTTGCGAACCTCAGTGGTCGACCGGGTCAACGGCGAGCTCGCCGATCTGCTGACCGGCCGCGCGGGCTCAGAGCAAATGCTGCTCGCGCTAGAGGACGCCAACGCATTCGTCGTCTCGCTGGATCCGCAGCGCACGTGGTTTCGCTACCACCAACGCCGGGGGCGCCTGGGGCGCGGAAGATCCGCTCGAGCGTCGCGCGGTAGCCGTCCAGATCCTCGATGTCTGCGGCCACCGCCTCGATCTGGAGGCCGTCGCCACGCAGCTCAGAGGCGAGCTGCTCGAGCCTCTCGCCGCTGCGGGAGATGAGCGTGCTGCGGAAGCCTTGGCGGCCGAAACGCCGAACGACGCTGGCGCCGACGCCGGGTCCGGCCCCGATCAGCAGGAGATGACGAGGGTCAACTGACTCAGGCATATGCCGCCTCCGGGTAGAGCTTCGCCCGGCTCTCGGCTCGGGCCACGTGTCCTTGGGGTCCAATCACCCAACGAACATCTACCAAGGTTCGGGTGAGACGGAGCTGTCTCGTGCTGGCGTTCGCATTCGTGTTCTCGTGGATCAGCGCGTACGTGGGCGTGGCCGTGCGCGATCCGGAGACCGCGCAGTCGGTCGGGTTCATCTGGGTGTTCCCACTGGTGTTCGCGTCCTCGGCGTTCGTCCCGACCAGCTCGATGACCGGGGTCCTGCACACGTTTGCCGACGTCAACCCGGTGAGCCTCACCGTAAACGCCGCGCGAGCGCTGACCGTCGGCCATGCGCATGCGCTCGGCCCCGCCCTCGGCACACTCGCGTGGCTCGGCGGCCTGCTGGTGGTGTTCGTCCCGCTCGCGGTGAGAATGTTTCGCCGCGCCTGAGCAGCCGCGCACGCTACGCCGGTTCAGCCCGCCGGCG
>CAVVNG010000015.1:0-390915 GCA_963749545.1 uncultured Solirubrobacterales bacterium
TGTCCGCCGCGTGCAAGTCGACGAGATTGCATCGGTATCGCGTCAGCCCCGACCGCGCTGAGCGGCAGCCTCGCGATGGGCGGAGACCAATGCGTTGAGTCCCCCGCCCGGGTTGTTGCTCGCGTTGCGGACGATCGGCGTCTATTCGGGCGCCGGTTGTGAGGAATCCGCCCCGGTTGAACCCGGCCTGTAGTGCAGGTCTGTATGAGGTGGTGTCGACGTGCGGTCAGGCCGGGCCGAAGGACTCGATGCGCACGACCGGCTCGCCCGCCGCGTCGGAGGCGTCGAGGTTGATGCTGCCGACGATCGCGAAGTCGTGATTGCCGTCGGGGTCCTCGATGATCTGGCGCAGGCGCCAGACCGCGGGGTCGGCGCGATCGATCATCAGCAGCGACGGCGAGCGTCCCTGCGGACCGGTGTCGATTGACTCGTACTCGTCCCAGTAGGCGCCGAGCGCGTCGTGCCAGTCGCGGGCGCTCATCGCCGGGCGCCCGGGCGGGTCGGTCAGCGCGGCATTGGCGGTGTCGAGGTCGCCCAGCGCATCGGACCGATCTTGCGCGGCGAGCCGGACCCGCTGGAACAGGGCGTTGCGGACCATTCGGGTGAAGGCCCGCTCGTTGCCGGTGATCGGCCAGCGCGGGCGGCACGGGCTCCCCGTCGGCGACGCGCTGGGCGGCGTCGGGATCGGTCAGCGCCTCCCACTCGTCCAGCAGGCTGGAGTCGGTCTGGCGGACGGTCTCGCCGAGCCAGTCGATGATCTCGTCGAGCTCGTCGGTCTTGATCGACTCGGGCACGGTGCGGCGCAGCGCGCGGTAGGCGTCTGAGAGGTAGCGCAGGACGAGGCCCTCGGAGCGCGAGAGGCCGTAGTGGCCGATGAACTCGGTGAATGTGCGCCCCTGCTCGTACATGTCACGCACGACGGACTTCGGTGAGAGGTCGGACTCGCGCACCCACGGATGCGTCTCGCGATACAAGTGGAACGCCTGGCGCAACCCCTCGTCCAGCGGCTTCGGGTAGGTGACCTCCTCGAGCAGTTCCATCCGCTCCTCGTACTCGATGCCTTCGGCCTTCATTACGGCGACGGCCTCGCCCTTGGCCTTGATGGCCTGCGCCATCAGAACCGGGAAGGGATCGTCGAGGATCGCCTCGATCACACTGAGGACGTCGAGCGGATCGCGCTCGGATTCCTGCCCTAGCAGCTCCAGCGCCTGCAGCGCGAAGGACGCCAGCGGCTGATTCAGCGCGAAATTCTCCTGCAGGTCGACCGCCAGCGCGAGCGTGCGGCCCTCTGCGTCGGGCTCGGGCAGCCAGGCCAGCACGCCGGCGGCCACGAGCTCGTCGCCCAGCGCCTGGGCCTGTTCGTAGAGGCGCGTACGACCACGCTCATCCTCGTGGTTGTCCTCGAGCAGCGCCTGCATCGTCTCCACCGCGTCGCCGGGCTGGTTGACGACGTTGAGGATCATCGCGTGGTCGACGCGCATGCGGCTGACGAGCGGCTCGGGCTGCGCGTAACGCAGGCGGTCGAAAGTCTCCTCGGTCCAGCTGACCTCGCCCTCGGGCGCCTTCTTGGGCTGCAGCTTCTTGCCCTTCTCGGCCGCCTTGGACGCCGCCCGGGCACGCTCGATCACGTGCTCGGGCGCCTGCACGATCACGGTGCCGGCAGAGTCGAAGCCGGCACGGCCCGCGCGGCCGGCGATCTGGTGAAACTCGCGCGCCTTGAGCAGCCGGTGGCGGGTTCCGTCGAACTTCGCCAGGCCGGTGAACACGACCGTGCGGATCGGTACGTTGATGCCGACACCGAGCGTGTCGGTCCCACAGATCACCTTCAGCCTGCCGGTCTGCGCGAGCTGCTCGACCAAGCGCCGGTAGCGCGGCAGCATCCCCGCATGGTGGACGCCGATCCCGCTGCGCACCAGGCGCGACAACGTCCGGCCGAACCCGGCGGTGAAGCGGAAGCCGCCGATCGCCTCGGCGATCGCATCGCGCTCCTCGCGCGTGCAGAGCTTGGCCGAGAGCAGCGCGTTGGCGCGCTCGGTCGCCGATGCCTGGGTGAAGTGCACGACATAGACGGGCGCGTGGTCCTCGGCCACGAGCCGTTCCATCAGCTCGTGCAGCGGCTCCAGCGACCAGCCGAAGCTGAGCGGGACCGGACGCTCGGCATCGTCGACCAACGCGGTCTCGCGGCCGGTGCGGCGGGTGAGGTCCTCCGTGATCCTGGAGACGTCGCCGAGCGTGGCCGACATCAGCAGGAACTGCGCGCTGGGAAGGCAGAGCAGCGGGACCTGCCAGGCCCAGCCGCGCCGGCCGTCGGCGTAGAAGTGAAACTCGTCCATCACGACCTGCCCGACATCGGACGCCGCGCCGCCACGCAGCGAGATGTTCGCCAGCACCTCGGCGGTGCAGCAGATGATCGGCGCGTCGGCGTTGACCGCGCCGTCGCCGGTGACCATGCCGACGTTGGCCGCGCCGAAGGTGCGACAGAGGTCGAAGAACTTTTCCGATACGAGCGCCTTGATCGGCGCCGTGTAGTACGTGCGCCTCCGAGCCGCGAGGGCAGCGAAGTGCGCCGCGATCGCGACCATCGACTTTCCCGACCCGGTCGGCGTCGCGAGCACGACGTTGCGCTCGTCGAACAGCTCGATCGCCGCCTCCTCTTGGTGCGGATAGAGCGCCAGGCCGCGCTCGGCGGTCCATTCGACGAACGCCTCGTAGAGCGTGTCGGCGCTGACCTGCTGCGGGAGGGCGTCGGCGAGACTCATCGGTTCCACCCGTCACGGTAGCCCGGCACCGGCGACGCCGCGATAGCCGCCCGGCCAACCCACGCCTCCGGAGATGGAGAGCGGCCGCGCCGCGCCGCTGTTTCGTCTGCATAGGCGCACGCGTAGAAGTCTGCCGAACGACCTCAACCCTGATTCCGGCGACCAGCGCGACCGATCTGACAATCGCATCCGTCAGCTGATGACCGCCGGAGCGCGCCATCGCAATGGCGACGACAGAGTTCTTCGCGACGAAGGCAGTCGTCGGGTCTGCCCGATCCTGACGATCGCCTCGGCGACGTACCAGCCGCAACGTGATCTGCCTTTGGCGGCGAGGAGCGAGACGCCTACCTGCCTACACCGGAGGTGGTCCTTGTTGATGTCGATGCGGTCACGGATACGGCACGAGCGACGGAGAGTCTCTGCCCCTGCCTAGAATGCTCGGCCTTGAGCAGTAACGGCTTTGAGTCCGCAAACCCTGGCCGCGACGTCCAGCTGGTGGGCACCGCGCGGTTCCTCGGCGAGGACGTGGCGAAGATCCACGATCCCGTTTGGGGGGTCACGGGCAGTCTCGGCGACAGCCAGTGCTACCTCGACGTGTTGGCGAAGGTCGCGGCCATCCAGACCGCGCTGTCAGAGCGGGTGCGCCGCGACGAGTTGGCGGTGCGGCTGATCGCGCCGGCGTACACGATCGGGGTCTCGGACGGGCAGCTCAACGGCACTCCCGGCATGCGGTTCTCGTTGATCGGCCGTGAGCTCGTCAACGAGAGCATCGACCTGCACCTGAACGCCACCAGCATGGCCGGGCTGATCGCCGTCGTCGCCTGCGACAAGCCGCCAGTTGGAACGCTCGCCGCGATCCTCGAGCACAACGCGCCGGCGGTGCTGCTGTCCGACGGTTCGATCAAACCCGGCAGCGACCCGGAGACCGGCGAGCGGATCGACATCATCACCGGCTTCCAGTTCGCCGGCGACCCCGACCCCGCCACCCGCAGGCGCATTGCTTTGCATGCCTGTCCGGGCCAGGGCAGCTGCGGCGGCATGTTCACGTACAACACGATGCAGACCTTCATTGCCGTGCTCGGTATGGAGCCGCTGGAGATGGTGGCGCCGCCGTCGGATGACCCTCGCCGCCTGAAAGAGTTTCCGAACCGGCTGATCGACTGCCTGGTGGCGATGACCGACGATGGGATCACCCCGCGCGACATCGTCACGCCGGCGTCGCTGCGCAACGCGCTGACGGTCACGATCGCGATGGGTGGATCGACCAACGTGGTGCTGCACAGCGTCGAGATCGCGCGTGCCGCCGGATTCGACCTCTGGGACGACGTGCTCAGCCAGAGCGAGTTCAACGCGCTCTCGCGCCGGTTGCCGGTGCTCGTCAACATGCGGCCGTTCGGCCTCTACTCGATGGTCGACATCGATGCCAAGGGTGGCCTGCAGGTGATCGTCAAGCAGCTGCTCGACGCCGGCCTGCTCGACGGCGAGGCGCTCACCTGCACCGGCGAGACACTCGCCGAGCAGGTCCGCCGGCTCGGTCCGCCGGCACCCGACGGGGACGTGATCCATCGCGTCGACAAGCCGTTTAAGGACACCGGCGGGTTGCGGCTGCTGCACGGAAACCTCGCGCCCGAGGGCGGCGCGGTGCTGAAGATCGCCGGCGTCGAGGGAGGGCTTCAGGACGGTGTCTTCCGCGGCCGAGCGCGCGTGGTCAACAACGAGCGACAGCTGATCGAGGCGCTCGAGCAGGACCCCGACTCGTTCGCCGACCACGATATCGTCGTGATTCGCTACGAGGGCCCACGCGGAGCTCCCGGAATGCCGGAGCTGCTCGACCCGACGTCGCGGATCACCGCCCTGTGCCGTCAGCGCGACATCACGATCGCGCTGATGACGGACGCGCGCTTCTCGGGCGGCTCGGTCGGGCTCGTGATCGGCCACGTCGCGCCAGAGGCGTTCCTCGGCGGCCCGATCGCGCTGATCGAAGACGGCGACACGATCATCGTCGACACCAACGCGGACCGCATGGACTGCCTCGAGCTCGACGACACCAACGAGGCCGTGCGTCGCGCGGAAGCGTGGCGGGCCGCGGCCAACGCCAACGGCGGGGTCCACCCGGACATAACGCCGGTCTCGAGTCGCGTCCTGACGCGGATGCGCACGTCTGCGCGGCCGGCGCTACGCGGCGCCGGGATGGCGACGGGCTAGCGACCCGGCACGCTCGCGCGGCCGGTGAGGCGGCCCCACACGAGCGGGCGCGTTGATTTGGCCCCGCATACGTGACCTAACGCAATCCCCAACGCGACTAGAAGATCAAGCAGGCCCCGGTCGGTCTCTCTGGGAAGCGGCCGACCGGAATCCCAGCCCTGCACCACCCGCCACAAGCATTCACCCGGCTGGGCGACGTGCGGGCTCGTGGCCGCAATCACTGTCTCGTGCCGTGTTTGTCGAATCCCGTGAAGGCGGCGTGTTGGTGGTAGGGGAGGGTAGGGAGTAGTTGCCAGCGCGCGCCGATCATGACTAGGGCTTGGCCTCGCGGTATGCGGGCAATTTGGTCGGCTGGTAGGCAGCGTTCGCGTCTTGTGGTCCAGCTTTCGGTGCTGCTGGCTTGTCCGTAGGGGCGGAGCGTGTTGCCGGCAGACACTTCACGTAGAGGCGACGACCGGAATCGAACCGGTGTAGACGGCTTTGCAGGCCGCTGCGTAGCCACTCCGCCACGTCGCCGCGGCTGCCAAGGGTAGCGGGGGGGCGGTCGCCTCCGGTCGCTCAGCTGCTGGTGGGAGCCAACAGCCGCACCGTGTTCCCCGAAGGGTCGTCGACGAGGACCGCGTCGCCTTCCGGCCGCGTTTGCAACCCCGCATCGGCGATGCGTTCGAGTACGGGCGTCAGCGCATCCGCGTTGGGAAGGACGACCTCGTAGGAGCGCAGGCCGATCGATCCCGCTGGTGGGGGAGAGCCGCCGGCGCTGTGCCAGGTGTTGAGCCCGAGATGGTGGTGGTAGCCGCCGGCGGAGACAAACAGCGCTCCCGGGTAGCCACGAACCATGACGTCGAAGCCGAGGACACGGTTATAGAACGCCTCTGTGTCTGCGAGCTCGGCCACCTGAAGATGGACGTGGCCGATGGTCGTCCCCGCAGGCGCGTGGGGCTGTGGTTCGTTGACTGTGGCCAGCTCGTTCATGACATCGCGGAGGTCGAGGGGCAGCGTCGCCATCTCCAGCTGGTCGCCCGAGCGGCGCCATTCCTCGCGCGGGCGGTCGCGGTAGATCTCGATGCCGTTACCGTCGGGATCGGACAGGTACAGCGCTTCGCTGACCAGGTGGTCGGAAGCGCCGTCAAGCGGCCAGCGGACCTCGGCCAGACGGGTCAGTGCCAGGGCCAGGTCGCGCCGCGTCGGCAGCAGGACGGCAAGGTGAAACAGGCCGGTGGCGCGGCGATCCAACCCGGGCGCGTGGCTGTCTCCGCGAAGCTCGATGAGGGGGTGGGCGGAATCGGGGCCCAAGCCGACGGTGCCGTCGTCCCGATCGAACGCGTGCAAGCCGAGCGCGCGCTCGTAGAAGCTGCGCGAGGTGGCGAGGTCTGAGACGGTGAGCCGTACCGTTCCCATCCGCGTGGCGGGGTCGATCGAGATCGTATGCGCCGCGGGGCGGCTCTGTGTGGTCATCGCCATCCGAGCTTACGCCGCATGTTGTAGCTCGTAGCTGCGGTCGACCAATTGCTCGACGATCTCGGCCACGCGCTCGCGAAGCTCGAGGTCGACGAGGACGCCGTCGGCGTCGAAGCGCTCCTGAGCCCGGCTCACCGGAAGCTCTACGTCGAGCACGCGCGCGCCGGCGATGCCGAGCGCCTTGCGCAGGTGGTCCTGGGCCCAGATCGCGCCGTAGTCGGTCACGCTGGCCCCCACCACGGCAATGGGCTTGCCCCAGAGCGCGGAACCGCTGCCGTGCGGGCGGGAGGCCCAGTCGACCAGGTGCTTCATCTGCCCTGGCATCGAGCCGTTGAACTCGGGTGTGGCGAGCAGGACGGCGTCGGCGGAGGCGATGGCCGAGCGCAGATCCGCGACCGCGGCGGGCGGCAGGTCGGTGTCACGATCCTCGTTGTACGGGGGAAGCGACTCGAGGCCGTCGTACAACTCGACCTCAACGCCAGCTGGTGCTAGGTCCGCGGCGGCCCGCAGGAGCGCCGTGTTGTGCGACGCTGCCCGCAGGCTGCCCGAGATGGCGAGGATCCGCATTGCTTATGCCGCCTTGACGGCCGACACGCTCACGAGGAGCTTGACCTGGTTGGAGACCAGGAGGTTGCCGTTCGGGAGGGTCTGGTTCCACTTGAGGTCAAAGTCGCGCCGGTCGATGACGGTTTCGACCTCGAAGCCGATGCGCTCGTTGCCCCACGGATCGGTGCCACCCTCGGCGACGGTGCCGGTCAGTTCGATCGGCTTCGTCGTGCCCTTTATCGTGATGTCACCAACGAGGCGAATGCGGCCCTCCTCGGCGGCTTCGATTGCGGTGGTGGAGAAGCTGATCGAGGGGTGCCGTTCGGTATCAAAGAACTCGGGCGACTTCAGGTGCCCGTCGCGCTGCTCGTCGCCGGTGTCGATGCTGTCGACCTGGACGGTGCCGCTCAGGACGGGCCGGTCGGTCGCATCGATCGAGCCCTCAAAGCTGCGAAACGCGCCGCGGACAGTCGCGATTCCCATGTGGCGAACCTCAAAGCCAACGCTCGAGTGAGACGGGTCGATCGCGTACGTGCCGGCGGGGATGCGGCCGGCGGGAAGGGTGGTGGTTGACATCTATCTGCTCCTTGGGGAGGGAATGCTTGATCGTGCAACCATCCTACCGTAGAGTGATTGCGCTGTCAAGTATTGAGCAGTCAAGCGTGTGAAGTGGAGCGTGTGGGGTGGACCGTGCAGGCGCGACGCGTCAGCGCCCATCGCGGGCGCTAGGGAGCGTTGATCCGATAACCGTCCGCTACTCGACCGAGCACTGACCGGGCCGACTGGCGCCGGGGAGGCGGCTGAGCAGCGAAGCCAGTTGGTCGAGCTCCTCGGTGCTGAAATGCTCGAGGAACATGCGCCGGATGCCGGCGATATGCGTACAGCCCGCCTCGCGAAGCTTCTCGTAGCCGTTGTCGGTCAGGCGGGCGTACGACACGCGGGCGTCGGCCGAGCAGGAGACGCGCTCGATCAGCCCGTTGGCCACCAGCCCGTCGACCAGCCGCGTGATACCCGACCGCGTCAGCATCGTGCTCTCGGCCAGCGCCGACATCGGAAGCCTGCGGTCCTCGGCCTGGGCCAGATAGAGCAGGACCTCGTAGTCGCGCGTGGTCATTCCGTGGTCGGTGACCAGCTCCGCGTCGAGGGCGCGTAGGATCGAGGCGTGACTCTGCAGGTAGCTGCGCCACGCGTCGAGGGCGACGCCCTCAAGTCGGGATGGAACCGTGGTAGCCATATCAAGAGATTGTAGTTGACGGGTCAACCGGAACGTGAAAGGGAGCGCAGATGCAGGAGCTAGCCCAGGGTTTGTGGCACTGGACCGCCGAACACGACCACATTCACATCGAGGTCAGTTCGTACTACCTGCAGGACGAGCGGGTGCTCATCGACCCGATGCTGCCGAGCGAGGGCACTGCCTGGTTCCAGGCGCACGGGGTGCCCGAGCACGTCGTGCTCTCGAACCGTCATCACGACCGGCAGGCATGGCAGCTACGCGACGCATTTGGCTGCACCGTGCACTGCATCCGCAACGGGGTCTACGAGATCGAGGACCGCGGGCCTGTGGAGGCTTTCGACTTCGGCGACGAGCTCCCGGGCGGCATCGTCGTCTACGAGGTGGATGCCATCTGTCCGGACGAGACCGCCCTGCACATTCCCGCTCACGGAGCGCTCGTGTGCGCCGATGGCGCGACCCGGTACAGGGACGGCGCCGACCTGGCGTTCGTTCCCGATCAGTTCATGGATGATCCGGAGCACACGAAGCAGGGACTGCGCGACGCCTATCGCCGGCTGCTCGAGCTCGACTTCGATGCGCTGCTGCTCGCCCACGGCAGGCCGCTCGCCGCGGGTGGCAAGCAGGCGCTGCGCGCGTTCGCGGACCCTCACTAGGAGCGGAGGCCAAGGGCAACCGCCGCCGCGGTCGCCGGACGGCAACCGCGGCGCCGTCGACCTCAGCTCGTGGGATTAGTGCTCCCGCTCGAGGGCCGCGGGAAGAGCAGCTTCGCGCATGACCGGCTGGCCGCCTGGAACTTGGAGTTGGTCCGGATGCCGGCCGGGAAGATGGGGCCGTTGCCCGAGAAGTTCGCCTTCGGCATCTTGTAGCCGTGCTGCCGCACGCAGGCGACGAACTTGTTCACCGCCGAATGAGACAGACGGAAGCGCCGGCGGGGGAAGGCACGTCCACCGCACGCCTTGAAGGCCGCGGCAAGCTTGGGGTTGTTGCGGAAGCGCGCGCCGGAACCGCCGCCGCCGAAGAATGCGCCGGCCGGCGGTCCGCCACCGGCACCCGTGGCTCCGGCCCGGCCACCGTTGCGGAAGCCGCCCGGACGTGCGGGCAGCTTGACGCCGTGCTGGCGCAGGCATGTACGGAACGCGGTGCGAGAGGCGGTCGATGGCGGCCCGCCGGCGGCCGCCACCGCGGTCGTCGAGCTGCTCGAGCCGCTCGAGCTGCCGCACGCAGCGATCAGGCAGCCACTCAGCAGCACGGCGAATACCAGCGGCAGGCGGTGCCGCGCCGTCGTCTTGGGCATTACGTGAGTCCTTTCCGTTTCATGTGTTGATCAGCCTCCGCCCCCGGAGCCGAAGAGCGAGTTGACAGCCGAACTGGCACTGCTCGAACCTCCGCCCCCGGAACCTGAACCGCCTCCACCTCCGGAACCTGAACCGCCTGCGCCCGCAGCACCACCGCCGAATGCACTGCTTCGGGCGCCACTGTCGGTGACGGAGGCCGCGGTGATCGTGCCGTGGGATCCCTTGAGTCCCTGGACGATGATCGTGTCGCCGGGGTGCACGGACTTCTTGGAGACACTGAGGCTCTTGGTCATCTTCGTCCCCGAGGTGAGCCGGATCTTGACCGTGTTGCCGGAGAACTCGGTGAGGTAGATCGTGTTCCCGTTGACCGAGCTGACGGTCCCGAACGAGGCGTTGGCGCCACCGGCGCCCCCGCCCGCGAGCGCCCGGCCAAAGCCACCGTTTCGCCCCGCCGCGGAGGCCGCCGAGCCAGCGCCTGTCCGCGCCCCGGCGCTGGCCCCCGCCGCGGCGCCACCGAGCCCGGTGCCAAGCGTGCTGGTCGAGCTGCTGAGCTGGCCCTTCTCGACCCGCACGCCGACGTAGAACCCGACGACCCCCAACAGCACGGCGAGCACCACCGCGGTCCCCGGGCCCCAGAATCGCCGCCGGGGGCGCCCCGGGAGCTCGTAGGATTCCTCCGGCGCATCCCACTCCTGCTCCGGCGTGTCGTACGGAATCGCGTTCATGTCTGTTCCTCTGGGGGTGTGTTGCCTGGTCATTCGAAGCGAAGGGCCTCGATCGGCCGCAGGGCGGCGGCGCGGCCTGCGGGGTAGGTCCCAAAGAACAATCCGGTCAACACAGCCGCGCCAAAGGCCAGCCCGATCGAGTAGGGAGCGATGACCGGCTCAACACCGGCGATCTTGAACTGGCTCCCGATCACCCCCGCGGCGACGCCGGCGAGGCCGCCGAACAGCGACACGAGCACGGCCTCGACCAGGAACTGGATCATGATGTCGCTGCGGCGGGCGCCGACGGCCTTGCGAATCCCGATCTCCCGGGTGCGCTCGGTGACCGACACGAGCATGATGTTCATCACGCCGATCCCGCCGACCAGCAGCGAGATCGCCGCGACCTCGCCGAGCAGGGTCGTGAATACCTTGCTGCTCGCTGTCGAGGTCTGAAGGATCGAGCTCTGGTTGATGACGTTGAAGTTGCTCGTGGTCGAGCCCGGCGAGGGGGGGTCGAGCTGATTGAGGATGTCCGTGACCTCGGTCTGGGCGGCATTCAGTTGATTGCGCGACTTCGCCTGGACGACGATCTGGCTGACGTTCTGGTAGCCCGTCAACGTGTCCTGGACCGCGGTCAGGGGAGCGATCGCGACGTCGTCCTGGTCGATGGTCCCGTTGGAACCTTTGGATGCCGTGACGCCGATGACCTGGTAGCTGGTGCCATTTACCTCGACGCTCTCACCGACGGGGTCCTGACCAGCGAACAGCTCGCTGACCACGGTCGGGCCGACGACGAGGACCCGTTTGTGCTCTCGCTCATCGGCGCTCGTGAACCACGAGCCCTCGGCCGTCGTGTAGCTCCGTGCCTGCCGATAGCCGGGCGTTGTGCCGACGAACGAGCCCGGGGTATAGGTCGTGTTGGCGTTCTCCAGCGTGACCCCGGTCGCATTGACGACCGGTGAGACGCTCTGCACGTCCGGCGCCTGGAAGCGGTTCTGAAGCGCGTCGACATCTCGACTGGTCAGCTGGGTGCTGGTGACCGCGCCGCGACGCAGGCCACCCAGCGTGGGGCCCGAGGTGACCAGCAGGACATTACTCCCCAGCGCGTCGATCTGTTTCTCGACCGCGCTGGATGAGCCTGTGCCCACGGCGATCAGCACGATCACCGAGCCGACCCCGATCATCAGCCCCAGGATCGTCAACCCCGAGCGGAGCTTGTTGGCCGCCAGCCCGGCGAAGGCAACATGCAGCGTCTCGATCACGCTGGCAGCTCCGTCGAGGGGGTCCGATCGTCGGAGACGACCCTTCCGTCGCTGAGCCGGATCTGCCGCCGGGCATGGGTGGCGATCTCCGGCTCGTGGGTGATAAGGATGACCGTCCGACCGTGCCGGTTCAGCGCCGCGAAGATGCTCATCACCTCCGCGGAGGAGACCGTGTCGAGCGCGCCGGTGGGCTCGTCGGCCAGGATCAGGGCCGGATTGGTGACCAGCGCTCGCGCGATCGCCACGCGCTGCTGCTGGCCACCGGAGAGCTCGGAGGGGAGGTGGGCGCCCCGATCGGACAGCCCGACCTGGTCGAGTGCGGCCAGAGCGCGCTGGTGGCGGGCGGCGCGGGGGACACCGGCGTAGGCGAGCGGCAGCTCGACGTTGGCGATCGCCCGCGTACGCGGGATCAGGTTGAAGCTCTGAAACACGAAGCCCACCTGCCGATTGCGGACGTCGGACAGGGTGTCCTCGTCCATCCCGCTCACGTCGAGGCCGTTCAGTCGGTAGCCGCCGCTGGTGGGGTGATCGAGGCAGCCGATGATGTTCATCAGGGTCGACTTGCCGCTGCCCGAGGCGCCGACGATCGCCACGTACTCCCCGCGCTGCACCCTGAGGCTGATCCCGCGCAACGCGGCTACGGCAATGTCGCCCAACGCATACGTCTTGTGCACTTCGTCGAGCGCGATGACCAGGGCATGCGAGCGGCCGGGGGGGACCGGCGGCGGCTCGGGCGTCGGCGCCGGCGCCGACTCGGAGCGCCGGGAGGCGCGCTCGCGCCGGGCGCGCAGAGCTTGCTGGGCGCGCAGGACGCGGGACGCACGGAGACCGTCCTGCCGTCGCCGGTCGCGGTCGGGCGGAGCGGTCATCCGCCGCCCCCTGCCAGGCCGCCGCCGCGCAGGCCACCGCCACCGCCGCCAAGGCCGCCACCGCCTCCGAACCCGACACCACCGCCGCCACCAAACCGAGCGGCGCCTAAGCCGCCGAAACCACCGCCGAACCGCCCGCCGCCCAAGGTGCCCGAGGCACCGCTCGCGCCGGTGCTCGAGCCGAGGGAGGGGAGAGCGATCGTGATCACCAACTGCTGGCCCGCGCTGAGGCCATGGACAATCTGCGTCCGGCTGTCGCCGCGCAAGCCGACGATCACCTGTTCGGGCACGGTCCTGCCGTTGCGAAGGACGTCGACGGTGCTCAGTGTCCCTGCGCCCGTGACCGCCTGGTTGGGGACCGTGACCCCCTGTGCCTGGCCCACGATGATCGACGCCGACGCGCTCATCCCGGGCTTGACGCGCGAGTCCGTCTGGTCGAGCGTGAGCGTCGCGTTATAGCTCACGACGCCGCTGCTGGAGGTTCCCACTGTAGAGATGGAGCTCACGTGAGCGCCGAGCTCGAGGCCGCTGATGGCATCGATGGTCACCGTCGCGGCCTGCCCGACCTTCACCGTGCTGATGTCCGACTCGCTCAACGCTACGGTCATGGTCATCGAATCGGTGTTGACGATCTCGGCGAACGGCGTCGCCCCGCTGCTCGCGCCGGACGAATCGGACGAGGACGAGCCACCCAGCGACCCGGCGGCGGCGCTGCTGCCCGACGCGCCCGAGCTCGCCGACGATGAGCCGCCGGTGCCGCTTGTCGCGGCCGAGCCGGTGGAGCCGGCCGAGATCGAGTCGCCTGCCGAGACGTTGGCCAGCGAGACGATCGTCCCGCCGATGGGGGCGTAGAGCTTGGTCTTGTTGAGGGTGTCCTCGGCGTTCCTGAGGTTGGCCTGCGCGCTGAACACAGCCGCCTGAGCCGAGGCGATGCTGGCCGGAGAGGGCGTCGTCGTCGTGGCCGCGCCCGCGGCTCCCGCGCTTGACGGCGCGGAGGCCGCCCCGACGCCACCGGCGCCACCACCGACGGCGGCGTGGGTCGCGCTGCCGCTGCCCGAGCCGCCGCTCGGACGCGACGGAGTGGTGGTGGTAGGCCGGCTGCCCGATGGACGAGACGGCTTCGGCTTGCGCTTCTTCTTGTGCTTCTCGCGGGTCGTGTTCTCTGGGGTGTAAGCGACGAAATCACGCGAGCTCGCATTCGGGGTGAAGCTCGTGGTCGTCCCGCCGGTGGTGCTGCTCGATGACGCTCCGGCGCCGCCGGTCGCGGTCCCGTTCTCGGCCGCGGTCAACTGGTCTTCGGCGGCGTTCAGGCTTGCCTGGGCCTGGTCCACGCCGAGCTGAGCGGACGTGGGGTCGAGCGTCGCCAGCAACTGGCCTCGGCCGACATGCTGGTCGGCGGAAACGTACACCTCGGCCAGCGTGCCGCTGGTCTGGAAGTTGACGTCGAGGTCGTTTCCTGCCGCGATGTTGCCAGTCCCGGTGACCGTCGACTGCACAACGCCGTCCTCGGCCGTCACCACTTCACGCGCTGTACGAGCAGAGCTGCTCGGCGGTCCGATCTGTGTCACAGCCAGGATGGCGATTCCAACCGCCACCAACCCGAGTGCGTACAGAGGCCACGACCTCAGTGGTCGATTCGGGTGGGACCTACGGATCACGTCGAGTGCCGATCAGCCTGGAGCACACGCAGCCACGCTGACACGGGAAAGGCAAAGTTGCGTAAGAAGAGTGCAGACGATGTTGCTCAGTTGGGATGGCCTCTGGTGCCGTCCAGGGAAGGCGGACACCAGACTCAATTCCAGCCCGGCAGGCTTGCTGCGACTAAGCCCCAGTGAAGAGGAAGCTAAGAGGAAGCCGGCGTGCCCCGACGGGCGGGTAATGGGCGGGCCCGGAGACTGGCCGCCCACGCCGCGGCGATCAGGACGGCTCCGAGCGCAACGACGAGCCACTCGAGCGGGTCGGACGAACCGGCGCCGGGACGAGCCGTCGCGGTGGGAAGCGGGAGTGGGTGGCCGGCCGCCGCGGCCAGGCGCTGGACGGCGGCGATCGCGCCGTTGCCCAGCTTTGTGCCCGGCGCGGTGAGATGGGCGATGGTTGCGGAAACGGTGGCGCCGGCCGCACCGGGCTGATACCCGCCATAGCCGTCCGGCATCACGATCAGCAGGGGTCCGTGATAGGTCAGGGAGAGCTCCTGGCCCAGGAACCGCGCATAGTTCCCGGGCTGACGCCACAGGGCGGTCACCGAGCCGAGGTCGCTCGCCGAGGCGATCACCGCGACGCGCACTGGATAGCCGCGGGCGCGCGCGCTGGCGAGAAGCGCGGCCAGCTGCGCTTGCCGGGTCGGGGAGATGCCTGCGTCCTGGGGCAGGAACAGCGGTTGTGAGGCGAGCACGTCACTGGCGGGATCGCCGTCACCGCGCGCCGGTGTCGTGACGAGAAGCGCCAAGATCATGGTGATCACGGCGACGATGGCAACCGGTCGCGCGCGCGAGAAACTAATTGTGGTGTGCGTACAGTCTCCCAATGGTGTTCCGGAGTCTATGAACCGCCGGCTCCGAGCGTGTGTGGCGGTTGTGAGCGTCGTAGCCGGTCTGGCCTGCTGCGCCGGGCCCGCGGACGCGCATGGGCCGGTCGCCCCGATCGCCACCAGCTATCTCGCCAGGGTGTCCAGCGTGCCCGCCGGACTCAGCGCCCAGGTCATCGACGGCGACCAGCGGATGTGGCTCAACGCCCCGCCGGCCAAGACCGTCATCGTGCTCGACTACCGCGGGGCGCCGTACTTGCGTTTCTCGCCCTCGGGAGTGGCGGTGAATCAGAACTCGTCCATGTACTACCTGAACCAGAGCCCGGCCGAGGTGCCCCCGAACGGTCTGACCGCACGCACGCCGCCCAAGTGGTCTCAGGTGAGCGGCGGCCACGCGCTGAGCTGGCACGACGGACGGCTGCACGCCCTGGCCAGCGTCGCGCTCGCACCGGGGGCGAGCTACGCCGGGCGGTGGACGATCCCGCTCCGCGTCGACGGCCGAACGACCGCGATCGCCGGCGGCCTCTGGCATGCGGACCACCCGTCGCTCGTGTGGTTCTGGCCGATCATCGTCCTGATCCTGTGCACGCTGGCCGCGCGCCGCGTCCGTCGGCCGGAGCTCGACGCGCTGACCGCCCGGCTGCTCGCCGTGCCGACCCTGTTGGCCATCGTGGTCGCCGGTCTCGGACGAGAGCTGCACGGTCGCCCGACGGTCTCGCCGACTCAAATCGTCACGCTGGTGATCGTCCTCGGGTTTGTGCTGTGGGCGCTGCGTCAGGTGCTCTTTCGCCGCCCGTCTTACTTCACGTATTTCCCGATCGCGTTCGTCGCACTGTGGGAGGGGTTGAACCTGGTCTCCACGCTCCTGGACGGCTTCGTGCTGGCGGCCGTGCCCGCGGTGGTGGCCCGGGTGGCGGCGGTCATCTGCATCGGCGGTGGTGTATCGCTGCTGATCGTCCCGGCGCGCCTCGACCAGCAGGGCGCCGGCGATGAGGGGAACTCGCGGGCGGGCGGAGATGAGTTCAGCGACGACGACGCCCCGGTGCGAGAGTCATACGCCTGAACAGACCCTTTCCTCTCGCCGTGGTCATCGCCGGCGTCCTGCTGACCGGCTGTGGCTCCGGCCGCGCGACCTCGTCGCCTCCGCAGTCATTCTCCGAGACCGGAATCCCCAGCACGCTGCTTCGCGAGGCTCGTCCGATCGGGCGGGGACCGCGGTTCAGCCCCCCTGCGCGCGGACCAGTTCTGGGCCGCTGTCGCGACCGCCTTGGCATGCGCGAGGGCGTCCACGTGGAGCTCTTTGCCGCCAACCGGGTGGTAATCGTCCCGGCCGGCATCGGCACCCGCCCGCCGCGGACGTTCTCCGGCGGCCGCATCTCCGGCGCGGCGTGCTTCGGGGGCCTCGTCACAATTGAACCCACCGGAGTCGTGCTCGTCCGTCCCGGCGTCCACGCATCGCTGGCAGATTTGTTTCGGGCTTGGGGCGCGCCGCTATCCCGCAGTCGGCTGGCCGGTTTCCCTGCCCCGCCGGGCAGACAGGTGGCGGTCTTTGTCGACGGGCGGCGATGGCATGGGTCCCCACGTCGTGTGCCGATGTCGCGACATGCCGAGATCGTCCTCGAGGTTGGACCGTATGTGCCACCGCACGCGGCCTACACCTTCCCGCCGGGCAGCTGAGACCTACTGGGTGGCGATCATCACATCCGACGCCTTGATCACCGCGGTCACGGTGGCGCCTTCGGTCAACCCCAGCTCGTCGGCGGCTTCGACCGTGATCGACGAGACCAGCCGTTGCCCGGCTACCTCGATGACGACGTTCGCGATCGCCTCGCCTCTGGTGATGCTGGTCACGGTGCCTTCGAGTTTGTTGCGGGCGCTCAGCTTCATGCGGCTCTCCTCGGGTTCGGTGGATCAGAACCAGCGGCTAATTCTGGCTCGCGACACTAGATAGCAGGCACATCGCCCTGGTCCGGCACTCAGGGACTCGTGCCTATGCAATGCTCCGGCAATCGAAAGGAGCATGTCCATGAAACGACGTCTTCGCGCGCTCGGCGTCGCCGTGGCCATCGCCGCGCTGGCCCTGGCCGGATGCGGAGGAAGCAGCGGCAGCTCGAGTTCTGGTGGCAAGCCGAATCTGATCGTCTCGGCCGCCGCCTCCCTGCAGGCAGCCTTCACGGCGTACGCCAAGCAGTTCACAGCCGCCAACGTGCGCTACTCGTTTGCCGGCTCCGACATGCTGGCGGCGCAGATCGAGCAGGGGCTCAAGCCCGACGTGTTCGCCTCGGCCAACACCAAGCTGCCCGACATGCTGTATGCCAAGGGCTTGGTCGCCAAGCCTGTGACATTCGCGGCCAACCGACTGGTGATCGCGGTCCCTGCCAGCTCGACGAAGGTGAAGAGCTTGAGCGACCTCGAGAAGCCCGGCGTGACGATCGCGATCGGCTCGGCCACGGTGCCGATCGGCTCCTACACGCGCACCGTACTGGCCAAGGCGGGGCCGGCGGCCAGCGCCAAGATCCTCGCCAACGTTCGCTCGGAGGAGCCGGACGTCAACGGGATCGTCGGCAAGCTCACGCAGGGAGCGGTCGATGCGGGATTCACCTACGCGACCGACGTCAAGGCCACGCATGGCGCACTGCGCGCGGTCCCGCTGCCTGACTCGCTTGAACCGGTGGTGGCCTACGGCGTCGCGGTCGTCAAGGGCAGCTCACACCCGGCACAGGCGCAGCAGTTCATCTCCGGTCTGTTGAATGGTCAGGGCAAGACGGACCTGTTGCAGGCCGGGTTCCTGCCACCGCCGGCGAAGTGATCAGCCGCCTCTGGTTCCGGATTGCGCTGTGGGCCGCACTCGCTCTGGCCCTCGTCTTCCTCGTGCTGCCTGTCGTGGCCATCTTCACCGACACGTCGCCAAGCGCGTTGATCAGTCGGCTGAACGATCCGGTCGCCACCGAGGCGCTGCGAGTCAGTCTCGAGACGACCTCGATCGCCATCGTGCTGATCGTCGTCGTCGGGATGCCGGCTGCTTATCTGCTCGCCACCCGTTCGTTTCGCGGGCGATCGCTCGCGATCACGCTGATCGAGCTCCCCCTCGTGCTTCCCCCCGCCGTGGCCGGGATTGCGCTGTTGGCTTCATTGGGCCCCAAGGGGATCCTCGGAGGGGTGCTGGGCCAGACCTTGGTCCTCAACAAAGCGGCTGTGGTCGTTGCTCTGACGTTCGTTTCCGCGCCATTCTTCCTGCGCCAGGCGCAGGCCTCGTTTCAGGCCGTTGACCGCGCGCTGCTCGAGGCCTCGCGAACGCTGGGCTCCAGCGAGGCGGCGAGCTTCGCCCGCGTCGCCGTCCCCGTGGCGCTTCCCGGCCTACTGGCCGGGCTGGCGCTGGCCTGGGGTCGGGCGCTGGGCGAGTTCGGCGCGACCCTGATGTTCGCCGGCTCGTTTCGCGGCATCACGCAGACGATGCCGCTGGCCATCTATGACCAGTTCACGAGCGACTTCCCCGCCGCCCTGGCGCTCTCGGCGATCCTGGTCGCCGTCTCTGCCGGGCTGCTGCTCGCGGTCAAGCTCGTGCCGGGACAAGCGGCACTCGGGCGTGCTGCGCGCTGAGCTGGCGCATGTCGTTGGCGGCATCGAGCTCGATGTTCGGTTCGAGGTGCCGGCGGGGCGCTGCCTGGCGCTGGCCGGGCCTTCGGGCGCCGGCAAGACAACGATCCTGAGGCTCTTGGCCGGAACGGTCCGCCCGGACCGTGGGCGCATCGAGCACGGCCACGACGTGTGGGTGGACACCGCGGCCGGAGTGTGGTGGCCTCCGGAGCGGCGTGGGTGCGGTTATGTGTTTCAGGACTACGCGCTGTTCCCGCACCTCAGCGCCTGGCGCAATGTCGCCTACGGACTGCGGCGCAGGCCGGCGGCCGAGCGCCGGCGAACGGCTCTGGCGCTCCTCGACCAGCTCGGGCTGGCCCAGCGCGCCGACGCCAAGCCGGCCACGCTGTCGGGTGGCGAGCGCCAGCGCGTGGCGCTGGCTCGGGCACTGGCCCCGAGCCCGAAGGTGCTGCTGCTCGATGAGCCGCTGTCCGCACTCGACGCCCGTACGCGGGCGCGGGCTGGGCGTGAGCTCGCCCAGATCCTCCGCTCGCTGGACGTGCCGGTCGTACTGGTGACCCATGAGTTCAACGAGGCGGCCCTGCTCGGAGATCAGCTCGGAGTACTCGACCACGGTCGCGTGATCCAGCGGGGAACCGCCAGCGAACTCGCCGCCGAGCCAGCGACTGCGTTCGTGGCCGATTTCACCGGTGCGGTTGTACTGACGGGCAACGCCCACGCGATCGAGGGCGAGCTGACGGGTGTCGAGCTCGACGGAGGTGGAGTCATTTACACGACCGACCGCGGTCACGGACGTGTCGCCGTCAGCGTGTACCCCTGGGAGATCACGATCGGGCGCGCGACCGTCCCGGCACAGGACTCGGCCCAGAACCGGCTGACTGCGCGCGTAGCCTCGGTCACCACCGTCGGCAACCGCGTACGCGTGGGGCTGACCGCGGGCCAGCCACTGGTGGCGGAGGTCACCGGCACCGCGGTCGACGGTCTCGACCTCGCCGTCGGCCAGGAAGTCGCCGCCACCTGGAAGGCGACGGCGACGAGGCTGGTGAAGCTGGAGGGCGATCAGGAGATGAGCGCCTGAGGCGGGCCGACTGTGACGACGGGGTTAGAAGCCCGGCGGGTGCCGCTCCGACCAGACGTTGCCATCCTGCAGCTGCTCACGGATGATCGAGGCCGGTTGCCAGCGTGGGCCGCTGCTGTTCGGGGTCACCGGCGCATAGTGCGAGGTGTCGAACACGAGGCCGGCGACCTCCATGAAGGCATGACCGGAGGATCCCCAGACCGTGATCCAGTGACCCTTCCCGCGGTTCCCGTACGTCTCGAAGTCGCCCGAGACATCTGGGGAGTTGGGCATCAGACCTGCCCGGTAGAGCACATAGGAAACCGTGCCGGAGCAGTCATAACCCGGCCACAGCCTCGACATCGAGGCGTAATGGACCGCGATATACGGCTTGGTGTGGATCTTGTCTCCGGCCCAGATCGCCTTCTGCACGGCGCGCGGCGCCAACGAGGGCGCGTAGGCCACCCCGTGCCTGATCTCGGCCTTGGTGCCCCTGACCATCGGATGCGATGCCGTGCTGATCACTGCCGTCGCCGGCCCGAGACCAGCTCCCCCGGATGAGTGCGTCGGCTTTGCCGACGCGACCGATGCCACGCCGCCTAGCGCAAACACCGCAACAACTGGTGGTATTAGCTTGGTAACCCGCAAATCCTTCTCTTTCGTCGGCCTGCGGGGTTAGCTGTCGGGCTGGCGCTGAAAGAGCCTGCGCCTCCACCGGATTCACCGGCGGACTCGCCCCAATGGGAACTTGGGTCCCCCGCTCCGCGGATTTGGTTTGGGCCCGCGGATTAGGCGAGGGGCACAATACACATGCCGACGGCGGGACGCAATCTCGTGGCGGCGACCGGGCGTGATCTCCTAGCCCGACCGGGCGTGATCTCGTGGGGCTGCGGGCTCTGAGCTATTGCGCCGGCCTGTGAATGGCCACCCCGAGCATGACCATCCCGATCCCGGCGAGGTCGACGAGCGACGGGAGCTGGGCCAGCACGATCACACCGATCACCGTGGCCACCGCGGGCAGCAGCGACACGAACAGCGCATACGTGGCGCGCGGCAGCCGCGCCATCGCCAGCTGGTCGCACACGTATGGGATGACCGATGAGCTGATGCCGACACCGATCCCAGCGGCGATAGCGACCAGATCGAGATGGTTCGCGACGCTCCAGCCACCGACGGGAAGGATCGCCACCGAGGCCACCAGCATTGCCGCTGCCAGTCCGTCGAGCCGCTGCAGCTGGCCTCCGCGCTGCGCGATCCGATGAGCGAGCACGATGTACAGCGCGAACAACGCCGCGTTGGCGAATGCGAACAGCAGCCCGAGCGGCCGCCCGCCCAGCTCAACCTGGGTGAGGAGGTAGACGCCAACCGCAGCCAGAAAGAGCGCGAGGGCGTTGCGCACGCGCCGGACCCCGATCGCCGCCAGCCCGATCACGGGCAGGAACTCGATCGCCGAGACCGTGGCCAGCGGCAGCCGGTCGATGGCGAGATAGAAGCAGCTGTTCATCGCCGCCAATACCGCGCCGAGCTCGACCACCAGCACGAGGGTGCTGCGATCGATATGGCGCAAGGCGCGCCACGGACGGCGCCACAGTGCGAACACCACCCCGGCGCTGACGATCCGCAGCCACGCCACGCCGAGGGGCGGGACCCGGACGAACAGCAGCACGGCAAACGACGGGCCGAGGTAGTGAAACACGGCGCTGCCCACGAAATAGAGGTGGGGCGGGATCGCGTCGGTCCGGAGGCGAACACCCTGCCGGGCGCCTAGCGTGGCGGCCTTTGCCGACATGCAGAGATGGTGGCCAGGACGCCGCGATCCGTACATGGCCAATCAATCGAGTTATGGTTGATATGACTCATGAAGAACGGCAAACTGGCTGCAACTCATTCTGATCTGCCAGTGTTGGACGCTGTTGATCTTGCAATCGTCGGCGAGCTGGCCGCGGACGGGCGCGTGTCGCTGGCCGAGCTCGGACGCCGCGTGAATCTGTCCCCGCCCGCAGTCGCCGAGCGCGTCCGGCGCCTCGAGGAGGCGCGCGTCATCACTGGCTACCGCGCGGAGATCGATCCCCGGGTGCTTGGCTACCCGCTGACCGCTCTGATCCGCATCAAGCCCGCCGCCGGGCAGCTTCGAAGGATCGCGGAGCTAGCGGCCGAGATCCCCGAGATCAGCGAGTGCCACCGCATCACCGGCGAGGACTGCTTCTACCTGAAGCTGCATCTGCGCTCGATCGAATCGCTCCCCGCAGTCCTGGATCAATTTCTGCTCTATGGGCAGACAACGACCTCGATCGTCAACGACTCTCCGATCCAGCGTCGCGACCCACCCCTGACGCCCGACGGCTAGCGACGAGTTGCTCGTCGGCGGTCGTCGCGTCTCGGCCGAGCGGCGCAGGCGCTCAGCGCCGGCGCTTGGGCAGATCGTCGGGGCTCGGTTGCTCCTCGACGATCTCCTCGGCGGCCTGGGCGTGCCTGATGATCTCCTCGGTCGAGGGGACGCCTCGAGCACTTCCTCGGGCGGAGGGCTGTCCACCTCCGGCAACTTCGGCGGCTGGCTGACGGGGTCCGCAGGTGACGGCTTGCCGGCGTCGGCCGGCGGGCGGTTGGAATCGCTCATGCCCTCCGTATACCCCGTCGTCAACGTCCATGATCGTGCCCTACTGCCCTACACCGGCATGCAGATCCCAATGCCAGGTCGTGTCGGCGAACCGAAATGGGCTGCCAGGCAGCGAGGTAGAGTCAAAGGGCAACGCGACGGTCCCGGAGACGGACGGCATCCAGAAGTCGGGCTCGTAGGGCGCGGCTTGAGGCGGGGGTGGATACGCACGCCCGCTGAACGTCACCTTGTAGTACGGGCCGCTGGTGTCCTGGAGCCCCCCGGAATAGCGCGTTAGGGCCAGCCGCTGGTCATACGTCTCATTCACGAAAAGCCCTGCTTGCAGGGCCTACATGAGTGGGCGATACTGGGCTCGAACCAGTGACCTCCGCCTTGTCGAGGCGGCGCTCTCCCAGCTGAGCTAATCGCCCGGGAGGGTCGTAAATGTAGCGCGCTGGCGACCCTCGCCGCATGCGAGCGGAGCTAGACTAACCGCGATGAGGTGCAAGGCTTGCCATGCGCTTCTGGCCGGGGTGCTGAGTGCGGCGGCGCTGGCCACAGGCGCCGCGCAGGCGAGCGCGGCTCGGTTGACGATCAAGCCGTCAAGCGGCGTGCCGACCACGAACTTCATCCTGCGCTTTCGCGCCCCGGATGCCACCGGCCGGATCGGGTCGCTGCGGCGCACATATGTGGTCAGCGTGAACGGCCCCGGCGGGCAGAACTGCGTCAGCGGCGCCTCGTGGAGCGTGGCCCCAGTCCTCGCGCACGCGCGCGTGCGCGTGGCCCTCAAGCCCAAGAAGGTCGGTGGAAAGTGGTGCATCGGCACGTTCCGCGGGACGGTGGATGAGCTGGCGTACCCGATCTGTCAGTTCCGCGAGGTGTGCCCCTTGTACGTGGTGCTGCGGCGCACCGTCGGGCACTTCAGGTTTCACGTCAGGCGTCGCGACGTCTCGCCTCCGGTCTTCGCCGGCCTGACGTCGGCCACCGCCTGTACGCCGGGCGCTCAGCGCCCCGGGGAGACCACGCCCTTCCATCTGCGCTGGAAGCCGGCCACCGACAACTTGACGCCCTCGGACCAGCTCGTCTACGAGGTATTCGAGGCCTCCCGCGCGGGTGGAGAGGACTTCTCCACCCCGACCTGGACGACCGCACCCGGGGTGAGAACGTTCACCACACCGGGGTTGCCGTCGCACGGCAGCTTCTACTTCGTTGCCAGAGCCCGCGATAGAGCCGGCAACGTAGATGACAACACCGTGGAGCGCCGCGGCGTCGATCCCTGCCTGTAGTCATCGCCCGGCTAGCATCAGCCGCCGATGGACTACGAGCTTCCCGACGGCACGATTCTCAGTCTGACCAACGGAGCCACCGGCGCCGATGCCGCGGCGGCCATCGGCTCTGGCCTGGCGCGCGCGGCGCTGGCCGTGAAGGTGGCGGGCGAGGTCCGTGATCTCGCCCGGCCGCTGCCGAGCAGCGAGAACGGCGCGCAGCCGCTGGAGATCATCACCGATCGCAGCGGCGAGGACGCGCTAGCGCTGATACGCCACGACGCGGCTCACGTGCTGGCCGAGGCCGTCACCGAGCTCTATCCCGGGGTCAAGGTCTCGATCGGGCCGGCGATCGAAAACGGCTTCTATTACGACTTCGACTTTCCCGATGGAGTGCACGTCAGCGACGCCGATTTCGAGCGCATCGAACGGCGGATGCGCGAGCACGTCGATGCCGACGAGCCGTTCGTGCGCGAGGAGGCTCCGGTCGGCGATGCGCTGGAACGGTTCGTCCGGGACGGCCAGGACTACAAGGTCGAGCTCATCGAGGACCTGATCCGCGACCAGGGTGTCGAGACCGTTTCGCTGTACACCAATGGCCCGTTCACGGATCTCTGCCGCGGCCCGCACACTCCGAGCACCAAGCGCATCAAGGTGTTCAAGCTTCAGTCGGTGGCCGGGGCCTACTGGCGCGGCGATTCCAGCCAGCCAATGCTCACGCGCGTGTATGGCACAGCATTCTTCTCGGCCAAGGACCTGGAGGAACACCTCGAGCGGCTCGAGCGCGCGCGCGCCAACGACCACCGCCGCCTCGGCCCGCAGCTGGGACTGTTCACCTTCTCGGACGTCGCTCCCGGTGCCGCATTCTGGTTGCCGGGTGGGACCGATGTCTTCAACTCGCTGGTCGAGCTGAGCCGCGAGATGGGTCGCGAGCGTGGCTATCTCGAGGTCAAGACCCCACAGCTCTACGACAGCGCGCTGTGGAAGACCTCCGGGCATTGGGACAAGTACCGGGACAACATGTTCGTGACCGAGTACGAGGACCGCGCCATGGCGCTCAAGCCAATGAACTGTCCGGGCCACTGCCAGCTGTATTCGCTCGAGCAACACAGCTACCGCGACCTGCCCCTCCGTTACTGGGAGCCGGGGTTGCTCCACCGACGCGAACCGAGTGGAACCCTGCATGGCCTGCTGCGGGTTCGCCACTTCGCCCAGGACGACTCCCACATCTTCTGCACCGAGGAGCAGATCCAGGCCGAGGTGGCAGCCGTGCTGGAGTTCGCCTTCGCCACCTACGCCGTCTTCGGCATCGACGTCCGCCTGGAGCTGTCGACCCGGCCCGAACAGCGGATCGGTTCGGATGAGCTGTGGGATCACAGCGAGGCCGCCCTGCTGCGGGCGCTCAAGGACCACGGGCTCGACTACGACCTCAACGAGGGCGACGGCGCGTTCTACGGGCCCAAGATCGACATGCACATGACCGACTCGCTGGGCCGCTCATGGCAGCTGGGTACCTGCCAGCTCGATTACAACTTCCCCGCCCGCTTCGGCCTCACCTACACCGGTGCCGACAACGCCGAGCATCAGCCGGTGATGATCCACCGCGCGCTGATGGGGTCCTACGAACGTTTCATCGGCATCCTGCTCGAGCACCTGTCCGGCGAACTCCCGCCGTGGCTGTGTCCCGTGCAGGCGATCGTGCTGCCAATCGCCGATCGGCACAACGGCCATGGGGCGGAGGTACGAGATCGCATCCGCCGCGCCGGCCTGCGGGCCGAACTCGACGACCGAGGCGAGTCTGTCGCGCGCAAGATCCGTGAGGCCGAGTTGCGCAAGATTCCGTACATGCTGGTCATCGGGGATCGTGAGCAGGAGAGCGAATCGGTCGCGGTGCGGGAGCACCGGGAGGGAGACCTCGGCTCGATGCCGCTCGAGGAGTTCATAGAACGCCTGCGCGTGCAAGTGAAAACTCGTGCCACTCGGTAGATGCGCCGCTATACTCGCCGACGTTGATCCAAGTGCTTCATCACACACGGCCCGGCGCCGCTTGACGTCACGCCGCCTTTACAGATAGTGCCGGTCCCGCGTAGGTTTGACCGGCGCCCGCCAGAGCGGGACCAGACTCGGACCAACGATCGGATTCGCGTGCCCGAGGTCCGCCTCGTTGGCGAGGACGGGAAGCAGATCGGTGTGGTCAAGACGTCCGAGGCGCTCGTCTACGCGCAGGAGCGCGACCTCGACCTCGTCGAGGTGGCCCCCGACGCCCGTCCGCCCGTGTGCCGTGTGCTCGACTATTCCAAGTACAAGTACGAGCAGGCGCAGAAGCAGAAGGCCGCCCGTAAGCACCAGCAGCAGATCACCATCCGCGAGATCAAGTTCCGGCCCAAGATCGCCCAGAACGACTACGAGACCAAGAAGGGCCATGTGGCGCGCTTCCTGCGGGGGAAGGACCGGGTCAAAATCACGATCATGTTCCGCGGCCGCGAGGTCACCCACCCCGAGCGCGGGATGGCTCTGCTCGACCGTCTGTCCGAGGAGCTGTCGGAGATCGGCGTCGTCGAGCAGGCACCGATCCAGGACGGCCGCAACATGACGATGATGCTCGCGCCCTCCAAGGCCGTGCTGGCCGCGGGTGAGGGCGGCAAGGACAAGGACGAGGGCGACGGCCAAGCCGACGGTCGGGGCGACAAGCGCGAGCAGCCCGCCGGCACACCGAGCGACGCAGCAGCCTGAGCGCTGTCCGACGCGGCAGCCTGAGCGCCCTCAGGCGATGAGTCCAACGTTGTGCCCGACTAACGGGGAGCAACGTTGGAATCGTTGGCGCCCCAGATCTCGCGGCGGCAAACCAACTGTCTGCTTTACTCTCGACAGCCGATGCCCAAGATGAAGACTCATTCCGGCGCCAAGAAGCGCTTCAAGGTCACCGCCAACGGCAAGGTGTTCGGGCGCCGGGCCTTCTCCACCCACATCCTGGAGAAGAAGCCGCCCAAGCGTAAGCGCCGGCTCGGTGAGCCGACCGAGATCTCGCGCGCGGACATGCCCCGGGTCAAGAAGCTGCTGGGGGAGAAGCGGTCATGACGCGAGTCAAGCGTTCGACCCACGCCCGCAAGAAGCGTCGCGCGACGCTGCAGCTGGCCAAGGGGTACCGCGGCGACGCCAGCCGGCATTACCGGACCGCCAAGGAGGCGGTGCTTAAGGCCGACCAGTACCGCTATCGCGATCGTCGCAACCGCAAGCGCGACTTCCGCCGTCTTTGGATCACGCGCATCAACGCCGCCGCGCGCCAGCATGGGATGTCGTACTCCCAGTTCATGCATGGCCTGCAGCTGGCCGGCGTCGAGCTCGACCGCAAGATCCTGGCTGACATCGCCGTTCGCGACGCCGACACGTTCCGACGCTTTGCCGACCGCGCCCGAGAGGCGCTGGCGGCCGGCTGAGCTTCAGCTAGCACCAGCACCGCCACCCGGGCGCCACTCCACCAGGAGGGCGCCCTTTTTCGTTTATGACCCCGATCACCAGCACCCACAACCACCGACTCAAAGAGATCCGCAAGCTCCGCACCCGCCGGCGGGTGCGCGAGCAGGCGGGGCGTTTCGTGGCCGAGGGTGAGGATCTGCTCGCCGCCGCCGACGCGGCCGGCTGGCAGCCCATCGAGCGCTACTGCGCGGCCGGCAGCGGACTGCCCGGGGTCGAGGTGGAGCCGAAGCTGCTCGCGCAGGCATCGGGTCTGGCCTCCGGAACCCGAGCCCTGGCCATCTACGAGGAGCGATGGGCGTCGCGGGCGACCGGGCCGCTTTGCATCTACCTCAACGGCGTCCACGACCCCGGCAATGTGGGCGCGGTGCTGCGCTGCGCCGAGGCATTCCAAGCTTCGAGCGTGGCGATAGGGCCGGGCTGTGCCGATCCATTCGGCCCAAAGGCGGTGCGGGCGAGCATGGGCGCGGTGTTCGCCGTATCTCTCGTGCGCGCCGCAACGGTCGCCGAGCTGCCGGGAATGACGATCGCGCTCATCGCCGGCGGCGGCGTCAGGCTCAGCGACGTCGAGGACGCACTACCCGCCTCGCTGCTGATCGGCTCGGAGCGAGACGGCCTTCCGGACGACGTGATCGAGCAGGCCGACATCACCGCCCACATTCCCATCGCGATCCACTCGCTCAACGCGGCGATGGCGGCCACGGTCGCCCTGTACGAGGTAACTAGGATGGCGCGCGCGCGATGAGCGAACGGATTGACCAGATCACGCAGGAGGCGCAGGCCGCGATCGTCCGCGGCGACGGACACGCCGGGGCTCGAGGAGGTGCGGATCCGCTACCTGGGCCGCAAGGCCGAGCTTCCCAACCTGCTGCGCAGCGTCGCTCGGCTTCCGGCCGAGCAGAGGGCCGCTACCGGCAAGGCCGCCAACCAGGCGCGTCAGGCGCTGGAGGCGGCGATCGAGCAGCGCCAGCAGGAGCTGGCGGCCATCGAGCTTGACCAGCAGCTCAGCGAGAATCGCGTCGACGTCACGCTGCCGGCTGATCCGATGCCGGCGATCGGAAGGCTGCACCTGATCACGACCACGCGGCGCGAGATCGAGGACGTCTTCATCGGCCTTGGCTTCAACGTCGCCGAGGGACCCGAGGTCGAGACGGTCTACTACAACTTCGATGCGCTCAATCATGCCGCCACACACCCCTCGCGGCTGATGACCGACACCTTCTACATCAAGCCGACCGCGGACATCTTCAACCCGGAGTCCCGGCTGCTGCGCGTCCACACCTCGCCCGTCCAGATCCGCGCCATGGAAGGCCAGCCCCCGCCGATCTACATCGTCATGCCGGGGCGCGTGTTCCGCCCCGACTCCGATGCCACTCACACGCCGCAGTTCCACCAGATCGAGGGGCTGGCCGTCGACACCGACATCACGCTCGGCGATCTCCAGGGCACGTTGCTCACGTTCGCGCGTGCGATCTTCGGCGAGGAGCGCCAGGTCCGCATGCGCCCGCACTTCTTCCCCTTCACCGAGCCCAGCGTCGAGGTCGACGTGTCGTGCTTCAACTGCGTGGACGGAGTCACCGCCGACGGCCAGCGCTGCCCGCTGTGCAAGGGCACGGCGTGGATCGAGATCCTCGGTGCCGGCATGGTCGACCCCAACGTGTTCGAGCACGTTCGCGACCACGGCTACGACTCAGAGCAGGTACAGGGTTTCGCGTTCGGAATGGGGGTCGAGCGCATCGCGATGCTCAAGCACGGTGTGCCCGACCTCCGGATGTTCTACGACAACGACGTGCGATTGCTGGGGCAGTTCGGATGAGGGTCCCGCTCCACTGGCTGCGCGAGTACTGCGCCCCCGATCTATCGGCCGCCGCCCTGGCTGAGCGTCTGGCCATGACCGGCACGGAGGTCGAACGCGTCGAGCGCCACGGCGTTGGTGCGCTGGAGAACTTCGTCGTCGGCAAGGTGCTTGAAGCTAACCAACACCCCGACGCCGATCGCCTGAGCGTGTGCCTGGTCGACATCGGCGATGGAGCGCCGTCGCAGATCGTCTGTGGCGCCCCGAACGTGGCCGCCGGCCAGACGGTGGCGGTGGCGAAGCCGGGCGCGGTCATGCCCGACGGCTCGGCGCTGGGCAAAGCCAGGCTACGGGGCATCGAGTCCAACGGGATGATCCTCGCCGAGGACGAGCTCGCCATCGGCACCGAGCACGCCACCACGCTGGTGCTCGACGACGACGGTCTGCAGCCCGGCACCCCGCTTGAGCGGGTGCTGTCCATCGCCACCGACGTGCTGGTGCTCGAGGTAACGCCCAACCGTCCAGACTGTCTGGGCATCTACGGCGTCGCGCGCGAGGTGCACGCGGCCACCGGCGCCGCGCTCAGCCCGCCTCCATGGGCGCACGATCCCGGCAGCGACGGGGACATCGAGGCCGAGATCAGCATCGCCGTCGAGTGCCCCGATCTGTGCCCCCGCTTCACCGCCCGCGTGTTCGAGGACGTGAAGATCGGCCCCAGTCCACCGTGGCTCAAGGCTCGCCTGATGGCAGCGGGACAGCGCCCGATCTCCAACGTGGTTGACATCACCAACTACGTGATGCTGCTGACCTCGCAGCCGCTGCACGCGTTTGATCTGGACCTCGTGGCCGGGAGCTACCTGACCATTCGCCGAGCCCGGGAAGGCGAGCAGGTGGAGACGCTGGATGGTCAGCAGCGGACCCTGGACGCCGACATGGTGCTGATCGCCGACGCCGACGGCCCGACCTCGATCGCCGGCGTGATGGGCGGTGCGCGCTCGGAGGTCGGCGACGGCACCGCCCGCGTGCTGATGGAAGCGGCGAATTGGGATGGCGCCAACATCCATCGCACATCGTTGAAACTCGGGCTGCGGAGCGAGGCATCGGGCCGTTTCGAGAAGCAGCTCCAGCCCGAACAGGCGATCGACGCCCAGGCCGTGGCGGCCCAGCTGATGGTGGAGCTGTGCGGCGCGCGGTTGCTCCCCGGGACGATCGACGTCGGCGGCGACGGTCCGCCGCCGAGAACCATCCGGCTGCGCGACGCGCGCATCGAGAGTCTCCTCGGAGCGCCCATCCCCCGTGAGCGCTGCGAGCGTATTCTCGGCGCGCTCGAGTTCAGCACCGCCCCGGCGCAGGACGGCCTCGACGTCACCGTCCCGGCGTTCCGCCGTGCTGACATCACACGCGAGGCCGACCTGATCGAAGAGGTGGCCAGGCTCGACGGCCTGGAGCGACTGCCGGCGACCCTGCCCAGCCGGCATGGAGCCTCGGGCCGGCTGACCCCGCGGCAGCGGCAACGCCGCCGCGCGGCGGACATCCTGGCCGCGCAGGGACTCAACGAGGTGGTCGGGTGGAGCTTCGTCAGCGAGGACTTGAACCGACGGCTGCGCCTGCCCGACCGTCTCGAACTCGAGCTCGAGAATCCAATGTCGGCCGAGCAGTCGCGCCTGCGCACCACTCTGCTCGGATCGCTGCTCGACGTGGCGCAATGGAATTTGGCCCGAGGTGCCAACACCCTGCGCCTGTTCGAGGCTGGGGCGGTGTACCTGCCGAGCGGGGCGACGGAGCTGCCGCGCGAGCCCCACCACGTGGCGGCGCTGCTCATCGGCCCGGTGCGATCGGCCACCTGGCGCGAGCCGCAGCCGCCAACGTCCGACTTCTTCGCCGCCAAAGGCCTGCTGCAGCTATTGCTGGACACCCTCCGAGTCCCCTGGAATGTGCAAGCCGACGTTCAGCCGTTCCTCCATCCCGGCCGCGCGGCCATGGTCCTTGCCGACGAGCAATCGATCGGCTGGCTGGGAGAAATCCACCCGCAGATCGCCGCCGACTGGGAGATCGACCACCCGGTGGCCGCGTTCGAACTCGATCTCGACGCCGCCGCCGACCGCGGGCAGCAGACGACCGTCTACGAGGACGTCACCAGCTTCCCGGAGGTGCGCGAGGACCTCGCCGTGATCGTCGAGGACTCGGTGTCGGCGGCCACCGTGGTGGCCCTGGTCAAGCGGGCCGGTGCACCGCTGCTGCGCGATGCGGGCGTGTTCGACGTGTACCGCGACGCGGACCGACTCGGCGAGGGCAACGTCTCGCTGGCGCTGGCACTCGTCTACCGGGCCGGCGACCGCACGCTGACCGACGAGGAGGTGGCGGCTCAGCGCCGGGCGATCGTGAAGGCACTGGACGACGAACTGGGGGGCAGGGTCCGTGACTCGTAGCGTGTCCGTGTTCGGCGCCGCCGGGTATGCAGGCGCGCTGTCGGCCCGGCTGATTCACCGCCATCCCGAGTTCGAGCTGACCGCCGTGACCGGACGCTCCGACGTGGGGACCCAGCTCGATGAGCTCTATCCACATCACCGGGTTCCGCTCGTCCTCGAGGAGCTCGACCTCGATCGCCACGCTGAGGTCGACGCCGCCATCGTCGCTTATCCGCACGGCTTGGCCGCGCCGCTCGTCGCCGAGCTGCGCCAGCGGGGGGTCCGTGTCGTCGACCTCAGTGCCGACTTCCGCCTGCGCGATCCCGCCATCTACGCGGAGTGGTATTGCCAGCACCCGGCGCCCGAGCTCATCGACGAGGCGGTGTACGGCCTCCCCGAGCGCTATCGGGCGCAGATCGCCGACGCCGATCTCGTGGCGAATCCCGGTTGCTACCCCACCGCGACGCTGCTCGCATTGGCTCCGCTGGCTCGCGCCGGATTGATCGACGACGTCGTGATCGACGCCAAATCCGGCGTCTCGGGCGCGGGGCGAGGGGCCAACGACAAGACCCACTTCGTCACCGTCGACGAGAACGTCAACGCATACGGCGTACCCCGGCATCGTCACACGCCTGAGATCGAGCAGGAGCTGGCCGTGCTCGGCGCCCCGCTCCGTGTGACGTTCACTCCGCATCTCCTACCGCTCGACCAGGGCGAACTCGTGTCGTGCTACGTCACTTTGAGCGACGGCGCGCCGCGTGATCTCGCGGAGCTCTACGAGGACGCCTACCGGGACGAGCCGTTCGTCGAGTTGTCCGAGGGACCGCCGGGGGTGCGCGCGGTGCGAGAGACCAATATCTGCCGCGTCAGCGTGCATACCGATTCCCGGACCGGCAAGGTCCTCGTGTTCGGGGCCATCGACAACCTGTGGAAGGGAGCCGCCTCGCAGGCGGTCCAGAACCTCAACCTGATGTTCGGCCTGGACGAGGGGGAGGGTATCCGGTGAGTTCTTCAGGGTCGGCCTCGAGCAGCGGCGGCCCGCGCGCCGCGCCGGACACGATCTTCACCTCGCGCTGGATCGATGCCCCCGAGCAGGCCACCGAGCGTCCCGCCGGACTGCCGGCCGGCTTCCGCGCCTCGGGAGTGGCATGCGGGATCAAGTCGAGCGGCGACCTCGACCTGGGCATCGTCGTGTCCGATGCCCCCGGCACGACCAGCGCCGCCCGCTTCACGCGATCCGGGACATTGTCGGCACCCGTGCTGCTGACGATGGAGCGCTGCCGGCTCGAGGGCATCCGTGCCGTGGTCGTCAACTCGGGCAACGCCAATGCCGCCACCGGCCGCCGGGGCCTTGACGACGCGACCAAGATGCAAGGCGCGGCAGCGGTCGTGGCCGGGGTCGGCTCCGAGGCGGCGGTTGCGGTCGCATCGACAGGGGTGATCGGCGTGCCGCTGCCGATGGACGCGATCATGCGCGGCATCGGCGACGCCGGCCGCACTCTTCGTCCCGACGGCGAGATCGACTTCGCCCAAGCGATCCGGACCACCGATGCGTTTCAGAAGCGTGCCTGCCTCGATGTTCGCCTGAACGAAGGCACGGTCCGTCTCACCGCCCAGGCCAAGGGGGCAGGGATGATCTCGCCCGGCTTCGCCACGCTCCTCGTGTTCGTCCAGACCGACGCGGCGATGTCGGCCGAGACATGCGATCTGCTCCTGGGGGTGACCGTCAAACGGTCCTTCGAGCGCATCAGTGTCGATGGGCAGCTGTCGACCAGCGACACGGTGATCCTCCAGTGCGGCGGCGAGTCGGGAGTCCGGATCGAGCCCGAGACCGAGGACGAGCTGCGCTTTGGCGAGACGCTCGACGCGTTGCTGCGGCAGCTCGCCCTCAACGTCGCTCGCGACGGTGAAGGGGCTCGGCGAGTCGGCCGTGTCGTGGTGCGCGGTGGCGAGGAAGCCCTGGTCAACCGGGTCGCCAGGGCCGTGGCCGACTCGTCGCTGGTCAAAACCGCGCTGTACGGTGGCGATCCAAACTGGGGTCGGATCGCGCAGGCGGTGGGAGTGGCCACGCCGGGCATGGCCCCGCTGGACTTGGAGATTGCCATCGAGGGGGTTCGGGTCTGCGCGCACGGCGCCTACGTCCCCCACGACGCTGAGGCGCTCGCGGCGGCCGTCCAGCGCGACGAGGTCGAATACGAGATCGGTCTGCCCGGGGCGGGAGTCGAGACCGAGCTGTTCTTCTCCGATCTCGGGCACGAGTACGTCACGATCAACGCCGAGTACACGACGTAATGACCGCAGGGGCCCGGAGCTACGCGACGACGGCAGCAGAAACGCTGCTGGAGGCCCTGCCCTACATCAGGGAGTTCCACGGCAGGACCGTGGTCATCAAGTATGGAGGCGCGGCGATGACCGACGAAACGCTCAAGTCGGAGTTCGCGCGCGATGTCGTTCTGCTCAAGTACGTAGGCATGAATCCCGTGATCGTCCACGGTGGCGGCCCCGACATCACGAGCTATATGCAGCGCCTCGACCTGCCCGTGAAGTTCGTCGACGGCCTGCGCGTCTCGGACCCGGCCACCGTCGAGGTCGCCAAGATGGTCCTGGTTGGCAAGGTCAACAAGGACATCGTGCTCCTGATCAATCGCCACGGGCAGCCCGCCGTGGGGCTGTGCGGGGACGACGGTCTGCTCTTCCGAGCCTCCCGTCAGTCCTCGCCGAGCGGTCAGGACATCGGTTTCGTGGGCAAGATCGAACGAGTCGACGTCGATCTGCTGAACCACATCGCCCAGGACTACATCCCGGTCGTGGCCAGCGTCGGCGCCGATCGCGAGGGCAACTCCTACAACATCAACGCCGACGAGGCCGCGGGTGCCGTCGCGCGGGCGCTGTGCGCCTACAAGGTGATGTTCCTGACCGACGTCGCCGGCTGGCTGAGCGACCCCGAAGATCCCGCGAGCGTTATCTCCCAGGCCACCGTCGACGAGGTCACCGAGCTGTTGCCGACGATCGCGGGGGGGATGCGGCCGAAGCTCGCCGCCTGCCTCGACGCGATTCACGGCGGCGTGTCGTTTGCCCACATCGTCGACGGACGCGTACCCCACTCGCTGCTGCTCGAATTGTTCACCGACGCCGGCCAGGGAACCAAGATCGGACCGGCCTCATGAGCGTGACCGAGCTTCAGGCGCTCGAACGCGACCACGTGATGGCCACCTATGCACGCAACCCGGTCGAGTTCGTGCGCGGCTCGGGCTGCCGCCTGTGGGACGATGCCGGCAACGAGTACCTCGACTTCCTCGCCGGCATCTCGGTGCTCAACGTCGGCCACTGCCACCCGCGCGTGGTCGAGGCGGTGCGCGACCAGGTCGGCCGCCTTACCCACGCCACGAACCTGTACTACACCGAGCCCGGCATGCGACTGGCGGCGACCCTCGCCGAAAGCTCGCTCGGCGGCAAGGTCTTCCTCTGTAACTCCGGCGCTGAAGCCAATGAGGCGGCGATCAAGCTCATGCGCCGGGCCCGCTCCGGCGGCAGGGTGGTCGTCCTCGAGGGCGCGTTCCACGGTCGCACCTACGGCGCGTTGTCGGCCACGCCCCAGGAGTCCAAGCAGGCACCGTTTGCGCCGCTGGTGCCCGGCTTCGTGGTCGTGCCCAAGGATCCAGAGGCCCTGGCGCGCGCGGTGGACGACGACACCGCGGGAGTACTACTCGAGCCGATCCAGGGCGAGACGGGGATCAATGTCGTCTCCGAGGAGTTGCTCCTGGCCGCCCGCGAGGCGTGTGACCGGACCGGCGCCACACTCGCGTTCGACGAGATCCAGACCGGCATGGGACGCACCGGGACGCTGTGGGCGTATGAGCAGACCGGCGTCGTGCCGGATGCGCTGACCACGGCCAAGGCACTCGGCGGCGGCCTGCCGATCGGGGCGCTGGTGACCGGCCCGCGCCTGGCCGACGTACTCCAGACTGGCGATCACGGCTCGACCTTCGCCGGCGGCCCACTCGTCTGCGCAGCCGCACTCGTCGCGCTCGACATCTGCTCAGAGCCTGAGTTGCTGCATCGGGTCCAGGTGCTCGGCGGGCGCCTCGCCGCGGGCCTGGCCGAGCTTCCGTACGTCGAGGCGGTACGCGGCCGGGGACTGATGCTGGCCATCGACGTGGGGCGCGCAATCGACGCGCCCGAGCTCGCGCGCCGCGCGTTGCTGGAGCAGCAGCTGGTCGTGAACGCCACCGGACCGGCCACGATCCGCCTCGAGCCGCCGCTGGTGGTCAGCCAGGGCGAGATCGACGAGGCCTTGCGGCGGCTTGCAGCCTTGGCGCGATGACCGATCTGTTACCGCCGGACGGGATGACTCTGGCGCGCGCCGGCGACGCGCTGGCCGGCCATCTGAAGATCACCGAGCGAGGGTCCGGCGAGGTCGACCGCACGTTCTATGACACCTTCGACGGGCTCCTCCACGACCGGGCGCTCGTGTGCATCCACGAGACGGGCCAGCTGTCGCTGGCTGACCGCGACACGGGCCAGGTGGTGGCGGCGAGCCGGATGGCGCCACCGAGCGGGCCGCTGCTTGCCCGTGATCTCGGTCCGGGTGGCCTCCGCGATGCACTGCTACCGATCATCGAAGTGCGCGCTCTGCTGCCCCTTGTCCACATCCGTGCTCGCGTGGCGGGGCTCAGCGTCCTCGACGGCGCCGAGAAGACCGTCGTGCGCGTGACGCTCGAGGAACCGGCGGTGGTCACCTCCGAGTCGCGGCGCAGGACGCTACGCCGCCGCGTGCGGCTTACCCCGGTGCGCGGCTACGAGGATGAGCTCGACACGGTCCTCCGCACGCTCGAGCACGAGCTCGGTTTCCGGCCAGCCGACCAGACGCTTGTCGACGAGGCGGTTCGGGCCACCGGGACGAATCCGGGTGGAGTGTCGGCGAAGATCGACGTGCCCCTCGACCCCGCCCAGCGCGCCGATGAGGCCGCGTCGGCCGTGCTAAAGCGACTGCTCGAGGTGATCGAGGCCAACATCGAGGGCACGATCGCCGACCTCGACAGCGAGTTTCTCCACGATTTCCGAGTCGCCGTGCGGCGGACCCGCTCCGTGCAGCGCGAGCTCAAGGGTGTGTTCCCGCCGCAGGACCTGACTCACTTCCGGGCGGAGTTTCGCTGGCTCCAGCAGATCACCGGCGACTCGCGCGACCTTGACGTCTATGTGCTCGAGTTCGATGAGTACCGCGCCATGGTGCCACCGGCCATGCACGCCGATCTCGACCCCCTGCTCGAGGTCCTGCGCGCCAGGCGGTCCAGCGCCCGAGCCGAGATGGCGCAGGCGCTGGGATCCGAGCGCGCGACCACGGCCCTGGCCGGCTGGTCGTCATTGCTCGACCGCCTGCCGATCATCTCGCAGCGGGATCGCCCCGATGCCGGGCGGCCGATCAGCGCGGTGGCGGCCGAGCAGATCGTCAAGGTCTACCGGCGAATGGTCAAGATGGGCCGGGCGATTGATGACTCCAGCCCACCCGGCGACTATCACGAGCTGCGCAAGAAAGGGAAGGAGCTCCGCTACCTGCTCGAACTGTTCGGGGCCCCTCTGTACCCGGCTGATGTGGTCAAACCGATGATCAGGACGCTCAAGGCCCTGCAGGACGTACTCGGACGCCACCAGGACCGCGAGGTTCAGGTGGCGATGCTGCTCGCGCTGCGCGATGACCTCGCCGCGCTCCCCGGTGGCGCGGCCGCGCTCATGGCCACGGGCGTACTGGTGACGCGACTCGGCGAGGACGCGCGCGCCGCGCGCGCCGAGTTCGCCGGCAGATTTAGGGAATTCGCCGGCAAACAGCAGCGCCACCTCGTGAAGGAGACTTTTGGGTGAGCAAGGTGCTCGCCACCTACAACATCAAGGGAGGCGTGGGCAAGACCTCGGCGGCGGTGAACCTCGCCTACCTGGCCGCCCGAGACGGCTTTCCCACCCTGGTCTGGGATCTGGATCCGCAGGGCGCGGCCACCTACCTGTTCCGGGTCAGGCCGAAGGTACGGGGCGGCGGGCGCCGCCTGGTGCGGCTGCGCACGGATGTGACCCGCCTGGTCAAGGGGACCGATCACCCCGGACTGGATCTGCTCCCCTCGGATTTCTCCTACCGCCACCTGGACCTCGTGCTCAATCGCTTCAAGCGCCCAACGATGCGGCTGAAGCGCGTGCTCGAACCGCTGCGGGACGAGTACGACTACGTGATCCTCGACTGCCCTCCCAGCATCTCGCTGGTGTCTGAGAGCGTGTTTGAGACCGCCGACGCGCTGCTCGTCCCCATCATTCCCGCCACGCTGTCCTCGCGCACCTTCGAGCAGCTCTCGGAGATGGTCAAGGACGGGCCCCAGATCCTCGCGTTCTTCTCGATGCTGGAGGTCCGCAAGGAGCTGCACCGCGAGGTCATGGCGCAGCTGCGCTCGACACACGGAGTGACGATGCTGGGCGCCGGTATCCCCGCCGCCGACGAGGTCGAACGGATGGGGGTCGAGCGCGATGTGGTGGCCGCGTTCGCCCCCGGCTCCCGCGCGGCCCTCGCCTACGAGGCCCTGTGGTGGGACGTGAGTCGGCGCCTCGCCGAGAACTAATCCCAATACGCTTCAGCACCGTGTTCGAACCAATCGCCCGCCAGACCGCCTCCTACGAAGCCGATCCCGAACATGTCCATCGCGTGCTGCTCCTCTACAGCGGCGGCCTCGACACGAGCGTGATGCTGAAGTGGATCCAGGATCAGTACGGCGCCGAGGTGGTAGCTCTGACCGTCAACCTCGGACAGCCGGGGGAGGACTTCGAGGTCATCCGGGGCAAGGCGCGCCATCTCGGCGCGCTCGAATCGCACGTCGTCGATGCGCGCGAGGAGTTCGCCCACGAGTACGTGCTCCCCGCGATCCGGGCCAATGCCATCTACGGTCTGGGGTACCCGTTGTTCACCGCGCTCGGCCGGCCACTGATCGCCAAGGTGGCCGTGCAGCACGCCCGCGAGGCAGGTTGCGACACGATCGCCCACGGCTGCACTGGAAAGGGCAACGACCAGGTGCGGATCGAGTCGACAATCGCCGCGCTTGCCCCGGAGCTGAAGGTGATCGCCCCCGTGCGCTCGTGGCGGATGGGGCGCGAGGAAGAGATCGCCTACGCACGAGAGCACGGGATTCCGGTCAAGGGCGGCACCGAGGTGTCGCCGTACTCGATCGACGACAACCTCTGGGGCCGCTCGAGCGAGGGCCGCTGGATCGAGGATCTCTCGCAGGCCCCCCACAACGACGTGTTTCAGCTCGTCACCCGCCCCGAGGAGGCGCCCGACGCGGCCGAGGTGGTGACCATCGAGTTCGAACGCGGAGCGCCGGTGGCCCTCAACGGCGAGCGTGTCGGCCTGGTCGAGCTGATCGAGCGTGCGGGTGAGATCGGGGCACGCCACGGCGTTGGAATCGTCGACCAGATCGAGGACCGGATCGTCGGGCTGAAGGTCCGGGACATCTACGAGGTGCCGGCGGCGACGATCCTCCTGCTGGCGCATCGCGAACTCGAGGCGCTGGTTGGCACGATCCACCAGAACCAGTTCAAGCCGATGCTCGAGCAGAAATGGAGCTATCTGGTCTACACCGGGCTGTGGTGGGAGCCGCTGCGCAGCGATCTCGACGCGTTCATGAACGCCGCCAACGAGCAGGTGACAGGCTCGGTCGCGATCAAGCTCTACAAGGGCTCGGCGCGGGTGGTCACCCGCTCCTCGCCGAATGCACTCTACGACGCGCAGCTCGCCACCTTCAGCGAATCGGGCGGCCTCTTCTCCCAGGACGCTGCGCCCGGCTTTGTCGAGCTGTGGTCGCTGCAGTCGCGGATGGCCTGGCGGGTTCGACACCGCGACGGCGACTAGCCAGTGGGCGGCCACTAGGTTGCCCGGCGAAATGAAAGGCGCCGGAGCTGAACGTCCGCTCCAGATCGAATCGGTCTCGAGCTCCCCCCTGGGGGAGGACCGGCTCGTAATCCGGATCGAGGGGCGCTGGGAGGGTCGCAATCGCCCCCACGTCGACGAGGCGATGCTGGTGGTGGAGAACGCGGGGCGGCGCCACCGGTTCCCGGTGATTCCGCAAGAGGGCAAGCCCAAGCGGGTCAAGCGGCATGAGTCGTGGTCGGGGAGTTTCGACCTGCCGTCGTGGCTCGGAGACCACCTTCCGGGCCAGACCTCGTTGACGCTGGGCGATGCCACGATCCCGCTGGCCGCGGAGTCGTTCGGGCGGCCCGAGGGGGGCGACGAAACCGCCGAACTGAGGGCCGAGGTGGTGCGCCTGCGCCACGAGCTCGCGGCTCGCGCGGCCGACCAGCGGGAGGCGCTGCGCGAAACTGCGACGCTGCGGAGCGAGCTCGAGCGGTTGGCCGACGAGCTGGGGCGCGTGAGAGCCAACGCCGTGGCCGCGGACGGCCTCGAGCAGGCCGAGGAGCTGCTTGCCCAGGCGAGGGAGCTGCGCAGGTTGCTGGCGACCGCGGACTCGAGCTCGCCCTCGGAGGAGAGCTCGTAGCCCAGATCCGTCCGCGCCGCCGCCTACCGTCGCGGCATGAGCGAACCGCCTGGCCTGCCATCCGTACTGGGCATCGAAGCCGTCGAATGGCTCGGGCAGGGCGCCGACAGCCTCACCGTTCGCGTCGGAGGGCGGTGGCGCAGGCGCCGGCCGACGATCAGCGGCCAGTCGCTGCTGGTGATCGAGGCAGGGACGACTCGCCAGCGTTTTCCGGCCATGCCGGAGCCGCCGGGCCTGAACGGGGCGGCGCCGGGAACGTGGCGGATGAGCTTCTCCGTGCCGGCCGCTCTGGCCAGGCGGTCCGGCGCGCGTGCCTGGTTGCAGCTCGGCTCGGTCGTTGTGCCATTGCCGGTGCCTGTGGCCGATGACCCGTCGCCACCCGACGATGAGACGCTGGCGCAGCGACGGATTCGCGCCGCCGAGCTGGCCGCCGAGAGCGCGGCCCACCGCGTGGCCGAGGCCAAGGCCGACGCGCAGCGGTTGGCCGATCGTGCGGCCGAGCTCGAGCGTGAACTCGAAGAGCAGACGGAGCTGGCCCGGGCACGCGACCGCGCGCGGCGCGCCGCCGAACAGCGAGAGCATGCTGAGCGAGCGCTCCGGCTCGAACTCGAGGAGCGTCTGGCCACACGCGGAGCCCCGCCCCCGCCCCGGAGCGACGCCGGTGATCGCGCCCTGCGGATTGAGGAACTCGAGGAGGAGGTGACCCGCCTGCAGAGAGCCGCCGACGAGGCGCAGGAGGTCGCGCGGGCCGCGGAGGTGGCCCGCCGGCACGCCGAGGAGCGGCTCGCCGCGCTGGGCCAGGCGCGCACCACGCGGCCGTTCGCCGAATCGCTGCGGGCCGAGTTCGGACTCGTACACGGACTTAAGCCGGTGGCGGCGACCCCGGTGAGCGCGCCGCACAACGCCGCCGACCGACGGCAACTCGATCGCGAGCGCGACGTGATCGCGAACCGTCGACGCCCCGGCACTCTCCTGCCATCCGATCCCAGATTGACCGCGACGCTCGATGACCTGCGGGCGGAGCTGGCCGGATTGCATGAGCAGATAGCGCGCGCGGTGGCAGAGCGGGCGAGCGCGGAGACCCGAGCGGCCGAGCTCGAGCGCGCGCTGAGCGAACGCTCGGCGCGCTCGGCGCAGATTCTTGGGGTGATCGAACAGCTGCGGACCGAGATCGGCCAGGCACGGGCGGGAGCCGCACAGCCAGAGCCGGAGCCCGAGGCGCCTACGCTGGAGGAGGCCGACGCGCCTGCACCGGAGCAGGCTCAGGCCCCGTCGGTCTCGGCCGCGGCGCCTCCGGTTTCACCCCCTGAGCCCCGGATCTCGGCCGGCTCGGTCGACGCCGAGCGGCTGGCGGCGGCATTGACGCGGCTGCGCGAATCGGCGCCGGTGTCCGAGCCTGCCCCAACCATGGGGCCGCCCGCTCTGCGGGGGTCCCGCTGGTTGGCGCCCGCGCTGCGCACCGTCGCGCGCCGCGCTCCCGACGACGCCCCCGCGCTGCTGGCCGCGCTGCTCGTGGCCTCGGATGACGAGGCGCGCGATGTCGCGAAGCTGCTCGCGCTGGGACCGGTTCGGCGCCGATGGCGCCTTGGATTCACCCGGCTCCGGGGCCGGCGGGACAGGTTTGCCGCTGTGCGCCAGCTCCTGCGGACACCCGTCGGACTGCCGGACATCTCGCTCGAGCCGCAGCTCGCCTTCGCCCTGGCCGCGGCGATGATTCGCCCGCGCTGGACGGCCGGTGAACGCTTCACACTGGCCTACGAAGCCGGGCCGTACATGCACGTCCGCGACGGCAGCCCCGTGTCGGTGACGGCCGCGCAGCTCGCCTCGGTGGCCACCACGATCATCTGCCCGCCCGAGGCGCTGCCGGCATTCCTGGCCGGTGTGGGTGCGGCCGGCTCAGACGTGACCATTCACGGCCAGCAGCGCCCGCTGGAGCTCGTGCAGGCGTGGCTCCGGCGCGCACAGAGCGGCTGAGGCCGGCCTGGTACCGTGCCCGCGTGTGCACGGAGCGACAGCCGGACCGAGGGCGCGCGGAGGATGAACGCAAGCGACCCTCGTTGGCTCACCCGGACCCAGTTCCTCAGGGCAGCTGGTGTCGCCGCCGCTGGTCTTGTCCCGGTCGGAGCAAACGCCCCGGGAGCGGTTGCCCGGCCGCGTGAGCGTCCCTGGGACCTGGCGCCACCGGCATCACTCGCTGGCGCCGGTCCGATCCTCTCGTTTCGCTCGCGACCTGACCTCCGTCCTCCTCGCGTGACCGTCAGCCGCGGTCACGAGGCGCTTCCAAACTCAGCCGCCAACTACTGGTTCCTGGCGCCCGGCAGAGCCGGCGGAGTGCAGACTGGCCCCCTCATCGTGGGCGAGTTCGGAAGGCTCGTGTGGTTCAGGCCCTCGCCGTCGAACCGGTTTACCATGAACTTCAGGGCGCAGCGGTACCGGGGCAAGCCGGTGCTCACGTGGTGGGAGGGCGCAACCCTGGGTCACGGCGAGGGAGTGATCGTCGACGCCTCCTACCGGGAGATTGGACGGGTACGGGCGGGGAACGGGCATACGGTCGACCCGCACGAGTTCCTGCTCACCCCGGAGGGCACCGCGCTCATAACCTGCTCGCCTTCGTCTGTCTCCGCCGATCTGTCGTCGGTCGGTGGTTCGAAGGACGGTCAGGTGGCCGAGTCGGTCGTTCAGGAGGTCGACGTGGAGACCGGGCGTGTCCTTCTCGAGTGGCGGAGCCTCGAGCACGTGGCGGTCTCGGAGTCGTACATGCGACCCGGCGGTCTCTATGACTTCATGCACGCCAACTCGATCGACGTGACGCCGGACGGCAACCTGCTCGTCTCGGGTCGCCACACCTGGGCGCTGTACAAGCTCGAACGCAGCACCGGTCGGATCATCTGGCGCCTGGGGGGAAAGCGCAGCGACTTCTCCATGGGGCCCCAGGCACAGTTCGCCTGACAGCATGACGGCCGCTGGCTGGGCGGTCGGACGATCACCGTGTTCGACGATGGTGCCGCATTTTTCGACGGGCCGCAGCCCCCGCGCAAGACCCACTCGCAATCGCGCGGGCTCGTGCTCGAGGTCGACGAAGCACACGGGACCGTGCGGATGGCCCGCTCCTACCTCCATCACCCGCCAGTGCTCACCTACGGCTTTGGAATTATGCAGACGCTGCCCGACGGGAATCTGGTGGTTGGCTGGGGCGACCTCCCGGTGTTCAGCCGGCTCGCGCCTCACGGAGCCGTTCTCGATCAAGCCCATCTGCCACCGGGATACGCCTCCTATCGCGCATACCAGCAACCGTGGATCGGCATTCCGGCTCAGGCGCCGGCGCTGGTGGCGAGGCGAGGCGCGGATCGGCGCCGCAGCAGGCTGTACGCCAGCTGGAACGGTGCGACCGGCGTCGCCGCGTGGCGGGTGAGCACCGGACGGCGTCCCGGGAAGCTGCGTCCGCTCGGCCAGATCAAGGCGCGCTCCTTCGAATCCGCCGTTGAGGTCCACGCCACCGGTGGCTACGCCACCGTGACTGCCCTGGACGACACCGGACGGGCGCTGGCCACCAGTCGGCCGGTTAGGCTCTGAGGTCGGGGCCGGCCGCTGGCCGCACAGAGCGGCTCAATTCTCCTGTGCCGGGGTCCCGGGGCGGAAAATGTCCGCGCTCACGCCTATGCTCGGATCTGCCAGATGAGTTCCTCCTGCGCGCATCTCCACGTCCACTCCGAGTACTCGCTGCTCGATGGCGCGTGCAAGATCAATCACCTGGCCGAACGTGCGGCGGCGTTCGATCAACCCGCTCTTGGGCTCACCGATCACGGCGTGATGAACGGTGCTGTCGAGCTGTTCACCGCCTGCCGTAGGCAGGGGATCAAGCCGATCCTCGGTTGCGAGGCCTACGTGGTCGACAACCATGCCCGGCGGGCTCCGGGCAAGCTCGACCGCTTCCATCTGACGCTGCTGGCCGCTACCCCAACCGGCTACCGGAACCTGGTCAAGCTGTCCTCCGCGGGTTTCCTCGAGGGCTACCAACGCGGCAAGCCGTCGGTCGATCTCGTCCAGATCGCCGATCACGCCGAGGGTGTCATCGCGCTCACCGGCTGCCTCCAGTCGCGCTTCTGCCAGCACCTGCTCGCGGGCCGAGCCGACGCCGCTCGCGCCCACGCCGATCAGCTGCTCGGGACCTTCGGGCACGACAACGTCTACTTCGAGGTGCAGAAGAACGGACTCGCGGCCCAGGAGCAGGCCAACGAGGGCATCGTGCGGATCGCCCGCGAGGTGGGTCGGCCGCTGGTGGGCACCGGGGACGTCCACTACCTCAGACGGGAGGACTACCACCATCACGCGGCTCTTCTCTGCGTGCAAACGAAGTCGACGCTCAGCCAGCCCAAGATCAGCTTCGAGACCAACGAGTTCTACCTGCGCTCCAACGACGAGATGTCCTCCGCCTTCGCGGCGTGGCCGGAGGCACTGGCCTCGACGCTCGAGATCGCCGAGCGCTGCGACGTCGAGCTCGAGCTCGAGCGGCAGCTGATCCCCCGGTATCCGACACCGGATGGGGCGACGGAGGCCGAGTACCTGCGAACGCTGATCGAGCAGGGTCTGCGCCACCGCTACGGAGACCCGGTGCCCGCGGAGGCGCTGGAGCGGGCCCACTATGAGCTCGACGTGATCGAGCGGATGGGTTTCAGCGGCTACTTCCTGATCGTCTGGGACTTTGTCAAGTACGCCAAGGACGCCGGCATCGCGGTCGGCCCGGGGCGCGGCTCGGCGGCAGGTTCGATCGTCGCCTACTGCCTGGAGATCACCGACGTCGATCCGCTCCATTACGACCTGCTGTTCGAGCGGTTCCTGAACCCCGAGCGCGTATCGATGCCGGACATCGACATCGACTTCTCGGTGCGGGGACGCGAGCGCGTGATCCGCTACGTGACCGACAAGTACGGCCGTGGCTCGGTGGCCCAGATCGTCACTTTCGGCAAGATGTATCCCCGCGCGGCGACCCGCGACGCGGCCCGCGTCCTGGGCCACGACTACCTCGCCGGCGACAGGCTGGCCAAGCTGATCCCGGACCCGGTCATGGGCCGACCGCCGAGTTTCGAGGACTGTCTGAAGCTGGGGGAGCCCCTGCGGGCCGAGATCGAGCGCGACCCCGTGGCCAAGCAGATCGTGGACGTGGCGCAGGGACTGGAGGGAATCGTCCGCAATTCGTCGATCCATGCGGCCGCGGTGGTGATTGCCGACCGGCCGTTGACCGACATCGTGCCGCTCCAGATTGCCGATGCCGGTAGTGACGAAAGTGGCGAGAAGGTGTTCCGCACCGTCACCCAGTTCACGATGAAGCCGATCGAGCAGATCGGTCTGTTGAAGATGGACTTCCTCGGGCTGCGCAACCTCGATGTGATCGAGGACGCGCTCGACATCATCGAGCGTTCCAGCGGTGAGCGGCCGGACATGACCACGCTGCCACTCGATGACGCCAAGACCTACGAGATGATGACCCGAGGCGACTCGATCGGCGTATTCCAGTTCGAGTCGGAGGGCATGCGCGAGACGCTCAAGCGGGTCAAGCCGTCCGAGTTCGAGCACCTGATCGCGCTCAACGCGCTGTACCGCCCAGGGCCGATGGAAAACATCCCCACGTACACGCGTGGCAAGCACAACCCCGAGGTGGTCACCTATGCCGACGAGCGGCTGCGCCCGATCCTGGAGTCGACCAACGGCGTGATCGTCTACCAGGAGCAGGCGATGCAGATCGCCAAGGAGATCGCCGGCTTCAGCGGTGCCAAGGCCGACGACCTGCGCAAGGCGATAGGTAAGAAGAACCGCGAGGCGATGGCCAAGCTCAAGCCGGAGTTCTTCGAGGGCTGTCGCGCCTCGGGGACTGACGAGCGCGTGACCGAGCAGTTGTGGACGACCAACGAGCGCTCGGCCGACTACTCGTTCAACAAGTCGCACTCGGCCTGCTACGCGCTGATCGCCTACCGCACCGCGTGGCTGAAGGCGAACTACCCGGCGGAATACATGGCGGCGCTGATCTCCTCGGTGATGGACACCAAGGACAAGGTGCCGTTCTTCGTTGCGCAGGCCGAGCAGATGGGAATTCAGATCTTGCCCCCGGACGTCAACCTCTCAGACCACGAGTTCGTGGTCGTCGACGGCAACATTCGCTTCGGTCTCGACGCCGTCAAGGGCGTCGGCTTCGCCGCCGTCGAGGCGATCAAGCGTGCCCGCGACGAGGGCGAGCCGTTCAGCGACCTGTGGGACTTCTGCGCCAGGGTCGACGGTCGCGCGGTCAACAAGAAGGCGATCGAGGCGCTGATCAAGTGCGGCGCCTTCGGATCCACCGGCGCCTCGCGGAAAGGGATGCTCGCCGTGCTCGAGCAGGCCCAGGGCGCGGGCCAGAAGACTCAGCAGGACGCGCTCATCGGCCAGGGCTCGATCTTCGACCTCGATCCGCCGCTGCAAGGGGCGGGGGAGGCGGCGGCCGCGTTCGCCACGCCCAGCCACGCGCCCATACCCACCGCGGAATTCGATCGCGCCGAGCTGCTGGCGGCCGAGAAGGAGGCCATCGGCCTGTTCATCTCGGCCCACCCGCTCAAGGAGGTCGGTGCGGCGCTGCGGATCAAGGTCGACTGTCCGCTGGGAGACCTCGCGGCGCACCGCGACGGCGACTGGGTGACCGTTGGCGGCATGATCACCGCGGCCAAGCGGATCCGCACCAAGAAGGGCGACCCGATGATGTTCGCCACGCTCGACGATCTCGACTCGTCGGTCGAAGTGCTCGTGTTCGGCAAGGCGCTGGAGGCCTGCGGCGACGCGCTGGCCACGGACTCGATCGTCGTGGTCCGCGGCCGCGTCGACCACAAGGACCGCGACAAGACGTGCGTCGTGGCTCAGCAGATCGAGGGCTTCCAGCCCACCGAGGGTGAGGTCAAGGCGGCGATCGAAAAGGAGGCCAAGGCGCTGCGCGTCCCAGACCCTCTGCGCCTGCGCCTCGACGCCGCGGCGCTGCCCGCGACCATGCTCGGCGAGCTGAAGGAGCTGCTCGCAGGCTTCCCGGGCGAAACCGACGTGGTCATCGAGCTCAGCCTGACCTCCGGCCGGCGACGGCTGCGCCTCGGGCCGGAGTTTCGCGTCGCCCGTACGGCGTCCCTGTGGGCCGAGCTCGATTCGCTGCTCGGCGATGCGATCCTCACCGGCGCCCCGGAGGCCATCGCCGCGTCGGCCTAGCGTCCCACGGGGCGAGGTGCGCCTACCTCGAGGCAGGCTCGGAGTCGGGCCTCAGCTGGGAATCCAGGGTCCGTGCCAGCCGCCGTAGTGGGCGACCAGCTTGTCGCCCTCGCTCGGGCCCCACGACCCCTGAGCGTAGGGATGAACGTCGCTCGGACTATCGAGGAGCGGCTGCATGATCCGCCAGGTCTGCTCGACCCCATCCTGACGGGTGAAATGGGTGCTGTCGCCGATCAGCGCGGCGTGAAGCAGGACCTCGTAGGGAGTGGCGCCCTCGCCACCCTCGCGCTCGAACTCCATGTCCAGCGTGATCGCCGTCGCTCCCGGGGCATCGGCGCGCTGGGCGTCGAGAATCAGCCGGATGCCCGTCTGGGGATCGATCCTGAACACGATTTGGTCGGGCTGGGGGCGCCGGTTGCCAAGGTCGAGGAAGTGCACCTTGGGAGGGTGTTTGAACAGCAGCCGAAGTTCGGTCTGGCGCTCGGGGAGCCGCTTGCCGGTGCGGATGAAGAACGGCACGCCGGCCCAGCGCCAGTTATCGACCTCCAGGCGAAGCGCCGCGTAGGTCTCCGTGCTCGAGTGGGCGGCGACGCCATCGATCTCGCCGTATCCCTCGTACTGGCCGCGAACGTAACGGTCCGGGTTAGCGGCCGGCATGGCCCGGAACACGGCAATCTTGAAGTCCTTCAGGGTCTCTGGATCACGCCCCGACGGGGGTTCCATGGCCGCCATGGCCAGCAGTTGCATGAGATGGTTGACGATGACGTCGCGCAGCGCGCCCACCGGGTCGTAGAAGTGCCCGCGGTCTTCGACGCCGAACGTCTCGGCCATCGTTATCTGCACGCAGGCGATGAAGTTGCGGTTCCACACCGGCTCGAGCATGGTGTTGGCGAACCGCAGGTAGAGGATCTCCTCCAGTCCCATCTTGCCGAGGAAGTGATCGATGCGGTAGATCTGCGACTCGTCGAGATAGCGGTGAAGGCTGGCGGCCAGGGCGCGTGCGGACGCGAGGTCGTGACCGAACGGTTTCTCAACCACCACGCGCTGTTCGTTGCTGGTCAGGTTGGCCCCGGCCAATCCCTGCACCACGGTGGCGAACAGTGACGGCGGGATCTCCAGGTAGAACGTGGGATTCTCGAACTCCTTGAGCGCCTTGGCGACGCGCTCGTACGTCTTTGCGTCGCCAAAATCTCCGCTCACATAGCGCAGACGCTGGGCGAAGCGAGTGAACACGTCCTCGTCGATCGACTCGCCGGTGGCTTCGATCGACTGACGTGCGTGGTCGCGCAGGTGCTCGAGCGACCAGTCCTGTCCGGCGACGCCGATCACCGGACAGTCGAGGAGCCCTCGCCGATCGAGGCGGTAGAGCGAGCGAAAGGTCATCTGCTTGGCCAGATCGCCCGTGATCCCGAAAACCACCAGGGCGTCCGCGGTTTCTGTGTTCATGGTGTGCAACCTAACCGGTCAGCTGGTCCGGCGGTGGGCACGTGCCCGCGATGCCTTGCCCCGCTTGCGCAGCTTGAGGGCCAGCGCGACGTCGTCGGCACTGGGAGCGCCGCCGTCCGTCCCCGTCTCCAGCACGCACGCCAACTGGTCGAAGCGCGGCTCGGACAGGAATGCGGCGATCCCGCGTTCTCCGAACTCGCCCTGCCCGAGGATGGCGTGGCGGTCGCGGTTGGACCCCAGCGCCGTTTGCGAGTCGTTGCAGTGCAGCGCTTGCAGACGGTCGAGCCCGACGACGCGGTCGAACTGGTCGAGCGTCTCGCTGATCGCCGCGGGCGACCGGACGTCGTACCCGGAGGCGAGCAGGTGACATGAGTCCAGACAGATCCCCACCCGGGCCCCATCGCCGCTGGCCCGCAGGAGCTCTACCAGCTCCTCGAAGGAGCGCCCCAGCGTCCCGCCGGCCCCTGCTGTGTCCTCGAGGTGAAGCGGGCAGCAGTCCGACTCGCCGAGCGCCTCCTTGATGACCTTTCCGGCGCGCTTGATCGCCTGCTTCACGTTCCCCGTCTTGGCCGAGCCGGGATGGAGCACGACGCCGTGGGCACCGATACCGTCGCCGACCCGCAGCGACTGAATCAGCGACGCTCGCGACTTGTGCTGGATCTCGCGATCCTCGGAGGCACAGTTGAGCAGGTATACGGCGTGGATCAGCACCGCCTTGATCCCGCTGCCCCGCATGGCCTGGCGGAATTCGGCGAAGTCGTCGGCGGTGTAGGCCGTCGGCCGCCACATGCGCGGCGACTGGTTGAAGATCTGGACGGCCTGGCAGTCGCGCTCGGTACCGCGCTCGATCGCCTTGACCAGGCCTCCCGACTGCGACACATGGGCGCCGATTAGCATGGGTTGAGGTCTTTCATGCGCGTTCGTTTCGCTCCATCCCCCACAGGGGCCCTCCACATAGGCGGCGCCCGGACCGCGCTGTACAACTGGCTGCTCGCGCGGGGGCAGCATGGAACGTTCCTGTTGCGGATCGAAGATACCGACCGGGAGCGATCGACCCCCGAGAACGTCGAACAGATCTTCGACGCGCTCCGCTGGCTCAACCTCGATTGGGACGGGGAGCCTGTCTTCCAGTCCGCGCGCGTCGAGCGCCACCGCGAGGTCTTGGAGCAGCTGCTGGCCAGCGGACATGCCTATCGCACAGCGGCAACCACAGACGACGTCAAGGCGTTCAAGGAGCAGCACGGAGCCGACCGCGGCTTTCGCGGCCAGCCGTCTGACGCGGGTGCCATCCGTCTGAGGGTGCCCGACAGCGGCGAGACCGTGGTCGATGACGTCATCATCGGCCGCACGAGCTTTCCCAACTCGGCCCTCGATGACCCGGTGATCGCACGGGCCGACGGGTCGCCGGTCTACAACTTCGCCGTCGCCATCGACGACCTCGATGCCGGCATCACCCACGTCGTCCGTGGCGCCGACCACCTGTCCAACACCCCGAAGCAGCTCCTCGTCGTCGAGGCTCTGGGCGCGACGCCGCCGCGCTATGCGCACCTGCCGCTTCTGCTCGGGCCCGACGGCAAGAAGCTGTCCAAGCGTCATGGTGCGGCATCGGTGCAGGAGCTGCGCGACGCCGGCTATCTGCCCGAGGCGGTTGACAACTACATCGCGCTCCTCGGGGCGGGCTTCGCCTCCGACGAGGAGCATTTCACGCTCGACGAGCTGGCGGAGCGGTTCCGGCTCGAGCGGGTCTCCAAGAACCCCGCCGTGTTCGACGAACGCAAGCTGCGCCACATCAACGGTCTGTGGATCCGAGAACTGGCGATCGACGACCTCGAGCGCCGGCTCGAGGAGTTCACCGGCCGCACCGGCCTCCGCGAGGCGGTGGTTATCTCGGCCGAGAAGATCCAGACGCTCAAGGAGTTCTGGCCGCTGGCGGGTTTCCTGTTCGACGGACCGGCTGATGATCCGGCCGCGTTCGCCAAGACCATCGGCAAGGACGGCGGGGTGGAGGTACTGCGAGAGGCTCGGGACGCGCTTGCCGGCGCCGATCCGTTCACCGTGGAGAACGTCGAGGCGGCGCTTCGTCAGGTGGTGGAGCGGCACGGGACCAAGCCGGGGCAGATATTCCAGCCGGTGCGGGTCGCCATCGCCGGAACGACCGTATCTCCAGGCATTTTCGAAAGCGTCGCGCTTCTCGGCCGGGACGAAACGCTGGCGCGAATCGACCGGACACTTGCACGAGCGTCCGCCTAGGAACTAAATAGGGGTAGAACATATGCCGATAACGGGCTCGTGCAAGGAGCCCTTGGTGTGCCCGATCTGCGAACAAGGAACCGTGAGCCGACGGTGGCGTCTCTGGCGAGCGTGAAGACAACCCCCACGGATCCATATGCGCCTCACGAACGCCATCACAACGAGGGCCACGGCCGCCGTCTGACCGCCGCGTTCGAGGCTCTCGAGGCATTCCCCGTGTTGGTCGAGTCGCGAAACCGCGTGATGCGCCTGTTCGAGGCCGGAGACCCGCCGACGGCCGATGTCGTCGCCGCGGTCGAGGCGGACGTAGCGCTCGCCGTCGCCGTGCTCCGGCTCGCCAACCAGGTCGACGGTCGCTCGCGCGGGCGGGTGGAGAGCGCCGTCAAGGCCGTCGAGCTGCTCTCGCTCAGCACCGTCCACTCGATCGCCAGCCGCGCTCGCACGTTTGACTTCTTCGAGCGTACGGCGGTCTGGCAGGGTATTCCGGAGCGCTTTCGGCTCCACGCCGTGGCCACCCAGCGCGCGGCTGACCGATTGGCGCGCGAACTGGGCTACGAGGCGCGTGATCGCCTGATGGTGACCTCGCTGCTGCACGACATCGGCAAGCTCGTGCTCGTTCACGCCTACCCCGGCTATCCGCGCCAGATCCACGGGGATGCCCGAACGCCCGAGGAGTGCATCCAGCGCGAGCGACGGGAGCTTGGCGTGGATCATGCCCTGGTCGGCGGCGTCCTGGCTCGCCGGTGGGGACTGCCCAAGTCCATCGCCAGCGTGATCGAGCGCCACCACGCCGAGGACTGTGACGGTGAGACCGCGATCGTGCGTCTGGCCGACATGCTCGCCCACTACGTCTTCGGGGGGTCGGTGTCCCCCTCAGAGTTGCTCGCGGTATCGCGGATCGTCGGCGTCACCCCGGCCGAGCTTCGTACGGTGATGTACGACCTCCCGCTCCCAAGCGCGGGCGGCCGGCCCCGTCAAATTGATCCCTGCCCGATGTCCGCCCGTGAGATAGACGTGCTGCGCCGGCTGGCCCGGGGGATGGTCTACAAGCAGATCGCCAGTGAGCTCGGGCTGTCGACCAGCACCGTCCGCACCCATCTGCATAACGTCTACGGCAAGCTCGGCGCCATGGATCGTGCCCAGGCGGTGCTGATTGCCACCGAGCGCGGCTGGATCTGACCGGCCAGGAGAGCCCGGTTGATCTGGTCGTGATCTCCGTGGCGGTCGCTACGATCGCTCGGGCCAGATGATCTCGATCACCTCGAAGTCGCCCTACGCGCTGCGTGCCCTGGCCGAACTACATCTCCGGGGTGATGTGGGCCCGGTGCCGATCGCCGAGCTCGCCCGTCGGGGAGATATTCCGATGCAGTTCCTCGAGCAGCTTTTCGCGACGCTGCGACGGGCCGGGGTCCTCCGCTCCCAGCGCGGGGTGAAGGGCGGCTACAGCTTTGCCCGCCCGGCCAGCGAAATCACCGTCCTCGAGCTTGTCGAGCTGCTCGACGGCCCGCTCGGCCGGGGCGCAACGGGCGTCTTCGCACAGGCGGCTGGAGCGGCGCGCGAGGTCCTGGCGGAGTCGACCGTGGCCGACGTCGCCGAGGCGCAGGCCCGGTCAAACCGCGCGCCGATGTACCACATCTGACGACTAGGGCCCGGTTTGCAGCACTTTCGGCGCTGGAGACCGGGGCTCGCGCCTCATATCGCGCCAGTTGCGTTCGCGCTGGGCGATAGTCGCCCACACAACGGCGACTACAACCAGCGGCGATATTCGCGGCCGGCGCGAGCAGCTCGGGGTCAGCCGCCTGGCGTTGCCCGTCCGGGCGGGAGTCAGCCCGGCGTGGATGGCAGCGCTTGAGGTGGGACTGCGCCCCGTCGGCAGCCGGGCGCTCGGCCGCGTCGAGCAGGCGCCCGACCAGCTCAAGACCGAGGCGCTCGCGGAACGCCGACGGCCGGAGCCCGACGTCGGCACCAGCTCTCACCGCGGCGATACCAGCGGACCGGCGGCGGCGTGATGGCCAAGAGGGCGAAGCCCAAGGCGCTCCGGCAGCTCGGCCTCAGCAAACAGGACGCGCGAGCGCTCGCTGCCGAGCACAACACGCTGATAGGGCAAGGCGTCAAGCCGAAGCAGGCGCGGCGGCAAGCTGTGAAGACCGTAGTCAAGCAACGGCGACCGCCGAGCCCTAGTCACGTAGAATTTCCGGGGCCGTCTAAGCGGGCGCGCGATGGCCAGACCTAGCAGGCTGACTCCCCGGCTGCGGGAGCAGATCGCGCTGGCCGTGTCGAGCGGAACGAGCTACAGGGCCGCGGCGCAGAGCGCGGGCGTCGCGGAGTCGACGTTGCACTCGTGGCTGGCTCGTGGGCGGGCCGAGCAGGGCGCGCGCAGGGGGGCTCCGGGCGAGCGGCCGTACGTCAAGCTCCTCGAGGCCGTCGAGGAGGCCTCCGCTCGAGCGGAGGTTCGCGCCGCTGCCCTGATCTCCAGGGCCGCTGAGAACGACTGGAGAGCGGCCGCGTGGTTCCTCGAGCGCCGCGACCCGGAGACGTTCGGGCGCAGGCTGGCGGTCGAACACACCGGCGACGATCCGGTCACCATCGACGCGCTGCTGGACGGCTGCAGCGACGAGGAGCTCGAGGTTCTACAGGCCGTAGCGACCCGTGCCCGACGACGACCTGGCTAGGAAGGTCTGGCACCGGCGCGTCGACCGCGCCAAGCGAAGCCAGCCTCGCGAGCGCGGGTACGCCGATGCGGCGCGCGCGTTCCTGGCGGTGGTGGCCGATGAGGCCGACCGCGCGGCGTCCCGCCCGGGGCACTGGGGACAGGCGGCATCCTTCGACCGCCCGCCGACCGAGACCGAAGCCCGCGCGATGCGCGAGTACCTGGATCGTGTAGGCGAGATCTCCGGCGCGGGGCCATACCCGGCATGACAGACCGCATCGAGCCCTCGGCCGAGACCGTCTGGCACGCCCGCCTGCGCCGGCGAATGCACCCCGACACGATGGACGCGCGGCTCAGAGACCTGGTCCATGAGCTGCTCGCGATCGCGAGCGGCCGACCGACTCGCATGGAGATCGTTGACGGCCGCTGTCGCTGGCACGCGATACCGGCAGACCGCGAGAGCGAGAAGCGGCGCGTGCTCTCCGAGATGGGGACCCTGCTCGGGGTGGGGCCGATGCCGTGAGCGCCGCGCCAGCACCACGTGCCAGCCGGTTCCTCGGCCATGTCCGCGCCGCCGTGCTTCAAGACCTCGAGAGCGAGATCCTTCTCTGCGAGAACTAGGACCAGCGTTCTCATCGCGAGCGCCGGGCTGCTGGATCCGGCCGGCGCTGCAGCAGTCGGCGCGATTCGGGGTAGCGTGCGCGTTGGTCGACATCGGTGCGAAGCGGCCCCTTCCGACCTCTCGCCAGCGTTCTTCGGCCGCCTTGGCGGCGGCGGTTGATCCAGTGCCGCTTCTTCGATCCTGGCCAGTCGTTCGCTGATCTCCTCGAGTCGCCGCGTCACGTCCACTTCGGACTGCGCGGCGAAGCGCCGCCGGCTGCTTTCGACCAGCGAAGCGGTGACCGACGCTGTGATCACGGCGAGAAAGCCGATCCCCGCAAGCATCACGACCGCAGCGATGAAGCGTCCATCAGCCTGCTTTGGCGTGACGTCCCCATATCCGACAGTCGTGACCGTCTGCAGCGCGAACCAGAGGCCCTTGCCGATCGTGGGGAATTCCTGTCGGTCGACCACGCGTTCGAGGATGCCGCCCGTCACGGTGATGAGCACCGTGAACGCGGCGATGATTCCGGCCGCTCGGCGCGCGGTCAGCGACTCGCGCAACAGCAGGCGGGCGGTCATCGGGACCCTTTCGGGAAGATCAGCCGATTCGCTCTTCGCGATTGGAGCTTCGGGATCCTTGAGCTCGCTCATGCGGGCTCAATTCCACGTCGGGTAATCACTGAATCTCTCGCCGGCGCTGCGGACGCGCTCGGCGCAACGGTTCTATGCATGGCCGACCGCGTCTTATCGCTATCGCCGCAGCAGCCCGGGTCCGCGACGCCGGTCACGGCGGTCATCGCGCCGGTCACCCCGGTCATCGCGCCGGTCCTCTCGGCGATCGCCCCGGTCATCGCGGCGGTCATCCCGTCGTTGGTGACCACTGCCGATCAGGCGGGGTCGATCGCCCCTATCTCTGAACAGCGGCATGTTCATGCTCCCTTCATCGCGGCCTGGCGGTCCTCTTGGACCGCGGCGATCAGCGCCTGGGTCGGGATCCGGCCGCTGCTCACCAGCTCACCACCCGATCTGCGCACCGCCGAGCCAAACGACGCCGCCCCTGAACGAGTAGATCGACTGCTCGTCGTCGCCGACTCCGAAGACCGCGACGCCCCGATCGGCCAGGAGCCGCAGGACGCGAAGGTCGCAGGCGTTCAGGTCTTGGTACTCATCTACAACGAGCATGTCGAAGTCCAGTCCTTCCAGAAGATCACCGTGGGTCTCCAACGCCCGGCGCAGCAGATCGGGAAGCTCGGCCAGCAGCGTGTAGCCGTAGATCCGACGATGCTCATCCCAGGTACCGAGGAACCGGTTGCGCGTCTGCTGATCGACCTCGGGATCTTCGCGGGGTTCGAGTGACTCCCAGTTCGCCGCCATCTCCGGGATCAGCTGCTTTCGCACGACCGTCGGTGTCACCCCGACCATGGTCGCGAGGTCCGGCTCGATCAGGTTTCGCATCTCCCACTCGTCGGCGATCCGAAGCGGGTCAGGGAAGTCCGCCGACCCCTGGTTGCGCAGGACAACCGAGATCGCGAACGAGTGAATGGTGCTCGGCCGATCCACAACCAGGTCGGGGTGCTCGCTGACCTTCTTCGCCAGCTCGGCAGTCGCTGCCCGGGTGAAGGTCAGCAGACGAACCCTGGGCCGCGAGGGCTGCTCCAGCAGCTTCATGATCAGCGCGACGACGGTGGCGCTCTTGCCGGTGCCGGGCCCAGCAAGCAGACGGGCATGCTGTTCGCGGTCGTGGCCTAGAACTGCCCGCTGCTCGTCTGTCGGCTCGTAGTCCGCCATTTTGATTGAGGGTAGTAATCCGGACTGGCTGCTACACGACCGCGACCACGGCCACTCCGGTCACGCCAGTCGCTGGCTTCGGCAAGCGCGTTCCGGAAAGCGGAGCCCGTGGCACGTGATCGTCGATGGTCCAGCCGCTAGCCCCGCCGGCATCCGGTGTGCGAGCGCCTCGTGAGACCAGCCCTCGTCCGCTGGTCCATGCTGCTGGCGACTCTCTCGTCGCCTTTGCGATAGCCCGGCCCGCGCTGGCGCGAGAAGAAAAGCGATCGCATCGGCCGGCCCCGCGGGATCATCGCTGCGAGGGGCGTCTGTCCCGCAAGGTCTCTTGGCGCCGCTGGGATCACGCGGTTGCGCCAGCGATCCATGGGCCTCGCTGACCGCTGCTTCGCTCGCGGCCGCTGCGGTGCTCGGCTCGCGGGCGTTTTGCAGCCAGCGCACCATTCGACTCCTGCGCAAATGGCCCGCCGTCTGACGGCGACCGTTGCTTGGCTGGCGGAGGGACACTCTGGCCCAACCGCGGGGTCGCGTGGTCGTGCTCCTCGCCCGCGTCGACTGCTGATTGCCGAGGTGATCCAGCGGTGTCAGGCCCAGAATGGGACCGCTGTTGGTAGCCCGATGCGGCTGTCTGCCGAGCGGTTGCTGAGAGTGCTGCTCGTCCTTGCGGCCATCTGCCCGAACGCTGCTGGAGTCCCGGGGGAAGCGCGGCGGTCCGTCGTGTGGAGACGGCTGTCACTCAGCGCGGCCTCAGTCTGGGCCAATCTCGCTGGCGAATTGGCCTCGCGCGCCTCGGGCGTGTTCTCGGTCTGGCCGCGGTGGCGCTTGCGGTGTGCTGTGTGGTGGTGCTCAGCTCATGAAGAATTGTTGGTAGAGCAGGAAGGCGTTTAGTGCGCTGATGATGATCACGAGGGTCCAGGCGATGATCGTCGTGGCGCGGCGGTTGACGTGGATGCCCATGACGTCGCGGCGGCTGGTGAGCATGACCAGCGGGACGAGCGCGAGCGGGATGCCGAAGGAGAGCACGACTTGGCTGAGGACGAGCACGTTGGTGGGGTTCATGCCGACGGCGAGGACTGCGATCGCGGGGATCATCGTGATCGCGCGGCGGAGGAGCAGGGGGATGCGGATGTTGATGAAGCCGGCCATCACGACTTGTCCGGCGTAGGTGCCGACGCTGGAGGACGAGGCGCCGGAGGCGAGCAGCGCGACCGCGAACGCGAGCGCGGCGGTGCCGCCGACGAGGTGTCCGAACTGGGCGTGGGCGTCTTGGATCGTGCTCAGGCCTGACAGGGCTGGGGTGTGGAACAGTTTCGCGGCGACGGCGAGCATCGCCATGTTGACGAGGCCCGCGAGTCCGAGCGCGATGATCACGTCGAGTCGCTCGAAGCGCAGCACGCGGCTGCGCTCGTGGTCGTCGCGGCACGGCATCCGGCCCTTGGTCAGCGCGGAGTGCAGGTAGATCACGTGTGGCATCACGGTCGCGCCGATGATCCCGACCGCGAGGTACAGCGAGCCGCTGCCGTGCAGGTCGGGCAGCAGGCCGCGCATCGAGCCGTGTACGGAGGGTCCGATCCGCAGCGTCTCATAGAGAAAGCCGGCGAAGATGATCCCGAGCAGCGCGCTGATCGCGAGCTCGAAGCGGCGAAAGCCGCGCGTCTGCAGCTCAAGGATCGCGAATGCGATCACGCCGGTCATCAGACCGGCTGGAAGCAGCGGCACGCCGAACAGCAGGTTCAGCCCGATCGCGGCGCCGAGGAACTCGGCGATGTCGGTCGACATCGCCATCAGTTCGGCCTGGATCCACATGCCCCACGTGACCGCGCGCGGGAAGCGCTCGCGCACGACCTCTGGCAGGTCGTGGTCGGTGACGATCCCGAGCTTGGCCGAGAGGTACTGGATCAGCATCGCCATCAGGTTCGCCGCGAGCACGACCCACAGCAGCAGGTAGCCGAACTGCGCGCCGCCCTGCACGTTGGTCGCGAAGTTCCCCGGGTCCACGTATGCGATCGAGGCGACGAACGCAGGGCCGAGCATCATCAGCGTCGCGCGCACCCGCCCGCGCGCGAGTAGACGCTCGAGCGCGCTCGCCTCGAGCACCTCGGCCAGCGGCAGGCCGCCGTCGGCGGCGCCCTCGAGCACGGGAACCGGCCCGCCCGGCGGTGGGGTCACGGCTCGTGCGTTTCGGTTTCGATCCGCATCGCGCGTGCGAGCTCGCCGCCGATCGGATGCTCGCGCTCGCCGAAGCGCACGAACACCGGCCCACCGAACGGCTGACGATCGATGACCTCGAGGCGAGTGTCGAGCGTGATCCCGCGCGCGGCGAGGTAGCGCAGCATCTCCGGGTCGGAGTCCGACACGCGTACGAAGCGTCCCGCGGCACCGACCGGCAACTCGTCCAGGCTGCGTGTCTGACGCTCGTCGATCTCGAACTCGGGCGTGGGGATCGGATCGCCGTGCGGGTCGACCGCCGGGTCGCCCAGCCGCGCGGCGATCAGCCCTTCAAGCTCCTCGGAGAGCACGTGCTCGAGCACCTCCGCCTCGGCATGCACGCGATCCCAGGACATCCCGAGCTCCTGCGCGAGGAACAGCTCCAGCAGGCGATGATGGCGCAGCACCTCCAGCGCCACCCGCCGGCCCTGGTCGGTCAGCCGCACACCGTGATAGGGCTCGTGCTCGACGATCCCGACCTCCGTCAGCTTGCGCACCATCCCCGACACCGAGCCGGGCGTCACCCCGAGCCGCTCAGCGAGATCGTTCGTCGAAACCGGCGAGCCGCCGCGAGCCTCAAGCGCATACACCGCCTTCGCGTAGTCCTGCACCGTCGCCGAAATCAATTGTTGCGATGCCATGCGACCGAAATTATGGCGTGCCAAACATGTCTTGTCAACCCGCCGAAACTGCCGGTCGTCGTCGATCAACCCTTGGTGTCGCCCGCGCGGGCCAGCCCGCCGAGACCAACCGCTCAGCGCAACGCGCGTTAGGATGAGAGCATGTCTGATGAGCGCTGCGACCTGCTGTGCCTCGACCTCCCACGCGCTGAGCACATCCGCCAGCGCCTCGACGAGGCGGCGATCGCCGACGCCGCCGCGCGAGGGAAGGCGCTGGGTGACCCCACGCGACTGACGATCGCCGTCGCCTTGCGCGAAGGCGGCGAGCTGTGCGTGTGTGACCTGGCGTGGATCACCGGCCGACCCGAGAACCTCGTCGGCCACCACCTACGCACGCTGCGCGCCGCCAGCCTGGCGAACTCGCGACGCGAGCACAAGATCGTCTTCTATGCCCTCACCGAACCAGGCCGGCGACTGCTCGACGCGCACCTCGAGCTCGCCGAGGTCAGGCAGTGAGCACCCCGTCGCTCGAACTTCCCACTCTCGCCGCGCCGCCCACCGCTCCGCGGCAGCAGAGCGTGCTCGAGCCGGCCGAGCGCGACAGGCTGATCCGCCGCGCGAAGGCGCTCTCCTGGCTCAGCCTCGCCTACATGACCGCCGAGGGCACGATCGCGATCACCGCCGCGATCCTCGCCGGCTCCGTCGCGCTGCTCGGCTTCGGCCTCGACTCCGCGATCGAGGGCCTCGCCTCGATCATCGTCATCTGGCGCTTCACCGGCACCCGCCGACTGTCCGAGCACGCCGAGCAGCGCGCACAGCGCCTCGTCGCGATCACCTTCTTCCTGCTCGCGCCCTACATCGCCCAGGACGCAATCCGGACGCTCGCAAATGGCGAACATCCGCGCACCAGCTGGCTCGGGATCGGCCTGTCGATCTCGAGCATCATCGTCATGCCGCTGCTCGGCAACGCCAAGCAGCGGATCGGCCAGCGCCTCGGCTCAGCCGCGACCGCAGGCGAGGGCTCCCAAAATCTGCTCTGCGCTTACCTCGCCGCTGGCGTCCTTGCGAGCCTTGCGCTTAACGCTGCCTTCGGCCTCTGGTGGGCCGACCCCGCGGTCGCGCTTGGCATCGCCGCGATCGCTCTCCACGAAGGCCGCGAGACCTGGCACGGTGAAGGCTGCTGCGCCGCCCCACCGATCCCCAGCCAGCCGAGCGACGCCTGCCACGACGACTGCTGCAGCTGAACGAAGTGCGCCAGGCAATCACGAACAGCTGATCACGGACGAGCCACGTCTGCCTTTCGGCAGAGACCGGGCGTGGCGAGCCCCCCGACGGCACCTAACGAGATGCCACGCTGAACGAACTCGAAAACCTCGGCTTCCTCCCTCGACGCTCCCGCATCCTCCAGCGGAATCCGACGGTGCCCGCCGGCGCCGACGGTCCGAGCGACCCACGTCGCGCGCGACCCTGATGCGACCGCACGACTAGCAGTTCCTGTGCGATCGCCCGACTGAGGGGTTTGGCGGAACGATTGGCGAAACTCGGCGACACGATCATGGGTGGGGTTGCCGCATTCGTTCCCGAGCACTGCGGAAAGCGACCGCGGGCGCGCATCCGATCTGACGCCGATTTCGGTAGTGGTGCAGGAAGCGCGGAGCGTAGGCCAGCCGCCGTTCGACAGCTCGCCGTAACTTGGCCATGGGGTCGGTGAGCGTACTGCTTACGCTGTGGGCGTCACGGCGCGCGCCCGTGCGCGCGCGCGCCGTGCTTGGCGAGGTCGTCAGGTCGGCGCGGAGCCGACACGACCCAGTCCACGGACGCGGAGCGGCAGGACCGGCCGTTCGCTCGACTGCACCGCGTCAACGATGGCTGTGAACCGCGCGCGTTCGCTGCGTCGGGCAGCCTGAGTGCGCGTCAGAGCTCGGCGCCTGGGGCTGTGGCTGTGATCGCGGGGTGCTTGGCGGCTGGCTATCGGTGCGGCCGGCGCCGGCGGTGTGCGGTGCGTGTGTCTGGGGGCTCTGGCTGGAGCAGGCGCACGCCGACCATCCTGCCGTGGTCATGGACGCGCTCGATGAGGTATCCGTTCAGCTCGAGTTCGGTGATGACGGCGGCTGGGAACGCGATCCCGTCGGCGTGCAGTTCGGCGAAGGCGACCGGCTGCTCGCCCGCCTGGCGCAGTCGGTCGAGCAGCCGCTGCTGCTGGGGGTCAGCGGGCGTCATCGACCGGATTGTCGCCCTCCAGCGAGATTGGGGACGCGGCGGGCGTTTCCGAGCCGCGCTGCTGCCACTTGACTTTTAGCGACTGGGGGTTTGGTTGCGGCCCACCACCGCGTCCGCCGCAGTCGACTCACGCGCTGTGCGATCTCGGCGAGTGGGCCTGCAGAGGGCGCCGCGCCAGAGGCCGAAGCCGGGGTTGGGCGTATCACGTGGCGCTCTCGCGACGTCGGGCCGTCCGGCTGTCGAGCGCTGCAGGCGCCGATCTGTGATGCTGGTGTGAAGATCGTGTGAACAAGAGATTGGAGTTGATGCGTTGGCGGTCCATGCAATCGCGGTTGAGCCGATCCCTGAGACGTCTGGTGCCGAGCGGGCTATCGCCGACGCGCTGGCGATCGGTGCGCCGGCTGCGGAGGCTGAGCGTGTCCGCGATTCGGTTTCGCTGTGGTTTCACACGTTCGCGCTGGCGCCGGGGATCTACACGCCGGGTATCGCCCGCGATCACGGCTACCGCCTAGCCGTGATCGGCACGGATCGTTTTGCGGGCCGTAGCGTGCTTGATGTGGGCGCGTTTGACGGCTTCTACAGCTTCCTCGCCGAGGCCCGCGGCGCGCGGCGCGTTGTCGCGGTCGACAATGAGCAGTACGTCGACTGGGTGCGCGCTCGGTTCGGGGTGACGCTTCCGGGCGGCGTCGGCTTTCGCGCGATCGCCGGGCTGGTCGGATCCCGGGTCGAGTACCGACGCATGGACGCGCTCGATATCCATGAGCTCGGCGAGCGCTTCGACGTTGCGTTGTGTTTCGGCATCTTGCACCGGGTGACCGACCCGATCGGGTTGCTGCGGACGCTCGCGGGCGTGCTGGCTCCGGGCGGCGAGATCGTGCTCGAGACCTACGGCTCGCAGCTGGGCGCCGACGCACCCGCGATCGAGGTTCACGAGCCGGGCGACGTGTACGCGCGCGACGACTTTGTTTATTGGGGCTTCTCAGCGGAGGGCCTGCGGCGACTGGCACGCATCGTTGGCCTCGACGTCGACGGCGTAGACGAGCTAGAGATCGAAGGCCACCCACGGATTCTCGCGCTGCTACGAGCGGCCGGCTGACCGTGCCCGCGGTCGCGCCTCGCGGTAACCGCTGAGGGCCGCGGGCGACGTCGGCGACGAGCAGCTGAGTGCGGCGGGGACCTGATGCTCGTGTAGCTGATCGCCGCTGGGCGTTCGAGATGGCGATTGCTCGGGTCTCGTCGTCCGGGCGCAGCACCTGTGGGTGTTGGTGCTCAATCGCCAGCGAGCGGATAGTCAATCGTCGATGCGGTCTCCTGGGTCGCGGTGTCGGTCAACGCTTCCCGGCGCGGCGAGCTGCGTGGGAGCCGGGCCCGGCCGCTGCCGATAAATCAGCCGACGCCCGCGCCCGAGCCGAGCAGGATTCTCGGCCCTAAAGCCCGGATGCCATCAACGGGCGTGACTTGCGCCACGAGGCGTGAGGCGGGGGGCAGCGGGGGTTGCTGGTTTTGCTGCGGGGCCGGTGGTGGCGTGCTTTATGGGCGCTACCCCACCGGCCCGATGCTCGCGTCTTAATCTGACGAACGCGCGGGGTTCTAGCCCTCTCTATTCCGCGCGGAGCCAACACAGGGACGGGAGGACTGGGCACTATGAATCTGGGGCGACAGGATTCGGCGGCGCGCAGGCGAGGCGAGCTCGATGGCGGGTCGCGGCGGCTCTCGCGGGCAGTCGATGCGCACTGCCGTGGGAACGCACGGCGAGCGGACGGCCCCGGGATCAAGGCAACCCCGGGTCGGTCCCAGCGATCCCTGCCACGCGCAGCGCGGCGATCGTAGGGCTGAGGAGGGCCTGCCGATGCCGCATTTCGAATGTCTGGCGTGCAAGACGCGCTTACGCGCCACGGCAGGCGAAGCCGAGTCGCTCGGGGATCTGTCGCGTGGTGTGCGGCTTTGCTTGGAGCCAGCCGGCGATTTGCGTGAATCGGCGGTAGCACGCAATCTCGACACGCGGCGGCAGATCGCGCGGCGGCACATCGGGGTAGGCGTGCTGTCTCGCCGGCGAGACAATCGCTCGGCGCGGGTTCAGCATGAACGAATCAGGCTCGAGATCAAACGCTTTGACGCTAACTCTGTCAGGGCACGAGTCCAAGCCCTCAGCACTCGCGCTGCAGGCGCTGGCGACGAAGCCGTGAGCGCCCGCCGCGCTCCACCACAGTCGAGCCGCCGCGATTGTCGACTGTTCCCGAGGCTTTCGACGCGGGGCGCCATCCGCGCGAGCGGCGCCGCCAGACGAAAGTTCATACTTCGTCCTCCAGTGGGGGCCGCGCACCGGCGTGACCCGGTTTGAGCGACGGGGCTGAACGCGAAACGCAAAGATGTCGGCAACCGAGCTTCAGGAGCTTGAGAGGTCAAGGGTCTGGTCACGCGCGGGCAGGAGCTCGGGGTGCTCAGCTATGCCGAGATCGCGACCGCCACGGCCGAGTTCGACCTCGACGAATCCGACGTCGACGAGCTGCACGCCTTCCTGGAACGGACCGAGATCGAGCTCGTCGAAGAGGTCGATCCTGCGCTCGCGGCGACGGAGGTGGAACGCGCCCCGGACAAGCGGGGTCGGCGCAAGCCGAGGACCGCGCTGGATCTCAAGCCCGATGTGACCACCGACGCCCTTCAGCTGTTGCTGAAGGGTGTTGGCAAGGTGCGGCTGTTGACGGCCGAGGAGGAGGTTGATCTCGCCAAGCGGATCGAGCGCGGTGACATGGACGCCAAGCAGAAGATGGTCGAGTCCAACCTGCGGTTGGTCGTGTCGATCGCGAAGAACTACCGAAACCAAGGGCTGGCGTTTCTCGATCTCATCCAGGAGGGCACGATCGGCCTTGTCCGCGCGGCGGAGAAGTTCGACTACCGCCGCGGCTTCAAGTTCTCGACCTACGCGACGTGGTGGATCCGTCAGGCGGTCGCCCGCGCGCTGGCTGACAAGTCGCGCACGATCCGGATCCCGGTCCACATCGTCGAGAAGCTCAACAGGATCGCTCGGGCCGAGCGCAGCCTGACCCCAGCGCTCGGCCGCGAGCCTACGGTCGAGGAGATCGCCGGCGTGACCGGCTTTGAGCCGAGGGATGTCGAGGCGGTTAAGCTCTCTGCGCGAGCGCCGATCTCGCTCGAGAAGCCGGTCGGTGACGAGGAGGGGTCTGAGTTCGGCGAGTTCATCGTCGACGAGCAGGCCGAGTCTCCCTACGAGCGCGCGGTGGAGATCCTGGCCAATGAAGCGCTGCGAGACGCGCTTGAGAATCTCTCCTACCGCGAGCGGCGCGTGCTCGAGCTTCGCTACGGGCTCGGCGGCGAGCCTCCGTGCACGCTCGACGAGGTCGGGCGCACGTTCGGCGTCACCCGCGAGCGAATCCGCCAGATCGAGAACCAGTCACTCAAGAAGCTCCGGACCCTCCGCGAAGCGCAGCACCTGCGAGACGGCGAGACCGCTTCCGGCTATGCCGTGCGCACCCTCGGGCACCGAACCTCACGCCCACCAAGATGATCCTGGATCTCGCGGCTGGAGGAGACGGCGACGGGATCGGACCGTCGCTCCGGCGACCAGCCCGACCGAGCCGACGCGCACCTCGACCGAGGAAGCTTCAGCGATCGAGCGCCGGTCGTGCGCCTTCACAGAGCCCGCCGGCGGCCTAAACGCGCCCTTTGGGACCCCGCACCATCCGCCGGTGCTGACGTCGTAGAGCGCCGCGTGCCATGAGCACCGCGGGCGACCATCGTAGTTAGTCGTGTCGAGCGCGGGGTTGTTATCGTCGGTGATGGTTCGAGCAGTCGGCTCGGGCTGACACGGTGCCAGCGCCGGCAGTCGTTGCTTGGCTTCCTCCGCGTTTGCAGCACCACAACACGGAGGACCAACATGGCCACCGGAACCGTCAAGTGGTTCAAAGCGGACAAGGGGTTCGGCTTCATTACTCCTGATGACGGCACGGAGGACCTGTTCGTCCATCAGTCGGCCATCAACTCGAGCGGCTATCGGGACCTTCGCGAAGGCGCCAAGGTCTCCTACGAGGCCGAGGTCGGCGAGAAGGGACCGAGGGCCACAAACGTAACCCCGCTGTAGGGCGGAAATTTTGCGGTTGAGCGGCTGAATCTCGCGCGGTGGTCCAATTTGGGGTGCTTCCCCGACCTCTACGCGGCGCTGGCGGGCGACCCCGCCGGATCGTGTCATCACGCGGTGAAAGGGCCGAACTGGTCCTCGGTGGGCTCCGCTCAGCAGAACCACGGCTCGGTGAGCCGGTGGCCTCCCCTCGCTCGATCCCACCGGGATGGCTTCCGGCTCCGGGCCAACCGGCTCGCCGGTCGCCTCGCGCACCGCCGCGCGGATGCGCGCGAACGTCAGTCCCGCTGCTTCCTGCGCCGCGGCGCTCTGCTGGACTAGCGCGCTGAGGAGACCCACGCGAGCATCTCGTCGTTGACGCTCTCCAGCGCGCAGACGACGAACAGACAGCCCGACGCGGCCATCTCCTCCCACACGTCGGCGTGCTCGAGCACGTGCTCGACCTTCGTCGTGCAGTCGAAGGTCAGCTCCGGGTGGCGCTCGTGCAGCGCGCGCACGATCGCCAACGAGTGCCGCCAGCCGTCGCGATCGCGACCGGCACCGCCGTGCTCCTCGGACTTGGCACCGCGCTCGTGTACCCCACGCTGATCGCGGCGATGTCCGACGCCGTCTCCCCGCTCGAGCGCGCCCCGGTCATCGGCGTGTATCGATTCTGGCGCGACATGAGCTACGCGCTCGGCTACGGCGACGCGATCGCGATCGTCGCCGCGCTCACCGCCGCATCCGGACTCTGGGTTCTGTTCGACATGCCCAGCCGGCCGCGTACGCGTGTCAGCTCCGAGGAACGAGGGCGGACATCCTCGCTCACACGAGCGGCCCGCGAACCGACTCGAGCAAGGCGGTGATCCCATGAGATCCGTGCTTATCGAGCGACGCCAATCCCGAATTCCTCGGTTAAAGCAAGACGAAAGGGGCCGTATATACACTCGATCTACAGCGTTGGGCTCGCTGAGGTTCAGGCCGAATACAGCGAGGGCGAAGGCGACATCTCGCACCTCATCATGGGGGAGCTCGTCCACGTGGGAGGACTGCACTCGACGTTTGACTTGGCCGCGCGGGCGGGGGATCGAGCCCGGATCCAGCGGCGTCGACCTTTGTTGTTACACCGGTGGCGGCATGCGCGCCTTGGTCCGCTTCTGCTCAGTTGCACAGATGATCGGCGTAGATGCGACAGAGCAAGTGGTCGAGCGCGGACGCGCGATTTGCCAAAGTGAGGGCTTCGACGGCCGGATCTCGTTCCTGCTCGGCGACGCGTGCGCAACGGGCCTCCCGACCGGGGGCGCAGACTTCATCTGGCGCGAGGACGCGTGGTGCTACGTGGAGGACAAGGATGCGCTGATCGCCGAGGCCGCCCGTCTGGTCCCGGCGGGCGGAGCGATCGCCTTCACCGACTGGGTCGAGGGCGCTGCGGGACTCAGCTCCTCCGAAGCCGAACGACTGCTGCGCCACATACGCTTCCCGAGCATCCTGGCGGTCGGCGACTATCGGATCTGCTCGTAGAAGCGGGCTTTCGCGTCGAGGTTGCCGAGGACACAGGTCGATTCGCCCCGCATTTCAGTCTCTACCGGGACATCATGACGATGCAAATGACATATCACGCGCTCAAGGCAGTCGGCTTCGACGAGGCAAGGATGGAGGCACTCGAGCGCGAGCGGGAATTCATCGCGCGAGTTGCTCACGAGGCCAAACTCATCCAGGCGATGTTCGTCGCTCGGAGGTCGTGACCCCGACCCCTCCGGCCAGCAGCTCGGCTGGTGGGTCCGCGAAAGATGTGGGACCTTCTGCGACGTCTACGTCGGGAACGACGTGCCCTTCCGCGGGTTAAGGGTTTTACGCGCTGCAGGAAGCTGTCTAAGACGTCGAGGTGTTGGTCGACGTCAGCGCTGCTGGTCTGGATGCCGCAGGCGGGGCCCGCGGTGCTAATGGCCTCCCAGATGCGGCGGTTGGCCATATATACCGCGTTCGTGTAGCGGTCGAACCCGGCAGCGTCTCCGCGCTCGATGGCGTCGAAGCAGATGATGTCGATGAGCTCGACTACTTGGTCAGCCAGCCGGGTAAGCATAAGCATGTGCGGGTGGGAGGACTCGACCTCTTGTCTCAGGTCACGAACAGCGCAGGACAGGTGCTCCACCGAGGGAGGCTGTAACTCTTCGAGCAACACTTGTCCGATGAGGTGCTGCTCGGTCACCGGCACTACCGTGATCTGGGGATCGAGGTTAGCCCGCCTTGGGGGACCCGGCAATTGCGGTTCAGCTCTCGCTGGCCGGCTCGTCATCGATGGTTGTGATCGTGAGCGCGTGGGCGAGCCGTGGTTGGCCGTTGACTTCGTAGCGGATGTCGACGGTGTCGTCTTGTCGGTAGGTGCCGACGCCCCACGCGCCGAGGAACCAGCGCCAGCCCGAGATCCGGTCTTTGCGCAGCGTACGGTCGAAGACGAGCGTGCGCCCGTCGATCTGATAGTCGACGTCGGATCGCTGTGGTACGCCGCTGAGGTACACCTCGAAATCGTCGTAGATATCGAGGTCGCCGGGCAGTTTGATGATCGAGCGCGCCATGCGCTCAACCGGTGGCCGGGTTCACCTTCGCCGTTGGCGCAAGCGGTGTGATGGCGTAGAAGTTCGGTCCCCGGACTGCCAGGTAGTCTGTCCGAAGCGCCGTCTGGGGGTGGACCGCTCGCCGACAGCCGCTCACCGCTGGACGCGGTAATCAAACCGGCGGTGGTGGGCTGCGTGGTTCATGACTCCTCCCGGACCGTCAGGGCTAACGTCGCAATACATTCTTAGGGGATCATAAGCTAGTAAGAATATGTGGGGAACTACTGAACGATGGTCGGTGGCCACCCGGATGCCTCGCGTGCGCGAGGGTGCAGAATGGCGTCCTGTTCCGCTGGTTCGTTGTGTTCACTGCGGTGAGGTCGTCGGCGTGTATGAGCCGATGCGGGTGCTGCTGCCAGACGGAACCAGCCGGCGTGGATCCGCGCTGACGCTGGGGGAGCTGATCCAGGCGGGAGGCACCGAGTCCTCCACGAATACTGCTACCTGTTCCTCGAGCAGCCGGTTGACGGGGGTGCCAAGTAGCGTGTTTTGATCCCGCGAGAGCCGGGCTAGCGGCCGGTGCCGCTGGGCGCATCGTCGGCCAAGCCGACCAGCAGGGTGTGGGAGTCGGTGATGGCCGAGGTGAGGATCTGCTTGGCGATGGCCAGTAGCTGTGAGACCCGCGGGTCTCTGATCCCGTAATACACGCTGGTTCCCGCCCGCCGGCTTTGCAGCACCCCCTGCTGGCGAAGCGCGGCCAGGTGCTGCGAGGTGCCGCTCGAATCCAGCTCCAACTCCGCCTGCAGCTCCCCTACCGTGCGCTCCCCATCAAGCAAGAGCTCGAGGATGCGGATCCGGACCGGATGGCCGAGGACCCGAAACAGCTGCGCCTTGACCACATAGACGGGGTCCGAGCGCACATGCGTCGCCGTCCCATCGATCGGCATTGAAAGAGCATCAGGCTTCTTCGCGCGCGGTGTCATCAGGCTTGAGCGTAGAGATTGCTCCGGTTGGGCTTCCCACACCAGTCTAGCGTGTTTAGTTCTTATAAGATGATAAGGTCTGTTGACGCCTGAGCCTTTCCGGCATCGGCTGTTGACCACACTGTGTGAGAAGAGCATCGATTGTTCAAGGAGCCGTCAACCCCGCGTCGATCCCGGCGGATCGGACACCTCGCGGTGGTCGATGATCAGGGTCGGCGCCTCGAGCTCGTAGGCGACAGATGGATCACCGAGCTGCGGGAGCTCGCCCTTGTACCGCCGGCCGCCGCGCCCACAGGCAGCCGACATCTCAGGGCTGTCGACGGGCGCGACGCGCGGCCACCGCCGGATACACCTCGGCAGGGGCGATGAACCAGCAATCCTCGCCCGCGCGTCGAGACGCCGTGCCCGGAGATCCGCGGAGAGACGCGACCCGCTCGAGTGATCGGGTCGACAGCGACGAGACTCCGGCCGCGCCGACGCGGCCCTCGTTTGAGATGGTGTACGCCCAGTACTGCTTGGCGCTGGAGCGGGCGTGCAGCGCTGATGCGGGCGAGCGAAACCAAGCAGTGAGGGAGGCGCGACGCTCGCTCTCGCTGACCGTCTCGCCGCAGAGGAGCACCCGGGCCGAACGTCGGCCTCGCCGCCCCGCCGGCCAGACCGGCCGCGCTCGGCACCGTCACTCGAATGAGCGGGCCTCATCCCTGCCGCAGCTCAGGGGCGTCTGAGCGCGTTGGGGCCTGCGAGTGTTCGGGGCAAGAGCACGCCGGGGTGAGGTACTCGAGGAAGTGCTCGGGCTGCTCCGCGGCTGGTGGGCCAGGCGAGACCGTAGAGCACGCTTCCGAGCGGTTAGTCGCTCACCGGGCTGGCGGCCGTCGCGAGGCCCGTCCAAGACCCGCTCGAGGTCTGGCTCGGGGGTCGTGGGCCTAAGGCGCTTGACCGTGTTGGCCGGGTCGCCGACGGCTGGCTTGGCGCGCAGGTGACGGCGGATGAAGCGGGCGCGCGGCAAGGGAGCGGATCCAGGCCAGTGCTCAGAACGCCGGGCGCGAGATCGACCCCGAACACTTCGGCCTAAGCATCGCCTATACGCGTGCGTCCCCTGATCCAGAGCTCCTCCGCACGCTGGCCGCACGACGCCCAGACATCGACCCGCTCGCGATCCTGCCGGTCGGCTCGGCGGCTCTGCGCTCCGCCATCAGCGACTACGTCGAGGCAGGCCTGTCCAAGTTCGTGATCCGACCCGCTGCTGCCGCTGAGTCATGGATCGACGAGTCCGAATGGCTGGCCGACACGATCCTCGATCTCCAGACCTGACCACAGACGCTGGGTGCGACCCGCAAGCCAGCTACCGCAAACGGCGGGATTTCGGACGCGACCACATTTCGCCGAAACGGGATCCCGGCCCGACGTGCAAAACCGGGCAGCTGCCCGCGAGAGGCCGTTCGGCCGTTCCGGTGTGGAAGGCGTCGGCCTGAACAGGCGACTTCGTGCTCGGCAGCCGGCGGTGGGTGGACGGCAGGATCGCCGCCATCGCCGATCCCGGTCACCTGTCACGGGGTCGCTGAGCAAGGCGACCGTCCACCGAGTGGCTGGTCTCGGGTGACGGTGACCAGGGCGCCGGTCTTGGGTGTGATACTTAGCGGCCGGCATGAGCGCAGCACATTCAGCGCGACGACGGGGCGGCGCGGGCCCGCCCGTGCGGACCAACCTCGCCGTCCTGCGGGATCGAGGCGTGCCGTTGGCCATTGCAGCTGCGGTGTTCGTGATCGTCTGTATTGGGTTGGGTCTCGGCGATTACCCCGGAGACGGCGGCGCCTTCGCGCTGACGGCGGGTCTGTCGATCGTCCTGACCGCGGTGCCGGTACTGGTGTTCAATCGCCCGCGCCCAGGTGGGCACCGTCCCGCTGACGCCGGGCTGTACCTCCCTCTCTGCGTCGGGATCGCGATCATCCTCGATGCCGTGCTGCCAGCCAGGTTGGTCGAGGGGATCCTCGGATTCGCCGCCGGCTTCTTCTTCGTCGCCTTTGTGGTCATCGCAATTGACCTCTACCGCTTGCGCGCCTGGGAGAAGACGGGCAAGCTCTGACGCCGCGTCGGTCGTGGCCCGACTGTTACTGGCGACGCCGGTGGGCGCGTTATGTGACCGGAGGTCGGGGGTATCGATCGTTGACCAGGCGGTCGCGCCTGCTTGGGAGCGGTTGTTGACGCCGATTTGGCGGTAGCAGTGTTGGATTAGCGGGCGATTGCTTTCGGCTCTCGCCCCGCCTCGGAGCTTGCCACTGCTTCGGCGACCAGACGATCGTGCCGTCCAGCGCGTGGTGCACGATCAGATTCGCCCAAGAGCGATCGCCCACGGAACCTGGGTCTGGCTTCCTCGACACTTCCCCGATCACGAACATCCGGCGGTCGCGACACGGTGTGTGGTGCGTCGGCCTCCTGCTGTGATCGATGAGGAGCACTCTGAACGCGAGGTGGGCTGAAATGTGGGTTTCAGGCCCGCGTCGGGGCGCGGGTTGGACACTCATTCCTCGGCTGCGATGCGGTCAAATGTGGCCGCAGCTCGGCCGTGCTCGCGGCCATCCCGTCAGTGAGCTTCACGAGCGTCGCCCAGCTGGGGTTGCGGGCACCCGCGCTCCACGTCGGATATGTAGGTCGGATGGACGCCCGTCCGCCCTGAGAGCTCCTCCTGGGTCAGCGATCGGGCGCTGTGCGGATCTCCTTGACCGCCAGGCCGAGGGTGCGCTGTACGTCGGGTGGCGTCGCCATGACCAACGGCACACGGCCGCGGCCGCGAAACCCCCGCGCCATAGGCTATGAGTGAAGTAGGGTCGGGTTTGAGGGACAAGAGAGCGGCAGTGTCTCGGCAGGCTGACGTTGATGCGGGGACGCCATATTTCGTGGAGTAGCGATTTCGACTCAGGAGGGCATAGACCGATGCGCACTGGGCGCACGGCAATGCTGTCCGTGGTCGCGGTGGCGGCTATGGCTGGCTGCGGGTCCTCAGCTCGGCCGGCCGCGTCCGGCTCCTCAGCTCGGTCGGCGGCGTCCGGGCCTGTCGCAAGGTTCAACGCTTGCATCGGAAAGACGGCGCCGGGGCTATCAGCATCCGGCAAGCCCGTGGCTGACGGCGCCACCGAGCCGGTGGTCGACCAGCTTCACGGCGTCGTCGGGAATGTGTGGCTCTATCGGTCGCATAGAGAGGCCGAGGCCAACGCGAAGGTCATGACTGGCTACACAGTTCGGGTAGTCCGAGGTCCGTACATGGTGGACGTCAACCCGGGCGCTAGGTCCGACGACTCGCTCGCCATCCGGGCTTGCGCCGGGGACGTTCCACGGCACTGATGAGTCGTCGCCCCTAAGAATGAACCCGTAACTCGCCGCCAGGCAGCCGGAGGCCTTGATGATCAGTGGTAAGCGCTTTGACAGACTCGGAGGATGACGCGGGCCGGGCCCGTGGCTCCCCCGACGGACAGGAAGTCGCGCACCGGGTCCACGGTCGTGACAGAACGGGCACGCGAGCTCGTCGGTCACTAACAGCGGCTGCGGCCAAGGCGCGGTCGGGGCATCGCAGCGGCGGCAGGGGAGCGTGGCCTCGCCGAGCATGCTGGACCGAGCCGCCTGCCTCTCTTCTTCGTGAGCCACGCCGGAGCGGCCGTCCCGCAGCCGACCGCCGCGCGCTTGGCCGATTCCGCGGAGGAACGTCACGCGGTCCGGTCTAGGGCTCCCGATTCGGCCCCGACGCCGCTTGTCCGGAGGATCACCCTGCCGACGCGCGGTCGACCGCGGTGACCGGATCGCGGACATGAAGGCAGAGCACGTCCGCATCGCTTATCCACACGTAGCACTCGGGCTCCGAGCTGGGCCGACGCGAGCGTCTGCCGCAGCGAGCGGCGGTGCACGCTTCCGTTGAACCCGGTCGTCCGCCCAGATCGGAGCGGACGCATGCTCCTGGGCGATTGCGAGCGCGCCGGCGGTCGGGGTGATCGTTAGCTTGGACACGTTGGACTCGATCCTCAGCAAACGGTGGGTGATGTCCCGGTCTGCCGCCGGCGTTTGCTGGGACGCGGCGACTGAGCTCTAACGCGACGAGGTGCCCGCTGCTGCGTCTGCGGCTGGGCGGGCAGTCTTGGCGTCGCTCGCGAGCCGATGGCTGCGCCTGCTCAGGACCGAGAGCCGGTGCCAGCTCTTCCGTATTCGCTGGACGGAGCAGCGGTCGTCCGGGCGCGCGCGGTTGACAGCCGGTTCCCGTCCGAAGCCAGCGGATCCTCGGCGCGATCGAGACTTTCGGTGTTGCCGCCTGGCGGTTTGCTCGGTGCTTTAGGCTAAAGCGGGCTCATCGCTCGCTGTTCTCGGCGACCAGGACCGTGATGTCGAGTGTCGAGAGGATGCCGACTGGGTAGCCGTTGGCCGGATCGACAACGATCAGGTGGTGAACGCGGTGCTCTGTCATCAGTTTCGCGGCGCGGTCCAGCGGCGCGTCCGTGGAGATCGTGATGAGAGGCTCGGTCGCTGTGGCGACGCGGGCGGTCACCCGTTCGTGCTCGTCTTTGCTGGCTGCCGCGACGATATCCAGCGCAGATACGACACCGATCGGCCGCCGCTTGTCGTCGATTACCGCGACCGCGTGGACGCGGTGCTTGGTCATGATGCCCGCGACCTCAACGAGTGGGGTGTCGGCCGAGCAGGTTAGTACGCCGGCATGCATACAGTCGCGCACCCGGAGGTGTTGTAGCTGTGACCCGTGGCTTGATGGGTCGGGCATAGCAGTAGATTCCTCGTCTCGTTGGCGACTCGCATCCGGGCGATCCACGTTCGGGCGCTGGGAGGAGTACGGATCCGCGGGTCTGCGCCTCCCTCGAGGCCCGCGAGACTTTCGAGGCGCCGCCCCCTAAGGAGGTCCCCCTCCCAGTGACCGGGGATCGCACGGTTCTCGGCCTGCGGTGGGGCGCTCTCGAATCGAGACGCATCACGGATCTGCCCCTGGCCGGCATGCTGGCCCTTAGCGACCTGGGGCCGGCGGACGGAACCGGCCCTTCGCAGACGCAACAACAGCTCGCGCTTCGGCGCACCGCGCGTCTGGATGAACGGGGTCTGGTAGATCGTCTCGTGCGACACCCTGCAGGTGTGATCCTCCGGACTGCGGAGCTTCTGCCAGCCAGCGATCTGCTCGGGCGACCAGTCCTCGCTGAGCTTGCACGCGACGAGCTTGCACAACGCTGGGTGCAGAGCGAGTTTGCACCTCGGCGGGCGTCTGGCGTTGTCCTACGCTCGCCGGTCAGGCTCAGCGGCGCGATATCTGCCTCGCCCGCCATGAGGTGCTATCTCGCGACGGATCGTCGCGGGAGACCTTGGGCAGGCGCCGCACAATCGTTCTGGAGATCGAACAGGAATCGAGGCAGACGCCGTTGGTCTCCGACGCGGTCGTTTCCGGCGACCGCCGGCCCTACCTGGTCGCGCTCGTAACGCTCGACGGCGACGCGGCCGCGCGACTGGCTGCGGGGATCGGCTTCCCCGCCGACCCGGCGACGATGCCGCACGACGACCGAGTCCGCGCCGAGATCCAGGCAGCCGTCGACGCTGTCACTGCGCGTTTCGCGCGGATCGAGCAGATCAAGCGCCTCGCGATCCTCGAGCGCGCTTTCTCCAACCCGCGGGCGAGCTCACGCCGACAATGAAGGTCAAGCGGCGGGTTGTCTACGCTTGCTACCACGAGATCCTGGACGGCCTCTACGCATAACCCAATGCCTTGGTGTCGCACGGGTGCAACGCGCAGCATCTGAATCCGGTTGCATCGCCGCAGCCAGGTGATCGGCAAGGCCGGCCGGTGACATTGGCGCGCACGCTGCACGACGACATCGAACTGCTGGGCGGCCTGCTCGGCGAGGTGATCCGTGCGCAGGAACGAGCCGAGGCGTTCGCGCTCGAGGAGCGCGCCCGCGCCCTGGGCAAGGCCTTGCGGTCGGGTGAGGAGACGGCCCGCGAGCAGCTGGGCGCGCTGGTGGAGGGCTTGTCGCTCGAGGAGGCGACGGTGTTGGTGCGCGCCTTCACGACCTATTTTCGCCTCGTCAATCTCGCCGAGGACAACCAGCGCGTTCGCCGCATCCGCGCTCACGAGCATGAGGCGTTCCCGGCGCCGCGTCGCGGGTCGCTGCGCGAGGCGATCGGGATCATCGCCGATCGCGGCGCCGGCGCAGCAGATCTGCAGGAGCTGCTCGCGCAGGCGGAGGTCCGTGTCGTGCTGACCTCGCATCCGACCGAGGCACGACGCCGCACGACCGTGGCCAAGCTGGCGCGGGTGTTCGCCACGGTCCGGGAGCTCGACGAGCGCCAGCTCGGACCCGAGGGGCTCGCCCGAAGACGCACCCAGCTCGCGGCCACGATCCAGGAACTGTGGAGCTCTGATGAGATCCGCGCCGTCTCGCCGACTGTCCTCGACGAGGTGCGGGCCGAGCTGGTCTATTTCCAGTCGACGCTGCTCGACGTCGTCCCGCGGCTGTACCGAGATCTCGAAGACGGCGTCGGGGGTGTGTTTCCCGGTGCCGGGATTGTGGTGCCGCCGTTTCTTTCGTTTGGCTCGTGGATCGGCGGTGACCGCGACGGCAACCCCAACGTGACGCCGGGGGTGACGCGGCAAACGCTTGACCTGATGCGAGGGATGGCGCTGGCATTCCTCGGGCAGCGCGTGCAGCGGCTGGCCGAACGGGTGTCGGTGTCCAGCCGCGTAGCAGGGGCGGCGCCGCCGCTCGAGGCGGCGCTGCAGGCCGGCGCCGAGCGCTTCCCTGAGCTTGCGCGTGAGCTGAGACGACGCAACGCCCACGAGCCATACCGGCAGTTCTTCACGCTCGCGCGCGAGCGCCTGCGCGCGAGCCGCCGGCGGGAGCCGGAGGGCTACGCCGATGCCGGCGAGCTGCTCGCCGATCTGCGTCTGGCTGAGCGCGCGCTGAACGCGCAGCGCGCGGAGTGGATCGCCGCGGGCGACCTGCACGACGTGATCCGCGAGGTCGAGGTGTTCGGGTTTCACCTCGCACGTCTGGACATCCGCGAGCACGCCTCGCGCCACAGGCAGGCGATCGCAGGGCTGTTCGCACACGCCGGCTTCGAGCCGCATTACGGCGACCTCGACGAGGACGCGCGCTGCTCGCTGCTCGCCCCCGCGCTTGCCGCGGAGGCGCGCCTGGTCCCCGCCGACACGATCGCGCTGGCGCCGGTCGCTCGCGAGGTGCTCGACACGTTCGCGATGCTTCGCGATGCGCTGTCAAGCGGGTACGGCGACGCCTTGGGGGCCTACGTCATCTCCGGGGCGGCCGCGCCGTCCGACGTCCTCGAGGTGCTGCTGCTGATGAAGGAGACCGGCCTGGCGGCGGTCGGCGGCACGCGAGCGGCACTGCCGATCGCGCCGTTGTTCGAGTACGGCGAGTCGCTGCGTGACGCCAGCAGAACGATGGGCGCGCTGCTGGAACAGCCGGCGTACCGTGCCGCGCTTCGCTCCTGGGGTGACAGGCAGGAGGTGATGGTCGGCTACTCGGACTCCAACAAGGACGTCGGGTACCTCGCCTCGATGTGGGGCGTCCACCAGGCGCAGCGCGCACTCGCCGAGCTGCTGCAGACGCGCGGCGTGCGCTTCGTCTTCTTTCACGGCCGCGGCGGGGCGCTCGGCCGTGGCGGCGGGCCGACGAACGTCGCGATTCTCGCTCAGCCGCCGGGCACGGTCGAGGGGCGCATCAAGCTGACCGAGCAGGGCGAGGTCGTGGCCGCCAAGTACTCGACCGCGCAGATCGCCCACCGCGAACTGGAGCTTGTCACCGGTGCCGCGCTGGTCTCGCGCCTGCTGGCGCAGCCCGCTCCCGAGCGGCTCGTCGTGTTCGAGGAGTTGCTCGAACAAATGGCGTCCCACTCGCGCGAGGTCTACCGCGATCTTGTCTACCGCCAGCCCGGCTTCGAGCGCTTTTTCGAGCAGGCGACCCCGATCGAGGAGATCGCGCGGCTGCGGCTTGGCTCGCGTCCCGCGCGGCGGGGCGGCTCGCAGCGGATCGAGGGGCTGCGCGCGATCCCCTGGGTGTTCTCGTGGACGCAGGCGCGGATCATCCTGCCGGCGTGGTACGGGCTGGGGAGCGCGCTTGTGCAGGCGCGCGAGCTGGCCGGGATCGAGGTGCTGCAGGAGATGGACCGCGACTGGCCGTTCTTCGCGGCGCTGCTCAGCAACGCCGAGATGGCTCTGGCGAAGGCCGACATGACGATCGGCGAACGCTACGCGGAGCTGGTCGAGGACACGACGCTGCGTGACGCGATCTGGTCCCGGATCCGCTCCGAGTACGAGCGGGCGCGCGAGCAGCTGCTGGCGGTCACCGGTCAGACGCGCCTGCTCGACCGCGCTCCGGTGCTGCAGCGCTCGATCGAGCGCCGCAACCCGTACGTCGACCCACTCTCGTTCATCCAGGTCGAGCTGCTGCGGCGGCTGCGCCACGGCAACGCCTCAGAGGACCTGGTGCGGGCAATGCTGCTGACGATCAACGGCATTGCGGGCGGCCTACGCAACACCGGCTGACTCTTTGCCTGGGGTCTCGGGTTCGGGCTTCTCGACGGCGTCTTTGGCACTGGGGCGAATCGGGGGACTTTCAGTCCACCGTCGTCTGGTCGCGTGAGAAACAGCGCGGCCTTGTCTCTCTGACCAACTCCGAGCACGGCCTCGCTCTTTGGACGACCCGGATCGTAGTCTCGCTACCGGGACTTCCGGCGCTGCCGCTCCGTACGCTGTACGGCGACGACGAGCGCTAAGTGCAGACCTACTGGTCCCGGTTCGGAGAGGAGACCTACCTCGTCGGCGACGCCGCGATCCGTGACAAGGACGGCTACCTGTGGATCATCGGGCGGATCGACGAGATGATCAAGGTCGCCGGACATCGGCTCTCATCCGCCGAGGTCGAGTCCGCCATCGTCGCGCACGAGAAGCTCGGCGAGGCCGCGGTCGTCGTCCAATCGGACGAGCTTACGGGCCAGGCGATCGTTGCGTTCGTGACTCTCCGGGGCGAGCTCGAGGGCACTCTTGAGATCGAGGCCGAGATCCGCGAGCATGTGGCCGATCAGATCGGCAAGCTCGCCCGCCCGAAACGGATCTTCTGGACCGACGAGCTGCCCAGTATCCGCTCGGGAAAAATCATGCGACGCCTGTTGCGCCACATCGCTGAGGGCAGAGCGCCAGGCCGCGTTGCGACCCTCCGCGACCTACGGCGCTAGGCGAAGCGGCGAACGAACTCGAGGGCGGTCTCGGCGACCTCGCGCCAGCCGCTGTCGATGGTCAGCGCGTGTCCTCGGCCTGGGATCTTGACGATCTCGGTCACGCCCTCGTTGTGCTTCTGGCGTTTGTACGCTGCGTTCGCGATCGCCCAGGGAACCGCATGGTTCTTCTCGCCGCTGATGATCAGAAGCGGCCCCCGCTCCGGGTTCTTGGTGTCGACTTTCGTCTCGGTCCAGGGATTAAGGTTTGCGGCCGCTCCCTGGAAGAGCGTGGCGGCAGACGTGGGCACGGCGAACTGCTCGTAGAGCTCGTGGGCCTCGTCCTCGCTGACAGCGTTGGCGAACGCGTAACGGAACTGATCGTAGGTGAGCGGTACTGCACGGTTGCGGTTTGCCGGATTGCCAAGAACCGGGCGCGCGGACTTCAGCGCCGAGATCGGCAGCGGGAGTACGCCGCGGAAGGGTGCAGGGTCGATTGCGACAGACACTGCTGCGAGACCGCGGCCCGCGATGATCTGCGCCAACAGCCCGCCGAACGAATGGCCGATCACGACGGGCTTCTTCTCGAGCTTGTCGATGATCTCGGCGAAGTGGTCGGCTACCTGTCCGATCGTCTTGTGCGCGAACACCTCCGGCTTGGCTTTAGCTTCCTCTACCGTCTCCGGGTCGTCGGGCCAACCGGGGGTGAGCGCCACGTACCCGGCCTCCTCAAAGACGCTCGCCCATCGGTCCCAGCTGCTGGGCAGCAGCCACAGGCCATGGATGAACACGACCGGCTCGCGGCCTGATGCGTTCGCCTGCGCGACATGCTCGGCCTCGTGCTCGGCGATCGTCGTTGCCTCGGTTGAAGCACGACCCGATACCTCCCGGGGCGCGCCCCTGCCGAGGATGGACAGCGGGTCGAACCCCACCCCGGGGCGCACGGGCGCGGGGGCCGGGGTTGCCTGCACCGGCGGCCGTGGCGGCCGCGACACGACGTGCGTGACGGGGGCGCCGGTCAACTTCTCGATCCGGTGCGGGAGCCCTGCGTGAAGCCACTTGGAGATGTTTGCCGGCAGCGTCGAGACGATGACCTCGTCATGGCGCTTGGGATCCCACGCCTCGGTGACCGCGACCACCGGATCGGCGTGGCCGACGCTCCCATCGACCTCGAGCCCGTGCTCGCGCAGATGCTCGAGCGCCTCGGCGAGCCTCGCGTGCGCGGCCGCTCGCCCGGCCGTGGCCGGAATGATCAGCGTGAAGGTCGCCGGCCCGGCCGCCGCTCGCTCCTTCAGCGCGCCGACGAGCTCACCGGACGTCGCCGTGACGTTGGCCACCACGAGCACGGTGCGCTTCCAGGTCATACGCTACTCCGCCCGCGTCGTGACGATCGGGGTAGGGCCGCGCATCTCGGCCAGCGCATGCACTTCGTAGCTAGCGATGTTGTAGACCGGTGCCTGTGCCAAGAGGGTGTCGAGTTCCTCCCCCCGACTGACCTCCAGATCGACCCCCCGCACCGCCTCAAAATCCCTATACGAGATCCGCAACCCGCGGGCCGAGATCACTGTCTCGGAAGCGGGCCGCTGGCGATCAGAACGCGTGACCTCCGACCGCTCCGGCATAGGCGCCGATCGCGCTCCAGCGCCGTCGCTCCCAAGCTCTGCGCCGGGAGTCAAGACTGGACGGAACCACTTGCCGAACACCATCGAATCGTCCTCCTATGCGGAGCGAAATCAGTGTCCCACTCCAGGCGCTGGCATCCATCCGTAGACAACGGACGAGGAACGGCGACTATCTACGGATTCGCAGGCGTAGTGCTGGAACGACGGAAACCCGAGCTGTGCCAGTGGCGGTGGTGCAGCGGCCTTGCGGAAATCTGCGCGGACGTCGAGCTGGTCTCTGAGCGTGAGGACATGCGCCGCTGTCGTCGAAAGGCGCGAGCGCAGGATCTGTCGTTCTCGCCATGGCGGCTAGCTCAGCGTTGAGCCGGGCGCGTCGACGCCGCCTGATCGCGCGGAACGATCTCACCAACCGTCGTGATCCCGCCGACACTGAGCTCCCCCCCACCAACGTGAAGAGGTGCGACCCAAGTCCGGGGTCCCGTCCTGGTCTCGCCTCAGCACGGGTGCTGCACGCCGCCCAACGACGGGGCTCGTCCCGCTGGCACCATAAGCCGGGACGTGTCGACGGCGACTGGGTGATCGCTACTCGTGGCAACGCGAGCGCCCCGGGCCACTGCCTTGCGTTCCGCTTCTCAACGGGGGGGGGGTTCTTGGCCTTCAATGAGTTGCGGCCATCCGCGTCGTGCTTTATCACCGAGATCTCCCAGAACCACGGCTGATACGGGTGCTCGGAAGGTCGCTGAGCGCCGCGGCCATCGCCAGAATGTGTGGCTGCTATCTCGCTTTGCGCATCCGTAATTCGCCGCTGGTTTGATGGTCTGCCTCTACGGATGTTCGGTCCGTTAGGCGCTGAGAGGCTAGCTCCAAACGATGCTGGCGCGCCCGCTGATAAGGCCGTGGTGCGTGGGCTACAACCACCCGGAGAGCAAAATGAGCGCCTCTCAAGTTTCCCAAGGACCTCAGGCGGGTCGCGAAGCGGTCAATGCGCCTCGCGACTACGAGCTCGAGGACGATCGCGGCTACGGCTGGGTCGCGTTCGCAGGTGTGCTGCTGCTGATGCTGGGCACCCTGAACTTCATCGAAGGTCTCGCGGCGATCGGCAACGCGCACTTCTTCACCGCCAACGCGAACTACATCGCCGGCAGCCTCAACACCTGGGGCTGGGTCGTGCTGTGCATCGGCGTGCTGGAGTGGGGCGTCGGTATCGGTGTGTTCGTCAAGAATCAGTTCTCACGCTGGGTCGGCGTGGTCGTCCTTGCCGGCAACGCGATCGTGCAGCTGATGATGATCCCGGCGTACCCGTTCTGGTCGCTGTCGATCTTCACGCTCGACATCCTGGCGATCTACGGACTGATCGCGTACGGCAAGCGAATCGGCGCAAGCTGATCGACACGAGCTCTCGCGTAATCGCGCGATGCGAGGCGCCATGCACTTCCGTTCCAGGAAACGGCAGAAGCCCACCGGCGGCGTCTCGCATCCGAGCGCTCTGGCCGCTGACGAGGGAGGGGAGCGGCAGGCACGGCAATGGCAGACCTGGCGGCGGTCCGCGCAGAAGGTGACCCGCGCGTGGAACGAATGGCTGGCGGGCGGACGTCGCGAGCGCGCCGAGCTCTACCGCCGCTACGTCTCCGCGCTTGCCGAAGAGGAGCGCGCGGCCGCCGCGATCGAGCAAACGGTCAACCTCGGCGCTAACGCGCAAGACCCGAGGACTTGTATTGCCCCCACCGCTCACAGCGGTGCGAACGACGCGAGCTATCGTTGACGCCGTCCGATCGTGCGGACGCCACGCCGACGACCCTGGCTAGGCGCGTCCGGCGGACGCGATCACGAGGAGCTACGGCGTCTCTGTGGGGGGGGGATGGACGGCTTCTCGAACAGCGTGGCGGCCGCCGCGACGGTGAGCGTGGCCTGTTCGGTTGGAATGCGGATGGATGAATCACTGCGCGCGACACTGTACGTTGCGGTCAGTGTCGATCGGCCGCGAGGGGCGGGGGTGGCAACGGGATCGGGAAACGATGATCCGCGACTCTGTTAGCACGGGCCGGGGATCGGTTCGTCGGACTGACGTCTTGGATGGCGATGCGCGCTCGACCTCGAATCGGCTGTTCGTGTCTCAGCTTCTGCTCCGCGCCCCACCGGAAGCGAGGAGCGACCGGCAGGGGGCCGGAGCCCCTCCTGGCGGCAAAGGGAGGGGTGAGTGGTGATGGGTGCTCACGATCCGGAGGCGAGCGTGCGCGAGGTGTCGTTCCTGAACTGCCCGCGTTGTGGTCTTAGCCTCAGGCCGAGGGCCGGCTGGTTGACGATCGAGCATTGCCCGCGATGCATGGCGCGTGCGCGGATCCCGGTCACGCTGTTCTTCTCTCCACTGCCCACAATCGAGCTTTACCGCGAGGGCTTCGCGCCGAGCGCGCAGAGCCCGGCGACCGACCAAGCATCACGGGCCCCAGAGAACCGCTCGGACATTCGACAAAGCCAGGCCACCGGCGCGCGCGCGTCATTACCGAGGGCCGTCCCATCGGTTCGTGCGAAGTAGGCGGTGGCGATGCGAGCCAGCGAAGCGCTCCACGACGCGGGTGACGGCATCCCACCGTTCTGGGCTCGCTGGAATGGCAGCACGCAGTGGCGGTACACGCTCGGGGTGGAAGAGGAGCTGATGCTCCTTCGACGGACGCCGGATCACTCGCCGGCACCGTCCGGTGACGCGGTCCTTGAGCGGCTCTCGCGCGAGCTGTTCAAGCACACCTCGCCAGAGACGCACGCCTCAGTGATCGAGTTGGCGACGGAGATCCATCGGGATGTCGCGGGAGCTGCAGCGCAGCTTACGACGCTCCGCGCCCGGCTTGCTCGCGAGCTGACCGGGATGGGCCTGTGCGCAGTGTGCGCCGGCACGTATCCGCTGGCGAGGACAGACGAGATCCGGGTTTCCGGCGGGACGCGCTACGAGAGAGTTTCCGCTTCGATGCGCATGCTGACGCGGAGAGAGCCGACGATGGCGCTGCACGTTCACGTGGGCGTGCCCGAGCCCGAGGACGCGGTCCGGCTGCTCAACGGCCTGCGTGAGGTGGTGCCGGTGTTGCTCGCGCTCTCGGCGAACTCCCCGTTCAGCCAAGGGCGCGACAGCGGCTTCGCCTCGGCACGCACCGTGATCTTCCAAGCCTTTCCCCGGACTGGAACGGCCCGGCGGTTCGCCGACTACACCGACTACGTCGAGGCGGTGGACCCCCTGATCGCCTCTGGCGCGCTGCCCGATCCGAGCTTCTTGTGGTGGGACGTGCGCTTGCAGCCGGCGCTGGGAACGGTGGAGGTCCGCTTGATGGACGCGCAGTCGAGCGTCGCCGACAGCGCGCCGTTGATCGCGCTTGTCCAGTCGCTGGCACCGCTCGTGCTGGAGGGCGAGCCGCCGAACGGCGCCACCGCTGCAGAGATCTTGGCGGAGAACCGCTTCCTCGCTGCCCGCGACGGGCTGCAGGCAAGATTGATCGACCCCGTGAAGCGAGAGCTCGTGCCGATCAGAACGATCGTGGATGCCCTCCTGGAGCGATGCCGTCCATACGCCACCGTGCTCGGCTGCCCCGCAGAGCTCGACCAGATCAGACGCCTTGCCGCGGCCAACGGAGCGGATCGCCAACGTGCACAGGCACGCGAGGCCGGGCTCGTCGACCTGGTCACGACGCTCGCGCAGCGCTTCACCATGCCCGGTCTACCGACCGCGGCAAATGGACCAGCCAAACGTACGCAGGACCGCTGATCTCGACGCGCGAGCCTTGAGGCGAAGCTCCCAGCGTGCATGTTTCGGAATCACTACGGAGGCAGCTTGCCGGTCTGACCGAATGCCTGGTGCAGACGCGGATGCAAGTCTCGGTCGGGCGTCCGATGGTGATGAAGTGGCGCCGGCGAGAGGCACCTACTCATCCCGGGCCGCAGTGCCGATCCGGTTGACTAACGGACGGGCGGATCGACCTCCATGTACGTCGCCCGACACGAACCGTTTCCCCACGTTCGCGCTCAACCGGCGCAGCAGAGACCTCCTTACTTGTCGCAACACCGCGGGCATCCGGCCCGCACCGGAGGATTGACCTGCAGGTCACGTCGGTAGAAGTGGTGTAAGGAGCGTCGTGTCGGTTCGGCTCTGAGAGGGGTCGGCCATCGCGGCGCCGAACTCGTCGGCTGTTCCGCAGTCGACGTGAAGGAGACACCACGATGGCCGATGGTCAGAGCATGACGGTTGCCGATGTCGTTGCGCGGGTGCGCGATGGTCGGCTTGAGGATTTCGTTCGGGAGGCGGTCGCGTTGGTCGCCCGCGAGCTGATGGAAGCCGAGATCAGCGGTGAGATCGGTGCTGGGCTTGGCGAGGTCGCGCCGGAGTCGAGGTTGACGCATCGCAATGGGTATCGCCCGCGGGCGTGGGAGACCCGGGTTGGGGAGATCGAGCTGTTGATCCCGAAGCAAGCGTCAGGGCTCGTCGTACTTCCCGAGCTTCCTGGAGCCGCGCCGGCGGTCAGAGCAGGCGATCGTCGCGGTCGTGCTGGAGGCGTACGTCAACGGGGTCTCGACCCGGAAGGTCGACCGGCTCGTGGAGCAGCTGGGGATCGACGGGATGACTAAGGACCGCGTCTCGGCGTTGTGCCGGGCGCTGGATGAGCAGGTCGAGCTGTTCCGGCAGCGGCCGTTGGAGGGCGCCTACCCGTATCTGTGGCTCGACGCGAAGCAGGTCAAGGTCCGCGACCACGGCCGGGTCGTGTCCAAGGCGGTCGTCGTCGCCTATGCGGTGCACGAGTCGGGCGTGCGGGAGGTGATCGGCCTGGATGTCGGCGAGGTCGAGTCGGGCGCGTTCTGGGTCGAGTTCCTGCGCGGACTGAAGAAGCGCGGGCTGGATGGCGTGCGCCTCGCGGTCTCCGATCAGCACGAGGGACTGAAGGGCGCGATCGCCCGCGTGCTGGGCTGCCAGTGGCAGCGCTGCACTGTCCATTTCTTGAGGGACATGGTCATGCACTGCCGCCGCGACCAGCGCGAACCTTGTCGCCGCCGCGCTGCGTGAGGTGTTCAACGCCGAGGACCGCGACCAGGCCCGGGAGCGGATCACGCACGTGCTCGAGCGCCTCGCCGGTGTGGCGCCGAAGGTGTGCGAGCTGCTCGAGGACGCCGAGGAGGATCTGATCGCGTTCTACTCGTTCCCAGCCGAGCACTGGACCAAGCTGCGCTCCACCAATCCGCTGGAGCGAGTCAACAAGGAGATCGGCCGGCGGACCGACGTCGTCGGGATCTTCCCCAACGACCACGCAGTGATCCGGCTCGTCGGCGCGCTGCTCTCCGAACAGAACGACGAATGGCTGGTGCAGCGCCGCTACCTGTCTGTCGAGTCGATGGCCCCGATCCTCGCCGACCCCGGCTCGCCCGAGCCGCCCCAGGCCGAGCAGGAGGTGCCCAGTCTCACCGCCGCCTGAGACGCGAGCTGGCCAAATCACCGCTAGCTGCAACCATCGGGTTGCACACCGGCGTGCCCTGAGCGGTTCTAACGCCCTCCGGCCGCTCGCCGCGACCGATAGGACCCCGCCCGGACGGCGCGCACGCGCGTGTCGGCGCTCACCCTCGCCCTCGGGGCTCGGCCAAGGCCTCGCCCCTCGGCCTCGGCTTCCCGCCAACACGCGCGTCATCCCGCCATCAACCACACAACGAGGAGGTGAACAGCCCCAACGCGGCCTGAGCCGCCACCATCACCGACGAGCTCAACCCGTTACACCACGAAATCCGACTTGACTGACGTTGAGCAACGGTTGCTCGCGGCGACGAGCGAGCTCGAGCGGCTTGGTCTTCGGCGAGTCGACGAGTGCATTCTCCTTGGCACGGCGGCAATGATCGAGCGGTGCATCGCCGAGTGGCGGTCTCGTGGTGATGTGGGTCTCGGATGGTTGGCCGCAGCGATCCGGCAGGGTGGCGCGTGGTTCGCTGAGCAGCCGGCTAGACCCCAGACGGTGGCCGATCTGCTCGGCGCGGGGGGCCGTCATGACTTGGGGTGACGTCGCAGCCGCTCTCCTCGGTTCCTGGCCGACGGCCGTCGGCGCCTGGCGACCCGAGGTGCTCAAGGCGTACCTCTCAGAATCGAAGCGCGCGGCCTGACCCCCGACACGGCGCTGGACGCCATCCGCACCTGGGACGGCGGGGGCCAGATCGTCCCGCCGTCGGCGCCGCAGCTCGTCGCGCACGCTCGCCGCGACCCGAACGGGCCGACGGCCGACGAGATGCTCGAGCAGATCTACGGCCCGGGCGGGCTGCTGGGGTACAAGCGCCGCGGCGTGACGGTCCACCCGCTGGTGGAGGAATTCGCGAAGCGCGAACGCCTCGACCGTCTGCGCGAGCTCGAGGTCGAGGGGGACCGCGGTCATCTCATCCGTAACGACCTGAAGCAATCCTATGAGCAGTTCCTCGAAGCAAATGAGCACCGCGAGGTTGCCGCGATCGCAGCCGGCCGCCGCGGCGAGCTCGGGCGACTCGATCCGCTCGCCGCTCTCTCGCCGGCGCGGAGTGCAGCAACGGGCCTTGAGCTCGTCGCGGAGGACGAGTGAGCACCGACGCCGCCGTAAGGCTCCGCGCCACCTACGAGGTGCCGAAGATGGCGCTGACGATCGACGAGGCGTGCAACGCGCTCGGCATCAGCTGGGACCTGTGGGACACGTACGTCAAGCGCGAAGTGAAAATCATCCGGCTCGGGCGGCGCAGGCTCGTCCCCGTCGTCGAGCTCGAGAAGTGGATCGCCGCGCACGCCGCAGCACTGCTGGACGATGACTAGATGGGGCAGATCTAGGGTGAGTCGCCGCGGCCAGCATTGGCGGGGTTTGCGCGGGGTGCGCGCCTGCCGCGTGCCAGAGAGGCGGACGACGACAATGGCGATCGAGCGGGCGCGGCGAGGGCGGGTTCCCGTCGACTGACGTGGGGTTTCCTGACCCTAGGACACAGAAACCGCGTGGCGGGCGCCCGAAGGGCCAGCTCGGCCATATAGCTCGAGCGATCCGCGAGGAGGTTCTCGGCGGCCTGGTCGAGCGCTACGAGCGGATGACCGTCAGGCAGGCGTTCTACGCGCTCGAGGTTGCGGGCGTGGTCGAGAAGACCGAGGGCGGCTATCGGCAGGTTCAGAGGCAGCTGCTCGCGATGCGCCGCGAGGGGCTGCTGTCGTGGTCGTTCATTTACCGACGGGACCAGGTGGCAGCGGAAGCCGTCGAGCTGGGACTCGGTAGAGGACTAAATCGAGACCGCCGCCCGCGGCTACCGGCGCGATCTGTGGCGCAGTCAGGGCGTGCGCATCGAGGTGTGGTTGGAGAAGGATGCGCTGGCCGACGTCGTCGTCGACGTCACCGCCAGGTGGGATGTGGCGCTGATGGTCTCGCGCGGCCAGTCGAGCGCGACATTCCTCCACGCTGCGGCGAAGCAGGCCGAGCGGGTGGACGCAATGACGTGCGTGTACACGCTCTATGACTACGACGCGGGTGGGATCGCGCGGCCCGTACGATCGAGCGCGACCTTCCCGAGTTCGCGCCTAATACGCCGATGATGATCGAGCGGCTCGCAGTGACGGCCGAGCAGATCGAAGAATGGAATCTGCCTGCGCGTCCGCCGAAAGCTCGGGACCCCGAGGCGAAGAAGTGGGGAGACCGGCCGTGCGTTGAGCTTGACGCGATCGACCCAACGAGGCTGACGCAGCTGGTCGAGGACGCGATCACGAGCCAAGTCGACGGCTGGCAATGGCAGATCGAGAGGCAGGCGGAGGAGGAGGAGGAGCGTCGTGGCCTGCTCGCCATGTTCAACGGGAGTGGCGACTGATGCCCCCCGCACGACCCCTCGCCACAGACAGGCGAGAGGTCGCACCAGCTCGAATCGAGCGTTTCGTGTTGCTCGCCGACCCGCGGCATCATCCGATGAGTGACCGCAGATTAAGTTCATCCGGACGCGCAGTGAAAGTCCAGCAAATGAGCAGGTGCGCGCCAGCCGCGCGCCACGAATCGCCCGTATTTACTGGTTTTCTGGGGTCTGGCCGAGTAGACTTAGGGGTGCAAATCAAATCGCCCCGGCACCGCGTCAACGGCCCGGGGCATGGCACTGAAGGTCGAAGCTTCAGCGCGCCCGCCAGCCTAGCGGCTGGCTACCTCGCTAGACGTGGATCACCTTCGGCGCCGACGACCGAAGGGAGCACCATGTCTATTCCGATCACCCTCGATCGCGAACGTGCGTGATGGCCGCCACCGGCATCCGCCAACGCCACGGCCGGGCCTGTACCGGCGAGGGCCGCTGCAAGTGCCCTTACGAGGCCTCGGTCTACTCAAAGCGGCACGGTCGCAAGATCCGCAAGCAGTTCCCGACGCGCGCGGCGGCGATCGAGTGGCGCGATGATGCGCGCTCGGCTGTGCGCAAGCGCCCCCTGCTGTCGCCCGCGACTCAAATAACGGTTGCCCAGGCCGTGAGCGCGTGGTTGGAGTGCGCCGCTACGGGGCTGATCAGGCCGCGCTCAGGCGATGCCTACAAGCCGTCAGCCGTTCGCGCGTACGAGGCGGCATGGCGGCTGCGAGTCGAGCCGGTGCTCGGCCGCTACAAGCTGTCGGCGGTGACGCGCAACGACGTGCAGGATCTCGTCGACGAGCTCGTCGCGCAGGGCCTCAACGCAAGCACGATCGGCACGACGCTGAACGTGCTGCGCAACGTCTACCGGCGCGCCCTCGCGCGCGGTGAGGTCGCGATCAACCCGACGGCGGGACTTGAGATGCCGGCAGTCCGCGGGGGCCGGGATCGAATCGCCTCGCCCGACGAGGGTGCCCGCCTACTCGCCGCGCTTCCGGCGAGCGACCGGGCGCTGTGGGCGACCGCGATGTACGGCGGTTTGCGGCGGGGCGAGCTGATGGCGCTGCGGATCGAGGACGTCGACCTGGCCACCGGCAAGATCCACGTCCGCCGGGGCTGGGACGTGCAGGGCGGCGAGACGACGACGAAGAGCCGAAAGCCGCGGCGTGTCCCGATCGCCGCGGTGCTGCACGACCACCTCGACGGACAGCTGCTCGGCCTCGAGTGGTCGGAGGGCCTCGTGTTCGGCTTGACCGCGACAGCACCGTTCGCGCCGACGGCGCTGTCGAAGCGTGCGGCGAGCGCGTGGCGGATAGCGGGCCTTGACCAGATCACGCTGCACGAGTGTCGGCACACGTTCGCGAGCCTGATGATCGCCGCCGGCGTCAACGCTAAGGCGCTCTCCACGTACATGGGGCACGCCAACATCTCGATCACGCTCGACCGCTATGGCCACCTCATGCCCGGCAATGAGGAGGAGGCCGCCGGACTGCTCGACGCGTACCTCGAGCGCGCGGACACCGCGGCGCGTCTGGCGGCGCTTGAGGCCTAAGGTGGCCGCCGTGGCTTTTCCGCATTCGCAGGTGCGGCCAACATTGGCCGCACCCCGACACGGGGGGAATTTGGCAAGGTCGTTGCGCAGGCGTTGCGCGCGGGCGTAGGGTTTACGGCGTGCCCCGCGTTGAAGCGGCACATCTGCGTGCGGCTGTTACCCACGACCGGGCTGCTGCGATCCACGAGGAGGCGGCGGAGTTGTTCGATGGCATGGGTCTGCGCTCCATGGCGAGGTCAGAGCGCGCTCATGCGCGCTTGGACCGTGAGGGCGCGTTGGTCGAGCGTGAGCACGCGCGCCAGCGACACGAGTGGACCGCTTCGCTCTCGGACTAGCCCACAAGGGCGTGTCGCCGCGAGACGGTTAAGCTGTTCGTGCCCCATGACGTCCGCGCACTCGGCGTGGAGAAAGAGTTCGTCGCCGTCAATCAATCCGGGTTCCCGCGCTACCGATGTGCGCCTAGTGCCTTCGCGTCCGACCGCGATCGTCGACTCGTAGATGCCGATCCGGTCGCCGCAGTACACGCACATAGGAAATGGCTGCCTCTCCATCGGCCAAGCATGGCCCGGAACAGCGCGACGCGCGTCGGTATCTGACCGCGAATCAGTTGCTAGGAACCACTCAGTTCGCCCAATCGAATGCTCACCCGACGAAGCCTGCCAGCGAAACCACGCACGCCAGTGAGAGCAAAGCTCGCGCCAGTTTTGTGCCAGTCGTGCCCGGATCGGGTCGGATTCAGTCGGACTCAGTCGGAGCGGAAAGCCCGTAGTTACGGGGAATTGCCCGCATTTAGGGGGTTTGTTGACGATGTACCACATCTAGCAACGATCCCCGCGAGCGCTGCCGGCTCCGGAGACGCGCAGGCGGAGAACCATTTCTGCCGTTGAACTATGCAGCCGTGGACGAACGCAGCGAGAGGATTGCCAAGCGCTTCGAGCGCCCACTTCTCCTGGCGGCGGCGCTCACGATTCCTGTCACCGCTTTGCAGCTGCTACCCCCTGAGGAGCCAGGGAGAGATATCGCTGATGTTCTGAACTGGTTGATCTGGCTCGCCTTCCTCGCCGAGGCGATCGCCATGCTGGCCGTTGTGCCGTCGCGCGGCAAGTGGTTACGAGAACACCCGGTTGAGGTCGCGATTGTCGTACTGACGCCGCCGTTTCTTATCAGCATCGTGCAGTCGGTGCGGGTGCTGCGGCTTCTCAGGGCGCTTCGCCTGCTGCGGCTCGCCCCGCTGATCCGAGTTCTGTTCAGCACGGAGGGCCTTCGCTACTCGGCTCTGCTGACGCTGCTCACGGCGCTTGCCGGTGGGATTGCCTTCGCGTCGGCCGAGAACACGACGGTCGCGAACGGCGTGTATTGGGCTGTGGTGACGATGACCACGGTTGGCTACGGCAATATCGCCCCCACGAACACCGACGCCAAGATCGTCGCGGTGGTCGTGATGCTCGTTGGCATCGGCTTCGCGACGCTGCTGATCGGCGCCATCGCGGAGCGGTTTATCAATCGCCCGGCCCACGAGATCGAACTGGCCGAAGACGACATCCTCAAAGAGATCCGCGACTTGTCTGCCCGTCTGCAACGGCTGGAGCGGACTCTGAACCAGCGCTCGGCAGGCTAGACGCCGGGTAGGGCGATCCTCGCCCAATCCGGATCAGGGTGCGGCCGGGACAGGTTGACGGCCGCTACTCTGCTTGACGCATATCTGGCGCGCGCCACTGAGAGCACGCTGGCGCCGGGCGAGTCCTGATCGGGTCGGTGGCAGTCGGACCAAGACCCGCAGTTGCGGTTATCCCTCTGTTTATGGGTTATTTGGCATGAACCACATCCAATCGAGGCGACGGTTGTTGTACAGGTCATGAACTCGCGGCGCTGCTCGATCCTGGGCCTCCTGGTGGCTGCTCTCGCCCTTGCCGTTTCCTCGGCCCCCGCCCAGGGCCACGTCCCCAACGGGTTCGTGGGTGTGATGGTCGACGGCCCGCTGTGGCCGACGACGGCCGCGAAGGTCAATCTCTCGCAGCAGTTCGACAAGATGGTCGGCGACGGAGTCCAGAACGTCCGCGTCGTGTTCGACTGGCAGGCGGCCGAGCCCTACAAGACCTGGAGCGATGTGCCTGCGTCCCAGGCCGCCGAGTTCACCGATGTGAACGGCGTCCCGATCAACTTCACGCAGCTCGACGAGATCGTCGCGCTCGCCGCGGCACGCCGGATGACCCTGCTCCCGGTGGTCCTCTACGCGCCGGGCTGGGATGCGGTCCGCACAACGTGTTTCCGATACCTCGCCGGGACGCTCCCTACGGTCGGTTCATGTCGGCTCTGGTGGAGCGCTACGAACCCGATGGCACGTTCTGGCAGACCCATCACCCCAAGGTGCCGATCAGGATGTGGCAGATCTGGAACGAGCCCAACCTCAAGGTGTTCTGGGACAAGCAGCCGTTCCAGCGCAGCTACGTGTCGCTCCTGCGGGCCGCACACAGCGCGATCAAGCAGGCCGACCCGAACGCGAAGGTGGTATTGGCCAGCATGCCCAACTTCTCCTGGAAGCAGTTGGCGGGGATTTACAAGATCCACGGGGCGCGCAAGCTGTTCGACGTCGTCGGAGTTCATCCGTACACCAAGTAGCCGCAGGGTGTGATCACGATCCTGGAAAAGGTGCGCAACGTCATGGACCAGGCCGGCGATCGCGACAAGCCGATGATCGCCGACGAGATCAGCTGGCCATCGTCGCTGGGCAAGACAAGTGGCAACGAGTTCGACTTCGCCACCACCGAGCGCGGAAAGGCCAAGAACATCGCGGCGTTGCTCCCCATGCTCGGTCGCGACCGCAGGAAGCTCCGCCTGCTCGGCTTCGACTATTACACGTGGGCCGGGATCGAGGATCGGGGCGGGATCTCGTTCGACTTCGCCGGCCTGTTCCGCTTCAAGCACGGCAGGTTCGTGGCCAAACCGGCTCTGGGCGCCTTCCGCAAAGCCGCACTGGCCCTGGAGGGGTGCAGGAAGAAGGGCCCCGTGGCCACGTCCTGCGTCAAGCCGGGCTAGCCCTTGCCGGTCGCCTTCTCGTAGGGTGGGGGTCGCATTGGCCCGAGTCCCGACCAACATCGCCGAGCATGTCGGCCGCACGCCGATGGTCCAGCTCGCGCGGGTGGCGCCGGATTCCGAGGTCCAGCTGTTCGCCAAGCTCGAAGCGCTGAACCCCGGGGGCAGCGTCAAGGACCGGATCGGCGTGGCGATGATCGAGGCCGCCGAACGCGAGGGGCGGATCGAGCCCGGTGTCACCACGATCGTCGAGGCGACGAGCGGCAACACCGGTATCGCCCTGGCCTTCGTGTGCGCCGCGAAGGGCTACAGGCTGGTCCTGACGATGCCCCAGGGGATGAGCCGCGAGCGCGAGGCGCTCCTGCGGCTCTACGGAGCCGACGTCGAGGTGACCGAGTCGCTCGGAGGAATGGACGAGGCGGTCCAGGCCGCCCAGGCTCTGGCCTCGGGCAGCGATGTGTTCCTGCCCGACCAGTTCTCAAATCCCGCCAACCCCGAGATTCATCGCACGACTACCGGCCCTGAGATTTGGGAGACGCTCGGGGGGCAGGTCGACGTGTTCGTGGCCGGGGTGGGGACGGGTGGCACGATCACCGGCGTTGGCGAGTTCCTGAAAGCCCGCAACCCGCGCTGCCAGGTGGTTGCCGTCGAGCCGCGCACCTCCGCGGTGCTCTCCGGTGGGCGGCCCGGCCCCCACAAGATCCAGGGCATCGGCGCCGGCTTCGTGCCCGAGGTCCTCAACTGCGACGTGCTCGATGAGATCGTTCGGGTCGATGATGAGGATGCGATCGAGACCGCGCGTGCCCTCGCGAGGCGCGAAGGAGTTCTGGCCGGCATCTCGGCCGGCGCCGCTGTGTGGGCTTCGCTCGAGCTGGCGGCGCGACCCGATCTGCGGGCCGCACGGATCGTCACGATCCTGCCCGATTCGGGCGAGCGGTACGTTTCCACGCCCTTCTTCGCGCTCTGAGGCCCTCGGTACGCTGTGAGCATGCGGGCGTTCGAGCTGATCACGGGTACGGCTGCCGAGATCCGGTGCGATGTCGCCGCGGCCCAAAGCCGCGACCCGGCCGCGGCCGGCGTCAGCTCGTTCGAGATCCTCGCCACCTGGCCGGGCGTCCACGCGCTTCTCGCCCACCGGGTCGCCCACGCGCTGTACGGCTCCGGGATCCCCCTGCTGCCCCGCGCCATCGCCTCGCTGGCCCGGTCGCTGACCGGCATCGAAATTCATCCCGCCGCCCGGATTGGCAACGGCTTCTTCATCGACCACGGCATGGGCGTGGTGATTGGCGAGACAGCCGAGATCGGCGACAACGTCACCCTGTACCAGGGCGTCACGCTCGGCGGTACCGGCTTCGCCACTGGCAAACGCCATCCCAGCGTGCAGGACAACGTGACAATCGGATCGGGAGCCAAGCTGCTTGGCCCAATCAACGTCGGTCACGGTTCGAAGATCGGCGCCAACAGCGTGGTCATCCACGACGTGCCGCCCAACTCCACTGTGGTTGGGAACCCGGGGCATCCGGTCCGCGTTGAGGGCCGCCGCCCCGAGGGGCCTGATGCCGACTGGGTGCATCTTCCCGACCCGATCGCCGATGCGATCAAGGGGTTGGTCGGCCGGATTTCGGCCCTCGAGGACGCCGCCGAGGCGGGCGGCGATGCCGAGGTGCGCCCCCTCCGGCGCTCACCCGAGCCGGGCCGCTCGCCCAGGTCGGGCCATTCACCCGAGCCGGGCCCCTCATCCGAGCCGGGCCAGCGACACGGCGAGCCCAACCGGGCCATCGGTCCGAATCCTGCCGGCGGCTAGTCCACTCTAGTCCTCGAGCTGACCCGTCTCCGAGCCGACCAGTGGTGGCGACGCGTCCGGGTCGGTGAAGTTGCGACGCGCCTTGACCAGGTACAGCGGGCGCCCCTTTACCTCGTCGTAGATCCGTCCGACGTATTCACCGATGATGCCGATCGTGATCAGCTGGATTCCCCCGAGCAGCAACACCGTGATCGTGATGGCCCCGAAACCGGGCAGGTAGGAGTGCAGGAGTCGCAGCACGATCACGATCGGGATGGCTACGAAGGCGAGGGTTGAGATCAGGAACCCGAGCAGGGTGGCCAGCTGCAGGGGACGGTCCGAGAACGAGGCGATCGCATCGAGCGAGAACCGCAGCATCTTGGGGACCGTGTACTTGGTTTCGCCGGCGTAGCGGGGATCGCGACGGTAGGGCACCGCAGCCTGCGTGTAGCCGACCCAGACGGTCATGCCGCGCAGGAACCGGTTGCGTTCGCGCATCGACAGCAGGGCGTCGAGGGCATGACGATCGAGCAGCCGGTAGTCGCCCGAGTTGTGCTGAAGCTCGACCTGGGCCAGGCGATCGAACAGCGAGTAGAACCAGCGCGCGGTGGCCAGCTTGAAGCGCGACTCGCCCTCGCGCTGTTCGCGCACGGCGTACACGACATCGCAGCCGCCGCGCCAGTGGTCGAGCATCTTCAGGATCAGCTCCGGGGGATCCTGCAAATCGGCGTCCATCATGACCACGGCGTTACCCTGCGCGTGATCGAGCCCGGCTGTCAGCGCGGTCTGGTGACCGAAGTTGCGCGACAGAAAGACCACACGGACGCGCGGGTCGGCCTCGGCCAGGCGCTCCAGGATGCCCGAAGAACCATCTGTCGATCCGTCGTCGACGAGGACGAGCTCGAAGGGCAGATTCTCCAGGGCGCTGCACACGCGCGAGTAGAACTCGTCGACAAGCGCCTCCTCGTTGTACACCGGAGCGACGACACTGAGCAGCTGGAGCTCTCTGAGTCCGGTCCCCTCGCTGCTATCGGAGCCGTTCACAGTCGTCATGGTACGTCGCTACCTGTAGCCACGGTCCTCATAGCCCTGGAATGCCGCCGTGGGGGATATAGCCGAGCATCTGGATGCCCAGGACGACGCCGGTCATAACGATCGCGACCCGCCACAGCCGCCTGTCGCTGGCCAGCGCCGCGAGCGGCAGCAGCCAGTCGACGTACCAGGGCAGCATCGCGCTCGCGGTCAGCAGCAGCGCCGCCGCCGTCCAGCCGGCGCCGTCGATCCAATCGAGCTGACCGCGCCACACTCGGCGTACGAGCCACACGAACACGACGGCGAAGCCAGCGGCCAACAGCAGCCCGGTGATGTGGCCGAGCGTCGGCAGGCCGAGCCGGGTCGAGAGCACGCCGGGAATGCTGTGCCAGTCACCCTCGCTCTGACCCTGCTGAACGGTGGAGATGAGGTGCAGCGGACCGGTGCCGAACACGGCGAAGGCCAGCGTGGCGAGGACCGCCGCGGCGACCGCGGCTCCGGTCAGCACGTCGGCACGTCGCTGGCGCGTTCGGGGCCCGCCAGCGCCGGCGATCGCGAAGGGTAGGAACAGTCCCGCCGTCAGCTTGATCGCCGCCCCGACGACGATCGAGGCGCCCGCCGCCCGTTCGCGGTGGGCCAGGAGCAGATACATGCCGCCGATCAGCGCGGTCAGCATGAGCAGGTCGTTGTGAGCACCACCCACGCCGTAGAGGACGATCAGCGGGTTGAGTCCGACCAGCGCAATCGCTCGCACAGGATCGAGGCCGCGCAGCCGCGAGGCGTTCCACACGATCGCCACCAGCACGAGACTCGAGATAGCCGCAATCGCCTTGTACGCGAGCGCACTCGCGGCGATCGAGAGCGGAGCCAGCGCGTAACTGAGGACCGTGAACAGCGGTCCGTATGCCGTGGGCGTCGTCACCCACTTGGCGCCGATGAACGGGTAGATCGGGTCGAGCGCGATCGCATGTGGGCCCTGGATGTAGGGGTTGGCCCCGTACATCGCGCCGATCCGCGCATAGGCCTGATAGCTGAACACATCCGTCGACAGCAGCGGAGGCGCCAGCAGCACCAGCGCATGCAGGGCGGCGATCGTCATCAGGACCGAGCGCGCCGAGAGCCGGTCCGCAGCGCGGGCGGCCAGCGTGTAGCAGACGAACATCAGCGACAGCACGAGCAGCAGCGCTCCGACGCCAAGCCCGAAGTTGGCGGAGCCGAATGGCCCGGCAAGCCAGTTGGGCACGGGGCGGACCGACTCGGGAAGCAGCGAGTCGGTGTGGGCCGCGGCCACCGAGAGCAGCAGGCCGGTGGCGAGCAGACCGACCAGCCCGACCTGGCCAGTCCACGCGCGCGACGACGTACCGCGCGTATCGAGCGCGGTCCCGCGCGAATCGAGCGCAGTTCCACCGAGGTCGAAGGCGCCCGCTTCGGGAGCAACGCCGAGCGGACTGCGAATACTCATCGCGACAAGAATGCCCGCCTGGCCGTCGCGGCCGGTGTGGTCGACATTGAAATTACGTTAGGGGGAGGGGCGGAAGGAGTGCAGATTACGCGACGAAATGACCATCTACGGCGTCCCCACAGCCTCTCCCCGGTCCTCTGCCCGCTCGATCGCTGAGCGGGCGGTGCGCCGCAGCCGCGGCACCAGCCACATCGCCTCGAGCGCGATCCGCGTGGACATCTTGCTCGTACCGACGGTGCGATCCGAGAAGACGATCGGGATCTCGCGCACGCGGAAGCCGGCCAGCAGCGCCCGGTAGGTCACCTCGATCTGGAAGACGTAACCCTCGGCCCGAACGCTGTCGAGATCGATTCCCTCGAGCACGGCACGGCGGATGCACTTGAAGCCGCCGGTCAGATCCTGGACCTCGACCCCCAGGATCTTGCGCGCGTAGAGACCGCCGCCGCGGCTGATCAGACGGCGCAACAGCCCCCAATCTCTGACGCCGCCGCCGGCGACGTATCGGGACCCGAGCACCAGGTCGGCGTCCTTGGCGGCGTCGAGGAGCTGGGAGAGGTATCGGGGGTCGTGGGAGAAATCGGCGTCCATCTCGATCACGAACTGCGCGCCGCCGCCGAGCGCCCGCGCAAAGCCGGCCAGATAGGCCTGACCGAGTCCGCTCTTGGTCTGCCGGTGCAGCACCTCGACCGCGTCGTGCTCGGCGGCGAGACGGTCGGCGATGGCGCCGGAACCGTCGGGCGAGTTGTCATCGACGATTAGGATCGCGTGGTCGTCGGGAGCGTATGGCTCGAGCTCGGCCAGCGCCGCTCGAACGATCGCCTCGACGTTGTCCGCCTCGTTGTAGGTGGGCATCACGACCCATACCGTGGCCTGCATGGCTCACGCAGCGTAGACAGTGCCTCCAAATGGGGACGGGCTCCGGCCCGTGGCGGCCGCCGGTCCGCGTCTGCTTGACTGCAGCTGACCGGGGCACCCGGCATCATGCTCCGGAACAATTCATGGACGACCGAGTCACTGCACTTCGCAATCGGCCGGGCACGGGTGTGCGCGGCCGCGCGCCTGCCCGGTCGCGCCGTCGAGTCGAGGCCCAGCACCGACGGCGACGGCTGGTTGCGCTGGGCATCGTGGCCCTCGTCGCGCTGATCCTTGGCGCCAACGCCGGTTCGCATAGCGGCGGTGGCGGACCTGCCGTCCACGTCCGAGCCCATGCGCCGGTGACGGCCTACTTCATGCGTCTGGGCACGCTCGGCGGCGTCGGGCCCGGGTCATTCGCCGGGGAGGAGAAGGCGGCTGAGAATGCGGCCATCAACAGGACCCTGGCGCGCACGCCGTACGTTCAGGTGGCGGGCTCGCAGCATCGCGAGATCGCCCTGACCTTCGACGACGGCCCGGGGCCATACACGCCCCAGGTCCTCTCCATCCTCCAGCGCGAGGGTGTGCCGGGCACGTTTTTCGAGGTCGGCGTCTCGGACCAGTACTTCCACGATTCCACCACCGCGATCGCCGCCGACGGATATCCGATCGGCGACCACACCGAGAATCACTACGCGATGTCGCACCTGTCCTACGCCGGCCAGAAGGCGCAGCTGCTCCAGCAGACCGCCACCATCGCTCACTACGGCGCCTCCTTCCCGCGGCTGTTCCGTCCGCCCTATGGCCTGTGGGACGACACCACGCTCAAGTTGCTCAAGCAGTACCACATGCTGATGGTGCTGTGGACGGTCGACACCAACGACTACACCCTCCCCGGCGTCGACGCGATTGTGCACACGGCCGTGTCCGGCGCCCGCCCCGGCGCGATCATCCTCATGCACGACGCGGGCGGCAACCGCAGCGAGACCGTCGCCGCGCTCCCGAGGATCATCTCCGATCTGCGCAAGCGCGGCTACCGCTTCGTGACCGTGCCCAAGCTCCTGCTCGACAACCCGGCGCCGACCAACCAGCAGGCCGTGACCGGGGCGGGCTAAGGCTAAGGGAGGCGGCCGCCGACGCCGTCGGCGCACGAGGCCGCCGGCGGGTGGCGATCAGCGCCGCACGTACGCGACGCGATTCCAGCTCGGCTCAGGCGCGAGTTGGATCGGCTCCCCACCCCGATCCGGCTGGATGTACACGAACGCGTTCGCGTCATCGTCGAAGGAGACGTCGAGTTCGCCCTCCTTGACCCGCTGGTCCAGCCACGCGCTGCGGAAGATCAGCCTGCGCAGCCAGTGGACCAGCGAGCGCTCGGACGGTCCGACAAGCTCGGGCCAGCAGTCATTGACGTGCTCCCCGAGCGCCGAGGCCGGATCGGTGACCTCGCCATTGACCACCAGGTTGATCAGGTCCTCGGCTTCGTCCTCCTCGACCGACCCGGCTAGAAAGCCCAGCTTGCGGGCGGCCTGCTCGCAGCGCTCACGGAAATCACGTTCGTTAAACGTGAATCGGAGCTCGCCGTATTCGAGCACGAAGTCCTCCCCTGAGCTGTAGTTCCCGCGTCGGTACATAGCGGCGTCGGGATCATATTTAGGAATCCTCCCATCCGGCAGCGGGTGAATGCGATGTTGCAGCCAGCCGGCCCGTTCGCCGCCATTCAGGTCCTGCAGCCAGGCAATTTAGCCCCTGAGGGGGGTGGTTTCTGGGTGGCGCCGCCCTCTTAACAACATGGAACCTGATTCGCCTCTCATCCTGATCGTCGAGGACCATCGCCCAACCCGCAAGTTCCTCGCCGACAATCTCGTCGTAGACGGCTACGAGCTCCTGGAGGCCGAGACGGGAGCGGAAGCCCAGCGCCTGATGGAGACTCGCTTTCCGGACCTGGCGCTCATCGATCTCGGCCTGGCCGATCTCGACGGCCTCGACCTCATTCGCCGCGTCCGCGAATCCGACCGGATCGCCGGGCGCATCGACCCAGAGCTGCCGATCCTTGTCGTCTCCGGCCGCTCCGGAGACCTCGATCGGCTCCGAGGCTTCGACCGCGGCGCTGACGATTACGTCACCAAGCCCTTCAACTACACCGAACTGCGGGCCCGGATCGGCGCCCTGCTGCGTCGCAGTCAGCGTCGCGCGGGCGGTCGACGGCTGAGGATTGGCGACCTCGAGATCGATACCGTCGGCCGCGAGGTCCGGCTCCGCGGCCACCCGGTCCACCTGTCCAAGAAGGAATTTGGACTGCTGCGAGCCCTGGCCGCCGACCCGACCCGCGTCTTCACGCGCGAGGAGCTGCTGCGCGGCGTCTGGGGCTTTCGGGTGCTCGGCTCGACGCGCACGCTCGACTCGCATGCCTCGCGTCTGCGCAAGAAGCTGGGCGTTCACGGCGATCGGCTTGTCGTCAACGTGTGGGGCGTCGGCTACCGGCTGGTCGATGGGGGGATCGAGTGATGCTGGGCATCGGTGGTTGGCTCGCCGCCTGCTGTGCGGCAGCCCTGGCCGGCCTGGCCTGGCGCACGCTCGGCGCACGGATGGAGGCCGTGACCCGCGCCTGTCACGAGCTGCGCGGCCCGCTGACCGCGGCACGCCTCGGCCTCCAGCTCGGCGCCCGGTCGGGCGAGCTGTCCGCCGATCGCCTGCGGGCACTCGACCTCGAGCTCGGGCGCGCCGGCCTGGCGCTCGAGGATCTCGACGCCGTCGGGGTACGACATGGATTGACGCCTCGCGTGGCGCCGGTCGACATGACCGAGCTGCTCAGCAGCTCGGTCGAGGCGTGGAGACCCGCGGCAGCCGCACAGGCGCGCGAGCTGCGCGCCACCTGGCTCGGTCCGACGGTTGGGGTCCTCGGCGACCGGCTTCGCCTCGCCCAGGCGACCGGGAATCTGATCGCCAACGCGATCGAACACGGCAGCGGCACGATCGAGGTCCGTGGCAGCGCCGGCGGAGTCGCGGTGACGGTCGAGGTGAGCGACGACGGCCCCGGACTGCCGGCGCCGCTGCCCGAGCTGATGCGGCACGCACGGCGAGGGCGTGGTCAGCGCGGCCGGGGGCTGGCCATCGCGAGCGCCGTCGCCGAGGCACACGGTGGACGGCTGAGGGCGGCACCGGCGGGCGAATGTCGGGCGCGGTTGGTGCTCGAACTGCCCTGCGGGGGGGAGGGCGAGAACCGGGGCCCACGCCGTACGGCGCCGGATCTGTAGGCAGCGCCGGCTCTCCCACCCCGCGCCACCGAACGCACACCCTCCGGACGGAACCCCCCGGCGCATGCACGCGGCCAACCAGCTCGGCCGCCTGCACCAAATCGTGCAGCGGAACGCGACATCGAATTAAGCCCCTGGAGCGTGCTCGGAGCCACTGCCCACGGGCGTTTTGGCGCTCCGGGCCCCGTCTGAACCATCGAGTGGGGCCAGGTATGGGAGATGGGTTGCATTGTGGGGGAGAGTGGGATAAAGTGGGCGACGCATGCGGAACCCGGGTGGCAGGGCTCCTCCCACCCAGCCACCCGGGTTCGGAATTCGGTCAGCCGAATGAGAAACCTTGATCTTCCGCGGAACCTTCGAACACGCGCTAGATGCGAAGCACCGGCTCACGGTCCCAGCGAAGTTCCGCGCCGCGCTGGCGTCGGGAGTGGTACTGGCGGCTTCCCCGGAGACGAACGCCGACGCTCCCCGTTCGATCGCGATCTGGACGCCCGACACCTACGAGGCGTACACGAGCGCGGTGTTGGCCGACCTCAATCCGATGATGCCGAAGTACCGCGACCTCGAGCGGTTCTTCTTCAACCTCTCCCATGACACCGAACTGGACTCGGCCAACCGCGTGATGATCACCCCGAAGCTCATGGATTACGCCGGCCTCGGCAAGGAGGTCATCGTCACCGGTTCGGGCAAGTGCCTGGAGGTGTTCGATCGCGCCCGGTACGACGGCTACAGCGAAGACGTTCTGATCCGTGCTCCCGACATTGCAGCGAGCCTTGGCCACACTCCTTGACATGACCCGCACGCATACCCCGGTCCTGGCCGGAGAGCTGATCGAGCTCGCCGATCCCCGCGAGGGCGAGGTGGTCGTCGACTGCACGTTCGGCGGGGGCGGGCATGCGCGCCTGATCGCCGACCGCATCGGCCCGGCCGGCGTGCTGATCGGCATCGATCGCGACCCCATGGCCGAGGAGCGGTTCGCCGAGCTGGCGGCGGAGGTGTCCTGCCACACACGCTTCATCCGCGCGGACTTCGTCACTGCGCTGGGGCAGCTGCGCGAGGAGCAGCTCGAGGCGGACCTGATCTACCTCGACCTGGGGATGTCCTCGATGCAGGTCGACACCTGGGCCCGCGGATTCTCGTACTCGTATGACGCCCCGCTCGACATGCGGATGGACCCCGAACAGGAGCTCACGGCGCGCGAGATCGTCAATACGTGGGACGAGCGGCGTCTGGCTCGTCTCCTGCGCGAATACGGCGAGGAGCGGTATGCGTCGCCGATCGCGCGTGGCATCGTGCGCACGCGCCGTCGGGCCGAGCTCAGCTCGACCCAGGAGCTCGTCGATACCATCAAGAGCGCGGTGCCGGTCCCGGCCCAGTTCGCCGGCGGCCACCCGGCGCGAAGGAGCTTCCAAGCGCTCCGGATCGCCGTCAATGACGAGCTCGCCCAGCTCGACGCGGCGCTTCCCGCCGCGTGGGAGCTGCTCCGTCCCGGCGGCCGTCTGGCGGCGATCTCGTTCCACTCGCTCGAGGATCGGCGCGTGAAGCGCTTCCTCGCCGATCGCGCACGGGGCTGCATCTGCCCACCGGAGCTGCCGATCTGCGTATGCGGCCGGCAGCCCGAGGCTGAGCTGCTGACGCGACGTGCCGTCGCTCCGACACCGGGGGAGGTTGCGGCGAATCCCAGGTCCAAATCCGCGCATCTGCGTGCGGCGCGCAAGCTGGAGGTCACCACGCCATGACACCCACCGCGATCACCCCGGCAGGACGCCGCATCGGCAAACGGAAGTCGCCCCGCCACTCGACGAGAGAGGACCAGCCGCGTCCGGTCAGAGCGCCGACCGCACCGCGGACGCCCCGCCGGGTGTCCGGCCCGGCAACGGGTCGCGCCGGTACCGCCGCCCCGCGATCTAAACCCGCCACTCCGCGATCGAAAGCCACCGCCCAGCCGAAGCCCGCAGCACGGACGAGGACGACCATCCGCACCCGGCCGGCCCAACGCCACCGTTCAACCAAGCGCCTGGGGTCGATCTCGCTCCCGTGGCCGCGGCGCACGTCCGGTGCGGCCCGTCCGGCTCGCGAAGGGTCACTGCGCGAACGCGCCCTCGCCGCCATTCAGGGACTCCCAGACCATCCGTTGCTCGATCGGGTTGTCCGCGGCCGCACGTGGATCGCGGTGCTCTTCGTCATGCTGGCCGGCATCGTCGCGATGCAGGTCGAGGTCCTCAAGCTCAACAGGACCATGGGTCGCGCGATCGAGCAGGCCACGGCGCTGCAGAGCCACAACGAGCTGCTGCGGGCGAGTGTCGCCTCGCTGGCCGACGATCAGCGCATCGAGCGGTTGGCCGCTGCTGAGGGCATGGTGATGCCCGCCCCGGAGGACATCGGCTTCCTCAGCGCCAGTCCGGCCAACGTACCCCGCGCCGCGGGGCATATCCGCACTCCGGACTCCGACATCTTCCAGTCGCTGCTGACCTCCAACGGTGGGATCGCCAGCACGCCCGTTCCACCGGTCATGTCGACCGGCTCCACCACGAACCAGCCGACGAGCGGGGGCTAGCCGGGCCGTGGGGACGATGGACCGCCGCATCGGCGTCCTGTTCATCGCCTTCATCGCGTTCCTGGCGATCGCCGTAATGCGGGCGACGTATCTGGGCGCCGTGCAGGCCGGATCCCTGCAGCACGCCGCCGCCACCCAGCAGGTGACCGAGCTCACGATCCCGGCGCCGCGGGGGACGATCACCGATCGCAACGGCGTCCAACTGGCCATCAGCGAATCGGCCGACGACGTCGCAGCCGACCCTTACCTGATCAAGCACGCGGCCAATGACGCGCGGCTGTTGGGGCCTCTGCTGGGCCAGTCGGAGTCCACGGTGATGGCCGGCCTGACCAAGCCGCACCGGGGGTTCGTGTACCTCGCGCATCTGGTCCCGGCCGCGACGGTGGCCGAGATCAACAAGTTGCACATCCAGGGATTGACGATGATCCCTCAGAACACGCGCGTCTATCCGCGCTCGTGGGCCGCCTCCCAGGTACTCGGAAGCGTTCACCTCAACGGCCATGGCTACAGCGGCCTCGAGTATGGGTACGACAGCGTCCTGGCCGGACGCAATGGGCTTCGAAGGATCGTCAACGACGCGATCGGGCAGCCCATCTCGATCGACGACGTCACACCGACGGACCCGGGCATGACCCTGAAACTGACGCTCGACGCCGCGCTCCAGGATGAGGTCGAGCAGGTGCTGGCCGGCGTCGGAGCGCAGTACTCGCCGCGAGGAGCCACCGCCATCGTGATGAACCCCAACACCGGGGCGATTCTCGCGCTGGCCAACTGGCCGCGGGTCAACGCCAACGATGTCACCGGCGCGCCGGCATATGCCACCCAGGACCGTGCCGTCAGCTTCAACTACGAGCCGGGCTCCACCTTCAAGGCCATCACCGTCGCCGGCGCCCTCCAGGACCGCGTGGTGACCCCGAACACGATGTTCAACATCCCGCCTGTGCTCCAGGTCGCCGACCGGCAGATCCACGATGCCGAGAATCATGGCGACGAGAATCTCTCCGTCGCCTCGATCCTCCGCGTGTCGAGCAACATCGGCGCCGACGAGATCGGGATGAAGCTGGGCCCAAAGCGCTTCGACTACTGGGTTCACCGCTTCGGCTTCGGCTCCCCGACCGGGGTCGATTTGCCGGGTGAGGAGCACGGGATCGTTCTGCACTCGTGGCAGTACTCGGGCTCCTCGATGGGCAACCTCCCGATGGGTCAGGGCGAGTCGGTGACGCCGATTCAGATCGCCGCGGCATACTCGGCCATCGCCAATGGCGGGGTACTCCGCCCGCCCCACATCGTGCATGCGATCGGCGGCAAGTCAGTGCCGCTGCCGTCGGGCCGCCGGATCATCTCCAAGGCATCGGCCGCCGAGTTGCGCAACATGCTCCGCGGAGTGTTCGCCGACGGCGGCACCGCCTCGGGCGCAGCGATCCCCGGCTACGACCTCGCCGGCAAGACCGGTACGGCGAACGAAGTGGTCAACGGCAGGTACTCCAACGTCGACTACGCCGCGTCATTCATCGGGTTCGTCCCCGCCAGCAACCCCAAGCTGCTGGTTGCGGTGATGGTCGATCGGCCCCACGGGGCGATCTTCGGTGGCTCAGTGGCTGCGCCGGCCTTCCAGAAGATCGTCGGCTGGGCGGTCCCGTACCTGGGTATCGCGCCCAATCCGGCTCACGTGCCCGACATCACCGCCCCGACCGGAGGCTGACAGCGCTCACGCACGCGGGGCCCGACCGGCGCCGAGCTGGTGCTGCAGGCCGGCCAGCCGATCGTCCCACTGGGCGCCCACCTCGGTCATCCACGAAACAGCTTCCGACAGGGGCGCGGGCGTGAGGCGGTAGTGGACCTCGCGACCTGAGCGCTCACGGTCGACCAGACCGGCGTCGGCCAGGGCGGTCAGGTGCTTGAGCACGGCTTGACGCGAGATCGGCAGCTCGGCAGCGAGCTCGGTGGCGGTCAGACGGGGCTGCTCGGCCACCGCCGCCAGCAGCGCCCGCCGGGTTGGGTCGGCCAGCGCGCCGAACACGGCCCCGGCTCGATCGAGTTCTGCGGACATCGTCAGGCCGCGACCAGGGCAGGGCCGAACGTCCAGCCCGAGGGGTCCGGCAGCGGCGTGCCCACCAGATCGAGCACGTCGAGGGGCCGGGATTCCACCACGCGCACCCGCGTCGCGTCCTGCTCGGTCAGCACGCGGAGCTCGACCCTGGTGGCCGGCTGACCATCCACCGCCCACCAGAAGGCCAGGCGTTCGGGGGCCATCACGTCCTCGACCCAGCCGGTCTTGGTCTGCTCACCGGAACGAAAGATCGCGTCGCCGCCGACTCGCAGGTCGAGCTCGACCTCGTCGGCCAGCCAGCCGTCGCCCACGATCGCGTCCCACACCTCCTCGGGGGAGGCGTCCACCACAAGTTCACGTTCGATTCTGTCGTCCACGGGGCTTCCTCCTGGACCACGTGCAACCACTCAGTTGCGCGTATGCTATGTTGAACCGCAACCAATCAGTTGCACTTTAGCACTTACAGGAGGTCCCAATGCCACTGGTGCCAATGGTCGTCGAGCAGACCGCCCGCGGCGAGCGCTCGTTCGACATCTACTCCCGTCTGCTCAACGATCGAGTGGTCTTCCTCGGCGGCCAGGTCGACGAGGAGAGCGCCAACCTGATCGTCGCCCAGTTCGTCCACCTGGAGTCGGACGACCCCGACAAGGACATCTCCCTGTACATCAATTCACCCGGCGGATCTATCTATGCCGGGATGGCGATCTACGACACGATGCAGTTCATTCGCCCCGACGTGGCCACGATCTGCTACGGCATCGCGATGTCGATGGGCTCGCTGCTCCTGGCCGGAGGCGCCGAGGGCAAGCGCATGGCACTGCCCAACAGCAGGATCCTCATCCATCAGCCATCGGGCGGTTTCGAAGGTCCGTCGAGCGACATCGAGATCCACGCCCGCGAGGTGCTGGCATTGCGCTCGCGCGTCGATGAGATCTATGCCCGGCATACCGGGCAATCGATCGAGCGCGTCCACGCCGACATGGAGCGCGACCGCTACTTCACCGGGGAGGAGGCGGTGGCCTACGGGCTCGTGGATCGGGTGATCGAGAACCGCGAGCTCTCCGGCCGCGCGCGCGGATTCGCCACGAATTCGGGGTGAGCCGACCGTGGTCGCGAACGCTCGACGACGCTGAGGCTGGTCGTCTTGATCGGGAACTGGAGGTTCGCCCGCACGCCGCCCTGAGTCACACACCAAATTTCGGTTTGTTCACAGAATTCTGCCAAGCCGCAACGGCCTGCCGCGGGGTTTCTGGCTGATCCGGTGACTACACTCGGGCCGCGATGCGGCTCCACGAGGTGATTCCGGGCGCCCCCACGGAACGAGTCGGCGGCTCCCCGGATCTCGACGACCCCGAGATCACAGCCCTCGCCTACGATAACCGCGCGGTCACGCCGGGTGCGCTGTTCTTCTGTGTTCCCGGGTTCACTCGCGACGGTCACGATTACGCCGGCGAGGCGATCGCCCGCGGCGCGGCGGCGCTTGTGGTCGAGCGCCCGCTGTCGCTGGGAGTGCCCGAGATCCAGGTCTCGAGCGTTCGTCAGGCCATGGCTCCGGCTGCGGCGCGCTTCAATGGCGATCCGACGGCGCGACTGCAGACGATTGGGGTCACGGGCACCAACGGCAAGACCACGACGGCGTTCCTGGTCCGGGCGTTGCTCGAGGCCGCAGGCCGACGGACGGGACTGCTGGGCACGGTCAAGAGCATGATCGGCGGCGTCGAGTACGAGGTGCAGCGCACCACGCCCGAGGCAATAGATCTTCAGATGACATTCACGGCAATGCTGGCCGCGGGAGACGTGGCCTGTGCGATGGAGGTCTCATCGCACGCCCTGGCGCTCCATCGCGCCGACGCGATCCATTTCGCGGCGGCGATCTTCACCAATCTGACCCAGGACCATCTCGACTTCCACGAAACGATGGAGGACTACTTCGCCGCCAAGCGGTGCCTGTTCACCGGCGGTCCACGCACCGCGGTGATCAACGTCGACGACGCGTATGGCGCGCGGTTGGCGGCCGAGCTCGGCGACACGGTGACGTTTGCCATCGACGCCCCGGCTAGCTACCGGGCCAAGGACGTCCAGACCGATCTGTCGGGCTCACGTTTCACGGTGCAAGGGCCAGCCGGGGAGCTGGACCTGACCTCACCGCTGCGAGGCCGCTTCAACGTCTACAACGTCCTCGGGGCGGTAGCGGCGGCTCGGGAGCTCGACGTCGGTGCCGACACCGCGGCGGAGGCGATCGAGACAGCAGGCCAGGTCCCGGGCCGGTTCGAGACCGTCGACGAAGGTCAGGACTTCGCCGTCCTGGTCGATTACGCGCACACTCCCGATTCGCTCGAGAACGTGCTGTGCGCAGCCCGTGGGCTGGCCGACGGCCGGGTCCACGTGGTGTTCGGGGCTGGCGGTGATCGCGACCGCGGCAAGCGTCCGATGATGGGCGCGATCGCCAAGCGGCTGGCCGATCGCGTGATCGTCACCTCGGACAATCCGCGCTCGGAGGACCCGGAGGCGATCATCAGGGAGATCCTCGTGGGGTCGGGCCGCGACGTGGCCTGGGATGTCGACCGCCGGAGCGCGATTGCCGAGGCGATCGCCGGTGCGGGACGGGGCGATGTGGTGGTGATCGCCGGAAAGGGCCACGAGCAGGGCCAGGAATTCGCCCGCGGCCACAAGGTCCCCTTCGACGACGTTGCCGTGGCCCGCGAGGTCCTCAAGGGCGCGGCGCTGCCCCGATGAAGGCCTGGACACCCGAGCGAATAGCGCAGGCGGCCGGCGCGAGGATTCTCGCGCCGCCTCCGACGGCGCAGGGCCCCGAGTGCGTCACGATCGACTCCCGCACGGCCGGCCCCGGCTCGCTGTTCGTCGGCCTGCCGGGGGCCAGCGCGGACGGCGGTGCGTTCGCCCCGCAGGCCCTGGCGGCGGGGGCGTGGGGGGTGCTGACCAGGCCCGAGCACGCCGACGCCGCGAGCCGCGAGCGGGCGGGAGTGGCGCTGGTCGCCGAGGATCCGCTGAGGGCGCTGCAGGACCTGGCCACGGCCTGGCGGCGCGAGCTGTCAGCCACGGTCATTGGCGTGACCGGATCGACGGGCAAGACCTCGACCAAGGACCTGCTGCGTGCGATTCTGGCGCCGCACCGCCGGACGGTTGCCTCGCGCTCGAACTTCAACACTGAGATCGGCCTGCCCCTGGAGATCCTCTCCGCGCCGATGGGAACCGAGATGCTGGTGCTGGAGATGGCCATGCGAGGCAGTGGACAGATCGCCGAGCTGGCCGAGGTTGCCGAGCCCAACATCGGCGTGATCGTCAGCGTGGGGCCGGTCCATCTCGAGCTGCTGGGGACCGTGGAAGCGGTGGCGGCTGCCAAGGCGGAATTGATCGCCCGGTTGCCCTCGGGTGCCACCGCGGTGATCCCGGCCGGCGAGCGGCTGCTCGATCGCCACCGGCGCGACGATCTCGACACCGTGACCTTCGGGGCGGGCGGCGAGGTGACCCTACGTTCGGCCGACGGCGAGCTGATTTGCATCGATCACCGCGGCGAGCTGATCGAGCTCGAGGTCCCGTTCACCCAGGCCCACATGCGAACCAACCTGCTGGCGGCGGTGGCCGCGGCGCGCGCCGCCGGGGTCATGCCGTCGGGGCGGGTCGAGCTGCTGCTGTCGCCCGGCCGCGGACAGCGGCTGGTGTTGCCGGGCGGGCTCACCGTTATCGACGATTGCTACAACGCCAACCCGATGTCGATGAGCGCCGCCCTCAATGATCTGGCCGCGACCGCTCAGCCGGACGGAGCTCGGACCGTGGCGATCCTCGGCGACATGCTCGAGCTCGGTCCCGAGAAGCGTCGCTACCACGCGGAGATCGGCCGCCACGCCGGCGAGATCGGGATCGACGTCCTGATCACGGTCGGCCCGCTGGCCCAGGCGATGGCCGCGGACTTCCCACGAGATGTGCACGCGGTGCAGGACGCGGCGGCTGCCGCCGGGCTGGTCCCCGAGCTCCTCGAGAGCGGCGACGTCGTCCTGATCAAGGCCTCGCGTGGAGTTGGCCTCGAGGTGGTCTGCCAGGCGCTGTCGGCGGGAGTGGCGTCCTGATGGGTCCGGTCTCGTCGGGACGCGTCCTCATCGCCGGCACCGCGTCGCTGCTGATCTGCCTGTTCCTCAGCCCCAAGTTCATCGAGTTTCTCCGCAACCGTGAGTTCGGCCAGAACATCCGCGAGGAGGGCCCGCAGGGCCATCAGACGAAGGCCGGCACGCCAACGATGGGCGGGATCATCATCTTTGCCGCCTTCGCCCTGCCGTTCGTGATCCTCTCCGAGCGCAGCTGGGCGTCCGTCGGCGTCCTCGGCGGAGCGGTCGCCTGCGCTCTGCTCGGCTTCGCGGACGATTACACGAAGATCGTCAAGCGCCGGTCGCTCGGGCTGAGGGCCCGGACCAAGCTGGTCGTCACGATCGCCATCTCTCTCGGTCTGTGGTGGGTGGCGACGCAGAAGGCGGGTCTGTCCTCGACGGTCAAGCTGAGGTTCGTCGACGCGAGCGTCGACCTCGGCCCGCTGTTTCCGGTCTTCATCTACTTCGTCGTCGCCGGGACCACCAGCGGCGTCAACCTGACCGACGGTCTCGACGGCCTGGCCGCGGGCTGTGCGGCGATCGTGCTGCTCGCCTACATCGGGATCACGTTCATCAGCGGCCAGCGCGATCTGACTATGCTGGCCGCCTGCCTGGTGGGAACGTGCATCGGCTTTCTGTGGTTCAACAGCTTTCCAGCCAGCATCTTCATGGGGGACACCGGCTCGCTCGGCCTCGGGGGAGCGATCGCCGGGCTGGCGATCATGACCAACACCGAGGTGCTGCTGCTCCTGCTCGGGGGCATCTTCGTGATGGAGGCGCTGTCGGTCGTAATCCAGGTGTTCTGGTTTCAGATGTTTCGCAAGCGCGTCTTCCTGATGGCCCCGATTCACCACCACTTCGAGCTTCAGGCGTGGTCGGAGACGAAGATCATCCTGCGCTTCTGGATCGTGGCTGCGGCCTGCGGCGCGATCGGGTTCGTCGTCTACCAGTTGAGCATCCGCGGCTAGTAGTGGCCAGCGCCAAGCCCCGGCCACCTCTCCCTCCTGGCCCCTATCTCGTCGTCGGGCTGGCCCGCTCCGGTATCGCCGCCTCGCTTGTCCTGCGCGCCCGCGGGGAGGAGGTGATTGGTTGCGATGCGGGCGCCAGCGATGACCCCGTCCTGCTCGATGGCGCACGAAGGCTTTCGGCCGCCGGCGTCGAAGTCCATCTGGATGCGTCAGGCGACGTTTTTGCCGCCCGCGCCGGGACGCTCATCAAGAGTCCCGGCGTACCCCAGAGCGCGCCCGCGGTCCGCGCAGCGCGCGAGCGCCGGCTGCCGATCTTGGGCGAACTCGAGCTCGCCTGGCGGTTGCTCGGAAATGAGTTCATCGCCGTGACCGGCACCAACGGCAAGACGACGACGACCGAATGGATCGGGCATATCCACCGCGAGGCGGGCCTGCCGGTCGCCGTCGCCGGCAACGTCGGCACTCCTTTAGCCGCGTTGGTAGGCGAGCTGTCGCCCGACGCCACGGTCGTGTGCGAGGCGTCCTCGTTCCAGCTTGAAGACACCGTGGCCTTCTCGCCCGAGGCTGCGGTACTGCTCAATCTGGCACCCGATCACCTCGATCGCCACCCCTCGTTCGAGGATTACGTCAGCGCGAAGCTCAGGATCTTCGCCAACCAGGGCAATGATGACGTCGCGTTGGTAGGGGTGGATCTGGATGTTGAGGACATCGGGGGCTGTGCCCGGCGAGTGTGCTTCGGCTCGGCGCCCGAAGCGGAGCTCGCCGATCGCTCCGGGTACTTGTGGTGGAACACCCAGCCCCTGATCGCCGTCGAAGACATCGGCCTGCCGGGAGAGCACAATCGCCAGAACGCGATGGCCGCCGCCGGGGTCTGCCTGGCCCGTGGGGTTGATCGAGACGCCGTGGTGGCCGGGCTGCGCTCATTTGGTGGCGTCGCGCACCGGCTCGAGCTGATCGACGCGGTCGATGGCGTCGCCTACGTCAACGACTCCAAAGCCACGAACGTGGCCAGCACGATCGTCGCGCTGCGCGTGTATCCCGCCGGCGTGCACCTGATCGCCGGTGGGCGCGGCAAACAGCAGGACTTCTCGCCGCTGGCGCCGCTGGTGGCGGAGCGCTGCCGGGCGGTCTATCTGATCGGCGAGGCGGCGGGTGAGCTGGCCGACGCGCTCGGACAAACGGCCGTTGCCCTCCATCGAGCGGGTGAGCTCCCCACCGCGCTGAGCCTGGCCCGCGATGCAGCGAGCATGGGCGACACCGTCCTGCTGTCGCCGGCGTGCGCCAGCTTCGATCAGTACCGCGACTTCGAGGCGCGCGGAGACCATTTCCGCGCGCTGGTGCTTGGGGACGAGGTCTGATGGCCGCGGCGGCGGGGGCTCGGGCCTCGCGCAGCTCGGACGAGGGCGTCGCCGCCAGGCGTGGCCGGTCTTGGGCCCCGGCCAAGCGGGTGCCGCCCCCGCTCGAGCACCGGATCCTGATGACCGCGACGCTGTGCCTGCTCGCCTTCGGAGCCGTGATGGTCTACAGCGCCTCCTCCCCGATCGGGGTACTCAACGGAGGCGGCAGCGGCACCGGGGAGTTCCTGCGGTACCTGATCTTCGGTGGGATTGGACTGGTGGCCATGCACGGCCTGGAACGGAGGGGTCTCGCCCTGCTCGATCCCCGGCTGGTCAACCTGCTGCTGCTGGCGTCGTTCGCGCTGCTCGTGCTGGTCCTCGTTCCCGGGTTCGGCGTGCAGGTCAACGGCGCGCGGCGGTGGTTCGCCGCCGGTCCGATTCAGTTTCAGCCCTCCGAGCTGATGAAGCTCGCCCTCGTCCTGTACGCGGCCCGCTACCTGGCCGACCATCCGCGCCGGATACGGGGCTTTCGCCAGGCGGTGGCGCCGATCGCCATCGTCGGGGTGCCGGCGGCGCTGCTGATCGTCGTGGAGCCGGACCTCGGGACCACGCTGGTCGTCGCGTTCACGATCACAGCGCTGATGATCGCGGCCGGACTGCCGCTGCGCTATCTGGCGATGCTGGGCCTGCTCGCGGCGGCCGCCGTGGTGCTGCTCGTGCTCGCGCAGCCCTACCAGCAGGCCCGGCTGATGTCGTTCCTGCACCCCTGGTCGTCGAAGTCGACCGCCGGATTCCAGGCCGTCCAGGGCCAGATCGCACTCGGGTCGGGCGGCCTGCTGGGCGTTGGCCTCGGCCGCTCGGTGCAGAAGGTCTTCTACCTGCCCGAGGCCCAGACCGACTTCATCCTCGCCGTGATCGGGGAGGAGTTGGGTGTGCTGGGGATCTTTGGCGTCGTCTGCCTCTACGGGATGATCGCGTACGCTGGTCTTCGGACGGCGCGCCGAGCCTCGGGCAGGTATGCCAAGCTGCTGGCCACCGGCCTCACGTCGCTGATTCTTTGTCAAGGCATCCTCAACATCTTCGTCGTGCTCGGGCTGGCGCCGCTCACCGGGGTTCCGCTCCCGTTCATCTCGTATGCCCCGACGAACCTGTGCGTAATGCTCGCCGCGATCGGGCTGCTGCTCAACATCTCCAGACCTGGAGCCCGCCGGTTGCAGGTCGTCGACACCCCCAAACGTGAGCGCGACGCGGATCGTGATCGGCGCCGGCGGGACCGCCGGGCACGTCGTGCCGGCGCTGGCGGTGGCCGACGCGCTGCGCGCTGAGGGCGCCGAGGTCACGTTCATCGGAGGCGACCGCGACGAGCTCGAGCTGGTCCCCGAGGCCGGCTATGAGCTGCGGACGCTGAGGGTCGCCCCGCTCGATCGCAAACGCATCACGCGCGCCGGCCACGCCGTGGCGGTCGACGCTCGTGCCTTACCGCGGGCGCGCAAGCTCCTGCGGAAGACTGGGGCGGCGGCGGTGCTGGGTGCCGGCGGCTACGTGGCCGGCCCGGTCGGCCTGGCGGCGGTGGTCAGCCGCAGGCCGCTGGTCCTGATGGAAGCCGACAGCCACATGGGGCTGACCAATCGCGCGCTGGCTCCGCTGGCACGCCGGGTGTGCCTGGCCTTCCCGGTGCAGGGGCGAGAGGGGCGACGCTACCGCCTGACCGGTCGCCCGGTTCCGGCGCCGGCCACCGACCGGGCGGCGGCACGTGCCCGTTTCTCGATCCCCGAATACGAGACCTGCGTGCTCGTCTTCGGCGGCTCCCAGGGAGCCCGCTCCATCAACCACGCCGCCGTCGAGGCGTTCGCCGGGGCGCGCTTTCGGGTGCTTCACGCAGCCGGCAACCGCGACCTGGACGAGTTGCGCGCACCGGGCCCGCATTACGACCTGCGGGGCTACATAGGCGACTTCGGCGAGGCGCTGCTGGCCAGCGACCTCGTGGTCGCCCGCTCGGGCGGGTCGATCTTCGAGATCGCCGCCGCCGGGCGGCCGGCGATCCTGATTCCGTACCCATACGCCACGGCCGATCACCAGACCGCCAACGCCCGTTACATGGCGCAAGCCGGCGCGGCGGTGGTCATCCCCGACGACGAGCTCACGGCTCCCCGGCTGGCGCAGGAAGTGGGCAGCCTGCTGGCTGATCGGGGGCGCCTGGCTGCCATGGCTCGCGCATCGCTGTCGCTGGCCAAGCCCGACGCGGCGCGCAACATCGCCCAGGAGGTGCTGGCCGCGGCGGGCTCCCGGACGGACGGCAGCTCCCAGTCGGCGTGATGCCGAGCGCTAACGGCTGCGGAGTCCCGGCCCGAGCAGGCTGGTGGCCCCGGCGGCCATCTTGATGCCGTAGGCGGCCCAGTACGTCCCGTTGTTGGGACCACCGTTGCAGTGGCCGTCGCTCTCACCGGGCACGATCGTCCACAGAAATGCGTCGACGCGCGCGAACCCAGTGTTCGTCGTCGGCAACGGCCCGATGCCGCGGTGGGGCGGGTTGCAGAGATCGTTGGTCCCCTGGGTTACCGGGTGCGGGTTCTTCTTCGGCCCGCGGCCGTTCTCGCCCGTGTTGACGATGAAGTGGGCTCCATGGACCTGGCGCGAGACCTTCATGGCCCACCGGATCTCCCTGATTGTCCAGTTCTCGTGCGTGTCGTTGGTGAAGAACCCGCGGACCCCCCGCAACCCCAGCCGCCTGAGTGCACGAGCCGTGTAGCGAGGCGTGTGGGAATCCGAGTAGCCGGCCTCGACGTACACGACCGTGTGGGGGAGCGCCGCCACCCTTCTCACCTCATACCGGTACATGGATGAGTACTGCCCGAAGTCGTGATGGCGGGCAAAGCACGTCGACGAGCCGATCGCGTCGAGCTCGAGCAGGTAGACGGCAGGACGCCGGGCGGTGGCCGCCACCATCTCGTTGATGCTGCGCTGGAACCTCGGCCGGACGGCGTTCAGGTGGCCGGGGGAACAGTCCCGGCCGATGTCGGGATGCAGGAAGTAGGTGGTGATGATCGGGATCGACCGCGGATCGGCCTTCATGTCGTGACAGAAGATCTTGATGGCCATATTCCAGGCTGCCCCCGGGCCGCCGCCGAACGCGAACGAACTGAACCGCTGGGGCTCGGGCTGCGAGGCGATTCGCTCGAGCATCCTCACCTTCCAGGCCAGCCCGGGGTGGTGGACGAGGCGCCGGTGGAGACGGCCATGGTCGAGCGAGCGCTTGAACCGCGCCCACGAGTAGCCATCCTTGTAACGACCCGGACGGATGCCCAGGAGCTTGTCGATGCCGCGCGCTGCCTCGCCGTGGGCCGGGCCGTCGACGAAGAAGCGGGCTCCGTTGAGGGGATTGGATCCGGGCGCCTTGGGCAGCATCAAGGGATTCGCCGGGTTGCCGTGAGCGGGATAGGGATCGCGGCACTGGCGCCACAGCGCGCTCGCGTGGGCCGCCTGCACGGTCGCGCCGAAGGCGCAGATAAGCGCGCCAACCGCGACTGCGACGAGTGCAGGAATCTGCCGCGTCCCGGTCCGAGTCATTGCCGGACTCGCCATTACCCGCAAAATCGTCATCGCAAGCATCCGTTGGGACCTTGGGGGTGGATTTATGCAATTTTATGTAGGAACCTGCGCCGGCATTGCCGATAGCCTCGACGGCTCTTCAGGCGAGCCCGACAGAGAGGCGGATGCACCATGGCGTTGGGTCGGGAGCACGCGACAGGCCGCGGGCCCGGCGACGATTGGAGTGGACGTTGCCTTCACTTTGTCGGCATCGGCGGGGCCGGAATGAGTGGTCTGGCCCTAATCGCGGACACATTGGGGGCAACGGTCACCGGGTCTGACGCGAGCGACTCCGCGTACACCGTGCGGCTCCGTGAACAGGGCATCGAGCCGGTGCTCGGCCACGACGCGGCCAACGTCCCCGACGGCGCCGAGGTCGTCTACTCGACGGCCGTGCCGGAGAGCAATCCGGAGCGCCAGGCGGCGAGGGGCCGAGAGCTCCACCGGGCCGACCTGCTGGCCGAGATAGCCTCGCTGCGCCGCTGCCTGGCCGTCACCGGGACCCACGGCAAGACGACGACGACCGCGATGATCGTCCACGCCATGCGCGGCTGCGGTCTGGATCCGAGCTACGTCGTCGGCGGCGAGCTGCGCGACACTGAGCGCAACGCCGGATGGGGCACGGGCGAGTGGATCGTCATCGAAGCCGACGAATCCGATCGGTCGCTGCTCAAGCTCGACCCCGAGGTGGCGGTCCTGACCAACGCCGAGCTCGACCACCACTCGACCTACGCCTCACAACTGGATCTCGAGGAGACCTTTCGGCTGTTCATGGCTCGGGCCGGCGATCGCGCGGTGGTGTGGGACCGGCCGCGGCTGCGCGCGCTGTGTCCACCCGGTGCGGTCCCGTACGACGCGGTCGATCCCGTGCTCGAGCCGAGCGGTACGCGCTTCGTCTGGCGGGGAATCGATGTGGCGCTCTCGGTGCCCGGCGCCCACAACGCGGTCAATGCCGCTGGGGCGCTGACGGCGTGCGCCCTGGCCGGCGCCGATGCCGCCCTCGCCGCCGCATCGCTGGCCGGCTTTCAGGGCGCGCGGCGCCGCTTCGAGCTCCTCGGGCGGACGGCGTCGGGAGCGATTGTCTACGACGACTATGCCCACCATCCAACCGAGGTCGCGGCGGTGATCGCTGCGGCCCAGACCATGCGTCCGCGGCGACTGATCGGGATCTTCCAGCCTCATCTGTACTCACGCACCCGAGCGCTGGCCCGCGGCTTCGGTCGCGCGCTCGCCGCGGCCGATGTCGCCGGCGTCCTGGCGGTGTATCCGGCCCGTGAGCGGGCCGAGGACTTCCCCGGCGTGGAGGGCCTGCTCGTGGCGCAGGCCGCCGCTGACGCCGGCCAGGGCAAGCCGGTGGCCTGGCTTCCACGGTTTGCTGACGCCCGCCGCTTCCTCGACGCCACCCTCCGCGAGGGAGATCTCTGCCTGCTGATGGGCGCCGGCGATATCGACACGCTCGGGCGCTCGTTGATCGGCGGCTAGCGCGCCCCGGGACCAACCGGAGGGGTCTCTACCCTGCGTGCCATGTTGAGCGCCCCTCCCGGGATCGAGCGCGACTACCCGCTCTCCCGGCTCACGACGATCCGCACCGGCGGCCCGGCCGAGCTGTTCGCCCGGCCGGGAGCGCTGCCCGAGCTCGAGGCGCTGATCGCCTGGGCGGCCGAGGAGGGGATCCGGGTAGGTGTCGTGGGCTCCGGGTCGAACCTCCTCGTAGCGGACGCCGGCGTCCGCGGTCTCGTCGTGAAACTGGACAAGGAGCTGAGCAAGATCGAGCTGGATGGCGCAAGGATGCAATGTGGGGGAGGGGCCCGCTTGCCTGCCGTGTCGGCACGCGCGGCTCGGGCTGGCCTGACGGGGATCGAGTTCGGGGTGAACATCCCCGGTACCGTTGGCGGCGCCATACGGATGAACGCCAATGCGTACGGGGGAGAGCTGGCCCGCGTCCTCGGGTGGGTCGATGTAGTCGACGCGAACGGAACCGAACGCCGCTCGGTGAGCTCGCTCGGCTTCTCCTACCGCAGGTCGAATCTCCGCCCCGGCGAGGTGGTGGCCCAGGCCTCGTTCGTTCTGGCCGAGGCGTCGAGCCAGGAGGTCAAGGCCACGCTGGCCGACATGCGTGTGCGGCGCAAAGCCGCTCAGCCGTCTGGGATCAAGACATTCGGCTCGACGTTCAAGAACCCGGCCGACCCGCGGGCCGAGGAGCGGACGGCCGGGCAGCTGCTCGAGGCCGCCGGCTGCAGCGGACTGAGGGTCGGCGGCGCCGGCTTCTCCGAGAAGCACGCGAATTTCGTCCAGAACCACGGCGACGCGACCACCGCCGACGTGATCGCACTGATGGCCGAGGGACGACGCCGGGTCAAGGAGGCGTTCGGTGTGGAGCTGGAGCCTGAGGTACAGGCGCTGGGCCCGATCGAGTTCCCCAGCGACTGGAAGCGAGAATGATCGAGGCGGGCTGGCTCGACCGGCTTGGACGCCGGGGGCCGCGCCGCCGGTCGGGCGGGTTGCTCACGCGCGACGCGGAGCCACCGGAGGCACGATCGTCCTGGGATCGTGAGCCACGGCCACGGCGCCTGCGGATCCCGCGGCCAGGTGTCCGCATCGCGGCCGTCATCGCCGCCGCGCTCGTTCTCGCCGGGGGCGTGTGGCTGTGGCTGCGCGACTCCTCACTCGTCGCCGTCAAGCACGTGACCGTGACGGGCGCCAGCGGTCCCGACGCCGCACGCATCCGCTCCGCGCTCGACGCGGCAGCTCGCAACATGACCACCCTCGATGTCCACATGGACACGCTGAACACGGTCGTCGAGCCGTTCCCGGTGGTCAAGGGGCTCGACGTGAGTACCCAGTTCCCGCACGGAATGAGGATCCGGGTCATCGAGGAGGTTCCGGTCGGGGCGATCACCTTCGACGGCCGCCGGATCGCCGTGGCCGCCGACGACACCCTTCTGCACGATGTTCGCGCCTCTCCGACTCTCGCCTCGATCCCGATGCGCGTGGCGCCGGGGGGAACCCGGGTCAGCGGCGCCACGGGACAGGCGGTCGAGGTCCTGTCCGCCGCGCCTGCTCAGCTCCGATCGCAGGTGAGCGAGGTCACCTCGACGTCGACCGCCGGACTGGTGGCCCAACTCCGCCACGGTCCGAGCATCTATTTCGGTAACGACGAGCACCTGCGCCAGAAGTGGGCGGCGGCCGCCGCCGTCCTCGCCGACTCCGGCTCCGTCGGCGCGCTCTACATCGACGTGACCGACCCCAACCGACCCGCTGCGGGAAGCAACGCGTCGGCTCCGAGCGCCGCCGGAAGTGGCGCAACTAGCTCTGGAAGTGCCGGCTCGACGAGCACGTCCGCGTCGGGCTCGGTGACGTCCTCGACGGCATCGGGAGGAGGATGAACCTCAAGTAGAGGTTGAGTGTCCAAAATCGGTAACTCTCGGGTCCGGATCGAGAATTGGCCGATCTGCAACAACCGTTGCGAGCAACGCGAAACCGTTGACGGCTCGCATCATCAGGCCATAACGTGCAAAACTCCCGCAATAAGCGGATGAGTGACAAACACTCAACGCTACCTTCAGGGTCGGACGGTACTAATGGAAAGCGGCAGTTACCTCGCAGTCATCAAGGTCGTCGGAGTCGGCGGCGGCGGCACCAATGCGGTTAACCGGATGGTCGACGCAGGTCTGCGCGGCGTCGAGTTCATCGCTACCAACACCGACGCGCAGGCGCTGGCGATGTGCGATGCGGACATCAAGCTCAACATCGGTCATGAACTTACGAAGGGGCTCGGGGCGGGCGCCAATCCGGATATCGGCCAGGGCGCGGCGGCCGAGTCCCGCGACGACATCAAGGAGGCGCTGAAGGGCGCCGACATGGTGTTCGTCACAGCGGGCGAGGGCGGCGGCACAGGCTCCGGCGCGGCGCCGGTGATAGCTGACATCGCCAAGAACGAGATCGGTGCCCTGACCGTCGGCGTGGTCACGCGGCCGTTCTCGTTCGAGGGATCGCAGCGTGCCCGCCAGGCCCAGGATGGCATCCAGAAGCTCCGCGAGAACGTGGACACGCTGATCGTGATCCCCAACGAGAAACTGCTGGCCATCGTCGAGCGTCGGACGACGATCCTCGACGCCTTCCGGGAGGCTGACAACGTGCTCCGCCAGGGCGTCCAGGGCATAACGGATCTGATCACGATCCCCGGCCTGATCAACCTCGACTTCGCCGACGTGCGAACGATCATGCGCGACGCCGGCACCGCACTGATGGGCATCGGGAGCGCGGCCGGAGAGAACCGTGCCGCCGAGGCGGCCAAGATCGCCATCTCATCCCCGCTGCTCGAGGAGTCCGTCGAGGGTGCCATGGGCATTCTGCTCAACATCACCGGCGGCCACGACCTGGGCCTGTTCGAGGTCAACGAGGCGGCCGAGATCGTCTCGAGCGCCGCCGACACCAACTCGAACATCATCTTCGGCGCGGTGATCGACGACTCGATGGGCGACGAGGTCAGGGTGACCGTCATCGCCACCGGGTTCGATCACGGCCATCCACGGCCAAGCACGGCCAGGGAGACCACGCGGCGCGCCCGCCGTGACCGCGACGTGACGATGGACGATCGGCAGCGCTCCTCGCTCGAGATCGGCGACGACGAGATCGACATCCCGTCGTTCCTCAAAGATCGGTAGGGCGCCGGCGACTCGTCGCGGTGGCGCTGCCAGGCGCCCGCCGCGGTGGCGCCCACCCGCCCCGTCGCGGTGGCGCCGCCACCGGGCGGATCCCGATATGGTCCGGTATGTGGACCTTTTTGGGCGAGCCCCGATTCGGACCCCGTCTCCAAAGCCCGATATCTGGGCGGACCACCTCCGCCCCTTGTACTAGCCTGGCATCGTGAGCTCGGCCGCCGAGACGACCCTCCGGAGAACACCTCTTTACGCGCAACACATCGACGCCGGCGCCAAGCTCGTGCCCTTCGCCGGCTGGGAGATGCCGGTCCAGTACGCGGGCATTCGTGAGGAGCACCTCGCCGTTCGGCGGCGCGCCGGTGTCTTCGACGTCTCGCACATGGGTCAGGTGGAGACGCGTGGTCCGCAAGCGCAGCAGTTCCTGCAACGCGTGCTCTCGAATGATGCGCGGCGGCTCCCCGAGGGCGGCGCCCAGTACAGCGTGCTGTGTCGCGAGGACGGCGGCGTACTCGACGACCTGTTCACCTACCGGCTGGCCGAGACACATTTCCTCACCGTCACCAACGCCGCCAATCACGAGAAGGACCTGGCCTGGCTACGGGCCCATGCCGGCGACTTCGACGTGGATGTGATCGACAGGCTGGCCGACTTCGCGATGCTCGCCGTTCAGGGCCCGGGCGCGCGGGACACCGTGGCCGGGCTGGCCGACGGCAGGCTCCCGTCGCGGATGCACTGCGCTCAGCGCTCGGTGGCCGACGTGCCGGTGCTGGTGTGCGGGACCGGCTACACGGGCGAGGATGGCGTCGAGCTGTTGCTGGATCCCGAGCACGCGCCCGGGCTGTGGGAGGCTCTGATGGCACACGGGGTCGCTCCGGTCGGCCTCGGCGCGCGCGACACGCTCCGTCTGGAGGCGTGCTTTCACCTTTACGGGAACGATCTCAGCGAGGACCGGAGCCCAATCGAGGCCGGGCTGGGGTGGTGCTGCCACGAGGAGACCGACTTCATCGGAGCCCAGGCCACCGCCTCCAGGCGCGCCGAGCCCCCGCCCGAGAAGCTGGTGCCGTTCGTGCTGACCGACAAGGGGATCGCCCGCCAGGGCAATCCGGTGATCGGGGGCGGCGTCGTCACCAGCGGGACGTTCTCTCCCTGCCTCGAGCGGGGAATCGGGATGGCGTACGTTTCCACGGAGCGCGCCGAACCCGGCACCGAGATACAGATCGACGTGCGGGGAACGACGCGCCCCGCCCTCGTCGAGCGCAAGCCCCTGTACCGAAAGGGATCCTGAGATATGGCGCAGGCAAGTTATCCAGCCGACCTGCTGTACCACTCCGAGCACGACTGGGCGCGGGTCGAAGGCGAGACCGCGACGTTCGGCATCACCTGGTACGCGCAGGACGCGCTGGGTGAGGTGGTGTTCTTCGATCCACCCCAGATCGGAGCCACGGTCAGCAAGGACGAGCCGTACACCGAGGTCGAGTCGGTGAAGGCCGTCTCGGACGTGATCGCGCCCCTGAGCGGCGAGGTCACCGAGGTCAACGACGCGCTGTCCGACAAGCCCGAGACGATCAACGAGGACCCGTACGGCGACGGGTGGTTGGTCAAGGTGAAGCTGGCCGACCCCTCCGAGCAGGGCTCGTTGATGGACGGCGCGGCCTACGAGGCGTCGCTGACGTGAGCCGGTATACGTCGGCCACGCCCGAGGATCGCCGCGACATGCTGGCGGCGATCGGCGTCGAGTCGATTGAGGAGCTGTTCGAGGATGTCCCGGAGAAGCTCCGCCTCGCCCGTCAACTCGAGCTCGGAGACGGACTGTCCGAGCAGGAGGTGTTCCGCGAGCTGAGCGAGCTGGCGGCCCGCAACGTCTCGACCGAGGACGAGGTCTCGTTCCTCGGCGCAGGGATGTACGACCACTACGTCCCGGCGCTGATCGACTCGATCATCCTGCGCTCGGAGTTTCTGACGCCCTACACGCCCTATCAGCCCGAGATCTCGCAGGGCACGCTGCAGGCGATGTTCGAGTACCAGACAGCGATCTCGGAGCTCACCGGCCTGCCGATCTCCAACGCCTCCGTGTACGAGGGCCCGAGCGCGGTCGCGGCGGCCGGCTACGTGGCCAAGCTGACCAACGGCCGCGGACGGTTCATGATCTCGCGCGGCGTTCATCCGCACTCGCGTGAGGCGCTGCGAACGCTCGCGCACGGCTGGGGTGTCGAGGTGGTCGAGGCGCCGCTGCTGGGCGGGGTCACCGACCTTCCGCCGCTCGATGACGGATTCAGCGCGGTGGTCGTCCAGCAGCCGAATTTCCTCGGTGCCGTCGAGGATCTCGAGCCACTCGCCGCGGCGGCCGGGCAGGTGGGCGCTCTGACCATCTGCGCGTGCGATCCCCTTCCGCTCGCCCTGCTCAAGTCTCCCGGCGAATGTGGCGTCGACCTGGCCGTCGGCGAGGGCCAGAGCCTTGGTAACCGCCTCGACTTCGGGGGCCCCTCGTTCGGGTTCTTCGCCGCGACCGAGCCGCTGGTCCGCCGGATGCCCGGGCGCATCGCCGGCGAGACCACGGACGTCGATGGCAAGCGCGGCTTCGTGCTCACGCTGCAGACCCGCGAGCAGCACATCCGCCGCGAGAAGGCCACCTCGAACATCTGCACTTCGCAGGCGCTCAACGCTCTGGCCGGAGTCATCTACCTGAGCTGGCTGGGGCGCACGGGCATCGTCGAGCTGGCCGAGCTGATGCTCCAGCGCACGGCGTACGCGCGCGAGCGTCTGGCGGCCATCCCCCGGGTCTCGTTGCTCCACGAGCAGCCGGTCGTCCGCGAGTTCGCGATCCGAGTCGGTGTCCCCGTCGATCGGGTCATCGCCAGCTGCCGCGCATGCGGGATCAACCCCGGCTATCCGCTGGCCCGCGACTACCCGGAATTCGAAGATGGACTGCTCGTCGCCATCACCGAGCAGCGGACCCGGGCCGACATCGACCGCCTGGCCGATGCGCTGGCCGGGGCCATCGCGGAGGCCTCAGAACCCGGAGATACGGAGCCGCCCACGCACGAGAGCTACGAGCAGGCGCGGGCATGACCGCCGCCGACGATCAGCTCACGATCTATGAGCGCTCCAAGCCCGGGCGCCGCGCATTCGTGGCGCCGGCGCTCGATGTCACCGAGCGCCCGCTCGACGAGCTGCTCCCGCCCCGACTGCGTCGCGCCGAGCCTCCCGCCCTGCCCGAGGTGTCAGAGCCCGAGATCGTGCGGCACTTCAACCGGCTGTCCAAGCGAAACTTCGACCTCGACACGGGCTTCTATCCACTGGGGTCGTGCACGATGAAGCACAACCCCAAGCTGCACGAGCGGGTGGCCGCGCTGCCGGGCCACGCCAAGCTCCACCCGCTCCAGGACCCGAGCCAGGCCCAGGGCGCGCTCGAGTTGATGTGGCGGCTGCAGGAGGCCCTGGGCGAGATCGCCGGCCTCCCGCACGTCTCGCTCCAGCCCTCCGCGGGGTCACACGGCGAGCTGGCCGGAGTCTTGGTGACGCGCGCGTTCCACGAGGACCTGGGCCACCGGCGGACCCAGGTGCTAACGCCGGACACGGCACACGGGACCAACCCGGCCACGGTCACGATGGCCGGCTATCAGGTGGTCAAGGTGGGTACCGACAACCGCGGCAACGTCGACCTCGACGATCTCCGGGAGAAGGCGACCGAGGACGTCGCGTGCCTGATGCTCACCAACCCCTCGACCCTCGGGCTGTTCGAGTCGGGGATCGAGGAGATCGCCCGGATCGTCCACGCCGTGGGCGCCACCCTGTATTACGACGGCGCCAACCTCAACGCGATCATGGGCATCTGCCGGCCCGGCGACATGGGCTTCGACATCGTCCACTTCAACCTCCACAAGTCGTTCACCCAGCCCCACGGTGGCGGTGGCCCCGGCGCCGGGCCGATCGCCGTCTCGGAGGAGCTCGAACCCTACCTTCCCCGTCCTCAGGTCGTGCGGCGACCGGCGGCTGGCAACGGCGCTGAACCCAGCTACGACCTCGACTACGACAGGCCGAAGTCGATCGGTCGACTGCGCGGCTTTCAGGGCAATTACGGCGTCTTCGTCCGCTCGTACGCCTACATCCGCTCGCTCGGCGCGCCCGGCCTGCGCGAGGTGTCCGAAGTCGCGGTGCTGAACGCCAACTACCTGATCGCCCGGCTCCGTGGCGAGGGCGTGCTCGAGTACCTACCCGAGGCCTACGACCGGCTGTGCATGCACGAATTCGTGCTGTCGGGCACGGTGATGAAGCGCGAGATCGGGATCAAGACGCTCGACCTGGCCAAACGCCTGCTCGACTACGGCGTGCATCCGCCGACCGTGTACTTCCCGCTCATCGTCGACGAGGCGGTGTTGGTCGAGCCCACCGAGACCGAGACTAAGGAGACGCTGGACCGCTTTGCGGCGATCGTCGCCGAGATTCTCAGTGAGGCGCGCGACGATCCGGAGAAGGCGCTGGGCGCCCCGTACACCACACCCGTGCGCAGATTGGATGAAGCCACCGCCGCGCGTCATCCAGTGGTTAGGCAAAAACGCTAAAGGATCGTCCGCTTTAGGTCGATATGGTGGGTGATACAGGCTGCGATTGCGGTCGACACGTTTTGAAGGGGGAAACAGAAAAGCGTGACGTCTGAATCAACACGCCGCGTCGCGACGGCGACATGACCAGCTGGCTTGCGCGCCTGAATAGGACGGGATCGGTGTCGCCGGAGGAACGGCGACTCGCAGGCGTGCTCAGCGGGGCCCTGTACGGCGTCGGCGCGGTCACGCTGGCCTTGTGCACGGTGCTGCCCGGGATATCGCACGCTCACAACGATGTCCTCCAGGCCATCGCCGGCTTTGCCTTCGTGTGGGCAGCGATCTCGATCTTCCTGCTCGACTGGAGGCGGGCGCCGGGCTGGTTGACCCACGTTTCCTGCACGCTGGCGCTCGCCATCATCGCCGTGGTCATCGCCTCCTCGGGTGGAGCCGATTCGCCCGGGTTCATCTACCTGTTCTTCGTCGCCGTGTTCGCGGCCAACTTCTACGCGCGCCCGGTCGCCTACGGCTACCTGCTCGGCTGCGTGATCACCGCCGCGCTGCCGCTGCTCTACGACGCCAATGCGACGGGCGACGAGTTCCTGGCGCAGCTCGTCATCGCCACCCCGGCCTTCGTGTTCATCGGCCTCACGATCATCGCCGCCAAGCGCCGCCAGGCGATTCTCAAGCTGCGCGCGGAGCGGCTGGCCGACGAGCAGGGGGCGCTCCGGCGGGTTGCCACCGCGGTGGTCGGAGGACAGGGTCCGGCTCAGATCTACGAGTTGGTCGCACGCGAGGGGGCAGCACTGCTGCGCGGCGGTGCGGCCGGCATCCTCCGGCTCGAGGAGGACGCGAGAGGCGACGTGACCGGCGCCACGGCGATCGTCGCCGGCTCGTGGTCCGATCGCCCCGGGGGCCGATACGAACCAGGCGCCGAGGTGCTCGTGCGTCCCGGCGGGGATGTCGACCAGGCCCTGCTGACCGGACGCCCGGTGCGGATCGACGCGCACCCGCCCGGCAGTCTGGTCGCTCGACTGGGCTACAGCGCCAGCATCGTTGCTCCGATCCGGGTCGCCGAGGAGACCTGGGGCGTATTGGCCGTGACCGCTGCTCAGCCCGGGGCATTCGACAGCGAGGACGAGCAGCGGCTGATGGAGTTCGGCGACCTGCTGGCTACGGCGATTGCCAGCATCGAGGACCGCGCCAAGCTGGCGACCCAGGCGACGACCGATCCGCTGACCGGGCTGGCCAATCACCGCGCACTCCAGCAGCGGCTGGCCGCCGAGGCCGCTCGCGCCGCCCGCCACGACACCCCGATGTCGGTGGCGGTGATCGACATCGACCACTTCAAGCAGATCAACGACAGCGCGCGACATGAGACCGGTGACGAGGTCCTCGTCCAGGTCGCGAGGTGCCTGACTGGCCTGGCCCGTGCCGAGGACACCCTCGGACGCGTGGGTGGCGACGAGATCGCGTGGGTGTTGCCCGATACCACGGGGGAGCAAGCGCTGCTGGCCGTCGAGCGTGCGCGCCGACAGATCGCCGAGACCATGGCCGAGCCCTACCGGATCACGGTGTCGGCTGGAATCTGCGACACCAGCGTGACCGAGGATCCCTCGCAGCTGATCGATCTCGCCGACGGGGCGCTGTACTGGAGCAAGGCCCACGGGCGCGATCAGTGCTGGATCTACGACCCAACCGTGATCGACGAACTCTCGGCCCAGCAGCGTGCCGAACGCCTCGAGCGCTCACGGGCGCTCGTCGGCCTGCGCGCCCTGGCCCGGGCCATCGACGCCAAGGACCCGGCGACCAGCCGGCATTCGGAACGGGTGTCGGAGCTGGGCGCCAAGCTGGCTCGGGCGGTCGGCTGGTCGGCCGAGCGGGCCCAACTGCTGGGCGAGGCGGCGCTGGTGCACGACGTCGGCAAGATCGGCATCTCGGACAACCTCCTGCGTAAGCCGGCGGCGCTCAGCGACCACGAGCGAAAGCAGCTCGAGGTCCATGCCGAGCTGGGCGCGAGGATCGTCGAGGACGTGCTGATCCCCGAACAGGTCGAGTGGATCCGCACGCATCACGAGCGCCCGGACGGAGGTGGCTACCCGCGCGGCCTGCGTGGACCCGAGATCCCCGAGGGCGGGGCCTTGCTGGCCGTCGCTGAGGCGTGGGATGCGATGACCGCCAGCCGGATCTACGGCGAGCTCAAAACCAGCGACATTGCTCTGGCCGAGTGCCAGCGGCTCACCGGTAAGCAGTTCAGCAAGACCGCGGTGACCGCGCTGGCGAAGCTGCATGCCGACGGGGAGCTGGGCACCCCGCCGCCGAGCACCCATCGCCTCACCGCTGCCGGCGCCTGATTACGCTGGTCGGGTGGACGCGCTCGTCGCCCAGACCGCCGCTGAGATCGCCTCCCGCGCCGAGCGCGAGCTCGAGGCGCTGGTCGGGGTCTCATCCCCCTCCGGGGACGTGGCCGGCGCCGACGAGGCGCTGGCGGTGTGCGCGGCGCTCCTGCCGGCGCGAGCCGAGCTCGAACGCGTGCCGAGCTCGACGGGGGGGAGCGCTCGGGACCTCGTGGCCCGGATGTCCGGAACCGGGCGGCACCGGGTGATGCTGCTTGGCCACGTCGACACGGTCATAGACCACGCGTCGCACGGGCCGCTGCGGCGCGATGGCGATCGTCTCTACGGGCCCGGGACGGTGGACATGAAGGGGGGCGTGGTCCTGGCCCTCGGCGTGGCGCGGGCGCTCGCGGCCCGCCCCGAGCTGTTCGCCGAGCTCGGCGTGCTGCTGGTCACCGACGAGGAGTGGCGCACTCAGCCGTTCGCTCATGTGCACCGGTTCGCGGGCTACGACGCCTGCCTGTGCTTCGAGGGAGGCGAACGCGCCGGGAGCGACGGCGAGGGTGTGGTCGTCCGGCGCAAGGCCGCGGGAACGCTGCGCGTGCGCGCTGCGGGCAGGGCCGCTCATTCGGGAAGCGCCCCCGACGCCGGGCGCAACGCCCTCCTGGCCCTGTCGCACGCCTCGATCACGCTTGCAGCTCACCACGACCCGAAGGGCCCCGACAGGCTGAGCGTCGTTCCCACCGTGGTGCGCTCCGGCGATGCCTTCAACGTCGTGCCCGCCGCCGGCGAGCTGGTGCTCGACCTGCGCTCGGAGCGGCTCGAGGCGTTCGACGGCGTACTGAGGGCCGTTCCCCCGGAGATCGACGGGGTCGCCCTGGCCGCCTCGATGGAGCGCGTGTGGCCAGGAATGGACTCGACCACCGCCACCACGGCGCTGCTGCAGCGCGCGAGCCATCGTCTCGGGCGGACGATCGCCGGGTGCCCGCGCGGCGGTGCCAGCGACGCCAGCCACTTCGCCGCCACCATTCCAATCACCGTCGATGGTCTCGGACCGCGTGGCGGAGGGGCACACACGCCCGACGAGTTCGTGCTGCGTGACTCGCTGAGGCAGCGCGCCGAGGTGGCCCTGGCGGTGGCCTTCGAGACGGTGGGTGCGAACATTTGAGGCCGACATGAGCACCACCAAGCCCGGTCAACCGTCCACCCACTCCGGCGCAAGCCCTTCCGCCACCGGCTCACCCGGGAGGGTCAGCGACCCCACGCGCGCCGGGATCGGGGCCCTGATCGGCATCGTCGCCGTCATGTGGGTCATCGAGCTGATCAACACGATCGACAACAACGCGCTCGATCGCGACGGGATCCACGCACGCGACGCGGGCCGCCTGTGGGGGATCCTGACCGCGCCGTTCCTGCACGCCAGCTTCGCCCACCTGATCTCGAACACGATCCCGTTCATCTTTATGGGCGTGATCATCGCGTTGCGTGGCGTGCGCGAGCTGCTCCTGGTCACCGCGATCGTGATCGTGGTCGGCGGGCTGGGGACCTGGCTGATCGCGCCCGCCCACACGAGCACGATCGGGGCCAGCGGTGTTGTGTTCGGCTACGCCACCTACCTGCTCACGCGGGGCCTGTTCAATCGCAGCGCCCTCGAGCTGGTGACCGGCCTGGTCGTGGCGGTGGTCTGGGGCGGAGCGCTGCTGGCCAGTCTGGTTCCCCACTACGGCGTCTCGTGGCAGGCGCATGTCTGCGGCGCCGTGGCCGGCGTGCTCGCCGCCTGGGTGCGCTCGCCCGACCGTCGCGGCCGCGGGGCGAGCGGTGGCGGTGGCGGAAGCGCCGGCGGTGGCGGAAGCGCCGGCGGTGGCGGCGGTGGTTCGGGCGGCGGCAATATGAGCGCCCTCGATCGCGCCCTGGCGAGCTAGCGCGCGATCGGAACCGGGCCGGCCGCGCGCCGGCGATTGGGGCCCCGGCGTTGACAGGCGCCACCGCGACCGCCCCGCTACGCTGCGCCACCGATGCGGATCTTCTCCGGTATCCAGCCCACGGGCCGAAAACACCTGGGCAACTACATCGGCGCGATCACGCAGTACGTGGCCGGCCAGGACCGTGGCGAGGCCATCTACTGCGTCGTCGACCTCCACGCGATCACGGTGTCCTACGAGCCGAAAGCCCTGCGCGACTCGGTATACGACACCGCGGCCACGCTGCTCGCCGCCGGCCTGCAGCCCGACCGCTGCATCTTCTTCCGCCAGGCCGACCTGGCCGAACACCCCGAGCTCTGCTGGCTGCTGTCGAGCGTGACGGCCCACGGCGATCTCACCCGCATGACCCAGTTCAAGGAGAAGTCCGCCGCCCAGCGCGACCTGGTGTCCGCGGGGCTGTTCTTCTATCCCGTGCTCCAGGCCGCCGACGTGCTCGCCTACAAGGCCCACGAGGTTCCGGTCGGCGAGGATCAGCGCCAGCACGTCGAGCTGATGCGCGACGTGGCCGAGCGCTTCAACGCCCGCTTCGGCGAGATCCTCGTCATCCCCGAGGTTCGCCTGCGCGCGGTCGGGGCGCGCATCATGGATCTGCAGGCGCCCGAGCGCAAGATGTCGACCACCGGGGGCACTCCTCAGGGCACGGTCCACGTCCTCGACGAGCCCGACGCGATCGGCAAGAAGTTCCGCAGCGCCGTGACCGACTCGGGGAGCGACATCGTTCGCGGCCTCGATAAGGCCGGGGTCTCCAACCTGATCGAGATCATGGCCGCGGTCACCGACCGCAGCCCCGAGGACGTCGAGCGCGAGTTCGACGGCTCCGGCTACGGTGCCTTCAAGCAGGCCGTGGCCGACGCCGTGGTCGCCTACCTGACCCCGGTCCGCGAGCGTTATGACGCCCTCCGCAGTGACGAGCCGGCGCTCGAGCGCACGCTCGCCGAGGGCGCGCAGAAGGCCCGCGCGATCGCCTCCGTCACGCTCGCGGAGGTGCGCGAGGCGATGGGTGTCGGGCCAGTCCGATAGTCGCCGCTCGCGTAAGTACGTGAACGACCACCCGCGACGCTAACGTCTCACCATGCGCGTGATCGACCTCGAGCTCGACCTCGACGTGTTCGCCGGGCCTTTCGACCTGCTGCTGACGCTGATCCTGCGCGAAGAGGTCGACCTCCTCGAGGTGGATCTGGCCGACGTGGTGATCTCCTACATCGACCACTTGGAGCAACGCGGCGAGCTCGACCTCGAGGCCGCGACGGAATTCCTCGTCCTCATCGCCGCCCTGCTCGAGCTGAAGTCGCGGCTGATGCTCCCCGGCGAAGAGATCGAGGAGCTCGATCTCGATCCCGGCGAGGCCGCCGAGGAGCTGCTGGCCAGGTTGCTCGACGCCCACCGCTACCGCGGCGCTGCGCAGGCCATCCAGCACCGTCTCAATGAGCAGGCCGGCTACCGTTTCCGCTCGGGGCCGCTCCCGCCGTCGCTGCGCAAGGCCTCGCTGCAGGACGCCGCCGCGGTCTACGACCCGCGACGGCTGGCTGCGGCGATCGGCGATCTGCTCCGCGTGCCCGAGCCGGTCGACGTGCGCCATATCACCGTGCCCAAGGTCACGGTGGCCGAACGCCTGGCCCACCTGCGAGCGCTGCTGCGCCGCGGCAGCTTCAAGTTCGACGAGGCGGTCGCCCGGGCGGACCGCGTGACGGTGGCGGTGACGCTGTTCGCCGTCCTCGAGCTATACAAGCAGGGGGAGCTGACCTGGAACCAGGATGAGCCCTTCGGCGAGATCACGATCGAGGCCGTCCAGGCACCCTCGCAATCGAGGCTCAGCGCGTGAGCGTGGCCGGCGCCGAGCTCGAGCGCACGCTCGAGTCGCTGCTGTTCCTGTCCAGCGAGCCGGTGAGCGCTGATGCGCTGGCCGAGGCCACCGGAACCGAGCTCCACGAGGTCGTGACCACGCTCGAGCGCCTGCGTGAGCATTACGAGTTCGAGCGCCGCGGCCTGGTGCTGCGCGAGCTGGCCGGCGGCTATGTGCTCTCCTCGCACCCCGACGCCGAGGTGGCCGCGCGCCGGCTGCTGGCGCGACCGCGAACGCCGCCACTGACCCCAGCGCAGGCCGAGACGCTGGCCATCGTCGCCTACCTGCAGCCGGTCTCCCGTCCCGAGATCGCACGCATCCGCGGGGTCAACGCCGAGTCGGCCGCGGCGACGCTGCTCGAGCGCGGCGTGATCGAGGAGGCGGGCCGCTCGCAGTTTGGCGCCGTGCTGTACCGCACCACGGAGCTGTTCCTGCGCCTGTTCGGACTGAATTCGCTCGAGGAACTGCCGGACATCGGCGAGTTCGATCCCTCGCCCGAGCTCGAGGAGGAACTCCGCGAGCGCCTGCTTCGGGCCGGCGAGGCGCGCGCCGGCGCGTAGATCTGGCGCAGCGAGTCGACGGGCGCGCTCAGGCCGTGGCCGCGGCGACGACCGCGCTGGCCGGCACGTCCAGGCTCCCGTCGGGCTGACTGAATTGCCCCAGAGCGTCGCGTACGCCGTCGCGCACCTCGACTCGGGCACCTTCGTCGAGCGGACCCAGCGCGTTGGCCAGCGGCGCGGCCAGGTCCAGCGTGACCGCCCAGTACTCGTCGAAGCTCCCATACCTCTGCCCGAACTCGACCTTGTCAGTGGTCACGTCCTTGAATCCGGCCTCCTCCAGACGGGCGGCCAGGGCGCCCGGATCGGCCATGGCAAACGGCCCCGGCTCGCCAGGGGCGGGCATGGGCAGCGCCCCACGCGCCACCAACTGCATCCCCGGCGCCGCCATCCACAGATTGCGATCGGGTGTGTCCCACGTGGCCATCGCGAACCGGCCATCGGTGCGCAGGACGCCGTGGATCCCGCGCAGCGCGGCGTTGGGATCACCCATCAGCATCACTCCCCACCGGCAGACAACGGCGTCGAGCGGCCCGTGCTGACCCGAGATCTGCTGGGCGTCGATGACGTCGAAGCGAACGTTTCGCAGACCCAGCTCGGCCGCCCGCCGGCGGGCGACGTCGACCATCTCGGGGGATTGGTCGGTGCAGGTCAGCGTCCCGGTGTCCCCGAGTCGCTGGGCGACTAAGAATCCCGTCTCACCCGGGCCTGCCGCCACCTCGAGTACCGACTGTCCGGGCTGCGGATCAATCGCATCGACGAGCCACTGCGAAACGGACGCGGTGGCCTCGCGGAGCTGTGGCCCGCGGCGCTCCCAGCCCTCGGCGGCACGCCTCCACGCCTCGCGAACCTCCTGGTCTCGATCGGCGCTCACCCCCCAATTATCACCGAGCCGCGAGCTGCCCGCAGGCGGCGGCGATGTCGCGACCCCGAGTCAGCCGGACCGTGGCGCTGAGCCCGTGGCGCTCGAGTTCGGCCTTGAAGGCGTCCATCGCCTTCGGCGTGGAGCCGACATAGTCCGAGCCGGTCGGGTTGTAGGGGATCAGGTTGACCTTGAACACTCGTCGATCGAGCAACTCGGCCAGCTGCACGGCCTGGACGTGCGAGTCGTTGACGCCGCCCAGCATCACGTACTCGACAAACACCTGGCGGCGCTTGCGCTCGTAGTACGCGCGGCAGGCGGCGATCACGTCCTGCAGCGGGTAGCGATCGTTGACCGGCATCAGCTCCGAGCGCAGCGCCGGATCTGCGGCGTGCAGCGAGATGGCGAGTCGCAGCGGCATGTCCTGCTCGGCCAGTCGCTCGATGCCCGGGATCCACCCGACGGTCGAGATCGCCGTGCGCCGGTGAGTGATCCCGATGTCGGGCAGCCGGCGGCACGCCGCGAGCACGCTGTCGAGATTGAGCATCGGCTCGCCCATGCCCATGAACACCGCGTGGTCGACCTGCTCGAGCCGCCGGAAGTGCAGCGCCTGGTCGATGATCTCCCACGTCGTGAGGTTGCGTCCGAAGCGCATCTGCCCGGTGGCGCAGAACGTGCAGGTGAGCGGGCAGCCCGACTGCGAGGACAGGCACAGCGAGCGCCGCCCGTCGCGATAGCGCATCAGCACGGCTTCCACGGGCCGTCCGTCGTGGGTGGAGAACAGAGCCTTGACCGTGCCATCCCGGGCGCGGGCCTCGTGCTCGACGGTCAGGGTGGAAAACGGCACCGAGTCGCTCAGCGCTGCGCGCAGAGGCAAGGGCAGGTCGGTCATCGAGTCAAACACGGCGGCGCCCTGCGCCGCCCATTTCCAAATCTGTCCGCCGCGGTACGACGGCTGATCGAGCTCGCGGAGCCGCTCCTCGAGCAGGTTCATATCCATGCGGACTATGGTGGCAGGCCCGTGCGACTGGCCAAGCATCTGGCGAGATCCGGGATCGCCTCGCGGCGCTCCGCCGAGCAGCTGATCCGCGCCGGGCGCGTGACGGTTAACGGCGAGACGGTCCTCGACCCAGCCCGCGACGTCGAAGCGTCGGATGCGCTGAGCCTCGATGGTCGCGCCGTGGCCATCGAGCCCGAGCTGGTCGTCTACGCCGTCCACAAACCGGCCGGCGTGGTCAGCACCGCGCGCGATCCGCAGGGCCGGCCCACCGTCGTCTCGCTTGTGCCCAGCGAGCTGCGGCTCTATCCCGTCGGGCGACTGGACATCGATACCACCGGTCTGATCCTGCTCACCAACGACGGCGAGCTGGCCCACCGTCTGACGCATCCGGCCTTTGAGGTGGAGAAGACCTACCGCGCGGTGGTTGGCGGCGCCCCGGTTGCGGAGCGGGCCCTGAGATCGCTCCGGGCCGGGGTCGAGCTCGACGATGGACGCACCGCGCCGGCCCGCGTGAGCCGGGTCGGTGCCGACACCCTCGAGCTGACCATCCACGAGGGACGCAAGCGCCAGGTCAAGCGCATGTGCGAGCAGGTCGGCCATCCGGTCAAGCGGCTGTCGCGCATCGGCTTCGGGCCGTTGCGGCTGGGCGAGCTATCCCCGGGCGACTATCGCCGCCTCGAGGGCGACGAGCTCGAGCGGCTCATGGCCGCTGGGTCAGCAGCTCGTCGTGACGAGGCGTCGTGAGCGTGAGCGCACGTGTCACATCAGTCTGCGTCAGCGTGACTGGCTTGGTCGCCACCAGGCGCATGATCGTGAACTGGTAGGCATGACGAACCCACAGTTCGTGGAAGCCGGGGATCGGATACGAGCTCTGCAGCTGCGAGGGCGTGAGGTTGCACGCCGCTCCCCACCAGCAGAGCTTGACCCGAGGCGCGCTGATCGAGACCACGTCGAGCTCGGTCGTCTTCTGGTGTCCGCCGTGGCGCCAAAACCTCAGCCCGGGCAGATACAGCGACAGCGGCAGTAGATCGCGATAGTGCTGGACGAGGATCACGCGCCCGAGCGAGCCGGTGCGCGGCCTGACGCCGAGCACGCGCGCCACGCCGCGCCAGTCTGGTCGCTGGAGCTTGCGCTCGCTGGCCACGCCGATCGCCGCCGTCACGCCCGTCGCGCACAGGATGAGCGTGGCCAGCGCGCCGATCACGCCGGCCCGGCGGGCTCCGAGACCGCCCGCCACCATCACCGCCGCCGGCAACCAGATGGCGATCACATTGCGGGTGATCAGATCGTCGACGCCACCGGCCACCAGGATCAGGTTCAGCGCCAGACCGCCCACGGCAAGCGCGCCGACGGTCACCGCGGCCCGGCGCTCGAGAGGATCGGCCCGGAGGGCCAACAGCAGGAGCGACACCACAACCATCGCCGCCGCGATCGGCTCGAGCACGTTCGGGATCGGCGAGCCGGTGCCCATCAGGAACTGGGGGATGATCTGGCCGAGGCGGGGTCCCAGGGGGATCGGAGCGATCCAGCTGGCATTGCCGGTCGAGTTCTGGCTCAGCGCCAGCGGGATCAACGCCAGGCCGCACAACCCCACCACTCCGATCGCCACCTGCACACGACGGCGATGCCATTGCGCGGCCAGCAGCCACACGGCCTGCGGGGCGATGGCCAGCACGGCGTAGTAGTGGGTGGCCAGCGCCAGCGCCGAGGCGATCACCCACGCGGCGAGCAGTCGCGGTGTGGGCGTCTCCTTGGCGTAGGCGAAGGCCAGCAGCGCCACGGCGCTCAGCAGTACGAGCAGCGAGTAGGACCTTGCTTCCTGCGAATACCAGATCAGCAGTGGGTTGCAGGCGGTCAGCGCCGCGGCGATCACTCCGGCGCGCCGCGAGACCAGCTTGTCGGCGGCGCCGAAGGCGACGGGCACCGTGAGCACCCCGGCCACCGCCGACAGCGAGCGCAGCCCGGCCTCCCCGTAGCCGAAGAGTCGCGCCCATACCCACGCGACGCAGTAGTACAGCGGCGGCGTCGACTCGGTCTGGGGGATCAGCCCGATCATCTTCCCGGGCGAGAAGTGCACGAGCAGCGCGGTGTTGCCCTCGTCGAACCAGAAGCCCTGGTGTCCGATCCCGACGAAGCGCAGAACTGCCCCGAGCAGGGTGAGGCCGGCCACGCTCAGCACCAACGGGCTGGTGAGCGTGTGCGAACGCGAGCGCGGGCGGCCCAGATCGTGGGACAGCGTGCCAACGCTCACCGGCCGGATGTTACGAGCCATAGGGGCCGGGAAACGGAGGCACGAGCCCGCCTCCGCTACCGTTTTGAGTAAGCCTTAACAAGATTCCAATCCGACCATGCATCCAGAGTTATGTGCCACCGGGCACTATTTCCAAGTGATGCGATCGGACTCGAGCCAGCTCGATGGCCGCGCCGTGCTCGCGTCCGCGCCCGTGAGCGGTGTTGGCACCGGGCCGACGGACGGCACGGTTGCCCTGCCGGGACTGCCGCTGGGCGCCAGGTTCAACCTGTCGCGCCCGCGCGTCGCGCTGCACCCGCTGGCCGGGCCAATCGCCCTGCTCACGTTGATCGTCGGCGCGCTGGCCGTGGTCGTATTCGCCACCTCAGGGCCGACGAGCCTCGTGCCCCGTAGCGGCCAGGTGTTCCCGCAGTGGGAAGCCGGGCCGCTACACGGTCTGTTCGGGGCACTGCCCAACAACTCCAAGGGCCTGGGCATCGGCTTCAGCGCCGTGCTCGCGGTCATGCTGGTCGCGTACTTCGTCGCCCTGGCCGCCGTCCGCACGCTGTCGATGAAGATGATCGTCCTCTGCGTGGTTGCGCTGCACGCGATCCTCCTGCTGAGCCCGCCGCTGATGTTGACCGACCTGTTCAACTACCTCGGCTACGCGCGGCTGGGCGGCCTGCACAACCTCAATCCGTACACCCACGTGATCGCGCAGGAGATGCACGATCCGATCTATCGGTTCGCAACCTGGTACCACCTTCACAGCCCCTACGGCCCGCTGTTCACCGCCGCCAGCTACCCGGTGGCCTGGCTTCCACTCGGACTCGCCTACTGGACGCTGAAGCTCGCCGCCGTGCTGGGCAGCCTGATTTTCATCGCGCTGGTGTGGAAGTGCGCCAAGCTGCTCGGCCGCGACCCTCGCTTCGCCGTCCTGTTCGTGGCCGCCAACCCGGTTTATCTGATGTACGCGATCGCCGGCTTCCACAACGACTTCTTCATGTTGATTCCCTCGACCGCGGCCATCGCACTGCTGCTGGCGCGCCGGGACCGCTCGGCCGGCGCGATGGTGATGGCCGCGGTTGCGGTCAAGTTCACCGCGATCCTGCTGCTGCCGTTCCTGCTCGTTGCCGCGCGCCCATCTCAGCGCCGCAAGCGCGTCCTGGTCGGAGCGGTCCTGGCTTCGATTCCGCTCGTGGCCTTGGACCTGGCGCTGTTCGGCCTCTCGCTGCCCAACCTCAAGGACCAGAGCACGTTGTTGACACCGTTCAGCGCACCGAACCTGATCGGCATGCTGCTCGGGGTCGGCGGTGGCACTCCAGGACTCTTGCGCCTGGCCACCGTTGCCCTGGTGGTGACGGTGGCGCTGGTGCTACGACGCCGCGGGGACTGGTTGACCGGCGCCGGTTGGTCGACGCTGGCGCTGATCGCGAGCCTCGCCTGGCTCGTGCCCTGGTATGTCATCTGGCTGCTTCCGCTGGCGGCGCTGGCCACCAGCATGCGACTGCGACGCGCGACGGCGATCGCCACGCTGTACGTCGCCTTTGCGTTCATGCCGACGACAGGCATGCTGCTCTCGGCCGTCCACATCAACCTGATGGGCGGCAGCGCGGGAAAGGCGTCTCGCACCCTCCAGAAGAAGCTCGAGCAATAACGCCCGACGCGATCTCTGGATCTGTCGTACGTCATAGACCATGTCGTTAACGGAGTAACTGTTAGGTTCAGATAAGTGTCGCGAGTCAGAAATTGGGTGGCAGTCGAGCGGCCCCTGGTCGCGCCGCGAGGCGTCCTGCCACCGGCTTCGCCGGCCGCGCCAGCCTCGCGCAGCGCTGCTGCGCGTCGGCTCCTGCGTCCTTTCGCGGCATCCACCAGTGACCACTCTTCGTGCCACCGAATTTCTGACCCACGACACTGAGATGCGCGTAGAAGTCGGGACACCAACGCCGGCTTCCGGGCGCACCATTGCCCGGCCCGGACCCCCCGCTCGCCGCATGGACCGCCTCGAGCTCGTCGTGCTCGGGCTGTTCGGCGCGGTGTCGTTGTGGGTGCTCGCCGTCGACCTCTGGCAGGTGCTGGTCAACGGACGCGTGTGGACGGGCACCGACGGGCTCTACATCGTCGACCAGATGCAGTACCTGGCCTGGATCACCAGCGCCTCGCATCACCTGTTTGCCGCGAATCTGTTCGTGCTGCGCTCGACGCCGGCCGACTACTTCCAACCCGCGGTGACGATCTCGGGCGGTCTTGCCGCCCTCGGCCTCTCTCCGACGCTGGCCCTTCTATTTTGGAAGCCGGTGGCGGTCCTGGGGATTTTCTTCGCCGTGCGCGCGTACGCGCACCGCAGCGTCGTCAGCCGCTGGCAGCGGGTGACGGTGATCGTGCTGGCGCTTTTCTTCGGTTCGTTCACGGTCGTGTACGGGACGTTCGGCGTGCTCGGCGACCTGTTCCCCGGCTTTTTGTCCTGGGGCTACACGTTCGGGCTGCTCGCGCTCGCCGCGATGACCTGCGCCCTGGTCAGCTACGACCGCTCGCTGTCCTCCGGCCGCGTGAGCTGGGTGCCGGGTCTGCTGGGCGCGGGGGCGAGCCTGCTGCATCCCTGGCACGGCGAGCTGCTGATCCTGACCGTGATCGTCGCCGAGTTGATGCTGCTGAAGCCTCGCAACCTCACCCGGCAGCGTTTGATGCTGCCGGCGCTCACGCTGATCCTCACCGGGCTCCCGCTTTTCTACTACCTCCTCCTGGGCCGCCTGGACCTCTCGTGGAAGCTGGCCCGCGAGGCCAGCAAGCATTCGTTCGCGCTCTGGTCGATCGTGCTGGCCATCCTGCCGCTGCTGATCCCTGCGCTCGTGGCCTACCGCAAGCGCGGGGCCGGGTTCCTGCCCGCCGCGACGCGCGCCTGGCCGATCGCCGCGCTGATCGTCTTCGTCGTCTCGGCCTCGGGCGCCAGCGCCACTCCATTGCACGCCTTCCAGGGCATCACCGTCCCGCTGGCCGTACTCGCCGTGCAGGGCGTCACGATGGTGAGCTGGCGGCACCTTCCCTATCACCGCGCGGTCGCGCTCACCGCCCTGGCGCTGGTGACGATTCCCGCCACCGCGTACGAGCTCTACAACGCGGGCAAGGTCGCCTCGCCCACGGCCGGCAACGCCAACTTCATCACCCGCGACGAGCGCAGCGCGATCGACTACCTGGCCGCGGACCGCGACCCCGGCGGCGTGCTCACGCGCGCGTATCTGGGCGCCGCGGTCCCGGGCAAGACCGGCCGCCGGGTGCTGGTTGGCGACTGTCTGTGGTCCGAGCCCTACTGCCACCGTCGCGGTCTGGCCACCGAGGCGCTGTTCGGCGGCCGCCTGCCGCCGGCGGTCGCGCAAGCGTTCGTTCGCCGCACGGGCGCGCGCTTCATCCTCGCCGACTGCCACACGCGCACCAACCTCCTGCGGACGCTCCACCCGCTGATCGTCGACGTGCGTCGGTTCGGATGCGCGACGGTCTTCGAGACCAACCTGCCCGGGTTTCCTCTGGCAAGATCTGAGGAGAATGCAGCAGCGGCTCTTCGCGCTCCGGGGCGCCAATAGCGTCGAGCGCAACGATGCCGACGCGATCCTCACGGCAACAGATCAGCTCATGCGTGAGCTGATGCAGCGCAACGGGCTCACGCCGGAGTCCATGGTCAGCTGCATCTTCACCCTCACCAGCGATCTCGATGCCGAGTTTCCCGCCGTCGCCGCCCGCCGCCTTGGACTGACCCAGGTGCCCCTGTTGTGCGCGCGAGAGATCCCGGTCCCCGGGTCGATGCCGCGGGTGATACGCACGCTCGTCCACTACTACGCGGGCGGGGACCATGAGCCCCAGCACGTCTACCTCGGCAGCGCGCGTGAGCTGCGGGCGGACCTGAACGAGGCACAATAGTCCGATGGCCCTCGAGTTCGCGCAGCGCATCCGCCGCATCCCGGTCTACCCCGTGGCCTCGGGGTATGACCTGGGCCGCGACATCGCGATGCTGGCCTCCAACGAGTCGTGTTTCGCGCCGGCGCCCGCGGTCGCCGAGGCGGCGGCCGCGGTCCTGGGTGGAACCCACCGCTACCCCGACCCCTCATATCTGCCGCTCCGCCGCGCCCTGTCCGAGCGCTACGGCCTGCCCGCCGAGCGCATCGCCCTGGGCAACGGCTCGTGCGACATCCTGCTCGCCGCCGGCGAGGCGCTGCTCGAGCCGGGCGCCGAGGTCGTCTATGCCTGGCCGGCGTTCAGCGTCTACCCGCACCTGGCCGCCGCCGCCGGTGCCCGGGCCATCCAGGTGCCGCTCGACTCCGAGGACCGCCACGACCTCGACGCGATGGCCAGCGAGGTCACCGTGGCCACCCGCCTGGTCCTGGTCTGCAATCCCAACAACCCGACCTCGACGGCGCTGGGTCTGGACGCGATCGAGGACTTCCTGTCCGGGATCCCGCGCCACGTGTGCGTGATCCTCGACGAGGCCTACTGCGAGTTCGCGCTCTCGCTCGGGGACACCTATGCATCGCTCGAGCTGCTGCGCCGCTACCCCAATCTGGTCCTGCTCCGGACCTTCTCGAAGGTCTACGGGTTGGCCGGCCTGCGGGTCGGCTATGGGCTGTGCGGCTCGCCCGAGTTCCGCACCGCCGTGGACCAGGTACGCCAGCCGTTCTACCTCAACTCGGCGGCCCAGGCGGGCGCGGTCGAGGCGCTCAAGCACCAGGACGAGGTCGAGCGCCGCGTCGTGCAGACGATCGCCCTGCGCGAGGGGCTGGTCGATGGCGTCCGCGAGCTGGGGCTGTGGGTGGCCGAATCCGACGCCAACTTCATCTGGGTGCGACTGGACGAGGATGCCGACGAGGCAGCCGTCATCGGCGGCCTGAGCGAGCGGGGGGTGCTGGTTCGCGCCGGCGCGTCGCTGGGTCGCGAGCGAGCGATGCGGGTGACGGTCGGGACCGAAGCCGAGAACGAGAAGTTCCTGGCCGCGCTGGCCGATCTGGTTTAAGGGGCGCGCATGCGCGCGCCCCGTGTTTGGGCCCCGATCCGCCAGCCCCCTCGACCAATTCGGCGCCTTCTGCTACAACACCGCTGACGCGTATGACCGACCACGCCCACACATCCGCCCTCGGCTGGTCCTTCTACGCGCGCTTCTACGCCTGGCGATTTAGCTAGGCGCCCGGCCCGACACCCCTGCGTCCGCGCTCGCCGCGGGCCCGCTCGGAGGCCGAGCGCCGAAAGTCGATCGCACCCCCTTCCGTACAGTTTCAGGCGCAGAAAGGACCAGCAGACATGAGCATCGTGACCGAACCGACCTCCACCGATCTCCAAGCGGATCCCGAGCACGGTACCGCCGCCGGACTCGAGATCGCCGGGCGCAGGGTGGGTGGCGGCAACTTCGCGATGATCGCCGGCCCGTGCGCGATCGAGTCGCGCGAGCAGGCGCTCGCAGCCGCTGCAGCGGTGCGCGACGCGGGGGGGACGATGTTCCGCGGTGGTGCTTTCAAGCCGCGGACCTCGCCGTACTCGTTCCAGGGCCTTGGTCACGAGGGGCTGCGGCTCCTGCAGGAGGCCAAGCTCCAGACCGGACTGCCGATTGTCACCGAGGCCATGGATCCGCGCGACCTCGACACCGTGCTCGACGTGGCTGACGTTATCCAGATCGGCGCGCGCAACATGCAGAACTACTCGCTGCTCGCCGAGGCCGGTCGCTCGGGGCGCCCGGTGCTCCTCAAGCGTGGCCTGTCGAGCACGCTCGACGAGCTGGTCCAGGCCTCCGAGTACATTCGCAACGAGGGCAACGACTCGGTCCTGCTGTGCGAACGCGGGATCCGCACGTTCGAGACGGCCTATCGGTTCACGCTCGATCTGATGGCCGTACCAGTCCTGAAGCAGCGCTCTGACCTCCCGGTGATCGTCGATCCCAGCCACGCGGCCGGGCGTCGCGACCTGGTCCTGCCGCTGTCGCTGGCCGCGGCTGCCGCAGGCGCGGACGGCATCATCGTTGAGGTGCACCCGGACCCTGACAACGCAATCTGCGACGGCCCGCAATCGCTGGCGACGGATCAGCTCGGCGCGTTCGTCGATCAGGTCGAGGCCGCCGCCGCACTAGCGGGGAACACGCTGTCGCGCGAGCGCTCGGAAGCGCTTCTCCGGGTCTGACGTGCCGCGCGTCCGCGACATCCCGCTTGTCGGAGCCAGGCCCGGCGATGACATTCGCGACCAGCGGATCGAGCGGGTCGAGCCGCTTTCTGCGCCGGTCGAGCTGCTCCAAGAGCTCGTATTGAGCGATCGGCACGCCGACGTCGTCAGGCGGGGTCGCGCCGACATTCAGGCCATTCTCGACGGCACCGACGACCGGCTGCTCGTCGTCGTCGGGCCGTGCAGCGTCCACGATGTCCAGGCCACGCGCGACTACGCCGGCCGCCTCAGCGAGCAGGCTGCCCGGCTCCAGGGCGACCTCCGGGTCGCCATGCGCGTGTACTTCGAGAAGCCGCGAACGACGACGGGTTGGAAGGGGTTGATCAATGACCCGCACCTCGACGGCTCGGGGGACGTGAACACCGGCCTGCGCCTTGCGCGCGGACTACTGCTCGACGTGCTCGCCCTCGACCTCGCCGTCGGGTGTGAGTTTCTCGACCCGATCACCCCGCAGTACATCTCCGATGCCGTGTGCTGGGGTGCGATCGGAGCCCGCACCACCGAGAGCCAGATCCATCGACAGCTCGGCTCGGGTCTGTCGATGCCGGTCGGCTTCAAGAACCGCACCGATGGCAACGTGCAGGTCGCGGTCGATGCGGTCCGCGCTGCCGCCGTGCCCCACACATTCGCCGGGATCGGCGACGACGGCACACCGGCGATCCTCTACACGAGCGGCAACCGCGACTGCCACATCATCCTTCGCGGCGGACGGGACGCTCCGAACTACGGCCCTCACGGCGTGGCGGGTGCCCTCGAGTTGCTGGGCGCCGCCGGGCTGCCCGAGCGCGTCGTAATCGACGTTTCGCACGACAACAGCGGCAAGGATGCGAGCCGGCAACCGCCGGTCGCCGGCGAGGTCGCCGCGCAGGTTGCCGCCGGCAACAGGGCGATTGTCGGCCTGATGCTCGAGTCCTTCCTGGTCGCGGGCAGCCAGGATCTCGACCCGGCCCAGGAGCTCACATACGGCCAGTCGATAACCGACGCCTGCATCGACTGGGAAACGACCGTCGAGGTTCTCGACGGCCTCGCCGCCGCTGCTCGGGCGCGACGCGGCGCGGGCGAATAGACCCCGGTGAAGCTCGCCGTCATCGGCGTTGGGCTGATCGGCGGCTCGATTGCGCTCGCCGCGCGCGAGCGCCTCGGCGCCTCGGTCGCCGGGTTCGACGCTTCCGCCGATGCGCTGCGCACGGCGCGTCACCGACGCGCCCTCGATTCTGCCTGCGAGTCGATCCGGGAGGCCGTGAACGGCGCCGATGCCGTGTTCGTGGCCGTCCCCGTGGGGCTGATCCCGCGCGTCGTGGGCGAGGCGCTGGCCCTCGCCGGGCCCGACTGCGTGGTCACCGACGTCGGCTCCACCAAGCGAGCTGTCGTTGCCGGCCATCAGGACCCGCGGTTCGTTGGCGGTCATCCCCTGGCCGGCGCCGAGAACGCCGGCGTCGAGCACGCCCGCGCCGATCTGTTCGACGATGCCACCTGGTACCTCACGCCCACGCCGACGACGTCGGGCGTTCTGTACGAGCGACTGCACCGGTTGCTCCACGACCTCGGCGCCCGGCCGGCGGCAATCGAGCCCGAGACCCATGACACGATCCTCGCCACCGTGTCGCACATCCCTCACGTCCTGGCCAACGTACTCGTCTCCCAGGCTGCCCACACGCTCGGGCAGGGCGGCGAGAGGCTCCCCGCCACCGGCCCCAGCTTTCGCGACGCCACGCGCGTGGCCGGCGCGCCCAGCGCGATCTGGACCGACATCTATCTGTCCAACCGGGATGCCCTGATCGCCGGCATCGATGACACGACCGAGCGCCTGCGGGCCGTGCGCGAGGCACTGCGGGGACAGGACGCGCCGTGGCTGACGGGGTGGAACGACGGCGCCGCCGATGACCGCCGGCGATTGCTCGAGGCCCAGCTGGCCGGCGGTGAGCTGTTCGAACTGCGGGCGTCGGTGCCCAATCGGCCCGGCGTTATCGCCCAGCTCGCCCTCGAGCTCGGTCGAGGGGGCGTCAACATCGCCGATCTCGCGCTGTATCCGGCGCCGGACATGAGCGAGGGCGTGGTGGCGCTGTGGATCGCCGGCGAGGAGCAGGCCGAGCGCGCGCAGCGGCTGATCGGTGAGCTCGGTTTCCCGGTGAGCCGGGCATGACTGCGCGCTTTGCCCCGTCGGGACCGCTCCGCGGGCGCCTGCGACCGCCGCCTGACAAGTCGATCTCGCACCGCGCGGCGCTGTTTGGTGCCATGGCCACCGAGCCGGTGCGGATCCACAACTATCTCGACGCCGCGGACACGCGATCCACGCTCGGCGCGATGCGGGCGCTTGGCGCGATCGTCGAGGAGCGCGACCACGAGGTCCTGATCCGGGGCTGCGGCCTGCGCAACGCGCAGGCGGGGGAGGGGACGATCGACGTCGGCAACGCCGGGACCCTGATGCGTCTGCTCCCCGGGTGGCTGGCCTTCCAGCCGGAGCGGAGCTTCACGCTCGATGGGGATGATTCGATCCGCCGCCGGCCGGTCGACCGCGTGGCGGCGCCGCTCGAGATGATGGGGTCGAGGATCGTGGCGCGCGATGGGCGCTTTCCGCCTTTCACCGTGCATGGCGCGGCGCTCACCGGCATCGAATACGAACTGCCGGTGGCCAGCGCCCAGGTCAAGTCGTGCGTGCTGATCGCCGGCCTGGTCACTGGCTCGACCACCGTGGTCGAGCCAGTGCCGACCCGCGACCACACCGAGCGCTTCCTGATGCGGGCGGGCGCCACGCTCCAGCGATCGCCCGTGCCCGCCGGCGGCAATCGCATCACGGTGGGAAACGTCGATGAGCTTGAACTCGACACCGTGGAGGTGCCCGGCGATCTCTCCTCCGCGGCGTTTCTGGTCACGGCAGGCGTGCTCGTGTCCGGCTCGCGACTGGTGCTCGAGGGTGTGGGGGTGAACTGGACTCGGGCCGGCTTCCTGCGCATCCTCGATCGCATGGGAGCCATCGTGCTCGGCGAGCGCGAGCCGGTGGACGCAGTTGATGCGTCGGAGCCGGTCGCCGATCTCGACGTCACCGGAGCTCCCATCGAGGCCACCACGGTCGAGCCCGACGAGGTCCCGCTGGCCATCGACGAGCTGCCGCTGGTGGCGCTCCTGGGCTGTTATGCCGAGGGCGAGACCGTGGTGCGCGGCGCCGGTGAGCTGCGGGTGAAGGAATCCGACCGGATCACCACCGTGGTGGAGGGTCTCCGGGGGTTGGGCGCCGATATCGAGGCTGCGCCTGATGGGTTCGTGGTGCGGGGGACAGGCGGCCTGCGCGGCGGCCGGCTCGACGCGCGCGGCGACCATCGCCTGGCCCTTCTGGGCGCGGTGGCCGGACTGGCCTCCGAGGAAGGCGTCGAGGTCCTCGGCATGGAGGCGGCGGCGGTGTCCTATCCCGGCTTCGAACGGGACATCGCGAGGCTGACCGCGTGATGGTCATCGCGATCGACGGCCCGGCCGGAGCCGGCAAGTCGAGCGTCGCCCGCGGAGTCGCGCAGCGGCTCGGCTTCACCTACCTCGATTCGGGCGCGATGTACCGGGGCTTGGCGCTGGCCGCACTCGAGCAGGGCCGCGAGCCCCGCGACGTGGCACCGGAGGTCACGATCGATCCCCGCGGCCCGGTCACACTCGACGGTCGCGACGTGAGCGCCGCCATCCGCATGCCCGAGGTCGCCGAGGCGGCCTCCAAGGCGGCGTCCGATCCCGGCGTCCGCGCGGCGCTGGTGGCCCACCAGCAGGCGCTGCTGTCTACGGGCGACTGGGTGGCAGAAGGTCGCGACATCGGCACCGTGGTGGCCCCCGAGGCCGCCATCAAGATCTTCCTCACCGCCGACCCCACTGAGCGGGCGCGCCGGCGTGCGTCCGAGCTCGGAATCGATCCCACCCAGGTGCTGGCCGAACAGACGATCCGCGACGAACGCGACCGGATGCGCGAGCACTCTCCGCTCAAACCGGCTCCGGGGGCGGTCGAGTTCGACACGACCGGGATGCCGCTCGCGGAGGTCATCGATCGGGTCGTGGAACTGGCGCGCGCCGCGCGATAGCTAGCCTGGTCGGTCATGAAGGTCGCGGTGCTCGGATACCCCAACGTCGGCAAGTCCTCGCTGGTCAACCGGCTCACGGAGTCGCGTGAGGCGGTGGTGCACGAGCGCCCCGGCGTCACGCGCGACCGCAACGAGCTGCGTACCGACTGGAACGGGCGGGCTTTGGCTCTGATCGACACCGGCGGCGTCGACCTCGAGGATCGCGAGCAGATGGCTCGCCAGATCCAGGGTCAGGCCCGGGCGGCACTGGCCGATGCCGACGTCGCCGTGCTGGTCGTCGACGCCAGGGCCGGGCTGCGCCCCGGCGACCTGGAGATGGCCGATCTGCTGCGTCGCCAGCCGCTCCCGGTCCTCGTGGCCGCGAACAAGATCGACACCGTCCAGGACGTGCCGCTGGCGGCCGATTTCCACACCCTCGGACTCGGGGAGCCGATCGCGGTCTCAGCCGCTCAGGGTCTCGGCACCGGGGACCTCCTCGATCAGATCGTGCAGGTCGGCCCCGACCACGACGAGGAGCCGGGAGCCGAGGACCCCATCCGGCTGGCCGTGATCGGGCGGCCAAACGTGGGCAAGTCGTCGCTGGTGAACCGGTTTCTGGGCGCCGACCGCGTGATCGTCTCCGAAGTGGCCGGGACGACCCGCGACGCCATCGATCTGCCGCTGACCTTCGAGGAACGCGAGCTGATCCTCATCGACACCGCCGGACTGCGCCGACAGGCCAAGGTGGGGGAGTCGCTCGAGTACTTCACCGCGCTGCGCTCCCGCCGGGCGGCCGAGCGCGCCGACGTGGCACTGGTCGTATGCGACGCCACCGATGGACTGACCACGCAGGACCTGCGGATTGCCGAGCTGGCCATGAAGAGTGGTTGTGCCACGGCGTTGGTGCTCAACAAATGGGACCTGGCCGGCGAGCTGGATCTCGACCACGAGCGTGCGCGGGCCCACCAGAAGCTGCGCCTGCGTCCCCGCGTCCTCACGGCCAGCGCGAAGACGGGGCGCCACGTCGAGCGGCTGCTGCTGGAGGCCGTCGGGCTGGCCGACCGCAGCCGGGGCCGGATTCCCACGCCGCAGCTGAACCGGTTCCTCTCGGACGTCGTCGCCGCCCGGCAGCCCCCGGCGGGCAGCTCGGCGGGTCCGCGCAGCCACCGCCTGAAGCTGTTGTTCATGAGCCAGACGGCTGAGCGGCCACCGCGCTTCTCGATTCAGGTCAACTCGCGCGCTCGCGTGACCCGTGATTACGCCTATTACGTCGAGAACCGCCTGCGCGAGCGGTTTGGCCTCGACGGCGTGCCGCTTATCATCGACTTCGTCGAGCGGCGTGAACGCCGGGTTGCCGAAGGCCGCGGCCGACGTGGCGCACCGAGCAAGAAGGCGTGACATTCGAACCGGCGCGAGTGCCGTTGTGGCGTGGTTAATTTGAAGCGTGTCCAGCTCCCGGCAGGGAATCTTGTCGCTGCGCGCGCCCGCGCAGCCTGCCGTTTCCGAGCGCGGTAAACCGCCCGGCCAGCCCCCGCCTGGCCCACCAACCCCGCCTGGCCGGCCGCCCTCGGCTCACGTGCGCCGCCGCCGCTTGGCTGCGCTTCTCGGCCTGGCGCTGGCCGGCCTGCTCGCGCTGATCGGCGTCAGCCTGCTCGATGCGAGCGGCGAGACCCCGCCGGCCACCGGAGCGGCCGGGCTGGTGCCGGCCGACGCGCTGGCCTACGTGAACCTGTCGATCGACCCGAGTCGCGGTGCGGTCGAGCAGGCCACCGCGCTGGCCGCGCGCTTCCCTGACTACCGGCGGCTGATGGGCGACGTCGAGCGGCGCCTCGGCGGGATCGCGTCCGGCGGAGCGCCGGTCGATTTCGCTCGCGACCTGGCGCCGTGGCTCGGCAACGAGGCGGCCGTCGCCGTGCTGAACACGACAACCTCAACCGCCGGGTGGCTGGTGGTGCTCGACGTCTCGAACCACGACCGAGCCCGAGCGTTCCTTGTGCGCTCCGGTGCGAGGGCGATCGGCTCCTATCGCGGCGTGCAGCTGCTCGGCGACTCCACGGGCACGGAGCTCGCCTTCCTCGGCCATTATCTGGCCTTCGGGCAGGACGCCAGCCTGCGCGCGGCCATCGACGTCCACACGGGGTCCGCGCCGTCGCTCCTGCACGATTCGACATACCGGCGCGCAGCGTCGGGCGAACCGAACGACCGTGCGCTCGACGCGTACGCGTCGGCGGATGGGGTGCAGCGTCTGCTGATGCCCCAGCACGGCGTGATCGGCGCCATCGGCGCGCTGCTCGACACGCCCGCCCTCGGCGGAGCCGCTGCATCCCTCTCGCCGGCCCGGGGTGGCGCCCGCCTCATGGTGCACACGGTGCTCGATCCCCAGCTCGCGCAGCTGCACCCCACCGCGCTGGCGACGTTTGACCCGTCGCTGCAGAACGTGATCCCCGCGGACTCGACGATGGCGCTCGACAGCGCGAGCCTTCACCGGTTGGCCCCCCGCCTGCTCCGGGCCGGTGCGGCCGGCGGTGTGATCGGCCAGGTCGGCCCACTGCTCCAGCGACTCGGGACGGCGCTCACAGCCAAGGGAGTCAACATGGGTCGACTCCTCTCGCTGTTCGCGGGCGAGACGGCAGTCGTGATCTCTCCGGCGGCGGGCTCGCTGGGCGCGCCCGCGGTGACGATCATCACGCGGACAGGAAACGCGCTGGCCGCCAACGAGGAGCTCGGCGCGCTCGAGGCGCCGCTGGCTGAGCTGTTCGCACCCGGCTCCGGCCCTGGTCAAACGCCGCTGTTCAACGATCGCCAGGTGTCGGGGATCACGGCTCACCAGCTCTCGCTCGGCGCCGGTCTGCAGCTCGACTATGCCGTGTTTCGCGGCTTGGTGGTCGCGTCGACCAGCCTGAGCGCGATCTCCGCCGTTGTCGACCGCACACGGTCGCTGGGCGCCGTGCCGGGCTTCCGTGCGGTGGCGGGCGCCCACCGGCGAGGAGTCGGCTCGCTACTCTTTCTCGACTTCAGCCAGCTTCTCAGCCTCGGCGGGCAGATGGGCTTGACGCACAGCGCACGCCTCAGTGCGCTCGGACCGGATCTCGAGAAGATCTCTGCGGTTGGCCTAACCTCGACGAGCGGGAAGACCGATACGACAGCGGAGTTGTTCCTCCAGATTCCATGACCACGCTTGCAGACAACGAATTCCTCTTCACCTCCGAATCGGTGACCGAGGGACATCCCGACAAGATCGCCGACCAGATCTCCGACGGCGTGCTCGACGCCGTGATGCGCGATGACCCCACCGGCCGCGTGGCCTGCGAGACGCTGGTCAACACTGGGCTCGTCGTCGTCTCCGGCGAGATCACCACGACGACCTACGTCGACATCCAGGAGATCGCCCGGGAGACCATCAAGCGGATCGGCTACACCGACGCCCAGTACGGGTTCGACTACCACACGTGCGCCGTCATCAACGCGATCGACAAGCAATCGCCCGACATCGCCCAGGGCGTCGATCAGGCCTACGAGGCGCGCACCGACCCCGGCGACGACGATGAGCTCGACGTGGCCGGCGCCGGCGACCAGGGCATGATGTTCGGCTACGCCACCAACGAGACCGACGAGCTGATGCCGTTGCCGATCTCGCTGGCCCACAAGCTGGCCAAGCGGCTGGCCGACGTCCGCAAGGCCGAGATCATTCCGTATCTGCGCCCCGACGGAAAGACGCAGGTCAGCGTCCGCTACGTCGACGGCCGCCCCGCCGAGATCGAAAAGTTGCTCATCTCGACCCAACATCGCGACGGCGCCGAGTCGTTGATCAAGGACGACCTGTGGGAGCACGTGATCGAGCCGGTCCTGCCCGATGAGCTCTACGACTCCCACAGGCTCCACAAACACCTGCTCGTCAATCCCACCGGGCGCTTTGTCATCGGCGGTCCGATGGGGGATTGCGGCCTCACCGGGCGCAAGATCATCGTCGACACCTACGGCGGCATGGCCCGTCACGGCGGTGGCGCCTTCTCGGGTAAGGATCCCTCCAAGGTCGACCGTTCGGCCGCCTACGCGGCCCGCTACGTGGCCAAGAACGTCGTCGCCGCCGGCCTGGCCGACCGCTGCGAGGTCCAGGTCGCCTACGCGATTGGCGTGGCCAAGCCGGTGTCGATCATGGTTGAGACGTTCGGCACCGAGAAGATCGGGCGCTCGATGATCCTCGAGCTGATCCGCGAGCACTTCGACCTACGCCCCGGCGCGTTCCGCCAGTACCTCCGCCTCCACCGCCCGATCTACCAGAAAACCGCGGCCTACGGCCACTTCGGCCGCGAGGACCGCGACTTCACCTGGGAGCGCACCGACAAGGCCGACGAGCTGCGGGCCGCCGCGGGGCTTGGCGGGGCGCCGGTGGCGGCGTAGACGCTGGCGGCCGCGGTCGCGTTCAGGGCGCCGGCGGCGGCCCCGGAGCCTCGATTTACCGAAATCTTGCTTGTGGCAAGGGGGCGCGTGGTGTGGGCTGGGGGGGCGCGTAAGAACGTGACGGTCGACTCGGCGCCAATGGCGAGCGCCACGTTGACTGTGAGCGTCAAAGCCAAAGTGGCACTGGCGGTGCCCCGGAGGGTCGAGTGTCACGTTTACACGCGCCACCGGCGTACGCCGGGCCCGCGGCCGCTAGAGCGCGCCACCGCGCCACCGCGCCACCGCGCTAAACCCCGTCTGCCGGCGCCCGCAACTGATGGATCACGCGATCGACGGTCCGCACGACCTGCTGGGGCTCGGCGACGCCGCGGAACTTGAAGTCGTAGCCGGCCTCGGCGGCGGTGTCGAAGTCAACGGTGCCCACGCGGAGCATGCGCTCGAGCAGCGACTGGATCACGTTCACGTTCTGGATCCGCTCGATGCGCGTTTCGTGCATCTCCCGCGAGAAGATGCCGAGTTGGATCGTCAGTCGCTGGCTCGAGATCGTGTACACCGTGGCCACCCGCCGGATGAACCCCGCGATGACCACGATGATGAACACCACCGCCACCGCTGGGATCACCCAGCCGACCTGCACGCTGTGCGAGGAGATGCGGGTGACGATCCCGGCGATCACGCCAGCCAGGATCGCGACGGCCAGCCCCTTGATGTAGAAGGCGAGCATCGCCCGCCACGAGGGATGGCCGTGGAAGAAGACCTCTTCGTTGGGTTCGGGCCCGAGTGGCATAGGCGGCCAGCCCCAGCCTAGTGCAACGTCCTGAAAATCACTTGCCCTCTCGCGGCGCCTGGACGCGAGAGCATCAAGCGACTTCCGGGACGCTCCACTAGACCACGGCCAGGAACACGGCGATCACGACCGCCGTGCACGCCGACAGCGAGACCAGGCCGGCCAGGGGCCCCGGCTCGGGTGGCGGCTCGCCCTCGCCGGCGTACAGCGCGAACATCGCCACGGCGGGGCTGCCGATCAGCGCGCACGACCACATCCAGTCGTTCTTGCCCGCCCGTCGGGCGGACACCGTCCCCAGCGCGCGGGCGCAGCAGTCGAGCGCCAGGCCGAAGGCCAGCAGCACGTGTCCGCCGCCGAGCGCGAACCGGGCCACGCCGTAGTAGAGCTCGAGGCACAGGACCGCGATCACCACGAGCCCGACCAGCACCCCGGGGGCCTGGAGTCTCCGCCGCGGTCGGGGCTGCGCCCGCCCGGTGGCAGCGGCCGCTCGGCGGGCGGGCGCCGGTCGGTCTGCGGGCGCCGGGCGGCGCACCGGCGATGGGGCTGGGCGGCGCACCGGGGATGGGGTCGGGCGCCACGGAGGCGGGGTCGGGCGCGGCGGTCCCGCGGTGGCGGGCTTGCGTTCGATCACATCGACGGGGGCGGGAGGGTCGTGGGTGGCCACGAAGCGCACTCCGCGGGCCGTAGCCGCGGCGCGGGACTCGCCCACCTTGTGCCGGACGACGGGCGGGGTGGCCGGCTGGGGCAGCAGCGAGGCGGCCCTCGCGCCTGGCCCCTCCCGGTCGGGCAACGAGCCCGAGGGCCTGACGACCGGCGGGAGCTCGGCGAGGCGCCGTTCCAAAGCCCCGTCGAGGCCCTCGGAGTCGTCGAGCTCGCCGGGGGCGAGTTCGAGCAGCCGCAGACCGTGGGTGGGGGCCAGCTCGGCGCACAGCCGGCCCACCTCCTCGGAGTGGCCGCCGCACAACGCGATGAGTCGGTTCCCCGGGTAGTAGGCGTCCACGGCGAGCCACCGCGGCGGCTCGGCATCCGGCACGCGAAGCCAACCGAACATGTGGTCTCGGCGCCCAATCTCCCCCAGGACGCGGTCGCAGGCGACGAGGATTGCCGACGCGTCGGTCGTCATCCTTACCTCACTCTACCCTCAGCAGGCTCATGATTCTCCGCAATCTCGCCCCGCACCTGAGGTGATCGCCCGGGTTGAGCCACTGACGCGGACGCGCGCCGTGCGAGGGCCGTTTGACTATCGGTTGCGGGCCGATCAGCCTGAGGTGGAGGTCGGTTCGCTGCTGCGGGTGCCGTTCGGCGGGCGCCGGTCGCTGGGCGTTGTCGTCGCGCTGAGCGATCGCTCGGAACTCGCTCCCGAGCGCCTGGTCGAGCCGGACGCCGTCCTCCCCGACGGGCTGCCCGCCGATCTCGTCGCGCTGGCGCACTGGATGGCCCGCGAGTACTGCTCAACCCCGGCGCGCGCGCTCGGGCTCCTGCTCGCCCCGGGCTCGGGGGGTGGGGTCAAAGCGCGGCACGTACTGGTGGCGCGCTTGACCGAGGCGGGGCGGCGGGCCGTGATCGGCGATGAGCCGCCACCGTTAAGCGGCGCCCGCCCACTGACGCCGCGACAGCACCAGATCCTGGCCACGCTGGAGCGGGCCGGAGAGCTGCCGGCCTCCGCGGCGGGCAGCCTCGACAGCGTCCGGAGGCTCGAGCGCCGGGGCCTCGTGGAGCTGAGCTCGCAGGCGACACGTCGGCGGCCGGCAGTGCACCGTATCGGCGTGGCGACGGCGGCCGCTCCGCCGCTGACGCCCGATCAGCGGGCGGCTCTGGATCCGATTCTCGCCGCCCTGGCCCGGCGCGAAAGTGGTCGTTTTCTGCTCCACGGAGTGACGGGCTCGGGCAAGACCGAGGTCTATCTCGGTGCCGTCGCGGCGGCGCTGGCGTCCGGGCGCAGCGCCATCGTGCTCGTGCCCGAGATCGCGCTGACGCCGCAGACGATGGGGCGCTTCGAGGCCAGGTTTGGCGACGTGGTGGCCGTGATGCATTCCGCGCTGGGTCAGGGCGAGCGCTACGACGAGTGGCATCGGTTGCGGCGAGGCGAGGCTCGGGTGTGTGTCGGGCCGCGCTCGGCCGTGTTCGCGCCGCTCGCGGACATCGGACTGATCGTCGTCGACGAGGAGCACGAGAGCTCCTACAAGCATGAGGGCGACCCGCGCTACGACGCGCGTGCGGTGGCCGAGCGCCGGGCGCACGAGCACGACGCGGTGCTCGTGGCCGGCAGCGCCACCCCGCGCCCGGAGAGCGTCACCTCGCTGCGGCGCCTGAGGCTTCCCACGCGCGTCGACGGCCGGCCGCTGCCCGAGGTCGAGGTGCTCGACATGCGTGGCCTGCACCATCCGCTTCACCCCACGACGCGAATGGCGCTGGCCGATCTGCGCCGGGGCCGTGGCAAGGCGATCCTGCTCCTCAACCGACGCGGCTGGTCGAACTTCCTCTCCTGCCGAGCCTGCGGCGAGGTCTGGATGTGCCCGAACTGTGAGGTCGCGCTTGTGCTCCACCGCAATGGCAACTTCATCGCCTGCCATCACTGCGGCCACCGCCAGCCGGTCCCGAGCCGGTGCCCCAAATGCGCCTCGGTGGCGCTGGCCCGCCACGGTGCCGGGACCGAACGACTCGAGCACGAGCTCGCCGAAGCCCTCGGCAACGCCGACTTTCCCGTGCTGCGCCTCGACGCGGACTCCTCCGGCCTGGGCGCGCGCGCCCGAACGCTGAGCCGCTTCGAGTCGGCACGCTCGGCGCTGCTCGTCGGCACCCAGATGGTGGCCAAGGGTCACGACTTTCCCGACGTGGCGCTGGGCATCGTGCTCGACGCCGACCAGACGCTGCGGTTCCCCGACTTTCGAGCCGAGGAGCGCACGTTCGCGCTGATCACCCAGCTGGCCGGGCGTGCCGGCCGAACCAGCGTCGGCGGACGCGTGCTCGTCCAGACGCTGGCGCCCACGGCGCGCTCGATCGCCTTCGCCGCGCAGCACGACGCCGAGGGCTTTCTCAGCGACGAGCTGGCTCGCCGCGAGGCCCTGCGGTATCCGCCGTTCTCCTCGCTGATCAGGATCGTCTGCACGGCGGGCGAGCCGGCGCAGGCCCGGGACACCGCGGCGGCTCTGCACGAGCGCATCAGCCCGCCGGGCGCCACCGTGCTCGGGCCTGCACCGCTCTTCCGGCTGCGGGGCAAGGCACGGGCCCAGCTGGTCATCAAGGCAAGCGATCGCGCCGCCGCGATCGCCGCCGTGGGGTCGGCCGTGGACGACGTCGCACCGTCATCGGCGCGCCGAGGTGTTAGCGTGAGCGTGGACGTCGATCCGCAGTAGCTCTTCTCACAGACCTCACCCACACCGGGGGGCCGCCGGTGAGCACGTCCACATCAGACCTGGAGATCGGGGAGAGCCGGCGCCGCGTCCTGCGTGAGGTCGGTAATCCACCCGACCTCACCGTGGTGCGATGCCAGGATGGCCCGGATGATGAGCCGGTCTGGGCCGGCATCGGGGAGCTGCTGCGCGAACATATCTACCGCGAGATCGACCGAGACGGACTTGTGCGCCGCGCGGGGCCACACCGCGCTGCTGTCCGTGGACGCCGACGCGTTCTGCCGCCCGGCCGATGAGCTGACCGCGCGCGCCCTGGCCGTGGCCGAGCTCCGCTTTGAGCGGGTGATCGTGCTGCCGGCCGGCTTCGACCCCTCCGACGACACCACGCGCGCGGCCCTGACCGCCTTGCGGGCAACGATCTTCGCGCACGATCCCCAGTCCTTCCGGCGGATCGCGCCCCTGTGCGACGCCCGGCTGGCCCACGACTGCGCCTGCTTTTCGGGCGTCGCGGCGGCGATGCCGGAGCCCGGGCCCGACAGTCAGGCGCCCAACCCCGCTCCGGTGTCCGCGCCCGCGCGTCGCCCCGGTACATCAGCCCGCGTCACCGCGATCGTCCTCTCCCGGGGAGCGCCCGAGCAGGCGCTGCGAGCGATCGACTCGCTGGCCGGAAGCACCGTGTCGGTACAGGCGCTGCTGATCGATAACAACTCCAGTCCACCCGAATCGGCGGCCCTGCGCGACGGCTGCGCCCGCCGCACGGACGTTGGCTGGCTCCGGTCGGATCGGAACCTGGGCTGCGCCGGCGGCCGGCGATTGGGCATCGATGCTGCCGAGGGCGAGCTGGTGCTGCTGCTCGATGACGATGCCGAGCTCGAGCCGGGTGCGCTCGACCTGCTGGTGGCCGAAATCGACGCGCACCCGGAGGCGGCGGCGGTGATGGCGACCGTGGCCCTCTCCGATGGCACCCTCCACCACTCCGGAGGCTGGATGTCGATCGAGGACCAGGTGGTCAAGTTCACGCTGATCGGCGCCGGCCAATCGGCGTCAGATCCAGTTCCGCCCAGCGGCAACGCCGGATGGGTACCGGGGACGGCGGCACTGACCCGCGCCTCGGTTCTGCGCGAGTTCCCGCTCGATGCCGGGATTCACTCCTACTTCGAGGACAACGAGTGGTGCTATCGCGTCGAACGCGCGCGTCCGGGGAGCTTTCGCCGCTCCCGCGAGGCTCGCGCGGTCCATCACTTCACCTCCAAGCACGGGCCCGGCACCGACTTCGCGACCCGTTCGGTGGCCGTGGACGTCCTCGGTGCCCACGCTCGCTTCTACGCGCGGCACGGCAAGCTGCTCGATCTCTCGCTGTTCGACCTCGTGCCCGAGCTGCGCGACGACGAGGGCACGGGCGACGTGGCAGCCGCGCGCCTGCTGATGGAGCTGCTGCTGGCCAAGGGAGGCGACTGGACGTTCATGGAGTGGATGAACGGCGGTCTCGAAGTCCTCCTGGGCTGCGGAGCCCGAGCCCCGCGGCTGGGGGCGGAGAATGCCGAGCAAGCCCGGCTGCTCGCCGAGCGGGATCGAGAGCTCGATGCGCAGCGGGCGGAGCTCGAGTTCCTGCGCCGCCGCGACGAGACGCTGGAACGAGTGATCAACGGCGGATGGTGGCGGCTTCGCACCAGGGTTATGCCGGCCGTCGAGGTGGCGCAGCGGCTGCGCCGGGGTATGCGACGGTGACCGTCCACGAGATCGCCATCGACGAGCCGGCGCTCGGGGACTCGGAGGTTCGTTTCGCGTGGACGGTGACGCCGGAGAGCGCCCTCTACAGGCGCACGAGCTTCCACCTGCGTTTCCCCGAGACGGTCGAGGTGGCCGCGGTGCCCCGGTCGCTCTGGTGGCGGATCGGCTTGATCTGCCTGCACGCCCACTGGCCGCTGCTGCGGGCCTGCCGGGTCCGCCTGCCGGTCCGCCTCCCGCCGGCCGAGGAGGAGTTCTGGCTGCGACTGACCGACGCTGCGGTGGCCAGCCTCGAGGCCCACGCGGGCGGCCACGATACCTCCCGCACGGTCGAGCTGATCGGCAGTGGTCCGTTTCTGGCGGCACCGGAGCCGGCTCACGTCTCCTCGAGCGGTGGCGTGGTCAGCTGTTTCAGCGGGGGCCGAGACAGCATCACGCAGGCGGCAATGCTGAGTGAGCTGGGGGAGGACCCGGCGTTGGTCACCGTCACCTCTCCGGTGCCGTGGAGCCCGGAACACGACACTCCCCGCCGGCGTGAGGTGCTGTCCGAGATGACTCGCCGTCGGTCTCGAGCTGATCGAGGTGAGCAACGATCTGCGCGCCGGATGGGAGAACACGTTCGCCGCCGCGCGCTACGGCCTCGGGGTCAACGAGTGCACGGACGCGACGCTGTTCGTGGCCGCGGCGATAGCGGTCGCCGCGGCGCGCGGGGCACGGCTGGTCACCATGGCCTCGGAAGCCGAGGTCCAGCACAGCGCGCGGCGCGGCGGGATGGTTGTGCAGATGCGCCACTTCATGTATTCGGCCGCCACCCAGCGAGCGCTGTCGGCGCTGCTGGCGCCGGCGGGCATCGCGCTCGCCTCGCTGACCAGCTCGCTGCGGCAGTTCCAGGTCCAGCGACTGCTGGCCGCGCGCTACCCCTCGGTGCGCGACCTGCAGTACTCGTGCTGGGAGCTCTCGCGCGAACAGGCCGCGTGCAGCCGCTGCGCCGAGTGCCGCAAGATCGCGCTGAACCTCGTTGCCGAGCGGGTGGACCCCGCCGTGGCCGGCATCGACCTCCTCGAGCTGTTGCTCTCGCTGTCGGACTGGAGCCCCGGCCAGCGGTATCTGACCGCACCCGGGCGCTGGCCATCTACAAGCGACTGCACGAGCAGGCGCTCGAATACGAGATCGATCCCGAGCCCGGCTATCTGGCCGGGTATCTCGACCTCCTCGACGGCGAGATCCGCGAGGGCGTCCGGGACATCCTCGAGGTCCATTTCGACCCGGCCCCGCCCGAGTCCTACCGGTCGATGCTGCTGAACACGCGTCAACTATCGCAGTGGATCGCCGATCCGCTCGGTCGGGTGAACGCCGCGCCGGCGCTCGACGATCCCGAGCGGTTCGACGGGTTGATCCCCGATCCCGAGCCGGACGTCGAGGCGCCGCCGGGTGCTCGCGTGCTCAAGGTCGCCGACACGCTGCTCGATGGCAACGAGAGCCGCTACGTGCACGAGTGCCTGTCCGAGAACTGGATCTCGTCCGCCGGCAGCTTCGTCCCGAGGCTGGAAAGCGCCTTCGCGCGCGCGGTCGGCTGCCGTTTCGCCATCGCCTGCTCGAGCGGGACGGCCGCGCTGCACCTGGCGCTCGCCGCCACCGGGGTGGGCGCCGGCGACGAGGTCCTGATACCCGCCTTCACGATGATCGCCACGGCCAGCGCGCCGCGCTACCTCGACGCCGATCCGGTGCTCGTCGACGCCGATCCGCGGAGCTGGAACCTCGACCCGGCGGCGCTGGCGGACAAGCTGACCGCCCGCACGCGGGCACTGATCGTCGTTCACACCTACGGGCAGCCGGCGGACATGGAGCCGATCCTCGAGTTCGCGCGGCGCAACCGGTTGATCGTCGTCGAGGACGCTGCCGAGGCTCACGGTGCCAGCTATCGCCGGCAACCGATCGGCAGCCTCGGCGACGCGGCGGCGTTCTCGCTGTACGCCAACAAGATCGTCACCTCCGGGGAGGGAGGGATGGTGACCACCAGCGATCCGCAGGTCGCCGAGCTGGCCCGCGAGCTGCGCGACCACGCGTTCTCACGCGAACGCATCGAAGGCATCGCAACGCAGCCCGAGCAGCCCGGTGGTGTCGTGTGGATGTTCGGAATCACGGTGACGCCCGAATTTCGGGATCGGCCGAGACGAGCTCCGCCGCCGGCTTGCCGTGCGCGGTGTCGAGACGCGGACATTCTTCGTGCCGATGCACGTGCAGCCCGTTCACGCGCGGCGTTTTCGCGGTCAGCGCTACCCGGTGGCCGAGTGGCTGGGGCGGACCGGTCTGTACTCCCGTCCGGACCGGCATTGACCGACGACGACATCGACTATGTCGCCCAGGCGATCCGCGCCAACCGGTCCGGCATCGAGGCCATAAACTGAAGATGTGCTCGAAGAAGCCACCGAGATAGTCGACGAGGTCGAGGCCGAAGAGGTCGAGGAGGAGGTCGAGCCGAAGCTCGACCCCGAGGTCGCGGCGCGGCGTGACGCCGCCCTCGCTCACGTGCGGAAGTTCGGCGATCCGGTCCTGCGAACGCGCGCTCGGCCGGTGGAGCGGATCGACGACGCGCTGGTGTCCGAGATCGAGCGGATGGGGCTGCTGATGAACGACGCGATGGGAGTGGGCTTGGCCGCCACCCAGATCGGGGCGCTCCACCGCGTCCTCGTCTACCGGGTACAGCAGCAGGCGCCGGTGAACGCGCTGATCAATCCCGAGATCGAGTGGCGGGGCTCGGAGCAGGAGATCGCTGAGGAGGGCTGTCTCAGCCTGCCCGCGGTGGCCGTCGACGTCGAGCGTCCCGTCCACGTGCGCGTCCGCGCGCTCAACGAGCGAGGTGAGCCGATCACGATCGAGGCCACGGGGCTCGAGGCGCGCGTCCTTCAGCACGAGGTCGACCACCTCGACGGCGTGCTGATCCTGGATCGCACCTCGCGCGATCAGCGCAAACAGGCGATGCGCACGCTGCGCGAGGCCCCGCAGGGCGGCTGAGCCCGGCCCGCGCGTGCGGACGGTATTCCTGGGCACATCTGAGTTCGCGGCGGCGATACTCGGTGCCCTGGCCGGCTCGGCGCATCGTCCGGCCCTCGTCATCACACGGCCGGACCGGCCGCAAGGCCGAGGCCGGCACCTAACCCCACCCCCGGTCGCCGAGGCCGCTCGGGCACTGGGCCTCGATCTTGACCAGCCCGACTCGGTCAACGACGCGGCCGCGCGCGAACGGATCGCCGCCGCGACCCCGGAGGCGGTCTGCGTGTGCGCCTACGGGGCGCTGATCAAGGAACCGCTGCTGAGCGACCACTGGATGATCAACGTCCATCCCTCGTTGCTGCCTCGCTGGCGGGGGGCCGCGCCGATCGAGCGGGCGATCATCGCCGGCGACGAGCGCACCGGCGTGTCGATCATGCGCGTGTCCGCGGGACTCGACAGCGGTCCCGTGTGCGCCCAGGCGACCGAGCCGGTCGCGCCCGATGACACCTTCGGCAGCCTGGCGCCGCGCCTGGAGGAGCTCGGCGGACAGCTGCTGCTCGAAACCCTCGACGAGCGCCCCGCCTGTTCCGAGCAGGATGAGGCCCGGGCCACCTACGCCGAGAAGATCTCGCCGGCGGACCGCGAGCTCGACCCGGCCCGGTCGGCGGTCGAGCTCGAGCGGGTGGTGCGAGCGCTGACCCCGCACATCGGCGCCCACGTCAGGCTGGCCGACGGGGATTTGCTCGGCGTCCGCGAGGCGCGCGCCGTGGCCTCGGCGGGCGCGGCGCTCGGCGAGCTGTCGCTCCGCGGCCCACTGCCCGTGCTCGGCTGTGCCGACGGCGCGCTCGAGCTCCTCGTCGTGCAGCCGCCGGGCCGGCGGGCGATGAGCGGCGAAGACTTTCTGCGCGGACACCGCCGATGAGCATCTCGCCCTCCCGGGCGTGCGCGTACGCGGTCCTGCGGCGCGTGTTCGAGCAGGGGGCGTACGCCGATCGTGCGCTCCAGGCCGAGGCGGCCGACCTCGAACCGCGCGATCGGGCGCTGGCCACCGCGATCGCCTATGGCGCCGTCCAGCGCAAGGCGACGCTCGACTACGTGGCCGGAAAGCTCACCTCGCGCCCGCCGTCGGAGCTCGACCCGCCCGTTCAGGCCGCGCTCCGGCTCGGCCTCTTCCAGCTGCTGTTGCTCGACGGCGTGGCCGATCACGCCGCCGTGTATGAGAGCGTCGAACTGGTCAAGCGCACAGGCCGCGGTGGGGCATCGCTGGTCAACGCGGTGCTGCGGCGAGGCGCGCGCGAAGGATCGGCGATCCTGTCCGAGCTCGACGACGAGGAGCCGAGTGGCGCCGCGCTCCTGCACTCGGTTCCGCCGTGGATCGCCGAGATGTGGTTCGCCGAGCTCGGGTCCGACCAGGCGCGCGCCCTGCTTGGGGCCATCAACGAGCCGGCCGAGTCGGCGCTGCGGGTCAATACGCTGGTGTCGGGGGCCGCCGAGGTCGCCTCGGCGCTGCCCGTGAGCACGCACCCGGCCCCAGCGATCCCCGAGGGCCTGGTCCTCGAGGGGCCGTTTGACGTCCACGGCTCGAGGCTGTTTAGCGATGGGGCCGTGATTCCCCAGGCTCGCGCGTCGATGCTCGTGGCGCGCGTGCTGGCGCCCGAGCCGGGCGAGCGGGTGCTCGATCTGTGCGCGGCCCCGGGCGGCAAGACCACCCACCTGGCCGCCCTCATGGGCGATCGGGGCGAGGTCCGAGCAATCGAGCAACATCCGGGGCGGGCGAGGGCGCTGCGCGAGACGTGCCGGCGGGCGCGGGCGACGTGCGTCACCGTTGACACCGCCGACGCCACGCGGCCTCGACGCGAGCCGGCCTACGATCGCGTGCTCGTCGACCCCCCGTGCACCGGTCTGGGGACGCTCCAGTCCCGCCCTGACCGGCGCTGGCGCGCCGGACCCGAGTCGCCAGGCGAACTGGCCGAGTTGCAGGGCCGGATTCTCGACGCCGCCGGTGCGGCCACGGCGCCCGGCGGGACGGTCGTCTACTCGGTCTGCACGATCTCTTGCCGCGAGAGCGAGGCCGTGGTGGAGGGGTTCCTGAGCGACCATCCGGAGTTCGCGGCCGATGATCTCCAGGCCGCATACCCACAGTGGAGACACCCGCGGGCGGACCGGTTTCTGCAGCTCCTGCCCGACCGCGACGGCACCGATGGATTCTTCATCTCCCGGCTACGCCGCCGGTGAGGTCATGCGGCCGCGTTAACCTTCGATGAGAGGTGAGCGAATCTCCTGTCAAGCTAGGTCCTGAGTGCCCCGGCTGTGGCGAGCCCTGGCTACGCCCCACCGCGGTGCCGGGGCGCTACCGCTGCGTCTACTGCCTGCAGCGCTATGAGCTCGTGTCTGTGTGTCCCAACTGCGGCGAGCATTCGACGATTGTGCGCATGTCCAGCACGGCCATCGTCGCCTGCAATCACTGCCATGGCAGCATGCTGAGGGCAGTGTAGGAATGCCGCCACCGCGGGGGCTGAGCGGGCTGCGCGTGGCTCCGTCGATCCTGTCAGCCGACTTCGCCCAGCTCGGAGCCCAGGTCGAGGAGGTCCTGGCCGCCGGGGCGCGGGTGATCCACGTCGATGTGATGGATGGCCACTTCGTCCCGCCGATCACCTTCGGGGCGATCATCGTGGGCGCGATCGCCGACCGCGTGCACGCGGCCGGGGCGATCGTCGACGTGCACATGATGGTTGAGCGCCCCGAGCGTCATATCGCCGATATCGCGCGGGCCGGCGCGGACAACATCACTGTCCATGTCGAGGCAACCCCACACCTGAACTACACGCTGGCGGCGATTCGCGAGGCCGGCTGCACGGCCGGTGCGGCCGTGTGTCCCGCTACGCCGGCCGATTCGCTGGTCGAGGTGGCCCAGGATTTCCTCGACCTCGCCCTGTGCATGAGCGTCAATCCGGGCTGGGGCTCGCAGGAGTTCATTCCCGGCTCGGTGGACAAGCTGGGGCGGATGCGTGCCTCGCTGCCCGACCACGTGGCGCTCGAGGTCGACGGCGGTGTCCACCAGAGCACGGTGCGGTCATGCGTCGATGCCGGGGCCAATGTGCTGGTCACCGGGTCGGCGGTGTTCGGATCCGAGGATCCCGCCCGGGCCTATGCGGAAATAGCGCAGGCGGCGGGAATCAGCTGATCTGTTTCGGGTAGGGTCCGGTGATGCTCATTAGCAAAAGATCCAGGATTTCGATGCTGTTTACGGCCACCATGACGACCGCACTGCTGGCCGGCTGCGGGAGCTCGAGCAGTTCGTCGAGCGTGAGCCCGGGGACCTACGTGAAGGCGATCTGCAACGCCGTTGGTCCGTTTGAGAAGGACGTGCAGAAGCGCTCCAGCGCGCTGAATCTGTCCTCGATCAGCAACGCCACTCAGGGCAAGACGGCCCTGCAGGGCTTCCTCACCGCGGTCGTGTCCGACACCGATTCGGCGATTTCGAAGCTGAAGGCGGCCGGAGTGCCGGACGTCAACAACGGCCAGAAGATCTCGGCCGCTCTGGTCGGCGCGTTCACCCGGCTGCGGTCCGCCCTGCACGCGGCGGCGACCAAGGCCGGTTCGCTCCCGACGGACAACCCGACGGACTTCAAGAACGCCGCCCAGTCACTCGGCACCACGGTGCAGTCGTCGATGACGTCGATCGGCTCGAGCCTCAACGGCCTGCAGAGCTCCGATCTGGAGAAGGCGGCGGCCAGCGAGCCGGCGTGCAAGGCGCTGGCCTCGGGCTGATCAGGTAAGCGTAGGTGCCGGCGGGGCCGCGGTGGCGACCGGACCCCGCCGGTACACCAAGCTCAGCAGGCCGCAAAGGACCAGCGCAGCGGTGAAGTAACCGACCTCGACCCGGGTCACCTCGGAGGGGATCGTGGGTGCGGCCACAAGAATCACGAACAGGACGGCGGCAGCCAGCCAGGCCGCCGAGGCTTGCCCGGCGCGGCCGCGTGCCAGCAGCGCCTGGTTGAGCGTGCCCGCCACCAGGTGAAGTCCCATGCCCAGGCCCACGACGGCCAGCCCCACCCGGCCGTAGTGAAAGCCCTTGTTACCGAGCAGCGCGGTCATCACGAACGGGCCGATGAGCAAGAGCCCCAGCGCCACCGCCCCCGCGAAGGCCGCGATGGCGAGGATGGTCAGCCGGATGGCCCGGTGGAACTCATCCCCGCTGGCCCGCGCCTCGAGTCCGGCCAGGTGGGGGAGGATCGAGGTCTGAATGGCCTGGAAGAGCTGAAGCGGGGCGCGGACGATGAGCAGCACGTTGAAGACAAAGCCCGCCAGCGCCCGCCCCGAGGTGTGGTTGACGATCAGCACCGAGGCGTTCATCAACGTCTGCTCGGCCAGCATGATTCCCACGACTGCGAAGGCGAAGCCGCTGCCGCGCCTGAACGAGAGATCGAGTGAGGCCTCCTCGATCGCGGCGTGGGCCGGACCCTCGCGAGCGGCGTCGGCGATCTCGATCTCGCGCGGACCGCGGCGGCGGACGCGGGAGAAGGCGAACGGGATAACCAGCAGTGATACGAACGGCGCCACCGCCATTCCGAGCGCGACGACGTTCTGACCCGATCCGATGCCCACCGCCACCGCCAGCGCGAACAGAAAGCGCGATGTCGACTCGAGGAAGACCAGCCCGCCGTACAGGGCGAAGCGCTCCTGACCGGCCAGCCAGCCGCGGGCGAAGTAGCTCGCCGCGTAGGCCATCACGCCGACCACGAGGATCCAGTACAGCGCCGAGGAGCCGTCGAACAGGTTGTTCTCGATCCGGGGCCGGAAGGCCAACGCGGCGGCCAGGAACAGCAGTGCGAAGCCGGCCTGGATCAGGGCCGGCACGCGCAGCGGATGTCCTTCCAGCCCGCGGGCCCGGCGGTCGGCGATCGTTCGCGAGAGCAACTGCTCGATCGGCCGGTAGATCACCGAGAGGATCACGAACATCACCGCCCAGCACAGCGAGACGCGGCCATAGGCCTGCGAACTGAGGACGTGGCTGGCCGTGGCCAGGTACGCGAACGTGAAGATGCCCGTCGAGGCGATGCCGATCGACAGGATCCGCGCGCCGGACGCGTACGAGCCCGACTTGTCCGACTTCGGGTCTGGGGGGTCGCCCGGTGGTCCACCCGGCTGCCGGTGGGGCAGCGTCTGGACGTCGCCCGCCATTAACCGACCGCTACCAACAACATCGTCCACGGAAACGGGGAGCGGGCCTCCAGCACCTCCCCGTGGCGGGCCAGGAGCGAGACGAATTGACTCCTTGACCAGTGGTTCACATGTCCGGGGGTGTTGCCGAGATCCCGCAGGTAAGCACCACGGGCGACGTTGAGGCCCCGCCACAGAGGCTCGCGCGGGACGGACACCAGCACGTGCCGCCGGGCGACGCGGGCCATCTCGGCCACGGTGCGCTCCGGATCGGGGACGTGCTCGAGCACCTCGATCGCCGCCGCGAGATCGAACTCGTCCTGCGCGAAGTCGAGGTTGCCGGGCGCGAGCGTGCGGAATTCGAGGTTGGGGTGCTGGCGCCTGGTCCATTCGGCCTGGAGCTTGGGGTCCTCGAGGTCGATGCCGACAACCCGTCCGCCACCGAGCTGCGAGGCCCAGCGGGCGGTGAGCACACCCTCGCCGCACCCGACATCGAGCACCGACCCGGGGGCGGCGCGGCAGAACAGCTCATCGAGGGTCCGCTCGAAGCCGGCCATCAGGCGGCGCACGACCGGGTTGGTGGAGCCGTACTTGTCGAACGTGTTGCCGGTCGGGACGGCCGGCGCCGAGGAGGTCATACCTCCAGCGCCTCGCGATCGCCACCGCCGCCGGCGCGCCTTCCTGATCCGCTGTCAGGCGGGGCCGGCTTTGCGTCTGCCGGGGCGACCGGTTGTGCGTCTGGCGCGCCACCAGGTTCGTAGTGCGACGGCTCGACGCCCAATTGCAGCTCGATCCGGCGCACGCGCTCGAAGGTCCGTTGCGACAGCGTCCGCTGCGCCGCGAGCAGGTCGCCGATCACGCCCAGGGCGCCGAGCAGCATCGCGGCGATGAACAGCACCGCGCCGGCGATCAGAGACTGGACGTGGCCGGTCGCGGTGTGCGGATCCTCGATGAACAGAACGAGAAAGCGAACGAACAGCACCAGGGCCGGGACGCCCATCAGGATCGCCCCACCCCAGAACACCTTCAGGGGCTCGTACTGGGAGTAGATGCGAAAGATCGAAATCGCGTTGCGGCGCACGTAGGCGGTCGTCGACGGGAACAGGCGCGACTCGCGGGTCTTGGGGTTGGTGCGAATCGGGACGTGGTCGACGGCCACGAGCAGCTTGCCGGCCTGGATGATCGTCTCGAGGGTGTAGGTGAATTTAGACACCGCCTGCACCTGCAGCGCGGCCTCGCGGTTGTAGGCGCGAAAGCCCGAGGTGGTGTCAGGAATCCTGGTCGAGGACGCCTGGCGCACGACCCAGGAGCCGAGCCGCTGCAGGAGCTTCTTGCCGGCGGAGAAGTGCTCGATCGTCCCGACCTGGCGATCCCCGACCACCATGTCCGCCTGACCGCGGAGAATCGGTGCCACGAGCTTTGGGATGTCCTCGCCCTCATACTGGTTATCCGCGTCGGTGTTGACGATCACGTCCGCTCCCAGCTTCAGCCCAGCGTCCAGCCCGGCCTGGAAGGCGGCGGCCAGCCCCTTGTTGTTGGTCAGGCGGACGATATGGTCGACGCCGCGCTCGCGCGCCACCTCGACCGTCCGGTCGGTCGAGCCGTCGTCGATGATCAGCCATTCGACGGCGTCGAATCCGGGTACCTGGCGGGGGAGATGGCTCAGCGTCACCGGCAGCTGCGCTTCCTCGTTGAAACAGGGGATCTGGATGATGAGCTTCATGACGCGGACCCCAACGGTATCGATGTCATCCGATAGCGCGGAGCAGGTGACGAAACACCGCGACAGCACGGTCGTGATACTGCTCTACCTCTGATGGACACCGCGACGCTCACCCGCCCTCGCCGCGGCACGGGACCCTCGACCGACGAGCTCGACGCCGAAACCCGCGAGCCCCGCCCCGCCCTGCGGCCCCGCCGACGCGATCTGCACCGCCCGGCACTCGCGCTGCTGCTGATCGTCAGCTTCCTCCTGCGGTTGTGGGGAGTCAAGCAGGGCCTGCCTTACATCGACAACGTCGATGAGGCCACGCATTTCGTACCCAAGGCGCTGAGCTTCTTCTCGCATGACCTCAACCCCCATTACTTCCCCAACCCCCCCGGATATACCTACCTGCTGTACATCGTGTTCGAGCTGTGGTTCGGCAGCTCGGATGCGGTCATGCGGACCTACGCGCACGACCCCACGAGCGTGTACGTCGTCGCGCGAGTGGTGGCCGCCGTCCTCGGCACGGCGGCGGTGTGGCTGACCTATCTGGCCGGCGCCCGGTTCTTCAATCGCACCGTGGGATTGCTGGCAGCCGCCATGCTCGGGCTGGCCTTCCTCCCCGTCTTTTACAGCCACCTGGCGCTCAATGACGTACCCACGCTGGCGCCCGTCGCCCTGTCGTTGTACGGGATCGCCGGGGTCATGCGCCGCCACCGGCGCCGCGACTACGTCGTGGCGGGGATCGGGATCGGCCTGGCCGCGGCGACCAAGTACACAGGCGGGATCACGATGATGTGCCTGCTCGTCGCGGCCTTCTGCAACCTGACGGCGGAGCCGTTCTGGATCGTGGCCCGCCGGCTCGCCCTGTCCCTCGTCCTGGCGCTGGCCGCGTTCGTAATCGCCAACCCGTACTCGGTGCTCGACTTCTCCGCCTTCGTCTCCGGCGTGTCCTCACAGGCCTCGATCGCCGCTGGGCAGGATCCGGTCAAGCTCGGCACGACCCCGGGCAGTGGCATCACCTATTACCTATGGACGTTTACCTGGGGACTGGGATGGGGGCCGACCCTCGCCGCAGTGGGCGGAGCGGTTCTGCTCGCGGTGCGAAAACGCCTGGGCATGCTGCTCATCCTGGTCCCGGCACCAATCGCGTTCATCATCTTCATGGGCGATCAGCAGCGCTTCTTCGGCCGCTGGCTGCTGCCGATCTTCCCGCTGATCGTGATCCTGGCGGCCTACGGCGCCGTGGAGTTCAGCCGCTGGATCGCCCGCGTGAGCCGGCTCCCGCGGTCCGTATGCGGAACGCTGACCGCGGTCCTGATGCTGAGCCAGAGCGTGGTCGCCGTGATCCACAACGACGTAGTGCTGTCGCGGCCGGACACGCGCAACCTGACCCGGGCCTGGATGGTCGATCACATCCCGGCCGGGTCGAAGGTGGTCATCGAACCCCTCGTGCCGGGCGACTGGGCCTCGGACATCGGCCGTTCTCTGTCCGCCACGCCGACCGGAGCGCGCTGGGTGACCTACAACACCTCGGTTACCAACATCGACGAGCACGGCAATCCCCTGCCTCCCGGCCAGCACCGGTACGTGCTCGTCGATCAGTACGAGCGGACGCTGCGCCCGGCCCTACTCGACGGCTACATCCAACACGGCTATTGCTGGCTGGTCATCGGCTCACTCCAGGCCGGGCGCGCCTTCGCTCAGCCCCAGGCCGCACCCGAGGCCGTGCGCTACTACGCGGCCCTGGCCACCCGGGCCAAGCTGATGTACCACGTGAGCCCGTTCGCGGGCGGGACGCACCCCGTGCCCTTCAGCTTCGACTGGTCGATCGACTACTACCCGCGCCAGTACCACTCTCCGGGCCCGGAGATGAGCGTGTACCACCTGACGGGCGGACAGTGCTCGCCATAGCGGCCGGGTTGATCGCGCCTGCCGTCCTATCCTTGCCAGCACGACGCCCATGCCACTGAAGACCGACACCGATCGCCGTCACCTCGCCCGTGCGATCGAGCTGGCCGAGCAGGGCCGCGGCCGCGTCTCGCCCAATCCGATGGTGGGCGCGGTGATCGCGCTGGGGGGCGAGATCCTCGGGGAGGGGTTTCACCGAGCCGTCGGCTCGGCCCACGCCGAGGTCGAGGCCATTGAAGCCGCGGGCGAACAGGATCTGTCCGCAGCCACGCTGTACGTCTCGCTCGAGCCGTGCTGCCATCAGGGCCGCACCCCGCCGTGCACGGCAGCCATCCGACGGGCCGGGATCGGCCGCGTTGTCGTGGCCTCGGACGACCCGAGCGAACACGCCTCGGGGCGAGGGCTCGGCATCCTCCGCGACGATGGCGTCGACGTCATCGTGGCCGGCGGCGACCTGGCCGCCCGCGCCCGGCTGCTCAACCAGCCGTTCCGCAAGCACGCCCGCACCGGGCGACCGTGGGTGCTGTTCAAGTCGGCGATGACGCTCGACGGCAAGGTCGCGACGCGCAGCGGCGACTCGAAGTGGATCTCGACCAGCGAAAGCCGCTACCGCGCCCATCACTGGCGTGCGGAATGCGATGCCGTGGCGGTCGGCATCGGAACCGCTCTGGCCGACGATCCCCAGCTCACGGCGCGGGTCGAAGGCGTCGAGCGCCAGCCGCGGCGCATCCTCTTCGATTCGCTGGCCCGCCTTCCGCTGACCTCGAAGCTCGTCCGCGATGCTCGCAAGATTGCGCTCACCGTCGTCGTCTCACGCGCCGCCCCGCGTACCGCGACCGATGCCCTCGAGATCCAGGGCGTCGATGTGATCGTCGCCACGGGGGAGAACGAGCCGGCACGGGTGCGCTCGGCTCTCGACCAGCTCGGTGCCATTGGGGTGACGTCGATCCTGCTCGAGGGCGGGCCGCACCTCGCGGGGGCGTTCCTCGACGCTGGTCAGATCGACGAGATCCGCCTGTTCCTGGCGCCGATGATCCTCGGGGGCAAGACGGCGCGTGACCCCCTCGAGGGGCAGGGCGTCGAGACGATCGCCGACGCCGTCCGGGCGCTGACGCTCGAATGCGAGTCGGTCGGCGACGACCTGATGATCTCGGCCCGGATGCGAGAGTGGTGAATGTTCACCGGATTGGTCGCAGATCTCGGCACGGTCGCGCGGGCACAGCGCGCCGACGGCGGGGTGCGGATCACCATCGAAACCGAGCTGGCCGCCGAGCTGGGCGAGGGCGATTCGGTCGCCGTCAACGGCGTCTGCCTAACCGCCACCGAGGTGGCCGATGGGTGCTTCGCGGCCGATGTGATGAACGAGACGCTGGCGCGAAGCTCGCTGGCGCGGATCGAGGCGGGAAGCCCGGTCAACCTGGAACTGCCGCTGCGCGCCACCGACCGCCTCGGAGGCCATGTGGTCCAGGGACATGTCGACGGACTCGGGACGATCACCTCGGCGTTTGACGACGGGTTCGCACGCCGGGTGGAGATCGCGGCGCCCCGTGAGCTCCTGCGCTATGTGGTGCACAAGGGCTCGATCGCGGTCGACGGCGTGTCATTGACCGTGGCCGAGCTGGATAGCGAATCCTTTACCGTCTCTCTGATACCAGAGACATTGCAACGGACAAACCTCGGGACGCTGGCGCCCGGAAGCACAGTGAATTTGGAGGTCGACGTGTTGGCCAAGTACGTGGAGCGATTGGTGAGGGCGCCGGTATGACGCCCGTGCAGGCTCCGTTTTCCACCATCGAAGAGGCAATCGAGGACATCCGCCAGGGCAAGATGGTCGTCGTCGTCGACGACGAGAACCGCGAGAACGAGGGCGACCTGACCATCGCGGCTCAGTTCGTGACCCCGGAAACGATCAACTTCATGCGCAAGGAGGGGGGAGGGCTGATCTGCCTGGCGCTCACCCCCGAGCGCTGCGATGAGCTCGGGTTGGATCTGATGGCGGCCAAGAACGAATCGGCCTTCGAGACCGCCTTCACGGTCTCGATCGAGGCGCGCTCCGGGGTGAGCACAGGGATCTCGGCCGCTGACCGTGCGCGCACGATCCAGGTCGCCATTGACCCCATGGCCAGCCCTCGAGAACTGGTCCAGCCCGGGCACATCTTCCCGCTCAAGGCGAAGGACGGCGGGGTGCTCGAGCGCGTGGGGCAGACCGAGGCAGGGGTCGATCTCGCCCGGCTGGCCGGGCTGATCCCGGCGGCCGTGATCTGCGAGATCATGAACGACGATGGCTCGATGGCGCGCGTCGGTGACCTCGAGCCGTATTGCCGCCGCCGCGGGTTGAAGATGGTCACGGTGGCGGATCTCGTCGCCTATCGCCGTCGGACCGAGAAGCTCGTCGAGCGCGTGGTCTCGACCAAGCTGCCCACAGCCTTCGGCGAGTTCGTCGCCGTCGGCTACCGCTCGCTGGTCGATAACAAGCATCACGTCGCGCTGGTCAAGGGCGACGTAGACGGCGCCGACGACGTGCTCGTGCGGGTCCACTCGGAGTGCCTGACCGGCGACGTGTTCCACTCGCTGCGCTGCGACTGCGGAGAGCAGCTCGACTCGGCCCTGTCGATGATCGAGCACGAGGGCCACGGCGTGTTGCTGTATCTGAGCCAGGAGGGCCGGGGCATCGGGCTCCTCAACAAGCTGCGCGCCTACAAGCTGCAGGAAGAGGGCCTGGATACCGTCGACGCCAACCTCCGACTAGGTCTCCCGGCCGACCTGCGCGACTACGGCATCGGCGCTCAGATCCTGGTCGACCTCGGGCTCAGCTCGATTCGCATCCTGACCAACAACCCGAAGAAGATCTCGGGGCTGGCGGGTTACGGACTGTCGGTCACCGACCAGATTCCGATCCAGCACGTGGCCAATCCCCACAACGAGGCGTATCTGCGCGCCAAGCGCGACAAGCTGGGACACACCCTGCACCACCAGGGGCTGGCGCTCGACGAGGAGATGATCCAGGCTGAGATCCAGCACGACCGCCGGCGCGATGGCGAGTGAGGGCCGGGTCGCGCTCTGCGTGGCGCGGTTCTACACGGAGCTCGCCGACAAGCTCGAGGAGGGGGCGAGGGCCGCGCTCCAAGAGGCGTCGGTATCGGACGGGGACATCGATCGCTTCGATGTGCCGGGCGCGTTCGAGCTCCCGCTGATCGCCCGCTACGCAGCCGAGACGGGCCGCTATGACGCGATTATCTGCCTCGGCGCGGTGATCCGGGGCGAGACCGACCACTACGACTATGTGTGCGGCGAGTCGGCCCGAGGGATCCAGCAGGTCCAGCTCCTGACCGGCATCCCCTGCGGGTTCGGCGTGCTGACCGTCGACTCCATGGAGCAGGCCCTCGAGCGGGTCAGCGGCGGCTCCAAGCGCGATACCGGTCGCCACGCGGTCGAGGCCGCCCTGGCCTCGCTGGCGGTCAAGGAGCAGCTCACGGCCAAGCGCGGGCCGGCCGGGTTCGCCGCTTAGTGGTTCTTTTCGAGCGAGCGAGGACGCAGTCAGGCGCCGCCGGGGGCGGCTCGACGGTAACCACATCGAGGTAAACACCAGTGACACGGCCAACAGTCCCAGCGACAGGCCGTTTTACCTGATGGTCTGTTGACGGCCTGGCCTCGCCTTCGCCGCGGCGAGAAAGTCCATCGGCCTGGACGCCGCCAGGCCCGCGCGTCTGGAGGCTGCGCGGGCCGCGTCGGGCGGCGCCTGAGCGCGAATAGCCATCATCACCCCGCCCGAGGCTATACTCGCCCGCCATGTCCAAGGTGTGTCATGTCTGTTCAAAGGGTCCGGCCTTCGGGCAAAGCCGCAGCCGCTCGATGGTGGCCACCAAGCGGCGGTTTGAGCCGAACCTGCAGCGCGTGCGGATTGACGACCACGGGACGCCGCGCCGCGTGTACGTATGCACACGCTGTCTGAAAGCCGGCAAGGTCGTCAAAGCGCGATAACCGTGTCCGCGGCGCTCCGGAGCAGTCGCCACCGGGATCGCTAGCGTCTGTGTCCGATCCCAGTCTGGTCCGCTTTCGTGCGGTCGTCGAAGCAGGCCTGGCGGCGCTCGAGGCGCGCCGCAGCGAGGTCAACGACCTCAACGTGTTTCCGGTCGCCGACGGCGACACCGGCGACAACATGGTCCTGACGCTCCGCGCCGTGCTCCAGGAGCTCGATCGCCTGGCCACCGCATCGGAGCAGCGCACGCTCGACGACATCGGGCGCGATGAGATCGTCGCCTCGGTCGCCCGCGCGGCGCTGCTCGGCGCTCGCGGCAACTCCGGCGTGATCCTGTCCCAGCTGATCCGCGGAGCGGCTGAGGAGCTGGCCAGCCGGCCCGGCGAGCTCGTCGACCCCGTGCTGATCGGGGCCGCGATCGCCCGCGCCGCCGATCAGGCCTACGGCTCGGTGCGTGACCCGGCCGAGGGCACGATCCTCACGGTGGTACGTGAGATGGCCGTCCGGGTCGCCTCCGATCTGGCTCACATGCACGAGACGAGGCTAACCCCCGGCGCCACCGCGGACGAGCAGAACGCGCTCATCGCCGAGGTCATCGAGCGCGCGCTCGACGCCGGCCAGGACTCGGTCAGGCGCGGGCCCGAGCTGCTGCCGATCCTCCGCGAGGCCGGCGTCGTGGATGCCGGCGGCTACGGGCTCACCGTCCTGCTCGCCGGCATGGTGGGAGCGCTGCGGGGGAGCGAGGCCCCGCCCATCGATCACCACGCGGCCGCGCGCGTGACGCACCCGGAGCATTCCTCCTCGACCTACCGCTACTGCACCAACTTCGCCGTCAGCGGGCGCGATCTCGAGCCGCGCAGCTTCGTGGCGCCGCTCGAGCACCTCGGCGACTCCGTCCTCGTCGTCGGCGATCAGACGACCCTGAAGATTCACGTCCACACCGACGATCCCAACGCGGCCACCGCGGTCTTTGCCCAGGTTGGCCTGGTGTCGCATCTCGACGTGGCCGATATGCGCAAGCAGGTGCGCCAGCGCGATGAGCGACTGACGGAACCGCAGCCGGAGGCGGCCTGCGGCGCGCTCGCCGTCATCAGCGGCCAGGGGATGCGGACGCTGTTCGAGGGTCTCGGCGTGCACGTCCTCGACGGCGGGCCGACGCTGAATCCCTCGACCTACGACCTGTTGGCGGCGATTCACGCCATCGAGGCCGAGGAGGTCGTCGTGCTACCCAACAGCGCCAATGTGGTGATGGCTGCTGAACGGGCGGCGGAACTGTCGGAAAAGATGGTGTCGGTGGTACCCTCGCGCTCGCCCCAGGCCGGCCTTGCCGCCGCGGTCAGCCTCGACCCGGGGCGCGGCGCGGCGGAGAACGCCGCCGCGATGGACGAGACGCTCGAGCGGGTGCGCACGGGCGCCGTCGCGCCGGCGGCCCGCGACGACGCTCAGGGCCGCTTCCGCGAAGGCGACGCCGTGGGCTTCGTACAGGAGAAGATCGTCGCCTGGGGACAGCCACGCGAGACCCTGCGCGGGGTGCTCGAGCAGCTGGCCGAGAGTGCCGAGCTGATCACCTGCCTGCGCGGCGCCGAGGCGCCGCTGGACGACGTGACCGTCCAGGCACTGGCCGCCGGCGAGGTCGAGTTCGAGCTCAGCGACGGGGGCCAGCCGAGCTATTGGTGGTTGCTGGCGGCTGAGTGATTCACCGCTCCCGCGGGCCAAGTGATTCACCGCTCCCGCCGGGCGCGCGGTCATCATGGCGGCTCGAGCAGATGACCGCCACCGCCTTTGCCTCCTCGCGCGCGCTCGAGCATCCTGAGCTCGAGCAGGCGCCGGTGCGCTATCCGAGACCGTCGCGTCTCTCGGAGCCGCTGAAGCTGCAGGGAGCCAAGGCAGAGCGCGCCGCGGCCTCGCTCGGTCTGCTGACCGTGGGCGATCTGCTCGCCCACCTCCCGCGCGACCGCCGCGAGGCGCGCGCCGTGGCCGAGCTGGTGCCGGGCGAGAACGCGACCGTGGTTGTCGAAGTTCGGACCATCGCCTCGCGATCGGTGCGCCGGCGGGGAATGCGACCGCTGGTCGAGGCCACCGTGGCCGACGAGACCGGCGTGATGAAGGTGACGTTCTTCAACCAGCCGTGGCTGGTGCAGAAGTACCCGGCCGGCACTCGACTCGTCCTCCATGGCAAGTTCGAGGCCCGGAATCGCTTTCGCGTGCAGGGACACGCACCCACAGGCGAGGCCACCACGGGCGGCGACGCGGTGGCCCACTATCCGGCCACGGACGGTCTGTCCTCGACCCAGATCCTGGCCCTGGTCCGCGCCCACGCCGACCGGGTCGCCGACGAGCCCGAGCCGCTCCCGTCCCACATGCGCACCGTCGAACGGCTGGCCGATCGCCCGGCCGCCCTCGCCGCCGCGCATTTCCCCAGCGCCGATGCCGATCAGGAGCAGTCGCGCCGGCGGCTCGCCTTCGATGAGCTGCTGCTCGTCCAGCTCGCGCTCCTGCGCCGGCGGCGCATGCGCCGCGATCGCGCGACCGGGCCGGTCCTCGACGCGCCGCCCGAGCTCACCGGCCGGTGGCTGTCCACGCTGCTCCCGTTCGCCCTCACGGGCGATCAGCGTGCCGCCCTGACCGCGATCGACGAGGACCTGGCTCAGCCGCGGCCGATGCAGCGGCTGCTCATGGGGGAGGTGGGGTCGGGGAAGACGGTGGTCGCGCTTTACACGTTGCTGCGGGCGGTCGAGCAGGGCTACCAGGGGGCGATGATGGCCCCGACCGAGACGCTGGCTGAACAGCACTTCGCCACCATCCAGGCGCTGATGCCGGGCGAGCTCGTTCCGGTGGGGCTGCTCACCGGCTCGACGCCGGCGCGGCGTCGGGCCGATCTGCTGTCAAAGCTCGGAAGCGGCGAGCTGTCGGTCCTCGTCGGTACCCACGCCCTGATCGAGGAGTCGGTCGAGTTCGCCCGCCTCGCCGTGGTCGTGGTCGACGAGCAGCACCGGTTTGGGGTGCGCCAGCGCGCCGCGCTCGACGCGAAGGGTGTGCTGAGCGATAGCCCTCACTCGCTGCACATGACCGCCACGCCGATCCCCCGGACCCTCGCGTTGGCCGGCTACGGCGACCTCGACTTCACCGTGCTCCGTGAGTTGCCGCGCGGCCGGCAGCCGATCTCGACCTTCCTCTGCTCCAGCGACGCGGAGCGCGCCCGGGCCTACGAGCGCATCCGCGAGGAGCTCCGCGCGGGGCGCCAGGCGTTCGTTGTCTGCCCGTTGGTCGAGGAGTCCGAGCTGCTGCAGGCGCGGGCCGCGACGGCCGAGTTCGAGCGCCTGCGGACCGGTGAACTGTGCGACTTCCGCGTCGTGCTGCTGCACGGGCAGCTGCGGTCCGCGGACAAGCAGGCGGCGATGGCCGCGTTCAGCTCGGGGCAGGCCGATGTGCTGGTCGCCACCTCGGTGATCGAGGTGGGGATCGACGTGCCGAACGCCACCGTGATGTTGGTCGAGGACGCCGACCGCTATGGAATATCTCAGCTGCACCAGCTGCGGGGCAGGATCGGACGCGGGGCCGATGCGTCGTTGTGCCTGCTCTTCGGGGCCAAGGAGTCGCCGCGCCTGCGTGCCCTGGCCTCGCACAGCGACGGCTTCGAGTTGGCCGAGATCGATCTCCAGCTCCGCGGCGAGGGCGAGCTGATCGGGACGCGCCAGCACGGACTGGCCCAGCTCCGGGTGGCCGAGCTTCCCCGCGACGCCGAGCTGCTCGAGCGCGCACGCGCGTGGGCCGAGCGCGTGGCGGGCGAGGATCCCGAGCTGGCGCGGGCCGAGAACGCACTGCTCGCCGATGCCCTGGTGCGGGTCTTCGGGCGCGAAGCGCAGGCGCCAATCCGAGCGTGAGGGTGATCGGAGGGCAGTTCGGCGGGCAGACCCTGGTTGCGCCGCGGGGCCGGGCCACCCGACCGACCGGGGACCGCGTCCGCGAGGCGTTGTTCTCGATCCTCGAGTCGAGCGGCTCGGTCCGCGACGCCCGAGTGCTCGACCTGTTCGCCGGATCGGGCGCCCTCGGCATCGAGGCCCTGTCGCGGGGGGCGGCGCAGGCCGTGTTCGTCGACTCCTCCCCGGCGGCGATCGCCGCCATCAGACACAACCTGACCACCGTCGGAATGGCCTCCGAGGTGCGCCGCCAGCGCGCGCTGTCGTTCCTCCAATCGGCACGCGGCGGCGAGCGTCAATACGATCTCATGTTCTTAGACCCTCCATACGGCGATGCGAGTGTCCTCGCCGGAGGTCTCTCGGCCGCCCTGCCCCCGGTCCTGGCACCGGGGTTCTGCGTGGTGGCGGAGAGTGACCGGCGAGCCCCGCTCGCGCTCGATCTCCCTCTGCACACCGAGCGCCGTTATGGCGACACCCTGATCCGTATCTATGGCCCCCGATAACCGCATTGCCATCTGTCCAGGTTCCTACGACCCCGTCACCTACGGCCACCTCGACGTGATCTCGCGCGCCGCCGCGATGTTCGAACACGTCATCGTGGCGGTCGTGAATCTACCCATCCGCAAGGGCAACACGCTGTTCACGGCCGAGGAGCGCGTGGACTTCGTCGAGAACGCCATCAGCGACCTTCCCAACGTCACCGTCGAGCCCTTTCGCAACCTCGTGGTCGACTTTGCGCACGAGCGCGGCGCGATGGCGATCGTCAAGGGCCTGCGCGCGATCTCGGACTTCGAATACGAGCTGGAGATGAACCAGCTCAACCGCCGACAGGCCCCAGATGTGGAATCTGTGTACCTAATGGCGTCGGCAAAGTACAGTTTCATTAGGTCCAGCGGTGTAAAGGAGCTGGCAACGTTCGGCGGCAGCATCGAGGACATGGTCCCCGAGGAGGTCGCCGTAGCCTTGAAGGAACGGCTCAGCCGCTGACGAAACAGAGGTTCTGCGATGGACGTCCTGGTACTGATCGACAAACTGGATGACCTGGTTCATAACGCCAAGCCGGTTCCGCTCACCGATCAGGTGCGGGTCGACAAGGAGGAGATCTACGACATCCTCGACCAGATGCGGGCCACGATCCCGGAGGAGATCAAGCAGGCGCGATGGATCGTCAAGGAGCGCCAGGAGATGTTGGCCGAGGCCAAGCGCGAAGCCGAGCGGATCGTCAAGGAGGCGCGCGAGCGCCAGGAGCGCCTGATCTCCGAAGAGGAGATCACCAAGCAGGCCGAACGCGCCGCCGAGGACATCATCGAGGACGCCCGCGCCCGCGAGCGTGAGATCCGGCTCGGCGCCGAGGACTACGCCGACGAGATCCTGAACACGCTCGAGGTCAACCTGACCAAGTTCATCGCCGCCGTGCAGCGCGGCCGCGATCGCCTCGCCGGCAAGGATGAGCCGGCCGAAGTTTCTTGAGGCGCCCGACAGTCCACGCACCTGGATTGAGCCTTGACAGCTGTCGAAGTCCTCGACGCTGACATCACCTCTTTGGAGGTCGACGCGATCGCCAACGCGGCCAATACGCAGCTCATGCATGGCGGGGGTGTGGCGGGCGCGATCGCGCGCGCCGGCGGCCCGGCGATCAATGCCGAAAGCCGGGGAGTCGCCCCGATCGGACTCGGGTCGGCGGTGGCCACCTCGGGCGGGGAGATGCCCTGCAGATGGGTGATCCACGCGGCGACGATGGAGCTGGGCGGGCCGACGTCGGCGGCGACCATCCGCGACGCGACGGCTTCGACGCTGCGGGTCGCCGAGGAATTGGGGGCGCGGTCGCTGGCGCTGGTGGCGTTCGGGACCGGGGTGGGCGGATTCTCGGTCGACGAGGCGGCGCGGATCGAGGTCGAGGAGGTGCGGCGGCACGTGGACTCGGGCTCCGCGCTCGAGCGCGTGGTGTTCGCCGTGCGGGGCGCGGCCGCCGTGAACGCTTTTCAGCGGGCTCTGGCGTAGACGCCGTCGACGCGTTCAGCGGGCGGGCTCTGGCGTAGACGCTGTCGACGCCGGAGGCGGCTCGAGCCCGTCCCTATAGCCGGAGAAGGTCAAATCCCCCGCCGAGGCGGCTGCGGTGTCGAGCCTTTCCTGGTCGGGGTGCTGTCTCACCTGATCCGGAACCCGGACAGCCGTTCGACCGGCTCGTCGGCCACGTCGACCCGCTCGACCCATGCATCGGGTGGCCCGGTCTCGCAGAACCGCACCACCTCGTCCACGGCGGCACGCGGGCCCTCGACGGCCGCCTCGACCGCGCCGTCTCTCCGGTTGCGCGCCCAGCCGTTGACGCCGCGGTCCTGTGCGAAGTCGCGTAGCGACTTCCGGAAGAAAACGCCCTGCACACGCCCGTGAATGACCAGCCGGCGACGGATCGGATCGCTGTCCATGCATCGATTCTTGCAAGGGGGCGGTTCCGTCCGCGGCAAGCGCGAACCTCTCTCTGGCAATGACTGCCGTCTGGCTTCTGATCGGTCTCGTCGTGGGCACCGTCGCGGTGGCGCTGGCCCTGCGGCCGCGCCTGCGCGCGCTGGCCCGCCAGGCGGCGCGCGCCAACGATCTCGAGCGCGATCTCATGCGCGCCACGGCCGATCTCGAGCGCGAGCGGGCGGTGGCCGACGAGCGGCTGCGATCGATGACCGACGCCCAGGGGCGGCTCTCCGACTCGTTCAAGGCGCTCAGCGCGGATGCGCTCCAGTCGAGCATGGCTCAGCTCGCCGAGATGGCCCGGGCTCAGTTCCAGGCCGTGCAGACGCAGGCCAAGGGCGACCTGGACAAGCGCCAGGAGGCCGTCGAGCAGCTGGTGGCGCCGATCAAGGAGCAGCTTGGCCGGGTCGACCAGCAGCTGGTTCGGCTCGACCAGGAGCGGCGCGAATCGCGTGGCCGGCTCGACGCCCAGCTGCGATCGCTGACCGAGACGGGGGAGAAGCTCCGTACCGAGACCGGGGCCCTGGTCACCGCGCTGCGCAAGCCCAACGCCCGCGGACAGTGGGGCCAGATGCAGCTTCGCAACGTGGTCGAGCTGGCCGGAATGGTGCGCCACTGCGATTTCGTCGAGCAGACCGCCTTGGGCGGCGACGACGTGGTGCTGCGACCGGATCTTGTTGTCCGGATGCCCGGCGGCAAGCACGTCGTCGTCGACGCCAAGGCGCCGCTCCAGGGCGTGCTCGACGCCTACGAGGCGCCGGATGAGCCTCAGCGACAGGAGCACCTGCGCGCCCACGCCCGCCTGCTGCGCAAGCACGTCAAGGCGCTGGCCGACAAGGCCTACTGGGAAGGGCTCGAGTCAGCCCCGGACTTCGTGGTCATGTTCCTGCCTGGGGAGCACCTGTACGGCGCCGCCCTCGAGGCCGATGCGAGCCTGATCGAGGACGCGATGGCGCGGCGGGTCCTGATCGCCACGCCCACGACGCTGCTGGCCATGCTGCGAGCCGTCGCCTACGGGTGGCAGCAGGAGCGCGTGGCCGAGTCGGCCCAGGCGATCTCCGAGCTCGGTCGCGACCTTCACTCACGCCTGGTCAAGCTCTCCTCTCTGCTCTCGGTGCTCGGCAAGCGGCTGACGAGCACGGTCACGGCCTACAACGAGGCGATTGGTTCCTACGAGGCCCGCGTTCTGCCCGGCGCGCGGCGGTTTGCCGAGCACGGGGCGGTGGCTGAGGACAGTGAGATCCCACAACTCGAGCCGGTGACGACAAACCCCCGCAGCGTCCAGGCACGGTTGTTCGCCGACGACCCCGATCAGAGCGACGACGAGATCACCGCGCGGCGCCTGCGCGCCGCCGAGTAGTTAGTCGGGCGGGGTCCGCCCCGCCCACCACCGCCGCAGATCCTCGCGCTGATGGGGCAGCGGATCGGCGGTGGGCTTGCGGCGCTGAACCCGATCGAGCGCGGCGTCGATATCGACGCCCTCGCGCACGGCGATCACGCCCGCGGCCACCGCCGCCGAACGCTGCCAGCCAGCCCGGCAGTGGACGTAGCTGGTCTTGCCCTCGTCGAGCCAGCTCGCGACTGCCCGCACCGCCACCGCGAGCTCCGTCGGCGGGAGGCCACCGTAATCGGTCAGCCCGACGCGCTGCTCCTCGATGCCGGCTGAGGCGAACGCCGAGAGCACCATCTCTCGTTCGCCGGGCTCGTACTCGCCGTCCTCGACCAGGTTCAGGACGCGCTCGACGCCCGCCCAGGCGAGCATCCCGACGTCGTCCTCATCGAGCGGATAGGCGCCGATCAACAGCCCGTCGTCGACATCGCTGAAGCCGTAGGTTCGAAACCACGAGGACACGCCCCAATCATGGCTTACACGGGCCAGAGCGCCGTTAAACCCAACGCTAAGCTCAGGGCATGTCCCTCCGAACGGACACATTTGACCTCGGGGGATTGCGTCTGAGTTCCGGCGAAGGCCGCCGCCTGGATCTGAGCGTCGCGATCGATCCGCTCTTGCTCGGTGGCGAGCCCTATCCGGTGCAACCGGAGCTCGTCGATGTGCGGCTGGATGTCTCGCGGACGACGGGCGAGGGCTATGCGCTGCGCCTGCGATTTGATGCCGCGCTCGCAGGTCCGTGCATGCGCTGCCTGGAGCCGGCCAATCCGGTGTTCAGCGTCGATGCCCGCGAGGTCTCGCAGCCGGGCGAGGGTGATGAGCTGTCCTCGCCGTACGTCGAGCACGGTGTCCTCGATCTCCACGCCTGGGCGCGCGACGCGCTCGCTCTGGCGCTGCCGACCACCGTTCTCTGCCAGGCCGACTGCGCCGGTCTGTGCGCAGTCTGCGGGGCTAATCTGAACGAGGTGGCCCCCGACCACGCGCATGAGCGTCAGGCCGATCCCCGGTGGGCCAAACTCTCAGAGTTACGCTTCGACTAACCTACGAGCGATGGCTGTCCCCAAGCAGAAGCAGTCCCACGCCCGTACCACCCAGCGTCGCGCGCAGCACAAGATCAGCGCGCCGAGCTACAACGCGTGCCCTCAATGCCACAGCCCACGCCTGCCCCACCGGGTGTGCCCCGTCTGCGGCCACTACAAGGGCCGCGAAGTGATCGCGCCGGACGCTGACGAGCCGTCGATCTGATCCCGGCGCCATGATCACCGTCGCCGTGGATGCGGGCGGGGCGGATCTCGGGCCCCGAGAGGTGGCTGCGGGCGCCGAGCGCGCGGCCGCCGGCGGCATCTCGGTCCTGCTGTTCGGGCCCGCGTCTGAGATCGGCCAATGTGGGCCTGGTGTGCAGGTCGTCGATGCGCCGGTCTCGATCGCCAAGGCGACCGATCCCGCCTTCGCCGTGCGCTCAACGCCCGAGGCGTCGATCGTCCAGGCGGCCCGTGCGGTGGCCGAGGGCAAGGCACAGTCGCTCGTCTCCGGTGGGTCAACCGGATCGGCGCTGGCCGCCGGCCTGTTCAATCTGCGCCGCGATCGTGGCATCTACCGCCCCGCGCTCGCCCTACCCGTGCCCGTCCCCGGGGCCGAGCCGATACTGCTGCTCGACGTCGGCGCCAACGTGCTCTGTCGCCCCGAGCACCTGGTCCAGTTCGCGCACATGGGCTCGGCCTTCGCCCAGGCGGTGATGGGTCGCACATCTCCGCGCGTGGCCCTGCTCTCAAACGGCGAGGAGCCGGGCAAGGGGACGCCCGAGCTTGTCTCGGTCCACGAGCAACTGGCCGGAACGAGCGGTGCCGGCCTGAACTTCGTCGGCAACATCGAGGGCACCCAGGTGACCGAGGGCGTCGCCGACGTGGTCGTCATGGACGGATTCACCGGCAACATCACGCTGAAGCTGATCGAAGGTGTCTCCGGACGCACGATGCGGGCCATCCGCGAGGCGGCGATGAGCTCGCCGCGCGCGAAGCTCGGCGGTTGGCTGCTGCGCCCGGCGGTCCAGCGGCTTCGCGACGAGATCGATCCCGAAGGTCCGGGCGGGGCGTACATGCTCGGCCTGCGACAACTCGGCGTGATCGCCCACGGTCGGTTTACGCGGCGCGGATTCGCGCGCGCGATCGAGGTCGCTGCGCGGGGCGTTCAAGAGGATGTCATCGGGCGTACTCGCGCCGCTCTGCTCGAGGCCGGAGCGCTGAGATCTGGTGACCGCGAGACCCCGTCCGAACCGACGGCTACGGTGTCGGGCCGATGAATCGCGAGCAGGTCTTTGCGCTGATCCGCGCCCATCTCGCCGACGAGCTTGAGCTGGACCCGGACGGGATCCGGGAATCGACGCGCTTCAAGGAGGATCTGGAGGCTGATTCCCTGGACCTGTACACCCTCGTCCAGGAGCTCGAGGACAGTTATGGCGTCAAGATCTCGGACGAGGAGGCGGCCAAGATCCTGACCGTGGGTCAGGCCGTCGAGTTCGTGCTCGCGAGCAACGCCGGTGGTGGTGCACCGTCAGCGGCAGCGAGCCAAGGCCCTGAGACTGAGTGACCGACAAATGCAAGGCGTCCACGGCGCTTCGCGGCACCTCCGTGGCGATGCTGGCCGGCCTGATGGGGGAACTGCCGGAGGACCTGGCCACCTCGGTCCTCATGCATGCCTCGTGGACCGTACGGCGGGCGGACTCCTACGAGCGACTCGCCTTCCTCGGCGACAGCGTGCTCGCCCTGGCCGTGACGGCGCATCTGTACCCCCGCCTCGAGGCCGAGCGCTTCGGCGCCGGCCGGCTGACCAAGATCCGCGCCCAGGCCGTATCGGGTCGCTCATGCCGTGCCGTTGCCGAGCGCCTCATGCTGCCCGAGCGAATGAAGGCGATCGCGCCCGATGCGGCCGGCCCCAGCGTCGATGCGCTGGTCTCGACCGAGCGGGTGCTCGCCTCGGTGATCGAAGCAGTGATCGGAGCCTGCTATCTCGCCTTCGGCTACGAGGCCACGGCGGCCGCGGTCGTGGCGGCGTTCGAGCCCGAGATCGAGGACGCGCTCGAGCACCCGGTCGACTTCAAGTCCGCGCTGCAGGAGCGATTGGCGCGCCGCGGCACAGTGGTGAGCTACTCGGTGGTCGGCGAGGCGGGTCCCCCGCACAACCGCACATTTTCGATCAGCGCAATGATCGAGGGCGTGGAGGTTGGTCGAGGAACGGGTCGCAGCAAGAAAGACGCCGAGCAGGAGGCGGCGCAGGCCGTCCTCGAGGCGCTCGAGGAGTAGTGGGTCCCCTAGCGCGATGTACCTGAAGTCGATCACCCTCAAGGGGTTCAAGTCGTTCCCCGATCGCACCCGGCTCGAGTTCGGGCCCGGAGTCAGCGTGATCGTCGGACCCAACGGCTCAGGCAAGTCCAACGTGACCGACGCCGTGCTGTGGGCGCTGGGCGAGCAATCGCCGGTCGCCGTACGCGGCCAGTCGATGCAGGACGTGATCTTCGGCGGCTCGCCCGGGCGCCAGGCCGGACGGGCGGCCGAGGTCGAGCTCGTGCTCGATGACAGCGATGGTTCGCTCGGACTTGGCGTGCCCGAGGTGTCGATCGTCCGCCGGCTGGACCGGAGCGGCGAGGGCGAGTACCGGCTGGCCGGCGCCCGCTGCCGCCTGATCGACGTGATCGAGGTGCTGTCGGACACCGGCCTGGGCAAGGAGATGCACTCGGTGATCTCCCAGGGGCGGGTGGAGGCGATCGTGACGTCCAAGCCGCGGGACCGGCGTCTGCTGATCGAAGAGGCCGCCGGCCTGGGCAAGCACCGTAAGCGCCGCCGCCGCGCCCAGCTCAAGCTCGCGCGCACGCAGGACAACCTCGACCGAGCCCTGGACGTCGAGCGTGAGGCACGCTCGCGGCTCCGTCCACTCAAGCGCCAGGCCGAGGCGGCCGAGCTGCACGCCCGGCTGGAGCGACAGTCGCTGGAGGCACGCTGGGAACTCGCGCGCGACGATGTGCGCGCCCGGCGGTCGGCCCTGACCGACGCTGAGACCTCCGCGGCCACGGCGCGGACTCGCCGGGAGCAGGTCGAGCAGCGCCTACAGGTTGTGGGGAAACGGCGCGAGGAGGCCGAGGAGACTCTCTCCCGGCGCAGCGCCCAGCGGGAGGAGCTCTCACGCCGCTACTTCGCCGCCGGGTCAGCCGGCGAGCGCGTCGGCTATCGCAGCGACTCCGTGCGCGCCTGCGCTGAGACAATCGCGGCGAGGAGCGCCCGGGCCCGGTCGCTCCTGGAATCGCTGACCGCCGAGGACGCCACAGACACTCCCGATCCTGAGGCGGCGAGCAGGATCGCCGCGCTCCAGGCTTCGCTCGAAGCCCTGGACCGCGATCGCGAGGCCGAGCTGACCCGCCAGCTGGCCGAGCTCGAACACCAGCTGGAACAGGCCGCCGGCGACGTGGCGCAGCGCGGCGACCGTGTCGACGAGGCGCAGGGCGAGCGAAAGCGCGCCGAGACTAGAGTGGAGGCGGCGCGCCAGGACCTGCGCGCCGCCGAACGTGACGTCGAGGCGGCGCGGCGCGAGGCCGCGCGGGTCGGCGGTGAGCTGGCCGCGGTCAACCAGTTCTTGCGCAGCCAGGCCGCGCTCCCCGGTGAGGCCGCCACCCTGTCCGATCAGCTCGAGGTCGACGCGGGCTACGAGCTTGCCCTGGCCGCGGCCCTCGACGGGCGGCTTCGCGCCGCAGTGGTCGCCGATCGGTCGGCCGCCGCCAGCCTGCTCGACCGGGCGGGGGTCGACGGGGGCCGGGCGTTCGTTCTCGGCGCGGGCGGCGCCGAGGCCTTCGGCACCAGTCCGCCGCCGGCTCCGGGCGCCGAACCGCTGGCCGACCACGTCCGGGGGCGCGGCGATGGCGTCGCGCTGGCCCGCTCGCTGTTGGCCGATACGTGGGTGGTGGAGACCGTCGACGAACTCCGGAACGGCTTCGCCGGCGTCGCCGTGACGCGTTCGGGGCGCGTGTGGTCGTCACGGACCCGTGAGATCTGGCAGGCGCCGGCCGCCGGCGAGGAACGCGTGCTGGCCGAGCGCAACCGTCGCGAGCAGCTCATTCGGGCCAGCGAGGCGGCGGCGGGGGCCGAGGTGGCGTGTCGAGAGAAGGTCGAGCGGGCCGTCGCCGCCTCGGCCGCGCTCGACTCTGAATGCGAGCTTTCGATCGCCGCCCATCACGAGGCGGTAAGAGCGCGCGACGACGCCGCCGAGCAGCAGCGGCGCATTGCGGCGCAGATCGAGCGGCGCCGCGCAGCGCCGGACGAGGGACCGAACGCGGGCCGGCGCGCCCAGGTGGCAGCCGAGCTGGCCGCCGAGCGCGCGACGCTCGATCGGTTCGAACGCCAGCAGCGCGAGCGACGGGACCGGATCGAGCACCTCCAGACGGGTGTTGCTCGCGACGAGGCGCTGCTTCCCGCGGTGCGAGTCGTATTTGACTCTCTCGAGGCCGTGCGCGCGGCGATCGCTGATCGGCGCGCCGCGTTCGAGTCGGCGCTGACCGCCGATCGCGAGGCCGGCGAGCACGTCGCGGCCGAGCTTCGCGCCTGCGCACAGGAGGAGGCGACGCTGCATGCCGAGCTTCACCGGGAGAACGAGGCGCTGACCGAGACGGAAGTGCGACTGCAGCGGGTACGCGACCAGCTGGCCGACGCCGAACTCGAGCTCCGTCAGCTCGCTGCGCGTCTGGAACTCGAGGCCGAGCCGGCGGTGGAGCCGCTCGACGACGAGCAGCGCGAGGGACTGCGTGTCCGGCTCGAGCGCCTGACCCGCCGGCGCGAGCAGCTCGGCCCGGTCAATCCGCTCGCCCAGCAGGAGTATGCGGATGCCGTCGAGCACGTGGAGGAGCTTGAGCGCCAGCGCTCCGACCTCGAGACCGCCCTGCGGGAGCTCGAGAAACTGATCGCCGATACCGATCGCCAGATCCGCGACACCTTCGAGGAGACCTTCCAGGCCGCGGCCGGCAACTTCGAGGAGCTCGTGGGGCAGCTGTTCCCGGGCGGCAAAGGGCGTCTGCGACTGGTGACCGAGCGCGAGGGCGCCCCGCGGGTGCTCGGCGGTCTCCAGGTGCCGGCCCAGTCCGACGCTGACCCCGACGGTGGGACGGGCGACGGCGAGGACCTCGAGGGCGTCGAGTCGCCAGAGGAGGACCTGCTGGGGGTCGAGATCGAGATCACCCCCGCGGGCAAGGAAATGAAGCGGCTCACGTTGCTCTCGGGCGGTGAGAAATCAATGACCGCGCTGGCCTTCCTGTTCGCTGTGTTTCTCGCCCGTCCGTGTCCGTTCTACATCCTCGACGAGGTCGAAGCGGCGCTCGACGACCTCAACATCGACCGTTTCCTGCACCTCCTGCGCCAGTACGCGCAGCACGCGCAGTTCATCGTCGTCACCCATCAGAAGCGCACGATGGAGGCGGCGGATTCGCTCTACGGCGTGTCGATGGGCGGGGATGGCATCTCGAAAGTCATCTCGCGGCGCCTGCCGCAGGAGGCGGCGGCCGCATAGGGCCATAGAGCCGGGCGCGTTGCTAACGTCGCCCGCCCGATGGCCCGCGAATGGCAAGACCTGTTCATCGTCGGCGGGGCTCCGGCCAGCCAGCCCGAGCCGCCGGCGGCGACCGAGGAGCGGCGGATTGGCCGCTTCCGCCGACTGCGCGAGAACCTACGCAAGACCCGCCAGGCGCTCACCAGTGAAATCCAGGCCACGCTGTTCGAAGATCTCAGCGACGAGACCTGGGAGCGGCTCGAGGAGGCTCTCATCTACGCCGACGTGGGCGCTGGTACAACGGCCAGGGTGGTCGAGCAACTCGAGCGTGAGGCGACCGACGGCGAGATCTCCGGAGGCGAGGCACTGACCAGTCGCCTCACGGAGCTGCTGGCCGACATCGCCCGCACCGGCGACGACCACATCGATCTAACCGCGCAACCGTCGATCATCCTTGTCGCCGGAGTCAACGGCACGGGCAAGACGACAACCGTGGGCAAGCTCGCGTGGCATCTGCGCAACGAGCTCGGGCGATCGGTGGTGGTCGGGGCCGCCGACACGTTTCGCGCGGCCGGCGTCGAGCAGCTCGAGCTGTGGGCGCAGCGCGCCGGCGTCGCGTTCGTCAAGGGTCCACCCGGCGCCGATCCAGGCTCGGTCGCCTATGACACGATCGCCAGCGCCAAGCGCGACGGCGCCGATGTGGCGATCATCGACACCGCGGGCCGGCTACACACCCAAGATGACCTCATGGCCGAACTGGCAAAGGTACGCCGGGTGATCGCCAAGCAGATCCCCGAGGCGCCCCATGAGACCCTCCTGACGGTGGACGCCACCACGGGGCAAAACGGCCTCCGCCAGGCCAGGATGTTCTCCGAGGCCGTGGACGTAACGGGGCTGGTCCTGACCAAGCTCGACGGGACCGCCAAGGGTGGAATCGCGCTGGCGATCGCCCACGAGCTGGGCCTCCCAGTGAAGCTGATCGGGGTCGGCGAGAAGCTCGAGGACCTGAGACCGTTCGAGCCCAGCGAGTTCGCGCAGGCCCTCCTCGCGGCATGAGCGCCCGCGTCGAAACCGGTGCAAATGTTCTGAAAAGGGCTTCGAGGCGGTAAGCTCGCCACACGATGTCCGGATGGGTGTTGTGGGTAATCGCAGCGTGCGTCTTTGGGGTGGGCGAGATGCTCACCACATCGTTTTTCCTCGCCCCGTTCGCGGTCGGAGCTCTCGGGGCAGCGGTCGTCGACGTTGCCGGCGTGAGCGAAATCGCGGCCTGGGCCGTATTCGTTGTGATCTCGCTGCTGATGCTGGTCGTGGTGCGTCCGATCGCCAAGTCCCACATGAAGGTTCCGCCTAAGATCCGTACCGGTACAGCCGCGCTGGTCGGCCAGCAGGCGATCGTGCTGGAGCGCATAGCCAACGATGAGGGGGTCGGATGCGTAAGAATCGACGGCGAGGTGTGGACGGCGCGATCACTGGACGAGGATCAAGTGATCGAGGCCGGAAGCCGCGTGCATGTCGTCCAGATCAAGGGCGCCACGGCGCTGGTAACTGAATAGAGGAAAGGCTGGGCCATGGCTGGAGCAATCGTCGCCGCAGTCGTTGTTGTCTTCCTACTGATCGCGTTTGCGCGAACGGTCCGGATCATTCCGCAGGCCAAGGCCGGCATCGTCGAGCGGCTGGGTCGCTACAGCCGCACGCTCACGCCGGGGCTGGCCATCCTGGTCCCGTTCATGGATCGGTTGAAACCACTCATCGACCTCCGCGAGCAGGTCGTCTCGTTCCCCCCGCAGCCGGTGATCACCGAGGACAACGTGGTCGTCCAGATCGACACCGTCCTGTACTTCACCGTCACCGACGCCAAATCGGCCACCTACGAGATTGCCAACCCGCTCCAGGGCATCGAGCAGATCACGGTCACGACCCTGCGCAATGTGGTCGGCGGCATGACGCTGGAGGTCGCGCTGACCAGTCGCGACCACGTCAATGCCCAGCTCCGCGGCGTGCTTGACGAGGCGACCGGCAAGTGGGGCATCCGGGTCAACCGGGTGGAGATCAAGTCGATCGACCCGCCCGGCTCGATCCAAGAGGCGATGGAGAAGCAGATGCGCGCCGAGCGCGACCGCCGAGCCGCGATCCTCAATGCCGAGGGCGTCAAGCAATCCCAGATCCTCACCGCCGAGGGCCAGAAGCAGGCTGCCGTCCTCACCGCCGAGGGCCAGAAGCAGTCCGAGATCCTGAAGGCCGAGGGCCAGGCCAAGGCCATCGAGACGGTGTTCACCGCCATCCACGAGGGCAAGCCCGATCGTCAGCTGCTCAGCTATCAGTACCTGCAGATGCTGCCGCAGCTCGCCCAGGGTGACGCCAACAAGGTGTTCGTGATCCCGTCCGAGTTCGCCGACGCATTCGGTGGCATCGCCAAGGCGTTCACCGACAGCGCGCTCGGCGAGAACTCGCGGGGCGGGGAGCTGCCCGCGCGCTAGCCTCAGGGCTGTGAAGGGCGCATGTTCGATTCGCTAGCCGAGAAGCTCCAGGCCACGCTCGCGGATGTTCGCGGGCGCGGGACTCTGACCGAGGACGACGTCAACGCCGCGATGCGGGAGATCCGGCTGGCGCTGCTCGAGGCCGACGTCAACTTCAAGGTCGTCAAGAGCTTCACGGGCGCCGTCAAGGAGCGTGCGTTGGGCGCCGACGTGATCGGCCAGCTCAACCCCGGACAGCAGGTGGTGAAGATCGTCAGCGACGAGCTGACCGAGCTGATGGGCGGCGCAGCACGCGACCTTTCCTTCTCGCCCCGCCCGCCGACGGTCGTGCTGATGGCCGGGCTCCAGGGATCCGGCAAGACGACGGCCACGGCCAAGCTCGCGCGATACCTGCGGGAGGAGCACGGCTCCTCAGTCGCCGTCGCCGCCTGCGACGTCTACCGACCCGCGGCCGTCGACCAGCTGGTCAAGGTCGGGGCCCAGGCGGGGGCCGACGTCTACGAGCAGGGCACCGACCGCGATCCGGTCAAGATCGCCGCCTGGGCTCGTGACCGCGCGATGTCGGAGGGCAAGGACGTGCTGATCATCGACACCAGTGGCCGCCTCCACGTCGATGAGGCACTGATGACGGAGCTGGCCAACATCAAGAAAGCGGTCAAACCGCACGACATCCTGCTCGTCGTCGATGCCATGACCGGTCAGGACGCGGTCAACGTGGCCGAGCAGTTCGCCCAGGTCGTCCAATTCGACGGCGTGGTGATGACCAAGCTCGACGGCGACGCCCGGGGCGGAGCCGCCCTGTCGGTCAAGGCGGTGACCGGAAAGCCGATCGTCTTTGCCTCAACGGGCGAGAAGCTCGATCAGTTCGAGCGCTTCCACCCCGACCGCATGGCCCAGCGCATCCTCGGCATGGGCGACGTCATGACGCTGATCGAGAAGGCCGAGACGGCCTACGACGAGCGCCAGGCGGCCGACCTCGAGCGCAAGCTGCGCAAGCAGGAGTTCGGGCTCGACGACTTCCTCGAGCAGATGCGCCAGGTGCGTCGCATGGGCCCGCTCCAGTCGTTGCTGGGCATGATTCCCGGGCTCGGCAAGGAGCTGAGCGGCGTCAAGGTCGATGAGCGTGAGTTCGACCGGATCCAGGCCATCATCCTGTCGATGACGCCTCAGGAGCGCCGCCATCCCGAGCTGATCAAGGGATCGCGCCGCCTGCGGATCGCTCGCGGCTCGGGCACCAACGTCCAGGCGGTCAAGCAGCTGATCAAGCAGTTCGAGCAGATGCGCAAGGTCATGCGCCAGGTCGCGCAGGGCCGGATGCCGGACCTCGGCGCCATGATGCGCCAGGCGCGTTGAGACGTCGCGGCGCACCGAAGCGGCCGATTGAAGCTCGGGCACGCTAACCTCGACGGCGCACATGGCTGTACGACTACGACTTACACGCATCGGCGGACGCAAGAACCCGATCTGGCGGGTTGTCGTCGCCGATCAGCGCTCCAAGCGCGACGGGCGCGTCATCGAGACGGTCGGGCAGTACAACGCCCAGACCGAGCCCTCGACGATCGTGCTCGACGAGGAGCGCATCCGCGACTGGCTCGCCCGTGGCGCCCAGCCGACCGATACGGTGCGCAAGCTACTGCACACCCAAGGCATCCGATAGCTGCCATCGCCGACGTGAGGGATCTGCTCGAGTACCTGGCCCGCGGGTTGGTGGAGCAGCCCGACGAGGTCAGCGTTACCGAGGTGCAGGAGGACGATGGATCGATCGTGCTCGAGCTGTCGGTGGCCGACGACGATTACGGAAGCGTGATCGGGCGCGGCGGGCGGACAGCGGCCGCCTTGCGCACGGTGATCAAGTGCGCCGCGGTTCGCGATCGCCGGCGGGTGTTCGTGGACATCGTCGACTCGTAGCGGAGTCATGGGCGATTCCGGCGGATGGCTGCACGCCGGCCGGGTTGGAAGTCCGCACGGGCTCGACGGCAGCTTTCACGTGCGCGATCCGCGCCCGCAGCTGCTCGCGGAAGGCGCCTGGGTGGTAGTCCGGGGCCACGCGGCCAGGATCAACCGCCGGGCCGGTACCGACTCGCGGCCGCTGGTCCGTCTCGAGGGGCGCGAAGACCGCGACGCGGCCGCGGAACTGCGAGGCGAGGATCTGCTCGTCGCGCGCGGCGACGCGCCGGAGCTTGAGGCCGACGAATGGTGGGCCGAGGATCTGGAAGGGTGTGCGGTGCGTGACGGGACCGTGGCGGTCGGCACGGTTCGGCGGCTGCTGGCACTGCCCTCCTGCGAGGTCCTCGAGGTGAGCCGCGACGACCGGGACGACCTCCTGGTCCCGCTGATCAGTGACGCAGTTCGCCGGGTCGACGTCAGGCGGCGTGAGATCGACGTCGACCTTGGGTTCCTGGGGGAGACGTGACGCTGGAAATCGACGTCTTCACACTGTTCCCCGAAGCCTTCGCATGGTTTCAGTCCCAGCGGCACGTTGCCAATGCTCTGGCTGGTCCCCTGCGGCTCCAGTACGTGAACTATCGCGATCACACGCCGCTGAGCGCGGGCCAGGTCGACGACACTCCGTTCGGAGGCGGCGCCGGCATGGTCCTGCGTGTGGATGTCGCCGAGGCCGCGCTGCGGGCGCGCTATGGGCGGGACCCCGTAGAGCTGCGAGGCGATCGGCGTGTGGTGGCGCTGACCCCGGGCGGGAGGCTGCTCGACGAGGCGCTGGTGCTCGAGCTGGCCGGCGAGCGCGCGCTGACCGTGCTGTCCGGGCGCTACGAGGGCTTCGATGAGCGGATCCTCGAGCACTTCGCGTCCGATCAGGTCTCGATTGGGCGCTACGTCCTCGCCGGCGGCGAGCTGCCCGCGATGGTGCTGTGCGACGCGGTGATCCGCAAGCTTCCCGGTGCCCTTGGGCATGAGGACTCGGCGATCGAGGAATCGTTCAGCGCGGCGCTCGAGGGCGCCCCTGAATACCCGCACTTCACCCGTCCGGCCGAATATCGCGGATGGAAGGTCCCCGACGTGCTGCTGTCTGGTCACCACGCTCAGATTCGCGCGTGGCGTCTGGCCCAGAGCCACGCGCGCCGCGAGAGCTGACGGCATCGGGAAAACGCGTCTCCGCTACCATAGTCCGCTCGTCGCGGGCGGGGCCTGCGTAATGCGCTCTGAGCGCCCCCTCCTCCGGCCAGACCGCCGGGCCCGCCGCGCTGATTTGCCATGAGCACCGTGATCGACAGCCTGGAGCGTGCACAGCTCCGTCGAGTACCGACGTTCGACGCCGGGGATCGGCTCCGCGTTCACTTCCAGGTCATCGAGGGCACGCGGCGCCGTACGCAGGTGTTCGAGGGCGTGGTCATCAAACGCCAGGGCCACGGTGCTCGCGAGACCTTCACGGTTCGCAAGCAGTCCTTCGGCGTCGGGGTGGAGCGGACGTTCCCGCTGCACTCGCCGAAGATCGAACGGATCGAGGTCGCCGCGCGCGGCGACGTGCGCCGGGCCAAGCTCTACTACCTGCGCGGTCGCGTCGGCAAGCGGGCGCGGGTCCGCGAGCGCCGCTCGAGCAGACCGGAGGAGTTCGTCGAGCGCGAGCTCCTGTACGCGCCGGAGCCAGAGGAGGCTCCGACGGACTCCGCGGCCGCGGAGGCAGTGGAACCAGCCGAGGACTCGGTGGCCGGGGAGGCCGCGGAGCCGGCGGAGGACTCGGTGGCCGGGGAGGCTGCGGAGACGCCTCCCGAGGCCGAGGAGGCAGCATCGAGGCAAGAGGCCGAGGAGGCACCATCGGGGCAAGTCGCCCCTGAGGAGGCTCCCGAGCCCGAGCCCGAGGTCGTCGCGGAGGCGGAGCCGGAGACGGCTGCGCCCTCGGAGGCCAGCGAGCAACCGGAAGCGCCGGAGGCTGGCGCTGCCGATGAGCCAGCGGTCACCGAGCAGTCTGAGGCTGCGACTCGGGCCCCCACGGCCGACGAATAGGTGTGACCAAGAAAAAGAAGTCGGCCGTGAGCTCAGTGGTCGAGCTCGTGGTTATCGTCGCGATTGCGATCGGGTTGGCGCTGGCCATCCAGGCCTACGTCGTCAAGCCCTACCGCATCCCGAGTGGATCGATGCTCCCGACGCTACACATTGGGCAGCGCGTGCTGGTCAATCGGATCGGGACGCATTTCAGCTCGCCCCAGGTCGGCAACATCATCGTGTTCCACCCGCCCAAGAACTACGCCGCGGGGTGCGCCAACCCCAACCAGGGCGAGACGGAGTCCGGCCAGGACGCGCGGCAGCCGTGCGGTGTCCAGCAGAAGCAGGAATCGTCGGAGACGTTCATCAAGCGCGTGGTCGGTCTCCCAGGCGATCGGATCTCGATCCGCAACGGTCATGTGATCCGCAACGGCAGGCCCGAACAGGACTCGTACACGATCCCCTGCGACGGCAGCGGCTCCTGCAACTTTCCCGGCACGATCACGATTCCCCGTGACGATTACTACATGATGGGTGACAATCGCCCGGACTCCGAGGACAGCCGGTTCTGGGGTCCGGTGCCCAAGGCTTGGATCATCGGCAAGGCGTTCTTCACGTATTGGCCCCCGGATCGGATCGGCATCCTTTAGGCAAACGATGGCCAGGTCCGGTAGCTCATCGAAATCGCCGATGAAGTCGTTGATCGAGCTCGTGCTGACGGTGGCCATCGCCGTCGGACTGGCGCTGCTGATCCAGGCGTTCATCGTCAAGCCCTACCGCATCCCCAGCGGATCGATGGAGCCCACCCTGTCGATCGGCCAGCGCGTGCTGACCAACCGTTTGATCAACCACCCGAGCGTGGGGGACGTCGTGGTGTTCCACCCGCCCAAGGGCGCGGACCCCGCTCAACCGGTGTGCGGCAACCCCAACCAGGGTGCCGGGCATCCACAGGCGTGCGACAGGCCGACCTCCGGCGAGTCGAGCCAGACGTTCATTAAGCGTGTGGTCGGGGGCCCTGGCGATCGGATCTCGATCATCAACGGGCACGTGATCCGCAACGGCGTCCCTGAGAAGGACTCCTACATCGAGCCCTGTGGACCAAATCCTGACTGCACTTTCCGAGCACCGATCGTGATTCCGCCCGGCGATTACTTCATGATGGGCGACAACCGTGGCGATTCCGAAGACAGCCGTTTCTGGGGACCCGTCCCGGACAAATGGGTCATCGGCGTTGCGTTCTTCACGTACTGGCCGCCGGACCGCATCGGCTTCCTCTAAGCGCTCGCCGCGCTCCAAGCGCGCGGCACGCAAGCTGTTCGCCTTCGACCGGGGACTCGGCTTCCGCTTCATCGCCGGGGCCGACGAGGCCGGGAGAGGCTGCCTGGCCGGGCCCCTGGTCGCCGCCGCCGTGCTGTTCGACCTCGAGCGCATCGGCCCTGGCGAGGTGCGCGCGCTCGGCGCGCTCAACGACTCCAAGCAGCAGACCCACGAGGCCCGGGCCGAGCTCTATCCGGTCATCCTGCGGTTCGCCGCCAAGGTGGCCGTGGTGACCAGGTGTGCGCCTGGGATCGACGCCCGCGGGCTCCACGTGACCAACCTCGCGGCGCTGCGTGACGCGCTGGCCCGGGTGGCGTGCCCCCGGTGCGTCTGCCTCAGCGACGGTTTCCCGGTGGCCAGGCTGGACCACGAACAGCGCGCCGTGATCGGCGGCGATGCCAAGAGCGCCGCGATCGCCGCCGCCTCCGTGATCGCCAAGGAGACGCGCGATCGCTACATGCGCCGGGCCGACACCGCCCATCCGGGATGGGAGTTCGCCCAGCATGTCGGCTACGCCACGCCGGAGCACCGCGAGGCGATTGAGCGGCTGGGCGTGTCGCCCCTGCACCGGCTGTCCTTCCAGTCGGCGGCCTACCAGCAGCTGGCGCTCGAGGCCGTCGAGGCCTCGTAGGCGGTCTCCGTCGGTCCGCGTCTCGGCGGGTTCGCGTCTGGGCGGGGCTCATCTCGGCGGGTTCGCGTCTGGGCGGGGCTCATCTCGGCGGGCGCTCACACGTTGACTCCAACGTTGTCGGTGATTATTTAGGACATCGTTGGACTCAAGTCGCGGGGCCACCTAGAAGGCACCCTCCAGGTGCTCGAGCGCGACGAGCTCGCCGGCCGGATTGAACGTCACGCCGATCGCGTCGAAGCGCAGCACGTCGGCATAGGGGCGATTGGACTGCTCGATCAACCACTGGCCGGCCATCTTGCGCACCTGGGCGCGCTTGGCGCGATCGACGGCATCGAACGGATTTCCCGTCCCCGGTCGCAGGCGTCGCGTCTTGACCTCGCAGAAGGCCAGCGTCCCGCCGTCGAACGCGACGATGTCGAGCTCGCCCCACCTGGTGCGGTAGTTGCGCTGCAGGATCTCGAAGCCGCGCCGGGAAAGATGGTCGGCCGCCAGCTGCTCGCCGAGACGACCGAGGCGATGACGCAGGTCATTCGACATTGACCAGACGCTACGCCGAAACGTGTGACTGGTGGGTTGCGGATTATGGCGATTTGCAGCAAGAAGCTGGCTCGAGTTGCGCAGAATTGGCACACGGCGTCACCCACACGGCACACGATCGTGCCTAGCGTTGGAGCATGCTCGCGCGCGTCGCCACGTTTGCCATCGACGGGGTCGATCCGCGCCAGGTATGGGTCGAGGTCGACATCCGCTCAGGGTTGCCGACCTTCACGATCGTCGGTCTCGGTGACGCTGCCGTACGCGAATCGCGCGACCGCGTCCGCTCGGCCATCCAGAACTCGGGCTTCGAGTTTCCGCAGACGCGGATCACGGCCAACCTGGCGCCGGCCTTCCTGCGCAAGGTCGGCCCCGGGTTTGACGCGGCACTGGCCCTGGCCGTGCTCGCCGCCAGCGGCCAGATCCCTGCCGACGCCCTTCGCTCATGGGCCGTGTTCGGGGAGCTGTCGCTCGGCGGCGAGTTGCGCGATTCGTCCGGTGCGCTGGCCGTCGCCGAAGGTGCTAGCCGGGCGGGCCTGCGCCACCTGATCGTCCCCCGGGAGCGCGCCCGCGAGGCAGCGCTGGTGGACTCGTTGCGGGTCGCCGCCGTGTCGACGCTGGCTGCCGCCGCCGACGTGCTGCGCGGTGGCACCATCCCGGCGCTCCCGGCGCCGCTTGTGCCATCCGACGACGACGGGGCGCAACCCGACCTCGCCGACGTCAGGGGACACGCCGCGCCGCTGCTCGCGCTCCAGATCGCCGCCGCCGGCGGCCACAACCTGCTGTTCGAGGGTCCGCCGGGCACGGGCAAGACGATGCTGGCCAGACGGATCCCCTCGATCCTGCCCGTCATGTCGCGCAACGAGGCGATTGAGGTCACGCGCATCCACAGCGTGGCCGGGCTCCACGCAGACGGCATGATCTCCCGTCGGCCGTTTCGGGCTCCGCACCACACGATCTCGCCGGCCGGGCTCGTCGGTGGCGGCGCCCCGCCCCGACCCGGCGAGGCGACGCTGGCCCACCACGGCGTCCTGTTCCTCGACGAGCTGTCCGAGTTTCAGCGCTCGAGCCTCGAGGCGCTGCGCCAGCCGCTCGAGGACGGCTCGGTCACGATCGTCCGCGGCCAGCGCGCGCTCGTGTTCCCGACGCGGTTCATGCTGGTCGCGGCCACCAACCCGTGCCCGTGTGGCTTTGCCGGCGTGGAGGACAAGTGCTCCTGCGGCGAGGCGGACATGCGACGCCACCGGCGGAAGTTGAGCGGGCCGCTGCTTGACCGGATGGATCTCCTGGTCAACGTCGGGCGCCCGGCCGAGCGCGAGCTGCGCGCCGCGCCGGCGATCGACTCCGCCACCGCGCGCGGGCTCGTGGCTGAGGCCCGCGAGCGTCAGCGCCGGCGGCTGGCCGGTGCGGCCCGTTGCAACGGAGAGATGGACGGTCGTCTCGTGCAGCGGCACGTTCGACTCGAGCCCGACGCCGAGGATGCGCTCGGGCGCGCGTACTCGATCGGAGCGCTGACCGCGCGCGGGCGGCACCGCGTGCTTCGCCTGGCGCGGACGATCGCCGACCTCAAGGGACACGAGCGCGTGCGCCTGAACGACGTGCTGACAGCGCTCAGCCTGAGGCAGCGAGGCTCGGCCGAGCACGCGCTGGCGGCATGAGTGTCCAGACCGTGCAGCGAGCCTGTCGCGACTGCCTGGCACGCGCGTGGCTGCTCTCTCGCCTGGCCAGCCATCTTGAGGTGGCGCGCGCAAATATCGACGCTGTGCTGTGCCTCGACGACGAGGGGCTGATCGGGGCCGTGGCCGGTCGGCAGCGAGAGGCGGTGGCGCGCGAGCTGATGAGCTTCGACGTCGACGCGGCGCGTGAACGGTGTGAGCGTGCGGACATGGAGACGATCTGCCGCTGCCAGCCGGAATACCCGCGGCGACTGCACGACTTGGACAGCGCGCCGGCCGTGCTGCACGTGGTCGGTGGCCTTGAGCACTTCCTCGAGTTGGCCGCCGGCGATCCCGTGGCCATCGTTGGCTCCCGAAGAGCCTCGCGCTACGGCCTCGAGGTGGCTCACTCCCTGGGACGGGGGCTGGGTGCTGCGTCGGTGGCAGTCCTCAGCGGCCTGGCGCTCGGGGTCGATTCCGCCGCCCACAGCGGGACGCTGGACGGTGGCGGGGCGACCATCGCCGTGTTGCCGTCCGCGGCCGACCGCCCGTACCCCGCGAGCAAGCGGAGTCTGTACCGACGCCTCTGCGTCACCGGGGTGGCCGTGTCCGAGCTGCCGCCCGGGAGCGAGGTGTGGCGGTGGATGTTCCCGGCCCGCAACCGTGTGATCGCTGCGCTGGCCGCGCTGACCATCGTGGTCGAGGCCGGTGAGCAGTCGGGAGCGCTTCTGACTGCCGCCATGTCCCGCCGCTTGGGGCACGCTGTGGGAGCCGTGCCGGGCCGGGTCACGGCGCCGCTGGCCGCCGGGCCACATCGGCTGCTGGCCACGGGTGCGGTTCTGATTCGCGACGCCCAGGACGCGCTCGACGCGGTGTTTGGCGCGGGCGTGCGCACCGCCATCGACCCTCGACCGGCGCTCGGCGGTGTCGAGCGCGAGCTATTGCACGCGATCGCGAGTGTTGATGACACGGCGCTGGCGCTGGCGCGGGCGGGGCTCACGGTCGAAGACGGTCTGGCCATGCTGGCCAGCCTCGAGCTCAGTGGCTACGTCCGGCGGCAACCGGGAGGGAGGTGGGCGGCCATGCCCTGAGTAAGCTCGCCCGGGTGAGCACCTCGCGGACTCCCTGCGCGCTGTCGATCGCCGGTTCGGACTCGGGCGGCGGGGCGGGGATCCAGGCCGACCTGAAGGCGTTCGCCGCCTGCGGCGTGCACGGGATGACGGCGATCACCGCCATCACAGCCCAGAACACCACCGGGGTGAGCGCGATCCATCACATCCCGCCGGACATCATCATTGAGCAGGTCCGCGCGGTACATACCGATATTGGCGTCGACGCGGTGAAAATCGGGATGCTGGGCACGACTGCAACGATCCAGGCCGTGGCCAGTGCCCTCGGCGAACTGGCGCCAGACACTCCGGTGGTCATCGATCCGGTGATGGTCTCGGAGTCCGGCGCCGAGCTGCTCGAGCCGGCCGCTCGCGCGGCGCTGGTCGAGCTGCTGCTGCCGCGGGCGACGGTCGCGACCCCGAACCTCCCGGAGGCACGTGCGCTGGTGGTGCAGGACACCGACGGTGCCTCCGATGCCGCCGGCGCCGCCGCGGCCCTCGACATCGCCGCTCTCGCCCGGGCAGTCCGCCATCTCGGCCCCGAGGTCGTCGTGGTCACCGGCGGCCACCTTGAGCGGGCCGTGGACGTCTTCTTCGACGGAAGCGAGCTGGTCGAGATCCCCGGCGAGCGTCATCCGGATGGCGCTGCCCACGGCTCGGGCTGCACGCACTCATCGGTGCTGGCGGCCCGTCTGGCCCTGGGCGATCGGCCGCTGCAGGCGGCGCGGGTCGCGAAGAGGATGGCCGCGCATGCGGTGGCCAACGGCCTGGTCGGCGTCGGTCGCGGACCAGGGCCCGTGAATGTCCTCGGCCTGGGACGTTAGACACCCTCTGCAAGCAGCCGGTCGGGAGCCCAGGCGGCTTTTGACATAATCCTGACGTGCGCTTTCTGCGGATGAAGCCAGGGCATGGAGAGATCTTGCTTGCGGAAGGCGATGTCGAGCTGGCCGAGGACGAGGAGCGGCTGGTGGAGGAATTTCGACGGCAGCTTGACGGCGGAATGTGGGCCGCGGTACCGACGGTCGGGGAGGCCGGCAAGCGCGAGTCCCGCATGGTCCGGAGCTTTGAGGACGTCCCACGAGACGCTGACCGCGTGATCTTCTTTCCGCGGGCAGCAGGCGGCCGGTAGGTCGTCTGGCGCTGCGGTGCTGCTTGCCCTCGCAGCGACCGCGCTCGTCGCCTTGGCGCTGATCTCCGAGCTGGTCGTGCCGATGGTCGAGGAACGGTGGGAGCGTCATCGGGCCCGGCGCCAGCGGACTCCGGTCACGCCGTACGATCCCGGACGCGAGCGGCGGGCCGAGCAGAAGGCGCGGACGCTGCTGCAGTCGTGCGTGAACGAAGAGGAATGGTCGATGTACCGCGACCTCGGCTTCGTCCGCGTGTGGGGCGGCCAGGCCAATGTCCCGGATGACCTCGCCGGCGACAGCGGTGCGCCGTACGCCTACCTGATCTACCCCCACCGCCCGATCATCGCCTACGTGCCCCAGACGCGCCGCCTGCTGAGCGAATACTGCGTCGCCTTCCCCGACGCCACCCGGCCCTACGGCAGCGCCCGGCTGCCCGACTCGGACGATGTGCTGGCCAAGTGGATGGCGCTGACCGGCGACGAGCGGCGCCTGATCTCGACCGCCAACATGCACCTTCCGGGTCGGCAGCTCGACCCCGCGCAGGTCAAGCGCGACCTCTGGCGCCTGTCGCAGTGGGAGCAGGCGCGGATGCGTGCCGCCGCGAACCGGTCGACCTCAGAGCGCATCGACACCGCCGGCTGAAGTCGGACGGGCTCTCTCCGGGCCCTCGCCGCCCGGTACAGTCAGCGCCGCGACGACCCGAGGGCCGCGCCAGCCCATGCGGCGTCACCACGACCCGCGTCAACCACCACCCCCTCCGAACATGACCTCATTCGATCTCAAGCATCGCAGCCGCGCCCTGACCGACGGCCCCAGCCGCGCCGCTGCGCGGGCCTACCTCAAGGGCATTGGCTATGACGACGAAGCCCTCAGCAAGCCGATTATCGGGGTGGCCAACACGTGGATCGAGACGATGCCGTGCAACTTCCACCTCCGGGCGCTGGGCGCAAAGGTCAAGCAGGGCATCCGGGAGGGTGGGGGCACCCCGATGGAGCTCAACACGATTGCCATCTCCGACGGCATCACGATGGGCACGCCGGGGATGCGCGCGTCGCTGGTCAGCCGCGAGGTGATCGCCGACTCGATCGAGCTCGTCTGCGACGCCCACATGTTCGACGCTGTGATCGCCATCAGCGGTTGCGACAAGACGATCCCGGCCACCGTGATGGCCCTGTGCCGGCTCGATGTGCCGAGCGTGATGCTGTACGGCGGCTCAATCATGCCCGGACATCTCCACGGCGAGCAGGTCACGATCCAGGAGGTGTTCGAAGCCGTGGGTGCGCGGGCGGCCGGGCGCATCACCGACGCCGAGCTGACCGAGCTCGAGAACGTCGCCTCGCCCGGCGCGGGTGCGTGCGGCGGTCAGTTCACCGCCAACACGATGGCGATGGCCTTCGAGGTGCTCGGCATCTCGCCGGCCGGGTTCTCGATGGTCCCGGCCACGAATCCGCACAAGGCGGAGGTTGCGGAGGCTGCCGGACGGTTGGTCATGGACGTCCTGGAGCGCGGCCAGCGCCCGAGCGACATCATCACTCGCGACAGCCTCGAAAATGCAATCGCCGCGGTCGCCTGCAGCGGTGGCTCGACCAACGGCGTGCTCCACCTGCTTGCCGTGGCCGCCGAGATGGGCGTCGAGCTGTCGATCGACGACTTCGACCGGATCAGCGAGCGCACGCCGTTGCTGTGCGATCTGAAGCCGGGCGGGCAATTCGTTGCCCCCGACCTGTACGAGGCGGGCGGCGTTCCGCTCGTGCTCAAACGACTCAAGGACGCGGGGCTGCTTCACGAGAACGCGCAGACCGTCACCGGCCGCACGGTGGGCGAGCACGCCGATGCGGCCACGGAAACCGAGGGACAGCGCGTCGTGCGTCCCCTGGACGATCCGCTCAGCCCCACCGGCGGGCTGGCGATTCTGCGCGGTAACCTCGCGCCCGAAGGCTGCGTGGTCAAGCTGGCCGGCTATGAGCGCCGCCAGCAGAGCGGCCCGGCGCGCGTGTTCGAGTCTGAGGAGGATGCGATGGCGGCGGTCACCGCCGGGGCGATCAACCCCGGCGACATCGTGGTCATCCGCAACGAGGGCCCGGCGGGCGGTCCCGGGATGCGTGAGATGCTGGCGGTCACCGCCGCGCTGGTTGGCGAGGGGCTCGGCGGCGACGTCGCGCTGATCACCGATGGCCGGTTCTCCGGCGCCACGCGTGGTCTCATGGCCGGCCACGTGGCGCCCGAATCCGTGCGCGGTGGGCCGATCGGCATCGTCCGCGAAGGCGAACAGATCACGCTCGACGTGGCCGCACGTCGCCTCGATGTCGCGCTGTCGGACGAGGAGATCGCCGCGCGGTTGCGTGACTACCGGCCGCCCGAGCGGCCTCGGCCGGGTCCCGCGCTGGCCAAATACGCGCGGCTGGTCTCGAGCGCCGCCGTGGGCGCCGTCACGCGCTGAGCGCCCGGGGCGCGCAGCCCTGGAACAATCGCCCGCCATGGATCATCCCGATGACGCGGGCCGGACGGTCGAACTCGCCATCAGCGACGTTTACGGCCGGCTGCCGCTGGGCCCCGAGACCGAGCTGCGCGACCAGCTCCCCGGGCTCGAGTCCGAGCGCCGCATCGATGACTGGGGACGTTCGGAGCGGGTCGACAGATTTGCCAATCGCACGGTCTTCGGCTTTCTCTACCACTACTGGTTCAGGGTGGAGCTCGAGGGCGTTGAGAACGTGCCCGCCGAAGGCGGCGCTCTGCTGCTCGCCAATCGGTCCGGCGGCGCGCTTTCCGACGGCGCGATGATCGCCAAGGCGATCCGCGACGAGCATCCGCGCGCTCGCCTGGTCCATGTCGCCGCCGAGGCGGGCATCAAGCGCGTGCCCGGTCTGGGCATGCTGGCCACAAAGGTCGGGGTGGTCGCCGACCACCCCGCCAACCTCCACCGGCTGCTGTTCGACGAGCGCGAGCTCGTGCTGGCGTTTCCCGAACGGCTGGACGGGGCCGCCAGGCCATTCCGACGTCGCTATCAGCTCCGAGAGTTCGCCCCCGATTGGACGGCGATGGCGGCGCGAGCCGGCGTGCCGATCGTCCCCGTCGCTGTCGTCGGCGGTGAGGAAGCGGCACCACTGAGCGCCGCGCTCAGACGGCTACCGATCACCGTGACACCTCCACTCCCGGCCAAGTTCAGGCTCCGCTTCCTGGCAGCGGTGGCACCCGACAACGACATCGAGGGGGTTGACGAGTCGATTCGGGCGTTGATTCAGGAGAACCTGCTCGAGATGGTGGCGGCGCGTCGCAGCGTGTGGCTGGGGTGAGCGATGGCCGCGACGGTCGCCAGCCGAGTCCTCATCACCGGCGTTTCCTCGTGGCTGGGCGGGCGGCTCGCCCAGGCGCTGGAGCCGGACCGGCGGATTGACGCGATCGTCGGGGTCGACACCGAGGACCCGACCCACGAGTTCGCCCGCGTCGAATTCGTGCGCGTCCCCATGGCGGCCGTGCAGCTGCGCCGGATCATCGAGGCGGTGGGGATCGACACGGTGATTGACACGCGGCTCATTGCCGATCCCCTGCTCGCCTCGAGTCGCCAGGCGCGCGAGGTCAACCTGCACGATACGGCCGAGCTGCTCGAAGCCTGCCGGGCCGATTCGGTGCGCAGGTTGGTCTTCAAGTCCTCGGCTCACTACTACGGCTCGGCCGCCGGCGATCCGTCGTTCTTCAGTGAGGAGATGTCAGGTGCCGGGTCGGGCCGCACGGCGATCGAGCACGAAGTCGCCTCAGCGGAGCAAGCCGTGGGCGAGTTCGCGGCCACCAGGCCGGGGGTGACCGTGACGGTCATGCGGGTGACCGACGTTCTCGTCGGGGAGTCGGGCGGCTCGCTTCTCGCCTGGCTCGGCCTGCCGGCCGTGACCTCGGTGCTCGGCTTCGATCCTCGCATGCAGTTCGTCCACGGGGACGATGTCGTGGGCGCGCTGTACCATGCCCTGGAGCGCACGCTCCCCGGCCCGTACAACGTCGCTGCTGACGGTGTCCTGCCGCTATCAGAGGTCGCCGCACTGATGGGCAAGCCCCTGCTACCGGTGCTGCCGCCGTGGGGGCTCGGCTTTGCGGCGACGCAGCTGCGCCGGCTCGGGCTCCGAGTCCCGGTCGAGATGGTCCACCAACTTCGCCACGGACGCGGCCTGGACAACCGACGGCTGAAGGTCGCGGGCTACGAGTATCGCTACACCAGTCGCGAGTCGGTGATCGAGTTGCGCGCCCACGAGCGGCTGCGCCCCCTTCTCGGCCGGGGCGAGACCTCGTATCGCTACGAGCCCGCGGTCGAGGAGTTCCTGCGCTGGAGCCCGAGCGTGCAGGCCGAGCGCTCGCGGAGCCGCGCGGCCGAAGACCCGGGAAATGACCGCCACGATGGCGGCGGATACGACGATCTCGCCGAGGGCGAACTGGTCGAAATCATCCCCTCGCTCGACCTCGAGGCGCTGGAGCGCTTACACGTCTACGAGGCCGCCCATCGGGCGCGCCGACAGGTCATCTTGGCCTTAGAGCAAAATCTGGCTAGGCTTAAGCAGGGGTCTGCAACGGGGCAGGAGCCGGGAGGTTGAGCAAGAAGAACCCGATGCAAACCTTTCGCTTCACGAAACGAAAAAGTGGTATTGCCGTCAATGCCGGTAGCATTTCCGACCTAGGAGACTCTTAGTGGCGCGCGCTTCATATCTACGACCCCCAGCTACCGTTGAGCGTCCGGGCCGCCGGACGCCTCCGCCGCCGCCTGTTTCGAGCCGCCGGCCGCGTCGCGGCCGTATCGTGCTGGGCGGACTAGCCCTGCTTGTGCTGGTGCTGGGGGGCGCTGCGCTCTTCCTTCTTACCACGGGCAACGCGAGCCTAAGCACGGATTCCACCGCGCTCGCGCGCGTCGACATGCCATTCCAGGGCGGAACGATCGAGAGCGTGATCGTCACAACCGGGCCCCACGCCCGGCGCGTGCCCATTTATCTCAAGGGCGATCAGATCTGGCCGCGCGGGCTGTTGCGGGCCAACCAGAAGGTGACAATCGACGTCGTCGTCAAGCGACCGGGGTGGTCAGCCTGGCTGAACGGCAAGACGCAGAAGCTGCACATGACGATGGTCACTCCGGTGGCCAGCCTGAAGCAGCACTACCTGACGCTGAAGGCGGGCGAGCCGGTAACGCTCAAATTCAAGGCGCCGGTCCGCACGTTCTCCTACGGCGAGCCGGGAAGCCTCGTGCGACGCGTCCTGCACAGCCCGCTGTCGGTTATCAAGCTGAAGCGCCTGGCGCCGGCGGGGACGGCGCTGGTGGCGGCGGCGCCGCTGGCCTGGGAGACCTCGAAGCCCGCAGTGATCAGCTGGTTCCCGGCCGGCTCGTCCACCGCGACCGCGGTGTCGAGCCCCGCTCCGGGCACCTCGATCCTGCCCACCTCCAAGATCACCCTGACCTTCTCCAAGACCGTCGACCAGGCCCTGGGTAACCACCGGCCGCCGGTGGAGCCGACCACCCCGGGCACCTGGCATACGGTCAACAGCCACACGATCCAGTTCCAGCCCACCGGCTACGGCTACGGCCTCGGCGCCCATGTCTCGATCGGCCTGCCGAGCGGCGTGCGGCTGATCGGAGGCCACAGCGGCACCTCCTCGGTCAGCGCCAGCTACACCGTCCCCGGCGGGTCTCCGCTGCGGCTGCAACAGCTGCTCGCCCAGCTCGCCTACCTGCCGCTCAACTTCCACACCAAGCACGCCATCGCCTCCAGCCCGGAGGCACAGCTCAACGCGGCGGCCAAGCCTCCGAAGGGAACGTTCACGTGGCGCTGGTCCAACGTCCCGTCGGGCTTGAGAAATGAGTGGAAGCCCGGCGCCAACGGCCCGATGACCCAGGGCGCGTTGATGGCCTTCGAGAACGACCACGGCCTGACTCTGCCCACCGCTGGCGAGGCCGCCGATCCCGCTGTGTGGAAGGCCCTGTTCACGGCCGTGGCCGAGGGCAAGTCGTCGAAGTTCGGCTACACGTACGTCAACGTGAACAAGGAAGCCAGCCCCGAGACGCTGACCCTGTGGCACAGCGGCAAGACGGTCATGACGGCCCCCGTCAACACCGGGATCCCGGGGGCGCCGACCGCCTCAGGCACGTTCCCCGTGTTCGAGCATGTCCCCGTGACCACGATGAGCGGCACCAACCCCGACGGCAGCACGTACAGCGACCCCGGCATTCAGTGGGTGAGCTACTTCAACGGCGGTGACGCCCTGCATGCGTTCAGTCGCGCGCAGTACGGCTTCCCGCAGAGCCTCGGGTGCGTCGAGATGGACACCAGCGACGCGGGCCACGTCTACCCGTATACACCGATCGGGACGCTGGTCAACGTCGAGTAGGTGCGCCACTGGTCGTTCGTCGCGGTAGCGCTGACGATCGCCATTATGTTGGGCGGGGCGGGTGCCCTGCTCGCCTACGACTCCTCGCAGGCGCACACGATCGCCGACGGCATCACCGTGGGCGGCGGCGTCGACGTCGGCGGCCTCACCGTCGTCCAGGCGCGCTCGCGGCTGCGTGCGGCCTACACGGCTCGACTCCACACCGCGCTCATCCTGCGCGACGGCCGGCGGCGATTCCGCCTGACGCCCACCGCGGCGCATCTGCGCGTCGAGGCCGCGGCCGCGGTGAATCAGGCTGTGGCCCGGACGCGGGCCGACAACCTGTTCACCCGGGTCCTGCGATCGCTCAGCGGCGGCGCCATCCACGCCAACTTCGAACCGGCGGTGATCGTCTCACGTCCCGCCGTCGATGAGCTTGTCGACCGCATCCGGCACGCGCTCGACCGGCCAATGCGCAATGCGACGGTGACCATCTCGGGGAAGTCGGTCGGGCCGGTGGCCAGCCGCAGGGGGCTGGCCGTCGATGCGGGTCGCCTGAGGATGCAGATTCAAACAGGCGCTGGCCGCCGGCACCGTGCGGAGACCGATCACGATCCCCACACGGGCGATCCCACCGAAGGTCACCACGAGCATGCTGGCCGCGCGCTACCCCGCGGTCATCACGGTGGACCGTGCCGCCTTCAGGCTGCGCCTGTGGAAGCACCTGCGGCTCGTCAAGCAGTACCGCATCGCTGTCGGGATGGCCGGGCTGCAGACGCCCGCCGGGCTGTATCACATCCAGGACAAGCAGACGGATCCCTCGTGGCACGTCCCCAACAGCGCGTGGGCGGGTTCGCTGGCTGGGCAGACGATCCCGCCGGGTCCGGCCGACCCGCTCAAGGCGCGGTGGATGGGCTTCTTCGACGGGGCCGGGATCCACGGCACGGACGAGCTGAGCTCCCTCGGCACCGCGGCCTCGCACGGCTGCATCCGCATGGCGATCCCGGATGTGATCGAGCTCTACAACCAGACACCGCTCGGTACCCCGGTGTACATCGGGTGAAGGGTGGTGCGCCTCGGCGCCGAATAGCGGATCGCGATGCCGACCACGACCGAGAGCGTGCAGCTGACCGAGGCCTGGAGCGGCGCGCTGATGGCCCTGGACAGTGACCTGCGTCGCCGCGCCATGGCGCCCAAGACGCGCCGGGCCTACGGGATCGACGCGGGCCAGTTCGCTGCCTGGGCCAGCGCGGCCCGGCTCGAGCCGGCGTCGGTCGAGGTCCGCGCGCTGCGCCGGTACGCGGCGAGCCTGTCCGAGCGCGGTCAGGCTCCGACCACGGTGGCGCGCAAGCTGGCCGCGCTGCGCGCACTGTTTCGCGTGTTGATGGAACAGGGCCGGCGGGTTGACAACCCGGCCGACCTGCTCAGCGCCCCGAAGCGCGTCCAGCGCCTGCCCCGCGTGCTCAAGCCCTCGGAGGTCGCCCTGCTGCTCGACCGTATTCCGGCCACGACCCCCCTCGAGCTGCGCGATCGCGCGTTATTCGAGCTCGCCTACGGGTCCGGCCTGCGCGCAGAAGAGCTTGTCTCGCTCGAACTCGAGTCCATCGACTTCGATGCCGAGACGGTGCGAGTCGAGGGGAAGGGCGGCAAGACCCGCATCGTCCCAGCCGGCGAATACGCGCTGCGTGCGCTCGAGCGCTACCTCGCCCGTGCCCGGCCGGCGCTGACGGCCGGTCGTCCGGAGCGCGCGCTGTTCCTGTCAAAGTCGGGCCGCCGGCTTGGGACGTCCGACATCAGGCGAAGGTTGCGCACATGGGCGCGCCAGGCCGCGGCGCAGTCGCCGGCGCTCGTCGATGCGCACCCTCATGCGCTGCGTCACTCCTTCGCCACCCATTTACTCGAGGGTGGTGCCGATTTGCGGGTCATCCAGGAGCTGCTTGGCCATGCAACCATCTCGACGACGCAGGTCTACACTCGGGTAGAGTCGGCGCGGCTCAGATCAGCCTACGCCCGTGCTCATCCGCGCGCGTAACTACCCGGGGGTCTGGAAAACTGGAAACGAACGTCAAAGCGATCGAGCTTCGAGATCTGTGGAGGCGCTACAAGACCTCCGGCGACGAGCGCGCGCGTGAACGGCTGGTCGTCGCCTACTCGCCGCTGGTCAAGTACGTTGCCGGGCGGATGGGCTCGGGTCTCCCCGCCCACGTCGAGAAGGCCGACCTCATCTCCTACGGGCTGGGAGGTCTGATCTCCGCAATTCAACGCTTCGATCTCACCAGAGAGATCAAGTTCGAGACCTATGCGATTACGCGGATCCGCGGCGCGATCATTGACGAACTGCGTACGCTCGACTGGGTGCCGCGGTCGGTGCGCGCCCGCGCGCGCGAGTTCGAGCGCGTGAACATGAAGCTCGAGGCGCGCCTGCAGCGAGCCCCGACCGACGAGGAGATGTCGGGCGAGCTCGGCATCACCATCGAGGAGTTCCAGGACGCGCTGCTGCAGATCTCCAACTCGACGATCGTCGCCCTCGACGAGCTGTGGAACGTGTCGGACTCGACCGGCGATCAAGTCTCGCTGCTCGACACGCTCCCCGATCGCGGGGCGCCCGACCCCCAGATGCTGGTCGACCAATCCGAGCTGCGCGACCGCATCGCCGACGCGATCGCCGCGCTGCCCGAGCGCGAGAAGCTGGTCGTCGCGCTGTACTACTACGAGAACCTGACCCTGCGCGAGATCGGCGAGGTCCTCGGGGTGACCGAGTCACGCGTGTCGCAGCTGCACACGAAGGCCGTGCTGAGGCTGCGCTCCAAGCTCGCGGGCGAGATGGATTAGGCGGACGCCGCCCGAAGCCGGATGCGGTTACGCGACCTTCGATAAGGTCGCTGTTTCGGCGTTCAAGAGAGAGGAGATCGGCATGCACAAGCCCGCGGATCGCATCCGCAACGTGGCGCTCGTCGGCCATCGCGGAAGTGGTAAGACCTCGCTGCACGAGGCCCTCCTGTTCGGAGCCGGTTCGATCAATCGGCTCGGGTCTGTCGTCGACGGCACGACGGTGTCGGACACCGACCCCGACGAGAAGTCGCGCCAGATGTCGATCTCGGCTGCGCTGTCGTCGTTCGAGTGGCAGGACCGCAAGGTCAACCTCGTCGACACGCCCGGTGACTCGAGCTTCATCGCCGACGGGCTCGGCGCGCTGCGCGTGTGCGAGTCGGCCATCTTCGTCATCAACGCCGTGATGGGCGTCGAGGTCCACGCCACCCGGCTGTGGCAGCGCGCCGCTGAGCTCGACCTTGCGCGGCTGGTGTTCGTCAACATGCTCGACCGCGAGCGCGCCGACTTCTTCCGCACGCTCGACTCGTTGAAGTCCTCGTTCGGACCCCACGTCGTGGCCACGGAGATCCCGATCGGTCTGGAGCATGAGGTGTCCGGCGTTATCGACCTGATCGATATGAAGGGATACCGCTACTCGGACGCCGGGCGCGAGAACTGCGCGGAGATCCCGATCCCCGACGATCTTCAGGACCAAGCCCAGGAGTACCGCGAGAAGCTGATGGACGAGGTGTCAGAGTCCTCCGACGCGCTGATGGAGCGCTACCTCGAAGGCGAGGAGATCACCCACGAGGAGATCGTCACCGCGCTCAAGGACGGCACCAACCACGGTGCTCTTTTCCCGGTCACCTGCGGGATCGCCACCCGCAACCTCGGCACCAACCGCCTGCTCGACGCGATCGTCGAGGATCTCCCCTCACCGGTCAAGCACGGCGGCCTCGAGATCGGCGAGGTGACGCTCGAGCCGGTCGAGGACAAGGAACTGTTCGCCTACGTGTTCAAGACCCGGGCCGATCCGTTCGCCGGCCGGATCAACATATTCCGCGTCTACCAGGGAGTGCTTAAGCAGGATTCCCAGGTGCTCAACACGCGCACCCACAGCAAGGAGCGGATCGGTCAGCTCGTCACCTTCGAGGGCGGGAGCACGGGCCACACGACCGAGTTCGGGCCCGGCGACATTGGTGCCGTGGCCAAGCTCAAGGAGACCAAGGCCGGTGACTGGCTGGCCGCGCGCGACGAGCCGATCGCGATGCCGAGCATCAAACTGCCGGCCCCGGTGATGGCGTTCGCGGTCGAGCCCAAGAGCAAGGGCGACGAGGACAAGGTGTTCACCGCCCTGCGCCGCCTCCAGGAGGAGGACCCGACGATCGACCTGCACCGCGACCAGCAGACGGGCGAGCAGATCGTCGCCGGGCTCTCGCAGGTCCATGTCGAGGTGATCGTCGAGCGGCTGAAGTCGCGCTTCGGCGCCGAGGTCAACCTCAAGCCGCCGCGTGTGCCCTACCAGGAGACGATCCGCAAGACGGCCAAGGCCCACGGGCGCCACAAGAAGCAGACGGGCGGCCGCGGCCAGTTCGGCGACGCCCACATCGAGATCGAGCCGCTCGAGCCGGGCGCTGGCTTCGAGTTCGACAACGCCATCAAGGGCGGTGTGATCCCCTCGGGGTTCATCCCCGCCGTGGAGAAGGGCGTGCTCGAGGCCATGCAGGAGGGCGTGGTCGCCGGCTATCCCGTCAAGGACGTCAAGGTACGGCTCTACGACGGCTCCTACCACACCGTCGATTCCTCGGAGATGGCGTTCAAGGTCGCCGGCTCGCTGGCCATGAAGCAGGCGCTCGAGCAGGCCAGCCCGGTCCTGCTCGAGCCGATCATGCTGGTCACGGTCAGCGTGCCCGAGGATGCGGTCGGCGATGTGATCGGCGATCTCAACTCACGTCGCGGGCGTCCGCTGGGCATGGAGCCCGCCGGTGGTGGCATGACCGAGGTCAAGGCCGAGGTGCCGATGGCGGAGATGCTGTCCTATGCGCCCGACCTGCGTTCGATCACCGGCGGCCAGGGCGAGTTCACGATGGAGTTCCTGCGCTACGAGGAGGTCCCGGGTCACCTTGCCTCAAAGGTCGTCGAGGAGGCGCGCGCCGAGAAGGAGGCGGTGAAGGCGTAAGCGGTCTTGCGGCCGTTTGGCCCCTCCGTTGGTACGCTGGAAAATGTGAAAACCAGGGATATCCGCACGTCGGACCCCCATACGGTGTGCGACGTGTGTGGACGAACTCTGCTGCGGGGCGAGCGATCGGAGATCTACCTCCACGGCGGCGAGCGGCGGTCGGTCTGCGAGCTGTGCAAATCGCGTGCCCTGCACGAAGGGTGGATCCGCGAGGGGACGGTTCCGGACTACAACGACGGCGGCGCCCGTTCGGAGCGCCGGCGTTCGCTGCTGAGCCGACTGCGGGCCCGTCGCGAGGCTGCGTCCATGCTTGATCCCGACTATCCCCCTGACGAGGGCGATTTCGACGAGGCGCCCGAACCCGAACCCGAACCCGAGCCCGCCCCACCGCGCCGGCAGCGCCGGGCGCCGCGACCGGCTCCGGCAGCTCGTAAGCGCGAACGGGCGCGCGAGCCGCGCCACGTGCGCGCGGTCCCGACCAGCCCCGAGCAGCGGACTGCTGCCGCAGTCGACGTGTTCAACTCCTCAGAGCACGTCCGCACCGTGGCCGGCGTGGCGCGGTCGCTCGGCCTGCCCTGGGTGTCCGTGCTGCCCTCGGACCAGGCCCCGAGCCTGGTCAATCTGGTCGTCTCCTGGGAGCTGTGCTGGTATCGCTACGAGGTCGACCTCGCCGAGGAGGACCCGGCGGTGCGTCTGGCCGCCCAGGGATACGAGCTTGACGAGCTCGAACCGACCGAGCGGACGGCCAACGCCGCCGCCGATGAGTACGGCCGTCTCGTCCTGCCGGCGTAGTCCGCCCTGGACATACGTTCGATCCGCCCCGGGTTCGCCCGTCGAATAGCATCCCGGCCGATGATCTACTGCGTGGTTCCCAAGCCGCTCGCGGACGAGCTGTTCGACAAGCTGAGTACCTACTACGCCGACGATCCCAACGTGAAGGTGATCGTCGACAGGCGCAAAGCCTCCCGCCGCGAGTGGGCCTCGCAAAGCGGGGGCCTGCGCGGGGTGCGCGACCGTCGACGCGCTCGAGTGCCCGGGGAGCTCCCCGAGCTGGCGAGCGATTGATTCCCGTCACCGACGCCCGGATCGAAGGCAAGGCGCTCGTGGTCCACGTTGACGGCGGCGCGCGGGGCAATCCGGGTCCGGCCGCGATTGGCGTCGTGATATCCGATGCCGACGGCTCGGTGCTCGATGAGCTGGCCGAGCCGATCGGGGTAGCCACGAACAACGTGGCCGAGTACACGGCGATCCTGCGCGGCATCGATCGCGCTGCGGAGCTGGGCGCGCGCGAGGTCGAGCTGGTCAACGACTCGGAGCTCGTCGCCCGACAGCTGACCGGCGTCTACAAGGTCAAGCATCCCGCCATGAGGCCACTGTACGAGCAGGCGATCGGCGCTCTGAGAGGGTTCGACCGCTGGTCGATCCGCAACGTGCCGAGGGCTGAGAACGCCCGCGCCGACGCGCTGGTCAACGCGGCACTCGATGGCGAGGGGGTCACCCCATGACGACGACCGATACCGCCACGCGGCTGGTCGGCTCCACCCGGCGCACCCGGCCGTCTTAACCGAGAGATAATTGTGCCCACAATCACACTGCTATGATTGTGGGCACAAGTAATCAGTCGTTTCGGGAGGTAATGAGCCTTGAATCTTGGTCTGCTGATTCTCCGGCTGGTCGTTGGCCTGTTGTTTGTCGGGCACGGGGCGCAGAAGCTGTTCGGTATCTGGGGCGGGCACGGGCTGAAGGGCACGGCCGGTTTCTTCGAGGGCATTGGCCTGAAGCCGGGCCACGTCCACGCGACGGCCGCTGCGGTGATGGAGTTCGGCGGTGGAGCGCTCCTGGCGCTCGGGCTCGTGACGCCGGTGGCCAGCGTCGCGCTCGTCGCCGTCATGACCGCCGCAGTCATCTCCGTCCATTTCGCCAGGGGCCTGTGGGTCACGGGTGGCGGCTACGAGTACAACCTCGTGCTCGCCTCGGTCGCGCTGGCCCTGGCCGCGACGGGACCGGGTGCGTGGTCGCTCGATAGCGCCCTGTCGCTCGATATGCACGGCGTTCTGTGGGCCGTCGGGGCGCTGGTGGTCGGCGTCATCGGAGGCTTCGGCGCCGTCCTCAGCGGCCGCGCATATGGCCGCCGCGCGGGCGGATCAGTGACGCACAGCCCGACGGCGGCGTAACGGAGACATAACGTTGGCGGCGGCGCGCGCCCACCCGCTCGTCGCCGCCCGCGCTACCCTGATCGCGTGACCGATGCCCTGATCGAGCTGAGCGCTCGGCTAGAGGAGACTGCTCAGCGGCTTCGTGCTGGCGAGCTCGACCCGGACGCAGCGCTGGCGCTGATCGAAGAGTGCGCACGTCTGGCGGCGGAAGCCAGCGCTCAGGTGGACGAGGAGACTCGGGCAGCGCTCGAGCCGCTGCCGGACCTTCCCGGACAACTACCACTGCCGGCAGCTTGACGCCGGTCGTGACGACCGTCGGCCTGGCGCCCACCTATCCGGATCACCTCCGCTCCGAGGTCGAGCGGTACCTCGAGGCCCTGCGCTTTTCCGACGAGGCCTCGAGCGCCGGGCTGCAGGAGGCCATGCGCTACTCGCTGCTCGCGGGCGGCAAACGGATCCGCCCGGTGCTGGCGCTGGCCACCGCCGAGGCCATCGGCCGGGAGCCGTCGGCGGTGCTGCCGCTGGCCGCAGCGATCGAGCTGATCCATACCTACTCGTTGATTCACGACGACCTCCCTGCGATGGACGATGATGATCTGCGGCGGGGCCGCCCGACCTGTCATCGCGTGTACGGCGAGGACGTGGCCATTCTGGCCGGGGACGCGCTGTACGCCGAGGCCTTCCACCTGCTGCTCGCCGAGCAGCAGGGCGACCCGGCTCACGTGCTGGTGGCGGCCGCCGAGCTGGCCGCGGCGACCGGCGTCCACGGCATGGTTGGGGGGCAGTACGTCGACGTCGCGGGCAGCGCGCCGGCCGGCATCGAGGGTCTGCGACACCTGCACGAGCTGAAGACGGGCCGGCTGATAGCGGCCAGCATCGAGTGCGCGTTGATCGTCGGAGGCGTCCAAAAACGTGAAACAATCTCGGCCTACCTCGCCTTTGCGAGCGAGCTCGGCGTGCTCTTCCAGATCGTTGACGACATCCTCGACGTAACGGGCTCGGCTGAGACGCTCGGCAAACCGCAAGGGACTGACGAGCGGCTGGGCAAGCGCACGTACGTGACCGAGTTCGGTCTCGAGGGTGCGCGCGACCTGGCCCGGGAGTCGCATGGGCGCGCGCGCGCGGCACTCACGAGGGCAGCGCCAAATGGAGCACAGCAACTCGAGCAGATCACTGAGTTTATCGCCACCAGGACGTACTGATGTCAAACCTGCTGCCACGTATCAACCAGCCTCGGGACCTCCACGGACTGAGCGACGAGGAACTGCAGCTCGTCGCCCAGGAGGTCCGCGAGCACATCATCGACACCGTGGGCGAGATCGGCGGCCACTTCGGAGCCAATCTCGGTGCCTGCGAGATCGCGGTCGCGTTGCACTCGCTGCTCGACTCTCCCCGCGACAAGGTGCTCTGGGACGTCGGCCATCAGGCCTACCCGCACAAGGTGCTGACCGGCCGCCGTGATCAGCTACAGACGATCCGCAAGTACGAGGGCCTGGCCCCGTTCTGCTCGATCGCCGAGTCCGCGCACGACACGATGGGTGCCGGCCACGCCTCCACGGCGATTGGCTACGGGGTGGGGATCAAGGAGGCGATGAGACGCGGGCACGGCGAGGATGGCCACGTGGTCGCCGTGGTTGGCGACGGCGCCATGACCGGCGGGGTCGCGTTCGAGGCCGTCCACCAGGCCGGTGGCGAGGGCACTCCGATCGTCGTGCTGCTCAACGACAACGGCATGTCGATCGCGCCCAACGTGGGCGCCCTATCGCGCTACTTCAACCGCATCCGGCTCAACCCCAAGCTGTGGCACGCTCGCGAGGGCGTCGAGGGCGGGCTGACCAAGCTGCCCGTCGGGATCGGCGCCGCGTTTGAGCGCTTCGGACCTCACGTGAAGGAATCGATCAAGGCGTTCTGGGCGCCCGGTCTGTGGTGGGAGGAGCTGGACTTCGCCTACATGGGCGTGATCGACGGTCACGACGTCCGCGCGCTGCGCCGCGCCCTGCGCGAGGCGCTGGCGGCCGAGCGGCCGGTGGTGGTCCACTGTGCGACGGTCAAGGGCAAGGGGTTCGCCCCCGCCGAGGAGGGCGGCCTCGAGGGCATGGAGAAGTGGCATGCGGCCAAGCCGCATTCGATCAGCAACGGCGCGCCGGCCGCGCCGGTCAAGAAGGCGACCACGGCGCGGCCGTCGGCGCCCCAGTACACGCAGGTGTTCGGCAACGCGCTGGTGGAGGAGTGCCGCCGCGACGACCGCGTGATCGGGATCACCGCGGCGATGAACTCGGGCACGGGACTCAACATTCTCCAGCGCGAAATGCCTGGCCGCTACTACGACGTGGGTATCGCCGAGCAGCAGGCCGTCCTGTTCGCGGCCGGGTTGGCCCTCCAGGGCTGCAAGCCGGTGGCGGCGATCTACTCGACCTTCCTCCAGCGCGCCTACGACCAGATCGTCCACGATGTCTGCCTGCAGAGCCTGAACGTCGTCTTCGCCATGGACCGGGCCGGCCTGGTCGGTGACGACGGCCCGACCCACCACGGAGCCTTCGACATCGCGTACCTGCGGTGCCTGCCCAACATCACGCTGATGGCGCCCCGCGATGAGGCAATGCTCGTGCACATGCTCCACACGGCACTCGCGCATGACGCCGGCCCTGTGGCCCTGCGATACCCCCGCGGCGAGGCGGCCGGCGTTCCCCTCCCCGAGCATCCCTCGACCATTCCGATTGGCGCTGGCGAGATCCTTCGCGAGGGCGAGCGCGTGGCGCTGCTCGGTTACGGCACAGGCGTGGGCAAGGCGCTCGAGGCGGCCTCGATCCTGGACGAACGGGGCATCTCGGCCACGGTTGCCGACGCCCGCTTCGCCAAGCCGCTGGACGCCGGTCTGGCCGCGCAGCTGGCCGCCGAGCACGAGCTGCTGGTCACCGTCGAGGAGGGCGTGCTGGCCGGCGGGTTCGGATCCGCGGTATGGGAGACGCTGTCCGATGCTGGACTTACCGCGCGGATCCTGCGCATCGGCCTGCCCGACCGCTACGTGACCCATGGCGCGCCGAAGCTGCTGCACGAGGAGGTTGGCTACACCGGCGCGAGGATCGCCGAACGGATCGAGGCGGCGGTCGCCGAGCACAGCGGCGTCGCAGGCTGACCTCGTGCAGCGGCGACGGATCCGCCGCCGGCGCCTCACAGCGTTGGCCGCGATGGCGGCGCTCCTTGCCGCGGTGATCGCCGTGGCGGCCGATCTCTCCAGCGGTAGGGGACGCCCACGGCACGCCGCCGTCCAGACCACGAACCACTCGCCGAGCGGGCAGCAGCACACGGCCGGCGCATCCCCGCAGCACGCGGCGCTCGGGCAGGCGGCAGCGGTCGATCGAGTCCTCTCCTACACCGCATACGTGAAGCTCGCCGGTCACGCTCGGCGGGACGTCGCCCTCACCTTCGACGACGGGCCCAGTCCCTATACCCCGCAGGTGCTCGCCGTCCTGCGGCGCATGCACGCCGTGGCGACGTTCTTCGTGATCGGGCGCGAGGCGCGGGCCTATCCTCACCTTGTAGCCGACGAGGCCCGCGCCGGCAACGAGGTGGGAGACCACACCGAGGACCACCCGCCACTCGATGAGCTCTCGGCCAGCGCGCAAACAGCACAGATCACCGATGCTGCGCAGGCCATCCATGAGGCTGGGGCGCCGTATCCGGTTGTCATGCGACCTCCCTACGGAGCGTTCAACGCCACCACGCTCCAGATCCTGCGCCAGCAGCGCATGCGGATGGTGCTGTGGAGCGCCGACACCTCTGACTACGCGCGCCCGGGCCGGGCGAAGATCGTCTATACGGGGATCAGTGGCGGCCAACCGGGGGCCATCATCCTCATGCACGACGGCGGGGGAGACCGCTCGGAGACCGTCGCCGCGCTGCCGCGAATCATCACGCGGCTGCGCCAGCGCGGCTTCAAGCTCGTCACCGTCTCTCAGCTCGTCGGCGAGGATCCGCCACCGCGCGATCAGCCGCCGCCCACTCCGCTCTCGGGTGGCCTGTGAGGCCACCAAAGGGAACGGCCCGCCGAGGCGGGCCGTTCCGGGAGGAGAGATATCTGCGATTGATCGCTGGGAGGAAGTCTCAGGAAGCCGCCACGTAGCGGGTGAACGAGTTAAGCGAAGCGTGGAGAGCACGGAGGATGACGACAGACATTGCTCCAGCTATGGTCCCCGCTCACACCAGGAATCAGTGTGATGTCTGTCACGTTCGCCGAATCGATGCTCGGCCAGGTGACGTACCGTTCCACGGCAAATGAAGCGGGTTCGCCTCGACACCTTGCTCTCCCAGAGAGGGCTGTTCAGCTCGCGTACGCAGGCGGCGGCGTCGGTCATCGCCGGCAACGTGCTGTTGCTGCCCGAGCGGCGCAGGGCGGCGAAGCCCGGACAGCTGGTTGCCGAGAACGTCGAGCTCGAGGTCGTCGGGGCGCCGCCGTACGTCTCGCGCGGCGGAATCAAGCTCGCCAACGCGCTAGACGATCTCGGGGTGGCGGTGGTGGACCGGTGCGCGATGGATGTCGGAGCCTCGACGGGGGGCTTCACCGACTGCCTGCTGCAGCGCGGCGCCGACCACGTCGTGGCCGTCGATGTCGCCTACGGCGAGCTCGACTGGCGGCTGCGCTCGGATCCGCGGGTGACCGTGATCGAGCGCACGAACGCCCGCTCGCTGCGCGGCGATGAGCTTCCCTACGCGCCGGATCTGATCGTGATCGACGTGTCGTTCATCTCCCTCACCAAGGTGCTGCCGGCCGTCCTTGGTTGCGCCGCCGAGCGATATGACTGCCTGGCGCTGGTCAAGCCGCAGTTCGAGGTGGGCCGCGAGCAGGTCGGCGGGGGCGGTGTCGTGCGCGACGCCGGCCTGCGCCGCGCGGCGCTCCTCGGGGTCGGCCGGGCGACGAAGGAGCTCGGAGCCGCCGTGCTGGGGTACGCGAGCTCCGGACTGCCTGGCCCGAAGGGCAATCGCGAGACGTTCATCTGGATGGCCGAGGGCGAGCGGGGCGGCCTGACCGAGCTCGAGCCCGCCATCGCGGAGGTGGAGCCGTGAACCCGGTCCGCACCGCCACCCTGCTCACACATCGCCGGCCCGGAGAAACCGAGTTCGCGGTGACCAGGCTGCTCGAGATGGCGCGCGAGGCCGGCGCGATCATCCGTCTCGACCCCGAGGAAACGAGCAAGCACGGGCTGACGCCGGGCGAGGGCCTCGAACTCGATGCCGAGCTGAGCCTCGACGTGGACATGTGTTTCGCGCTCGGCGGCGACGGCACGATCCTCACCGCGCTCCGGGCCTATGCCGGCACCGGAGTACCGATCTTCGCGGTCAACTTCGGCGAGATCGGGTTCCTGGCCACGGTCGACCGGGACGAGGAAGAGGATGGCATGCGGCGAGCGTTCGCCGGCAACTTCGATGTCCTGTCCCTGCCGGGGATCTCGATCACCGGCGACCGGGGCAGCTGGCTGGCCATCAACGACATCTCGATCCACCGCCAGCCGGGCAAGCGGGTGGCCGACCTGGAGTACGCCGTCGGCTCCGACGAGATCGGGCGGGTCCGCTGCGACGGCCTGGTCGTGGCGACGCCGGCCGGCAGCACCGGATACAACCTGGCCAACGGCGGCCCAGTGATGGCCTGGGGGGTCGAGGGCTTCGTGGTGTCGTTCATCGCCCCCCACTCGTTGACCGCTCGCGCCCTGGTGGTGGCACCGCAGGACGCGCTGGCCGTGATCAACCGCTCGCGCGACGAGCCGGTGGACGTCACCGTCGATGGTCGGCCCGTCTGTGTGCTAGCCGCCGGCCAGCAGCTCGCGGTGCAGTTCGTGCACGACCAGGGCAGGCTGGCCCAGATCGCCGGCGCGACCTTCTACGACCGGTTGCGGCAAAAGTTCGGCCGTCTCGCTGCTGCGCCGTAGGCGCTGATCCGTCGGGCGGGCCTGGTACACCGACTGGGTGCTGCACGAGCTGCGCGTCGAGAACCTCTTGCTGATGGAGCGCGCCGAGCTCCGGCTGGTGCCCGGCCTGAACGTCCTCACCGGCGAGACCGGCGCGGGCAAGACCTTGCTGGCCCAGGCCCTCGATCTGCTCCTCGGGGGGAAGGCGCGGAGCGGGGTCGTGCGCGCCGGCGCGGCCGAGGCCTACGTCGAGGGAGTGTTCGCGCGCCCGGCCCTGTCGGGAGATATCTCCGAGCGCGTCCCGGACGACGCCGAGGAGATCGTCCTGGCCCGGCGCGTGTGGCCCGACGGACGCACCCGGGCCTACGTCTCGGGGCGCTCGGCCACGCTGGCCGACCTGCGCGAGCTCGGCAGCCTGCTGCTCTCATTCTACGGCCAGCACGAGCACCGCAAGCTGATGCTCGGCGCCGCCCAGCTCGACATCCTCGACACCCATTGCGGATCTAGGCAGACGACGCTTAGGGCGGAGCTGCGCGCGGTGTACGAACGGGTCAGGGCGCTCGATCAGCAGGCCGCAGGCCTACGAGAACTGGCTGGCGCACGCGAGCGCGAGCTCGATCTGGTCGCCTTCGAGCTCGGCGAGATCGAGGCCGTGGCTCCGACCGAGGACGAGCAGGTCGAGCTGGTCGCCGAGCGTGACCGGCTGCGCCATGGCGAACTGCTGCGCGGCGCCGCGGCCGCCGGCGCCGAGGCGATCTCGCCCGACGGCGACGGTGGTCTTGCTGAAATGCTCGCGCAGGCGGCCGGCCAGCTCGAGCAGGCGGCAGCGGTCGATGCGACACTCTCGCCCCTGGCCGAGCGGCTGCGCGCGCTCCGATACGAGGCCGAGGATCTGGGCGGCGAGCTGCGTCGCTATGCGCTGGGCGTGGAGGCGTCACCAGGACGGCTCGAGGCGGTCGAGGAGCGCCTCGGCCAGTTCGCGCGACTTGAGCGTAAGCACGGCGGTTCGATCGCCGAGGTCCTCCAGCATGCCGAGCGCTGCCGCGCCCGGCGGGACGAGCTCGAGCATGCCGATGCCTCGCTGGAGCAGGTGGGGTCGGAGTTGAGCTCCGCGCAGGCGGAACTCGGCGCGCTCGCCCGGCGGCTGACCAAGGCGCGCACAGATGCCGCGCCGAAGCTGGCGGCGGCGGTCAAGACGAGATTGGCCGAGCTGGCGATGCCCGACGCGCAGTTCACGGTTGAGGTCCGTCCGCGGACCGAGGGGTGCGGGCCGCGGGGTGCGGACACGGTGGAGCTGACGATCGCCCCCAATCCCGGCATGCCGTCGGGTCCATTGCGGGAGATCGCCTCGGGCGGCGAGCTCTCGCGGGTCATGCTGGCGCTGCTGAGCGTCGCCCACGGCAGGCGGGGAGATGCCGAGGCGGCGCCGCTCCTCGTTTTTGATGAGATCGACGCCGGGATCGGCGGTCACACCGCGCGCGCCGTGGGGGAGCATCTGCGCGATCTGGCCGCTGACCGCCAGATCCTCTGCATCACCCACCTGCCGCAGGTCGCCGCTCTGGCGGCAAGGCACTTCACGATCGCCAAGGACGGGTCGTCCATCCCGGCCCGAACCACGGTGAGCATGCTGGGCGAAGACGATCTGGTCGGCGAGATCGTGCGGATGCTCGGCGCCGGCGAGGGGGACCGCGCGGCCAGCCAGCACGCTCGGCAGCTGCTCCGTGCCGCGTAGGGCACCCGTGGCCAACACGCGCCTTTCGTCCGCATCCGCCGCTACCGTGAGCGGGTCAACTACACTCAAGGACTAATCGATGGCCCAAGACCCCCGACGTGCAGCGACTAACTCCTCTGCGGAGACGCGCTTCATCTTCATCACGGGCGGGGTCGTCTCGTCTCTGGGTAAGGGGATCACCGGCGCTTCGATTGGACGCCTGCTGGTCGCGCGCGGGCTGAGCGTTCAGCTGCAGAAGTTCGATCCGTACATCAACGTGGATCCCGGGACGATGTCGCCGTACCAGCACGGCGAGGTGTTCGTCACCGAGGACGGCGCCGAAACCGACCTCGACCTCGGTCACTATGAGCGGTTCACCGACGCAAACACCAACCGTGCCTCGAACGTCACCGCCGGCGGCATCTACAACACCGTGATCCGGCGCGAGCGGCGCGGGGACTACCTCGGCGCCACGGTGCAGGTCGTGCCGCACATCACGGACGAGATCAAACAGCGGATTCGGCTGATGGCCGAGTCGAGCGATGTCGACTTCGTGATCACCGAAATCGGCGGCACGGTGGGCGACATCGAGTCGCTGCCGTTCCTGGAGGCGATCCGTCAGTTCCCGGTCGACGTCGGCCGCCGGCGGTGCATGTTCATCCACCTGACACTGGTGCCCTACATCTCTCACGCCGGCGAGTTGAAGACCAAGCCGACGCAGCACTCGGTGAACGAACTGCGCCGCATCGGGATCGCGCCCGACATGGTGGTCTGCCGCTCGGAGTCGGTGCTGTCGGCGGACATCCGGCGCAAGATCGCGCTGTTCGCCAGCCTGCCCGTCGAGGCCGTCGTCTCGGCGTACGACGTGCCCGACATCTACCTGGTGCCGCTCTCGTTCCGCGAGGAGGGCGTCGACGACTTCATCCTCAAGGAGCACTTCGGGCTCGAGGCCGACGCGCCAGATCTCAGCGGCTGGGAGGCGATCACGCGCCGGGCCAGCCTGGCCGGCGACATCGTCCGCATTGCGCTGGTGGGCAAGTACGTGCAGCTCGAGGACGCCTACCTGTCGGTGGTCGAGGCGCTGCGCCACTCGGGCATTCATCACGGCTGCAAGGTCGAGATCGATTGGGTCGACTCCGAGGCGGTTCCCGAGCCCGAGGTCACTCGGAGGCTCGAGCAGGCCAACGGGATCCTGATCCCCGGAGGGTTCGGCGGGCGCGGGTTCGAGGGCAAGATCCGCGCCGCGCAGATCGCGCGGGAGCGCCGGATCCCCTACCTCGGCATCTGTCTGGGCATGCACGTCGCGGTCAGCGAGTTCGCCCGGCACGTGGCTGGCATGGACGGAGCCAACTCGACCGAGATGGATCCGGAGACGCCGTATCCGGTCATCGATCTGCTGCCCGAGCAGAAGGAGATCGCCGACATGGGCGGGACGATGCGGCTCGGCGCCGACCCGGTCAAATTGCACGACGACACGCTGGTGCGCCGGACGTACGACGAGCCGGTCGTCTACGAACGCCACCGCCATCGCTACGAGGTGAACAACCATCTGCGCCGGCGGCTGGAATCAGTTGGGTTGGTCTGCTCGGGAACCTCGCCCGACGAGCGGCTGGTGGAGGTCATCGAGCTCGAGTCAGACCGCCACCCCTTCTACGTGGCCTCGCAGTATCACCCGGAGTTCAAGTCGCGCCCCGAGCGGCCCGCGCCGCTTTTCCGGGCGTTCGTCGGTGCCGCCCTGGCCCATGCCGGCCCGGGATCGGGTGCCGATGACGACGCGATCGTCGCCGAGGCTCCGCAACCGGCCTCGCCGACCAGCAGTAAGTGAGGCGCGCCACCGACGCGCAGCGGGCACGGCTGCACGAGACGTTCGTCGCGCTGTGCCGGATCGAGAGTCCATCCGGCCACGAGCGCGAGTGCGCTGAATGGCTGTGCGCCGAGCTGCGCTCGGTCGGGCTCGACGTCGAGGAGGACCGGGGCTATGCGGGCTCCGACGCCGGCAATCTGCTCGCGCGGATACCGGGCAGCTCCGAGCGCAGCATGATGCTGTGCGCGCACATGGACACCGTCCCGCTGACCGCGCCGATCGAGCCAGTCCTGGTTGACGGTGGGTGGGAGAACGCCGGCGATGGCATCCTCGGCGCCGATAACAAGGCCGCGATCGCGGTCCTGCTCGAGCTTGCCCGCGCATTCACGGCGGGTGGCCAGCGTCCGGTGATTGGTCTTGAGCTTCTGTTCACGGTGTCCGAGGAGAATGGCCTGCACGGCGCCAAGGCGTTCGACCCCGCGCGCCTGCGCAGTGCATTCGGCTACGTCCTCGATCACGCCTCCCCCATCGGTGAAATCGTGATCGCCGCCCCGACCTACCAGCGGATCGTGGCCGAGATCCATGGCCGGGCGGCCCACGCGGGCATCCGGCCCGAGGACGGGCGCAGCGCGGTCGTCGCCGCGGCGCGAGCGGTCGCGGCCATGCGACTGGGACGGCTCGACGCCGAGACCACCGCGAACGTGGGCACGATCACCGGCGGGACGGCGACGAACGTGGTACCGGAGCGGTGCCGGATCGAAGCCGAGGCCCGGGGCCTCGACGACGAGCGCGTCGAGACGGTCGTCACCGACATGATCGACCATCTCCAGGACGCCGTGAACGCCGCCGAGTGCGACTTGGACGTCACGGCGGAGGTGATGTTCCCCGCCTACCGCACGAAACCGCGCTCGCCCGAGATCGTGCTCGCCGAGCGCGCGCTGACCGACTGCGGGTACACCCCCCGGCACATCGCCACCGGCGGCGGGTCTGACGCCAACGCCCTCCAGGCTTCGGGCTATTCGTGTGTCAATCTGGCCAACGGAACCGAGCGAAACCACCAGCCCGACGAGCGCGTGAGCGTCGATGCCCTGGAGGGGATGCTCGAGGTCGCCATCGCGCTCGTCCACGCTGCTGCCGCCGAGCCATGAGCGAGTTCGAGCGACTGGGAAGCGAGATCGTGTGGGAGGGCAAGATCGTCCGGGTCGGGACCGAGCGCTTCCGCCATGCCGATGGCAAGGAGGTGACGCGCGAGAAGGTCTGGCACCCCGGGGCGGTGGGAATCCTCGCCGTCGACGATGACCAGGTGTGGCTGACCCGACAGCCTCGGGAGGCGGTGGGCGCGACCGCGTCGCTCGAGATCCCAGCGGGCAAGCTCGACGTCGCCGGCGAGTCGCCGTCTGACGCGGCCAAGCGGGAGTTGGCCGAGGAGATTGGGCGGGAAGCGGCGAGCTGGCGAGAGATATTCGCCTTCTACACAAGCCCCGGCTTCTCCGACGAGCGCGTGTGGCTGTACCTGGCCACCGATCTGCACGAAGCGCGCGATGAGGCGCGAGGCGAGGAGGACGAGCGGATCGAGGTCGTCCCCTGGCCGCTGAGCGACCTCGATCGCGCGCTGGCGCAGTGCGAGGACTCGAAGTCGCTGATCGCGCTGCTGTGGCTGAAGGTGGGCCGCCGCACCCAGACCTGAGGCCGTCCGCAGGAGCGACGGCCGGCGGCGCGAATACCTAATCGTGGCCACAACCGAAGCTGCCGCTCCCGCCCGTCGATTGACCGAGCTCACGCTCGACTTCCTGGCCTACCTCGAGCTCGAGCGTGGGCTGTCGCGCAACACGCTCGAGGCCTACCGATCCGACCTTCAGCAGTACGGCGAGTTTCTGGGCCGGATCGGGCGCGACCCGCTCGACGTCGAGCCGCGCGACCTGGCGCTCTTCATCTCTGAGCTGGCCGACGGCAGCCAGGGCAGACCGGCCGTCGCCCCGGCGACGCTGCAACGGAAGATCGCCTGCCTGCGGTCGTTTCACCGCCACCTGCGCCGCGAACAGCTGATCGAGCGCGACCCCACCTCCGAGCTGCGACCGCCGCGGGCGCGGGGACGCCTGCCCCAGGTCCTCAGCCGCGACGAGGTCCAGCGGCTGCTGGCCCAGCCGCGCGGTAACTCGCTCGCCGCCGTGCGCGATCGGGCACTGCTCGAGACCATGTACGCCTGCGGACTGCGGGCATCGGAGGCGATCAGCCTGCAGCTCTCCGACGTGGATCTCGAGGCGGGCATCGTCCGCGCACGGGGCAAGGGATCAAAGGAACGCATCGTCCCGATCGGGAGCAAGGCGGTCGCCACCCTGCGCAAGTACATCGAGCAGGCTCGCCCGCGTCTGGTCGGGCTTCGCGACGAGCCTCGCGTGTTCGTGAACCTGCGCGGCGGCGGGCTGTCTCGGCAGGGCCTGTACAAGATCGTCCAGCGCCACGCGCGCACGGCTGGGCTCGAGGATCGTATGAGCCCGCACACGCTCCGGCACACGTTCGCCACGCATCTCCTGGCCGGTGGCTGCGACCTGCGCTCCCTGCAGGAGATGCTCGGGCACGCGGACATCGGCACGACCCAGATCTACACGCACCTGTCGGCCGAGCGGCTGCGCGACGTGTACTTCGACGCGCATCCGCGGGCCCAGATCGACGGCGATCGCTGACGCCGGCCGAGGCGAAATCCGCCCCGGACAGGTGCGACAATCGCCGCGTGTGCTGTCGGCTACCCAGTGGCATGAGCGGGCCAGCCCTGCTGGTCTGCGCGTCGCTGCTCCTGGGCGGGTGCGGTGACTCGCGGACCTCGGTGCCCAATCTGTCAGCGCCGGCGGCGCCGGTCGCCTTCCGTTCCGTCCACTTCCCGACCGCGGGTATCACGCTGCAGATCCCCCGGACGTGGGTCGTGGTCCCGGGCCACGGACCGCTGGTCAGCACCGTCAGCTCGGGCACGGCGATCGTGGCCATCTGGCGCTATCCCTCTGGTGCTCCGCCGTCCGGAGCGCGAGCGCTCCGGGGCGCCGAGCGCCGGCTGGTTCAGCGGGCCAGTGCCCGCGACCGAGGGCTCAGGCTGATCGGTGCGCGGGTCACCCAGGTCGATGGCACCCCTGCCGTCCAGATCGATGCGATCGAACGGATCGGCGTGCATCAGCGCCGGGTCCGCTCGACGCACGTGTTTCGGCGCCACGCGCAGGTGGTGCTTGAGGAGTACGCGCCGCCGAACATCTTCGGGGCCGAGGATCGGGCCGTGTTCACGCGCCTGCAGGGCTCGCTGCTGTTGACCGCCGCGACGACGGCCTGAGCGGCGATGAGTCGAGCGTTCGTGGTCGTCCTCGATGCGTGCGGCGTCGGCGCGCTGCCGGACGCCGATGCCTACGGCGACGTCGGCGTCAACACGCTCGGCCACCTCGCCGCCGCGGCGGGCGGCCTGCGGCTGCCCACGCTCGGCCGCCTTGGCCTGGGTTCGATCAGCGACGTACTCGGGGTCCCGCCGGCCGAGAACCCCGTCCTGCACGGCAGGCTCCATGCGCTTGGGCCGGGGAAGGACTCGACGGCTGGCCACTGGGAGCTGATGGGGGTGGTCGGGCGCGATCCCCTCCCGACCTACGGCGAGGGCTTTCCCGCCGAGCTGATCGAGCGAGTGCAGGCGGCCAGCGGCCGGGGCGTGCTCTGCAACCGCCCGTTCAACGGGATCGGTGCCATCGAGGAGTTCGGCCGGGAGCACGTCGAAACCGGGAAGCTGATCGTGTACACCAGTCAGGATTCGGTGATGCAGCTCGCCGCCCACGTCGACGTGGTCAGTGCACCCGAGCTGTACGAGATCTGCGCCCGGGTGCGAGCTTCGCTGACCGGTGAGCATGCCATCGGGCGGGTCATCGCCCGTCCGTTTACGGGCCACGCGGGAGCGTTCGAGCGCACCGAGGGCCGGCGCGACTACTCGCTGCCGCCACCCGCGCGCAGCTACCTTCAGGAATGTCAGGACCGCGGCGTAAGCGTGCACACGGTGGGCAAGGTCGGCCAGCTGTTCGCCGGCGTGGGCATCGACGAACAGCACTCGGGACCGACGAATCAGATCGCCCTGGCCCAGACGCGAGAGCTGCTCGCCTCGCTCGCGCGTGGGCTCGTGTTCACGAACCTCGTGGATACCGATCAGGTCTATGGGCATCGGCACGATGTGCCGGGATTTCACCGGGCCCTACAGCTGATCGACGCCGCGGTGGCAGACTGGCTCGAGCTGCTGCGGGCCGACGATCTCCTGATCCTCACCGCCGACCATGGCTGCGACGTGACGGCCCCGCACACTGACCACACCCGCGAGTACGTACCGCTGCTGGCGTGCTTTGTCGGCAACGGGGCGCGGCGGCACGACGGCCCGCTGGCCGATGTGGGTGCCACCGTCTTGAAGTGGCTCACCGGGGACGAGGCGGCGTCGCTGCCGGGCCGCCCGTTCGTATAGTCGCAACCGCACGTGCCCGAGCTACCCGAAGTCGAGACGATCCGCCGTCAGCTGGCGCCCCACCTCGAGGGGCGCGAGATCGCAGCGGCCCAGATCCTCGACCCGCGCTGGACGCGTCCCGACGCGCCCAAGCCGGTGGCGGACGAGCTCCGTGGGGCCCGCGTGGAGCGGATTGAACGCACCGGCAAGTACCTGATCTGGGTGCTGTCCGGCGACCGTCACCTGCTCCTGCACCTGCGTATGACCGGCACGCTGCTGTTCGATCCGCCTGCCGAGCCAACGCACACGCGGGTCAGGTTCGAGCTCCAGGACGGCGGCCGCCTCGTCTACGTCGACCCGCGGCGCTTCGGCACCGGCCACCTCCTGCACGGTGGCGCGTCCCGCCACGCATACCTCGCCCAGCGACTGGGCGTCGAGCCATTCACCCCTGCGTTCACCGCCGCCTACCTGCGCGACGAGGCCCGCGGACGTACCGCGCCGGTCAAAGCGTTCGTGCTCGACCAGCGGCGGATAGCCGGGGTGGGCAACATCTACGCCGACGAGGCCCTGTTCCGCGCCGGCATCCATCCGCTGCGGCCGGCGGGGCGGCTGACCGCCGCTCAGCTCGAGTCGCTGCGCGAGGCGATCGAGAATGCCCTGTCGGCCGGGATCGACGCCAAGGGCGCCTCGATCGATGACTTCCGTCATCTCGACGGCGCCCGAGGTTCGTTTCAGGATCTCTTCCTGGTCCACCGCCGGGCGGGGCTGCCCTGTCTGAATTGCGGGACCACGATCGCCAAGATCGTTGTCGGCGGGCGGGGGACATACGTCTGCGAAACATGCCAGCCGAAGCCGCGGAGGCGGTCTTACAGTTCGTCTTGAGACGAGCCCTCAGGCCACGAGCAGTCGGTCCAGGCGGCCCTGGCGGTCGGCCGCCAGCAGGGCGTCGAAGCCGCCGACCGGATCGTCTCCGATAATGATCTGCGGGAAGGTGATCATTCCCGTACGGCGCACCAGCTCCTCGCGACCGTCTGGGTCCTTTGTCAGATTGATCTCCTCGTAGTCAACTCCGCGGCGGGCCAGGAGAGCTTTTGCGCCGACGCACTTTGAACAGTCGTCCGTTGTGTACAAGACCACCCGTCGCATGACTTCAGAAAGTATAGAGTGGAAACGCGCCGTGTTGACGGGGTATCGGGCGCTTCGCGGGGGCGGTCTGGGTAGATGTCAGCTCCGCTGAGAACCGAGGCGATCGTGCTGCGATCGATCCGCTACGGCGAGGCGGATCGTATCCTGCACCTGTACACGCCCGGGCACGGTCGGATCGGGGCGATCGCCAAGGGCGCTCGCCGGTCGCGCAGCCGCTTCGGCGCCCGACTCGAGCCGTTCTTCCGCGTCCGCGTGGTTCTGCACGCCGGGCGCGGCGACTTGTTCACGGTCACCAGCGTCGACACGATCGCCGTGCACGCGGCGCTGCGGGATCACGCCGCGACCCTCGACGCGGCCGCGCGGGCCACCGACGCGGTCTCGCGACTGTTCGAGACCTCCGAACCGCACCCCGAGGTGTTCACACTGGTGGCCAACGAGCTCGCGCTGCTGTCGGCGGATGCGGCGCACGCCCGTCCGGCCAACGGGCTGGCCTTCCGGCTGAAGCTCCTGCTCGCCGCGGGCTTCGTGCCACAGCTCGGCTCGTGTGTCTCGTGTGGCGAGCCCGAGCATCTGCGGGGATTCTCCGCGGCCGCCGGGGGGGTCGTCTGCGGCTCGTGTGAGGCGGCTGCCTTCCCGCTCGACGAGGAGAGCTACGCGTTCCTGGTCGGCGCTCTCGGTCAACCGCTCGCCCAGGCGCCGGAGGCTTCGGACCGCGCGCTGCGACAGGCCGAGCGGGCGATCACCGAGACCGCCGAGCATCACGCCCACGTGCGCCTGCGCCCGCTGATGCGGGCCGCATGACGACGCCCTGGCGCTAAAACCAGGCTCATAGCAGGGGGCGTGCGATCGCTCGTGAGTGGATGACCGGGCGCGCGCCGGGTCAGCCGTCGTCGCCGAGGATCGCCACGACTCGTGCCGGGGCGGCGCTGGCGCCCACGAGGCGCAGCGGGAAGCACGCGACCGTGAAGCCGGTGCTGGGCAGCTGGCTCAGGTTGGCCAGCCGTTCGATCTGCGAATAGGGCAGTCCGGCCTGGTGGGCGGCCCAGAAGATGCCCGCCCGGCCGGCGGCCAGGGCGTCCTGCGCTTGGAGGTGGAGCGGCCGATCCCAGCCCCAGGCATCGATGCCCATTACGCGGACGCCGCGGTCGTACAGCCACGCGGTGGCCTCGGCGCTGACCCCGGGCCCGCGTGCGATGTAGTCGAGCTGTTCGTAGTGGGCGTCTCGATCGGTCCGGATCAGCACGATGTCGCGCTCGGCCAGGGTGTGGCCGGCCGTCTTCAGGGCGGCCTGTGTATCGGCGATCTCGATCGTCTCTCCGTCGTGTCTGTGGTGGAAGTCGAGCACGACTCCGGGGCGGAAGAACCAGTCAAGCGGCAGTTGATCGATGGTCTGTGCGGGCTCGCCATCGATGGTCGAGTTGTAGTGATATGGCGCATCGACATGCGTGGAGTTGTGGGTGCCGAGGTTCCTGAACGTCTCGACCGCCCATCCCTCGCCGTCGCGCAGGAGCTCGGGCCCGACGCCAAACATCGCCTGGATCGTGGCCGCGCCCGCGACATGATCGGAGTACTCGATGTCGGTACGCAGGAGCTCGGGCCATCCCTCCGGGCTGGGCGTGATTGGCGCCGAAAGGTCGATCAGTCGCATATCGGAAACATATGGCACACCGTGAGCATGTCGAACGCTTGGTGGCGCCCCGGAGGCGCGTGGTGTGCGGCCCGGCCCGCGCCTGCGCAACCACCAGATTGCGACAACTTCGCGACAGCCCGATCTGAACGTGAGGCCGCGCTGTCAGAATCGGTTATGTGAACGAACGCAGCTCGACAGCGACCCGCGACCATCCGACCGGCCCGGTGGCGGAGGCGTTTGCCGAGCGCACCCGCGCTCGGGAGGAGACGGAGCTCTCGCCGCTGGCCACGCGCTCCTACCCGGCGCGGCGCGAGGCCCCCGAGCCAGACTGCGGCCTGCGGACGCCGTTTCAGCGCGATCGCGACCGAATCGTCCACTCCAAGGCGTTTCGTCGGCTCAAGCACAAGACCCAGGTGTTCGTGTCGCCCACCGGCGACCATTACCGCACGCGGCTCACGCACACGCTCGAGGTGAGTCAGGTCTCCCGGACGGTGGCGCGGGCGCTACGCCTGAACGAGGATCTGGTCGAGGCGATCGGGCTGGGCCACGATCTGGGACACCCGCCGTTCGGTCACATCGGCGAGGATGCTCTCGACCGCTGTCTCTCCCAGCGTTTCGGACTCCGCTTCCTTCATCACGAGCACTCCCTACGGATCGTGGACACGCTCGAGCGCGACGGTCAGGGTCTCAACCTGACGCTGCCCGTCCGCGATGGCATCGTCGGCCACTCGGGTCGGGCCGAGGAGCCGGTCACGCTCGAGGGCAAGATCGTGAGGTTGGTGGACCGGATCGCCTACATCAACCACGACATCGACGACGCGCTCAGGGCAGGGGTGATCGACCCTGATGATCTTCCCTCTCGTCCCATTCGAATCCTTGGGGACACGGGACCGAGGCGGATCGACTCACTGGTCCACGACCTGGTCGAGAATTCAGCCAGGGCCGGAGACATCGAGCAGGGGGAGGAGGCGGCCGAGGCGATGCTCGAGCTCCGCGCCTACATGTTCGAGCGCGTCTACCTGGGTCCGGAGGCCACGCGCGAGGGTGAGAAGATCGAACGTGTGGTGCGAGCGCTGTTTGAGCACTACTGCGCACACCCGGGGGAGATCCCCGCATCGATCCCCGACGGTGACCTGGCGCGCCGCGTGACCGACTACCTGGCCGGTATGACCGACCGCTACTGCGTGCGGATGTTCGAGACGCTCAGCGTGCCGGTGGCATTCGCGCCGTGACGCGCTACACCGCCGATTCGCGCGACCGCGTGTTCGATGCTGTCGACATGATCGCGCTGATCTCTGCTCGCACCGACCTCCGGCGGGCCGGTGTCAACAGCTACTTCGGCCTGTGCCCGTTCCACGACGAACGCACCGGGTCCTTCCATGTGCGTCCGGACGAGAAGCACTACCACTGCTTCGGCTGCCAGGCCTCGGGTGACCCGTTCACGTTCGTGATGGAGACCGAGGGCCTCGACTTCAAGGCGGCGATGGAATCGCTCGCCGATCGCTTCGGGGTTGCCCTCGAGACCGAGGACGAGGACCCGGCCGCCGCCTCGCGCCGGCAGCGCCGGGAGCGGCTGTACACGCTGCTGGCTCGTGCCGCCGCGTATTACGCGCGGTACCTGTGGGAGTCCGCCGAGGCCGCACCGGCGCGCGAGTATCTGGTCGGACGCGGTCTGACCGAGGACACGCTGCGCGAGTTCCGAGTCGGCTACGCGCCCAGCGCCTGGGATCGCATGTGGCGGGCATCGCGGACGGTGGGCTTCACCGATGACGAACTGCTGGCCGCTGGACTCGTGCAGCGCTCGAAGAGCAATCCCGGGTCGGTGTTCGACCGTTTCCGCGGGCGGATCATGTTTCCCTCCGCCGATGCACGCGGCCGCGTGCGCGGCTTCGGCGCCCGCGCCATGCGTGAGAACCAGGCCGGTGGCGCCAAGTACATGAATACCTCCGACAGCGACATCTACCACAAACGCAGCCAGCTGTTCGGCATCGATCTGGCACGCTCCGTCGCCTCCCGGGCCGGACGGATGATCCTCGTCGAGGGTTACACCGACGTCCTCGCGCTCCATCAAGCCGGGATGCGCAACTCGGTCGGGATCATGGGCACGGCCCTGACCGAGGAGCAGGTGCGCGAGCTCGAGCGAACTGTGAACGTGCTCGATCTCTGCCTCGATGCCGACAGCGCTGGCCAGGAGGCCATGATCCGGGCGGCCCGGCTGGCCGAGGGACGCCGGCCCCCGCTCGAGCTGCGCGTCGTCCCGCTGCCTGAGGGAACCGATCCCGCCGAGCTCGTCGAGCGCGACGGCGCCGACGCCCTGCGCGGCCTGGTCGAAGCCTCGGTTCCCTTCGTCCAGTTCCGCGTCGGGCGCATCCTCGACCGCGCCGATTCGAGCAGCGCGGAGGGAAGAGACAGAGCGCTGGTCGAACTCCGGCCGGTGTTCGAGGAGCTCCCACCGAGCGCCCTGCGCGATGAGCTGATCCGCCAGGTGGCCGGCCGACTGGAACTGACCAAATCGCTCACCGCATCCCTGACCGAGCCGTCACCTCGCAACGGCAACGGCGCCGTCGCGGAGGCCGAGGAACGCGCGGTGCCGACGCTCGACCAGGCGCTGCGCCCCGAGCGGGCCTTTCTCGCCCTGTGCGTCGCCGTGCCCGACGAGGGGTCGGCGGCTCTGGCCCAGATCGACCCCGATCAGTTGCTGACCAGCGAGCTCTACCGCCGCGCGGCCCGCCACCTAGTCGGCCGGACGCACTCGCCGCTCAGCGACCTCCCCGTCGACGACGACGAGCTCGCGCGCGTCGTGGCCGACCTCGTCGCCCGCGCTGGACGTTCGAGCGACGCCAGTCCGGTGCGGCTAGAGCACGCCCGTCTCTTGCTCGAGCTCGCCCGCCTCGATCGCGCCCTCGTCCGGGCCCGGGCGGTGGGTAGGGGCGGGGTCACCGAGTTGGCGCGCGAGCGTCAACGGGTCCAGGAGGCGATTCACGGCGTCGTGACGAGCCTGGAACGGGCGGTGTAGGCAGGGTCAGAGCGGTCATTCCGTCCGCACGTCATGCGAACATACGTTCGGTCGAATTGAAAGGGCGATCGGATGGCGATGATGGACAAAGAGGGGTTGCGCGCCCTGGTCGATGAGGGGATGACGATCAGGCAGCTGGCTATGGCGCTCGATGTCACGACGTCGACCGTACGGCGGAAGCTTGCCAGGTGTGGTCTCCGGACAGCGGCCAGTGCAGCGGTGGGCGAGCTTCGGGCGGCGAGAGCCGCTGGTCGGAAGGAGATCATCAGGTCGTGTCCTCGTCACGGTGAAACTGAGTTTGGCCTGGAGGGCCGCGGCTATTACCGATGTCGTCGTTGTCGGTCAGAGCGCGTGTCGCAAAGGCGTCGAGACGTGAAGGCTTTATTGGTGCAGGAAGCCGGCGGGCGCTGCGTGATCTGTGGCTATGACGCCTACGTGGGCGCGCTCGAGTTTCATCATTTGGACCCCACCGACAAGCGCATGGCGGTGAGCCGTGACGGGGTTACCTTGTCCCTCCAGGCGGCCCGCGAAGAAGCACGCAAATGCGCGCTGCTCTGCTCCAACTGTCATGCCGAAGTCGAAGGGGGAGTGGCAGCAGTTCCCGCTAGAGTTGCACCGAGATCTGACGAGAGTGATGCGGGAGCCGGTATCGACTCCAAGACACGCGAGGAAGGTCCAATACACATTAATCCGGGGTAGCTCAATGGCAGAGCGTTCGGCTGTTAACCGAAATGTTGTGGGTTCGAGTCCCACCCCCGGAGCTTCATGCCGGCGGGGAAGCGCCAGACGCCCGCTTCCAGCCGACTGACGTCTGCCCAGGGAGGCTCGAATGAAGCTTTACGTCTGTTATGGGACCTGGACGCCCGCGCCGCGACCGGGTGGGCATCCCTGCGGCAGGGCGTACCACGCGCTCAAGGACGCCGGGCATGATCCGGACGTGGTGCGGGCCTACGGGCTCGGGATCCTGCCCGACGCCCTCAACCTCACGCCGGGAAGGCGGGAGGTGAAGCGGCTCACGGGCAACACCTGGGTCCCTCTGCTGGTGAAGGATGACGGCACGTTCATCCAGGGCTCGAGGGAGATCGCCGCGTGGGCTGAGGCGAACCCGGCGGGCCAGAGCGGAGCTCAGGCGGGGGCAGGCTCCGGGAAACCGGCGCCGGGTACGTCCAGCTGAGCCCGGCGCAGGTCCGCGATGCCCGATCCGATCCGTCCCGGCCTCACGATCGAAGCTCTCGAGCGCTGGGAGGGGAATGGCGCCACGTGGCGCGCGGTGGAGGTGTCGGATCAGCGGGTGGTGGTCGAGCTCTGCACGTGCTACGGCGAGCCGGTCGACATGCTGGCCAGCGAGGCGCCCGACGTCATCGCGTTTGTGCGCTTGCACCCTGACGACTGAGCGCCAGCTGCTCGACGAGCTCGGCAGCTCGGACTGCGCTGTCATTGGCTCGTGCCCAGGCGGCAATTGACTGCGCCCGGGCTCCCATGACCGGGTGCTCGAGCGCCCGGCGCACGGCCAGACGCAGCGTGGCGGGGGTCAGAAATCGCCACGGGATGCGGACGCCAACGCCGGCCCAGTCCGCCCGCGCAGCGTTCTCTCCCATGTCGCCGCTGTGCGGCACCGCGACGACGGGGCAGCCGCTGGCCAGCGCCCGGGCCAGGGTGCCGTGGCCGGCGTGACAGATGACCAGCGCGCACGTGGGCATCGTGCGCGAGTAGGAGAGCCAGTCGACCAGCCGCGTGTTCTGGGCCACGGGCGCCGAATCGTGCAGGGGCTTGCGGTTGGTGGCGGCCAGCACCCGGATCGGCTCACGTCCCAGGCCGGCCAGAGCGGCGCGGAGCAGGCCGTGATCAGAATCCTGGGCAGTCGACGGCGCCACCAGGACCAGCGGGGCGGACCCCTCGGGCGGCGCGACGTCGTGGTACGGCGGCTCCCACATGAGGGGCCCGACGACGTGCACCTGGGGCGGCCACTGCCGCGGATACTCGAGCTGGGGGAACGTCCCCACGATGCACAGCTCGGCGCTGATCCCACCGTGCAGCCGCTGGATTGGCGGTAGGCCGAGCTTGACCCGGGTCTCGTTGAGCTCAGCGCGCCCGCGGCGCAGGCCGGCCTCGACCGGCCGGTCGAGCAGGCGCCACAGCCGGCGGCCGAGACCGGTGCGCGGGAGCCGGGCGCCGACGGCGTATGGAGGGAAGCCCGGCGCCCCCAGCGGGTAGATGTGCGGCACCAATGTGGCCGTCGGCACGCCTTCGAGTTCGGCCGCCAGCGCCGGCGCGAGCGTCAGGATGTCGTGGACGACGACATCGGGCGTTGCCTCGCGCAGCGGGCCCCGAGTCTCCGCAGTGGCCAGGACGACGGCCTCGTAGGGCTTCAGTGGCCGCTCCCGGGTGGGGAATACCGGGTACTCCGGCGCCGCCACGAACCGCATGCCTCTGGCCTCGACGTGCTCGCGCCAGCGCGACCAGGTCTCGAACGTGACCTCGTGCCCGCGACGGGCCAGGCACGCGCCCAGCGCCAGCATCGGGAACGCATGCCCCGGCTGGCCGAAAGCGCCGAGAAAGACTCTCAGCGTGCCTCCGTCATTCTCGGCCTGCCTCCGTCATTCCCGGCCTGCCTGTGTCAGCCGGCCAGCTCGGCGATTGCCCGCAGCTGGGCAATTCGCTCGTCGCTGGTCCAGGCCATCGGGGTGATCATCAGCGTGCCGACGCCGGCGTTACGGTAGGCCGCCAGCCGGTCGCGGACCACGTCGGCCGGGCCGCACAGCGACACCATGTCGATCAGCTCGTCGGGGATCGCCTCCCCGGCCTCGGTCTTCTTGCCGTCGAGATAGAGGTCTTGAATCTCGGCGGCGGCGGACTCAAAGCCATAGCGCTGGACCAGCTGGTTGTAGAAGTTCTGCTTGCGTGATCCCATGCCGCCGATGTAGAGCGCGAGCACCGGGCGCATCAGATTGCGGGCCATCTCGCGATCGTCGGACACGAACGCATTGACGGTCGGGGCGATGTCGAAGCCGTCCAGCGACCGTCCGGCTCGCGAGGCTCCCTCCTCGAGCGAGGCGCGAAACTCGGCCACGTACTCCGGGGAGAAGAAGGTGGGGATCCAGCCGTCGGCGACCTCGCCGGCCAGAGCGGTGTTCTTCGGCCCGATCGCGGCTAGGTAGATCGGGATCCGCTGCTGCACCGGGGTGATCATCAACTTCAGCGCCTTGCCGGGCCCATCGGGGAGGGGCAGCTCGAGCGTCTCTCCGTGGTAGTCGACGCGTTCCCGCGCCAGGGCCATGCGCACCACGGCCACGTACTCGCGCGTGCGCTGGAGCTGGCGGGCGAAACTCTGCCCGTGCCAGCCCTCCGCCACCTGGGGCCCGGACGAGCCGATCCCCAGCATCATCCGCCCTCCGGACAGCTCGTCGATGGTCGCGGCCGTCATTGCGGTCATCGCGGCGCTGCGCGCGGGCATCTGGAAGATCGCCGATCCCAACCTGATCTTGCTTGTGCCCGCGGCCAGCCACGCAAGCACGGTGGCGGCGTCAGATCCGTACGCCTCGGCCGTCCACACCGAGTCGAAGTCGAGGCGCTCGGCTTCCTGCACGACCTGGAGCTGGTCCTGTGGCCCCATGCCCAGGCCCCAATAGCCGACGTGTACTCCAAGCTTCATGTGCAAGGTTCCTTTCGCGCCAAGGAAATCGGTTGTGCCGCCCGACGGCCGCCGATAGATTGGCCGCGAGCCGGTCCCGGCACGAGGTGAACCCTATGCGAACACGACGCACGGCGACGATCACGGAACTACGGGTGGCCATCGACAGCCTGCCCCGTGACACGCGGATCGCGATGCTCGACGGCATTCGCTCCAACCAGATCATCGTCGGGGCTTACACCAGCAGCGACGGGATCTGTCCGATGCTCGCCGCTCATCGCGCTGGCGGCCGCACCAGCTTCATCTCGTTCGCCAAGGCGTGGGATCGGTTCGCGTTCCGTGACGCGCGCAAGTGCATCGCCCGCCGCGCCAGCGAGCGCGAACTGCTCGTGCTCTCCTCGCATCTCGAGGCCAGCCTGCTCGAAGACGAGGGTCCGGCCCCGGAGCTCGCCGACGCGATCCGCGAGCACCGCGAGCTGAGGCGCCAGAGGCCCGAACCCGCGCGCGAGCCGGTACGCCGCCGCGACCGCCCCGCAGACGAGGATCGCAGCCACGAGCTGGCCAAGCGACCCGGCTGGTCCTGGATGCGCATCGTGCGACGCTACGACGATTACGAGCGCGCCCTCGCGCGTGTGCACACGGCCGAGCCGGCCACGCCCGCTCAGGACCGCCACTGTGTGAGCGCCTGAGCGCCAGCAGCTAGACCATCTCCCGAGGGCGGCCGCTCGCGATACTTGAACGCGTGGACGACGTCGCCGAGCCGCTCCCAGCGGTCGAGAGCAGCCCCCCGTCTGCCGATCCCGATCCCGGCCTGCTGAACCGGCGCACGTCGCCCGTCGAGCTGTTCTGGGACCTCGTCTTCGTGTTCGCGATCACGCAGGTCACCTCGCTGCTCTTGCACCATATGACCTGGGTCGGGTTCGGAGAGGCGATGCTGGTACTCGCGCTCGTGTGGTGGGCGTGGTCGGCATTCGTGTGGGCGGCCAACGCCCAGGAGATGGACTCGCCGACGCTGCGGGCCTGTCTGCTCGTGGCCACGGTGTTCATCTTCATCACCGGGATGGCGGTGCCGCGTGCGTTCAGCGGTGAGGCGACGTTGTTCGCCGTGAGCTACGCCGTGGTTCGGTTCATGCACCTGGCCCTATACGTGGATGCCTCGCGGCGCGGCAATGCGGCCTGGTCGGCGATCGCCGGCTTCGCCATCACGGTTCTCATCGGGATGGCGTTGCTGATTGTGGGCTCGTTTCTGTCCGGCTCTGCACGCGCCGTGATGTGGATCGCCGCGGTGGCGATCGACTACGCGGGGCCGGCGTGGCTCACGCGAGAGCGCCTGCGGGGACTGCAGCAGGTGGCTGTCGCTCACTTCGCCGAGCGCTACAGCCTGTTCGTGATCATCTGTCTCGGCGAGTCGATCGTGGCCATCGGCGTGGGCGCCGCCGGCGAGCCGCTCAAGGCGGCACTGATCGCCGCCGTGTCGTTCGGCCTGCTCATCACCGTCGCGCTGTGGTGGACGTACTTCGACCGCTTCGCCGAGACGGCCGAAACCCGGCTGCGCGAGCACGACGATCCCGTCCTGGCCGCCGCCGACGCCTACAGCTACCTCCATCTCGTGCTTGTCGCGGGGATCATCGTGTTCGCCGTCGGAGGGCGGTTCATCGTCCACGACGCCAGCGCGACGTTGCCCGATGCCGCCCGACTGGCCCTGTGCGGTGGCGTCGCGCTCTATCTGCTCGGCCATCTGGCTGTCCGATGGCGCCTGCTCGAAACCGTCGACTACGGCAAGGCGCTCGCCGCCGCCCTCCTGATCGTGGTCTATGCCATCGGCGGAGGGTTGCGCGGATGGGTCCTCGCCGGTGTGATCGCGGTGGTTCTGATCGCCATGTGTGCGGCCGAGACCGCCCGGGAGCGATGACCGCTCCGCGCCCCACGGTGTCGGTTGTCGTGCCCTTCGCCGGCACGGCGCGCGAGCTCTCGGTGCTGTTGACCAATCTCTCCGCGCTCGAGCTCGCGTCCGACGACGAGTTGATCGTCGCCGATAACCGGACTGGCGGGCAGTCGCCCTCTGGGCTCTCGGCCAGGATCGTGCCGGCGCGGGGTATCCGCACGCCGGCCTATGCGCGCAACCGCGGAGCGCTGTCGGCCGGGGGCGACTGGCTGGTCTTCATCGACGCGGATACGCACCCAGCCCCGTCGCTGATCGACGCCTACTTCAGACCGCCGCCAGATCCGGGGACGGCGATCCTCGCCGGGGCGGTCCGCGACATCGCGCAGCGACCGACGCTGGTGGCGCGACACACCGTGGCCCGAGGTCATCTCGATCAGGAGGCGACCATCGGGCGCGCACGCTGGCCCTACGCCCAGACCGCCAACTGTGCCGTGCGGCGTAGCGCGTTCGTGGCGGTCGGTGGGTTCGCCGAGAGTGCCCGGGCCGGCGAGGACGCCGATCTCTGCTTTCGCCTGCGGGCGATGGGCTGGGCGATGGAGCCACGGGGCGAAGCCTGGGTCGAGCACCGCAGCCGGGAGACGCTGCCCGGCCTGGCACGCCAGCTGGTCGGGCACGGGAGCGGCGCCGCCTGGCTCAACCGGCGCTACCCGGGATCGTTTCCGCCCACGCGGCCTCGCGAACTTGCCGCGCGCGTCGCCCGCAGCGTGGAAGAGGCCGTTAGCGCAGCTTCCGGCCCGGAGCGCGAGGCGTCTGCGTTCGCGATGCTCGACGTCGTCGCTCTGGCCGCGTTCGAGCTCGGGCGCCTGGTGCCGAACGAGTCCCGGAGTTAGCGGCGACCGCTTGCCAACCAATCCCTCCGGGTAGCCAACCACGAGGAGGTTCGCCGATGACCACGCACGCAAGACTCCAACTGCGCGGCCCGATCGAAAGGGGTTTCGACGAGGTGTTGACGCCGGACGCGCTCGAGTTCGTGGCCGAGCTTCAGCGCGAGTTCGGCGCTCGCCGCATTGACCTCCTCGAGGCTCGGGAACAGCGCCGGGCACGGCTGGCCGCCGGCGAGATGCTCGACTTCCTCCCCGATACGCGCCAGACCCGGGAGGGACAGTGGCAGGTCGCGCCCGTGCCCGAGGACATGCGGCAGCGGTGGGTGGAGATCACCGGGCCGACGGGCCGCAAGATGACCATCAACGCGCTGAACTCGGGCGCCGACGGGTTCATGGCCGACTTCGAGGACGCCAACGCACCGACGTGGCGAAACATGGTGCAGGGCCAGATCAATCTGCGCGATGCGATCGACCGCACGATCACCTATGACGGCTCGGACGGTCGCCACTACGAACTCCGCGATGACCCGGCAACGCTGCTCGTCCGTCCCCGGGGCTGGCATCTCCCCGAGCGCCACCTGCTCGTCGACGGCGAGCCGATGGCGGGAGGACTGTTCGACTTCGGGCTGTACGTGTTCCACTCCGCGCGCCGGCTACTGGTGGGCGGCTCGGGCCCGTACTTCTACCTGCCCAAACTCGAATCGCACCGCGAGGCGCGTCTGTGGAACGACGTGTTCGTGTTCGCCGAGGAGATCCTGGGGATATCGCGCGGAACGATCAAGGCCACCGTGCTGATCGAGACGCTCCCGGCCGCGTTCGAGATGGAGGAGATCCTCTACGAGTTGAGAGAGCACTCAGCCGGGTTGAACGCCGGTCGCTGGGACTACATCTTCTCGGCCATCAAGTGCTTTCCCGATCGCCCTGAGATGGTCCTGCCGGACCGCAGCGACGTGACCATGACCGTGCCCTTCATGCGCGCGTACACGGAGCTGCTGGTCGCGGTCTGTCACCGCCGAGGCGCCCACGCGATGGGCGGTATGGCGGCGCTGATTCCGTCCCGGCGCGATGCGGAGGCCAACGAGCGGGCGCTGGACGCCGTCCGGGCGGATAAGGAACGCGAGGTCGGGCAGGGATACGACGGCACGTGGGTCGCCCATCCGGACCTGGTTCCCGTGGCCCGCGACGTGTTCGAGCGAGGCCTCGGCGGCGCGGCCAACCAGCTCGGCCGCCGGCGCGACGATGTCGCCGTAAGCGCGAGCGATCTCCTCGACCTTCAGGCGACACCCGGCGCGATCACCGAGGCGGGGTTGCGCGCCAACGTCAATGTTGGCTTCCAGTACGTCTCGTTCTGGCTCACCGGTCGCGGCGCAGCGGCGATCAACTCACTGATGGAGGACGCGGCCACGGCCGAGATCTCGCGTTCCCAGATATGGCAGTGGGTGCACCACGGCGTCGAGCTCGACGACGGGCGGACCGTCACGGGCGAACTGGTCCGGGAGCTGCTTGACGAGGAGACGGCGAAGATCCGGGCCGCGGTGGGGGATGAGACGTGGTCGTCCGGGCGGCCGGCCGAGACGCGCGAGATCTTCCAGCGCGTATCCCTCGCGCCCGAGCTGATCGAGTTTCTCACCCTGATCGCCTACGAGTACCTTGACTGAGGCGGCTCACGCAGCGAGATAGCTGACCACGCGATGAGCCAGTGCGCTGGCCGCGCGGAGCTCGGCCGAACTGGTCGGTGGCGGCTCCAACCGCTCGGTGGGTAACTCGAGGCTCGCGGCCGGCGCCAGCGTCTCGACCAGGTCCACGGCGATCTCGGTCCCCGTGTAGACGACCTGGGGGTCGAATGACCACAACACCTCGAACCGTCGATCCCGGTTCGGCGGCCCGACCGACGCCGGTCGTTCCCACGCGGCCACGCAGGCCTGAGAACCGGCGGAATTAACGATCAGCGTCCACTCGCGGGTCAGCGGATGGTCCCTCGGCACCGGCACCTCGGCAGGGGCGCGGATCGGTTGGCGGAACGCCTCGAAGTCGGCCATGGCCACGGCCAGTTGCGACGCGCCGGCCAGCTCGCGCCAGCGATGCTCCGCCTGCCGGTAGAACCGCTCGCGCTGAAAGCTTCCGATCAGCAGCCCCGGGGTGGCACGGGCGAGGTACTCGTCCTCAATCGCATTGCTGAGGGCGAGCAGGGCTCGTTTGTCGAGGAGGATCGGCTCCAGCTCCGGGCGCCGCTCGCGCAGCCCGGCGAAGATCGAACGTGGAGCGGCCTGCTCGCTGGCGCGAGCCCTGGCGATGGCCGCGGTCAGGGACAGGCCCTGTTCACGCAGCCTGAGCATGTGCCGAATGGAGGCGACCGTCCGCTCGGGATAGCGGCGATGGCCACCACCGGCGCGGGCCGGGACGGGAAAGCCGTGACGCGCCTCCCACATACGCAACGTGCCCGCGGGGATGCCGGTTTTCTCGGCGAGCTGGGTGGTGGTGAGGCCGGCGCGGGTGGATGGCATCGCTGGAAGTGTTACAAGTTGTTCGACAAAACACAACAATGTGTTATCTTCGCCAGGGATGATCGTGAACACGGAAATGACGCGCCGATGCGAGTAGTCCTCACCGGCGCCACCGGCAACCTCGGACGTGACGTCGTCGCTGCGCTGCGAACCAGGGGCGATCACGTCGTGGCGCTGTCGCGTGACCCCACGCGCGCGGCGCAGCGGCTCGGGACTGAAGTCGAAGCCCACGCCTGGCCGGCGCCGGACGATGCTCCGCCGCCGGCCAAGGCGCTGCGGGGTGCGGATGCAGTAATTCACCTCCTGGGGGAGCCCGTGGCTCAGCGTTGGTCAGCCGAGGCCAAACACCGCATTCGTGACTCGCGAGTCCTCGGGACACGCTGGCTGGTCGAGGCCCTGATGGCACTCCCCGACGGCGAGCGACCCGCCACGCTGATCTCGCAATCGGCCACCGGTTTCTACGGACCCAGCGACGATCGGCGCCTCGATGAATCGGCGCCGTCCGGCGCCGATTTCCTGGCCGGCGTAGTGGCGGCCTGGGAGCATGAGGCGCTTCTCGCCGAGGCAAAGATGCGGGTCGTGCGCACGCGGACCGGGGTCGTGCTGACCCGGGAGGGCGGGGCGCTGGCGCAGATGCTCCCGTTCTTTCGCCTCGGGCTCGGTGGCCCGATTGCCGGCGGCCGGCAGTACATCCCATGGGTGCATCTCGACGATGTGGTTTCGTCGATGCTGTGGTGTCTGGATGCGACCGGCGCCTCCGGCGCTGTGAACCTGACCGCGCCGGAGCCGGTCACGAACGCCGACTTCTCCCGCGCGCTCGGACGCGCCCTGGGCCGTCCGGCCGTCCTGCCCGTGCCCGGGTTCGCCCTGCGGCTCCTGTACGGCGAGATGGCCGAGATCGTCACCACGGGGCAGCGCGTCGTACCGGCGGCGCTCGGGAGCCTGGGCTACGACTTCCAGCACCCGGAGATCGAAGCGGCGCTGCGGGACGTCCTGCAGCGTTCGTGAGGACCACGACGCTGCTCTGGCTGCGGCGCGACCTGCGGCTGCACGATCATCCCGCCCTGCACGCAGCCGCGCGGGGCGGAGCGATCGTGGTGCCGGTGTTCTGTTTCGACGATCGGCTGCTGCGCGGCCATCATGCCTCCGGGGCGCGAACCCAATTCCTGCTCGACTGTCTTACCGATCTGCGTGGAGCGCTGGGCGAACGCGGAAGCGGACTGGTCATCCGCCGCGGACGGCCGGAACGCGAACTGCCGGCGCTGGCCCGCGAACTCGGCGCCGAGCGCGCACATTTCACCGCCGATATCAGCGGGTTCGCCTGCGCCCGCGACGCTCGGGTCGTGGACGCCCTCCGCGCGGCCGGCACCGAAGCGCATGCGCATCCGGGGTCGTTCGTGGTGGACGATCTCGAGGCGATCCGGACAACCTCGAATCGCCCGTACACCGTGTTCACGCCATTTCATCGGGCATGGTTGCGCCAGCCGCGGCGCGCGCTCCTGCCCAAGCCGGCGTCGCTGGCGGAGCTGCCGAGCGGCCTCGATCGCGGAGGCATTCCCACCCTGCAGGACCTCGGGTTACATCAGGTGGTCGCTGAACCGGCTCACGGCGGCGAGCAGGCGGCGAGAGGTGCCGTCACCCGCTATCTACGCGAGCACGTGGCCGGCTACGAGGACGGGCGGGACGCGCTCGATAGCCCCACGGCCTCGCGGCTGTCGCCCTACCTGCACTTCGGGTGTATCTCGGCCCGCGAGCTCGAGTCCCGGGTTGGGCGCGGGGAGGGCGCGCGGGCCTACTCCCGGCAGCTGTGCTGGCGCGACTTCTATGCCCATGTGCTGCTCCACTTCCCGGACAATGCCGGGCGCGAGTACCAGGAGCGCTATCGCGGCACGATCGACTGGAACGGCGACGCGGCGTCGCTCAGGGCATGGCAGCAGGGGCAGACCGGGTTTCCCCTGGTCGATGCCGGGATGCGCCAACTCCGCCGCGAGGGTTGGATGGACAACCGGGCACGCCTCGTCGTCGGTTCGTTCCTGACCAAGGACCTGGGGATCGACTGGCGCGAGGGCGAGCGGTGGTTCATGCGGATGCTGCTCGATGGTGACGAGGCGAGTAACAACGGCAACTGGCAGTGGATTGCCTCGGTGGGCGTCGATCCCCAGCCGCCCTTTCGGCGGATGTTCAATCCCGTGCGGCAGCAGGAGCGCTTCGATCCCGAGGGCAGCTACGTTCGCCGCTATGTCGCCGAACTGCGAAAGGTTCCGGATCGTTACCTGAGCCAGCCGTGGACGATGCCGGCGGACATCCAGCGGTCGGTCGGCTGCCGGATCGGTGCCGATTATCCCGGACCGATCGTCGACCACCCGACCGCCCGGCGCGAGGCCCTCCAGCGCTACTCCGCGCTCGCGTCGACCCGATAGCGGATGTGCGTGACCGCCGGCGAGGGCACCACCTCGACCGGCGTCAGCCTCGGATCGCCCACGTGCTCGAGCAGCCGCTCGCGCGGCGGCGCGCGCACGATCGAGGGCCGCGTGGATGCCGTCGGTGACGAACGTGAACGTGGTTGCACCCTTCAGCGCCAGCGGCCGACGTGGATGATGGGTGAGCACGAAAACCGGAACGTGGAACGGCGGATCGTCGCCCCACCAGCCGCTCCAGCCCTCGTCCCAGGGGCCCTCGCCGCCGCCGAACATCCCGCGGCCCATGATGTAGGCGCCCACGTCCTTGACCAGGCCGTCCACCACGTCGGAGTCGGCGTTGGCCTCGCCCCCGTCCAGTCCGTGTTCCCGCCGCCAGCTCGCGGTCTCGAACATCCACTGGTGCAGTCGCAGCCCGTTCTCACCGATCGGGTTCTCGAGGCTCTGATTCGGACCGGCGATGAAACCGTCGAGCGAGATTGATATCTGGGCGGTGACTTGGCTCATGGTGCTGTGACGGTCCGCGGTGCCGTTAATCATCGCTCCTGGCGTATATGGTTGCCCGGTGCCGAGTGTGCTCATCACGGGAGCGAGTCGGGGCATCGGCCGGGCGACAGCGCTGCGGCTGTCCGCCGTCGGCTGGGATGTCACCGCGGGCGTCCGTCAGGAACAGGACGCCGAGGCGCTGACGGCTACCAGCACCGGTCCGGTCAAGACGGTCATCCTCGACGTGACCGACGAGGCTCACATCGCCGGGTTGGATGCGAAGCTTCCCGAGCAGCTCGATGCGATCGTGAACAGCGCCGGGATCGTCGTCGGCGGCCCGGTGGAGGCGGTGCCGGCGGCGGAGCTGCGCCGGCAGCTCGAGGTCAACGTCGTCGGCCAGGCGGCGGTGACCCAGGTCGTGCTGCCGCGGCTCCGCGCGTCGCGCGGCCGTGTGATCTTCCTCTCCTCGGTAAGCGGTCTGATCTCGACGCCGATGATGGGGCCCTACAGCGCATCGAAGTTCGCCCTCGAGGGGTTGGCCGACGCCTTGCGCATGGAGCTCGCGCCCTGGGGAGTCCGCGTCATCCTGATCGAACCGGCACAGACGGACACCGACCTGTGGCGTCACGCAGACGCGCAGCTCGAGGAGTCGGTGGCCGTGCTCGCCCCGGAACAGCGAGAGCTATACGCCAAGCACATCTCCGGCTTCCGCAAGACGATTCCACGCTCGCAGCGCACGGCGGCACCGGCTGACGGCGTGGCGGCGGCGATCGAGAAGGCGTTGGCCGCGACGCGTCCGCGTGCCCGCTACATCGTCGGAGCCAGTGCGAACGTGCAGGCCAAGCTGGCTCTGGCCACCCCGACACGAGCGCGCGACGCGTTGCTGCGTGCCGGCACCGGCGTCCCGCGCCGTCCCTAGGCCTAGGCGGCCGCGAAAACGCCTCAGCGCCGGGATCGTGACGGACCGTAGACCAGCCGGCTCGGGAGTGGGAACGGAGCGAGCTTGTCGACCGCGTGGCCGGCCAGTAGGCGCGGCTCCATGATCGCGATCAGCCCGGCCAGCTCCTCGCGCTGCTCGTCGGTCAGATTGCGTCGCCGGCCCCTGCCGATCCGGATCAGCTCGATGAGTCGCCTGCGCTCCTCGCGGTTCAGTCGGCGCACGTGGTCATGTGTGAGCATCGCCAGCTCGGCCGCAGCCAACAGCTTGAGCACGGGGATCCGCCGGACGCCGGGGATCTTCTTCGTGGCGGCGGCCACGGACTTGGTGACGTAGCCAGGGGGCATGCTTCGAGTGTAGGAGCCCGGCGGCCGAACCACGGCCTGCGAGCATGTCGGCATGGGTCACGTCGTCGTATCGCGCCTCACCTATGCCCACCCCGGTGGAGAGGTGCTGTTCTCCGATGTCTCGTTTCGGGTGTCTCCCGGGCGGCACGTCGGCCTGGTCGGGGCCAACGGCGTCGGAAAGAGCACGCTGTTTGGCGTGTTGGCCGGAGCATTGGCCCCGGACGATGGCGAGGTTTCGTTGGGCGGCGTGGCCGGCTATATGGCTCAGGATGTCGGCGTCTCCGACGACGAGCGCACGGTGAGGCAGTTGCTGCTCTCACTGGCCCCCATGGCCGTCCGCGCCGCCGGAGAGCGTGTCGAGCGTCATGAGAGCGAGTTGGCCGCGGGCGACGACGCCGCCGGGATCAAGCTCGGCAGCGCGATCGCCGACTGGTCGACGCTCGGGGGATACGAGCTCGAGGGCCAGTGGGACGCCGGCTGCCGTCGCATCGTCCGGGCGCCGTTCTCGGAGCTGGCCGATCGGCCGGCGGTCACGCTATCTGGGGGCGAGCGCAAGCAGCTCGTGCTCGAGGTCCTCTTCGCCTCCGATGCGGGGATCCTGCTGCTCGACGAGCCCGACAACTTCCTCGACGTTCCCGCCAAGCTGGCGCTGGAGCGCCGGATCCGCGATTCGAAGAAGACCGTGCTGATGATCTCGCATGACCGCGAGGTGCTCTCAGGCGCCGTCGCGACGATCGTCACCCTGGAGGGCAACGGCGCGTGGGTCCACGGCGGCTCATACGCAACCTACCCGGAGGCGCGAGCCGAGCGCCAGCGGCGGCTCGGCGATGCGGTCAAGCGCTGGCGCGACGAGGAGCGCCGCCTGTACCGGTTGATGAAGACGTTCAAGGAGCGGGCCAAGTATTCGAGCGACTGGGCCAAGAAGGCCGACGCCGCCGAGACGCGGTGGCGCCGGTTCGCGGATGCCGGGCCGCCGCCGGCGCCCGTGGTCGACACGCAGATCGCGGTTCGTATGCGTGGTGGCGACTCCGCCCGCCGGGTCCTCGATCTCCGCTCACTCGGCATTGACGCGCTCGTGTCCCCGTTCTCGGAGGAGATCCATTTCGGCGAGCGCGTCGGACTGATCGGGCCCAACGGCTCGGGCAAGAGCGAACTGACGCGGGTCATGGCCGGCGTCCGGCCGCCCGACAACGGGGAGCTGGTCGTTGGCCCGCGGGTATCGACCGGCCTGTTCACCCAGCTCCAGCGACGAGCCGACCTGCGCGGGCACGTGGTCATCGATGTCGTACTCGAGCGCGTGCGGGGGGGCGGCTTGCAAGCTGCGATGAGCGCGCTGGCGCGCTACGGCCTCGCTGACGCCGCTCGCCGGCCGTTCGACGCTCTGAGCGGAGGTGAGAAGGCGCGCCTCGAGATCCTCGTCCTGGAGCTGGAGGGACACAACCTGCTGTTGCTGGACGAGCCGACCGACAACCTCGACATCGACTCCTCCGAAGCACTTGAACACGCGATCGACGGCTTCAACGGGACCGTCCTGGCGGTCTCGCACGATCGCGCCTTTCTGCGCACGATGGATCGCTTCCTGATGGTCATGCATGACGGCAGCGTGCTCGCCCTGCCGTCCTATGACTCCGCCCTCGAGGCTCTGATCGAGCCAGGCCAGGCCAAGGACGTCCGCCTGGCCAAGGTGCTGTAGTCCCATCCTGGCTTTGCTGCGAAGCTGTGTGATGTGAACCGTCACGAGCCGGGTGCGGCGATTACCGGGGTGGGAATGGCCGTGCCGGAGCGGCTCGTGTCAAACCGGGAGATCGCCGCGCAGCTGGGTGTGCAGGAGAGTTGGATCGCCAAGCGCACGGGGACGAGCCAGCGCCCGTGGGCGCAGGGCGAGGAGCGAATGAGCGAGTTCGCCGCGGCCGCAGGTCGCCTGGCGGTGTCGCGTGCCGGAATCGATCGGAGCCAGATCGACATGGTCATCGTGGCGACCTCGACCGCGGATGAGATCACGCCCAACGCAGCCCCGCTCGTCGCCGGTCTGATCGGAGCTGAGCGGGCCGCAGCCTTCGACGTCGGCGGCGGATTCACTTGGGGCGCCACGGTGTTGCACTGGGACCCCGCCTCAGACTAGATCTCGCTCATACACGCGGAAGCGCTTGACGATCCGGCCCCCGAGCGCCTCCATGGCACGGTTCATCGAATGGTTGGTCTCCAGGATCCAGCCCATCTCGCCGCCCTTCTGGCGCGTGCGCTCGCCCGAGCGATACTGCGCGAGATACAGCGCCACGCCGGCGCCAGTGTGCTGGTACTCGGGCTTCACGCCGAGAAACCCGACCCGCACCTGGTCCATGATCCGCCCTCGGCGCAGGAAGTACCACCATCCCAGGGGCAGCAATCGCCCGTCCATCTTCTTCAGCACCTGGTTGATGTCGGGCACGGTGATCGCCATCCCGGCGGTCCGGCCGTCCACCTCGGCGATCATGAACCAGTCATGCGCGTAGACGAGCTGCAGATCGAGCGCGTAGGCGTCGAGATCCTCCTTGGAGTAGGGAACGAAGCCCCAGTTCCTCGACCAGGCCGAGTTATAGACCTCGGCAAACTCGTCGAGCTCGCGACGCAGGCGCCGCCGTGACATCGAGCGAATCCGAACCCCGTACCGGCTCTTGGCCCGTTCGGCGATTCGCAGTAGCCGCGGATCGACGCGCTCGGCATCGAACACGTGGCGCTCCCACATCAGCAGGTCCATCGCCTTGGTCAACCCGGCGGCTTCGCAATAGCCGCGGTAGTACGGCGGGTGCCACGGCTGCTTGATCATCGGCGCTCGCGCGAACCCCTCGACCAGGATCCCACTCTCGTCATTCATCTGGAAATCCAGCGGACCGACCATGCGATCGCATCCACGAGCGCGCAGCCAAGCGGCGGCGGCATCGAGCAGCGCCTCCAGAACCGCTGCGTCTTCCTCGAAGTCCAGAAAGCCGAACATTCCCCACCGGTTGGCATGAAACTCGTTGAATGCACTGTCGATCTGGGCGGTGATCCGCCCGACGACCCGGCCGTCGCGGCGGGCGAGGAAGTACTCGGCCTCACCGTGGGTGAAGAAGGCGTTGAGCCGCCGGGTGAGGAACAGGTAGCGCTCGAGCTTCAGCGGCGGGACCCACGGCGTGCCCTGGTGCAGTCGGAAGGGGAGCCCGACGAACGCACGCAGATCGGAAATGCCGCGCACCGAGCTGATTTCCACGGCCATCCCCGGGCACCGTAACGAATTCGCCTAGGCTGTCTGGCGTGGTCGATCGAGTCCGGTCAGGTGGATGACCGCATCCGTCCAGGATCGCCGCCAGTCGCTCGAGGCAGCGCATCCGAGGTGGCGTGCGCTGACCCTGTCCCAGGCCCTGGACAATGCCGCGAGCCGATATGGCGACCGGCCGCTGATCCTCACCGACGACCGGAGCTTCACCTACGCGGAGGTCCGGGCCTGGTCCGTACGGCTGGCCGCGGGCCTGGTCGCCAGCGGCGTGAAACCCCGGGATCACGTGGCCATGGTCCTGGCCAACTACCCCGAGTTCGTGGCCGTGAAGTTCGCCATCGCTCGCGCCGGCGCGGTGGCCGTCCCGATCAACTTCCTGCTCCGCGCCAGCGAGCTTGGCTACGTGCTTCGCCAATCGGACGCGACGTTGCTCGTCACCATGGCCGGATTCCGCGACCTCGATCACCTTGGGATGCTCGATCAGCTGGCTCCCGGCTGGGAGCGGGAGGGGGGAGGCGAGGCGTTTCCGCGTTTGCGCGAGGTGATCGTGTTCTCCCCTGAAGGCTCTCCGCGGCCCGGGTCCACCCCGCTGGCCGCGCTCGAGCTGCGGGGCAACGACGGCACCCGGGCCGAGCTCGCCCGGCGCCAGTACGACGGGGGTCCGGAGCACACCGCCGACGTGATCTACACCTCGGGCACGAGCGGCGCGCCCAAGGGCGTGATGCTGTCGCACGATGCGCTGTTGCGGAGCGCCTATGGCTCCGCTTGGATGAGGGCGTTCGAGGACGGCCGGCGAATCCTCTTCGCCCTTCCGCTGTATCACGTCTTCTCGTTCGTCGAGGGACTGCTGGCCTCGCTGTTCGCGGGCGGCGCGATCATCCCGCAGACGGCGTTCGACCCGGCGGCGACGCTGTCGGCCGTCGAGCGGCACCGTGCCGACGAGGCGCTGTTCGTGCCGACGATGACGATCGCTGTTCTGGAGGCGTGCCGATCCGGCCGCTTCGAGATCGGTTCGCTGCGCACCGTGATGTCGGCCGCCGCGCCGGCACCGGTCCGCCTGTGGCGTGCCGTACAGGAGGAGCTCGGGGTCAGCGAGGTGGTCACCGCCTACGGTATGACCGAGACGAGCGCGGCGGCCACCTACACCCAGCCCGACGGTCCGCTCGAACTCGTCGCCAGCACCGTCGGAACCCCGAAATACGGAGGCGTGGCCGGCGACCCGGCGCTCGATGGCCTGCTCGCCACGTACAAGACGATCGATCCGCTGAGCGGCGAGGACCTCCCCGCGGGCGGGGAGGGAGAGCTCACCGTGCGCGGTCCGATCGTCAGCCACGGCTACTACGAGCAGCCGGCCGAGACCGCGGCCGTGCTCGATCGGGCCGGGTGGCTGCGCTCCGGAGACCTGGGGCGAGTCGACTCCGGGCACGGCCACGTGGTGCTGACCGGCCGCAGCAAGTAGCTCTACAAGTGCGGGGGCGAGCTGGTGGCACCCAGGGAGGTCGAGGACATGCTCACCGCGCATCCGAGCGTCGCCCAGGCCCACATCGTCGGTGTGCCCGACGAGCGGATGGGCGAGGTCGGCTGCGCCTGGGTGGTCCCCGAGGCCGACCCACCCGATCCCGAGGAATTGCTCCAGTACTGCCGCGAGGGCCTGGCCCGGTTCAAGGTCCCGGCCCACGTCATCTACACGAGTGCCGCCGAGCTGCCCACGACGGCTACGGGCAAGGTGCAGAAGTTCAAGCTGATCGAGCAGGCTCGCGCGCGGCTGCAGACGGTCTAGTTGTCGTGATGCCGAGCGCCCCGGCCGGTCGCTGTCGCACGAGGCTGCGGCGTACACGGAGTGACCAGTCGCTTCGGGAACGACGCCCGAGGCAGGGGTGGATGGGCGGCAATTGCCGCCAACCCGGCCCGGGCCTTCGAGGAAAAGGTGACAAATCCCCAGGCACGCCCCAACATCGGTCGCATAAGCATGCCCCACGGGCTTATGCGACCGCGGCCCGCCCGCGTGGAGAACCTCGTCACGTTTTCCCGGTGGCGCGCGCTCGAAGGCCGCCGACAGCCCCGCCCGCCGACAGCCCCGCCCGCCCACCCCTTCCGGACTCCACCCTCCCAAGCGAGCTTCGACTACTGGTTGGGCTCAAGCGGGGGCGGCAGGGGAATCTCCTGGGGAGGTTGGCCGGTTTCCTGCGCCCAGGAGACGAACGCCTCGCCGTCGCGCCCCGTGTGCTCGCCGGCGCCTCCGAGCGCGATTACCACCAGCCGCGCCGGCCCGCGGTTGAGCAGCTGCCGCCGCACGCTGGGCGCCACCCGCACGAGCTCACCCCGGCCGAGGGCCGTCTCCTCGCCCTCGATGATCAGTGCGAGCTCACCCTCGAGCACCAGGTACACCTCTTCCTGATGCTCGTGGCGGTGAATGCGGCCGCGTTGGCCGGGCTGAAGGACGATCTGGTTGAGCCCGAACGTCGTCACCCCGAGCTGGCGTCGGAGCGGAACGAACATCTCCTCACTGTCCGGATCGAGCCGGGTGCGCGAGACCCCGTCTTGCATCACGACCATATTGCCACAGCCGCCGCCGCCACCGCGCGCGAATCTATGTGGATCGCTCACCAAGGCCGACGGCGAGATACCGCTCGAGCATCGCGTTGACCTGGCCGGGCACCACGAGCGGGCTGAAGTGCCCTGAGCCGATCGTGCGGCCGAGGACCAGCGCCGGCTGTATCGCGGTGATGCGCCCCACGTCGGCGTTGGGGGTGCCGGCGTCGAGATAGAGCATCGGCGCGGCGCAGCGCCGGAGCGCCTCCTCGTCGTTCCACGACAGCATCGCCTCTTCCCACACCGAGCTGCTGACGTAGGGGGGGGTGCGCACGACCTCATCGAGGATCCATGCCTTCAGAGCGGCCTCGTCGAACGGGCGGAAGAACGTGCCGTAGTAGTCGCGCAGGGTCTGCTCGGCGTCGGAGGTGCGCAGTGAGGCTACGAGCTGCTCGACGAAACCGCGGCGATCTCCGGGCGCCAGGAGGACCGAGTCGACCAGGACGACGGCCGCGAAGCGGCCCGGATGGGCAGCGGCGGCCTCCATCGCCACCAGGCCGCCGAGGCTGTGGCCCACGAGCACCGGTTGCCAGTACCCGAGCCGATCGCACATCCAGACGATGTCGTCGGCAAACGACTGCATGGTGTATCGCTGGTGGGGAGCATCGCTCTGGCCGTGGCCGCGCAGATCCGCGGCCAGGAGGCGGTGGCGCGCGGCGAAGTGCCGCATCTCCGGAGCCCAGAACCCGCGGTGGCAGGCCAGCCCGTGGATGAACACCAGCGGCGGCTCTCCGTTGCCCACCTGTTCGTAGGCGAGAGCCACGCCGTCGCGGACGAGTTCCGGCATGGCCGAAGTGTGACGCCTGTCTCGGCGGGCTATTTCGAGCAGGTCTGCGCGGTCGACTTACCGGTACAGCCCTCGATCGTCAATGCTCCGTGGGTGAAGGCGGCCAGCGCTGGCTTCGAGCTCACGACTCCGTTCACGTACTTCAACAATCCGGCGTAGTCGAATGCGTACGGCTTCTTAGTCGGTGACTCGTTGCCCATCCACGTGTACCAGTAGAAGCCCATGAGTCCGAGCTGCGAGCGCTTCGCGGCCAGCATGGGCATCACCTGGGCCAGGCGTAGCGCCTGCTGACGTTCGGTCGTGCTCACGCCGAACTCGGGCGGAGCCTTGCCCTCCGAGGAGGGCCACGTGATCTCGGTGGCGAGAATCGGCTTGGCCGAATCGCCGGAACGGTCCATCACGGCCCGCACCCGCTGCAGGATCGTGATCACGCCCCTGGGTTGCGCCGTGTATGGATGGACGGCGACGATGTCGAACAGCCGGCGCGCTCCAGGCACGCGGTAGATGTCGGCGAGGTACTTCCAGGAGAAGTCGGCCAGGCCGGCGAGCACGACCTTGGCTCCGGGATCGGCCGACTTCAACGCGGTGTGGGCCGCGGCGAGCAGCTTGACGTAGCTCGGGGCGAAGGGCTGCTGGGACCAGTAGGTCGTGAAGTGGGGCTCGTTCCAGATCTGCCACAAGCGAATTGGGACGCGCGGTAGGGCGGGGTGCGCCGACCAAAACGTTCCCGTCGGTCCATAGCGCTTGACCAGCCCGGTCAGAAACGCCGCGAAGGCGGCGGTCGACCGGGGCGGCGAGGCCGGATCGCCGGGGTGCACGGCGTCCCAATTCGGCGTGAACTCGACCACGGGCAGCAGGGACAGCCGTCGGGCCGCGGCCGCGGCGACGAGGCGGTCGAGTTCGACGAACGTGGTCGGCACGCTGCCGACGCTGACGAACTGACTCCGCGCGATCGACGGCACCTCGGACATGGTCCGATACGGCTGGACACGGGACCAGTCGACTGAGACCCGCAAGCTCTCGGCCCCGCTCGCCACCGCCTGGTTGACCTGACGAACGAGATTGACCGTGGGTGCGAACACCGGCCCGTCGAACGTGACGCCGACGAGCTGACCTGAGACCGGAACGGGCTGCGCGCTCGTGCTGTGCTGCTGGCTCGAGGAGCCGCAGGACGTGAGCGCCAGCGCCACCAGCAGCACCGAGACGAGGCCGGCCATTCCATGCTTGCGGCGGCGCATCGCGGCGAGTGTACGGGCTGCGTGTATCGTCCGAGCCGCCGTCGCCGGTGTCCTGCCCCGGCACGGCCGACCCCCATGACCGAGCCTCATCAGGCGCACATCTCGCTGATGCTCATCGTGCCCGACGCCGACGGTGCGATCGCCTGGTACAAGCATGCGCTCGGAGCCGGCGAGCTCTGGAACCTCGGGGGTGTGGCCGGCCTCGAGCTCGGCGGCGCGCCGTTCTTCCTCCACGAGACCAACCCGGCCAACGACACTGAGGCCGGCCCTGCTGTTCTCGGCGGCACGAGTGTGCGGGTCGAGGTGTTCGTCGAGGACCCCGACGCTCTGATCGAGCGGGCGGTGACGGCCGGAGCCATCGCCCATCCGAGCGGCGTTCGCGACCACCAGATGCCATGGGGAAGGCACCGCCAGGGCGGCTTCACGGATCCGTTCGGACACGTGTGGTCAGTCGGCGATCGTTCTCCATTGCAACGATTTCTGGACTAAGCGAGCGCCGGCGGGGCGTTACACCGTCTTCCAACATGCGTACTATGAGTGGGTCGAGGAGCCTGAGGCACCGTTGTGCGGGTGCGAGCCATAAGTAACCGACCAAGGGAGATTCCTTGCGCATCTTGATTCTCGGAGGAGACGGCTTCTGTGGCTGGCCCACGTCGCTACACCTGTCGGCCTGCGGGCATGACGTCGCGATCGTGGACAACCTTGCGCGACGCAACGCCGACAACGAGCTGGAGGCTGAGTCGTTGACGCCGATCCGGCCGCTGGGGACGCGGCTGGCGACATGGCGCGAACTGACCGGTCGCGAGATTCCGTTCCACCGTCTGGACGTGGCCCGCGACTATCGCGAACTGCTCGACCTGCTGATCGAGTGGCAGCCCGATGCCATCGTCCACTTCGCCGAGCAGCGCGCGGCGCCTTACTCGATGAAGAGCTCGTGGCACAAGCGCTACACGGTCAGCAACAACGTCAACGCCACGCACAACCTCCTGGCCGCGATCGTCGAGTCAGATGTGGATACGCACGTTGTCCATCTCGGAACCATGGGCGTCTACGGCTACGGCACTGCCGGGGTAAAGATCCCCGAGGGCTATCTGCGTGTGCGCTTTGACAACGACGAGGGCGTCGAGGTCGAGCAGGAGATTCTCTATCCGGTCAACCCGGGCAGCGTCTACCACATGACCAAGACCCAGGACCAGCTCCTGTTTGCGTTCTACAGCAAGAACGACGGAACCCGGGTCACCGATCTCCATCAGGGCATCGTGTGGGGCACTCAGACCGCCGAGACGCGCCTCGACGAGCGACTCATCAATCGCTTCGACTACGACGGGGATTACGGGACGGTGCTGAATCGATTTCTGATGCAAGCCGCGGTCGGGTATCCGCTCACCGTGCACGGCACGGGTGGCCAGACCCGGGCCTTCATCCACATTCAGGACACGGTTCGCTGCATCGAGCTGGCCATCGAGAACGCTCCGCAGCACGGCGACCGCGTCCGGGTCTTCAATCAGATGACCGAGTGCCACCGCGTGGCCGACCTGGCCAAGCTGGTCTCAAGCCTGACCGGTGCCGAGATCGACTACGTCGAGAACCCGCGCAAGGAGGCGGCGGAGAACGAGCTGTACGTCGAGAACGGCCAGCTGGTCAATCTCGGCCTCCATCCGATCCGTCTCCAGGACGATCTGCTCACGGAGGTCACCGAGATCGCCCGCGGGTACGTCGATCGCGCCGACATCAGCAAGATCCCGTGCCGCTCGAAGTGGATCCAGACCAAGGAGCATGCGACTCAGACGGCGTGACGTCGTCCGCGGTGATGTGACGGATCTCGGCGCTCCCGGTTCCGGGAGGCGTGACGGTGTGGTCGCGTAGCCTCCGCGCTCGCACTCGGCCGACACCCCAGCCCGGCCATCGACCTCCGGTGTCTCGCCGACATGGTTCCTGCTGTACGGGACGCGCAGGACGCCGTCCTCGTCTTTGAGCCGGGCAACGGGCACGAACACCGTCCGCTTACCCCGAGTCGAGGGCGCAGACAAACACCCCGGGGCGGCCCGCCATGAGCGCGGCCACCCCGGGAGCGACACCTGCTAGTAGCCCTGGCAGTAGGGCTTTGAGCCCTTGACGGCGTTCCCCTTCGCGTTGATCAAGAACCAGCGACCCTTGAAGTACTTGCACCCCATCTCGGGCGCCTCACCGGCCTTGAGGTCGGAGGTGCCCACGTACAGCGGGCGGTGGTTGTAGGTCACCTGGAGCTTGTGGTGCCCGCGGTTGATCGTGCCGAACAGCTTTCTGTTGAGGCCGGAGCCCTTGACCGCCTCCACCTTGCCGCTGGTCGGAAGGGGCTTGAACGTCAGCACGCAGTTGCCCGTGCAGCGGCTCTTGTTGTTGCGGTCGTTGCTAGAGACGTAGATCGCGTGGCCGCGTGAATCGACCAGGACCGTCGCCGACTGGCTGGCGCCCGCCCAGGTGACCTTGCCGGTTCCGACCTTGGTCGGCCGCGAGCTCGCGAAGGCGACTCCGGCCGCGAGCGCGACGATGCCGATGGCGGCAAATATCGCGAGCCGGCCCTTGGCGAGCCACTTCGATGCATTCATGCGTTGAACTCCTTTTTCCCGTTTTCGCAGACCGGCGCCGCGCCAAAGAGAAGCAAGCTCAGCGTCTCGACGCAGTCCCGAGTCAGCATGCCCCCTTAACACGGAGAATGCCAGTTCCTACCACCGGCGCAAGAGTGGTGGCGGAGAAATCGTTATGTGCAGGGGGTTTTGCGCCGAGCCCCCGGCGGTCGATCCGCCGCCGGCGATGTCCCGGCCCTGAGGCCCGTGAAGAGCGCATCTCAGGCCCGGTCCGAGCTGGCAAGCGGCCCTAGTGGAAGTGGACGCTGGCGGCTATCAGCTCACGCCAGGTGCGGTATGGCCCCGATGTCCCCGGTGGGGCTGCGCGGGTCCCGAGCGTGCCCGCTGGCGGCCGCCGTCCCGAGCTCCGATTCCTCGGTGGCCAGTTCCTCCTCGACGGATGCGATGGCGGCGGCCACGCGATCGCGGCTCTGCGCAAAGCGGACGGCGGCGTAGTAGATGATCAGGCTGAACGCCGCCACCGTGGCCAGGTCCCACCAGAATGGGATGGTCTGCTTTGCCATCAGGGCCAGGCCGAACGCCCACCCGGACTTCGGGGCTGTGCTGGGGTACTGGCCGAGATACGAGATCGCCCCCAGTCCCACCAGCCACGGCAGGATCCACGCCGCGGCGTGCGGGTCGATCGGCAGTCGCGAGCCGCGCTGCGAGACGACGCGATAGACGAAGAACAACGCGAATCCCACGAGGATGAAGGCGTACAACCAGAACAGCGTGTTCCACCCCGACCAGTAGACGACGAGGTTCGCGCACACGAACGACAGTGGTGCCAGCACCTTCGCCGCGGGCAGGCGGTACGGACGTTGGCGGTCGGGGTCCGTCCGCCTCAGGGCGGCCAGCGACACCGGGGCCATCGCATACATGAGGACCGTGGCCGAGGTGACGAGGGTCACCAATCCGGCCCAGCTCGGGAACGGCAGCAGGACGAGCAGGCCGATGGCAAAGCACACGATCAGCGACACGAGTGGCACGCCGCGGTGATTGACGCGGCCGAACGCCGTCGGCGCGTAACCGCTCCGCCCGAGGCCATAGGTCAGGCGCGCTGAGGTGCCGGTGTACACGAGGCCCGTGCCTCCGGGCGAAACGACGGCGTCGATGTAGAGGATGGTGGCCAGCCACCCCACGCCAGCGGATGTCGCGAGCGTGGCATAGGGCCCGAACTGCCCCGCGCCGGGGATCGGGTTAAGCCAGGTGTGGGAGACGTTCTTGGGGTCAATCGCGCCCACGAAGGCCACCTCGAGCAGCAGGTAGAGCACGGTGCCGACCAGCATCGCGATGATCACGGCGCGGTGGATGTCGCGCTGCGGATCGCGCGACTCGCCCCCGACCTGGATCGCCTGCTCGAAGCCCTGGAGGGCGAAGACCACGCCGAGCGGGAGCGCGGCGAATATCCCCTTGGCGCCGAATGGAGCGAACCCACCGCCGGCGCTGAAGTTCTTGGCGTGGAAGGAGACGATCAGCAGCACCACGATCGTCAGCGTGGGGACGAGGAGCTTCCAGATCATCGCGATCGAGTTCGATTCGGCCAGCCATTTGACGCCCAGCACGTTGATGTACGTGAACCCGGCCAGGCAGACCGCGGCGACGAGGATTCCCAACCCGGTGAGTGTGCCGCTCGAGGACTCGAGGCCGAGGTGGGGGAAGCTCGACTGAAGGTAGCCCAGCGCCGCCTCCACCTCGATCGGGCCGATCGTCACGGCCTGGATCCAGGCCATGAGCGCGCCGGTGAAGCCGCCCATGGCGCCGAAGCTCAGGAATGGGAAGCGAGCCGTGCCACCCGACAGCGGGTAGGTCGATCCGAGCTCGGCGTGTACCAGCGCCAGCGTGGCCAGAATCGATCCGGCCAATATCCACGACAGCAGCGAGGCCGGGCCCGCCGACTGGGCCGCGCCCAGCGCCCCCAGTAGCCAGCCCGAGCCGATGATCGACCCGAGGGAGATCAGCGTCAGACCTCGCAGACCGACGCGGCGTCTCAGATGATGCTCCGCGGTACCCGATGCCTGGGGTTCAGGCGTGATCGATCGCTTGCCTGTTTGAAGGGCAGTGGTCATGCGCGTTCCTCCCTCCCCGACAAATGCCGCGGGCACGTTGACCCTTGAGGCCTACCCGACGCCTTGGCACCAAAACGTTGGGTTGTCCGCGACGAGGCCAACCGCGATCATTGGGGTAGCTGGGGTAAACGCACTACATTTCTCAGCGTGGCCGATCAGTCTGAGGTCCGTGTCTCCGATCACGACCGCGAGCGGGTGGTCGGGCAAATCCGCGAGCACTTCGCGGCCGGTCGGCTAAGCGAGGATGAGCTCAGCGAGCGTGTCCAGGCCGCATACCAGGCCCGTACGTCGAAGGAGCTGGCCGAGGTGCGGGCCGACCTTCCGCAGCTGCCGCCCACACCGGCCGAGCAACGCGCGGAGCTGGTCGGGCGCCGCGGCGCACTCCAGCGGCGGCTGCTCCAGGAGAGCGGCGGCGCGCTGGTGCTGTTCCTGATCTGCACCGTCATCTGGGTGGCCGCCGGCGCCAGCGGGGCGTTCTGGCCGGTGTGGGTCGCCCTGGTCGGGCTGATCCCACTGGTCAGAAACGGGTGGCGCCTGTATGGGCCTGCTCCCGAGCTCGACCAAGTCGAGCAAGAGCTCACACAACGGGCGCAGGCGCGGTACGACGCGCACGACCGACGCCGACTCGGCCGCTGAGGCGACTCGCTCTATCGCGAGCTGGGTAGACGCGCCGGCCGGCGGGCGGGTTCTCGGGCTGGTCGCCGGGCGCGGGCAGGTAATCGATCGGCCAGCCGTTCGTGGCTACGCAGCCGCGCCCGTGCGGGCTCGGCGTTCTCGAGCGGGATCCCACCTCGTGGCGGTGCAGGCGGGGTATCGGGGGGCGGCGGACCGCCTCCCCAACCGTCGCCAGGATCTCCTCCGGACTGTCCGGGACCGCGCCGGCCACGGCACAGAAGCACCGGCAGGAAGACGATCGCCAACACGATGACGAGCGCCAGCAGTCCCGGAAGATCGAGTCCGTTGGCCTGTGACCTACCTGGCATGGGAGAAAAGGTACCGCGCTGGCTGCTCTGCGCGGGACAGTTCGCGTGAATGCCGAGCGGGCGGCCGGTCGTCCGCCTCAGCCCTCATGCCGTATCGCGCATCGGCTGCCCCCGCCAGGTCCCGCCCTCAATCTCGAGCGGGGGCGTCACCCGAGCCAGCCAGCGTGGCATCGACCAGGCCCGCCGGTCAAGCAGCACCAGCACGGCCGGGACCAGAACACAGCGGATCAGCGTCGCGTCGACCGCCACCGCAACCGCCATGCCGAGCCCGAACTGCTTGATCGTGGGATTGCCGTCGAGCAGGAAGGCGCCGAAAACTCCGACCATGATCAGCGCGGCCGAGGTGATAACCCGGCCAGTATCGGCCAGGCCGTCGACTACCGCTGCGCGGGCGTCGCCGGTGGTGCGCCAGTGTTCGTGGATCTGGGTCATGAGGAACACCTCGTAGTCCATCGAGAGGCCGAAGAGGATGGCGAACATCATCAGCGGCACGAACGAGACCACTGGGGCGACGCCGTCGATCCCGAGCAGGCCCGCCGTCCAGCCGTGCGAGAACACGAACGTCACCACGCCGAACGCCGCTCCGATCGAGATGAGGTTCATGATCACCGCCTTCAGCGCGATCAACGGTGCCTGGAAGGCCATCAGCAAAAGTACGAACGAGAGCGCCAGGACCATCGCGATGACGAGCGGCAGACGACTCCCGATCCGAGCGGAGAGGTCGATGAAACCGGCCGTCGACCCGCCGATGAAGGCCGTCAGCGGGGTGCCGCGCGTCGCGCCCGGGACGGTCCTCGTACGCCGCACGTCAACCAGGCTCACCGTGGCCGGCGCCGACGGCGCCGTGCTGGGCGTGACGGTGAGCAGCGCGGCCGAGCCGCTGGGTGAGAGCGCCGACGGGCTGACCGCCACGACCCCGCGAGTGCGTCGCAGCGCGGAGGACAGGCGCGCCAGCGCCGCCTGGGGGTGCTGGTCATCGGAGGGCACGGAGACCGCCACGAGCAGCGGCCCGTTGAACCCGGGCCCGATCATTGTCGCCAGGGCCGGAGCGGTGCTGGGCACCTCGGCCACCTGGCTCAGCAGCGCGATCACGCTGAGCCCGGCGCCGAGGCCGAACACAGCGCTGAAGATCGGTATGCCGGCCGCCACCGCGCTGCCGAACGTCAGCAGCAGCACGACAAGCGCGACCACCAGTCCGATGGCCTCGGAGTTCCCCGGTGCGGGCCGGGAGAGCGCCTGGCCGAGATAGCCGCCGGCGGCCACCTCTAGCCCGGCCGCACGCGCGGGCGCGGCGAGCGCGAACAGCTCGCGCGCCTGGGTGACCGTGAGGTCGGCCGCGCCAACGCGCAGCACCAGATCGATGTATCCGGTCCGGTGATCGCGCGCGAGCTGCGAGGCGCCGAGGCGGCTGAGCGGACTCACTGCGGCGAACACCTCAGGGTTGTGGGCGTAGCTGGCGACAACGCGCGCGATGGCCGCGCGCTGCACCCCGGCGGTCAGGCGTGCACGACCGGGCGCATGGAGAACGATCGGGTTGGTGGCGTTCGTGGCCACGTCGCCGAATGCCCCCTTGAGCACGTTGGCCGCGCGCTGGGTACCCGTGCCGGGCAGGGCCAGATTGTCGTTTACCTGCGTTCCGCCGAGCCCGCCCGCCCACAGACTCAGGCCGCAGAGGATCACCAGCCACGCGCAGAGGACGAGCAGACGCCGGCGGGCACAGAGGCGTCCGGTGCGGTAGAGCAGCCCAGTCATCGCTCCCACCGTCATCGGCTCACGCGGCCCGGAGCTACAGCATTTGGCTTGCCGCCGGACGGCGGAGCGACGCGGTCAGCCGCGCCGCTCCGCACTGCACGGGGCATGCGTCAGTGCGCCGCCCGGGCGTGTTTGGGCAGCCAGAACACGGCTGCCCCGGCCGCGATGAGAAAGGCGATCGCCACCAGCAACGCCTCGTGGGCGGCGCCGACGAAGGCCACCGGACCGTGGTCTGAGCCGAGACGATCGAACAGCACCGTCCCGACGGCGGCAATGCCCACCGACATCGCCAGCTGCTGGACCGACTCGAGCAGCCCCGAGGCCGATCCGAGCTCGTGCGGCGCCACGCCGGCCAGGATCACGTCGAACATCGGTACGAAGACCATGCCCATGCCGTAGCCGGTGATCGCCAGCGGGCCGGCGAGCTCCCATGCCGTCACGCTGCCGCCCGCTGACGAGAGGACGAGGACGACCACGACCAGGCCGATGGCCATCGTCGCAATGCCGATGTGCATCGTGGTCCGGCCGATCTTGCTCAACAGCGCCGAGGAGGTGATCGAACCGCCGATCGCGAAGGCCGGGATCGCCACGGTGGCGAGTGCGCAGCCGAGGGGGGTGAAGCCAAGCCCGGTCTGGAACATGACGTTGAGCGCGATCATCATCCCGCCCATCGCGCCGATGAAGCCGACCACGACGGCCAGGCCGGCCACGTATGGCCGCCGGCGCAGGATCGACGGCTCGACGAGCGGCGTCTGGCCCCTGCGCGTCCGGCGTGTCTGCAACGCGGCAAAGGCGGCCAGCAGGACGAGGCCTCCCGCCACCATCGCGAACGACCAGGTCGGCCAGCCGTGCTCGCGGCCCTGGATCAACGGGTACACGAGGGCGATGCCGCCGACCATGGCCAAGGCCACGCTGGTGGGATCCAGCCGGGCATCGGGAGCCGCGGGTGAGGATCGCGGAAGGAACCGACGCCCGGCGGCGATCGCCGCCAGCCCCAGCGGCAGGTTGACGAGGAAGATGGCCCGCCAGCCGGTGCCGAGAACATCGAGATTGACCAACCCCCCGCCGACCAGCGGTCCCGCCACGGCCGCCAGCCCCATCACCGGGCCAAACACGCCGAACGCCTTCTGCTGGCCATCGTCGCCGAACAGCTCGCGGATCAGGCCAAAGCCCTGCGGGACCATGATCGCCGCGATCGCCCCCTGGAAGGCGCGCGCGGCAATCAGCGCCTCAGGTGACGGCGCCAGCGCGCACAGCATCGACGCGCCGATGAAGCCCACCATCCCGGCCAGCAGCACGCGGCGGCGTCCGAGGACGTCGCCCAGTCGGCTTCCGAGCAGCAGCGTGGCCGACATTGCCAGCGTGTAGGCGGCCGTGATCCATTCGAGCTCGGCATACGTGCCGCCGAGGTTGGCCCGGATCGCCGGCGCCGCGGTCTGCGTGATCGTCGAATCGAGCAAATCCATCACCGCCGAGGCCAGTACGACGAGGAACCCCAGCCAGGCGGCGCTCTGCTTTGACCGTGCCTTGATGACGGTCTGAGGGGTGGTGATGACTGTGGTTGACATGCCTGAAATGGTCTCCAAAATTGCGGCCAGCTTCGGTCCGCAATAGCGCCTCCCAAGCGACAACGCGGTCAACTACAGTCCGCAATTTGTGGCACCCTTCCGTGCCATCATGGTTCAGACATCCGCTCGTCTCCTAGCCTTGCTTTCGCTCCTGCAAGTCCGGCGAGAATGGACCGGTCAGGAGCTCGCCGATCGCCTCGAGGTCGGACCTCGCACAATCCGTCGCGACATCGAAAAGTTGCGCTCGCTCGGCTATCCGGTCGAGGCGGCGCCGGGAGTGGCCGGTGGCTACCGGCTCGGTGCCGGAGGGGAGCTGCCGCCGCTCCTGCTCGACGACGCCGAGGCGGTTGCCGTGGCCGTCGGTCTGCGCACGGCGGCCTCGGGGACGATTGCCGGCATCGAGGAGACCTCGGTCCGGGCCCTGACCAAGCTCGAGCAGGTGCTCCCGAGCCGGTTGCGACGCCGGGTCAGCGCGCTGAGTGCCGCCACCTCCTCGTTCGCCGTCGACGGCCCCCGCATCGACGCCGATCTGCTCGCCACGCTGGCGGCGGCCTGCCGCGACCGAACCCGGTTGCGGTTTGCTTATGTGGCGAGAGATGACCGGTCCTCGCAACGGCACACCGAGCCCAGCGCCGTCGTGCACAGCGGCTACCGGTGGTATCTGGTCGCTTTCGATCTCGACCGCGACGACTGGCGCACCTTCCGGATCGACCGCATCCGTGGCCGAGTGCGGCCGGGGGAGCGCGGGCGCCACCGCGCCGTGCCCGGCGGAGATCCCGCCGCCTACGTCTCCGCGCAGCTGCGCTCGGCGGGTGCCGGCGAGCCCGAGGCGGTTCCCGGACAGGTGCGTGTCGAGGCGGCCGCCACCCGGATTCGGGATCGGGTGCCCAGCCGCTACGCCACCGTCGAGCCGGAGGGTCAGAGCACATGCATCGTGACCACACGCGGTGCGTGGTCGCGCAGCTTTCTCGTCTGGATGGCCCTGCTCGACGAGCCGATGGAGGTGATCGGGCCGCCCGAGCTCGCCGACGCGGCTCGCACGCTGCTCGCGCGGCTCGGCGCCGCCGTGTAGACGAGGGAGGTCACAGATTGGTGGCGATCGGGCAACTAGGGATATGAGCCCAGCTGCAAGCGCCAAGCTAACGATGTTCGGCAACCCGGGGCAGGCCAAGATCGCGGCGCTGCCGAGCTCCGAGGGGTCGGGGCTGGCCGAGTTCGAGCGGATCTACCGCAGCAACGTCGAGGTCGTGATGGCCTACTTCGCGCGGCGGTGTCAGGAGCCGCAGACCGTGGCCGATCTGACCTCGGAGACGTTCGTCCGAGCAGCCACCGGCTTCGGCGGCTTCGATCCCGATCGCGGCTCGCCGCGGGCGTGGCTGTTCGGCATCGCCGCCCACGTCCACGCCCGCCACTGTCAGCAGGCGGCGGACGGCCGCCAGGCCGTGGCCAGGCTGGCCGGGCACCGGGCGCTGGCCGATGAGGAGATCGATGAGTTGGCCGAGCGGATCGACGCCGAGCGCGCCGGTCGCGAGCTCATGCAGCGCACCAGCAGTCGGCTCACCGAGTTCGAGCGGGCCGCCGTCGAGCTGGTCGACGTGGCCGGGCTGTCACCGAAGGAGGCCGCGGCAGTGCTGGGCGTCTCGCGCGCGGTTCTGCGCAAGCGGCTGTCCCGCGCGCGTGCCCGGTTGAGGAAGGAGGAGATCCATGGGTAAGTTCGAGGACCGTCTGTGGACGGAGCTTGTGCGCGAGCACGGGCGTGATCTGGCTCAGATAGCCAAGCCGCCGCGGCGGTCGGCGCGACGGCCACGCCCGCGCTTGCTCCTCGGCACGACGGTTGGTCTTGCCGGGTTGGGAACTGCCCTGGCATTGGTCCTCAGCGCGGCGAGCAGCTCGCCGGCCTTCGCCGTGACCCGGAACCCGGACGGCACGGTCACGGTCTGGGTCACGAGGGTCGGCGGCATCGCCGGCGCCAACGCGCGCCTTGCCGAGCTCGGGGTCCATGCCAGGGCGGTCCAGGTGACGGCGGGCTGCACGCCGGCGAGAGCGAACTGGATCGCTCGCAACGCCAAGGTGCAGAGGGTCGTCACCCCGGGCCGGATGCAGGCGCTCATCGTGAAGGCACGGTTCGATCCCAAGCGGATTCCCGCCGGCCACACGCTCGTGCTGGCCGCCGCGCGAGCCGGTCTCGCGCCCCGTGTCGCGCCCGTCCATCTGGTTCGCGGCCCGGCGCCGGGGTGCTTCCCCGTGGCGCCACCGCCGCTGCCGCCGGGCATCCTACGCGGATCCAAAGGCGGACAGGTGCACTGCTCGATCGTCGGCCCTGGGTGGGCCGCCGGCAAGATCCGCGTTCTGCGGCCGTCGATCGTCGTGCGTGACGGCCACGTCACGGTGACCAGGGTTCCAGACCGTCGGACCCTCGTGCCCAGGCAGGTGCTCGCGAAGGGCATGATCCCTCCGCAGGCCCTGCTCGCGGCGCGCGCCGGACGGATGTGTGCCGCCGCCCGCACCGCCTCACGGGCCGCGCGGCACTAGTAGCCGCGCCGGCGGGGTTGGTCAGCTAAGCGAAACCTAGGTGCGGTTAGCTGACCAGCCGCCGCCGATTGACGCCAGGGCGCGCCGAGCCAGTACTCTCTGGTCAGGACCGGAAAAGGGGGCTTGAGGGATGAGCAGGCGGTTGTGGCAGCTGATCGGGGCGGCGATTGTGGTGGCAATTACTGCTGCCGCGGCGGCCGCGCAGGCATCCGCCACGGCCCTCCACGAGTTCTCGAAGGGGCTGCCCGCCGGCAGCGACCTCGGGGGCATCGCGGCCGGTCCTGACGGGAATCTGTGGTTCACTGACGGCGGGTCGACTAAGGCGATCGGGCGAATCACGCCGGCCGGCAAGATCAAGATGTTCAAATCTGGGCTCACACATGGGTACCCGAGCGACATCACCCTGGGACCAGACGGCAACCTGTGGTTCGATGAGACCGGTACGCCGAACAACGCCATTGGCCGCATCACCCCCAGCGGAAAGATCACCGAATTCGTGTCGGGCCTGAATACGGGCAGTGCCCCGGATGCCATCCAACCCGGCCCTGGGGGCGCGTTGTGGTTCATCGACACCGGATCAGCGCAGGCGATCGGGCGGATCACCACCGACGGGACGATCACGGAGTTCGGCACGACCGATGGGCTGGACGCAAAGAGTCGGCTCAACGATCTGACCGTCGGCGCCGACGGGAATCTGTGGTTCACCGACCAAGGAGACCCGAAGGCGATCGGTCGCGTCGAGCCCAACGGGACGATCACGGAATTCGTCGGTCCGCTCGATCCGCTGAACAGCTTCCCCAATGAGCTGACCGCGGGCGCCGACGGCAACGTTTGGTTCACCGACGACGGAACCCCGAGCGCGATCGGGCGGGTCAAGCCCGACGGCACGATCGACGAGTTCAACAAGGGCCTGCCGATGGGCGCCCAGCCCGACGCACTGACGCTGGCGCCCGATGGGAATGTCTGGTTCAACGACCAGCAGAGCGGCGCCCGCGCGATCGGCCGCGTAACGCCGTCCGGGGCGATTCACGAGTTCGCCAAGGGGATGAATCCCATGAGCGTTCAGACCGACATCACCGTGGCCGTCGACGGCAACCTGTGGATCTCGCAGTACATGCCGGGTGGCGTGGCCAGAATCACGACCGGCGGCACGATCACCCAGTTCGCGAAGGGCCTCAACGCGGGAGCGGGGAACGAGAAGGATCAGCTCGTGCCGGGCCCGGACGGCAACCTGTGGTTCACCGACGATGGAACGAAGCCGGCGATCGGGAAGGTGTCGCTGCAAGTCGCTCCGAAAGCCACCACCGGGCCGGCCACCAAGATCTCGCATACGACGGCGACGGTGTCGGGGTCGGTCAACCCGCTCGGGACAGCGACCACGGTCAGCTTCCACTACGGGATGACGCACGCGCTGAGCTCGAAGTCCAAGCCACGGACGCTTGCCGCCGGCGGCGACGCTGCGAAGGTCACCGCCGGTCTTTCCGGCCTGCCGGCTGGGAAGACCATCTACTACCGGGTCGTTGCCTCCAACCCATTCGGGACCGTGGACGGCGCCATCCGCTCATTCAGGACGGCAAAGATTCCGACCAAGTCCACGAAGGCCAAGTTCGACAACCAGCGGATCACGCTGACCACGACATCGCCGTCGGCGTGCACCGCGAAGTCCGGCCGGCTGTCGGTGAAGCTGAGCTCGAGCAAGATTCCGCACTAGCGCAAGACGGCGCTGCATTTCAGGAGCGCGGCGTTCTACATCGACAAACACAGCAAGGCCATGGCGACCGCCCGCCACCTTCCGAGCACCGTCGCCCTGCGGCTATCCGGCCTGAAGTCCGGCGCCCACAGGCTCAAGGTTCGGGTCTCTTACACCGCCTCGATCCTGAAGCACGGCCACCACCGCGAGGTCGACCTGTCGAAGACACTGAGGGTGAAGTTCCGGGTCTGCTAGTTAGCCGGCCATTGAGTCCAACGATTCCGGTGATAATCGCGGACATCGTTGGAGTTACCCAGCAGAATGCTTCGCCGGGGGTCACGACTGGGCTACTTGACGCGCTGCAGCCCGGTTGCGCTGTTGGTCCGGTACACGTACAGCTGACCGTTCGCGCCGCTGGTCTGGAAATACTCGACGCGGTGGCCGGGGAGCGTGTACACGAGCCACTCGATCTTGTGCGAGATGGGATCGCGCTCGATGACCATGTAGTGGAGCTGTGACGTTGGGACGTGGGCCTCGGTGGCAATCTTGTGCGCGATCGCGGCCGGCGTATTCGCGCTTATCTTGGCCAGCGGAAATGGCCGATCGGAACCGGGATCGCCGCCGGTGTCGGTCTCGTTGTAGCTGCCGTTGACGTCGACGTAGACATCGGCCTCGGTGCCGTGCTTGATCGCCGTGATGCTCAGGTAACCGGGGTACAGGGCCGCGTCGGTGAGCGGAGCCGCGCCGCCCAGGTGGCCGCGGACGGTGTCGATGGCGCGCGACAGGTTGGCGCTGCGGAACATCGAGGAGGTATCGGCGGCCTTGACCGTGCTGGCGTCGACACCACCGCTCCCGCCCGCCGAGGTCTTGTGGATGCTGTGGGCGACGGTGCTCGAGACCGCCACTGCACCGAACACAGCCCCGACCCAGATCACCAATGCGATGAGCAGCCTCATGCTCGCTCCTACATCTGTCCGAGGAGCTTTGCCTTGGCACTGGCGAACTCGTCGTCCGTGAGCGCGCCCTTCTGGTGAAGGTCGGCGAGCTTGGAGAGCTCGTCGACGGCGTCCTGGCTTGCCGCGTGCTTGGCCGCCTGCAACCCCGGCACCAGGTTCAGCGGCGAGACCGCCGGCGATGTCGACCTCGTGGGGGAGGGCGCAGAAGCGGTCGGCGTTGGCGCGTGGGATGCGTTGTAGGCGGAGAGGATCGGATCTGCGTCCTTGCTATCGGTCCCGAACGCAGAGCTGGCGTCGGGCGTACCGAAGGTCGAGACGGGCTGCGGCCGCGGCGCCCTGCTGAACCGCGAGCGGGCGGCCGTCGACGTCGTCGCCGGCTTGGGGCGACGCAGCGATCCGAGGGCAGAGGAGATGACCGCGATCCAGGCCACGATGCCCACGATCGCGAAGCATCCGCCAAAGATCCCGGCGAACAGCTTCTCCCCGCTCTTCGCGGTCGAGTCGAGCAGGATCGACAGCGACCCGAAGCCGATCGCCCCGAAGATGCCGGCGAACACGAGGCCGAGGCTGCCGGCCATGAGCGCGCCGGCGAGCGCGCCGATGATCCCCCCGAAGACGAACGCGAACCACCAGCCGGTCCCTGAGGGGCAGTGCGGCACGGGGCCATAGTTGGCCGAGTAGCCGGTCGAGGAGCACGTTCCTGTGGCCACCAGGTGATGGATGCCCACCCCGAGCAGGATGGACGAGAAGAGCAGAAGCGCTACGCCAACTATCCGTAAATTGCTCGGTTCGGAACCCAAGGTGCACCCGGCGTTGGTAGTGGTTTCCCCAGGGATCGCGCCCGCTCAGACCCGGTCCGTCACCGGTATACGCTAGGGCCAGCGCCGGACGGGCGCAATGCCACTTCAGTCGCAAGCCAGTCTCGGTTTGAGATCACGGTGGACCGGCGGCGCCGGTTGCGCGGGTCAGGAGGTCACCGATACGGCGCTTTCCAGCGCCCGCTCGACGGGCTCGGACCCGCCGTTGGCATAGAGGACGCGGTGACTGGCGCGCGGCTCGTGCAAGATCAGCGCCAGCAGAGCAGCGACGTCGGCACGTGGGATCTCCCCTCGGAAGGGCGTCGAATCGAGCCGAACGCGCTCGGTGGCTGGGTCGTCCGTGAGGCGCCCCGGCCTGACGATCGTCCAGTCGCGATCGGTGGCCATAACCGCCGCGTCGGCCTCGGCCTTGGCGCGCAGGTAGACGCTGAATACGTCATCGTCGTCGGGCGGATTCTCAGCGCCGACGGAGCTGACGATCACGTACGGGATCGACTCGCCCGCGGTGGCCTCGAGCAGCTTGACGGCCCCATCGCGATCCATCGTCAACTTACGCTCGGCGCCGCTACCGGGTCCGGCGCCAGCGGCGAACACCACCGCGTCGGCGCCGGCGACCGCCGGCGCGATCTCGGCGACGGCAGAGCGCTCGAGGTCGCAGACCACGGGCTCGGCGCCGGTCGCACGCACATCCTCGGCATGGTCCGGATTGCGGACCAGGCCGATGACCGTGTCTCCGCGAGCCGCGAGCAGATGGCTCAACTCCATGGCGATCTTCCCGTGGGCTCCGGCGATGGCGACGCGCACGGGAGAAGCCTACAGCCCGGATTCAAGCCGTCTGCGCTGCGACCTCGCGCGCATCGCCGTCGCTGTCCTCTCGGCTCCAGCGCGCGAGGCTGGCTCGAAGCCCCGGAACGGCGGCCAGCGCGCCAGGAGTGGGCAGCCACACGGCGATTGCGCGGTAGGCAAGGACGGCCGGGAGCGCGAGGTCGGCCGGAACGCCGAAGGCGATCAGGACGCCGGCGATACCGCCGCTCACCGACCCCGGCAGTGGCAATGTGTTGGCGAGCTGGCCGACGAAGTAGGCCAGTGCGATGACCGGAAGCGCCGGCGGCGTACCGAACGCGTGCAGCGTGGCCCATAGCACGGCCGCGTCGAAGCCCCAATAGGCAACCGAACCGACGAGACGCACATCGCCGGTTCGCAGCAGCCCGCAGGCATCGCGGACCGCCGTGCCGATCAGGCTGGCCGCGCTGCCGAGTCGAGTTAGCAGCCGTCGATCTGAGCTCCGGGAAACTGAATCCTCATCACGGCGCCGCGCGCCGAACACGAGACCGAGCGAAACCGCGATCGCGGCACCTGCGGCGGGGGCCGCGCTCAGGGCCGTGGGTCCATGGCTGGCCACCAGATGCAGCGCCAGGAGCCCGCCGGCGAGGGCGATGGCCGCCAGGAACACCGCGTAGAGCAGGACGAAGAATGTGAGCAGGGTCCGCGTCGCGCCGCGGGCGCCAAGCCCAGAGCGCCGCAGCGTCCACAGGGTCAGCGCTGCGCCGCCCGCTCCGGCGGTGGGGAGCAACCGCGTGGCGGCCGTGCCGGCGAGCGTGATCTGCGCGCTCACGCGGGCCCCGATGCGCGGGCTCGCCTGACCCCCGACGAAGGAGAGCAGCAGGATGTAGCCGAGAATCGAAACGCACTCCGAGGCGACGGCGAGGGCAGCCCAGCCAGGGCTCAGTCCGAGCGTGCGCCGCATCGCGTCGGTGAACGCGTGGATGCGGCCTCCGGCGAGCACCGCCACCGCCACGGCCACGGCCACGAGCAGCGCCGGGAGCGCAGCCCTCCGCACGACGGCGCGGAAATCAAACGCCGGAAGCGCGATGTCGGAGATGGCTGGTTCGGGCGCGAGCATAAGTTCGGTTGGCCGGCGGCAGACGGTCTTGATCTGTTGTACGCGTTCGCGCGCGAGTTGGATGTGACATTCGCCGCATATCTGCTCGGCGCGCGGTGTTTCTCGTCCTTGCCCTCTTGAGACTCGAGGCGGGCGCGAGAATCATCGGTCGCTTCCGATCAGATGCGCGCCGCCAGCTGGCCCACGGCCAGGGTCACTCGCCGCAACGCATCGACCGACGCGGACAGATCGTCGAGCACCTGGATCGCGTGATCGGCCCCGGGTATCTCCACAACCTCGAGGGCTGGGTTGGCCGGGATTGCGTCGGCGCGCCACACCGCGTCGGCGCTCCCGCCGGCCAGCAGCGTTGGACGGCGCGTGGCGGCCAGGGCCTTGAGCACCGACGGCTCGGTCAGCAACGGGGTAAGCCAGGCGGCGGGAAGCTCACGATCGCTGACCATGCCCGCCAGCAGACTGGCCAGCGACTTGCCGACGACCAGAACCCGCGCGCCGCCGACGGCCTCGAGGGCGCCCTCCGCGGCCTCCCGCTCCCACGCCAACGGATCGTCGTGGAGCCCCGGTTCGCCCAAGACCTCGATCGCACTCCACCCCGCCGCCATCACCGCCTCGCGGGCGAACCACAGCACGGGAGCTCGTGTGGGGTAGAACTGACCGGGCAGGAGCACCGCGCAGCGGTCGGGATCTCCGTCATGACGGAGGGCGGCACACGATCCGAGGTCGATACGGTCGGGCATCTCTAGTGGGGCTCCACCAAGCGTAGTCTGATCACGTTGCTGCAGACTCGACACCTGGGGCGATTAGTTTCGTCGCCGGCCGCGGTCGAGAGAATGGGTTGGCAATGACCGAACTGAAGATCTTGATGACCGACATCGCCTTCGGCGAATCGCCGCGCTGGCACGAGGAGCGGCTGTGGTTCGCCGACTGGGGCGCCAAGGAGATCATCGCCGTCGATTCCGTGGGCGTCAGCGAGGTCGTCGTGCGGACAGATTTCCCGAGCTTCCCCATGTGCTTCGACTGGCTGCCAGACGGCCGCCTCCTCGTCGTCTCCTCGCGCGAGGGGCGCCTCGTGCGCCGCGAAGCGGATGGGTCGCTGGTCACACACGCAGATCTGCGCCCGTTGTGCCCGGACGGCTACCCGTGGAACGAGATCGTGGTCGATGGCCATGGCAACGCGTATCTCAACAACGCGGGCTTCGACTTTCCGGGCGGCGAGTTCGCCCCTGGAATGATTGCCATGGTCACCCCTGACGGTTCGGTTCGCCGCCTCGCCGGTGGCGTCGCATTCCCCAACGGGATGGCGGTCAGGGCGGACAGATCGACCTTGATCTGCGCCGAGTCGTACGGCAAACGGCTCACTGGGTTCGACATCGCCGCCGACGGCACTCTGTCCAACCAGCGAGCGTGGGCCGATCTCGGCGATGGCGTGCCCGACGGCATCTGCCTCGATGCTGAGGGTGAGGTCTGGTACGGGGACGTCCCCAACCAGCGCTGCGTTCGCGTTCGCGAGGGCGGCGAGGTGCTGGAGACGATCGAGCTCGACCGCGGATGTTTCGCCTGCGCGCTCGGCGGCCCGGATGGGAGGACTCTGTTCATGATCGCCACCCGCTGGACCGGGGCCGCGAACATGGCCGGCGGGCCGCGCACCAGCCAGGTGCTCACCACCCGGGTGCGGGTGCCGGGCATCGGCTCACCCTAAGCTCGACGCGGAGTGATCCGTTTCGATCGTGAGGAGCCGACATGCGGGCTGTGCAGTTCGACGAATACGGTGGCGTCGACGTTCTCCAGGTCCGAGACGTCGAGGACCCGGTGGCCGGTCGGGGCCGGGTGGTGGTCGCCGTCAAGGCGGCCGGCATAAACCCTGGGGAGATCTCGATCCGCGACGGCCGTCTGGACGAGCGCTGGCCGGCGACGTTCCCATCGGGCGAGGGCACGGATCTGGCCGGTGTGGTGCGCGCGGTGGGCGATGGTGTGGACGGCTTCGCGGTTGGCGACGAGGTCCTCGGCTGGACGGAGGAGCGCGCGAGCCATGCCGAGCTCGTCGCGGTTCCGGCTGACCAGCTCACGACCAAACCGGACTCGGTGCCCTGGACGGTCGCCGGTTCGTTGTTCGTGGTTGGCATGGCCGGCTACGCGTGCGTGGATGCCGTGGATCCCAAGCCCGGCGAAACGGTGGTCGTCTCGGCGGCTGCCGGTGGGGTTGGTTCCGTCGCCTCGCAGCTCGCGCGGCGGACCGGGGCGACCGTGATCGGCCTGGCCGGCGAGGCCAACCACGAGTGGCTGCGCCGCCACGGCATCGTTCCGGTCACGTACGGCGACGGACAGCTGGAGCGCATCCGCAACGCCGCCAACGGGTCGGTCGACGCCTTCATCGATACGTTCGGCGGCGGCTACGTCGAACTGGCCATCGAGCTCGGCGTGGCGCCGGAGCGGATCAACACGATCATCGACTACGCGGCCGTCGAGCGACTGGGCGTCCACGGACAGGGAACTCACGCGATCGCCACCGCCGCCTTGCTGGCCGAGCTGGTTGCGCTGGTCGCCGACGGGAGTCTCGAGATCCCGATCGCCGCCACCTGCCCTCTCGATCGCGTGCGCGAGGCATTCGACGAGTTGGCGAATCGACACACCCACGGCAAGATCGTCTTGCTGCCCCAGGCGTGAGACCATCCGCGGGATGAGCGATGAGCGAATCTCCGGAACCCTGGCCGCGGCGGTGACGCCGCTGCGCGACGACGGTGCCCGCGTCGACGAGGACGCGATCGCACCCCTGCTGGCCTTCTACGACGCCAGCGGGCTCGACGGCGTTCTCGTGCTGGGAACGACCGGCGAGGGGATCATGTTGGGCGATGGCGAACGCCGCCGGGTGGCCGAACTGGCCGTTGCCGACGCCCATTCCCTGAACGTCGTCGTGCATTGTGGCGCGCAGACCACGGCCGAGACGACGGCGCTGGCGGCTCACGCTGCGGAGGTCGGTGCCGATGCGGCGGCGGTGATCGCACCCCCGTACTACCGGTTCGACGCCGACGAGCTGTTGGCACACTTCGCCGCCGCGGCGCAGGCCTGCGCGCCGCTGCCGTTCTACGTCTACGAGTACGCCGATCGCAGCGGCTATGTGATCCCCGTCGCGGTCGTCGAGCGGCTGCGCGAGCGTGTCACGAACCTGGCCGGGATGAAGGTCTCCGACTCGCCGTTCGAACAGGTGGAGCCGTACCTGCGTACTGGTCTCGACATCTTCGTCGGTGCCGAACCCCTGATCCCCCAGGCTCTCGAGCATGGCGCCGTCGGTGCTGTGTCGGGTCTCGCCGCGGCATTCCCAGAGGCAGTCTCGGAGCTGGTCAATGAACCGAGGCCGGAGCGCGCGACGCGCGTCGAAGGGCTGCGCAAAGCCCTGGCCACGCACACGCTGCCGGCCGCCGTGAAGGCGGTGCTCGGATTCCGCGGCCTGCCCGTGCGCCCCGATACGCGGGCGCCCATGCGCCCGCTCGGAACGGACGAGGCGGAGGCACTGCGCGCCGCGGTCGAACGTGTGGCCGGTCCGTTCGTTGCCGCCTGAGTTGCAGCGTTCAGGAACGCGCGCACCGTGCCAATAGGGAGCGAATGAGGACCGATACCCGTGCGTTGATCGCCGTCGTTCTGATGAGCGTCGGCCTCGTCGCCCTGATCGTCCAGGGCATCGACAACGGATGGAGCGCGCTTGGCGTCGTCGGGGCGGCGTGCTTCGCGGTGGCCATCGCCGCCGAGCTCGCGGTCCTGCGCCGCTCCCGCGTCCAGCGCTAACCGGCGAATCGCATCAGCACGGTCGTCCGACACGGCACCGAACGCACGTTTCAGGACGGCGAAGTGGCCCGTGGCGTCAGTCAGGTTGTAGATCCACAGGGCGTTGATGACGATCCACATGATTGGCCAGAACCCGAAGACCGCTCCCTCCAGGGCGGCGTCGCCGTCCTGGCCGATCGGCATCGAGCCGCGGGGCGGAGCAATCTGGGGCGGCCGCACCGCGGCGGCAGTGGCCCTCGTCGCTGACACCGCACCGGTGGCGTTCGGGGCGATCGCGATCCCGATCCTGACGCTTGGCCAGGTCTCCGGCCTTCCGGTACACACACTTGGCCAGATGGTTGGGCGCCAGACCCCGTTCCTGGCCCTGGTCGTCCCGTTCCTGCTGGTATTCATGATCGACGGCAGGCGTGGTATTCGCGAGAGCTGGCCTGTCGCCCTGACGGCCGGCCTGGCGTTCGCCGTCACTCAGTTCGCTATCTCCAACTACGTCAACCCGCCGCGGGGACCTGGCGGTTTGTCTCGGGAGTGCTCACCATGCTCGTTCTCCGCGTGCGCCCTGGGCAGGCGGCTCGTGTCTACCTGCGCACGCTTGATCAGATCAAGTGGGCACTGGTGACCGTGTGTTCGGTGCTCGCGCTGGCGTATGTGATCAACCTGTCGGGCCAGACGGTCACGCTGGGCACCTGGGCCGCCGGCGCTGGCGGCTTCTTCGCCTTCCTGTCGCCACTCATCGGGTGGTTCGGGACCGCCGTCACGGGTTCGGACACATCGACCAACTCGCTGTTCGGTGCCCTCCAGGTCACCGCGGCGCATCAGTCGGGACTGTCTCCGACGCTGATGGCGGCTGCCAACAGCTCGGGCGCAGTGATCGCCAAGATGATCTCGCCACAAAACCTCGCGATCGGTGCCGCGGCCGTCGGGCTGGCTGGCGAGGAGGGCAACATCTTCCGTCGAGTGATCGGCTGGAGCTTGCTGCTCGTGTTGCTGATGGCTGGAATCGTGCTGCTGCAGTCCACCGGCGCGCTCTCGTGGATGGTTCCGTGAAGTAGTCAGCTGGCCAACCCCGGATCGCCGCCGGCGACCTGGTGACGCTTCTCCTCGCCAGCGCCACCTTGTGGCAGGGTTCCGAGCATGCGATTTGCAATTTCGATTCCTCAGCACGTCGGGGATGGCGGCTTTGTGCCCGACGCCTTTCGCGCGCATCTGATCCGGGCGGAGGCGCTCGGCTTTGAGAGCGCCTGGACGCAGGAGCAGGTGTTCGGCCGCGCCCGGACGCTGTCCCCGCTCGAGTTGATGACCTTCGCGGCAGCCTGTACGGAACGGCTGCGGCTCGGGTGCGTGGTGTTCGTCCTGCCGCTGCACAACCCCGTCCATCTGGCCAAGAGCATCAGCTCGCTCGACGTGATTAGTCACGGCCGTGTCGAGGTTGGATTCGCCTCCGGGGGCCAGGCGCGGCCGTTCGCCGCCTTTGGGGTCGATCCCGAGCGGCTGGTGGCCCGTTTCAACGAGGAGATCGCGCTGATGCGAGCGTGCTGGACCGAGTCGGAGATCCACTTCGACGGCAGCTTCTGGCAGCTCGACGGAGTCTCGATGGAGCCCAAGCCGGTGCAGAAGCCCCATCCGCCGATCTGGATCGGCGGCAACGCGCCCGCCGTGCTGGCACGCGCGGTGCGCATCGCCGACGGCTTCTTCGGGGCTGGGTCGCAAACCACAGCTCAGTTCGTGGAGCAGGCGCGGGTGATTCGAGACGAGCTGGTCCGCCAGGAGCGCGATCCGGCCAGCTTCCAGATCGCCAAGCGCGTGTACATCCAGATCGACGATGATCCTGACCGCGCTCGAGCGAACATCGAGGCCGCTCTGACGTACCACTACGGGCGGAGCGGCCTGTCCGACGTCGCCGTCGTCGGACCTCCCGCCGCGTGCGCCGCTGGACTCCGCGAGGTCCAGGACGCCGGTGCCGAGCTGATCCTGCTCAACACGCTGGTCGACGATGCCGAGCAGATGGAGCGGCTGGCGGCGGAGGTCGTGCCCGAGCTGGCCTGAACCCCGCTGGCCGGGCGGCCGCCGGCACATAGACTTTGCAGCTTGCCCGCTCGCGTCGTCGACTGGGGCCTTGCTGCGCTCGTCGCGGCGCTGGTCGCGACTGGTGTCCTGATGCTGTTCGCGGGATCGTCGTCCGAGGCGTGGGTGTACGCGGTCCACGATGCTGTCGGCGTGGCGATCGGGGTGCTGCTCGTCCTGAAGCTGCGGCGCGTGTGGTCACGGATCAGGGGCGTGGCGCGCTGGGAGCGAGGCACGATTGTCGGCGTGCTCGGGGCGGTCCTGGCGATCGCCGCACTGGCGTCCGGCCTGTTGTGGTCCGATGGCGCTACCCCGGACCTGGCCGGCTACAGCCTCCTCAGCTGGCATGACACGCTGGGCGCCGTACTGGCGATCGCCGTCGCCGTGCACATGTGGATTCGCGCCAAGCGGTTGCGCCGGCGGGACCTCGCCCATCGGCGGCAGTTCCTCGCCGCCGGCGGACTCGCCGCGGGTGCGGTCGTGGCGTGGCGCGTCCAGCGCCCGCTCGAGGCTCTGGTCGGGTTCCCGGGAGCCAGGCGCCGCTTCACGGGCTCTTACGAGGCGGCGTCGTTCGCCGGAAATGGCTTCCCGACGACATCGTGGGTGGCCGACCACCCGCGACCGATCGACCTCGAGTCCTACCGTCTCCGTGTGCGCGGGCTGGTGGGGCGAGAGCTGGCCCTGGCGTTGGACAGGCTCGCCCCCGAAGAGGAGCTGATCGCCACGCTCGACTGCACGGGCGGGTTCTATTCGACGCAGCGCTGGGGTGGCGTCCGTCTGGGTCGGATGCTCGATCTGGCCGGTACCGAATCCGACGCGCGCCACGTCAGCGTCGCCGCGGTCACCGGGTACCGATGGAGCTTCGCCCTGGCCGATGCCCGCGAGCTCCTGCTCGCCACTCACATCGGCGGCGAGCCGCTCAGCCATGACCACGGAGCGCCGATACGCCTGATCGTTCCGGGAGCACGCGGCTATCAGTGGGTCAAATGGGTGGTGCGCCTCGATGTGCTCCAGCACCCGGACTACGGTGCGCCCGCCTCGACCGTGTGGAGCAGCTTCACGCAGGCCGGACGGGGCTCGGCTTAGCCCGCCCGACCGGGGATCAGGGCGTCGAGGGGCTGCGTGTTGAGAACATCGGCGGCGGTGGCCCACCCACGGCGTGCGGTGGCCACCGACAGCGACATGTTGTCGAGTCCGCGGATCGAGTGGGCGTCGGTCGAGCAGACGAGGCGAACGCCGGCGCGCAAGGCTTCGGCGGCGTGCTCGCCGCTGAGGTCAAGCCGGAGCGGCAGGCCGTTGACCTCCAGAGCCACCCCGTGCTCGAGCGCCACCTCGAAGATGCGCTCGAGATCGAGCGCATTTTCCGGCCGGCGGTTGATGTACCGACCCTTGGGATGGCTGAGGCAGCGCACATGAGGGTGGCGCAGCGCTTCGGCGACGCGGTTGGTCATCTCGCCCCGCGGCATCCGTTGCCCTCCGTGCACGCTGACTTGAACCCAGTCGAGCTCGGCGAGAATGGCGTCGGGCAGATCGAGCCGGCCGTCGGGCAGGATGTCGCACTCGGTGCCGCGCAGTACCCGAAACGGCGCCAGCCGCTCGTTGGCCGCGGCGATCTCCTCGCCCTGGCGGCGAAGATCGTCCCCCATGAGCCCGCGAACGGCCCCGACCGCCGGCGTGTGATCGCAGATGGCGAGGTACGAGTAGCCGCGCTCCCGGGCCGCCGCGGCCATCTCCTCGACGCTGGCTCGGCCGTCGGACCATGTCGTGTGACAGTGCAGATCGCCCCGGACCTGACCAAGTTCCAATAGCTCGGGCGGCTCGCCCCGAAACGGCATCTCGCGCAGCTCCGGCGGGCACCAGGGGATCTCCAGGGCCCGATAGACGCCCGCCTCGTCAGCGGCATCGGGCAGCGGCTCGAGCGCCGCGACGTACGCCGGAGCGCCGGTGGCGCGGATCATCGCGCTCCCCAATCGCTCCGGCGCGGCCACGGTGAGCTCGACCGGCACGCCCTCGATCGTCACCCCGACCGCGCGCCATTCCTCGAGTTCGACGACGGCGACGATCTGAGGCAACGACGCGAATCGCCGGAGCGCCGGGGCGGGATCCCTCGCGGCGCATACGACCGCCAGCCGCTCGCACGAGTCGCGCCAGCGGCGCACGTCGCCGGCCGGCTGCGCATCAAGCGCCGAGGCGATGGTGCCGACGAGCTCGATGGCCTGGTTCAGAAGAAGCCCCTGCGGCGGGCGCGGCGGTGACTCGTCAGCCAGAGCCTCGAGGAGGCGGCCCTCGGTCTTGGCTCCGATCCCCGGCACGTCGCGGAGCCGCCCGGCCGCCGCCGCCTCGCGGAACTCTTCGGCCGTGTGGATGTCCAGCGCGCGGGCGAGCTCGATCGAGCGCCTGGCGCTCAGCCCGAGGTAGCGCCCGAGGCCGATCAGGTCGGGCGCAAGCTCGCGTTCGAGCTCGGCCAGCTCCTCGATCTGGCCCGTCTGGACCAGCTCACGGAGGCGGGATTCGATGCCCGAGCCGACGCCGCGCAGCTCGCGCACGCGCCCAGCATGGACCAGGTCGTCCACGGGCAGAGCCGCCGATCGGATGGTCTCGGCAGCACGTCGGTAGGCGCGTGTCGTATACGGGTTGGCGTCGGAGAGCTCGAGCAAAGCTGCGAACGCGTCGAGCCGATCCGCGATCTCGTGGTTCTGCAACGCCTGTATGGTCGCGATCGCGCGAGGATCGCGCACGCTGGGCGAGTTCGTCCCGACAATTTTCGGCGCGCGGTACGTTGTAGGTATGTCCGGCGGCGGCCACGAGCGCGTGCATCCGACGTTGATCCTGGCCGTGCTCTCCCTCGCCGGACTCGCCTATGCGGTCCTCAGTTCGGCCGTGATTCCGGCCCTTCCCACTCTGCAGCACGACCTGCACACGACGGAGACGGGAACCACCTGGCTGCTCACCGGCTTTCTGCTCTCGGCCTCGGTGGGGACGTCGATCATCGGTCGGCTCGGCGACATGTACGGCAAGGAGCGGCTCCTGCTGTGGACATTGCTGGTGCTCTCGAGCGGCACACTGATCTCGGCTCTGGCCACCTCGCTGCCGGTGATGATCTTCGCCCGGGTGGTTCAGGGAGTGGGCGGCGGCATCTTCCCATTGGCCTTCTCGATCGCCCGCGACGAATTCCCCCCGGAGAAGGTGGCCGGGAGCATCGGACTGATGTCGTCGATCCTCGGCGTGGGCGGAGGCGCGGGGCTGATCGTCGGCGGATTGATCATCGAGGACCTGAGCTGGCACTGGCTGTTCTGGATCCCGCTCGCGGTCACCCTCCTGGCCGCGTTGCTGACCTGGCTCTACATCCCCGAGTCTCCGGTCCGCGCTCCCGGCCGAGTCAACTGGCTGGCCGCCGGACTCATGGGGATCGGCATCTCGTGTGTGCTGATCGCCATCGCCCAGACGACGATATGGGGTTGGGGCTCGGTCAAGACGATCGGGTTGTTCGCGGTCGGGGTCCTGGTCTGCGGGCTCTGGGTTGCCGTCGAGGTCCGGAGCCGTGTGCCCCTGGTCGACATGACGATGATGCGCGTGCGCGGCGTGTGGACGACCAACTTGGCCGCCTTCCTCCTCGGTGCTGGTATGTACGCGTCCTTCATCGTCTTCCCTCAGTTCGCGCAGTTGTCCAAGAGCACCGGGTTCGGCTTCGGCGCCTCGATCGTGGTGTCGAGCCTGTACCTGTTGCCGTGTGCGCTCGGGATGGGGCTGGTGGGCGCTGCGGCTGGGCCGGTGGCCCATCGGTACGGGTCGAAGACGGCGCTGGTCGTGGGAACAGGGCTCGCGGCGATCTCGTTCGGCTATGCCGCCCTGGCCCACGGCCACCCGTACAACATGCTGATCACAACGACCCTGCTCGGCGTCGGGATCGGGCTCGCCTTCGCGGCGCTGGGAAACCTGATCGTTCAGGCGGTGCCCGCGACCCAGACCGGTGTCGCCAGTGGGATGAATACGGTCATGAGAACCCTCGGCGGTGCGCTCGGCGGGCAGCTGTCGGCCACGTTCATCGTCGATCACAGCGGCCCGCACGGACTTCCGGCGGTCACCGGCTTCACCGACACCTACGTGATGGCGACGTTCTTCCTGTCCGCGTGCGTGGTCGCCGCTCTGCTGGTGCCGAGTCGGCTCGCCCGCCCCGAGGCGCCGAGCCTCGATGGTGCTCTGGCCACGGCCTCGGAAGCCAGCTGACGCAGACGGGTCGCGGTCATCCCGTCCGGACGGGCGCCCGCCCCCGCACGGTGGTGCCGTTCCCCGGAGAGGAGCTGATCGCCAACTCGCCGCCGATCGCCTCCAGGCGGTCGTGCATGCCGGTCATCCCGTGAGTGCTACCGACGAGTGCGGGGTCGAACCCGGGCCCGTTGTCGGAGAGCACGAATTCGAGGCCGTCCGGCCGTTCGGAGAGGGTGAGGCACACGCGCGTGTCGACGCCGCAGTGCTTGGTCACGTTCTGGAGCGCTTCAACGCAACAGAAATACATCGCGGTCTCGACCTCGGGTGCAAATCGGCGGCGCAGATCCGCGCGCAGCACCACCACGATTGGCGAGCTTCGCGCCACGGCCGCGAGCGCGGCGGGGAGGCCCAGGTCGCGTAGCTCGGATGGATAGATCCCGTGGGCGAGATTGCGGATGTGACCGATTGCGGCGTCTACGCGCCGGCCCGCGTCGGCCAGGCCTGGGGCCATGGCCTGCGGGTCCTCGGCGGCCAGCTCCTCAAGCACGTGAAGCTTGATCCGCAGTGCGATCAGGTCCTGCTGGGCGCCGTCGTGGAGGTCCTGTTCGATCCGCCGGCGTTCATCATCGGCGGCCCGCGCCACGCGTTTGCGCGAGGCCGCGAGCTCCGACATCGACTCGGTGAGATCGGTCTGCAGGCGACTGTTGTTGAGTGCCATGCGAATCGCCGTCCCGGCTGCTTCGAGCACGTCGCGGTCTTCCGTCAGCACGGGGTCGTGAAGTGCGGCGCCGAGGCCCTCGCCCGGGGGTCCGAAGCGGGTGACCTGCTGCGTCGGGCCGATCGAGGAGAGCTCGACCGACCGACCGTTGACGTCGACGTATTCCTGCAGCGAGGCTCGCCAGAACAGCAGTTTGAGGTTTGGGTCGGCGAACGCTCGGGACATCGTTTCCTGAAGCTCGACCAGGCCGGTGTTGCCATCCAATTCGCCGATCATTCGCTCCAGGGCGCTCATCGCGAAGACGCGGCCGCGGGCCATGCCCAGCGCGATCGCCAGCGGCATGGCGGCGATGATGGCGGCGACGATCACCGACGCCGGGGTCAGCAGGGAGGCTTGGTCGTTGATCGCCCGGACGGCGATGAAGAACCCGTACCCAACCGCCGTGAGCACGGTCCAGGCGAACAGAGGCGCCAGGGTCCGCCGCTGCAGACGGCTCGCGACGACCGCGCGCAGCGCGACGATGATCGCCGCGATGGCCAGCGTGACCGTGATGGCGAGCGCCAGGGCGACCGCCAGGCCGTTGCTGGCTCCGTTACCGAGGTGGACGATGGCGAGCGGATTGGCCGGGCACTCGGCCCCGGCGCACCGCACGAACGGTCCCGCCACGGGCGGCGCCGTCGACAGCAGCATGGTCGCCACGTCGAGCGCGAGCACGACCACGGCCGCTCCGGTCACGAGGACGGAGACCTGAGGATTGTCGATCCTGCCGGTCGGGTACGCGAGACACAGATACACGACCAGCACGACCGCGAGCGGAACGGCGAACCGCCCGATCGCGAAAGCAATCTCCGCGTTGGCGCCGGTCAAGCCCGTGAGCGCGAAGGCGAACGCGACGGCGAGAAGCAGCCAGGTCAGCCGGCGACCCGCGCCGCGACCTTGCGCGACCAGCGCGACGGCCACCAATCCCGGGACGAATACCGACCGCAGCGTCACGAACAACGCCGGTCGGTCGACGATCGGGCTGTTGATCGCGATCACCGCCGTCGCGGCGCACAGGCCGACGATGCCGGCGCAAGCAACCGCCTCCAGCAACCCGATTCCCACATCTCGAGATGGCCCCCGCGGCCCCGACCGAGGAGAACCAGATCGTCCCCAAGCTGTGCTCAAGCCGGCCCTCCCATCGGTGTTAGCGGCACCACGCCCGCGGCGGGATTCTATGGCTATGGCCGCTCGAGCGCCTGCTTGGCGCGTCGATGCTCCTCGGTCGCCTGACTGGCGACCTCGGCAGCTGCGGTGAGCGCGGCGTCGGCCTTGGCCAGCGATTGCGCGGCGTTCTCGCGCCGAGCCGTCGCTGTCTGGAGCGCGCGGTCCGCGCGCTGCGCGGCGCGACGCGCCGCGGCCTCGGCAGCGCGCGCCTGCTTTGCCCGTTGCTCTGCCTCTCGCTTTGCCTGCTTGGCTGCGGTGTCGTTCCCGGACCGACTGCTTGTACGGGACTCGGACTTCGCTTTGGCTGCCGCCTTGCCGGTGGGTGAAGCCGGGGAACTTAACGCGCTGAACGCTCCAAGGCCGACGTGGCGCAGCTCGCGCTGCAGAGCGCCCTCCTCCACCTGGCTGCGGGCGTCGGCGTCGAGGGCCGCCGCATGGAGCGTTTCCGACACTCGATCCAGCGTCGCCTGCGTGAGCTCGTGGCCGTCGGCGCTGAGCAGACCGTCCGCTCTACCGACCAACGCCTCGACCGCCTCCCGCTCGCGAGCCACTGCCTCCCGCAGCGCGGGTGCGTCTCCCTTGCCGGCGAGAAGCTGGGACTGCGCGGCCTGGAGCGCGTCACCCGCCGAGAACAGCGCGGCCACCTCGCGCTGCTGCGTGCGAACGAGCTGGTTGACGGCCCAGGCGGCCACCGATGGCTTGCGCAACGCGGCGAGCTCCTGCGCCTGCTCGCGCTGGCCCTGCTTGCGCAGCTTCTTGGCCAGCTCCCCGCGCTTGGAGACGAATTCCTCCAGCGGGAGTCCGTACAGGTCCTGCTGATCGCTCACCTGGTCGTCAATCGTAGGCGCTCAGGCCGCGACCCGCTCCTCGTCCGGGACGCGTAGCTCGGCCCTCGCCACGATCCCGGGCGTCTGGACCTCGGGTCGTGGCCGCAACCCCACAGCCGCCAGCACGGCGGCGGTGATCGTGAGGACGGCTCCGACCTCGAAGGCAACCGTGAAGCCGTTGGTCACACCCTCCGCGACACTCGCTGCTCCGTGAGAGCTCGACGCGGCGATGGTGCTGAGAACGGCCAGCCCCAGCGCTCCGCCGAACAGACGGGACGTGTTGAGCAGACCGGAGGCGAGCCCGCTCTGCGCGCGAGGGACTCCGTGGGTCGCGGCGATCGTCGAGGACACCAGCGTGAGTCCCATGCCCAGACCGCACAGGATCCCGCCGGGAAGCACGGCGGTGAGGTAGCTGGCGTCGGGTCGCACGTCGGTCAGGAGCAGGAGTCCAGCCGTCGCCGAGACCATGCCGATCGTCACCACGCTGCGCACCCCGCTGCGCGCGACCAGGCGGGGTGCCAACGATGACCCGGCGAACACCGCCAGCGTGATCGGCAGGAACGAGATGCCAGCCTCGAGCGCGTCGTCGCCCAGCACCTGCTGGAGGTACAGGGTGACGAAGAAGAACATCGAGAACAGTGCCGAGTACATCAGCACGATGACCAGGTTCGCCGTACGGAGCTGGCCCAGCTTCAAGATCGACAGCGGCACGAGCGGAGCCTTCGCCACGCGGGCCTCGACGAGCACGAAGCCTGCCAGCAGGGCCAGCCCGGCGGCCAGCGGCACGACGACGCCCGTCGAACCCCAGCCCAGTGTGTCGGTGCGGACGATTCCGTAGGTCAGGCCGAGCAGGCCAGCGGTGGCCAGCAATGCGCCGGCGACGTCGAAGTGGCGCGGCCCGGTGCTGCGGACGTCGGCGGGGATCACGCGAGGTGCCAGGAAGATGACCAGTGCGCCGAGCGGCACGTTGATCGCGAAGATGGCCGGCCAGCCCAGCGCCTGGGTCAGGATCCCGCCGAGCAGCGCGCCGGACGACGCACCGAGCCCACCGATCGCTCCCCACAGGCCAAGGCCACGATTGCGCTCGGGGCCCTCACGCAGGGACGCCGTGATGATCGACAGCGTGGCCGGCGAGACGATTCCGCCCCCGAACCCCTGAAGGGCACGCACGCCGACCAGCAGGCCGCGCGAGCTGGCCAGCGCGCATGCCAGCGAGGACACGGCGAACAGGGCGGTGCCAGCGATGAAGACCCGCCTGCGCCCAAGCAGGTCGGCGGCGCGTGCCCCGAGCAGCATGAACCCGGCGAACGTGAGCGTGTACGCGTTCACCACCCATTGCAGGCCGGTGGTCGAGAAGTGCAGCGTGTGCCGCATGTCGGGCAGCGCCACGTTGACCACAGCGACGTCGAGGATGACCATGAATTGCGCCAGGCAGACCACGAACAGCAGTGCGTTTGTGGAACTGAGCCGGCGATGAAGGGGGATGATGGTGGTATTCGATTTGTTCACGGGATTCAGTGTGCGATAATGTTTATCCAGGTACAAGAGAGGGAGTTATCCTGGTAGTAGCGATCCCACCCAAAGCATTTAACGGAGATCATCCAGACGACGTGAGGTCTGCCGCGACGCACGGCGCGAACGGCGAGCGACGCCGTGCCGAGCTGTCGGATTTCTTGCGCCGGCGGCGCGAGAGCCTCAAACCTGAAGACGTGGGCCTGCCCGCGGGCGGGCGTCGTCGTACGCCCGGCCTGCGCCGCGAGGAGGTGGCGCTGCTGGCCGGTGTGGGCACCACCTGGTACACCTGGCTCGAGCAGGGTCGGGACGTCCGGGCGTCACTCGAGGTCCTCGAGGCGGTGGCCCGAGCGATGCGCCTGACCCCCGCCGAGCGCACCCACCTGATCCTGCTCGGCCGCGGTGAGGAGCCGCCACCCTGCAAGGCATCATCGGAGCGGGTGTCACCGGCCCTGCGACGGCTGATCGAGAACCTCGGTACGAACCCGGCCTACGTGCTCGGACGCCGCTGGGACTACCTCGCCTATAACGGCGCTGCGTGCGCGTTATTGGGCGATTTCGATCTCATCCCGCGGGCCACTCGAAATCACGTGTGGCTGTTCTTCATGGATCCGCGTCGCCGGGAGATGTTCACCGACTGGGAACGCAGCTCGCGCCTGCTGGTGGCGAAGTTCCGGGCCGACAGCGCGCGGCACCTGAGCGATCCCGAGTTCGAGCAGCTGATCAGCTCGCTTCGGCAGTCGAGCCCCGAGTTCTGCAAGCTGTGGACGCGCCATGAGGTCGCCCGCGCCAGCACGGGGCGCAAGGAGGTCCACCATCCGGTGGCGGGCAAGCTCGTGTTCGAGCACGCCGTGTTCACGGTCGCCGAGGCTCCCGAGCAGCGACTCGTCCTTTACTCGCCGCTGCCCGAGGAGGACACGGCGGCCAAGTTCGCCGAGCTGATGGCGGGCGAGCCGGTCCCCGTCACGGTCTAGGCGTTCGGCGCAGCGCGTTCAACGGTGGGACCCTCCGAGGCCACGATCGTCGACGCGGGGACGCGCCAGGTTCGCGTGTCCAGTGCCGACCGGGTGATCTTCCCGGCGACGGAACGCTCGGCCCCCGTCACCAAGCTCGACGTTGTCAATTATTACCTGGCCGTGGGCGTGGGCATCATGCGCGCGCTCGAGCGTCGGCCGACGACCCTCGAGCGCTGGCCCAAGGGCGTCCACCCGGGCATCGTGCTCTCGACACGCGACCGGGGTGGCGGCGACGCCTTCTACCAGAAGCGGGTACCCAAGGGGGCGCCGGACTACGTGGAGACGACGCGGATTCAGTTTCCCTCGGGTCGCCACGCCGACGAGATCTGCCCCACCGAGCTCGCCGTCGTCGCGTGGGCGGCGCAGATGGGCACCATCACCTTTCACCCGTGGCCCGTGCGACGGGACGACGTCGACCACCCCGACGAGCTGCGCATCGACCTCGATCCGCAGCCGGGCACGGATTTCGCCGACGCCGTGCGGGTTGCCGCGGAGGCTCGAGCGCTGCTGGGTGAGCTGGGCTACCACGGCTTCCCCAAGACCTCGGGCGGTCGGGGTGTGCACATCTACATCCGCATCGAGCCACGCTGGACGTTCACCGAGGTGCGCCACGGAGCGATCGCCTTCGGGCGCGAGCTCGAACGGCGCCTGCCCGATCAGGTGACGACCAGCTGGTGGAAGGAGGAGCGCGGCGAGCGGATCTTCATCGACTACAACCAGAATGCCCGCGATCGCACGATCGCCTCCGCCTACAGCGTGCGCCCGAAGTCGGGTGCACCGGTGTCGGCCCCGTTGAGCTGGGACGAGCTTTCCGAGGTCAGTCCAGAGGATTTCACGGTGGCGACGATGCCGGCTCGTTTTGCCCAGGTGGGCGACCGTCACGCGGCAATAAACGACACGGCCTATTCACTGCAACCCCTATTGGATCTGTACGAGCGCGACCTCGCCGAGGGGCGGGGCGACATGCCGTACCCGCCCGACTATCCAAAGATGCCCGGAGAGCCCAAGCGGGTGCAGCCGTCGCGCGACCGAGATCGGCCGCGGTAGAGCGGCTGGCCTCGAAGGGTGGGTTCCGACGCTGCCGCAATGACTCCAACGTTGTGCCCCATTATCGGGAACAACGTTGCCCCCATCGCGGGCTGGGGCAACTAGCGGGCCTGCGGCAGCTTCTTCGTGCCGCGCCTGGCCGCCGGCGCCGACGGGGGCGGCACCACGGGCCCGATGTCCCCGTCGGGCGCCTTGTCGAGATCGACGATGACCGGCGCGTGATCGCTTGGCCCGGTGCCCTTCCGAGCCTGCCGGTCGACCCAGGCTGCCCTGACCCGCTCGGCGACCGGCGTGCCGGCAAGCACGAGATCGATCCGCATGCCGAGGTCCTGGTGGAACATTCCTGCGCGGTAATCCCAGTAGGTGAACACGCGCTTGTCGGGCCAGCGATCCCGGACCACGTCGTGCAGGCCGAGTTTCCCGAGCTCCGACAGAGCGTCGCGCTCGGGCGCGGTCACATGCGTCTGTCCGATGTACGCCTCGGGGTCGAACACGTCCTCGTCCGTGGGGGCGATGTTCATGTCCCCACACACGACGGTGGCGTCGGGTCCGGCGGCCACGACCTCGCGCAGCGACGCCAGCCACGCGAGCTTGTACCGGTAGTGCTCGGAATCCGGCTCGCGCCCATTGGGCACATACACCGATACGACGCGGATTCCGTCGCACGTGGCCGCCACCGCGCGAGCCTCCGGGTCGGGGAACCCTGGTGCGCCCGGCAGGCCACGCTCGACGTCATCGAGGCCGGAGCGCGAGAGGATCGCGACGCCATTCCAGGCCGCCTCGCCGTGCGCGGCCACCTCGTAGCCTCGGTTGGCCAGCTCGTCGCCGAACAGTTCGGCGAGGGCGTCGTCAGCCAGCTTGGTCTCCTGAAGGCAGACCACATCGGGCTGGCGCTGGTCGAGCCACGGCAACAGCCTGGGGAGTCTCTGCTTTACCGAGTTGACATTCCACGTCGCGATCCGCACCGATCCCTCACGGTAGCGACTACTGGTCTAGGTAACGGTTATCGCCAGCGTCCTGGTCGGCTTGGCTCCCTCGATACCGACATGGAGCAGGTACAGCCCCTTCTTCAGCCGCTTGCCGCGTAGCCGCGGCACGAGCGTGAAGTGGTTGGTCCCGGCGTGGCCCGTGAACCTGATCCTGCCCTTCAGCGGCGTGCACTTCCCGTCGGCGCAGCGCGCGACCGAGATAACGATCGTGCCTGGACCGGTCAGCTTCGCGGTCAGCCCGACCCCGCGCGCGGGGACCCGGTTCTTGGCCAGCGAGAGTTTGCTGATCGAGGCGGGCTTGACCGTCATATGAATCGTCTGGCTCCCCGCCAGCGTCCCATCGCTGGCCGCGAAGGTGATCGCCCGCACGCCGAGCTGGGAGGGCGAGGGGGTCCAGGTGAAAATGCCGGTGGCGGCGTTGAAGGTCGATCCGGCCGGCCGGCCCAGCCGCTCCGAGACCTGATCGCGTCACCGTCGGGGTCCGTGGCTCCCACATGGACCTGCAGCTCGTGCCCCACCGTGACCGTGCGATCGCTTCCGGCATTGACCACGGGCGGGCGGTCGGTGTTGGCCACGGTGATGTGTGCGGTGGTGATCGTCGTGACCTCGCCGCTCGAGGCCCGGAAGGTGACCGTGTACGGGCTCCTCGCAGCTCGATTGAACCCCGGTGTCCAACTGAACGTCCACGTTTTGCCTGAATGCGAGAGGCCCGGGGCGGCGATGTCGCCGGCGGCGGCCGGGATCCCCGTGTCGGTGACGGTACTGTCGGCGGTGGTGGTCAGATTGAAGCTCAGGCGCCGACCCTCGGACGTGGACTGGGGTGCGGTGGGTCCCTTGATCCGCAGGCACGGGATCGCCGCGTCGGCCAGACTCCGCGGGACGGCGGCCCCGGCGGCGAAATCGCTCGCGTTGTTGCCGGTGTCCTGGCAGGCCGCCGTCGGCTCGACGGATGGCCCCGGTGGCGGGGGAAGGGGCGGGCCCTGACCCCTTGAACAGAGTCGTGTCCGGGCCGTAGCCGACCAGGTCGACGATGTGGGGCGCCGACGGATGGGCGTCGTCCGGTGCCACTTGGTCCGACGTCAACGCGACCTTGCCGCTGCTCATGAAGATGTTGAGCGAACCGCCCAGCGGGTCGAACGGCTGCAGCGTGTTCTGGCCCTGCGCAACGTTGGGGGCCTCGAACCACAGGGCCCAGGTGTTCATGTTCACCGAGGTCGTCCCCTCGTTGAACAGGACGACCTAGTCCTTGTCCCAGGTCGAGTCGGCACCGTTGGCGCCGTCGCCGTAGACCTGCGAGATCACAACCTTCGCCCCGGCCAGTTGCGCGTGAGCGGCGAGCACGAACAGCGCCAGCAGCACGCGTCTCCCCAGACGCACCATCGCCGCATCCTACGCGCTGCTCGCACGCATGGCCAGGCGGACGGTCGCGGCCCTGGTGGTACGCTGCGCATTGATGTTCCTCACTCGACCGTGACCCGTTAGCCGCCTTGGCCGAGCACCGCCTCGGCCAGTCGCCCCTGGACACCTGTCGTCTCGTTAGGAGCATTGTTTGACCGCCGTTGATGTATCTCATCTGACCAAGGAGTTTCGCCGCCGCCGCGGTCGGCGGCCGCCGGCGATCGCCGCGCTCGACGACGTTTCGTTCATCGTCGATCGCCGCGAATGCGTCGCCGTGCTCGGCCAGAACGGATCGGGCAAGTCGACGCTGGTTCGGATCCTGTCGACCCTGCTGCTGCCCGACGGGGGACAGGCGCGGGTATTCGGGCACGACGTCACTCGCGAGGCCAGATCGGTACAGCGCCTCGTCAATCGGGTCTCGGTCGAGGCGTCGTTCTTCAAGCGGATGTCAGCGCTGGAGAATCTGGCCTACGCGGCGCGGTTCTACGGCCTCACGCCGCACGTCACGCGTGGACGCATTCCTCAGATCCTCGAGCGCGTCGGATTCCCCGTCAGCCGCGCCGGCGAGCCGATGCAGGACCTCTCCCGCGGCATGCAGCAGAAGGTGGCGCTGGCCCGCGCGGTGCTCACATCGCCGGTCCTGATGCTGCTCGACGAGCCGACCACCGGACTCGATCCACGCTCCAAGCGCGAGGTGCAGGCCTTCATCAGCGAGATCCGGGCCGAGCACGACACGACGATCCTGCTCTGTACCCACGACCTGGTCGAGGCCGAGATGCTGGCTGACCGGGTGGGAATCCTGCACGCCGGGCGGCTGCTGGCGCTCGAACCGACCGTGGAGCTGATCGCTAGATACGGCGCCGAAACGCTCGAGGAGGCGTTCTTCACCGCCACCGGCATCGAGTTAGACGCTGACGAAGAGGAGGTATCGGCATGACGACAGAAGCGACGCGGCCAACCTGGGGGCTGCGCCGGCAGTTGATCGGGCTCGGTGGTGTCGTCGAGCGCAACGTCTACCTGGTCAAGCGCTACGCGTGGTGGGAGCTGGCGTTCTTCGTGTGGACGGTCGCCAACACATTGACGATCGTGTTCATCGCCAAAGGCGTCGAGGCGACCGGAGGTCACATCGACGTCGACCGCGTCACGACGTCGCTGCTGATCGGCGCGGTGATCTGGTCCTACCTGGGGATCATTTTCGAGATCCTCACCGAAACCGTCGCCTGGGAGCGGTGGGAGGGCACGATCGAGTACACATTCATGGCGCCGCTGGCGCGAGTCGTGCATCTTGGGGGAATGGGTCTGTTCGCGGTCCTCTACGGGGTGCTGCGTACAGCCCTGCTGTTCCTGGTTATCGCGCTGTTCTTCGGGCTGCATTTCCACGCGGCCGACTTCGGTGCGGCCCTCGTGCTGCTGGCCGTGGCGTCGGTGTCATTCGTGGGCGTGGGAATGGTGACGGCCGTGCTGCCGCTGATCTCACCCGAGAAGGGCGCTCAGTTCGGCTTCATCGCCCAGGGCCTTCTGCTCGTCGTTTCGGGCGTCTACTACCCGGTGTCCGTCCTGCCCGAGTGGATGCAGTGGCTCTCGAAGATCTCGCCGGCCACCTACGCGTTACGGGGCATCCGAGCCGCCGTGCTTGACGGCGCGGCACTAGGAAGCCTGTGGGGCGACATATGGCCGTTGCTGGTGCTCGGCGTCGTGTCCATTCCGATCGGGCTCGGGGTGTTCCGGGCCGGCGAGCGCTACGCCAAGCGGCACGGCAAGCTCAAGCGCTCCGGTTAGGCGCCGGTGGGTCAAAGTAACAGCCGCCCACCCGCGGGACTAGCTGGCTTGAACTGCGGCCTTGATCCGCTGCGCGAACTCGGGCGCGTCCTTCACCGCCGCCCGGGCGGCGAATCCGACGATGAGCTTGCCGAAGCCGTGACCCTCGAACGTGTTGTGGATGGTGACCTTGGTCTGGTCCTCGCCGACCACCTCGAGGTCGTAGCCCCCGTCGGGCACGGTGACCATATTCTTCGAGCGCTCGGTCCAACGGATCTTTGTCGGCGCCTCGAACGTCGTCAGCTCGAACTGGCGGCTGGTGGTCATCCCTGCGTCCTTGACCTTGCTTTCGAACACCGTCCCGACGCCGATCGGCCCGTCCGTCGTCTTGCGGATCTCCTGGACGCGGGGGCTGAACTTGGGGTCGTTGGTCCCGTCAGCCAGGAAGGCGAACACCTCGTTGATGGGGCGATCGATGACCGCCGACCCGCTGAACCCGTGTGCCATTAGGCGAAGCTCCTTCGTCGATGAGGTTGCCGAGACCCTACACCGGTCAGTCCACCGGCCAATCATGTACCGGTTGGTTTGAGTGCATGAGCTCGCGGTATTGCCTGGTCATCTGGCGTAGCGCTTCGCGCCGATCCATCCGGTGCTCCTCGTGCAGGTGGTGGAAGACATTGGCTTGCCACGACGCCCCGTTGCGCAGCTTCACACAGCGGCGCTCGACGACGTTCAGCAGCCGATCGATGTCCGCACCGTCGATGCCCCAGCGCTGCAGGCCCTCGTGCGCCAGCGGAAGCAGGCGTCTGAGCACGAGCTCGGCGGCCGGGACCTGGCCCAGGCCGGGCCAGTAGACCTGCGCCTCGATCCCGTCGCGGGCGCCCGCGTGGAAGTTCTCCTCGGCGGCCGAGAACGACATCTGCGACCACACCGGACGCTCATCGTCGGACAGCACACGCAGCAGGCCGTAATAGAACGCCGCGTTGGCGAGGATGTCGACGACCGTCGGCCCGGCGGGGAGGACCCGGTTTTCGACCCGCAGGTGGGGCTGGTCGCCGACGACGTCGTAGATGGGACGATTCCAGCGGTAGATCGTGCCGTTGTGGAGGCGGAGCTCGCCCAGCCGCGGTATCCCGCCGCGTTCCAAGGTGTCCAGCGGATCCTCTGCCTCGCACACCGGAAGCAGCGCCGGGAAGTACTGAACGTTCTCCTCGAACAGGTCGAAGATCGAGGTGATCCAGCGCTCGCCGAACCACACTCGCGGTCGCACGCCCTGGCTCTTGAGCTCCTCCGGTCGTGTGTCGGTGGCCTGCTCGAACAGCGCGATCCTGGTCTCGCGCCACAGCTCCCTACCGTAGAAGAAGGGCGAGTTGGCGGCGATCGCCACCTGAACCCCCGCGATCGCCTGAGCGGCGTTCCAGTACTGGGCGAACCCCTCCGGATCGACCTGCTGATGGAGCTGGACGCTGGTGCACGCCGCCTCGGGCGCGATCGTGTCGGCCTGCGTGTGCAGCCGCTCGATCCCGACGATCGAGATCTCCAGATCCTCCCCGCGCGCCGCGAAGATCTGCTCGTTGAGCAGTGCGTAGCGAGAGCTGGCGCTGAATGACTCCGCGGTCAGATGCTCCTCGCCCACGGTGGGCAGAATCCCGATGATCATCATGTGGGCGCCCACCGTCTTGGCCTGGCTCTCAGCGTCGTTGAGGCTGGCGCGGGCAGCGCGCTCGAGTTCGGCGAACACCTTGCCCTCGAGCCGCCGCGGAGGGACGTTGATCTCGACGTTGAACTGGCCGAGTTCGGTCTGAAAGCTCGGATCGGCGATGGCCTCGAGAGCGGCGGCGTTGACCAGCGCCGGGTCGCCCGCCTCGTCGGTCAGGTTGAGCTCGATCTCGAGGCCGAACGACCGGCGCTCGGGATGAAACCGCGACTCGGACAGCATCCGTGCGAACACGTCGAGACACGCATGGACCTTGCGTCTGTACTGCTGCCGATCCTCGCGGCTGAATGTTCTGGCGGAGACCTCCTGTCCCAAGCCGCCTCACTCCCCGAGCAGCTTCTTCTTCAGCGCCGCGAACTCGGGGTCGGTGAGTGCACCGCGGCCATGGAGTTCTGATGCCTTGGTGAGCTCCTCGACGACGTCGACGTGGCCGGCAGGCGCGGCGGCCGAGCCGCCGACCGGCTGGACGCCCTGTGGGGTCATGACAAAGGTCGAGACGCCGGCGGCTTGCGCTTGGGCCATGATCCGCGTCCGGAACCCCTACGGGTCGGCCTTGATCTCGGAGATCAGATCGCCGACCGGGCCGCGCCCGCTGAGTAGCTGGCCCAGCATCGCGGTGGCGCTGGTCGGAAACGCCCGGGCGTCGATCGCCGGAGCCGGCGCGGGTGCGGGCGACGGAGCGGGGGAGGGGTTGATCGAGACGTTCACACCGGGCGTGGCCGTCATGCTCGACGAGTCGTATGACGGCAACCCGAGACTGTCTTCGTCTTTCTTGCGCCTGCGCCCGAACATTGCTCGCTCCTCGCCATCGCCGGTGCCGCGTAGGGTGCCGGGTCATGGCCCCGAAATCAATGTGAGGTGCCGCTGCCTCTCCCCACGCGCGAGCGCGAGGAGAGGCAGCAGGCGACTACGCCGCCTGGCGCTTGACCTCGGGCCGCGGCTCGATGACGATCAGGCGCACCGGGGCGGGATCGGTGATCGGCTCCTCGGCCGGCGCCGTCTCGGGCGAGCGCAGGAGCGTGAGCGCGGTGACGATCCCAGCCGCCACGCACACCGCTCCGATGAGGAACGCCAGGTGATACCCGCCGATCAACGACGTCACCAGGCCGTGATGCTGCGCCACCAGAGCCTTGGTGTGGTTGGTGGCCACGGTTCCCAGCACGGCGAGCCCGAGGGCGCCGGCCACCTGCTGGGAGACGTTGGTGATACCCGAGCCGAGCCCGGCATCATGGACCGGGACCTCGGCCATCGCGATCGAGAGCAGCGGCATGAACGCGCTGCCGATGCCGAGGCCAATCGCCAAGTAGCCGAGGAACACGGCCGGGAAGAACGTCGCGCCGGCGCCTGCCGTGGTCAGCAATAGCAACCCGGCGATCACCGTGAGCATCCCGGCGATCAGCACCCGCATGGTGCCGAAGCGCTCGACCAGTCGCGCGGTCACCCCCAGCGAGAGGATGCCCACGGTCACCGTCCAGGGCAGGAACGCCAGGCCGGTCTGCAGCGCGCTGTAGTGGAGCACGTGCTCGAGGTACAGCGTCCCGAGGAAGAACGTCGAGTACATGCCGGTGACGAGAAAGCCGCGGACGATGCTCGACCCGACCAGCCCGCGGAGCCTGAGGATCCGCAGAGGCATGATCGGGTTCTCTAGACGCGACTCGAGGACCAGGAACGCGGTCATCAGCAGCGCGGCCAGCCCTCCGAAGCCGAGCACCTGGGCCGATCCCCATCCATGCCGGGTGGCCTGCAGGATCGCGTAGATGGCTGTCATGAGCGACAGGGTGACCAGCAGCGATCCGACCCAGTCGACGCCGTGCCCGAGTCCGAGACCTTCATCGCGCGCAATCAAGGCCCGGCCCAGGGCGAAGGTGGCGATGCCGATGGGGAGGTTGACAAAGAAGATCCAGTGCCAACTGAGGGCCTGGGTGAGCACTCCGCCGGCGAGCAGACCGAGCGAGCCGCCGGCCACGGCGACGAACACGTAGGCACTCATCGCGCGAGCCCGGTCGGCCGGCTGGGGGAACTCGGTGACGATGATGGCGAGGATCACCGAAGCCTGGAGTGCTGCGCCGATGCCTTGAAGAAAGCGCGCGCTGATCAGAAAGCCCTGACTGGGGGCCAGGCCGCACAACGCCGATGCGGCTGTGAAGACCATGACGCCGACGAGAAACACGCGCCGGCGGCCGATGAGGTCTCCAAGGCGTCCAGCCAGCAACAGGAAGCTGCCGAACGTGACGAGAAATGCGTTGATCACCCAGGTGAGATTGCTCTGGGTGAAATGGAGGTCATGCTGGACCGCCGGGAGCGCCACGTTCACGATCGTCGTGTCGAGCACGATCATGAGTTGCGCGAGGCAGACAACCACGAGGGCCTTCCAGCGGCGCCGGTCGCTGACGGTGTCTGGAGAAGCGGTGTTCATGTAAGTCCCAACTGTTGAGTCTTGACTGCTGGTGATAAACTGGAGGCGTCCTCCAGAACTAAATGGAGGAGCCCTCCGGAAACTATACGGAGGCGGCCTCCACTTTGTCAAGGAAATAAAGTCGTGAGCACCACCGAACAGCCCATCCGAGCCCGTCCCAAGCGAGCCGATGCTCAGCGCAATTACGACAAGGTGGTCGCGGCGGCACGCGAGGCGTTCGCCGAAGGCGGCGCGTCAACCTCGCTGGAGGAGATCGCCCGCCGCGCCCAGGTGGGTATCGGCACGCTCTACCGGCACTTCCCGAACCGGCAGGCGCTGCTCGAGGCGGTGTACGTCGGTGAGCTTGAGGATCTGTGTCGCTCGGCCACCGATCTGAATGGCCTCGAACCTTGGGACGCCCTGGTGGCCTGGTTACACCGATTCGTGGCCTATATGGGGACCAAGCAGGCGCTGGCCCAGGAGCTGCTCGACTATGTCGATCGCGATGCCGAGCTGTTCAAGAGCTGCCGTGCCGCCCTGTACGCTGCCGGCGAGCCGTTGCTGGCGCGTGCCCAGGAGGCTGGGGCCGTACGCGCCGACACCGACCTCTCACAGGTGATCCAGCTGATCGGCGGGATCGTCAAGATCCCGACCACCCAGCCCGGCGAGACCGACCACATTCTGGACATCGCGCTCGACGGACTGCGCTACCGCGGCGGGGCCTGAAGCTCGAAGGCTCCGATGTCCGAGCCGTCACCGCCGGGTGGGCGCGGAATCCCGAAGAAGACCGGTCGCTTCATACCGCGCTGGTCAAGGGTCAGTCCCGCGCTGACGCCCTGATCGACCGCCGGGCTCGATTCAGGGATGGCCTGGGTCTTCGTTGGGCCGCCGTTTCGCTTCAGCGGCCCCAGCCGCGGATTGGTGTTGGGCTGGTCGGTGGCGCCGCCAAAGCCACAGCTGTTGCCCTGCTCGAGGTTGAACCCGTGTGAGGTGACCGGGGTGCCGGCGCAGTTCGCCCCCGCACCCAGGAGTCTGGCCACGAGCGTGTCGCGTGCGCTCGCCCGGGCATCGAAATTGCCTAGGTTGGCGCCGCCGCCACGTTGGGTGGCGCCGTTGTCGGCCACGGTGTCGGCCGCCAGGTCGGCCACGGCATCGCGATTCTCGATCCCGCCGCCGATCTCGGCCCGGTTGCCGCCCACGGTGCTCGCCGTGAGGACGAGCGTGGCCCCGGCAAGATTCGAGATGCCGCCGCCGGCGATGGCGGAGTGGTCGTTAGCTCCTTTGCCCGGGTGGACCGAGTTCCCCGAGATCGTGCTGCGCAGGACGACCAGACGCCGTCCGCGGTTGAGGATTCCCCCGCCGCGGACGTACAGCGGTCGCGGCTCGCTGTAGCCATCGCCGCCGATGGCGCTGTTGTCCGCCACCGTCGTGCGATCGATGTCGAGTGCGCCGCCCCCGCCGTCGCTGCGGATGCCCGCGCCATAGGCGTGCCCGGGGTATGGACCTGGCCCGCCGCGAACGGTGTTGAAGTCGATGACGGATCCGGTGATGCCCGCCGTCCCGCCCCGGTTGGCCACACCGCCGCCGTTGCCCTCGCCACCGCGCCGGCCGCGGCTGTGCTCGTAGTTGTCGGCGCCGCCCTCTCCGCCCGTGGCCTTGTTGGCGAGCACGCGGCTCTCCCGGATCGTCAACTCTCCCTCCGCGCGGATGCCGCCGCCCCAGCCGCTGCCGCCCTCCCCGGCGTGGAGAAACGCACGCCGGGGCGCGTCCCCGCCGAACGATCCGGCCGCGTGGTTGTCGATGACGAGGGTGTGAACCAGAACCAGGGTGCCGTTGCTCGCGATTCCACCGCCGTAGGCATTTCCGCCCGGACCGCCGGAGTGGTACAGCGTTCCGTTGCCGCCGCTGCCTCCTTCGGCCTTGCTGTGACTGACCTCGACCCGCTCGAGTGTCAGCGCCCCGTCGTTGAGGATGCCGCCGCCCTCAACCGAGCCACCGGCATCACCTCCGCTGCCGTCCGACCCGTGCACGACGCCCTCGGAAACCGCCAGGTCGGAGATGCGAACCTTCGCGCCCTTCGCGATGACGAACACCCGGCTGCGGCGTTGGCCGGAGGCCGTGAGCACCCTGACGCCCGGGCCGACGATGTCCAGAGCGCTGCGGATGGCAAGGTCGCCCCGGGCTAGCTTGATGGCTCCGCTGACGCCGGACGCGAACCGAATGGAATCGGGACCCGGACGCGCGTTGGCGTCCTGAATCGCCTGGCGCAGCGAGCCCTGGCCCGGATCGCCGGCGTTGGTAACGGTGAACGTGTCGGCCGCGGCGGGGGCAGCGGCTAGGAGCGCGGCCACAGCAGTGGCGCACAGGGCGACACGACGATTCGTCGGGGCTGTCATGGCTTCCTCCACCAGGGTGCGACCCGGGTTCATGCCTTGCTATCGGCTCCCCGAGAGACCGGCTTGAGTACGGGAGCGGTCGTTGGCTACTCGCTGACGCCGGGGCGGCCGATGGCCCCGTCGTGGGCCATCACCACGGCCTGGACGCGGATCAGACCGGGCTGAGGACGATGTCGTTGTACACCGAGCACCACTCCGCTTCGACGCCCTCTGGGCGCACGGGGTCGTCGGCGGAGCGCGGTATGAAGCGGCGCAAGAGCGACGGCTTGACCGCGAACACCGCATCGGAATCGAGGTACTCGCTGTCGGCGTCGAAGATGTGGGTCGTGAGCCTTTGGTATCCGGGCGCCGACACGATCATGTGCAGGTGCGCGGGGCGCCAGGGGTGGCGGCCGGTGGCCTTGAGCATGTGCCCGACCGGGCCGTCATCGGGGATCGGGTAGGGCGTGGGGCGAACCCCGAGGAACGCGTAGCCCCCGTCCTTGCGAGTGGTGAACCGCCCGCGCAGGTGCTCCTCGGGCGCTTCGACATCCTGGACGGCGTATAGGCGGTTATTGCCGTTCTGCCACACGTCGAGCTCGGCGCCCGCGATCGGGCGGTCCCTGGTGTCGAGCACCCGGCCGTGCACCCACGCGGGCGTTCCCGCGCCCCGCTCGATGATGCTCTCGCCATACTCGCGTCGCGGCGAGTCGGGCACCCAGAACGGACCGCGTACGGTCGATTCGGTGGCGCCTTCGGCCGCGCGGTGCGCGATCGCATCGACCACCATCGACAGGCCGAGCGCGTCGGACCAGAGGATGAACTCCTGGCGCCGATCGTCGGTGATCTCGCCGGTCTCGGTCAGGATGCGAACCGCTCCCTCCCACTCGTCCTCGGTCAGGCTGACCTCCTGGGCGAACGCATGCAGGTGGCGCGTCAGGGCCTGCATCAGCTCGCGCAGGCGCGGGTTCTCGCAGCCGGCAAAGCTGGCATCCACCGCCGCGGAGATGTCCGCCGCCACTGTCGGTCGCGCGCTCATCCACGCCAAGCTTAGGTGAGGTGCTTCGCGCCGCGATCGAACTTTCCCGGCCCTCGTCGCATCTAGTTGGTCATGTATGACGCAATCGTGGTGGGCGCTCGCGCGGTTGCGACGCTGGGGTTTGCTCGACGAGATCGTCGCTGCCGGGACGCCGATGACGCGCACCGTGCGCTTCGATCCCGGATACATGGTGCTGGAGGGCGGCTGGCCGACGCTCGACGGAGTCGATGCGATGTGCAGCCCGCGCCGAACCATCCTCGATCACCTCCTCGTGCAGGCCGCGCGCGGCGCGGGAGCCGAGGTCCGCGAGCGCCACGCGAACCGGGTTAGGCAAACGGGAAGATCTCGGGGCCGGTCCCGGCCGGCCTGCCCGATCGGTGAGAATGCGCCCGTGCGGCCGCTTGCCGACCTGTGGATGTTCTGTGCCCGGCTGCGCCAGCGCCGCGCCTGGCGCCGCGACCCGCCCCGCGAGGAGTTGATCGCCCGATTCTCGCCCGGCCGACCCTTCGCCGACATCGGCGCCATGTGGAATGTGCACGGAGGTATCGCCTTCCTGGCCGAGGAGAGTGGTGCCACCGATGTCACGGCGGTCGACATCATGGCCCCGACAGGCGAGTTCAACGCCGAGCACACCCGGCGGAACTCGGACGTGCGCTTCGTGGCTGGCGACGTTCACGAGCTCGAGGTGATCCGACGGGTCGGTCCGCACCAGGTTGTGTGGTGCTCCGGGGTGCTCTACCACGCGCCGAATCCGCTGCTCACGCTCGAGCGCTTGCGGGAGATCACCGGCGAGTACCTGCTCCTGGCCACCGAGACGCTTCCCGAGATTCCGGGCCTGACCGGTGCCTGCGTGTTTCTGCCTGGGCTCGCCGCCCGGGATCGGCGGCTGCACGCGGCCGCGCGCCCCGGCGGAACCGCGCTCGGCGTTGACAGCGCGTTCGATCGCTCGCAGTCATACGGTGCCTGGTGGTGGGGCATCAGCCGCAGCGCGCTGCGCGGCATGCTCGGCGCAAGCGGCTTTGCGGTGGTCGAAGAACACGGCGGGCCACTGCACGCGACCGTCGTGGCGCGTCCGGTTTGAGACTGCTGCAGGCGCCGTCTGCTAAAGGTGTGGCGATGAGGATCGCGGTCACCGGCGGGAGCGGCAAGGCTGGGCGGGCGGTCGTTCGCGACCTTCTCGAGCACGGGCACGACGTGCTGAACATCGACCGCAGCCCGTCGCCGGAGTCCAGCTCGCCCGAATCCCCAGCCCCCTACCTGGCCGCCGACGTAACGGACTTCGGCCAGACCGTGGAGGCGCTGACGGGTGGCGAGACGCTGCCCGGGATCGAGGTGGTTGTGCACTTGGCGGCCATCCCATCGCCCGGGCACGCAACTCCCGATCAGGTGTTTCGCACCAACATCACCAGCACCCACACGGTGTTTGCCGCCGCGGCCCGTCTGAGGCTCCGCCGCGTGGTGTGGGCGTCGAGCGAGACGACACTCGGACTGCCATTCAGGCGGCCTCCCGACTACGCGCCGGTCGACGAAGCACACATCTATCCCGAGACCAGCTATGCGCTGTCCAAGGTCCTCGGCGAGGAGATGGCCCGCCAGTTCAATCGCTGGAGCGGAGTGCCGATCATCGGCCTGCGCTTTTCCAACATCATGGTCCGCGCGGACTACGAGCGGTTCTCGGCCTACTGGGACGATCCGCACCTGCGCAAGTGGAATCTGTGGGGTTAGGTTGAGAGTCGGGTTTAGCCATGCAGGCAAGCTCCTTCTTCGTCTGTTCGATTTCGTCTGGGTTGTTGTTCAGGAAGAGTGGGAAGCGCTTGCCTGGCATCGACTGACTCATCGCCTGGGCGAGGCCGCTGACACCTGGAAGCGGATCGTCTGACAGCGGCCGTAGGGCGAAGCTGGCCTTAAGCCGCTTGCCGTCGTAGCTGAGCCAGATGCCGGCCACCACGGTCATCAGTGCTGCGTTGACGGCTTCGACGCCATCGGTCCCGGCCACCTTGCCCCGGATGGCATCCACCAGCTTCGAGTAGTAGTCCAGCGCCGCGTTCACGTCGGGTGGGCTATCCCATTCGGCGGTCATCGCCTCGGCCTCGCGGATCTTCTGCTGCTGGGCTCCGATCTTTCGGTCGATCCGCCCGATGACCTCAAGACCGCGCTCCGTGATGCCAACGTCTTCCAGTTCGCCCATGCGGGCCTCTCGCTGGAGCTCGAGTTCACCGAGGCGGTCACGTTCCCGGCCGAGCGTCTTCTCGCGGGCCTGAAGCTCCGTGGATCGTTCCTGCACCCGTTCGGTGATCCAATCCTCAACGCTGCCGATGAACACGTGGAGATGCCTGAGAACGTGCTCGTCGGCGATGCGAGCCGGAATCGACCGGGCGTCACACAGGCCGGTGCCCTGGCGCTTGTTCCGGCAGACGTACAGCATCTTGTCGGTGCGGACCCTCATCGGAGCGCCGCACTTGGAGCAGAAGCCGAGCCCGTGCAGGAGCATCGGGCGGCTGTTGCTCCCGACGGGGCGACCACCCTGCCGCCGTTGAGCACCGGCCGGCGTCTTCGGGTCCACGAGCTCTTGCAGGCGGTCCCAGCGTGCCCTGTTGATCAGCGCCGGATAGCCACGCTCACCGAGATAGACATCGTTGCCGACAACCTGACGTACGGTCACTGGACGCCATGGCCTGCCGCGCTGTGTGCGGTCCCCGCGTTCGTTCAACCGGCGTCCGATCTGCCCGCATGACAGTCCCTGCTCGACCATCGTCCAGATGTCTTCGAGCACCAGCTTGGTCTTCGGATCGGGCAGCCACTCGGTGACGACCACCTGACCCCGCATGAGCGGCTTGCCGTCGACCATGACCGGCTCGGAGCGGTAGCCGAAGGCGAGTCCCCCGATCGGCTTGCCGGCCTCCTTGCGTTGGCGCAGGCCGCGCCTGACGTGGGCGGACAGGTCGGCCGAATACTGGTTCGACACCTTGCTGGCGATGCCGGCCAGCATCGGCGTGACCATCTCCGGGTCGCTGACGCTGCGGACGATGACGTTCTCGTACAGCAGTTGCGCCACCACCAGTTGGATGGAGCGCTTGCCTTTCGTGCCGTCGCCCCTGGCGAGCCTGGACGAGTGCCAGACCCACAGCTCGGCTTCGCCGTGTTCGTTGGCCGCGTCGACCGCCGTCGTCATGGCCGCCTCGAGCTCCTGCCCTCGTTCCTTGCGGTAGCCGCTGGCGTTTGCCTCCCCGAACGGTTCGGCGATCACCTGGCGTCCGCCCTCCTTCTCGATCGCCGCGAGCACCAGGCGGTGCTGGTCGGCCACCGACTCCTTCTCGTCGAGGCTGGACTTGACGCCGTAGATCACGGCCGGGGTCGGCTTCTCGGTCATCGGGGTTCCTCCACATCGAGCGTCATCTGCGCCGGCTCGGAAGTTGCCCCCGACCCCCCATGTGAATTCAGGGCAGGTTTACGTTCGTCATCCAACGGCTCGTTCTCCCCCACAACCCTCCTGGTCGGTGTGTCCCGTTGGATACTCACCTGCTCGCGGTTCAGCATCGGAACACTTCGCTTCGGATGCGTGTACCAAAGGGCGTACGTCTCGCCTTCGAGTTCGACGTACAAGTAACGATTCTTCATCGTCGGCCGACGCCCGCGCTGTCTGCGAAGGCTGCGGTGCCCTGACTGCGGCGTGCGCTACGAGGCGGTCCGCTGGGCCAGGGCGGGCGCCCCGTACACCCGCGACTTCGAGGACGTGGTCGCGTTCCTGGCGCAGCAGATGCCAAGACGCCGATCACCTGGCTGATGCGGATCGCGTGGGACTCGGTCGGGGACATCATCACCCGGGTCGTCGCCGATCACCTCCGCGAAGCGCCGCTTCTACGGGCTCGTGCTGATCGGCGTGGACGAGATCGCCTACCGGCACGGGCAGCGCTACCTCACCTGCGTCGCCGACCACCAGAGCGGCGCGATCGTATGGGCCAAACCCGCCCGCGACGCCGCCACCCTGCAGGCGTTCTTCGAGCTGCTCGGTGACTGCCGCCACTCCATCCAGACGATCTCGATCGACATGAGCGCCGGCTACGAGAACGCGATCAGCGCAGTCGCCGAGCGCGCCGAGTGGTTCCGGCCGCAGATCGTGTTCGACCCCTTCCACGTCTGCCAGCTCGCCAGCCAAGCGGTCGACGACGTCCGCCGCGCCGAGTGAAACGAGCACGGCAAGAGCAAGACGAAGAGCGGGCGGTGGATCAAGCACGCCCGCTGGTCGCTACTCAAAGCCGTTGTGCTTGCGCCGTGGAAACGTTTCCAAGCGCGCTTTGCCACGTGGCAAACGGCGCGCGGTGTACCCGGGTGCACCAGTGCCTGCGCTGGCACACCGCGCGGTTCCGTATACGGAATCCGCCGTCCTGCTTCTGTACCGATTCGCCGACGCTCTGGGACGGTGCGGCGAGGAGAGCCAACGTTGGCACTGGCGCCCGCGAGGGCAAGGGTGCGGTGAAGCTCGGCGCGCATGCCGCAAGGCCGACGTGTGTCGGGCCTTGCGAGCATAGGAAGGCGGAGGTTCCGTGGTCGCCGATCCGACTCGATCGTTGATCGGTCCTACGCCCCGCAAATCGTCCCAGACGCGGCGAGTCGAGCGCCATTACGGCGGTGGCGGCGCGGCAACTGTCCCTGATCCTTGGTGATGCGGGTAGGCCGGTGCGCGTTGGGACGGGTGTCGTGAGAGGAGCAGGTTCGTGCCTCAGCGACCGGCGAAGATGTGCGAGAGCTCCGCGCCGAGATCGGTCACCCTCACGTGGGCGGCTGGACCTGAGCGGAACTCGGGGATAGTTACCGACAGATCGCCGAAGTACTCCTGGTAAAGCGCGCGGGTGGCGGGGAAGCGGTCGATGACCCACCCGACCGGCGCGTCCGTCTCGGCGAGGAATTGAAGCGGCCACTCCCCCAGGACGTAAAGCTCGGGCCGGCCCGCCGGGGGCACGGGGGCCAGATGCACCAGGTCCCGGACGAGCAACCGGCGGCGCCTCGCGTCCGCGCCGTCCCACATCGCGAGCTGGAACCGGGCGACCCGGCGGTCCGTGTGCAGGTCGAACGGGTCCGTGAGGTCGGTGCGTACGGCCAGGGAGGCGTGGGTGACGCGCTCGCCCGGCTCGAGGAGGTGCGGCAGGATGAGTGCGATCGCCGCGGCGTGAATCACGTCACTCAGTCGCGCGAGCTTTTCACGGGCCACGCACCCGGCTTCGAGTGCCGCCGGGGTGAGGACGTGCTCGTCGAGGACGTGCTGGACGTCATCGCGGTCGCAGCCGGCGAGCGGCTGCTCGAGGCTCCCGATCGTTAGGGCGAGCGGCCCATGGTCGAGGAACCGCAGCAGTGCCGCGAGTTTGCCGAGGATGTCGAACGGGTCGCCGGTCAGAGTGTTGTCGACGGGCCCATGGCCGTAGCCCGAGGCGGGGACGATCCGGTAGGTCATCGGGCCCATGTCGCCGTTGTTGGCGAGGATTAGGTCGCCGATCTGCATCGTTACGCGCAGCTGGACAGGGTGCGAGCCGTCGGCAGGCTGGCACCAGAGCACGTTGTCCTCCTCGATCGCCGTCGACTTCTGGAACGCCCGGCGGATCGAGCTGTCTCAGACTCGCGATGAGATGGCTGGTGGTAGCTCGACTGAGCAGTCTGGGCCGCCGAGGGATTGCAGCTGCACGTCGCGCATTGCGCAAGCGGGACGCAGCGGTGTCGGACGGTTCTTCCCGCCCGTAGTTGTCTAGACGGGCCGTAGGTTCAGCGAACAGGATGGCCGGCCGCTTTGAAGAGGAGACGCCTGCTTCTGAGCGGCGGAGTCCGTGCGCATGGGTGCTTCGATGGTTCTGCGGGTGTGTCGATCAGCTCGAAGCATCGAGCGACAGCGCCTCGGACGCTTTGGGTGTCGAGTCGGAGGTCAATGAGTCCGTCGAACCCCCAGAAGACGCGCTGTGCTAACAGGTAGATGGCCATCAACGTGCCTGCTTGATGTTGTCCCAGGAATGCGGCTGCGACGACGGCCGTGATCGGTCCGAGCTTCGCGAAACCGCCGGACCCTTGGAGGTTCAGGGCACGCAGCCAGCCGAGCCGGACTTCGGCTGCCATCACCCGCTCGGCCACGACGCGAAATCGTCCGGTTGCGTCGGGCTGCATTCGGGACGCGAGCTGTTGCGAGATTGTGGAGGTCATCGCCTCGAGTTCTTCCTGACGCTGCTGCCCGGCCGCTGCGGCGGGCTTCTGAACGCGTTTGGCAATCAGCCATGTTGCTGCAAGCGTGGGCAGCACCACGACGATCGTCCAGGGTTCCAGGATCGCGAGCGTGACCAGCGCGCTGATGAACTCAACGATCTGCATCGCGCCGCGATCGAGGATCGAGAGCGTGATCAGCTCGAGCGTCTCCGCATCGGAGATGAACCGCGAGGGCAGCCCTGCACTCTGCTCAGTGCCGGCGCGACCGCGCAACGCCCCGGCGAACATCTGCATGCGCAGGTGGCGGTACAGACGGCTCGCGTTTCGCGCATACATGCCGTCAGAGGCGACATACGCGCTCGCCTCGAGCAAGACAGCCGACGCGACGACACCGGCAAGCAGCGCCGCCTCGGACTGGGCGTTATGTTCCACAAGCGCGTTGATCAGCGCCCCCAGCACCAGGGGCGGGACCAGACCAATCAGCACTCCGCTGACTGTCAGGCCCACCATCGCCGCAACCCCGCGGCGCATCGGGCGAAGCAGCCCGACGACCCGCCTCCAGGGGATCGGAGCAGGATCAGCACTCGTCCGGCTGAGAAGCTCCTCTGAATCACTCATCAGGCTTGATGCGCCGCCGCGTACATATGCAGCTGCGGATGACCCGCCGCCTCGCGCGGCCAACACGCGCCGCACCACGATCCCCTAGCGTAATGCAGCCTGCGCCGGCATCGTCCAATAGCCGGCGCGGCTGCAGATTCCAGACAACGGGAACTAACGATCCCGCCGATCCTTCTTGCTGTCCTTCTTGACGTCCTTGCTGTTGTCCTTCTTGGCCATTGATTCTCACCTCCTTTCGAGGCGACTCGCTCGGGGTTCAACCCACCGAATAGAAACCTTGAGTACATGTCGCCTAGCGTGAACCTCCCAAGCAAGGCCCAGGTAAGACCGACTTCAGAAGCGCCTTACCGCGCGGAACCCAGACGCAAAGCCCCACGCACGAGGCCCCGCCGCACCCCGAAGTAGAGCGCCCCAATTGACGCCGCCGCGGACATCTCAACGCCAACCGTGCCAGGGACGCGCTCCCGGCAGCCGGCGAACTCGCCGTACGGCAACGCCCGCACTGCCGGCAACAGAGGCATGAGCTCACCGGGCGGCGGACATTGCCCAGACAGCCACGCTGTAATCACTTCTCAGGAGTCCTCCGGGCGGCCGCTAAGTCAGTTCGCGTGTGAATTCGACGCTCTCACGCGATGAGCGCTCGCTCCTGGGTTGATCGAGCGGCAGCGCTGACAGCCCGTGACACCCAGGGCAGCTCATCTTCGGCGCGCGGCCGACTTGCAGGTGCGTAGTCGCGTAGCTCGGCGAGGAGTGGCGCCGATCGGGTCTTCCAGGGCCGCAAACCCGCGCTCAGTCGAACCCGTCAGGGCGAGCACAGATGATCGCGGTCGGAACTCGATGAATCGCCGGGAGGTTTGGAAATGGCCGCAGACCACGATCTCCGTGTGCCGGCCGTGCTCCGGGCACGGGTGTGAGATCGTCGAGCTGACCGACGCGATCTGGCGCAAAGCGGCTCGATCCCGAGTACCCCGCGCTCTGCCGTGGCCTCATCGCAAAGCTCGCGCGTAAGCGCCCGTCGCCGATCGAGCGCGGCGAAGCACGGGTGTGGGCCGGCGACGCGATCTACGCGATCGCCCAGCACAACTTCCTGTTCGACCCGCGCCAGACGCCGCACCTCCCTGCCGGCCTCGTCGGCGTTCCGAGAGCTCGATGGCGGCGAAGGCCAAGCGGATCCGCGACGCTGTCCGGCTGCGCGCGCCGATGGATCCGGAGTTCTGCCGCCGCGAGCTGCTGGCCGAGCAGCCGCTCGCGTGGCTCGTCGAGGTCGACGGTCTAATCATCGAAGCGCGCATGCTGAAGCCGGGGCTTCAGGCAGAAGCACGGCGACGCGGCCTGATCCCAGATCTTTTGCTCGACCAGGCCGCGTAGGCTGCCCGCCGCCTGACGACCGCGGCCGGGCAGTTGCACCTCCGTTCAGACCAGCAGTCTCGCTTTGGCCGGATCGACGCGAGGACGCCGCTGCGAGTAGCCCGAAGCAGCAGAGCCGCGTCCTGACTGCGGCGACCGCGCCGTACCGCCCTTCGGTATTTCCAGCCCGCCTCAATGCGGGATTGCGGCAGCGTGGATGCTACGGGGTGGTCTTAGAGCGCTTATAGCTGGTGTTGGTGCTGTGGTACACGTAGTTGACGACCGCGTCGAGCTGTTGCGGGGTGAGCGCCGTCGCGTAGTTCGGCGGCATCACGTTGGCGCGGTAGCCGGGGACGATCTCCTTGTTGGGATCGACGATCGACTCGCGCGTGGCAGAGGGAGGGTCGGAGGTCAGTTGCTTATCGAGGTTCGGCCCGGTCGTCCCGCTCGTGCCCGCGGCGTTCATCGTGTGGCACGATCCGCAGGCCTCAGCGCCGCCGGGCGTGCCCGAGACGAAGATCTGCTGGCCTAGTGCATCGCCCTTGAGCTGCGTGGCCGGCGCGGCCGCCGGCGCAGTCACCGTGACCGTCGTGTTGCTCCTGTGCGTGCTGACCACCAGCGCGATCGTGGACAGCACCAGAGATGCCACGATGCCCAGGCCGCCGAGCTGGATGATGAACTTCCCAGACGCGCGGGCGATCTGCTCGTCGAAGACCTCCTGGTCGGTCTTGCGCCTGGTCTCGGGCTGACCCGGCTCGCGGACATCATCGTCACCCATGCTCGCGTCGCCTCCTTCACTCATCCACGGCGTTTCACCTAAGTCGGCACGACCTGACGCGTCCGCGATAACCCTACCGGCAAGTCGCCCGTCGCTGTGAACATTGCGAAACGGGCCCAGGGCAGACGGGCAGGTTGCCCGCCCCCTCCTGGCCCCTCCTGGCCGCCAGCAAACGCGAGCGTGAAGACGGCTGTGCTCATTGGCGTTGGATGTGTGCCTCTTTTAGGGAAGATCGGGCGCAACCCATGCCCGCGGGCGCTCAGACTGCTTCACGCCGAACGCAGGGTCCTACTGGGTGTTCTGCACAGAGTGGTGGATTGATCGACGACGAGCGGTCTCCGATCCGACCGAGCCGAGCGCGGTCAGGCCGGCGCGTCAGCCCGCCCGTGTGGTGCCCGCGCACATTTTGGGGTCGCGTATCGCGCTCGGTACCGCTAGCTGAGAGCGCGACGCCACGTACTAACGCGCACCGCACTCCGTACTAGGAACCGATGTCGGGCGCTGGCCCCGGCCGTAGAGTCGGAGGCGATCAAGGAGGCCTTACATGCCACAGACAACGGACCGGCACGCGCAGGGTCGCGTGCTTCCGGTGGTTGTGCGCGATCGCCGTGGCAGCGGGACGCGCCGGATGCTCGGCGTCGTCTCCGCGGACGCGCGGATGCTCCGCGCCATATCGGTCGACGTCGCCCACGCCGCCGACCCGCGCCGTCTCGCGGGCGGGCCGCCGGCCGTCGACCCTTTCGAGTTGCGTGACCCCGAGTACATCGCGCGCACGCTCCCCGCGCTGCGCGTCATGGCCGACGTGTGGTTCCGCGCCGATGTGCGCGGGCTGGAGAACATCCCGCCGCGCGGGCCGGTGCTGCTCGTCGGCAACCACTCGGGCGGCACGCTCATCGCCGACACGTTCATCTTTGCGCGGGCGTTCTACGACCACTTCGGCCCCGAGCGCGCGTTCTTCCAGCTCGCGCACGACCTTGTGTTCAAGGTGCCTGGCATCCGGGCCATGCTCGCGCCGTACGGGACGGTGCCGGCCTCGCCGGAGAACATGCGGCGCGCGCTGGCGCGCGGCGCCGCGCTGCTCGTCTATCCGGGCGGCGACCACGAGACCTACCGGGCCAGTTGGCACTCCGCCGAGATCGACTTCGACCACCGGACCGGCTTCGTGCGGCTCGCGTTGAAGCACGGCGTACGGATCATCCCGGTCGTTTCGATCGGTGGCCAGGAGACGGCGCTGTTCCTCGGTCAGGGCGAGCACATCGCGCGACTGCTGCACCTCCACCGGCTGCTGCGGATCGACGTCGCGCCGGTCCAGATCGCGCCGCCGTGGGGCGTCACGGTGCTCGACCTCCCGGGACGCCTTCCGCTGCCGGCGAAGATCTCGATCGAGGTGCTCCCGCCGATCGACCTGCGCGAGGAGCTCGGCAGCGCCTGCGGCGATCCCGACGAGGGCTACGAGCTCGTCACGGGCCGGATGCAGGACGCGCTGCGCGAGCTCGACGAGGCTCGCGCGCTGCCGCTGATCGGCTGAGCGGGCGCTCATCGCAGCCCGGCGCCAGAGTGTCGAGTTGGTCGGTCAAACCGGAGGTCATCTGCGTCCGCAAGGAAGTGTTGGGTTTACGCAAAGGGTTGGTGTGGACGCTTGCCGGTGACCGCGGCCGCCGGGCATGGGATCGGGTGGTTTGCCCGGAGGAGATCGTGCCGGTCGTAGCGGGCCTTTGTCTGTTGGAGCCGGTCGAAGGTGTCAGGCGGATAGCACGTGCGGGTGTCGATCGGGACGTCGATGAAGTTGGCGTATTTGACGCCTGAGTCACACGGCTCGAGTGCGTTGGAGATCAGGTCCAAATGTGCGTTGATCGCCGGCGCCATGCCGGGGTCCATTACCATGCCCACGCCGAGGGTCAGGAATGCTTGGTCGAGGCTGGCCAGGGCGCCCGCATCCGGCGGTGACGCGGTCAGCGCGCCTCCGAGGAGGCGCAACTCGAGCGACAGAAGCGGCGACCCGGAGTCAGGACCGGCTACCTGGACGATGCTGTCGATCGCCGCCGGTGGGAGCTTGTCCAGCAACTGGCCGCTCATAGCGAAGGGCACGGGGTCCTCAGGATCCATGTGTAGGTGTCCCAGCGCCGCGGGCGGAACGGCCGTAAAGGTATCGAGCTCTGCTGACAGGTCGCGCAGAGGCCGCAGGAGCTCGCGTCCGGATTCCTCGGCGCCGAGGTAGGCGGCCTCGACGACCACGAGCTGACGCCCGCGAACGGGCTCCGGGATGTCGGGCAGCGGCGGGACCTGAAGGATTCGCGCCCACGTGCTCATTTCATTGGGCAGAGCGGAGACCCACTCGCCCCAGGCGTGCAGAACGTCCGCCGTGCGCTCCCAGGGCCAAGCCAACATGCCAGCGTAGAGCTCGGGCACGGGAAAGAGCTCGAACTCAACCGCTGTCACCACGCCGAAGTTCCCGCCGCCCCCCCGCAGCGCCCAGAAGAGGTCGGGCTCGTTCTCGCGGTCGGCGCGCAACAGCTGTCCGTCGGCTGCGACGACTTCGGCCGCGATCATGCTGTTGCACGCCAGGCCGTGCTTGCGCGCAAGCCAGCCATGTCCGCCACCCAACATGTAGCCGACGACGCCGACTTCAGCGGAGGAGCCGGATAGGCCGGCGAGGCCCTGCGGCGAGGCAAGGGCGCTGACGTCCTGCCACTTAGCACCAGCAGCGACGCGGGCGCGGCGATTCTCGGCGTCGACCTCGGCCCCCGTCATGCGTGCCGTCTTCAGCAGGAGCGTGTCCTCGCCCACCCCAGCCAGCGGGCCCGCGCTGTGTCCCTCGGCCTGCACAGCGACACGCAGGCCCTTCTCGCGGGCATGACCTAGGACTGCAGCAACCTCGTCGGCGTTGCCCGGCCGTGCCACCAGCGCAGGCTGCTGGTCAATCGCCAAGTTCCACGCCGCCCGCGCGGAATCCCACTGCGCCTCGCCTCGCTGGACGAACTCTGCTCCAATGAGCATTCGGCCCCCTTCATCCGCCGTTGGTCCCGGCCGTTTAACACGCAGCCGCCGTCCGCCAACCGTAACGAAATCTCGCCCGACTGCAGAGGCGCGACCCTCGGGAGGCAGTGAGACTCAGCCCAATAAACCGCAGCCAGGCCCAGTCTGATGAAGCCGCCGCCCCGGGAACCGCTCCCCCGCAGCTTCGTACCCAGGCGGCCGTCTACCGCGCTAGATGCAAGGATGAAGGCCGGGGTTTCTTACGTGGCAGACGCGTGCACCCAGCAGTGCTCGCGGCAGCGAGCGCGGTTGCGATCACGGATAGATCTGCTCGCCTGTTTGCTCATCGGTGACGATGATCGCTCCGGCTGGGCATGCCTGGGCGGCTTCGAGGATCGCTTCGTTGCTGCCTTTGCCGGTGACGATTGCGATGTCTTCGATCGTGAAGACTTCGGGTGCTGCGAGTGCGCAGTCGCCGTGGGCGGCGCAGGCGAGCTCGTCGATGTGTGGAATCAGTTTCATGCTGCGTTCCTCTCATGGTTGTTGGTACTGGCCGCGTCGTGAATCCGTTGGCGAAGCTCTGGGAGCGGGCGTGGGCGTCCGACGAGCAGCGCTGCGACCGGCCGATCGTTGTGTGTGAAGAGTGCTGTGAAGTTTCTGGCGGCGGGCTGCCCGTCGATCTCGAGGCGATCGGCGCCGTGGGTGTCGCCGACGAACTGGATGCGCACGCCGTGCTGGTCGCTCCAGAAGCTGGGAGGAGGGGCAGGCGGGGTCTGTAGGCCGAGCATCGCCCGCGCGGCGCTGGCGCCTTGGCGCGCTGCTGCCTCCCAGTGCTCGGTGCGGATATAGGCGCTGCGGCGAGGTTCGAAGTGGGCGCTGGCGTCGCCCGCCGCGAAAATGCTGGGAAACGGGGTGCGTCCCGCGCTGTTGACACGTACGCCTCCTTGATCGAGCCCGCTGTCGCGCAACCACGAGGTCGCCGGTTCGGTTCCGATGCCGACGACGATCAGGTCGCAGTCGATCCGGCGCCCGTGCTGGAGCTCGACGGCGTGCACGGCCCGAGCGCCGTGGAAGCGCGCGATCCGCGCGGAGAGCACGAGCTCGATCCCTTCCCGGCGGTGAAAGTCAGCGAACCACTCGCCGAGTTGCGCTCCGAGGATCGCCTCTAGGGGGGTCGCCGCCGCCTCGATGATCGTCACGGTCGCGCCGAGCCGCTTTGCCGTTCCGGCGACCTCTTGACCGATGAAGCCGGCTCCGATCACGATCAACCTTGGTCTTGTGGAGAGCGCCTCGCGCAGTGCGCGGGCGTCGTCGCGCGTGCGCAGTTCATATACGTTTTCGTAGCGCTCGGTGCCCGCCAGGCGACGTGGTGCGCTGCCCGTGGCGATCAGCAGTTGCTCGAACGGGACCCTGTCTCCGCCTGCCAACTGGACCTCGCGCCGCCCGGCGTCGAGTTCGGTCACACGCTGGCCGAGCAGCAGCTCCACGTCGTGCTCGGCATACCAGGGCTGCGGCCGGAACTCGAGCGCACGCTCGTCCACCTCGCCGGCGAGAAACTCCTTAGACAGCGGTGGACGGTCGTAAGGTGCATAAGGCTCGCGTGCGATCACGCGGATCGCCCCGTCGTAGCGGTTGCGGCGCAACGTCTCGCTCGCGCGTTGGGCAGCGAGACCGCCGCCGGCGATCACGACTCCAGCGTGGCGACTGCGAATGGGTGTCAAATGGCTCATAGGCCACAGCATCCGACGCGACGGTGAGACACCGGTAAGACAAGCGTCAGGAGCCACTTACCCAGTACGCGCCGCAAAACCCGCGAGAGGAAACCCGGGTGACCCCGTCACCGGGGCAGCTTTCCAACGCGCTAGCTCTGACACGCCGCGGCGCTGCTCAGGGACCGGCCCTGCAGCCAGCAGCGGACGGGCGTCTTGATTTCACTCACCCCCAGCACCTTTGAGTGTGCGGTCGTCCTCGACGACCACGATGCGGGGTTCAAGCACCACCCTTGTGCGCCGCAAGGGCCCGATCGGACGATAAATGCGTTCTGGAGCGCTCCTTACCGTGCTCTTGACGGGTCCCCTCACGATGGTGAGCGTCAATCCACCCGCGCCCAGATTCGAGCGCACGAACTCAAAGGAGAACCGGTGAGAACGCGAACCATCGCAATCATCGACCGCTGGCGGCACGTTGCCGGGCCACGACACATGGTCCGAGTGCCGTCCACCCGAGCCGTCCAGGACAACAAGGAGCGCGACGGCTGACGATGCCCGCGCAGGAGCGCCGGCGGGTGATCTGGCACATGCCCGCCGGCACGCCGGGGCCGCCCGGTCTGAAAGCCGAGTCCCCGAGGGTCTCAATCAGAGATGACTGACAAGCCTCCATCAGAGACGACAGACAGAGCAGAGATGACCAACAAGACCCGGATCACGATCGCAGCCTTGGCAACCATGCTGCTTCTCGGCGCGATGTCTATAGCCGGAGCGCTGACACACACGGGAGCGCCCGTCGTGGCGGCCACGAGCCAAGCGCCGCCGGCCGCAATCTCGGCGCCGCATGCGGTCCCGCTGCAGACGACCGATGAGATGAACAATGACTGAGCAACCCGCATCCAATCCCCAAACCCGATCGACGCCTGTCGCAAGGACGGGCCGCCGCCGGCGATCGCTGTACCGCACCGTGCTGAGCCTCGGGATCGCGGCTGTTGTCGCCGCCTGGCTTCCATTCTCGATGTTCTACATCACCGCTGTCAACAAACGAGCTACGCCCGTGAGCGCGATCAGCGCGCCGCACTCCACCACCGGCACGACCCGCGTGGTGACGACCTCGTCCGGGGCCACGCAGGTGGTCTCCGCGAGCGCGTCCACTGGCGCCGCGTCAACTGGCACTCGAGCCGCTACCCCGATTCCCGTCAGCACCCGGACCTCCTGAGCAACCCATGCTCGACCCCACCCATCAGGTGTTCTGGTTCGCAAGCCGCGCGTTCGGAATCGTCGCGATGCTGCTGCTCGGCGTCTCGGTCGCGGTCGGCCTGGCGATGTCAGGCCGGCTCGCGCACCGCCCCGGGCTGCCGGCAAAGCTCAAGCACTTTCACGAGTCGGCCACGCTGGTGACGCTAGGCCTGATCGTGGCTCATGGCGGACTGCTGCTGTTCGACTCCTATCTACGTCCAGGCCTAGCCGGCATCACGCTCCCGTTTGCGCTCTCCTACCGCCCGCTATTCACCGGCGTCGGAATCATCGCCGGCTGGCTGGCGGCGATCCTCGGGCTCAGCTTCTACGCGCGCAAGAGGATCGGTGTCAAGACCTGGCGGTTCATGCACCGCTTCACGATCGTCGTCTACCTGCTCGCGCTGATCCACGTAATCGGGTCGGGCACCGACGCCCGCCATCCCTGGATGATGGCGCTGCTGACCGGGCTGACCGCGCCGATCGTGTTCGCGTTCACCTACCGGATGCTGCCCGGCTCCGCCCGGCAGCACCCGGCGGCCGCTCGCGACGCAACCGTCCAACGAGCCCCCACCATCGCAGGCATCGCGTGATCGCCGCCGCCCGTAGCCTGCGGATCATGTCGTGAGGCAGGCCCGGGGCTCCAGGCACCCCGCGACCCGTCATTCAACATGCCCAACATCAACCCTCCAGACTGGCTCGACAAGCAACGTGGCTGACCCGGGCCAGATGGCGAGGATCGACGCGCAGCTCCGCATGCGCGCGGAGGCGGTGGAGGCCGTCGACACGTTGCTGGCCAGGGTTCAGGCGACCCTTGCGGCCCGCGGACTCGCCGGCAACACGTACATCGTGCTCAGCACCGCTAACGGGCATGATCCTCGGCAAGGCGAAGGCCGCAAGGTACACGGGTTGAGCCTGGCGACAGCGTCGCTTGCACGGCCTACGTTCCTCCGGTCTCGAGCCCGAGCCCCGCCGCATAACCTCCTCTGTGCCTCTAGGCGCCGGGCGGCTTCGACCTCCGTCACTCCCATCGGTGCGATGTCGGCGGCTGTCTCGGTCGACCGGCGCTATCGCGTTGCCGCAATCCCGGGAAGGCGACCATGGACGGTCGCCGAGCGTATCCGGCTGGGCCTGCGCGTAGCTACCGTGTTGGGGCTGCTCTTACGCGGGCTTGGAGCTTGACCCTGCTGCGGGGTTCTACGTTGTTGCTGCCCGCCTGGATTACGGATGCGCGCGGGTGCTTGGCTGGCGATCCTGGGGGTATGGCGTCAGCGCAGGCCGCGTCGAGTGTGGCGGTTCGTAATTGTGGGCCGCGGCATGAGGGCGTGCTTCGTCGCGCGATGGGTTGGATGGTCGAGCATCGCTACCGGGTGCTGTCCGGTATCGCCGCCGTCTCGATCGTGGTTGGCGGCGTGCTGTATCTGGCTGGGGAGCGGGCTGCGGGTCAGGGTGTGTGGGCGGCTGCGGTGGCGCTGTTGGCCGCCGAGCTCGCTGTCGAGGTGGTGCGCACGGTGATCGTTGATCATCACATGGGTGTGGATACGATCGCGCTCGTTGCGATGGTGGGGGCATTGGCGCTTGGGGAGGAGTTCGCTGGGGTCATCATCGGCTTGATGTTCTCGGGGGGCGCGACGCTCGAGGACGTCGCCTCGTCCCGCGCGCGCCGTGAGTTGACGGCCCTGATCCAGCGCGCTCCGAAGATCGCCCAGTTACGTATCGGTGATCAGTTGGAGCAGGTGCCTATCGGGCGGGTCAAGACGGGCGATGTCGTGGTGGTCAGGACCGGCGAGGTTGTGCCGGTTGACGGCACTGTGGTCGGGGGGGAGGCTGTTGTTGACATGAGCACGCTGAGCGGCGAGCCGCTGCCGGTGACGATCGGACTGGGGATGGCGGTTCTGAGTGGATCGGCGAACGCTGGCTCTCCGTTTGATGTTCGCGCCGACAGGCCTGCGGCTGAAAGCGCGTACGCGGCGCTGGTCCGGTTGGTCGAGCAGGCGCAGGCGCACCGGGCGCCGTTCGTGCGGATGGCCGATCGGTACGCCGGGTTCTTCCTACCGGCGACGCTGGTTATCGCCGGCCTCGCGTGGGCGATCAGCGGCGACCCCGTCCGTGCTCTGGCCGTTGTCGTCGTCGCTACGCCGTGTCCGTTGATCCTCGCGGCGCCGATAGCGCTTGTCTCGGGCCTGTCGCGCGCTGCTCGTTACGGAGTGATCGTCAAGGGCGCCGGCGCGATCGAGACCCTTGGTCAGGCACGCACCGTCCTGTTCGACAAGACCGGCACGCTTACGGTCGGGACGCCCGATGTTCGCGACGTTGTCCCGTATCGAGATCACCAACCCGCTGATCTGCTCGCGCTCGCCGCCTCGGTTGACCGCCTGTCGGCGCACGTGCTCGGCGAGGCGCTCGTGCGTGCAGCGAGCGACGCGGGGCTTCACCTGAGCAGCGCCACCCACATTCGCGAGGAACCGGGCCAGGGGATCGAGGGTCTCATCGACGGTCGCGCGGTGGCGGTCGGCAGCCGTGCGTTCATGCGCTCAGTCGCTGTCCCGGAGGACGAGATCGCGTCCGCTACCGTGATGCGCGGCCACGGCTCCGGCGAGGCACACGTCCTCGTCGGTGTCGACGGTCACGTCGGTGGTGTGATCGTGATGGCTGACGAGCTGCGGCCGGACGCCGACCGGATCGTCGAACGGCTGCGCGCCGAAGGGATCCGCCATGTCGCGATGGCATCGGGCGATCGCCGATCCGTCGCCGAGCGGATCGGGAGAGAACTCGGAGTCGACCGCGTTTACGCCGAGCAATCGCCCGAAGAGAAACTCGAGGTCGTCCGCCGGCTGCGCGAGGACCCGGCGCTTCGCCCCGTGATCATGGTCGGCGACGGCGTCAACGACGCGCCCGCGCTCGCGCTCGCAGACCTCGGCATCGCGATGGGCGTCGCCGGCGCGACCGTCTCCTCGGAGACCGCCGATGCCGTCATCACAATCGACCGGATAGACCGCGTAGCCGACGCGGTGCACACAGGCCGCCGATCCCTGCAAATCGCTCGCCAGAGCGTCCTCGCTGGCATGGGCCTGAGTCTCGCTGCGATGGCCGTCGCCGCCGCCGGTTACCTCCCGCCAGTCGCCGGCGCCCTATTCCAAGAAGTTATCGACCTCGCCGTGATCCTCAACGCCCTACGCGCACTACGCGGCTGAATCAGTAGTCAAGCCGGTTCGCAGCCATTACGGATCATCTTTATGGCGTGATTTCATTGCCGCCCGTGTCCCACTCGGCCAGGCCGCGCAAGCGCTCGCCTGCGAGGTGACCCGTAGCGAAGGAAGATCCGGCGCCGTTGCGGTCACGACTGCGCCCCGACCGTCCGCGCCCGGCGACGTCCTTGGAGCATCCTGGAAGCGAGCCCTACACGTCACAATCGCTGTTGGTCTGGATTCGGTACCGTGGTGTCCTCTGAAGTCTCGGGCAGTGGGTCGGTCGCAAGGGGAGGGTCGACTCGAGTCTGCGCCAGCTCCTCGTTCAGCCCGTCGGCCATCCGCTGGACCGCCGCGTCCCGGCCGCCGGTCGGCCTAAGGACGATCCGCCCACCATCCGCGAATAGCATGTCCACTGCTGAGGAGCTCGAAATCCCCGGTACCCCGAGAGCCCGGCGCGCCACCCCAAAACGACGGATCGCGTGCCAGGGGTAGCTCCTAGGTTGACCGAACTACGGCACGCACGTGACCCCCTCGCGCGAGGCAAATACCCCGGCGCGTTGGTGACGATAAGCCGATCCACCAAGAACGACGAGCAGTATCGCCGACACGATGATGACCGTTAGCGCGTGACCAGACCCGTCCCCAAGAACGAGGGCAATGTCAGCCGCGACGCCAATGCCTAGATAAGCGATCCACACCGGCCAGCGGCTACCCCGGAAGATCCGCGTTTCGGATTCTGCCGGATCGCGGGCCTGATGTCGGACCAACTTCAGAGCCCTAGTCGCCGGCGCGGCTATACGCGATTACCGGCCGTTCACAGGGCGTGTCGCTGCTCCCCACGAAGCGCCATTGCGCGAGTCTACGCGGAGCCGAGCCGCCCCCTTCGGGGAATCGACCTTGATGGGCGACACACCTCGCGCGGTCACGCGGACCCGGTGTTCGGCTCGTCCTCTCGCGTCGACCGCTTGATTGCTTAGGCTTGAAGATCTCGCGCGGCGACCCTGACCAAACCACGTCGCCACCCTCCACGGCCCCGAGGATCGCCCCGTGGCGAAACCGCTCTCGCTCACTCATCGTTTCGCTCGCCGGCTGTTCCTGGCGGCGCTGCTGCGACCGTGGCGATACGAACCACGTCGGATCCCCCTTCTCGTCCACAGCGCCCATCAGCGCCTCGCGCCGAAGCCGCTCCCGCTCGTCCTCGTTCGCGTCGTGTTCGCCCACGCCCTCCAGGGTAACCCGCTGATTACTCAGTTCGACATTGGCCCGAATTCGGATCCGTATCTTGCGCGGCGGAGGATCGTCCGAGCGACGCAAGGGCATGACGGCGGTAAGGCCGAATGCGCCTACGCTGACCCAGCGCCGGGCGCGGTAGCCGTTGGGCCTGGATGGGGCATGGCGTTGATTCTCGCGTGCTCGCAGGCGTACGATTCGGCCGGTGGGGTACGGGAAGCGGATCGGGCGCCGATGGCGGGCGGTGATGCTCGTCGCAGTCGGCGCCGCGGGTGGGGCACCCGCGCTCGTGATGGTGGGCTGCGGGGGCGGAGGCGGTCTGTCGCAGACCAGGGAGGCGGCGGCCGTGTTCGCCAGAAACTGCAGTGCCTGCCACTCGCTCATCGGCAACGAGTCGCGCCATCGCCAGGGCGGGGACCTCGTCGGCTACCGGCTGAGCCGCCAGGAGCTCCTCGAATTCGCTCGTGAGATGCCCACACGCAGACCGCTCACCTCCTCGGAGCTCCGGCTCGTCGTAGCCTACGTGCTCGAATTCCAGCGGCGCGGGCGCGCGCGCTGATCAACGCACCGGGGTGAGCTCTGCGACGCCCGATTGCGTCCCGGCGGCGGTCTTTCCGCCCGCCACCACGATCGCATTCCCGAGCGAGACCACCCCCGCGTCCGAGATCGGCTGAGCCAGCCTTCCGGCGGAGCGGACGCGTCCGCTGAGCGGATCGATCGCCCACACCGCGGCGCTTCGCGCGTCGAGGCTGTCACCCCGCCCGCCGACCACGTACACCGTCTGACCGATCGCGGCGGCGCCCGCGTGAGTGATCGGCTGCGGAATCCGGCCCAGTCGCCGGACGGTCGCGCTTGCCGGGTCAAACCGGTAGACGGCGTCGCTGGCGCCGGTCGGCGTCGAGCCGCCGATGATCAGGACCGCGCCACCGGCGCTGGCGACCGCGGTGTAGCGAAGGGCGACGGGTAGGTGAGCGACGACCCGGGCGCCGCCTCCCGGGGTCCAGGCAACGATCGTGTCGAGCCAGTTCGTGCCGTCGAAGCCCCCAACGATGTAAGCGGTCCCATCGAGCTGGGTGACCGCGACGTCTGACGCGACGCTGGGTAGCGAACCAGCGGTCGCCGTGGAACCGGACGCAGGGTCGAAGCGGAGGATGTGGTCGTATTGGCTGAACTGGCCGCCGCCGAACACGTAGATCTGGCCGGAGCGCGCCGCGGCCTGGGCATCGTGCTGCGCGTTTGGCAGGCTTGCGCTGCGCTGCGGGCCGCGGAGATCGGCCACAGTGATGTTGGCTGTCGATGTGTCCGCAGCGTCGATGCCTCCGAGCAACGCGAACTTGCCGCCGGGGAGCGCGGCAATCGCCGGATCCTGGACCGGGGCGGGCAGCGCAAACAACCGACGGTAGGCTAGTTTCACCGGGAGCGGCTTGGCCGGGTGGGCTGTGGTCTTAGTCGTGCGATGCACGGAGCTGGTCGTCTGTCCGTGGCTCCCGCAGGCGGCGAGTGTGAGCGCTAGGACGACCGCGTACGAGACAAGGCTGTGGCTCCAAGGCCGTGAGGCGGATGTCGCGAGTCGTGGGATGCGGCGAGCGTAGCCAACAGCGCCCCGCTCCCGTTCCGCGAGGCCGGAAGCTGAGACGGTTCTCACCGGCCCTTTAGGCTGGCTTGCCCGTCCGGCCGAACGCTCCCTCCGTGCCCCGGGTTCTCGTGCTGATTGCGGTGCCCGTGCTGCTTGCGGCCGGCTGCGGTTCCTCACAGCACGGCTCCTCGACCTCGAGCAGTTCCTCCATGAGCTCGACACGCACCCTCAGTCACCGCCGTCTCGCGCCCCCATCGGCGGTCAACGTGTACGCCTACGACCGGGCCGGAAATCTCTCACCTGCCGTGCGGCGGGACCGCGCGCTCGTGTATGTGCCCAACAGCATGAGCAACACCGTCACCGTGATCAGCCAGCGGACTCTGAAGATCGTCGCTCAGTTCCCGACCGGCGCACTCCCCCAGCACGTGACGCCCGCGTACAACCTGAAGACGCTATATGTGGACAACGACCTCGGCAACAGCCTGACCCCGATCAACCCGCAGAGCGGAGCGCCCGGCCGCCCGATTCCGGTCGAGGACCCATACAACCTGTACTTCACGCCGGACGGACGGTTCGCGATCGTCGTGGCTGAGCGCTTGCAGCGGCTTGACTTCCGCGACCCCGCGACCATGCGCCTGATCGACTCACTGTCGGTGCCGATGTGCCGTGGCGTGGACCACATGGACTTCTCCGCCGACGGCCGCTACGCGTTCGCAAGCTGCGAGTTCAGCGGGAGGATGATCAAGGTCGACCTACAGACCAGGCGGGTCGTGGGGACGCTGCGCATCGGCAATGGACTGACCAGCCCGCAGGACGTGAAGCTCTCCCCAAACGGACGCATGCTCTACACCGCCGACCAGCAGACCGGCGGGCTGTGGGAGATCGATCCATCCACATTCCGGGTGAGGGGCTTCCTACACACCGGCGCGGGGGCGCACGGCCTGTATCCGAGCCGAGATGCGTCGGTGATGTATGTCTCAAACCGGACGGCCGGCACGATCTCGGTTGTCAGCTTCAAGACCCGCCGCGTGATCGCGACCTGGCGAATCCCCGCACCGGCTAGCCCGGACATGGGCGGGGTGTCCGCCGACGGACGCACGCTCTGGCTCAGCGGTCGCTACAACGCCGAGGTGTACGCGATCGACACCCGTACGGGCCGGCTGCGTGCCCGGATCCCGGTCGGATCCGGACCGCACGGTCTATGCGTGTGGCCTCAACCAGGGCGCTACTCCCTCGGTCACACCGGGATCATGCGCTGAGCCGCGCTCGGCGAAGGGCAGCGCGCGCGTCAGTCATACTCGCGGCCGGCACGGTGCCCCCGGGCGGCTTTGAATGTGGCGCCCTCTCGCTGACACCCCGCACACGGACGCTGTCTCGAGCTGGAAACCGGACCCCTGCGAGGCGCAGGATACGAGCTTGAGCGGTGATCAGCGCGCGAGCGTCTCGGCGATCCAGGCGGGGATGAAGCCGGCGGGTCCGATCAGCCAGCCGCGGCGGATGCCCAAGAATGCTGGCTGCGGTCCACCGTCTCGCGGCCAAACGCGACCGGTGATGGCTGCTCGTGCACGTGTTCTCAACGCACGCCGCCAGCGCGACCGGCGGTCGCACCTGCATCGGCGCGCTGACCCTTCGGCGGACGCCTCGATGACGGGACCACGACTAGCACTATCAGCGGGACGACGGTCGTCGGGATGGCCGTGGCGCCCAAATGCAGGTGGCCAGCGCGTGCACATATGCATCGCCACGTTCGGCTTTCTAGAGGTCGAGCACCGAGCAAACTCGCGCCCAGCGCTGGTCCTCGTCGGTTACCACAGCTACCGCGTTTTGCTAAGGCCGTGGGTCGGCACTTCTCCGGCGCCTGCGCCAACCACGACACCGCCACCGCACCCAGGTCGCGCACGTCGTCCGCTGTATCTAAGGCGCAGGCAGTGGGAAGCGATTGCGGCACCTTCGGCTGCGCGGTTGGTTGGTCTAACCTTCGACTTGCTGTGCGCCGCCGGTACAGTTCGGTTCCCGGGCTCGTGGCCGTTCTCATCGCGGTCGCTTGCGCCGCGGCCGTATCTGGCTGTGGGTCTCGGGCCTTGACCACGTCGCACGCGGCCGGCGTAGCTCCCGAAGGCCTCGGGACGGTGGCGACGCGGCTGGCGGTGATCGGTGGTGTGTCTGTTCGCAGCGTTGAGCGCGCGCTCGTCGCTCATAGCGGGCCTCCTGCTCCCAGTGCGGCTGTCTGCCGCGGCGCTAGTGCTGCCGAGCGCCAGGCCGCGCCGTTCGGAGCTACGCAGCGCCCAGTGCTCTCATGCCTGCTCACGGTGGGTGGCGAAAGCGCCCGATACGACGTGCAGGTGTTGGCCAACGGTTGCGTTGTCGCCGAGCGGGGCCGTCCCGGCCGCGCGGTGTATGGCTGCGGCGCTGGCCGCTCCCATTAGGCCTCGGCCCGCCGCGACCATTGAGTAGGCGACCAGGATCTGCGCGAAGATCAAACATCTGCTGCGTAAGCGCAAATGCCGGCCCCCCCAAGCCCGGTCCCGACGGTTGGTGATGGTGGCGCTGCCGTACGGGGATCGTCTGCGGCGCCCATCTCGAGGACACGCCAGTCAGGTCTGCATTCCCGTCGCTTTGCGCTGGGGTGGGCGTCGGCTGGATCGACCAGCGCTTATGTGCCGCGCCGGCAATACGACGAGGCGGTCAAGGACGTCAAACCGATCTACATCGCCACCGACGTCGCGCTGCGCAGGAGGCGCTTTAGCGGTTCGGCCAGAAAATGGGGGGGCGCAGCTGCCCCCAGTGGTCGAGGCGTGGCGTGGGAACTGGGAGTACGTGATCCCGTTCATGGCCTTCCCGCCTGACGTCGGACGCGTGATGTAGACGACGAACTAGGCTTGGCCTCGTCCGCGATCACGCAGGCGCATCCGCTGCGTCGAACTGGCCCGCTTGCCGTTGGCGCCCGCGGCGTTTCGCCGCGACAGACTACGGACGAACACCTGGGATTCACGCGGGACGAGTCGGTGCACATCCTCGCACCGTGTCGGGCGCGTCAAGTCGAGGCGTCCGGCAGCGGAGCGCCTGACTGAGGAAAGGGCGAGTGAGTGGAAGTCAGGACAGTGCGCGTTGGTAAACGTCATCTCACCGGTTGCTTAGCGACCTCTAACGCCTGGCTTACCCGTCCGTTGCGGTGGCGTTCGACACTGACGCTGCAATGGAATGTCCGTCGACCGCATACGGCCCTCGCTGTTCGCCGTCTCGCGGGATGCCGCCGGCCGTAACGCGGCGCGAGGCTGGGTTGGATCTGATCCATCGCGTCAACCGTTGGCTGGTCGTGGGCGTTGTCTCGGCGGCGGGATTCTTGTCTCTGGTCGCGGCGCACGCGTTCGTGGGCACAGTGTGACGGCACGTGCCGCCTCGGGCGCGAGCAGCGTGGCCCAGGGGTCGCAAGCATCGTCGGGCGCCGGCGGTCTTGGATCGCCGGCGCAGCCTCCATCGTCTTCGGGCGCCGGACCTGCCGCGGTGGTATCGGGGGGTCCTGAGGACCTAGAGCGGTGGACCAGCGAGCTCCCCGGCCGCGGCGCCTGCCAGCACCCGGACGGCGCGGTGCGGTTCATCGCCAGCTCGCTGCAGGTATTCGAGGCCGAGTTCCGCGATGACGCGCACCGCGGCCGCTGCGAGCGCTGCTCGCGGCCTCCGGTTCTGCCAGTGCCCATCAGCGCGCGGCCATGAGGCTAGATCGGGTATGCGGCTACAGGTGAACCCGATCGATTGCGTCGGCCACGGGCTCTGCGCCGAGCTGCTCCCCGAATGGATCAGGCTCGACGAGTGGGGTTATCCGATCCTCAACGATTCCCAGCTCCCACCCGAGCTTGTCGAGCACGCCCGCCGCGCCGCCAATCACTGCCCGGTGCTGGCGCTACGGCTCGACCCAGAGAACGTTTGATGCCTCGCCTCTCACCGGTGCTGCTGCCCGCCGCCGCTCTGCTCGCGCTCGGGGGCTGCGGAGCCGCCGCCTCTCATAGCGACTCGACCCGCGAAGCCCCGAGCACAACGCGAACAATCACTGTGGGCGCGGCCAGGACCGAGCGCCGGAAGCCGCCGCCGTCGCCTCGATACCCACGGCTGCTCGCCGCGGCGCTCGCATCCTCACCGACCAGGTTCGTCCCCGCACTCAACTGGCGCGGGCAACCCGCGGTGTGGATCGCACGCTCACGATCTGGTGTCGCGCTGCTCTCGCTTGACCAGCGCCTGGTTGAGCTGAGGCTTCACTCGGGCACAGTCGACGCGGGCGGATCCGGCTGGCGGTACGGCCCGGCAGTGCATGGCGCGGAGCTGCGTCGGCTTGTCGGCGCGTTCAACGGTGGCTTCAAGTTCTCCACCGGGGCCGGGGGATTTGAGTCCTACGGACGCGTCGGAGCGCCGTTGCGCAACGGGCTCGCCTCGATCGTCACCTACACCGATGGGCGCACCGGCATCGGCAGGTGGCATGCGGGGGTACCCGCGGGAGGGACACCGGTAGCCTCCGTGCGGCAGAACCTGACACTGCTGATCGACCACGGGACTGTGGCGCCGAGCGTCGACTGCATCTCGTGCTGGGGCGCGACGCTCGGTGGGGTCAGCGACCCGGCGCGCTCGGCGCTCGGAATCACAGCGAACGGTTACCTCGTGTGGGCCGGCGGCGAGCATCTGACACCTGCCCAGCTCGCCGACGCACTCCTCGCCGCGCGCGTGATGCGGGCGGTTGAGCTGGACATCAACCCCGAGTGGGTCGCAGGCTATCTCTACCGGCACCGCGGTGGACTCAGACCGCTCGCGCCAGCGCCGGTCGTGCCGGGCCAGAACGGCGTCCCCGGCTTCTTCCTCGCTCCTTACAGCCGGGACTTCTTCACGATCGAAGCCCGATGAGAACGACCGTCGTCCCTGCTCAATGACCGCCATGCGTGAATGTGCCGACGCCGTCCAAGGCGCGAGCTGGGGGATCAGGACGACCGCCAGCACAACTACGACAACGCGGGCTCCCATCACGGCGATCCACCGCCCCGCAGCTCCGGTCGAGTCCCCTGTGTTCCGAGTGAATCGAGTTCGCGGAACATGGAGCTGCGTTCGCATCGCCGACCCGTCCCGAGTAGGCCAGCACTAGCAAGCGCCGGCGGCTCTTGGCCACGGTGGCGTTCCTGTATCGCTACCTCACGCATAAGACCGGCGCGCAGCGGGCGTCTACAGCGTGTCGGAACGGTCCCCCGTCATTGTCACGCTCCAAGCAGACCCATAAGCTCGCGCGCGCAGGTCGCGGATGACTACTACAGCTGTCCCCTCACTGCACCAGTCGGGTACAGCCGACTGTGCACGTTCACATAATAGGCGGAGGGGTCATGCTTGATCGCTGTCACCTCGGCAGCGCTCGCTTGGATGCAGCCCTGATGGTGAAGGCTCGGACCGGTCGACAGAGACTGCACGACACGCCCGGACCTGCCGGTGAAACCGACATGGATCTGGGCCACGGTTGCGTTGAAGAAGCCGTGGAGATGCGCAAATCGCCAGCACACGACCGAGCCGCGGTGAATCGCGATGATTGCATAGCCCGAGCCGGTGGGAGCGCCCTTCGGAATCTCGGCTTTTCCAGTCAACCTCATGCGGTAGACACGCAGTCCGTCGTCGGCATTGAGTCCGCCGCGCTCGTCCGCAAGCTCGCCACCCACACCGGCGATCAACAGATCGCGGCGATCCTCAACAAGCAAGGCCGATGCACCGGAACCGGCCTGCCGTTCAACCAACCACGCGTCGCGTCCCTTCGCGTCAAGCACGGGATCCCGGCTGCGCCACCACCCGACCCCGACAGCGGCCTGTTCACCGTCGAGCAAGCCGCGGGCGAGCTCGGTGTCGCGCAGACGACGATCTACCGATGGCTCCGCGCCGGGCTGCTCCCCGCCGAGCAGACCACCCCGCACGCTCCCTGGCGGATCCGAATCACTGACGAGGTCCGGGCACGGTTCGTTCCCGACGTCCCGGAGAGTTATCTGCCGCTCGATCAGGCCGCAAAGCAGCTCGGGTGCGCCCGCCAGACCGTTTTGCATAAGGTCCAACGCGGTGAACTGTGCGCCGTCCAGGTCACCAGCGGACGGCGCAAAGGCCTGAGGATTCAGGTCAACGGGTCCGCGACTGGACTTTTTGACCAATGACACGGACGAGGAGGGCAGTGTGAAAGGTGATCGCTCGGGCCGCACACGACGAGGACTTCGGCGCGGTCGATCCACTCGAGGGTCCGGAGTGCGTGCTGGGTCTTGGCGGGGATCGCCGAGGCATCGCGTTCCCACGCGTCGAACGTCTTGCCGGCCGGCAAGCCCGACGCGCGGCGGCGCATCCTGATGGTCGCTTGGTCGCGGCCGGCGGCTTCCTCTGAGAACAGGACTCGCAGCACCTCGGCGTGTTCCCAGCGTTGCGCGGTCGCGTTGGCGATCACCTCTGGTGCTGCCCGACGGACGTATGGGAGGCGCAGTCGGCGCAACAGCGCCTCGAGCTCGGCTGGCAGCGGTGGCGGGGCGGGTGCTTTGAATGTCATCGCGTGCCTCCGATCGATGGTGCGGGGCGCTGATCGGGGCATAGGATCGCTCGCGCGGGGCGCTCGGAGGCCCGCAGGTGGGCGCTGAGCGCGTCGATCCCTGCCTGGACGCGTCGAATCTGCTCGTTCATCGCCCGAATCCCTCCCAGCTGCGGGTCGAGCGCTGCAACGACGCCGCTTCTGAGCGAGCGGGGAACAGGAGCAGCTCGCCGCTGCCCTGCTGGTGGGAGAGGATCGCGGCGAGGTCACCGTCGGCGAACCGGCCGGCGTCCGCGCACGTCGCGAGCGCTTGCTCGACCTGGTCTGCGCCGTGGAGCTTTGAGAGGTCGATGGCCTCGGCCATCTTCCGCCTGATTCGTTGCGTTCCAGCGGCGGCGGCCTTGATCAACCACCTCTCGGCGGCCGGGCCGATCCGGAGGAACGCCTGCTCCTCGCGCGAGCGGGCGCGCGGCTGGCGCTCGAGCGCCCCGGCTGGCCGTGGCGGGTAGTGCTCATCGAGGATCGCTGGACGGCCCGGCGTGGTCAGCCGATGGCGGGCGACCTCATTGGGCCCGTCCGGCGAGTCGGCGTGGACCACGATCAGCTGATCGCCCTCAGCGCGGGTCCACACCCGCTCGTCGATCAGCCCGTGCGGAACCGAGTAGAGCGCGCCGCCGACACTGATCGTCGACTGCCAGCCGACCTTGCGGGTCTGCCCGAAGCACACGGTATGCGGCCGGCGGGGGAGCCGGTGCAGGTGCTCGTGCTCCTCGGCAAGCCGGATCACCGGCGGCTCCCGCGTTGACCGGTGCGGGCGGGTGTTCACGTGCGCCATGAACTCCTCGCACGCAACCTCCAACTCCCGAAAGCTCGCATACGCCTCCCGGAGGTTGTGATCGGTCGGAACCAAGTCCGCCTTCGCGATCTTGACTGTCGCTTCCGATCCGCCCTTCGACTGCGGGTCTGCGGGCACACAGGTCGTGATCGTCAGCCCGTAATGCCGGGCGACCTCGACGATCTGCGGGTTGCGGACCGCGATCCCGCACACATGATCGACCGACACCGTCTTCTCGTTGTCGGTCAACGCGTAAGTCGGCGCCCCGTCGAACCGTCTCAGCGCGCGGTCCAGCCCGAGCACAACCGACGGCAGCGTCTTCTCGCGCAACGGGACAACCACCCGATAACGCGACCACGCCAACCACGCGCAGAACAACACCGTCGACTGGCCGTCCACGACCGGCCCGTCGCCGTAGTCCCACTGCAACCACAACCCCGGCTCCGGGATCCACGGCCGCGTCCGCCGACCATGCCGCGCACGCCACCGCCGCTTGGACTCGGCGACCGCCCGCCGGGTCGTGCGCTCCGACCCCTCATAGCCAAGCGCGAGCAGCTTGCGGTGCGCGGCGTCCGCGCGGATCTTCCCGTGCGAGCGGTCCACCAGCTCATCGATCTTCTCCGCGAACCCAACCCGCGCCGGCCTGCGCCGCGGCTGGGCCTGCACCCCGCCCTCACGATCTCGGACCGCGACCCAATGCGCGACCGTCTCGTGATCACACCCCGCCAGCAACGCCGCTCCACGCAGCGAGCCGGCCAGGTCATACGCCTCAAGAATCTCCATCACTTCCTCAGCTCTCTTCACCCGGCCTCCAGGTCCACGCTCGATATCAGCGCGATCCTGAACAACCGACAGATCAGGACGAAAACGTGGGGAGAACCGATGGCCGCCCAAGGGGAGAACCAGCGGCCATCACGGGGGACTTTCAATGGCCGCCCTTGGGGAGAATCCCATGGCCGCCGTCACGCAATTGAGCGACCGTATGCTTTCCACATGAGCAGTGGCGGTTCGGTATGGGCGATCGCCGTGGTCAGTCCTCTAGATGAGTAGTGCCACGACCGAGGGCGGGGTCGTGGTGTTGGAAGGGGACATAACAGCGCAGGTCGAAGTCGGCGGTGCTTTCCGTCACCGCCGACTCCAAGGAGGAGCCTCGATGCTCGCCGACCTCGACCTGCTGCTTACTGATTGTTTACTGCATCGCTGACGATTTCCTGCCCAAGCGCGTCGAGCAACGCGCGGCGTCGGATCAGCGACGCGGAGATCGTGACGCTGTGCGTGGCCCAGGCGATCATGGGGATCCCGTCCGATCCGCGGTTCATCGCGGTCGCCGCCAAGCGGCTGCGGCACCTGTTCCCGGCGCTGCCCGACCCGCGACGCGTTCCACAAGCGCCGGCTCGGCTCTCCGGGCAGATCGAGGCGCTGATCGCGCGAGTTCGCGCGTCAGAGCCCCGGGTTCTATGGACGACGTGCTGCTGGTCGACTCGACCCCGGTGGAGTGCGCCCGCTCGCGCGAGACGGTCAAGCGCGGCGGGGCCTCCAGCCTGGCTGACGCGCTCTCGGACGCCGCCGACTACGGCTACTGCGCCAGCCACAGCCGCCAGTTCTGCGGGCTTCCGCCTGCACGCCCTGTTCGCCCCCGACGGCACCCCCGAGCGCTGGCGCTGACCTCCCCGAAGATCGACGAGAAGCTCGTCTGCGTGCAGATGGTCGCCCGCTGCGAACGCCAGCCCGGCCAGACGCTGATCCTGATCGGCGATAAGAACTTCCGCGGCAAGGACTTCGAGACCGAGCTCGCCGCGCTCGACGCCACGATCCTGCGCCCCCGCCGCAAAGACGAGCACAGGACGCGGACCGCACCTCGCGCCGATCCGCCAGCGGATCGAATCGATCTTCTGGACCTGCAAAGACATCCTCACCCTCGAACGCCACGGCGCCCGCACCCTGCGACAACCTCCGCGTCCGCCTGTGCGCCCGATTCGCCGCGCTCGCCGCCGCCGTGATGCTCAACCACCAACTCGGCCGCCCCAGCCGCTCGCCTCGTCGACTACACCGCCTGAACGCGTGGCACAACTCATCTAGGCTCCGCACATGCCGAGTGCCGGGTTCGAGCAAGCGGTTGCGCAGCTGCTCTCGTTCCCCCCTCCTGTCAACGTCCGGTGAGACGCTCACCATCGAGGAATCTATGAACCTTGAGGGCGAGAACGGAGCACGCCGGAATGTTGGAGAGGAGCACGAATGGAGTTGCGGATGATGGTGCTGCCGCCGGTCGCGAAGACCAGCGAGCCGTAGGCGAGTTGGGATTCGTGGCCGGCGGGCGCGTCGTGCCGGCGGGGGTGCCAGACCCCGAGCTGGTCGAGCAGGCCAAGCGCCGGACGTTCACGGCAAAGTACAAGCTGGAGATCCTGGCGCAAGGCAGAGGCGTGCACCGCGCCGGGGGAGATCGGTGAGCTGTTGCGCCGCGAGGGGCTGTACACGTCGCACTTGACGTATTGGCGCAAGCAGCGCAAGGATGGCGCGCTGAAGGAGCTCGGCCGCCCGCGCGGGCGCAAGCCGGCGGATCGGCGCGACGTGGAGATCGCCGAGCTGTCGCAGGCGGGCTGAGCGTGCCGAGGCCGAGCTGGCGAAGGCTCGCAAGGTGATCGAGATCCAGGGAAACGTCTCAGCGCTCTTGGAGCAGATGCTCGGTACCGAGGGCGAGTCGCGGGAGCACCGAGCGATGATCTGCGCAGACCGTCGAGGAGCTGACGCCGATCATCGGCACCAGGCCGGCGTGCCGCGCGCTGGGCGCCTCGCCGGCGACGATCTACCGTCGGCGCCGCCCGTCCGAGCCCAGGCCGCTCAGGCCGCGGCCGACGCCGCCTCGCGCGTTGGGTCCGGGCGAGCGACAGGCCGTGCTGCGACGTGCTGCACGCGCCGCGCTTCGTGGACAGCTGGCGCCCGCGAGGTCTACGCGACGCTGCTCGACGAGCGCCGCTACCTTGCTCGGAGCGCACGATGTACCGGATTCTCGCGGCCGGAATCAGCGAGGTCCGCGAACGGCGCGACCAGCTCACCCCATCCCGGCTACGCCAAGCCGGAGCTGCTCGCCAAGCGGCCGAACGAGCTGTGGAGCTGGGACATCACCAAGCTGCTTGGGCCCGCGAAGTGGACGTACTTCTACCTGTACGTGATCCTCGACGTCTTCAGCCGCTACGTGGTCGGCTGGATGGTGCCGCACCGGGAGAGCGCGCCGCTGGCCCGAAGGCGCTGATCGAGGAGGCCGTCGCCAGCGGCAGATCGGCCGCGACCAGCTCACCCTGCACGCCGACCGCGGCAGCTCGATGCGAGCAAGTCGGTCGCGCTCCTGCTCGCGGACCTGGGCGTGACCAAGACCCACTCGCGCCCCCACATCTCGAACGACAACCCCTACTCGGAGTCGCCCTTCAAGACCCTCAAGTACCGGCCCGGCTTCCCCGAGCGCTTCGATGACATCGAGCACGCCCGCGACGTTCTGCCGCCCCTTCTTCGACTGGTACAACAACGATCACCACCACTCCGGGCTCGGCCTGCTGACCGCCGCCGCCGTCCACTACGGCCTCGGCGCAGCATCTCCACGCCGCCGCGCCGCGCGTCCTCGACGCCGCCTACGCGGCGACGCCGGAGCGGTTCGTGCGCCGGCGCGCCCGTCCCGCCGGAGCTGCCGACCGCCGCGTGGATCAACAAGCCCAACACGAAGGAGGTCGCTCACTAAATACGACCACGAAGCGTCTCACCGAGCTTGACAGGCTCCGCTCGAGCAACCGCTGACGCAGACGATTACGCAGCTCGAGCACGCGCTCTCCGGCTGCGAGAGCGAGAACGTGCCACGCGTCGTTCGAGACTACGGGATGAACGACCGAGTATTGATGGCTGCTCTTCTGGTTCGAGAACGCCTTGGACGGATGAACGACGTGATCCACGCCAGCGCGATCGTGGTTGTGCTGCCACACATCCTCGAGCCCGGCGAAGCGCTTCACCGCCCATCTCTGGCCGCGGGAAACGACCCCACAAGGCCGTTTGACATCGAGACGGATCGTCGCGTCGCCGAGTTCAAGCTTGCCCGCTGGCGCGGAGCCGACGCAATGCGTAAACGACAGTTATTCAAAGACTTGGTGCACTTGGCGCTTGAGCCTTCGGAGCGTGTCCGACAGCTCTTTGTTCTCGGGCCGGAACCCATCCACTTCCTTACGACCTCGCGTTCGACGGCGGCGTGGGCATTGGAGCGATTCCCTGCCGTCCGAGCTGCTTTCGCGCAGAACTTCGGTTCGCTTGACGTTGAAGTTCGGAAGTTCACCTCAGCGCAGGCGGACCGCGTCGACCTCGTCGACCTCGAGCAGCGGTGGCCAGCCCTCTTCGCGCCGGCGTAGCTCACGGAGTCGAGGCTTCGTCGGTTTTCTCCGCCTGCCTCAGCCCGCGGTGCTACCAGCGCAGCGCTGTCGCATCTCGTCGATGCCGCAGATAACTCTCTCGAAGCCTGACTCGGCTCCACATCGCGCTGTCTAGAGGCGAAGGACGATGATGTCGCGATGATGCACCTCGAGCTCCAACCCGGCCTCACTCCTGACGAGTTCTGTAAGCAAGCGCGCCGTTTCGTAGATTGGTTCATCGAACTCGTCGAGCGCCACATGTTCTACGAGCGGCGGGGATGGACCGCTCACCTCGAGGCATACGACTGGAAGGGTCGAGGCTGGAGAGAGACGCTTCGTTTCCGCGAAGGCTGGCAGGAAGGTCTAGCTTCGAACGATCGCCAAGCAGTTGAGGGGTTATTGGAGTGGGGCCACATGGACGATCTGGATCCCGAGGCGACAAACACCCTTCTTGCGTCCCGGGTCGCCTTAGACGAAATCGACGCAGGTCGATGGGAACACATCAAGCGCATTCCGCCGAACCGAATCGCCTCGATCTCAAAGGTTTACTCGACTGCCGCAATGGATTCTTGGTCCATCTACGACTCTCGTGTCGGACATGCGCTCGCGTACGCGGTCGATTGCTGGTGCCGCCACACCGGGGAGCAAGGAGAAGCCGAGATCCTGAGCCTACGTGTCCCGCGGGGTCGGGAGTCCGCGACCAACTCCTACGTGCGACAGCCGCCCGAAGCATTTAGCACACTGAACGAGCGGGCCCCCATGCAGGCGAGGCTGTCCTTCATCTACTCCAGTTGGCTGATCCGCTGCATCGCACTGCGGCTGAGCAAGCGTCTTGACCCTCCCGTCGGCAGCGACCGTTGGCGTCCCGTTTACGTAGAGATGGCTCTGTTCATGCTCGGATACGACACGCGCAAGCTCTCGAGTGATTAGCCACCGCAGGTCAGACGTACCGGGCGTTGACGCTTCCGGGTTGCGTGCACTGCAAGCCTCGTCCGCTCCCTCCGGACGGCTTGCGCCGGCGCGCGCGAGGCGATGGCGGCAGACCATCTGCTCCATGAGACTTTGGCCCAAGCGATCGCGGCCCCGCCTCGTCGCCCGGCCTGGGCCGTCGCGATTCGCTCGTCGCCAAGGCGATCGCCTGATCGAGGCCAGGGCGATCGCGAAAGCGATCCCGGGCCAGCGGCAGCTCTTGGTCGCGGTATGCGAGAAGTCCTGGCGTTGGCGATCACGATCGTCGCGCGTCGGCGTCCCACTGCCTAGGAAAAGTGGCCGCTGCGCGCCTTGAAGATGAGGTCGTCAAGGATGTACGCAATCTTCGTGTTGAGCTCGTCGCTCGGCGGGAGCCCTCGGCCTTTGGCGCGAAACACGCTCGCATAGGGTGCGCCGCAGCGGTTCCGAATGCTTTCCTCCGTGGTCCCGGTCCAATGCCGAACCTCCTCTGCCGTGATCTCGTCGTCTGTGTCGAGCAGGTCTGTCGCCGCAATCTCCACATGGGCGTTGAGTTCCTGGACGATCTGCTGAGCGTCAGCGGAAGGCGTCGACGGAGCCGTGGATCCCGTCGACGCTGTTTCGACCTCTCGCCGCGGACGTCGGGTTAGCGCCTTGAGTGTCCGAAAGCGGTCAACGTTTAGCCACCGTGCACTGCTGCGGTCCACCGGGCAATGCGCCGCGCTCTCGAGCCGTTCCGCGATTTCGTTCAAAGCCCGCGGAACGTTGTCCGCGGTGATCCGAACGACGTTCCGGCCGCCCAGATTTGTGATCGGTCGCAGGCTTCCGATTTCGACAATGATGGTTTCGTCCGGCCGGCCGATCAGCGACATGCCCGCTTCGATCAGGACGTTCGGGCGGGCCTGGCCGGTCAGCTGCACCTCGTGGTCGGGCTCGTGCTGCCCATGGAGGTCGGGGTGGAGCCTGGCCTCGTCATCCGGAGTGAACAGGACCACCACTGCCTGGGCGACCTTGAACGCAACGTTTACCACTTGCCCGGTGTACGGGTTTGCCGTGCCGGTGAGGGCGCGGAGCTTCCCCCAAGACAGGGGTTGCAGACCAAGGTCCTGAAGCAATCCGAAGAGCGCGTCATGAGCCTCCTGGTCGCGGCCGTAGAAGAGCGCGACATTGCGCGGGTGTGGTTCAAGGAGGAGGAGGCAGGGGTCACGAGTATGGGAGCGTACGGTCGTTCGTTGAGTGCGGCAGGTGAATTCTCGGCAACCGTAGCCGGTTCCGGATATCCGGCCGGACTGCTTGGTTCATGGCTGACCGGTGGGAGGACGAGGGCCAGGTAGTCGTCGGTGCTTTGGACCCGACGATATTTACGGATGTCCCGCGAAAGGGTGATGGTCCATCCGGTCTCGTCGCCCCTGAGAGTGGAATACAGGCTCTCGGAGTAGAGAAACGCGTAGGCCTTTGCCAGCGTGACACCTAAGGTCTCCTCGCTCTCGCTCCCCGCTGCCCGTTCGTGTTCTTGCTGGATAGCGGCGAATTGGGCACTGGTCAAGCTGATCTCCTCCGGTTGGTCCGGCGAGCGTGGCTCGAAATTGCGTTCCGCTGCGACGCACGAACTAGAAGCCTGAGAAACAGCTTTAGGTCTTGATCTGAGCCGGAGCATTTCGCGATGCCGGCGACTCTGAGGCCAATCTTGCTCTCGGGTCGTATCGGATCAAACACGAAAAGGAGATGGCGCGGCGTGGCGGCGATGATTTCGTCGACGTCGAGGTCGTGGTGGCGATCGAACAGGCGATCGACGTGCTGGTACGTCGGCCACGTTCCTCCCGGCCGCCACGCGGTGTAGAGCTCGTCGAACAGCGTTCGCTGTGCGGCGCTCAAGTGATCTCCATCCGTCATCGCCGGATGAATAATGGAGCAGATGTCGGCAAGCACCGCTCCCCGGGAGCAACGGCGCGGAGGCGCTACGCGTGGCCGCTGCGTCTGGGCGGGTGCGCAAGCGGCGAGTCGGGGCGGCCGAGCCCGACAAGGCGCAAGCCAGGCGCGGAATTTGCGGTCCCAGGTCTTTGGCGCCCCAGTATCGCGCGCCCTTGGCGGGTAGCTTGCGGCGGTGGGGATCAGAAGTCCGGGCCGGCGTTTGCACCGAGGCTGTTGAGCCATGCGCGAATCGACCGGCCCGCGAGGGTGATCTGCCCACCGCCGTGGCCGGTCGTCGCTCGCGCGAGGGTGATGCCGTTGATGGTCGACCAGCCGAATTCGATCCCGGTTCCCGAGGGGGCGTAGCGAGCGATCGCCTGTCCCTGCTGGAGGATGCTGCCGGGCGGTGCGATGTCGGTGATCTCCTCGGCGACGTATTGAACCTTGCCCGCGTCGGCCCCCTCGAGCAGCTCCCAATACACCAACGGCTGACCGGCGTACCAGTCCGGTTCGATGGCCAGGATCTTCACCCGGGAGGGCGCCAGGATTGGCGCTCCCACGGGCATGTTCGCGTCGACGCCCTGGTCGGTCCGCTCCCAGTGGTTGACGTACTGCAGCGGGTCGATGTACGTCGCGTCGGTAACTCGCGTTGCCACTAGCTCAAGCCGCAACTCGCGCCTGATCTCCACCAGCGAGGGGGCGTGCGCATTCGGATCCCCGACCGGGTCGCTTGCTGTGAACACACCGGCCTGGATGCCGGCGGTCGGCTCGACCACCCGCGGCCTTACGCGAGCAACGGCGGCAAGTGGCACGCCTCCGACGCTCGCGGCTGACCCGCAACCCGCCAGGCCCAGCAGAGCGACCAGCCACACCGCGCGCGCGAACCCCGAGCCAAGACCGCTGTGCTTCACCAGACGCTTATCGGCAGGACTCCCGTTGCCGCCAAGTCCCGCGCCAGGCGCTTACCCTTGGGCGGCCTCCTCAGCAGTCCGGTCGGGCCGCTGTTCTGCACCAGCACGCCGCGGTCTGGTCGGCTCCCCGAGCACCCGGAGGCGATCCGCGTTGACCTCCCGACGATCCTGCCGCTCCTCCGTTGTAGCCGGTACACGCAAACGCCAAGCCCGTGGATCGTAGGATCCCGACACGCGCAGCGTCGGGATCGCGACTGAATTGGCAGGGTCGACTCCGCAGGCGAACGGGCACATGCACGCTGCCAACGACGTCGCCACCGACGCGATGTCAGAGCGACGTACGCGGATCCGAGGATGAAACGAGCGCGCTGAACAGAACTCGCCCAAGGTCGCTTCGCGTGGATGAACGCGCGCGTCCATCGTGTCCGGATGGTCGCGTGCGCGTCGTCAACCTACCGCGCGATGACCGTGAAGAAGTCGCGAAAGTAAGGCGCTAGGAACTGGCCGGGGATCCCGGTCTGGCCAGGTATGAGAGGGATCGGCGCAGGAGGGACGTTGCCTGGCGAGTGGGCGTAGACGTATCCGGCGACCCACCTCGGATTGATGTCGAGCTCGATCGCGCGGATGACGCCCTTGTCGGCTAGTGCCTCGGCAAGGGCCCGCACGGAGAGATTGTGCCCCGCCGCCCAGATCAAGTCGCCGCCGGAAGTGACACCCAGCCCCGAGCGGGCAACTATCGGCTGTTCGTGTAGCGGGTCGCCCCAGCAGACCTTGATGCACGTGTCGACCGACCTAGGGATTCGGCCTGCCGAGATCAGCAGACCGAGGTTCTGTCTGACGGCCTCAACTCGCCGGTTACGAGCCGGGACCGTCTCACCCCAACGGCCAATATCGGTAAACCCGTCGCGATAGATCACCACCGACGCAGCGCCTTTGCGGAGTGCCCAGCCGACCCTCCCGCCCTCCTCAAATCCCCCCGCTCCGTACCCCTCCTGAAACGCGCTGTTGAACCCGGCGATCAATACCCGCCGCTCTGCGGTGCCGATGGCGTCTCCATAGGGCCAGCCCGATCCACCGGGCTGAGATCCACCGGGGTGCAGAGCGACCGTTACCAATGGCTGATCGAACCGCAGCAGCGTGATCGTGAATCCCGCCTCGTGGTAGGCCCTGACGCGTGAGATCCACACAGCCGTCTGCCCCCGCACCGCGACCACGGAGATCCAGCCGAACAAGCCCCGACGCCTCGCGTCGGGCAGAACCGCGATTAGACGCAACCGCCTGGGTCTGGTGACCGCAGGACCCGAAAGCGGCACCGCCCCGGCGGAACTAGTGACCAGTTGCGTCGAGGAGCTGCCCGCACCCGCGGAGGACGCCGTGGTCTTAGACGAGGACGGCGAGTGAGCCGACGAACCGCACGCCGCACAAGCCAACACGACCGCCGCCATGCCCGCGACGCCCCCCATGCAACTCGGGTGTCGGGGCGGTCCGCCCACGCCCACAGTCTGGCAGAGCGGCACAGCGAAACAGCGGCTGGTGCGCCTGGCCGCGCTGACCCCGAGCCGAACTCAAGCCCCTCGGCGAAGTCAGCCCGGCACCTGCTTCCCAGCGGTCGCGTCCAGCAGAAGTCCAGCTCGGCGAGCAGGAAACGGCACCCGTTCCTCCGCCCAGCTCTGATCGTCGGCAGGCTGACCGGACGAGCAACGTCAACGGCGAGCATGCTCACGTACGCACGCCCGTCCGGTCCGTCCGTCCACCCGAGCGTCCAGTCCCGTTCGGGAGACGCCAGGTACGAGAGCCAGAACACAGCCCCAGCAGGGTTACGACCAGCGCCGCGCCAACCGCAGCGCCACCCGGTCGCGGCCTGCATCTGGGCGACTACCGACGCGGACTTCTGTGCGCTGACGGACCTGTTCCCGCGCCGGCGCGGCTTTCCGTTCGATCTGGCTGTGGGCCGCCGCCACGCGCAGTCCGCTACGGGACGTCGGACGCGGCGGCCTGCCGCACGACCTGTGCAGCATCGGAGGCAACCCAGAAGCCTGTCCGGACGAGTTCGTTGGCCTCGCGGGTCACCCTCGTGACATAGGCGGCGTGGCTGGGATAGAGCGCGTGCAGCGTCGTGCGACTGAACTGGATGCTGAACCCCATCAGCGGGCACAGTCCGGACAACGGGGTGTCGTGCGCGCTGCCGTCGGTGGGGGAGAACGTCGCGGTGGGAACGTCCACGAACGGGGTGCGGAGCCCGCCGAGCGCGTTGCCGAAGCGGTCCCGGACGACCGTGCGGGCCCGCGCATCGGTCACCTGAATCCTGACTGCGCGCGGCGGTGGGGTGCCGTCATCGAGCCATTTCGTCAGATCGGCGAAGGCGGCATCGGCGACGTATCCCAACGGGTACGGGTTCGGGTCGAGGGCGCCACCCACGCCGACCCAAGGACCGCGCTGGTACTGCTGGTGCGCGCAACCGGTGGGAGGCAGTGCACTCAACGGGATCCGCTCGATTTCCGCAAGGTCGCGTTCTTCGGTGATCGGCGAGCTGCCGAGATCATTCGAGATGTGGCTCGCGCCCGGCACCTCCCAGAGCCGGTATCGATCGTCGCGGGCATTGCTGTCGGGCCGGCGGTAGGCCAATGCCGTCGGGGCGCCAAGGAGAACCTCCTCGGTCTCGGTGTTGATCTGGATGACGGGCGAGTCGCGCGGCTGCATGCGGTTCCGCGGATCGCCCGGCGGGAGCGTCCCCGCGGCTGTCAGCCCGAAATTGATGTCGCTGGGACCGACGGTGCCAGCCGGGACGTAACCGTCGTACACCGGCCCGCCGTTCGGCAGGCGGTCGATGGCGTTGAACACATCGGCCTGTGTGAACGTGAACCCACCGTCCTGCGAGAACCCGGCCTCGAAGACGCGGCGCACCTTCAGGCGATGGAGCGGGCTGCCGGGCCCGTTGAGCTTGAACAGCGCTCCGATCTGCGCCGCGACATCGAATGTGATCCCATCATCGACTGCGCTGTTGTTGCCCCACCTCAAGCGCGCATAGCGGCGCGGCTCGAACTGCTTGAGGGCGAGGATCGACGCATACCGCGACGTCCACCCAACGAACACGTCCCCCTGACGAACGAAGTACGGCCAGGAGCGGTCCCAGACGTTGGCGATGTCGTACCCGGATGAGGGGTTGAACGGCTCGATGATCACCGTGCCGCTGAACCGACCTGGATCGATCGGGCGCTTCACGAGCATTCGCGTCGTGTACGGGAGATTCCGACAGCTCAGCCCTCCGGCGCTCGCCGGGCACGCTGCGATAACCCGAACCCCGGTCGCGCTGTACTCGTACAGCTTCGCCCGCCCTGAGACGAGGTATTCGTTCTCCTCGTACCCGGAAGGCACCGGTGGCTCCGGGCCGAACCCGTCGGCGATAAACGGGAAGTCCGACGGCGTCGAAGGGATCGGACCCGCCACTGTCGGCGTTGGCACCGCCATGCGGCCGACCCGCGGGGCCCCGCCCGAGGCACATCCCGTAACCCCCAAGCACGCGCACGACACCACCAGACATCCCAGAAGCCGGCGACGAGCGGCATCAGGCATCGCACACACTGACGCGATCCTAGGTCACGAAAGCGGACACACATCGCCAATCACGGCGGCGACATGCAAATCACCGTCGGCGGACCAGCGCCACCACTTCCAACGCCACCGTTCCCGACCCTGCCCGCCATCGGACTTTCAGCGATTGGTTTCAAAGCTAGCTTGCGGGCGGTGACCGTGATTCCCGGCCGCGGCGGTTCCGCGCAGCTCGATGATGTGGCCGAGCCGGGCGTCGAACTCGGCTCGGTGCTCGTCGAGGCGCTGGCGGTGGGAGTCTGCGGGACGGATCTCGAGATAGCGAGCGGAGCCTACGGCTGGGCCCCAACGGGGCGGGAGCGGCTGATCCTTGGCCATGAGTCGCTGGGCCGGGTCATCGACCCGGGCCCCAGCGGGCTGGCGGTGGGTGACCACGTGGTGGGCATTGTTCGGCGGCCCGATCCCGTGCCCTGCGCAAACTGCGCAGTGGGGGAGTGGGATATGTGCACCAACGGCCGGTACACCGAGCGGGGGATCAAGCAGGTTGACGGCTTCATGGCCGACCGGTGGCGGATCGAGCCGGACTATGCCGTGCGCGTGGACAAGAGTCTGGGGATGTTGGGGGTGCTGCTCGAGCCCACGACGGTCGTGGCCAAGGCCTGGGAGCACATCGCCTCGATCGGCCGCCGGAGCTTCTGGGAGCCACGCACCGTGCTCGTCATCGGCGCGGGGCCGATCGGGCTACTGGCCGCGCTGATCGGAAGGCAGTACGGCGGGGACGTGCATGTCGTGGATCGAGTCACAAGCGGTAGGAAGCCTGAGCTCGTCGAGGCGCTCGGAGCCCACTATCACACCGGCGCGGTCGCCGAGCTTGGGCTGGCTCCGGACGTCGTCGTCGAGTGCACCGGAGTGGCGCCGTTGATCCGGGGCGCCGCCGAGACCGCCGCGCCCGGGGCGATCATCTGCCTGACGGGGGTTGGCCCACCCGCGGTCCCAGACTCCAGCCGGGCAACGACGCTCATGACCGACGCGGTGCTCAAGAACCTTGTCCTGTTCGGGTCGGTCAACGCCAACCGTCGCCACTACCACATCGCCGCCCAGGTGCTGGCCAGGGCAGACCGGGCATGGCTCGAGCGGCTCATCACCCGGCGCGTGCCGGCGGATGCCTTCGGCCGGGCCCTCGAGCGGGCCGAGGACGACATCAAGGTCGTGATCGAGTTCGCGTCAGCGTAGAACCGCCGGGTCGGGCGGCTCAGGGGTTGCGGATGACTCGCAAGATCACCGGCCGTGAGGCCCGCCTGGACGCCTCGAGGACGCTCGAGAGCTCCTCCTCGCGAAGGATCTCGGCCACCTCGATGACAACAACCAGGGGCTCCGTCCCGGTACCGGCCCGGGCAATCACGCGGCGCACCGCCGGCGCCTCACGTACGAGCGTCTCCGGCGACGGTACGGAGAGGACGACCTCGCCGGCACCCGGTGGCTCGAGGTTGCCCTCGGCGTCGGCGTCGAGTACCTCGACCGCGATGTCGCGGCTGAACACGCTCGGCGGCGGCTCCGCCGCGAGCTGCCTCTCGACGGCGCTGCCACGTGGCACTTCGATCACGAGTTGGGGCCGGTCGCGGATCCGATCACCCTACTAGCGGAGGTGGCGTTCCGCCGATCAGGCCGAGCGCAGTCGCGCGGGCCACGGCCTGCTCGCGGGAGCTCACGCCGAGCTTGCGGTATATGGACCGGGTGTGGGATCGCACGGTGTTGGGCGACAGAAAGACCTCCTCGGCGATCTGCCGCGCCGACAGATCCGTGGCCAGAAGTCGCAGCACGGTTAGCTCGGCGCCACTCGGCTGCTCTAGGGGCTGGTCGGGTCTTGCCTCTCCGCGTGCCTGCCCGGCGCTCTCCGACCCGCCGAGCCGCTTGCTCTGCCGGCGTCGCGGATCCTGTTTCACCTCCACCTCGCTTCCCCGCGGGACGCGGCGACGCAGCCGCTATTGGAACCAGGCTACGTTGGCGCATGGGCGGCCCCACGGCATCACTCAAAACGGGTGATGTGGGCAGGGCTGTTGAGCCGGTGGGCGCGGTCAGCCAACCGGCCTTGCACTCGAGCGCTTCATCGCGAGCACCCAGTCCCCGGTTACCACCGGCTAGTGGACCCCACCCAAACATTCCACCGGTTATGGCGGCCCCGGGTGGCCGCCAGGCTTTGTCCTCGGATCCTCGTGCAGCGCTGCTGCACGTCGGATCCTGCGTCCGCGCCTGACGACCCCCGGGTCTCACCATTCCCGGCGAAACATTTGGGTGGAGCCCACTAGGTTGTCGTCGAGCTGGTCGCCGTTGAGACCGAGGTCGTCGTGGTGGTCTCGGTCTTTGTCGGCGCCGTCACCGTCGTGGAGCTGGTCACGGTGCTCGTGGGGACGGAGGTGCTGCTCGACGTGCTGGTGACGGTCTTGGTTCTTGTGGTCACCGAATGACTCGAGCTCGACTTCGAGCTGCCGCTGTTACGCGTCAGCGCATAGGCGATCCCACCGCCGATCAGAATCACCACGACCGCCGCCAGCGCGAGCCAGGCACCCTGCGTGCCGCGCTTGGGCCTGAGATCCTCGCCGCACCGCGGACAGAACGCGGCGTCGACGGAGACCAGGGCATGACAGTTGGGGCACTGCTGGGTGGTGGCGCTGCGGCTCTGCGGGCCGTCGTACGGCTCCGGCGGGCGATCGTAGGGGTCCGTCACGTGTTGCAGCCTAAACGGTCCGGGAGACCTGGTCGTTCCACGGAAGGGAGGATCTGGGCTGAAACCGCGGAGGTTGCTGGGATTGGCCACCTTCGGCCGGCGGGTCTGACCCGCCGCTTGCGGCGTCCGACGCGAGCATGGCGTATCGTTGCTGACGCATCCCGCTTTGGCCGGAGGGGGAAGCCAAGCGCATGGTTGATGTCAGACGCGCATATTCCTCGCGTGGGGCCCGCGTGGCGGTGATGGCCGCCGCGCTGTTCGTCGCGCTGCTGGTGCTGATCATCGGAGGCGCCGGCGGGTCGCGTGCGGCGAGTCCGGCCGTCAGCGTGTTTCCGGTGGCCGGCAGCCGGCTGGGTCCGCCCGGGACCCAGATCACCTTCCGCGGTCTCCCGGCCAGCCAGCTTGGCGAGATCACGGTCACGGGCTCACGCAGCGGCAACCACACCGGGAGGGTTCTGGCGGACTCCGACGGGCGCGGGGGGAGCTTCATGCCCGACAAGCCCTTCACGCCCGGCGAGCGCGTGACGGTGTCGACCAACCTGAACATCGTCGGAGGCACGCGCGGCGTGTACCACTTCACGGTCGCCACGCCGGCGGGCCGGCTGGCGGACCTGGGGTTTCCCCTTGCGCAGAGAGCACGCGGAGACGTTCTGCGTTTCCGCTCGCGCCCCGACCTCCTGCCGGCTGCCGTGGAGGTGACCAAGAAGCCATCTCACACCGCGCACGGGTACATCTTCACCGCGCCATGGCGCGGGCCGCTTCAGAGCGGTCCGATGATCCTCGACTCGAATGGTGGGCTGATCTGGTTCAAGCCGCTGCCGTCGGGAACGATCGCCAGCAACCTCCAGGTGCAGACGCTGGACGGGAAGCCCGTGCTGACGTGGTGGCAGGGGTACTTCGGCGCCGGCGTCGGCTCGGGCGAGGACGTGATCAACGACACCTCCTATCACCAGATCGCGGTGGTCAGGGCGGGCAATGGTCTGAATGCCGATCTGCACGAGTTCGAGCTCACCCCTCAGGGGACCGCGTTGATCGCGGTGGAGTACCCGGTGATCTGGGACGCCTCGCACATCCACCAGTCGACCCACGCGGTCGTCTTCGACTCGGTCGTCCAGGAGATCGACATCAAGACCGGGCTTGTCCTGTTCCAGTGGGACAGCCTGGACCACGTGCGGTTGGCCGACTCCTACACGAGATTCCGCAGCTCGGGAGCCCCGTATGACTTCTTCCATCTGAACGGGATCGAGCAGGATGACGACGGAAACCTGATCATTGGATCGAGGTCGACCTCAGCGATCTACAAGATCGATCACAGTTCCGGCAAGGTGATCTGGCAGTTGGGCGGCCGCCGCTCGAACTTCAAGTTCGGCACCGATGCATCGTTCGCGTACGCGCACGATCCACGCATCCGGGCCAAAAATGACGGGGAGTTCAGCGTCTTCGACAATGGGGCGGGCCTGAGCAATGTCCACAAGCAATCGCGGGCGCTGTGGCTCAAGCTCGACTTCAAACACATGACCGCGACCCGCGTGAAGGAGATCGATCATTCTCCGTCGCTGTTGTCGACCTACGGGGGCACCGTCCAGCCGCTCTACAACGGCGATACGTTCGTCGGTTGGGGCGAGAAGCCGTACTTCTCCGAATACAACTCCAGGGGCCAGGTCATCTTCGACGCACGATTCGTCGGCGACAACGCCAGCTACCGCACCTTCCGCTTTCGCTGGAACGGCTACCCGCAGACGCTGCCGGCGGTGGCCGCCTCGAACAGCGGGAGGACGACGACTGTGTACGCAAGCTGGAACGGAGCCACTGGGGTCAAGAAGTGGCGTGTGCTCGCGGGTTCGAGTTCGACCGCGTTGAAAACAGCCACCACGGCGCGCTGGAGCGGGTTTCAGACAGCGATCAAGATCTCGAGGCAGAGCGACGTACGGGTACAGGCGCTCGACGGCTCCGGCCACGTCCTCGGAACCTCGGCCGTGACCGCCACGCCACACTAAGCGTGGACGGCCACGAGTCAGACGCCGCGTAGCGCTCCGCCGTCGACGGCCAACGCAGTCCCGGTGATGTAGGCCGCACGCTCGGAGCACAGAAAGGCGGCTGCCCACGCCATCTCCTCGGGACGGCCGAGACGGCCGGCGGGCACGGTCGCGGCTGCGTACGCCTCCGCGGCCTCCATCGAGCCGGCCAGGGACGCAGCGCGCTCGGTGGCGATGCTCCCGGTGAGCAGCGTGTTGATGGTGACCCCATCGCCCGCCACCTCGCGGGCCAGCGTCTTGTACGCCGACAGCGCGCCCGAACGCTCGGCGTTGGACAGAACGATGGCCTGGAGCGGCTCGCGGACGGTGGTCGACGCGATTCCGACGACCCTACCCCAACGCCGCTCGCGCATGCCTGGAAGCACGAGGCCCAGCAACATCATCGGAGCTAGAACGAGCGTTCGGTGGGCATGCTCCCACTGCTCGACGGAGAACGCGAGCGGATCGGGATTCACCGGCGGGCCGCCGGTGTTGGTGACCAGGATGTCCACCGGACCAATCTGCTCAGTGATCCGCGAGATCAGATCCGGGGCGGTGTCCAGATCGGCGCTGTCCCACGCATAACCGCCGGCGGCACCCAATTCCGCGGCCACCCGGCCGGTTCGCGCCTCATCGCGCGCGGTGATGACCACCCGCGCGCCCTCGGCCACCAGCGCCTCGGCAACGGCACGGCCGATACCTTGACTGGCACCGCCGACCAGCGCCACCCGCCCTGTGATCCCGAGATCCAAGATGAGCACCCTACCTTTCGGCGGCCGATCAGTCGGCTCGGGCGATCCCAAGGACCCGCGGTCTGACCGGATATATCCGCGCTCCAGGGGGAAAGCCGAAGCCACGGCACCGTTCAAGGCGAAAGCCGGCGTTCGTGATCTCAGCAAGCGTGTTGCGATCGGTGTGGCAGCCGCCCATCGCATGCGACCACAGGGCGTCGACGCAGCGCTGCCAGATGGCAAAGCCGAACCGTCGCGAGCGAACGTGTTCGTAGAAGCGAAGCTCGCCGCCGTTGCGCAACACCCGGCGGAACTCAGCCAGAGCCGCGCGCTGATCCGCCACCGAGCAGAGCACGCCACAGACGACGACTACATCGACCGAGTCGGGCGCCAGTCCGAGCGATTCGGCCACACCCGGAACCACTCGCACCTCGATCGGAGCGTCGACGGCCGCCTTCTCTGCCTGGCCACGCAGGTACGGTTCGGGCTCGACCGCGATGAGCTCAGCGACGGTGGCCGGGTAGTGCTCGAAGTTGATCCCGTTTCCGGCGCCGACCTCGACCACCCGGCCACTTGCCCCGGCCAGAAGCTCGCGACGCAACTCACGCTCGCCCCGGCCGCGGTCGCGCCCGCAGTAGCGGTGAAAGAAGCGGGCGAACAGCGGGTTCTTCATCTCCTGGCTCATGCGCCGAAAAGTTACCGGCGCGTTTCGCACGCGTCGCGGAGACGGGCGATCAGGGCGCGCTAACCGACGCCGAATTCGCCGCCGAGAAGGCCAAGATTGTCGGCGAGAGCTGACCGCACACTCGGCAGCCAAAAGATTGCGGTGCCACCCCGATGCGAGCACAGCGTGTTCTTGCACACCAGGTGACCCTCGTCCGAGGGCTGGTTTGACACCTCAGAGCGCGACCTGCGAGCCCAAGATCAGGGTCCGGTCACTGGGAAGTCCGAAGTGCTCGACGGAGCTCGACGCGTTGCGGGCCATGGCGATGAACAACTTCTTTCGCCACGGTTTCATCACCGGCGCGTCGGTCGGCGTGATCGTGATGCGGGAGACGAAGTAGGAGGCATGCTCAAGGTCGAGGTTTCGTTCGAGCAGTCCCCGCCGGCGACAGAGCTGGAGTGCCTCTGACACGTTGATCTCATCGTGATAGCCGATGCGGCTGGTCACGTGGAACACCTTGCACAGACCGTGACCAAGCACCTCCACCGAGAAGCGGTCCTCGACAGCGACCTGCGGGATGCCCACGGTTTCGACCCGCACGATCACCACTTTCTGATGCAGCGTGTGGGTGTGCTCGACGGCGGCGCGAAGGGCCAGCGGCGTGGTGTCCTTGTCACGGCACAGGAAGACAGCGACGCCGGGAACCCGGATCAGGGGCGGCTTGTTGGCCGCGAGTTCCTCGAGGAATTCGTTCAGTGGGCCCTCCTGCGCGACGCGATTCTCGGTCACGATCACCTGGCCGCGCCGCCAGGTGATCATCAGCAGCGACACGACCAGCCCCACGGCCAATGACAACCATGCGCCGTGCCCGATCTTCGCGATGTTCGAGCTGAAGAACGCCACCTCGATGGTCAGAAACAGGACGGCCAGGGGCGCCAGCTTCCATCTCGAGGTCTTCCAGATCAGCCGGGCGACGGAGAGGAACAGGAGCGTGTTAAGGATGAACGTGCCCGTCACCGCCACTCCGTAGATGTCACCCAGCTTGTCGGCCGACCGGAAGATGAGCGCCAGCACGACGACGCCGATGCACAGCGTCCAGTTGACCACCGGCACGTAGATCTGCCCCTCCATCTTTGATGTGTGCAAGACCTTGACCCGAGGGAGGAAGCCGAGTTGCACGGCCTGCTTGGCGACCGAGAACGATCCGGATATGACGGCCTGGGAGGCGATGACCGTGGCCATGGCCGCGAGCACGACCAGCGGCCACAGGGTCCACGTGGGCGCCATCTGGTAGAAGGGGTTGAACGTGCTGGTGTCCTTCGCCAGCGTCGGATGGTGAAGGATGAACACGGCTTGGCCCAGGTAGTTGAGCATGAGCGCCGGCAGGGCCAGGCCGAACCAGCCCATGCGGATCGGGCCGGCTCCGAAGTGGCCGCGATCGGCGTACAGTGCCTCGGCGCCGGTCACGGCCAGGACCACGCCGCCGAGCACGAGATAGCCGCTCGCGCCGTGCGTGAGCATGAACCGCACGGCCCAGCTGGGCGACAGGCCCTGGACCACGGCCGGGTCCTTCAGCACCTGGCTCAGGCCGAGGACGCCGATCACGCTGAACCAGACCAGGATCACCGGGCCGAACAGCCAGCCGATCGTGCCCGAGCCAAATCGCTGCAGCACGAACAGCCCGATCAGGATGGCCACCGACAGCGGCACAACGAGATGAGCCAACGCGGGAGTCGCGACCTTCACGCCCTGGATGGCACCGAGCACCGAGATCGCCGGCGTGATGATCCCGTCACCGAAGAACAGCGCCGCGCCGAAGATTCCCAGCGTCACGAGCACAGTCGCGTGGGCCACCTTGTTGCGCTGGAGCAGCGAGGTCAGCGCCATGATTCCGCCGTCACCTCGGTTGTGGGCACGCATGATGAAGCCCGCATACTTGATCGAAACGATGATCATCAGCGCCCAGAAGATGAGCGACGCGACGCCGTACGCGGTGGCCGGGGTGACATGGGCGGTCGCCCGATACGAGCCAAAGATGACCTGCTCGGTGTACAACGGGCTCGTACCGAGGTCGCCGTAGACGACGCCGAGCGCTCCCAGCCCCAGGGCGACCTTGCCCGCGTGAGCGATCGTGTCGCGGTTGGAGTTGGCCAGCGCATCGAGGTGGCTCCCCGGGGCTCCCGACTCCTGCTCGTCGACGTCCGCGCTGGGCGGACTCCGATAGGAGAGCTTGTGCGCCGCCATGTTGTAGCTCCGCTTCGATGCGGGGCCTTTCGTCTGGCGGCCATTGTCGTCTCGCTCAGCCGGCTGCTCCGGGTTGAGCTTGTGCGCCGCCTCGCTGAAGCGGCGCTTGCGATGAGAGCCGGCGTCACTCATCGTGGCGATCCCGCGTTGGGCCGAGAAACCTGCTCGTGGCCGTATGGCCCGGACATGCCCGCCGGTGGCCTCTGCTCGACGGCTGCGAGGCGATCCGGCCCCAGTGCGAACAGGGCCGCGCGCGCGGCTTCGTACAGCTGCTCGGCATGCCTGGGCTGGTAGAGAACACTGAGCGGCTCGGTGAGGAGCAGGTGGGCGAGCGCCACGCCCTGCGACCGCACGGACTCGCGCGACCGGATTGCCGTGGCCAGCTGCTCGAGCGCCGGGCCGGCGATCTTCAGTGCCCGCGCGTCGCCTGGGATAGCGGACGACAGAAGCGCCGATTCGGGCCGCTCGGACAGCACGCGACTGAGACCGCGAGCGATCTGCTCGCGCGCCGGCTGCGAGACGAGCTGGCCGGAGCGCCACTCGAGGGCCGCGTCGCCGGATGGGTCCTCGCCAGCCGCCAGCCGGCGATCCAGCCGCTGGGTGGCGAGGCACATCCAGACGCGACGCGGAAGAAGTCTGAGCAATCGCGCCAAAACGGTTTCCCCGGGGTCGACACTGAACGTGCTGCCCGGAATTCCGGGCAGCAATTCGAGATTACGTCGCCCCGCACCCAACGGCGACCATCTTGACGAAAGCTCTACTCCGGTGCCCCGATTCTTGACGCCGGCTTAACGCTCGCGCGGGGTCATGCACCAACGCCGTGGGCGACGGCATGGATGCTGTGCTGCTCGTGCAGCGCCTTGTCCTGTTCGTGCGTACCCGCGGGCTTCAGATCGATGACGACCTGCCTGACCGTGCCGGTGAACACGTACGGCGCCTTGTCCTCGTAGGCGAGGTCGACGACGAGGCCGTTGTCGCGGCCGACGTCCATCCCGGCGTACGACGTGGCCATCATCGGAATCGTCTTATCGAGCCGCCCCTCGCCGATCTGCTTGCCGTTGGCCCACAGCGTCACGTTGCCGCCCGCCCCGGGCTTGTTCTCGTCTGCGTCGAACAGCATCTTCACGCTGATTGCGCCGCTCGGAAGCCTCTCCGTGGCGGTCTGCTTGTACTGCTCGACGCCGAGGAACGAGTACGAATGCTTGAGCAGCCCCTGGCCGTCGACCCACAGCGCCCACCCGCCGATGAAGTCGGCGTTGGCAACGATCACGCCTTCGGCGCCGCCATCCGGCACGACCAGCTCCGCCTCGATCGCGTACGAGCGCCCGGCGATCCGTGGGACGAGGCCCTTCTGCACATTCTGCACATCGCCGGCGAAGGTGTGGCGAGTGACCGAGGGCAGCGGGGGCAGGATTCCGTAGAAGACGCAGATGGAGCCAAGCAGAGGCAGCACCCGGTTGCGCTCGGCCTCATGCCAGAACAGCCGCTTGAGCTCGGCGAGCCTGTCGGGGTGCTCTGCGGCGACATCGTGCGCCTGCGTAAAGTCGTCGGGTAGGTAGTAGAGTTCCCATGGGTCCTGGTCAGGATCCCAGCCCGAGCCCGGCCCCCATTTTGCCAGCGTCTCAGGCGAGAGGTCCCAGGGTGCCTTGTCGAGCTTCGAGCATGCCCACCAGCCGTCCTTGTAGATTGCCCGGGCGCCGAGTACCTCGAAGTACTGCACCGTGTGCCTGTCGGCCGCGTCCGCGTCGTCGAAGCTGTACACGAAGCTGGTGCCGTCCATCGGCTCCTGCCCAATCCCGTCCACGCTCGTCGGCTCCGGGATCCCGGCGGCCTCGAGCACTGTCGGGGCGATGTCGATGCAGTGGGTGAATTGTGAGCGCAGGTCGCCTCCGGGCCGGATGTGGCCACGCCACGCGACGACCATCGGGTTGCGTGTGCCGCCCAGGTGGCTGGCCATCTGCTTGCCCCACTGGAACGGTGTGTTGCCCGCCCACGCCCACGCTGCGGCGACGTGCGGCGCGGTGTGATCGCTGCCGAGCGCGTCGATCCCGCCGTACTGCTCGATCAGCTCGAGCTGCTGGTCGGCCTCGAGCACGACGCCATTGAGGAACGTCATCTCGTTGAACGACCCCGTGGTGGTCCCCTCCAGGCTGGCGCCGTTATCACCCCAGATGTAGAAGACGAGCGTGTTCTCGAGCTCACCCAGCTTCTCCACACCGTCCAGCAACCGGCCCACGTTCCAGTCAGCGTTCTCCTGGAATCCGGCATAGACCTCCATCTGACGCGTGTAGAGCTCCTTTGCCGAGTCATCGAGCGAGTCCCACGAAGGGAACAGGTCCGGCCGCTCGGTCAGGACGGCGTCATGCGGGATCACACCGAGCTGCTTCTGCCGCTGGAAGGTCTCCTCGCGCTGCTTGTCCCAGCCGTGGTCGAACTTGCCCTTGTACCTATCCGCCCACTCCTTGGGCACGTGGTGAGGCGCGTGCGCGCAGCCGGTCGAGTAGTACAGGAACCATGGCCTATCGGCGTCGTGCGCACGGACGCCGTGCAGCCACTCGACCGCCTTGTCGGTCAGGTCATCCGGGAAGTAGTACGGCCTGCCGTCCTTGCCTTCTGGCACACCGATGTTGGCATTGTCCTGGCTGATGATCGGGTCATACTGCCCCGAGGCGCCGGAGAGAAAGCCCCAGAAGTGGTTGAACCCCCAGGCATTCGGCCAGTGGTCGAACGGGCCGGCAGGACCCTGCTCGCGGTCCGGCGTCAGGTGCCATTTGCCGAAGCCACCGGTGACGTACCCGTTCTCCTTGAGGATCTGCGGCAACGCCGCGCAGCTCTTCGGCCGCGCGCCCGTGTACCCCGGGAACGGCCCCGGGAACTCGGCCACGGAGCCCATGCCGACGCGGTGCTGGTTGCGGCCGGTCAGGAGCGCCGCTCGCGTTGGCGAGCACAGCGCTGTCACGTGGAAGCGGTTGTAGGTGACCCCCTGTTCTTGCACGCGCGTCATGTTCGGCGTCGCGATCGGGCCGCCAAACGTGTCCGGCTGACCGAAGCCCGCATCGTCGATGATGATCACCAGGACATTCGGCGCCCCATCCGGAGCCTTCGGCCCCGGGACGATCGTCCAGTCGCCGACCGAATCTTCGAGCGTGCGGCCGGCCGTCCCGCCGAAATTGCGATCCGGGATCGGCAGGACCGTGCGATCGGGCTCGAACTTTCCCATCGCCTCCGCCAGCGAGTCCTTGAGCGCAGCCATGCCCTCCTTGTCGCTCTGCACGATGGACCGCACGAGCGCGCCGCCGAGCCCCTGCTCAACCGCCAGTCGCTGCTGATCGTCGAACACGGCGATGATCCCCGCTGAGCCCGGCGGCAGGTTCTCGCCGATCTTGTCGTGAAGCTCTGTCTGGACGCGACGGTCGACGAATTTGCCGACCACTCCGCCGGCGACCGCCCCAAGCGCTGCGGAAGCAAGCAGCGGCGGCGCAAACAATCCCACGGCTACACCGACACCGCCGCCCCATCCGGCACCTTTGCGGCCCAGATGGTCGCCGGTCTGTCTCACAGACACGTTTCCCTCCGCGTCGTGAGTGACGAGGATGATCCCGTCGATCTCGAGCTTCCCGTCGCTTGTCTGGGCGACGAGGGCCTCGAAGTCGTCACTGGCTGCTTCGATGTTTTGATACCCGGCGACGAGCACATCGGTCGGTGTGTCTGGCATCGGCTCTATTCCATCCTCAGGGTCGTTTCGGGGTAAGCGGCAGTTGTCGGGGTGGGGGTGGCTCGCGAGATTCGGCTGAGAACGTCACGCTCGCCCTCCGCGCGGCGACGAGTGTGAGACTTTGTCACGCGGTGATCGGCGGTTACCGCCGGAACCGCCGGTCCTCGCGGCGGTCCTGTCGATCGTCTCGCCGGTCCCCGCGCCGGTCGCCTCGACGGCGTACGCCACGTGTCACGACGGCGGCCGTCCCGGCCACGGCGGCGGTGCGGGCAACGGGCCTACCGCCGAGCAAACCCGGTCTGCCAACCCGGCCTCTACCCAGCATCTCAGACTCCTTCCTTCGTGGTTGTCTCGTCGGCCTCGAGTGCGGCCGCCAGGGCCTGAATCGGAATCCGGCCGCTGGCGACGAGCTGGCCGCCGGAACGACGGACGGCCGACGCAAACGGCGCGGCCCAGGCGTTCTCCCAGACGAGCACGGCGGCCACACTCCCCGGTTCCATTGCGGCTCCGATCGATTCGACGTCCTCCTCGGCCAGGAGCATGGCCAGCTCGGTCTCCAACCGGCGCAGCTCGTCAACCTCGGTGTCCTCGAAATCGTGAGCCTCGAACCCTTCGACCGAGCCATCGGCGTGTTTCTTCAGGAACAGCAGATCAAGCACACGGATAACGCCGCCTTCGGTCAGCGCGCGCAGCTCGTCCGCCATCTGTCCGGTGAAGCTCGCGTCTTCGGCCGGGAACTCGACCACCATGTAATCGACGGGGCCCAGTTCATCCACTTCTTCATCGCTCATTGCATTTACCTCCATCCGTCGCTTGTCATAGACCAGTTTGCGCTTCTACCCGCCCGGACTTGACGGCCGCGGCGAGTTGTTGATAGTCGCGCTCGTTCTGTTCGGCGTAGGCCTTGGAAAACTCCAGGACCGCCCGGTCAAAACGGTCGCTCTTGCCGAGATAGGAGGCGATCGCCACCCTGTCGCCACTGCGGGCGTGGGCGCGTGCCAGGGTCCATCCGCAGAGCTGTCCGTAGGTGGCCATCCCCTCCGGCACCATCTGCTCAATCTCGGCCGAGCCCTTCCAGTCCTTCAACTGACGGCCATAGAAATCGCGAGGCTTATCGTCGAGACCCGCCTTGACGTGCACCCAGCCTAGGAAGATGTCGCTGGTTGCCTGCATCAGCCGCTGTCCGGTGACGACACGCTGTCCGTGGTTTTCGAACTGGCTGGGGCCGACGATTTCCTCCAGCACGGACGCCTCGGCCTCCTTCATCTGCAGGAACAGCGGGTCCTGCCCGTCACGGCCGAGGAGCAGGGCGATCCACGCCCGCGTGCCGACGCTTCCGACACCGACCACCTTGCGCGCGAAATCGGTCAGCCTGAACTGCTCGAGCAGGACCCGCCGATCGAATTCGAGAGTCGCACGATATTCCCGCAACAGCTCGTGCAGCCCGTCAAACAGCGCGTCGCGACCCTGGCCGCCGGCGAGCTGATCGATGGGCACGATGAGCGGGGACTGGTCGGCGATCCGCACGTCGCCATTCACCGAGCGCGTCAGCTTCGAGAACGCGGCCATGCTGTCCTTGGTCCGGGCCTTGGCGAGCGCCTTCTCCGTCCGCTGGACCATCTTCTGCTTGAAGCGCGGCGCCAGCTCGTCGATCACGCTCTCGATCTCCAACCGGGAGTACCAGACGTCGAGGTTCTTGATCGCCGCGAACTCCGCCATCGCCGTGCGGTAACGCCCGACGGTGGCGCGCACTATCCGGTCCTCGTCCTTGACCCGATACCCGTTGTCCCGGGCGGCGATCAGCATGCTCACCGCCAACCGCTTGACGTCCCATTCCCAGCCGCCGGGCAGGGTCTCGTCGAAGTCGTTGACGTCGAACACGAGCCGCCGTTCGGGTGAGGCGAACACGCCGAAGTTGGACAGGTGCGCGTCCCCACAGCACTGGACGTTCAGCCCCGAGCGTGGGGTCGGGCCGAGGTCATGCGCCATGATCATCGCCGCTCCGCGGTAGAACGTGAACGGTGACACGAGCATGCGGCCGTAGCGGATTGGCACGAGCTCCGGAACGCGCGTCTCGGCCTGACGCTCGAGCAGATCCACCGGATCTGGCCGTTTGGGTGGCGGCTCGAAGGTGGCATGACTCGAGCGGGGGACCTCAGCTCGGGCCGCCTTGCCACGGGCGGCGCGCTCAGCCGTCGACAGATGCGGTGCCGGCGCCCGGGATCTCGATGCGCGCGTCGTGGGTTTACCGGTCCTGGGTGTGGTTGTGCTCATGAGCCCTCCAAGGGTCATAGCCGCCGAGGGCGGGGACTAAGCCGCTCCCGCCAGACGCGCGGCGGCGCGATCGGTGGGTGAGATCAACGCACCGACGATCCATAGGATCGGGATGAAGAAGCCGATCCAGAACATCCAGTAGTGACCCTTGCGGAAGGTCGTGAGCCCGAAGAAAACCCAGCATGCGATGTACACGATGCCGAGCAGGATCCAGAGGAAAGTCATGATTCACGGTCCCTTTGCGTTGCGCCGGGTCGGTGTTGCTGACTCCGGCTGATTGATGTATCTGCCCGACCGACACGGTCGTCGTCGAGCGGGGTGAGGCTGTGCACGGCTAGTCCGAGGCCGGCGATCCGGGCAAGCAACCCCTGCATGTGCGCCTGGTCGACGATCGAACCCGTCAGGTCGGTCAGTCCATCGTGCGCATCGACCGTCATGCCTTCAAACGCCGAGGCGTACCGGTCACCCAGCTCTCCTTCGACAACGATCTGGAAGCGGTGAGCTGCCATGCGAGTCTCAGCCTGGCGCAGTCGGGCAGTGAATTGGGCATCGCCCGGCCGGGATCACCCGGGTGATTCACCGGGCTCAAACCAGGTCGAGCGCTTCTCCACGGGCGACGGCCTCGGTCTGGGACGTCGCGCCCAGCTTGCGATACAGCTCGCGCGTGTGACTCTTGACCGTGTTGAGCGAGATGTAGAGCTGATCTCCGATCTCACGGCGGGACAGCCCTTCGGCGAGCCCGCGCAAAACGGCCAGCTCGGCCGGGCTCGGTTGCTCAACCGGTTCGCGGCGCTCGCCGCTCGTTCGGGCCTCGATGAGAGCCGTCTCTATCGCGGCGGCCATCGCCGGCAGCCGTCCGGGATCGGGGAACTCCGCGATCATCCGCTGCGCGCGTTCCAGGTCGTCGGCGGCGCGCACCAGGCGCGACCGTGTCAGTCGCACCTGCGCCAGTACGAGGAGCGCGTGGGCCTGGCCGACGGTGGGCTGAGGTGATTGGCGCAGCCGTTCCCCGCGTAGCGCTTGCCGCTCCGCTTCGTCCAGGCGTCCTGTCCCGGCGCAGGCCAGCGCCAGTCCCAGATGCGCCGGAGAGACGACCCAGGAATCGGCCTGGAATCGCTCCCCGGCGAAGGTGATGGCCTGCCGACCCCATGCCTCGGCGCTCTCAGTTCGCCCCCGCTCGGCGTCGAGCAGAGCCAGGAGCCCGAGGCTTCCCACGTAGCCGCTGGGGACGTCCGGCGCATCGGCTCGCTCGACCGCCTCCATCGCCGCTCGGCGGGTGTCTTCGAGATCACCAGCGAAGAACAACGCCTGGGCCAAGCTCGCGAGCACACCAACGCTGAGCACGTCCGCGCCCTCGCGGGCGGCCGCGACCGCGCGACGGCCGTGCTTGACGGCCTCCCCGACGTCGCCGCCCTGGATTACCTCAGAACGGGTGACTTCTACCACAGCCTCGACGTATGGTGACCATAGCTGCGGTCGCTTCCGGCCTGCTTGATCCGCCACCGAGAGCCACCGCCGAATCTCAACCTCGGGGCAGGCGAGCATTGCGGCTGTCGCGGCCGCGGTTGCCGGGAGCAAGGGATGCTCGACGAGCGCCTCAGGGGTCAGCCACTGCACCCAGCCGAGAAACTGGGCCAGGCGGCCGCCCCAGATGAACTCCAGGTGATGTTCGATGAGCAGTTCGGCCACGGCCTCGGTATCTCCCGCAGCAGCGGCGTACTCGATGGCATCCTCGACGAGGCGGTGGTCGCGACACCACGCCGCCGCGCGGCGGTGCAGCTCGGGCGCTGCCTCGTGCCCCAGCTCGAGCTTCAGAACCTCGCCGAACATATGGTGGTAGCGATACCAGTCGCCGCGCGCGTCGAGCGAGACGAGGAACATGTTCGAGCGCGCGAGCTCTTCCAGCACAGCGGCAGAGTCGTTGCGACCGAGAACGCCGTCGCACAGCGCGGGCGTGAAGCGGCCGAGAACGGAGGTTCGCAACAGGAAGTCCCGCGTTTCGGGTGCGAGCGTCGACAGCACCTCATCGGTGAGGTAATCGGCAACATGGCGCGCGCTGCCGGCGAGGGCGCGCACGCTCTCATTGGGACCGTCCAGCTGACGCAGCCACAACGTCGCCAGGTACAGCCCCGCCGGCCAGCCCTCGGTCCGTTGGACGAGGAGCTCGACACTCTCGTTCGACAACTCGATCCCTTCCGAGACGACGAGCTCGTGTGTCTCCTCAACGGTAAAGGCCAGCTGATCGGCGCGAATCTCGGTCACCGCCCTTCGCGCGCGCAGTCGCGCAAGGCCGATGTCCGGATCGCTGCGCGTGGAGACGAGCAGTCGCGCGTTGTCGGGCAGGCGTTCGATCGCGTGGGCGATCGAGCCAACCGAGGCCTCGCTTGTAATCGTGTGGAGGTCATCGAGCACGATCGTCAGGGGTCGGGCGTACGCCGTCAGTCCGTTCATCAGCTCATCGACCGCCGGCGCAACGCCCGTACCCCGAGCCTGGAGACGAGACAGCGCGCGGTCTCCGAGACCTTGGCCAACGCGCTCGACGCCCGTGGCCAGATGCGTCCACAGGCGCACCGGATCGTCATCGGCCGCGTCGAGGGTCAGCCAGATGACGCGCTCGGGGCGCTCGGCGCACCACGACCGAAGCAGCGTCGTCTTGCCGTAGCCGACGGCCGCGTCGATCATGGTCAGCGGAGAACCTCCGTCGCCGTCGAGCATCTCCAGCAGCCGCGCCCGGCGCAACATCCGCGGATGCACCCGGGGAAGCATCAGCTTCGGCTCGATCAATTGAAGACGTGGGGACCTCGTGCCCCCGGTTTGCACAGTCATCCCATATACCGATTCGGTGGTCAAAGGGCCACCTCAATTCACCCGGGTGAACATCCCTCGGGATGGTGAAAGGCGACTCGCCCCGAGTGATGATGTAGCCGTCTACGACTCCGGGCATCCGTAAAAGCCCGCAGGCACGCGACCGGGAATCCCGACATACATGATGGAAGAGACAATTCGAGGCCAGGACAACGCGCAGCTGTTTCGGCTGCCTGGGCAATCTGGGGCGCGTGCCAGCCTTCGTGACCTGGAAGAACGACGGCGCCTGGAGCGGGACCTGCACGATGGCGTTCAGAGCGAGCTGGTGTCGTTGATAGCAAGGATCAAGCTGGTCGAGGAGGATTTCGCCACACCTCCTGCGCTCGCCGACATGTTCGCCGCGCTGAGCGATCACGCCATCGCCGCGCTGACATCCGTCCGCGAGGTCGCCAACGGGATCTATCCGCCATCGCTGGCCAGGTTCGGTGTCGTCGAGGCCCTGCGCGCGCTGGCCCAGCGAGCCTCCGCAGAGGTTAGAGTTTCCGGACACGTACCGCGCACCACCGAGGAGGCCGAAGCGGCTGTGTATTTCTCTTGCTCGGAGGCGATCCAGAATGTCGCCAAGCACGCTGGCCGGGCGGCCCGAGCCGAGCTTTCGCTAAGCCATCATGCCGGGACGCTTGCTGTACGCGTGCAGGACGATGGCCAGGGATTTGATCCCGAGCGCGTCGTTCACGGTGCGGGTCTGGCCAACATCCGCGACCGCATTGCGGCGCTGGGCGGCTTTGTCCACCTCACCTCGAGTCGCGGACGGGGTACCGTCCTGACGATCTCGCTGCCCTGGCCCAGCCCGCCGTCACGGACCGAACCTCGAGGGCGCAACTCGGGCGGTCGTGCGGTGCGGCGGCACTGGATGCTGCGCCGGTGAGCCAGGTAATCCTCCTCTCGCTGACCGCCTCGTTGAATCCGACGCTGGTCGCCGCCACAACCGTGATGCTGCTGCTCGAGAGGCCGTCAAGGCTGATGCTGGGTTACCTGGCCGGCGCGTACTTAACGAGCATCACGCTCGGGCTGATCATCGTCTTCTCGCTCTCGAACTCGAGCACGACCAACACCACCCAGAACACAGTGAGTCCGGCGGTGGACATCGCACTCGGGGCGATTGCGCTGGCCGCGTCCTTCGTCCTCGCCACCGGGCGCCATGAGGGCCTTAAGGAACGCAGGGCGGCCCGCAAGGCAGCCAAGCCGGACCAGGGCCCGCCGCGATGGCAGCGTGAGCTGAGTAAGGGATCCGCCAGGACCACCTTCGTCGTGGGGGCGCTGCTCACCCTTCCGGGCGCCTCGTACCTGGCCGGCCTCGACCAGATCCACAAGCTGAAGTACTCGACGACGGCGACGGTGTTGCTCGTGATCGGCTTCAACATCGTGATGCTCTGGCTTCTCGAAGTTCCCCTGGCCAGCTTTCTCGTCGCCCCGGACTGGACGCCGCGGGCGATCGAGCGAGCCAAGGCATGGATCAGCCGGCACGCGCACACTTTCGCCGTTCGCGGGCTCGCCGCGGTCGGTGCTCTGCTGGTCATCAAAGGCATTGTGGGTCTGGTCACCTGAGCCGCGATGCCCGATCTCGAAAGGGTTTCGTCGTGAGCGCGAGTACTGGACAGGACATGGAGCCACGTCCACCGTTTCACCGCTACGAGCGTTGGCTGGACCGTCGCCTGGGGCGGAGGGGTTTGCGCCCACGCGATGCCGCTTACCTGATCGGCGCGTTCTGGGCAATTGCCGTCATCGTGTTCGGGATCGTCGAGCGGCTCGTCGATCCCAAGACCTTCCACAGCGTTTGGATGGGGATGTGGTGGTCGATTCAAACCGTGACGACGGTCGGATACGGCGACGTCGTGCCCGATCAGACGGCCGGCAAGGTGATCGCGGCCTTCCTGATGTTGGGCGGGCTGTCGCTCCTCTCCGTGGTCACCGCCGCCATCACCAGCGGCTTTGTTTCCCGAGCCCAGGCGCTGCGCAGGGTCGACGGGAACGATCCGGTGCTGCGCAGACTCGATGAGGTCTACGCTGAGCTTCAGGCGGTCAAGGCTGAGCTGGCCGGGCGCGGAGGCGATCCGGGCCATTCCAAGAACCCCGAGTAGGAGGTCGTGGCGGCGCGCTCACAGCGCCGCCAGCAGGTCCGAGATGCTCTTCTCGGTTGACGCCGCATGGCGTTCCATGGCCCTGCCCGCCGCGTTGCCATCGCGGCGAGCGACGGCGTCAAGGACCCGGCGGTGCTCTCTCGCCGTGACCTTCCTCCAGGCGGGGCTGTCGGGCAGCGCGGTGAGAGCGTCGCCGAGCACCAGCCGCATGCGCTCAACGCCCTCATAGACGTACCGGTTCTGGGCCGCCCGGGCGATGGCGAGATGGAACTCGGTGTCAAAGGCCATGAACTCCAGGTCGGTGTCGGCGGCAATTGTTCGCTGGTTGGCCAGCTCGATTTGGGCGAGTTCATCCTCGGTGCGCTCCACGGCGGCCAGCGAGGCGGCGAACCGGTCCACGTCACGGCGGAAGGCCAGCGCTTCCACGATCTCGTGGCGGCTTCGCCGCAGGCGAACGAGCAGGTAGTCCATGGCGATGTCGTCGTCGGTGATGCCGGTGACGAACGTGCCGCCGTGCCTTCCACGGCGGGTCTCGACGATGCGGTCGGCCTCGAGCAGCCGCACGGCCGCCTGGACGGTGGCGCGACCCACCCCGAACATCGCCGACAGCTCGCGCTCGGTCGGAAGCACGCCACCCGCGGGAATGATGTGCAGTCCGATCTGGCGGCGGAGCTGCTCGGCGACGTACTCGTGGGCCCGAAGCTGCTCGATCGGCTCGAACGTGATCGCCGTTGCTCGCTCTGGGCCAGAACGAGAGCCATTGTCGCGTTCGGGCATTGGGCCAAGTCTAGTCGCCGATTTTCGCGCTCGCCGGAGTGCCGCCAGCCCGGCCAAGGCAACCCTCGTGTTGACACATTCAGGCCGTTCGCCGCATAATGGATTCTAATCGAGTCCAAAAACGCATTTAGGTGCAAACGCGTGGGGGAGACTGGAGAGCGGTGATGACCGTACACAGCGAGGTGCGCAGTGGGGCCAGACCCGACGTCGAGCAGACGGCGATCGATCATCTTTGGCCGCACAGCGACGACAGCGAATGGGACGAGTTCACCGAGCGCGGCCTGCGGGTGATTGCCTCGGGCTCGGGCTCGACGCTGACTGACGTCCAGGGCCGCACCTATCTGGATGGGCTGGCGGGGCTGTTCGTGGTCAACGTCGGTCACGGGCGGACCGAGATCGGCCGGGCGATGGCCGATCAGGCGGCCAAGATCGCCTACACGGCGGCTTCGAACTCGACCAATTCCGCCACCGTCCAGCTGGCCGAGAAGGTCGCGTCGCTGACCCCGGGCGATCTCAACCGGTGTTTCTTTGTCTCCGGTGGCTCCGAAGCGGTCGAGACGGCGCTGAAGATCGCCAAGCAGGTTCAGGTGCTGCGCGGGTTCCCGAAGCGCTACAAGGTGATCTGCCGCCGCGGCTCCTACCACGGAACCACCTTCGGTGCGGCGAGCGTCACCAGCAGCCAGAGCGAGAAGTACTTCGGTCCGTTCATGGCCGGCGTGTCGAAGGTGCCGTCGCCCAACCGCTATCGGAACGACTTCGGTCTCGACGGCGAGGACGGCGACATCATGTGCGCGCGGTTCGTCGAGCAGGAGATCCTCGTCCAGGGGCCCGAGCACGTCGCCGCGGTGATCGGCGAGCCGATCTCGGCCGCCAACGGGACTCACGTCCCCTCGCCGCGCTACTGGCAGATGTTGCGCGAGATCTGCGATCGGCATGGTGTCCTGCTCATCATGGATGAGGTCATCACCGGCTATGGCCGCACGGGAACGCTGTTCGCGGCCGAGCACTTCGGCGTGGTGCCCGACATCATGACCATGGCCAAGGGGATCTCGAGTGGCTATGCGCCGCTCGGAGCTGTTGCCGTGCGCGACGCGGTGTTCGAGCCCTTCCGGAAGCACGGTAACGCAATCAACCACCTGCTGACGTTCGGCGGCAGCGCCGTGGCCGCAGCGGCGGCCAACAAGAACATCGAGATCATTGAGCGCGAGGCGCTGGTCGGGCGTTCGGCGGATGTGGGTCGGTATGTCCTCGAGCTGGCTCGTGGCCTCTCGTCGCATCCCACGGTCGGCGACGTGCGCGGCCTCGGGCTGCTCTGCGCCCTCGACCTCGTCAGGAGCAAGGACAGTCGGGAAAAGTGGGGGGTCTCGCACCCGTTCATCAAAGGTCTCGGCTTTCGGACACAGGAACGGGGATTGATCACTCGAGTGTGGGATGTGCTGCACTTCGCCCCGCCGCTGGTCATCACGCGTGACGAGTGCGACCGCATGGTCGAGATTGTCGACGGGTGCCTGACCGAGCTCGAAGATGAGTTCGGCGAGGAGATCTCGGCCTGATGGAGCGCGCGCGCATCGCGGCGCTCGACGACTACATCGACCAGCACGCGACCGAGGTCGTCGAGCTCACCCGGGCGATGGTTCGGCACAACACGGTCTCGGTGGACCTCTCGCCTGACTCGGAGCGCCGCACCAACGACGAACGGGCGCTGCAGCAGATGATGGGCGACCGGCTGACCGCGCTTGGCGCCGAGATCGATCAGTGGGAGCCCGATGCGAGGGCACTCAGAGATCACCCGATGATGCCTTCGTGGCACCACTGGCAGGGGCGCCCGCAGACCGTCGCGACGTTCAAGGGTTCGGGCGGTGGTCGCTCGCTCATCATCAACGGGCACATCGATGTGGTCGATGAGGGCGACCGGAGCCACTGGGACAGCGACCCGTTCTCGGCCGAACTTCGTGACGGGCGCGTCTACGGGCGTGGCGCGGTCGACATGAAGGGCGGGATCGCGTCCGCGTACTTCGCCCTGCAAGCGCTGAATGCGTGCGGCGTCCGGCTCGCCGGGGACGTTTTCTTCGAGGTGGTAACCGACGAGGAGACCTGTGCCATGGGCACGGTGGCCGCGATCGAACGCGGCTATCGGGCCGACGCCGGCCTCGTGCCCGAACCGACCAATCTGGGCATGTGGATCGCCACCCGCGGGCTCCTGCACGGCGTGCTCACGATTCCCGGGCGCTCGGCCCACGCGGAGATAAACCAGCCGTCGTGGCAGGACGGTGGCGGGGTCAACGCCATCGAACGTGCGCTTCCGTTGCTGGCGGTGCTTGGCCGCCTGAAGGAGAACTGGCGCGAGCGCCCATCCAAACGCCACCCGCTGGTGGGCATACCCGTCGTGCAGCCGACGGTGATCGCCGGCGGCTCGTTCATCGCCAACGTCCCCGAGAGCGTTCGCGTGCAGGTCAATGCCACATACCTGGTCGCCGACGCCGACGAAGCAGGCTACGGCTCGGTTCCACGCGCGGAGATCGTCGATGCGGTGGCGTCGGCGGCGGCCGTTGACGACTGGCTGCGCGAGCACCCGCCGACGTGGTCGTGGTCGACCGACTACCCGCCGGCCGAGATCGCCCCCGATGAGGAGATCATCGCCGTTGCGCTCGGCGCGGCGAAGGAAGTCGGTGGCACGCATGGAGCGGTCGGAATAGACACGACGTACGACGGGGCGCTCTTGACCCTCTTCGCTCAGACGCCTAGCCCGGCCTTCGGGCCCGGTGATCTGAGCCGCGCCCACGCGCCCAACGAGTGGGTGGGTGTCGACGAGCTCGTGCAGGGCGCGAAGGCCTACGCGCGAGCGATCACGCGCTGGTGCGGGGTCGCGTAGCGCGGGGTTCGCCGCCGACCGGCGTGTGTCCGAGCCGCTCGAGGACGGTCTCGAATACCTCATGCGGCTGTGCGCCGGGAACGAGCACGCGGCGATCAATGACCCAGGCCGGAACGCCCCCGGCGCCGAGCTCGATCGCCGTGCGGGTGTCGGCTTCGATTCGCTCCAGGTAGCGCCCGTCCTGCATGACGTCGATGATCTCGCCCTCCTCGAGACCGACCGCCGAGCCCACCTGGACCAGAACGCGCTCGTCGCCGATGTCCCGGCCTCTTGCCCAGTAGGCGTCGAACAGGCGCGGGTGCAGAGCGTCAAATACGCCCCGATCGCGGGCTAGTTCCGCCAGCATGAGGGCACGGCGCGAGTTGGGGATCTTTTCCAGCGGCTCGGCGTGGGGCAGCCCGGCCTCCTCGAACATCATCCGGCGATGGTCCGAGAGTCCGGGGCCGTAGCGACGCTCGAGTTCCGAGCGCGGGATTCCCTCGGGTGGGTACTCGGGATGCAGGTCGAACGGCCTCCACTCGATCTGCGCGCCGAACCGGCGCTCAAGCCACGCCGCCCGCTCGAGGCCGACGTAGCAGAACGGTCATATGTAATCGCTCCAGACGACGAAGACCGGTGGGCCATCGGCTGCCGCGGGCATAACAGACACTCTAGACATCACGTCCGCGCCCACATCACGCGCCCGGGGCATGCTCGGCCGCGAGCGCCGGGTGCTCGTGCGTCTGCTCGCCATCGCGCTTCCCCTGAGCCTCATCATCGCCTGGCTCGCCGGGTTCGCGTTGTTCTCGCCCCGCGACGCCTGGCTGCTCGCGGTGCTGGCGATCATCGTGGTTCCAGTCGACCTGGCGCCGGCGGTGGCGATCGTTCGCGACAGGCGGGTGCCGGAGCGCCTGCGAGACATCGTCAACGTCGAGTCCGGCCTGAACGACGGCGTTGCCGCTCCACTGTTTTTGTTCTGCCTGGCCGGGGCCACGGCCTCTCACGCGCCGGCGGCGAGCGCGCTCGAATCCTGATTGCGGCCGCCGTCGGTGGCGCCACCGGGTACATCGGCGCGCTCGGGCTGGGCTGGTCGCTGAGGCGAGATTGGACAGAGCCATCCGCGCTGCGGCTCGGGGTGCTCATGCTTCCGCTGATGGCCTACACGCTGGCTGTCGCGTTCGGCGGCAACGGGTTCGTGTCGGCGTTCGTGGCCGGCGTGCTGTTCGCGGTCCGTGATCAGAAGCTGCCATCGGAGCGTTGCAGCTCACCGAGGACATCGGCGCGCTCCTCTCGCTCTGTGTGTGGTTCGTGTTCGGGCGGACGGTCAACAAGGTGTTCGGCGCGGGAATCAGCCTGTCGGTGGTCATATACGCCATCCTCGCCCTGACCGTGGTGCGAATAGTCCCTGTGCTCCTCGCACTGAGGGGAACGACGTTGACGCGCCTCGAGGCGGTCTTCCTCGGATGGATGGGGCCACCTGGGCTCGCGTCTCTCGTGTTCCGCTTACTCGCCGTGATCCAGCTCAAGGGAGGGCCCAGCTCGCTCGCCGCGCAGGTGACGGTGATCACGGTGTTGCTCAGCGTGGTCGTCCACGGTGTTACCGCGGGACCGATCGGCGCGGCGTTCGCCAAACGCTCGGCGGCGGTCAGGTCAGTTGGGCAAGGCGACGATGGACGGGTTGGACGGCTAGGTCACGACGCCGCAGAGACGCCGCAGCCGCAGTAGGCCGGCGACCGGGCACCGCCTGCACGAAATCTGTACGCCGGCACTGTCGATCTGTATGTCAGCGGTACGCGGCGGATCTACCTTGAGATTAACCAAGGTGCAGCGGCCACACGATCCACGCAGGCACTGCATCACCGCTCATTAGGAGTGTGAAATGCCAATAATCGCAGACCCCTATGCCACTCGCCCGTTCGGCGAGTTCTCCGACACCAGCAATCGCGCCCGCCCACTCCGGGTTCACGTTCGCACCGCTCTTCAGCGCCGGGAACTGACCCGGGAGCTGGCGGAGGGCATCGATCCCGGTGCCAGCGAGCAGCATGCACTGCGTGCGGCCCAGCTGACCAGCGAGAGCAATCGCAAGACGTTCGCGAAAACCCTGCGCCGTACGGTCGCTGAGGCCCGCCGGCCGCGCATCGGGCGCGGCCCGGTAGTCATCATTCGCCGCCGGGCCGTCGTCGACGCGGAGGACGCGATTAGGACGATGATCGAGCGCCTGTCCAGCTCTGCGCCGGTGCAGGCTCAAGGGATGGCGATGCTGGAACGGATTCTGACCAACGAGGGCAACAGCCCGCTCTACACCCCGAGCTCGCCGGGCGCGCTTGCGCACGAAATCACCGTCGCGACTGACGCGATGGAGCCGAGCCTGTCGGACTCGCACGAGTTCCTGGTCGGCGTCTAGTTTGTTCCCACCCACGAGTCGTCGTCGGGCGGGTGAGCTTCGGCCCCCGCCCGACGACCGTGGCGCCAATGATGAAATCTGTACGCCGCGCGCGACAATCTTCACGCCGTCTTTACGTGGAGTTCGCGACCATCGGGTGCGTGGCTGGGCGTTCTGAGAGCACGACCGACCGGACCCTGCGGCTGCGGGTCCGCATCCGACGACACGTCTTGGACCGGGAGATCGCCGCGGGGCTCGATCCCAGTGACGACCCGGCTCGAGCGACGAGAGCGCAACAGCTGCTCAGCGAGCATGAACGACGCTGCGTGGCGGGATGCCTCACCAACATCCTCGAGGCGGCCGACGAGCGCCACGCGGACCCGGGATCGCCGTTGAAGTTGAACCACGCCGAGGTGCTGGCCAGGCGTCAGGACATACTCGCGCTGATCGCGGCCCTGCGAAGCGATCGGGTGATCGCAGCGCGCGGTGTCGCTCTCGCCCGCCTGCTGACCGAGGCCGATAGCAGTCCGCTCCTGCGGGTCCGTCCAGGACTCAGCGTGCAGGAAGCCGTGTTCGAAGCGATCGCGGCCCTTTAGACAGACACCGCGACCGCCTCGTTCGCCTGCGCGTTAGGATCTGTCCAGGCGAGCCGGGAAGTCTGGTCGGCGAACTCGGATCCGTGCGCGCATGTCGTCGACCATCCCTCAGCTCCAGTGATCTCTCTCGTCTCATTGCGCTCGGAGTGGCGGCGGGAGGCGCTTCGCACCAACCTCTGGTTGGTGCCCACGGTCGAGGTGATCATCGCGGTGGCGCTGTACTTCGGCACGCACCTCCTGGATACGGCGGTCTTTCACGGCGCCCTCTCGCTCCCGTCCTGGATGAAGTTCGGCAGCGCAGATGCCTCGCGTCAAATCCTCACCACGCTCGCCGCGGCCGTCATCACGGTGGTTGGCGTGGTGTTCTCGATCACGATTGTGACCCTGACGCTGGCCTCAACACAGTTCGGGCCGCGGATGCTTCGAAACTTCATCCGCGATCGGGGCACGCAGATCACTCTCGGCACATTCGTCGCGACGTTCGTCTACGCGACGCTGGTGCTGATCTCGATCGGCCCGGCCACACCGGGACGACCAGCCTTCGTTCCGCACCTGTCGATCACGATCGCGGTCGGTCTGGTCACGCTCTCGATGGGCGTCCTCATCTACTTCATCCACCACATCGCGATGTCGATCCAGCTTCCCCAGGTGATCGCCAGCATCGCCGAGGATCTCTCGCGCGCAATCGACTCGGAGTCACGAGGGGGCGGGACATCGGAGGAGGCAGGGCCGTCGGTTCCCGAGCTCCTGAGGCGGATGAACGACTCGGGGGGAACGGTCCCCGCCCCGGCGAGCGGCTATCTGCAGTTCATCCAGCACGATACGCTGATCGGACTCGCCGCTGAGAAGGGCGCGGTGATCAGGCTTCTGTACAGGCCGGGGCATTTCGTCGTCCGTGATCACCCACTCGCCACGGTGTGGCCACCCGGGGCCGCTCCGGCCGTAAGTCGAGCGTTGCGAGTGGCCCACATCACGGGCTCGAACCGGACCCTCGCCCAGGATTTGGCGTTCGCCGTCGACCAGCTGGTCGAGATCGCGATCAGAGCGTTGTCGCCGGCCGTCAACGACACCTTCACCGCCCTCACCTGCATCGACTGGCTCGGCGAGAGCCTGTGCAAGATCACCACGCGGTGGCACCCGCTCCGCGTCCATCGGGACACCCACGGGTACGTGCGCGTGATCACGGCGCACGTGAGCTACAGCGGTCTCGTCGAGCGTGCCTTCGAGAAGATCCGTCAGGCCAGCCGGGGCATGCCTGCGGTGCAGATCCGGCAGCTCGAGGCACTGACCAAGATCGCCGACCACACGACGAGCGGCGAGCAGCGGGAGCTGCTGCTCACCCAAGCCGCGATGATCCTCCAGTCGAGCAAGGAGTCGGATCCAGAGCCGTCCGACAGGGCGGACGTGCAGCACGAATACGACAAGATGCTGGCCGCGGCCGGCGCCCTCGATCCCGCCAGCGCTCCAAATCGTCGCCCGCACCGAGCGCGATGGGAATCGAGCCAAAATTGAACTGAGCAGCCTGGACGCGTAATACGCTCACGCTGGTGGCCGAGTACCCGGGATCAGCTCTCACGCGCGGAGGCCGTCCGCCGGCCGCGCTGGGCCTGCTGGTGGCCGTGGCGCTGGTGGGCATCTGCACGGGGATCGTGTACCCGCTCAAGCAGGTCACCTCGGTTGCCTCGCTGGGGGTCGTGTACCTGCTGGGTGTCGTCATCGTGTCGGCATTCTGGGGCCTCTGGCTCGGGGTTGTGACATCGCTGCTGAGCGCGGCCGCCTTCAATTTCTTTCATCTACCGCCGGTCGGTCGCTTCACGATTAACGACAGCCGGAACTGGGTTGCGCTGGCCGCCTTCTTCGTCGCGGCGGTCGCCACCAGCACCATCAGCGAGCGCGCTCGTCTGCGCACGGTCGAGGCCGAGCGGCGTCGCGCCGAGGCCGACCTCACCGCCGAAATGGCGCAGCTGTTGCTCGCTCGCTCAGGCGTGGAGGATGCGCTGGCGCTGATCGGGCGGAGGCTGGCGCAGGTGTTCGACCTGCCCTGGGCGACGATCGCGCTTGGGGAGCCCCCCGGAGATGCGCGGCGGTTGGCGATCCCGCTGTCCGTGGGGGGGCGAACGCTGGGAACGCTCGTCGTCCCGGCGAACGTGCCGGAACGTACCGTGGATCGGTTGCGCTACCGGGTCGTGCCCGCCCTGTCCGCGATGGTGGGGATGGTCCTCGAGCGAGAGCGACTGGTGACCGAAGCCGTGCAAACCGAGGGTCTGCGTCGCAGCGAGGCGGTCAAGACCGCGGTGCTCCGCGCCGTCTCGCACGACCTCCGCTCTCCGGTCACGGCGATGGTCGCGGCGGGTTCCGCGGTCCGGGCACCCGACCTGACACCGAGGGAACGCGAGGAGCTCGGTCGCCTGGTGGTTGACGAAGGGGCGCGACTGGGACGGCTGATCGACGATCTGCTGGACCTGTCAAAGCTCGAGGCGCACACCGCGACCCCCCGACTGGCGGAATGCTCGGTGGAGGAGGTGATCGATGCGGCACTGGCGGCACAACCGCGCGACGCGAGGTTCGACGTACGAATCGATCCGATGATCCAGCCGGTGCGTGCAGACTTCGTACAGATCGAGCGTGTGCTGGCGAACCTGATGGAGAATGCGACGCGCTACTCCGATGGAGAACCGGTGATCATCCGTGCGCGCCCGGTCGGCGATCGGGCCATCGTCCGCGTCATCGACCGCGGGCCGGGTATCCGCTCGAGCGACAAGGAGCGGATCTTCGAGCCCTTCTATCGGTCGCCCGCAGGCACAGCTGACCCACATCCAGGCTCGGGACTCGGCTTGGCGATCGCCAAGGGGTTTGTCGAAGCAAATGGCGGAAGGCTCTCGGTCGAGTCCACACCGGGCCACGGAAGCACCTTTGTCATCGAGCTACCGGCCGTGGCGCCGAAACACTGATGCCCAGTGCGGGGGCGTCCGGCCGTCGGATCCTTGCCGTCGACGACGAGTTGCAGATCCTTCGGGCGCTGAAGGCAACCCTGCGCGCCGAAGGCTACGAGGTGATCACCGCTGCGAACATGGAGGAGGGTCTGGATGCGGCTGCCCTCTCGCCAATGGACGCGGCGATAGTCGACCTGCTGCTGCCTGACGGTGACGGGATCGAGCTGTGCCGGCGTATCCGAGAGTGGAGCTCGATGCCGATCATCGTGCTCTCGGCGGTGGGAGAGGAGGAGGAGAAGGTGCGGGCGCTACGCGCGGGCGCAGACGACTACGTGACCAAGCCGTTCGGACCGCAGGAGCTGGTTGCCCGACTCGAGGCCGTCCTGCGCCGGACGGCGCCCGAGCCGGAAACGAGCATCGTCGAGGTTGCGGGTCTCGAGGTTGATCTGGCCGATCACTCGGTGCGCCGCGACGGTGAGGACATACATCTGACCCCGACCGAGTTCGAGCTACTTCGCCTGTTTGTACGAAACCGCGGACGGCTGATGACGCACCGCACCCTGCTGATCGAGGTCTGGGGGCTCGAATACGCCGATGATGTGACGGTCCTCCGTGGTCAGATGGCCAACCTACGGCGCAAGATCGAGCCATCCGGGGGCACGCGCCGCCACTACATCCGCACCGAGCCGGGAATCGGCTACCGGTTCGATCCCAAGTAGGGCGTCTGTAGACAATCTGTACGGCACGGCGCCAATTCTGTACGCGCCCTGCACGGCGCACGTCGCATGATCACGCGCATGGGCGCCCAGATCCTCGTCTGCGATGCCAGTTCTCAGGTGCAGCGAGCCCTCCAGGTGATCCTGCGCGCTGCCGGCTACAAGGTCACGTGCACCGCAACCGGCCAGACCGCGATTGATCGGGTGGTACGGCGGCGACCCGACGCGGTGATTCTCGAGCTGCTTCTGCCGGACATCGATGGCATTGAGCTGTGCTGTCGACTGCGCGAGCGCGACGACATGCCGATCCTCGTGCTGTCATCCGTCCACGATCAACAGGCGAAGATCGATGCATTCGAGAGCGGCGCCGACGACTACGTCACCAAGCCCTTCGGTCCCGGCGAGCTGGTGGCTCGGCTCGCCGCGAGGTTGCGAGCAGCTCCCAGCAGCCTGAAGTTCGAGGCCGACGGGCTGTTCATCGATATCACCGGCCAACACGTGGTGATCGGAGACGAGGATGTGCATCTCACGGCGACCGAATTCGCGCTCCTGCGGGTGCTGGCAACAAGTCGGGGAACCGTCAGCTACCGAACGCTGGCAAGCAAGGTCTGGGGCCCTCGCCGCGCCGCCCCCGTGCCACGCATCCGGACCCATATCGCGAATCTGCGCTGCAAGCTCGATCCGGGACAGCGCCGCAACCTGATCGTGACCGAGGTCGGTGCCGGTTACCGCTTCACAGGTCGTTCACAGCGGGCGCCGCGAACGCGGCCGCGTGTGGCATCGGCCGGTTGATCTGTATGGGATCTGTACGCGAATGGCCGATTTCTGTACGCGGCCTACACATCCCAGGCCGCATGATGGGGCCATGGACATTGTCGCGGTTCTCATTGCGGTGATCATGTTCGCCGCTCTCTTTGCCCTGATCTTCGGAATCGAGCGGATATGACGCTCGTGTTCGCGACGATGAGCGCGTCGGACGCTTTCGGGCTGGTCGTCTCGGTGCTGGCGATCGTGTATCTGCTGTACGCGCTGATCCGCGGGGAAAAGCTGTAGGTCATGACGTTTCTCGGCTGGCTCACCATCTTTGGCTTCGCCGCGATCCTGACGCTGCTCGCGCTGCCGCTCGGTCGGTACATGGCGGCCGTCTACACGGGCGAGCGGACGTTCCTGGATCCGGTGCTCCGGGTTCCCGAGCGCCTTCTTTACAGGGCCATGCGTGTCGACCCTCAGCAGGGCCAGGATTGGAAGGCGTATGCCAAGTGTTTGATTCTCTTCTCGCTCGCCGGCTGGCTGCTCCTGTATTTCATTCTCCGGACGCAGACGCTTTGGAACTGGACGGGCTTGAACCCGCTGCATTTCCATTCGGCCCCGTGGAACGTGACCTTCAACACGACTTCGTCGTTCGTCACCAACACGAACTGGCAGTACTACGGCGGCGAGACGACGATGAGCTACTTCAGCCAGATGGCTGGGCTCGCCGTTCAGAACTTCCTGTCGGCCGGGGTCGGGATCGTCGTTGCCGTGGCGCTCATCCGCGGCGTCGTCTCTCGCTCGGGCAAGAGCATCGGCAACTTCTGGCAGGACATCGTGCGCACGGTGCTTTATGTGCTGCTTCCGATCTCGATCGTCGGCGCCCTCGTGCTCGTCTTCCAGGGATCGATCCAGAATTTCTCGCACTACCTCATGGCTCACACGCTGACCGGCGGATCTCAGTCCATCGCACAGGGTCCGGTTGCCTCGCAGGAGGTGATCAAGGAGCTGGGCACGAACGGCGGCGGCTTCTTCAATGTCAACTCCTCGCACCCATTCGAGAATCCGTCCGGGTTCAGCAACCTGGTGGAGATGCTGCTGGTGCTGATCATCCCGGCCGCGATCGTGTTCACGTTCGGGCGCATGTCGGGTCGACGCCGTCAGGGCTACGCGATCTACGCGACGATGATGGTGATGTTCCTCGGCGCGGTGATCGTCGCCTACATCGCCGAGGCCCACGGTTCACCGGCCCAGCACGCGGCCGGCCTCCACACGGGAGTCATTCATGGCTCGGTGGGCGGCAACATGGAGGGCAAGGAGCAGCGCTTCGGGATCGCCGGCTCGGCCTTGTTCGACACGGTCACCACCGTGACCTCGTGTGGAGCGGTGAACAGTGCGATCGAGTCGTTCACCGGCATCGGCGGTGCCGTCCCGATGGCCAACCTGTCGGCCAGCGAGGTCATCTTCGGCGGCGTGGGTACCGGTCTGTATTCGATGTTGATGTACGTGATCCTGGCCGTGTTCATCGGCGGGCTGATGGTGGGGCGGACCCCGGAGTACCTCGGCAAGAAGATCGAGGCAAAGCAGATCAAGCTCGTCGCGCTTGGCATCCTGATCACGCCGCTGTCGGCTCTGTTCGCCACGGCGCTCGCCGTCGCCAGCAGTGCCGGCCGGGCTTCCATCTCCAGCGTGGCTGCCGGAGGCCCCCAGGCGTTCTCCGAGAGCTTCTACGCCTACCTGTCGCAGGCCAACAACAACGGCTCGGCGTTCGCGGGTTACACCGGCTTCATCCAGCCCAACGCCGGAAACCTCGGCTCCCACGGAATTACGTTCGCCGACATCCTCGGCGGACTGACCATGCTGTTCGCGCGCTTCGCGCCGATCCTGTTCGCCCTCGCCATTGCCGGCTCGCTGGCCGGCAAGCGCATCAGCCCTCCGGGTCTGGGCACGATGCGCACCGACAACGCAACCTTCGTCGTGTTGCTGATCGGTGTGATCGTGCTCGTGGGCGCACTTACCTTCTTCCCCGCCCTGCTGCTCGGACCGATCGTGCAGGGCCTCACCGGACATCTCTACTGACATGAAGAAAGACATCATCAACTCGGCGCTGGCCATCCTGATTCTGACCCTGCTGCTCGGGATCCTGTATCCGCTGGTCATCACCGGCGTGAGCCAGGTGGCCTTCCCGGGCAATGCCAACGGCCAGAAGCTATATCTCAACGGCAAGCTGGTCGGCTCGAAGATCATCGGGCAGGCGTTCACCGACCAGGTGTACAAGAACGGCAAGCCGCAGGTCGACAAGGACGGCAATCCGGTTACCAAGCCGGACCCGCGTTACTTCCAGTCACGACCGTCGGCCACCGTGCCGCCGTACAACGCCGCGGCGACGCAATTCTCCAACCTCGGCCCCAACAGCAAGCTGACCGAGCAGGCGATCGCATCGAACATCCAGTCTTACCTCGCGCTCGAGAAGCCGTATGACCCTACGCTGACGAAGAGCCAAGTCCCAGTTGACGCAGTCGACACGTCTGCCTCCGGGATCGACCCTGACATCTCGGTGGCGAATGCGGATATCCAGTCCCACCGCGTCGCCGCGATTCGGCATCTGTCACTGGCCCAGGTCAATCAGTTGATTTCCAAGTACACGCACGGGCGCGGACTGGGCTTCTCCGGTGAAACCGGGGTCAACGTGCTGCAACTGAACCTCGCCCTCAACCGGCTGTAAAGGTGACATTGATGTCCGTCGACACCGCCCCCGGAACCACTCCCTCGGAACGCCGCGCCGTCTCGCTGTTCCAGCGCGACATCGTCAGGCGCGCGCTGATCGACAGCGTGATCAAGCTTGATCCGCGGGTGCAGATCCGTAACCCGGTGATGTTCGTGGTCGAGATCGGCGCCGTGATCACGACGCTCACCTGGCTGATCAAGATCTTCGGCATCCACGGGGTGATCGCCGTTCCCGAGCCGGGCTGGTACACATTCACGATCTCGGTCTGGCTGTGGCTGACCGTCGTGTTCGCCAACATGGCCGAGGCGCTCGCCGAGGGTCGCGGACGGGCGCAGGCTGACACGCTGCGGTCGATGCGCCAGGAGACCGTGGCCAGGCTCGACGACGGGACCGAGAAGAAGGCCTCCGACCTGGCCAAGGGAGACGTCGTCGTGGTGCAGGCCGGCGAGCTGATCCCGGGTGACGGCACCGTGGTCGAGGGGATCGCGTCGGTCGACGAATCGGCGATCACCGGCGAGTCGGCGCCGGTGATCCGCGAATCGGGCGGTGATCGCTCGGCCGTCACCGGCGGCACCCGGGTCCTCTCGGATCGGATCGTCGTCGAGATCACCCAGGAGCCCGGTCACTCGTTCCTCGATCGGATGATCGCGCTGGTCGAGGGTGCCGAGCGTCGCAAGACGCCCAACGAGATCGCGCTGAACATCTTTCTGGCCGGGCTGACCCTGATCTTCGTCATCGTGGTGGCGACGCTCCGGCCGTTCGGTCTGTTCGCGAACACGGGGATTTCCGCCACAACGCTGATCTCGCTTCTGGTCGCCTTGATCCCCACGACGATCGGCGCGCTCCTCTCGGCCATTGGCATCGCCGGCATGGACCGGCTCGTCCGCCGCAACGTTCTCGCTCTATCGGGGCGCGCCGTGGAGGCGTCGGGCGATGTCGATGTGCTGCTGCTCGACAAGACCGGCACGATCACCATCGGCAACCGGCTCGCCTCGGAGTTCATCCCGATGCCCGGGGTGGAGGAGGCGGAGCTGGCCGAGGTTTCACAGCTGTCCTCGCTGGCCGACGAGACGCCCGAGGGTCGCTCGATCGTGGTGCTGGCCAAGCAGTACGGCATCCGTGAGCACGACATGACCGAGTTGCAGGCGCGCTTCGTGCCCTTCACCGCCCAGACCCGGATGAGCGGCGTCGACCTCGACGGCCGCCAGCTGCGCAAGGGAGCCGGCGATGCGGTGATCAAGTTCGTCGAGGCCGAGGGCGGACGGCCGCCGGCCGAACTCGAGCCCGTGCTCGACCGGATCGGTCGCGAGGGAGGCACACCGCTCGCCGTGGCCAGGGACTCACAGGTGCTCGGCGTGATCTACCTCAAGGACACCATCAAGGAGGGCATGCGAGAGCGCTTCGATCACATGCGGGCGATGGGGATCCGGACGATCATGATCACCGGCGATAACCGGCTCACCGCCGCCAAGATCGCCGAGGAGTCCGGCGTTGATGACTTTCTGGCCGAGGCCACCCCGGAGGCCAAGCTCGCCCTGATCAAGGAGCAGCAGGGGGATGGCCGGATGGTGGCGATGACCGGCGATGGGACCAACGACGCTCCGGCGCTGGCGCAGGCCGACGTCGGCGTGGCCATGAACACCGGCACCCAGGCGGCGCGCGAGGCGGGAAACATGGTCGACCTGGACTCCAACCCGACGAAGCTCATCGAGATCGTCGAGGTCGGCAAACAGCTGCTGATTACCCGCGGCGCGCTGACCACGTTCTCGATCGCCAACGACGTGGCCAAGTACTTCGCCATCCTGCCCGCGATCTTCGTGTCCACCTGGGCCACCACCGCTGGTGGGAAAGGGCCGTTGCACGTGCTCAACATCATGAATCTCGGCACGCCCCGATCCGCGGTGATCTCGGCGATCATTTTCAACGCGCTCATCATCCCGCTGCTGATTCCGCTCTCCCTGAAGGGAGTGCGGTACCGCCCGATCGGCGCCAGCGGGCTGCTGCGCCGCAACCTTCTGATCTACGGCCTGGGCGGACTGATCGCTCCCTTCATCGGGATCAAGCTGATCGACCTGATCATCCACAACCTACTCGGAGCATGAGAGCGGCGCACGCGATCGCCCAAGGAGTCCCTGCCCGGGTCGATCTGCGCCGCGGCCCGCGCGGGCGTGTCCGTCTCAGTGCGCTGCTGCGCGCGGGCACGCTCGATCGCGAGCTGGCCGCCGGCGTCCCCTCGTGGCGGTCGCCCGGACACGCTGCCCGCGCGGTTTGGTTGACTCATCCACGCCGGCGGCGCGGGCTCGCCAGGGCGCTGGAGATCCTCGTCGAGCGCAGCGAGCAGCTGATCAAGCGGGGACGATCGGCCGCGGTGCAACCGTGTCGCGAGCAGGTTCGGGACGCGCTGCCCGAGATCATGGCGATCACGTCGCGCCTTCGGTCCTCCGAGCCGATCGACGCGCGCGGCGTGGCAGTGTTGCGTGCGCTGGTCACCGATGGAGGCGGTCCCTGCTACGCCCGCCGTCACCCGGCGGCGCTGAGCGAAGCGCTGCAGGAGATCGAACGATGGCTCGTCGCGGTGGACTGATAGACGCTCCGGCAGGCGAGACCCGTGATCTCAGAACGGACATGACTCAGGCCGGTCACCTGCGCGTGCTCCTCGGGATGGCGGCGGGCGTGGGGAAGACGTTCCGGATGCTCCTCGAAGGACACGCTGAACAGGACGCGGGTCGCGACGTCGTGATCGGGCTCCTGGAAACCCACGGGCGGGCCGATACGGCTCGGCTTGCCGAGGGCCTGCCGCTGATCGCGCGGCGGCGAGTGGACTATCGCGGAACCAAGCTCGAGGAGATGGATCTTCCCGCCGTTCTGGCTCGCGCGCCGGAACTGTGCCTGATCGACGAGCTGGCCCATACGAACGCCCCGGGCGTCGAGCACGACAAACGCTACGACGATGTGGAGGACGTGCTGGCCGCCGGGATCGACGTACTGTCCACGCTCAACGTCCAGCACCTCGAGTCGCTCAACGACCAGATTGCCGAGCTGAGCGGAATCCGGGTACGCGAGACGATCCCCGATGCGGTGCTTGGACGGGCGGACGAGATCGTGTTCGTCGACCTAACGCCGGAGGCTCTCCTGGACCGGCTCCGCGCCGGGAAGGTGTACCGGCCCGAGCGAATCGACGCCGCGCTCAACAACTTCTTCCGCATCGAGAACCTGTCCGCACTGCGCGAGGTCGCCCTGCGCCAGGTCGCCCAGGAGGTCGGCCACAAGCGCCTGGAGACCGTTGAGCCTGCCAGCTCACGGGGTGAGATGATGGCCGCCGAAGCCCCGACGGCGGTCGGTGAACGACTGCTCGCCCTGGTCGAGCCGTACCCAGGCGCTCAGCGCCTGGTACGTCGCGCCTGGCGCTCGGCCCAGCGGCTCGGTGCCGACATCGACCTCCTCTGGGTTCGCCCACCCGGGAAGTCGATGTCCGAGGAACAGGAGCGTTCGCTGACGGCATTGCGCCAGCTCGCCTCGGTGCTCGGAACGAGGCTCCTGGTCGAGGAGTCCGATGCCGTGCCGGAAGCGATCGCCGAAGTGGCTTCCAGCCGGCGCACCACCTATGTCCTGATGGGCCGCGCGCGGCCCGCCCGCGGGCTGGCCAAGCTGCGGACGCCGCTTCCGCAGCGTCTGATGGAGCTGCTACCCGGAGTTGACGTGCGGATCGTCGCCGACCGCAGCCAAAGAATGAATGGAGGTCTTCAATGACGGTCCTAATTGTCGTGCTCGCAGCGCTCGTGGGAATTGGGGTCGGCGTCGCCGTCGGCTACTGGATGCCGCCGAACGGCCGTCGCGCAGCGGCGGCGGTGGCCGGCCACCCGGCCGTGAGGCGCATCCTGCTGCCGTTCACGGGCGAGGCCATTTCCCGGCGTTCGTTCGAGGCCGCGGTCCGGTTGGCCAAGGCGGAGGACGCGACGATCATGCCGGCCTTTCTGGCCCGCGTGTCGAGAAACATGCCGATCGATTCGCCACTGCCCGCGCAGTGTGGCGGGGCCATGACCGTGCTCGAGGCGATCGAGCAGAAGGCGACCGCGCTCGGCGTCTCCGTCGACTCGCGGATCGCCCGCGGCCGGACCTATCGAGATGCGCTGCGCCGGCTGCTCGACAGCGAGCAGTTCGATCGCGTCATCGTCTCCGCCGCCGACAACCCCCGAGTCGGGTTGAGCGGCGATGACCTGCAGTGGCTCCTACACCGCGCTCCGGCCGAGATCATGATCCTTCGCCCGGCCCCGGACGACACGCGCCGGATCTCGGCCAATGGGTTCAACGGACATTTCTGATTCGGTCAGGCGGCCGATGTGACCAGCTCCGCGAGCTGGCCTCGGTCGCCGTCCGCCACCGCCGGCGCGTCCAGCGCCACCGTGGGCAGCATCTGGTCGAGGAGCGCGAACGCCGAGCGCTGCAGGGCTTCCAGGGTGGGGGCCAGCGCGAGCCGGGCCGTTTCCCGGGCCGCGGTACGACCGGCACTGGTTCTCGCCCCTCGCACGAGCGTCGCCGCAGCGTCCCCGGCAATGTCGCGCGCCACGGCGCGGGCTCGATCTCCAGCGATGTCGCCGACGCCGACTCTGGCCGCGGCCCACGCGGCCGCGCCGCCCGACCTCCAGGCTGCCTCGCGGGCCGCGGCGCGCCCGGCCGCCCACGGCGCCCACGCCGCAGGGCGTGCCGCGCCCAGCACCGTGGCCCAAGCTGTGCGGGTGTTGCGTCTCGCTGCCCTCAGCTCGGCAAGAGCCGTGCGCAGCACCGAGGAGTCCGTGACGGGAGGCAGGGCGGCCAGCCGCTCAGCTGCTCCGTCCAGATCCGCCACGGCGAGCCACGTCGGCGCGTACGTGCGGATCAGCCAGTCCATCGCCAGCCACGAGCGTTTCTCGTCGAGCCCATCGGAAACGGTCCCGATCGTGCGCGACAGGTACGGGCGCAGGAGCTGACGGGGGCCGTCGCCGAGGCTGTCGTTGAGCGTCGTGCAGTAGGCGCGCAGCACCGGGCTGACACATGCTGGATCATCGCCATGCGGCTCGCCGGCAAGGAAGCTGACCCATTCCATCGCGCACCGGCCGTCCTCGGCGGTGGTGTGCGTCCCGTAGGCGAGCGTGTATTCGGTGCTCATCGTTCCTCCTTGCCGGCTGATCTCTGCTCGGATTTTCACGCTACGAAGCCCCAAGTCAAGAGCGATCTACCCGCTGAACGGAACTGGATATCGACCGGCGCCTCAGATCTTCATACGGTCTTGATCCTGACCGCGGGAGTTACGCGGTTTCCAGGTTCGCGATCTCAGCCGCCCGCTCTTCCGGCGGGCCCACGAGTCCGCCCTCGATCGGAAGCCTGGCCATCAGCGTCTCGCTGACGAAGCGGTCGGCGTCCTGCTTCGACTTCCAGACTGCTGCGATCAGAACCCCGCCTTGCGTCTCGCCGGCGGCGTGGTACACCTGCCCGGCTGGTAGACCGTCGGCCGGGTGCACGGCAGCCAGCGTCGTTCGGTACTGCTCCAGCGTCCCAGCCGGCCAGAAGTGAGTGAGAAGGTAGGCCATGAGCGGGTCCTTTCTTTCGGGCTAGAAGATGATGCGCCGGTTGGCTACTTGATCCCACGACGATCGAATCGGGACACGCCAGGCGCTGCGACGTAGGTGTCGGCAAAGCCAGTCTCGCGCATCCAACGCTGGCAGTCGGCGCCCGTGTAGTCGAAACCGCCCGGTGTCTCGATCAGCGGCGAGCTGACGATGGGCCGCTGCGCGGCCTCCGACCCATCGTGTCGCCGCCGCCATCCGTGATTCACGGATGCTATGTCCTCGCCTCTCTCAGTGAATCCTGCGTATGGCCGCGTAGGCTTCTCGCGTGGATCGGTACGGAAAGCGCGGCGACATGGTGGTCCACGTCGAGGAGCCGTTCAATGCCGAGACCGGACTGGCTGCTCTGGGCGAGGACTCGGTGACCGCCACCGACGCGTTTTACGTACGCGATCATGGACCGGTGCCCGAGATCGACCCGGCGGCCTGGCGCCTGCGGGTTCACGGGCTGGTCGAACGGGAGCTGGTTCTCTCGCTGGCCGCGCTGCGCGAAGCGTTCCGAGAGTGCGAGGTTACGGCGACCCTTCAGTGTGCGGGCAATCGGCGCGCGGGTCTGATCTCCATCCGAGAGATTCCCGGCGAGTCGCCGTGGGGCCCCGGTGCGACCGGGACCGCTGTGTGGACGGGAGTCGCCCTTGGCGACGTGCTCGCGCTCGCAGGCACCCTGCCCGAGGCATCCCATGTGGGATTTGAGGGAGCGGATCTCTGCCCGGAGGCGAACCCGGCACAGCGCTTTGGCGGGTCAATCCCGCTCTACAAGGCCTACCGGCCCGAGGTGCTGCTGGCCTGGTCGATGAACGGCGAACCGCTGCCCCCCATCCACGGGGCGCCGCTGCGGCTGGTCGTGCCCGGCTACATCGGAGCCCGCTCGGTGAAGTGGCTCGAGCGACTCGAGCTTCGTTCAGCTCCGTGGTCGGGTCACTTTCAGCGCGTGCTCTACCGACTGCTGCCAGAGGACGGCACGCCGGGCCCCGACGAGGGGATGGCTCTCGGACTCGTGGCTCTCAACTCCGATGTGCTGTCTCCCGCCGATGGCGCGACGGTTCCGGCCGGGCCGCTTGAGGTGCGTGGCTATGCGTTCGCCGGCGGGGACCGGCATGTCGCGCGCGTCGACGTCTCGCTCGACGGCGGCAGGCGCTGGTTGCAGGCCGAGCTGCTCGAGGATCTCGGCCGCTGGGCCTGGCGCCACTGGCGTGTCAGGCTGCAACTCGCGCCCGGCGAACACGAGATCCTCGTGCGCGCCTGGGACTCCTCTGCGGCCACGCAGCCGGAGGACGAGGCGGCGCTCTGGAACCCGAAGGGCTATGTGAACAACGCGCGCCCGCGGGTGCGCGTACGGGCTGTCTGAGGAATGCACGCCCGCCGAGATCGCCACTTGCCCGGGCACAGAGGGCGAGCTCGGCATCGTCACGCGCCACAATCGAGCGCGCGCTCGCGAGAAGCGGGCGTGGTGCGAGGGATTGGCCGCGACAGGATCGGGTATCGCCGCCAAGGCAAAGGTCTCTAAGCCTCGGCTCATCCCTGGCGCTAGGTTCTCACCGCATGTCGATTCCAGCTCCGCGCATCCACGTTTGGCAGGCCCTTCTTCTGTGCGCGCTCGCGTGCGGGGTCTCGGGCTGCGGCGGCAGCCACCACAACGGGGCGACGGCGAGGACCGGGTCGACCACGACGACCAAACGGGGACAGGCGATCCCGCCCGGCATACATCAGATCCGTCACGTGGTGGTGATCATGCAGGAGAACCGCTCGTTTGACTCGTACTTCGGCACCTACCCCGGCGCCGACGGCCTGCCGGCGAAAAACGGACAGTTCACGGTCTGTCTGCCGGATCCGGCGAATGGGGGGTGTGACCGGCCGTTTCATGACCCCTCGCCGATAAACGGGGGCGGGCCGCACACCGCCGGTTCGGCGCGCGCGGACCTCGACGGTGGACAGATGGACGGATTTGTGCGGCTCTCGGAGCAACCCGGGGGGCGGGGCTGCGGAGGCTTCTCCGGGGTGTGCGCCTCGGGTACGCGGTCCGATGTCATGGGCTACCACGACGCGCGTGAGATCCCCAACTACTGGAAGTACGCCGAGAACTTCGTCCTCGACGACCACATGTTCCAGTCAGACCTCTCATGGAGCCTGCCGTCGCACCTGTACATGGTCTCCGAATGGTCGGCACACTGCTCGCGTTTGGGCGACCCGTCGAGCTGCGTCAACGACGACGAGCTCGGTGGTTACCAGACGGAGCAGATCGCGGGCGTCGGCGTGATCGGACATCGTGCGGGCGCCAGGATGAGGCGCCTGCTGCTCGCCTCGGACCGGGCCCAGTTCAGGTGTTTGTTCGCGCATCCCGCAGGTGCGTTGCTGGGAAATCTGGGCGGCGGAGTGGCCTTCCGTGGTCGGCGCGCGATCGCCCGGTGCCAGGCGCGCGTTCGGCGCGCGTTCGTGCGGCGGCGCGCCCGCCTCGCCAGCCTGATCTCGACCAGTTACAACTACGCGTGGACTGACCTCACGTATCTCATGCACAAGCAGGGGGTGAGCTGGGGTTACTTCGTCACGCCCGGGGCCGACCCCGACTGCCTCAGCAATGCCAACTGCACCGGGACGCAGCCCCACCACCACGGCACTCCGGACATCTGGAATCCGCTGCCGTCATTCACCGATGTTCACGAGGACGGGCAACTCGGCAACATCCAGGCCGTTCAGCGGTTTCTCGCCGAGGCGCATACCGGCACCCTGCCGGCGGTGTCGTGGGTCGTTCCCGACCAACAGCATTCGGATCATCCGCCGGCAAACATCGAGGTCGGCCAGGCATACGTCACGAACCTGATCAACTCCGTGATGCGCGGTCGAGACTGGGACTCGACCGCCATCTTCCTGACTTGGGACGACTGGGGCGGGTTCTACGACCACCTTGCGCCGCCGCGGGTCGATCAGAACGGATACGGGTTCCGAATCCCCTCACTGGTGATCAGCCCCTACGCGCGACGCGGCTTCATCGACCATCAGACCCTCAGCTTCGACGCGATCACCAAATTCATCGAGGATGATTTTCTCGACGGGCAGCGACTCGATCCGCGAACCGACGGGCGCCCCGATCCACGGCCAGACGTGCGCGAGGATGCCAGCCAGCTCGGTGACCTGACGGGCGACTTCGACTTCTCGCAGAAACCCCGACCGCCCCTGATCCTCCCGTTGTATCCCTCGCCCGGGCCGGCCTCGACCCCCGGCGGCTGACCAACCCGAGTCTCCAGACCTGAGCAGTCGTGGCTCTAAATCTAAACAGCCGGCCACCGGGTCTAAAGCTCGGCGTCGACGGGCTAAACCCCGGGCCCCAAGACGGTCCAATCGCCCGATGTGCAGCCGGCGGTAACCAGGTGTTTTCCTAGAAGCGACCGCGTTTGGCGCGGCTGCGCTCACCAGTCCGGCGCTCGCGAGCTCCCAGCACTACCACTTCAAGACGCTGAACAACATCGGCGACCCAACGTTCAACCAGCTCCTCGGGATCAACAACTTCGGTGTGATCGCCGGCTACTTCGGCTCCGGAGCGAAGGGCCATTCGAACCAGGGCTACCTGCTGTTCCCGCAGTACTTCCAGAACTACTTCGCGGTCAACAACTACCCGGGCTCTGTCCAGACGCAGGTCACCGGGCTCAACGACGGCGGCGTCCTGGTCGGGTTCTGGTCCAAGCAGAACACCCAGAGCGCCAACAACAACAACTTCGGGTTCTACAAACTGCACGGCCGGTTCTTCAACGTCAACTACCCGACCTCCAACAACTCACGCCCGCCCGTGAACCAGCTGCTGGGCGTCAACGATTCCAACCAGGCGGTGGGGTTCTACAACGACTCTCGGGGCAACAGTCATGGCTACACGTACAACATCAACAGCCACACCTTCCACCTGATCAGCGTCCCCAAGAACGTGAGCAGCAACACGGCCGCGGCCATCAACAACCACGGTGACATCGCCGGCTTCGCCACCGTCAAGGGCAATGCGGTCGCCTTCCTGCTGACCTCGAAGGGGAAGTTCATCACCATCAACAAGAAGGGCGCCTCGATGACCCAGGCGTTCGGGGTCAACAACAACGACGAGGTTGTCGGTGCGTATACCGTCGGCAGCGGTGACAACGCCAAGAGCTACGGCTTCACCTGGACGAGCACGCACGGCTTTACCACCGTCAACGATCCCCATGGCATCGGGACGACGCTGGTCAACGGCGTCAACAACAACGGCGACCTCGTTGGCTTCTACACCGACGGCGCGGGCAACGTCGACGGGATGCTGGCGACTCCCTCGCACTGAGTCGGGCCGCCAAGCGAGAGACGGGTGTGATTGGGTCGCCAATTGGCGGCCCAATCACGATTTTTGGACGAGTCAGACTTCCAGACCGGATCGAGGACGTGCGCTCAATCGATTTCCACGTCGAAGTCCCATGAGACCGTCGGTCTGGGTCCCTGCGGCGTCCAGCTGATTCTGCCGCCGCCGACGGGGAGCTCCGCTCGGAGCGTCAGCGTTACCGAGCGGCCCGCAGCGACGTGCGTGGGCAGCCGCGTGTCGTTGACCGCCGAAACCGAAGGCCTATGAAGCTGGCCCAGCTCGTCAACGATGGCGAACCCGGCCGCGCTGAGCGGGAGCATTCCTGATCGCGCCGAGAGCCTGACCGTGAACGTGCACTGGACCGAGGTCGGGGCGGAGCTCAGACCTGACCTGGCAACGGCGGGCCCGACGACCCTCGCCAGTCCGCGCCCGCTCGCCAGCGCGACGGCGACCGTGTCACCCTGGATCGCGAGTTGGGGCTCCGCCGGGCTGGCCTGGACGATCCGGTCGATGTCGGGGGTGGCGAGCGACCCGATCCGGCGGCCGAGGGGGCTGTTGAACACATCGCGTCCAAATGGAGCGAGGCCGGGCTGGGCGGCGTATCCGAGGTGGCCGGCGTGATCGAGGCCGCGGGAGAACCTCGCCACACCGAACAGGTCCTCCATCGTGCGGAGCCAGCTGTAGTGGTTGTAGAAGCGCTTGCTGACCGTCCCCGGCTTGATGTACGGGCTGATCAGGACGCTGCCCGTGTCGCCGCCACCGGTCGTCGGCGAGGTGGCGTTGAATAGGGGATCGGTCGTCGGGGTGCGCGGGCCGACCGTGATGCCCTTGACCGCGCCTGTCGTCAGCAGCGTCCGCCCGGAGGAATCGACGAGCACAAACGAACCGGCGACAACGAAGCCTCCATCCTGGTTCGGGGCCGCCGCCATCACCGGCGTGTTGGTGACCTTGCCTACGAATGCGCCGGCCGGAATGCCGGTGCCGGTCACCGATCTTCCCGTATCGGTGATGACGATTGAGTTGTCGGAGATCGCCGAGGTGCCCATCGGCGCGGTCGCGCCGGCGTCGGTGCGCGGGCCTGGGACATGGCCGCCACCTCCGAGGAGGCAGGTCCGCTTAGGTTTTGGCGGCACTGTCTGAGCGACGCAGATGCTTGGGCGGTCGACGAAGGCGTTGTCTCCCGGACCGGGATACAGCTCCTGCCCGAGAGCGTTCTTGGCCAGTGGCGTGTTGGGTCCCGTCGGCTCGAAGTGCACCGACCGGCCGAAGAGGGTCTCGCCGGCCGAGTCATTTGCGATCGACGTGGCGGCGTCCGGAGCCACGCGCTTTGAATTGGCGAAGCTGTTGGCGGTGAAGGTGAAGGGCGGGAAGGCCTCGTCGAAGGTGATGTCGATCAGGCCACCGTCGCGGTATGCAGGCGACCGTTCGATGGCCGGGACGATATGCCGGAGGAACAGGTCGGCGGCGTAGAGACCCCCGGTGTAGTTGCGTGGCTTCCTGGGCCTGTTGGGTCCACTGAAGCCTCCGGAAAGGTTGTTGCCGTGACAGACCGCATCGTGCCCGTCACTGCACATATTCGGGGTGATCCAGCTGAAGGCCGGCGTCGTCGCCTTCCGCCTCAGGTCGTGGAAGAGGCCGTGGCGCCGGCCGAACAGACTCGCGATGTGCTTGTGGCTGCATTGGCCCGATTTCAGAATCGACTCGAACCATGGAAACGGGAAATGCTTTGGCAGGTACTGGTCGGTCGCGTTCGCGACGCTCGGGTTGGGCTGCGTCTTGCTGCCCGTCGGTCCGGGCGAGCCAAATGGAGCGCCGCACACCTGCACTCCGGCCGACGGATTGGGTGCCCCGGTGCTCGGATAGCCGAGGTCCTGGGCATAGCCCTTCCAGCTCACGTGGGCCGAATCGAACTGGTTGAACAGCGTCTTCACGCTCGGCGGGTAGACGCAGCCGTTCGTGCCGGCCGCGGCGTTGGGGCCCTGCGCGGAGGTCATCTGGCCGTAGTTGGGGTTGTGCCGCAGCGAACCCGATCGGTCGACATGCCCCGAGAAGTGGTCGTAGTAAGGGCAGTCCACCTGCGTGTCAGCCTGCGTGGCCTGGCCGCTGACGAGCGAGATGTAGTTATCGAAGCTGAAGTGGCCCGTTCCGAAGTAGTTCTTGAGCAAGACGCCCTGTGAGGGCAGCGTGCGCCAGAGGTACGTGTTCCGGTTCAGGCCCGTGAAGGTGGCGTCGTAGGACTTGTTCTCGAGGATGATCAGCCACACGTGCTTGATCTTCCCGGGGCGGATGCCGAGACCATCGTGGTGGCGGGGGAGCGCTGGCCGGGTATGTGCGACGGCCGTTGGCGTGGCCGCGACCGCGATCGAGAACAGCGCCAGCGCTATGACAACGGTGCTCCGCCAGGCTCGCGCGTCGCCCACCGAACGCCGGGCGGGGCCGCCGGCGCTGTGATGCCCCGTGATGCCATCACCTGGTCCCCCCTCCATCGGCCGGAGCTTACACGGAAGATCCGGTTCTCCGGTCTGGTCATCGGGCGGATTGGTTGAGGCCGAGGGCCACAGCACGGAGAATGGCAATGGCCATTGGTCTGGCCGCGCCCAACAGGAGGGATGATCGATGACCCAGGCAACGCCTCTGCTGCCTCAAGACGCCGACAGCCACAGGAGGTTCCACTTCACGCGCGAGATGATGCGCGGGGACGTATACCGGAAGTACGAGAAGGCGATGAACGCGATCTGGAATCCGCGGGACTTCGATTACTCGCCGGACGCCGCCGATTGGCCCACACTCTCACAGCAACGGCGGGAGGCGCTGCTGGGGCTCACCGTCCGCTTCTTCGCCGGTGAGCAGGCTGTGGCCGAAAACCTCATTCCGACGGTCGAGGCCGCGTGGGCACTCGACCGCTTCGACTGGCTGATGTACCTCAGCACGTTCCTGATGGAGGAGTGCAAACACGCCGAGTTCTTTGCCCAATGGCATGAGCGGGTGGCCGGAATTCTCGAGCCCGACGAGGTGACGCCCTACTTCATGGAGCGTGAGAAGACCGTCGACCCCACCGGTCGCTTCGAGCTAAAGGAGGTGCTGCACGAGGGCATTCCCAGATATGCCCGGGAGCTCACGGCCGCGGTCCAGACCGAGGATCGCAGGCAGATCGAGCGTGCGTTCCTGCGCTTCCTGACGCTCTACAACGGGCATGTCGAGGGCGTGCTGACCATGCCCTCCTACGAGATCGTCGTCGATACCTGCACAGCCTGGAACGCACTCCCCGCGCTCAAGCAGGGCTACCGCCGGATCATGTCGGACGAGGGGCGCCACATCACGTTCGGCACCACCGTCGTGCGTGAGCTACTCGCCGAGCACCCGGACTGGGAGCCCTTGGTGCACGAGGTCTTCGACGAATTCCGCGGCACGATCGTTGGCCTGGTGGAGTATCAGAGGGCGATTCCCGAGCTCGATCTGCAGAAATACCAGGTCGGCAAGGTCAGGCATTACCGCAACCGATGCCGTGAAATGGGCGTGGCCGCCGACGAAACGCTGATTGAGCAGATCCTTGACCCGTCGATCGACTTTGTCGTCGGCGTCACCGCCGGCTGAGGGCGCGATGACGGTGATGAGGAAGCAATTCGTGTGCCTCGAAGCGGGCTGCGACGAGGTGATTGCGGCGCCCAGCGACGAGGAGCTAGTCGCGGCGGTGCAGCAGCACGTCGCCGAAGCCCACAATAGCTTCGAACTCGAGGACTTCATTCTGGCCGGCGCCACTGAAGTCGAATCGAACGATGAGGCGAGCTAGCAGAGGGTCGCGCGGCATTCTCATCCGATCCGGGTGATGCGCCGTGCGCCCACTGGCGTCTACGGTCGCTCCTCGTGCATCCGGTAACTGAGCGAGACGCGAACTCGCCGCGATCGATGAACGGCCCGCCGGAGCCGGCCAACGCTCATGTCTAGTACGGGCGACCCCCCGGAGATCACCGCCGACCAGGCGCAGGCGATGATGGCGAGCAAGCCATTCGTCGCTCTGCTCGTGATCGTGTCGGTCGTCGGCGTCGTCGTCTCCTTCGCCACGTGGGCTTTCCTGGAGCTGATCCACCAGGTCACCCAGGAGCTGTATACGCATCTCCCGAATGCGCTCGGGTATCACAATGGCCCGCCGGTCTGGTGGCCGCTTCCGGTCCTCGCGATCGCCGGAGTGATCGTCGCGCTGGCCATTACGCGCCTGCCGGGGAACGGAGGGCATATTCCCGCCCAAGGTCTGAGCGGCGGCAAGCCGGTCACCCCGGTGGAGCTGCCCGGCGTCCTGTTCGCCGGTCTGGTTGCGATCAGCTTTGGGATCGTGCTCGGGCCGGAGGCCCCACTGCTTGCTCTCGGTCCGGCCCTGGCGGTGCTGATTGTTGCTCTGGTCCGCCGGGACGCTCCTCCTTCGGTCCTCCAGGTCGTCGGTGCCGCCGGCGCGTTCGCCGCGCTCTCGTTTCTGTTTGTGTCACCCCTGATCGCCGCCGTGCTGATGATTGAGGTGACCGGGATCGGTGGGCCGAGGGCACGGCTTGTGGTCGTGCCCGGAATCCTTGCCGCGGGGATCGGGTCGCTGCTGGCCATCGGGCTGGGGTCGTGGACCGGCCTGAACCGCAGCGCGATCGCGCTTGGCCCGATTAAGGACCTGCCGGCGTTTTCCCACCCCACGGTGGGTCAGTTCGGATGGACGATCGCGCTGGCCATCGTCATTGGCGTCGTCACCCACGTGATCATGCGCGGGGGGTTGGCCACGCTCAAGCTCGCCGCCCCGCGTCCGCTGATCGTGCTGCCCATCATTGGGCTCTGTGTCGCCGGGCTGGCGATCGGCTTCTCTCAGGCCGAGAATCACAGCATCAACTGGGTCCTCTTCTCGGGGGAGAGCTCGCTCCCGAATCTCGTCGCGCAGGCCGGCACGTGGTCGTCGTTTGCCCTCGTGCTGCTGCTCGTGTGCAAGGGGATCGGCTACTCGCTGTCGCTGGGCAGCTTCCGCGGAGGCCCGACCTTCCCGGCCATCTTTCTCGGAGCCGCTGGCGGGCTGCTGGCATCGCGCCTACCGGGGTTCGGGGTCACCCCGGCCGTCGCGGTCGGGATGGGCGCGGCCATGGTGGCGGTCCTCAGGCTGCCGCTGTCGGCGGTCGTGCTGGCCACGGTGCTGACCTCGACCGCGGGCAGCGGCCAGGAACCGCTGATCATCGTCGCCGTCGTGGTCGCCTATCTGGTCACGCTGGTGCTCACCAGGACCGCGCCCGTGGCCCGACCGGCCCCGGATTCCGACGCCGCGGTGTCTCATCCGCCCGAAGGCGACGAACCGGCGCTCCCGGACACGCAGCGACGCGCCGCCTGACCGGGAGCGAATCACAGCCGTCCGAGGTGTGTCAGGGTGTCGGCATGCCGCACCGACAGCAACGCAGGCGAACCGTTGCCCGGCGCGGCGAGCTGATCGCCGAGGTGGATCCGCGGCGTCGATCGGGGCGGCTCCTGCGCCAGGGCGGCATGGACGCCTCCTACATCGACCTCGCCGACGTCACGCATCTCGAGTTCGACTACATGCGCTGGTTGCGAATCTTGCTGCACGCCGCCGGCGCGCGGCGCGTGTTGCATGTCGGGGGTGGCGCCTGTGCGCTCGCGCGCGCGCTCGCGGCGGAGGATCCTGACGGGCGCCAGGATGTCTGCGAGGTGGATGGGGACGTGCTTGCCCTCGCTCGCGAGCATCTCGGGCTGCGCCGTGCGCCCGGCCTACGGGTCCGGCACGCCGAGGGCCGAGCCCACATCGCCAAGCAGCCCGATAACAGCTGGGACGCGATCGTCATCGACGCGTTCCTGGGCGCTCGCGTACCCGCGCGTCTGATCACGGTCGAGGCGTTCACCGATGCCGCACGAGTTGCTCCGCTGACATTGATCAATGTCGTTGACAACAGGTTGGCCCGTGACGTGCATGCCGCCGCGTCAACCCTGGCCATTGCGTATCCCCGGGTGTGGCTGCTGGGCCAGACGGCTGGGAACACGATCGTCGCCGGCGGCACGACAGCAGCCTCGCCCGATCTCGCCCGGGTCGCTGCCGATCCGTCGCCGGGCCGACTCATCCCACCCGGACAGGTCGCACAGCTCATCGCCGCAACACCACCGCGGCGCGACGCCGGACGCTGACGTCAGCCATCCCGGTCAGCCGAGCCGTCGATCGAACCGGCGCGCCGGTTCGATCACGCCGCCTGTGGACCCAAGGCGCCTGGACGAACGGGACGGCTGCGCTGGTCTTCCAGGTTCGCCGGCCGTGGGAGAATGAGCGCATGGATCTTTGCTGGCGAGCAGCGGCGACGGGGAGGTCCGACGCGCTGGTCGCGAGCCGAGCTCTCCCGGGCCGACGACCTCTGGAGCGGTAGCGATGATGGCCGGCCCGGTGGTCGAGGTGCACGGGCTGCGGATGTGTTACGGGGCGGTTGAGGCCGTGTCGGGGATCGACGTGGAGGTTCACCCCGGGGAGGTGTTCGCGTTCCTCGGTCCGAACGGGGCCGGCAAGACGACCACGGTGGAGATCCTGGAAGGGCTCCGGCATCGGACCGCGGGCGAGGTTTCCGTACTCGGGGAAGACCCTGGCCGCGCCGGGAGTGAATGGCGCGCCCGCATCGGCGTTGTGTTGCAGGAGTCTGAGCCTGAGCCGGAGCTGACGGTCGAGGAGTGCGTGTCGCTGTACGCCGGCTACTACCCGAAGTCCCGCTCGGTCGACCAGACGCTCGGCCTTGTCGGTCTCGCCGATCGCCCCACGGCCCGATGCGGGCATCTTTCCGGCGGTCAGCGCAGGCGCCTCGACGTTGCGCTGGCGCTGATCGGCGATCCAGATCTGTTGTTCCTTGACGAGCCCACTACGGGTTTTGACCCCTCGGCGCGCCACGCCGCCTGGGACGTGATTTCAAGCCTGCCGGATCTTGGGAAGACGATCTTTCTCACCACCCACTACATGGATGAGGCAGAACGCCTGGCCGACCGGATCGCAGTGATCGCCAGAGGACGCATCATCGCCGAGGGAACGGGCACGGACATCGGAGAGCGCGCCACCAAGGCATCCACTGTCAGCTTTACTCTCCCGCCCGGCACCTCGGTGGCGGATCTGCCGCCGACAGTCGCTTGCGCGGTGGTCGCCTGCCGAGATAGCAAGGTCGAGGTGAAGGTGAGTAGCGCACTATCGCTGGTCGGCGATCTCGCGGGGTGGGCGAAAGAGCGCTGCTTGGATATCCCCGATTTGGAGGTCACTCGGCCCACGCTTGAGGACATCTATCTCGAATTGACCGAAGAGCAGGCATGACCCTCGCCGAGGCCGGCATCGAGCGCCACCGCCGGTCCTTCATCGGCCTTGCGGTGCACCAGTACCGTGCTGATCTTCGCTGCTTTTGGCGCAACAAGCAGAGCGTGTTCTTCACGCTCGCCCTGCCTGTCCTGTTTCTCTTGATCTTCGGGGCGGTGTTCCACCACCAGAACGTCGCCGTGGCGGGCGGAAGGATCGACGAGCCGGTGTATTACGTCCCCGGCATCATCGCCTATGGCCTCATCGCTGGGACGTTCTCGAATCTCGTCGTCTCGGTCGTCGGCTACCGAGAGGCCGGCATCTACAAGCGTCGACGGACCACGCCGGTCCCCGCGAGCGCGATCATCGCCGCCCGCTCTCTTGTCGCCGCGGTGTCCGCTGTGGCGATCATGGCTGTTCTGCTCGCCATCGGTTGGGCCGCTTTCGCCGCGCATATCCCCGCCCGGACAGGCCCAGCTTTTCTCCTCGACATCGTCCTGGGCGCCCTCGTGTTCTGCTGCCTCGGCTTTGCTGTCACCTCGCTTGTCAAGAATCCGGATGCGGCTCAGCCCGTCGTTCTGGCAACCGTTCTGCCGCTCTGTTTCATCTCTGGCGTCTTCATCCCGATCCTCGAGCTTCCTCACTGGCTGATCGATATCGCGCGGGTCTTCCCGATACACGCGCTCGCAGATGCCCTCCTCGCCGCGTATAACCCGCACACCGTCGGCAGCGGGATCAAGTGGGGCGACCTCGCCGTGCTGGCAGCGTGGGGGATCGCGGGGCTCGTGGTCGCCACTCGCCGCTTCAGCTGGCTCCCTCAAAGCACCTAAGGGTGCAGGTGTGCAACCTGGCTCCGCGCTCGGGCACCCCCGAGGGTGGGTTTCCGGTCGGTCTCGGAACCGAGCCATGAGCCAGGCCTCGGCACGAGGGGGAGCTCATTTCGTCGCGAGACGCTCTCACCGACATATAGGGGAAGCCCCTTCGTAGGAAACCGCGTCATTGAGGACTCTGATGATCCGCTAGCTTGCTCTGCGGTGGTGGATGGCAGATGACCTTCGAACGTGGCTCCGCCGAGAGATCTCCGAAGAGCGTGGTCCCACCCGGGCGATCTGCCTTCCGGACGACGACCGCGCACTCGGAAGGGTCGCCGTGCGTTTGCCCCAGTTCGCCTCCGAGGCAGTCCGATGTGTCGCGGTGCAAGCAAGCGACCATCCCGCCGGGGAACTGAGTGCGGGCGGGCAAGGCGAGCTCGGCGACGATCCATCTGAAACGTGTCCACTCGAGCAAGGCGAACGATGCCGCGCGCATCCCCCTCGAGGACGCGATCGTCACGGTCGGCAACGTCCCGATCCTCGACGATCGCCCAGCCCGACGCTGATCGGGGGCAACGTCGGCTTCCATGCCGCGACGATGCTCTTCGACCTCTGCTCCCGGGTCAGAACGCGGTTTGTCGAAACCTCTCCCGCCGTCGTCGCGAGAGAGAAGCAGGAACTCGCGCTGTCGAGGGCGGGCAAGCTCAGCACCCCGTTTGACTATCGGCCGCTGAAGCCGGAGTTCGCCAGCACCGGTTCTCTGACCGTGGCACCCGAGACGGAGCCCGGCGCTCCGCCCAACACGGAACGAGCGACCTTCGAGATGAAGGCCACCAGGCTGGCGGGTGGCGGTGTCGTGGTCGATACGAAGTTGATCGTTCCCCAGACCAAGGTGGATGATCCGCTCGTCCTGCAGCAGATCGTCGACGGCGGCGTCGAGAAGTTCGCCGGCGCAGCGTGCGGGCGAAGCACGCCATCTTGAGCCCATAGGTCCTGCCAGCGCCCGGACCCCTGGGCCATACATGGTCGAGGACACTCCCACTCAGACCGATGTCGGGGGCCATGCCAACGGGGCCGGGCATCCGGTCTCTGAAGCCGCCCCGGCCGGGGCGCGAGCATGACCTCCTCTGAGGCCAGCGTCAGCAGTCCGGTGCGGAGGCCGCGCGACCGATTCGCGCGGCCCTCCGCACCACTCCTCACTTAACGATCCGGACTACGCGATCCATACCGAGCTGGGTGTGCTCACGGTGGTCCTGGGTGTCCATGAAACAGACCTGGACGTAGTAGCCAGGTGCAAAGTTCAGGATCTCCTGCTGCATCGCGCCTGGCGATACGGGACCCGCGAGGCTGAGAAAGCTAATGGCGAGCTTCTGTGCCTCGCGATCCTTGCCGGCCTTCAACAGCGCCTTGATTCTGTTAGCGCCGGCCTTGTTGCGAGCCCCGATCAGGACATCCATATGCACCAGGTAACCGGCATTCCTCACCCGCACCATGGTGCCTTTGTGCAGGACGCTGGGGCCCTTGAAGGCGAACTCGATCGACGTTTCCGTCGCCGCGGCGGCCGGCAACGGTGCCGGCGAGGCCGACTTCGTGACCGTGAACTGCTTGAACGCCGGCTGTCCGTTGCCGGTGATGTTGAGCGCGACGTAGTTGCCGGGCGTCAGGACCGTCTCGATCGTGCCAGGGGCAGTGCCGTCGACCATGAGCGAGCCGAACGGGGTCAGCGCGTTGAGGTCGCCGTGGTGGCTCTGCACGGCATGGAACGCCTTCGTGAACGGCACACCCGGGTCGAGGCGGACGAGCCCGAAGTCGCCTTGGTGCTTGCCTTTGAACGTCGAGGTGATCCTCACAGCGCCCGAGACCTCCGACCCGGAGACCTTGATCCCGGTCTTCCCGGTGAGCGCGAGCCTGAGCGTGGGCAGCGTCGAGGCCGCGCTTGCTCCGGTGATTCCGGCGAGCCCGATCACGCAGGCGGCCACAACGTTCGCTACGCCAATCAGCGATCCAAGTCGCTTCACAACATGCTCCTTTCGTTTGTCTTGCGGGAAATCGGGATGCCCCTTGCCGCAAGACAGCTCGGCCAATCCACCGACCTTATGTGCGGTGCGGCAGCGCGCCGAAAGGCCCAACTTCCTCTGGGCTGGGACGCGCCTCCACACGCACAACAACAAGGGCCGTCAAAAGTTGCGGAACGCACGCGGTGCGAGAATTCACCGTCGTGATCCCAGCTCGGCGACCAAGTGTGGGCTCGCGTTGCCGACGCCGCTCGGTGCGTGCTGCCGTTGTTGGGTTGATCGGAGCCGGCTTGATCGCGTCGGGCGTGGCGGGCCAGGCATCGGCGTCGGGGTCGCTCTGCATCCGGACTGACGCCGGCAACGAGAACCCCGGGCCGGCATGTGGGCCGTACAGGTACAAGCCGATCAGCGACTCGGACGGCTTCAACACCTACGTGCTAAACGATATGTGGAACCCTGCTGGGCCTGGGCATCGGCAGACGATCCGTGTGCACACCCCGGGCAAGTGGTCGGTTACCTCGGACCAGCCGCGGGGCAACACCGCGGTCTTGTCCTACCCGGATGTCCAGCAGATCCTGACGACCACGCAGGACGCGCCGACACCGCTGGCCGGGTTCACGGCGATCTCGAGCACGTTCAGGCAGTCGATGCCATCAGTCGGCGACAACGAGGCCGCCTACGACATCTGGATGGGCAACGGTGCCGTCACGGACTACGCCCAAGAGGTGATGATCTGGGTAGACGACCACCGGACCAATCCGCCCCCCGGCAGGATCGTCGCCAGACCAGAGTTCGAGCACGTGCGCTACGCGGTATGGCAGGACCCGAGCGACGGCTCGACGGGCTTTCACACCATCTACATGGTCCGTCATGGCAACGAGAGCAGCGGAACGGTGAACGTGCTCGCGATGCTGAAGTGGCTGGTCAGCCGCCATCTGACCGTGGCGACCGGGCTGAACCAGATCGACTTCGGCTGGGAGATCTGCAGCACGGACGGGCACAGGCAGAGGTTCACGATGTCCGCGTACCGGCTCGGCCTCCGCTGCCACGCAGGCGGCACCGCTTGTTATTCGTCATAGCCAGGTGGGAGGCGGAAATAGTCCTGATTTCCAGCTGCTTCGCTATGGCCCGGGCAGGACTCGAACCTGCGCGCGACGGATTATGAG